>NC_022576.1:0-1495920 GCF_000477435.1 Candidatus Symbiobacter mobilis CR
ATGACTGCGGAAACTCCCACAAAAATGGCCTCGGAAGCGGCCTCTGGAGCGGCCTTGGATGTCTGGCAGTCGTGTTTGGAACAGCTTGCACTGGAGCTGCCGGAGCAGCAGTACCAGACGTGGATCAAGCCTTTGTCCGCACGGTTTGCAGACGATTGTTCCAAGGTCACGATCTTCGTGGCCAACCGCTTCAAGCTGGATTGGGTGCGCCTGCAATACGGTTCCCGCTTTGCTGCTTTGATGGAGCGCCTGCTTGGCCAGCCTGTGCAGATCGAACTGGCGTTGTCGGCGCGGGATGGCGGCGCTGCCGGGGGTGTTGCAGGTGGTTCGGGTGGTTCCCAGGGTACTGTGGAAGCATCTCCCTCCAGTCTTTCCACCCACTCTTCCACGCGCTCCCATACTTCCCCATCCACCAACTCCTTCCCGGTAGCCCGTGACGCCGCTCCGTCTCCATTTCCCTTTGCAGCAGCGTCCTTGGCGCCGTCAATCACCGCAGCATCGGCTGCATCGGCAACCTCGGCGCCGCCCAAAAATCGCCTCAACCCCGCGCTGACTTTTGATGCACTGATCGAAGGCAGCGCCAACCGCGTGGCCCGTGCCGCAGCGATGCACGTGGCCAGTATGCCGGGGACGATGTACAACCCACTGTTCATCTACGGTGGGGTGGGTTTGGGAAAAACGCACTTGATGCACGCCATTGGCAACCGCTTGTTGGTGGAAGAGCACCGGGCAAAAATTTTGTACATCCACGCCGAGCAATTCGTGACCGACGTAGTCAAGGCGTACCAGCGCAAGGCGTTCGACGAGTTCAAAGAGTTCTACCACTCGCTCGACCTGCTCCTGATCGACGATGTGCAGTTCTTCGCCAACAAGGATCGCACGCAGGAAGAGTTTTTCAACGCGTTCGAGGCACTGCTGGCCAAGAAGTCCCACATCGTGATGACCAGCGACACCTACCCCAAGGGGTTGACCGACATCCACGAGCGCCTGGTTTCGCGCTTCGATTCGGGCTTGACCGTCGCCATCGAGCCACCCGAGCTGGAAATGCGCGTTGCCATCCTGTTGAACAAGGCGCAGGCTGAAGGCATCCCCCTTTCTGAAGAAGTGGCGTTTTTCGTCGCCAAAAACGTCCGCTCGAACGTGCGAGAACTGGAAGGCGCGCTGCGCAAAGTATTGGCCTATGCCCGGTTCAACCTCAAGGAAATCAGCATCCCGACCGCGAAGGACGCCTTGCGCGATTTGCTATCGATTCAGAACCGGCAGATTTCCGTCGAATACATCCAGAAGACCGTTGCGGACTACTACAAGATCAAGGTCGCCGACATGTATTCCAAAAAACGGCCTGCCAACATTGCCCGCCCACGGCAGATTGCCATGTACCTTTCCAAGGAACTTACCCAGAAGAGCCTTCCGGAAATTGGCGAGATCTTTGGCGGGCGCGACCACACCACGGTGTTGCACGCCGTGCGCAAGGTCAGTGCCGAGCGGCAGACCTCTGCCGAACTCAACCAGCAGTTGCACGTACTCGAACAGACGCTCAAAGGCTGAGGGGGTTCCCCCCGGCGGGCGCGGTGGGCGGCATGGTTGCCGAATCGCCAGTGCCTGCCATCGTGCCAGCGTGCAGCATCCATCCCTACGAGAAAACCATGATCTTCTTTCACACCACGCGCGATCAAGTACTGACTGCGCTGCAATCAGTCTGTGGCATCGTCGAACGCCGCCACCCCATGCCTATCTTGGCGAATGTCCTGCTTCGCAAGACTGGATCGACGCTCGAATTCATCTCCAGCGATTTGGAGCTGCAACTGCGCACGGCATCTGACCTCGGCGGCGATGTGGGCGACGAAGCCATCACCGTCGGCGCACGCAAGCTCATCGACATCTTGCGGTCGATGCCTGATCTGCAAACCGTCACGCTCGACGCGCAGGATTCCCGCGTCGTGTTGCGCGGGGGAAAAAGTCGATTCACCTTGCAGACCTTGCCTGCGCAGGACTTCCCCCTTGCCCGCGAAGGGGACGACTTCAGCCCCCCTTTCAGCATCCCGCAAAAGGCGCTCAAGCGCTTGCTGGGGCAGGTGTCCTTCGCCATGGCGCAGCATGACATCCGCTACTACCTCAACGGCATCCTGTTCGAGGTGGAAGGAGACGAATTGCGGCTCGTCGCCACTGACGGGCATCGCCTGGCCTTTGCCAGCGCCACGCTGGACGTAGACATGCCTAAGCAAGGCGTCATCCTGCCGCGCAAGACTGTGCTGGAGTTGCAGCGCCTGCTTTCCGACGACCAGGGGACGATCGAAATGCGATTCTCCGGGAACCGCGCCAAGTTTGCTTTTGGGTCGATCGAGTTTTCGACAAACCTTGTCGAAGGCAGGTTCCCGGACTACGCCCGCGTCATTCCCACAGACCATCAGTACTCGGCCATGCTGGCCCGCACGGCCATGCTCAGTGCCTTGCAGCGCACTGCGATCCTGACATCGGAAAAGATTCGTGGGGTGCAGCTCGTTTTTGAACCCGGCGTTTTGCGTGTCGTCGCCAGCAATGCCGAGCAGGAAGAAGCCGTCGATGAACTCGACATCGACTTCCAGGGCGTGGGTTTCGAGATTGGTTTCAATGTCACATACCTCATCGACGTCCTCAGCAACACTGCCGACGAGACCGTAAACCTGCACTTCACTGACTCGACAAGCTCGGTGCTGCTCACCCTGCCTGATGACCCGAAATTCCGCTACGTCGTGATGCCCATGCGCATCTGATTTGCGACCTTTGCCCTACACCAGCCTCCACCATGTCTGAAGAACGAGACCCCCTCATGCCGGAAACGGAAACGCCAGCCGTGGCGGAACCTGCGGAGGAGATAGATAGCTACGGCGAGGGGTCGATTCAGATCCTCGAAGGGCTGGAGGCAGTGCGCAAACGCCCGGGGATGTACATCGGGGATACCTCCGACGGCACGGGCCTGCACCACTTAGTCTTCGAAGTCGTCGACAACTCCATCGATGAATCGCTGGCAGGCCATTGCGATGACATCGTCGTCACCATCCATCCGGACAACTCCATCAGCGTCGTCGACAACGGGCGGGGCATTCCCACCGGGGTCAAGATGGATGACAAGAACGACCCCAAGCGCAGTGCTGCGGAAATTGCGCTGACCGAGCTGCATGCCGGGGGCAAGTTCGACCAGAACAGCTACAAAGTGTCCGGCGGGTTGCATGGCGTGGGCGTGAGCTGCGTCAATGCATTGAGCCGGATGCTGCGCCTGACGATCCGGCGCGACCACAAGGTGCATGTGCTGGAGTTTTGCCGGGGTGCAGTGCAAAACCGTCTCATCGAAACCAACGACGGGGTAGCCATATCGCCCATGCGGGTGATTGGGGAGACGCAGCGCCGGGGCACCGAGGTGCATTTTTTGCCGGATTCGGACATCTTCCAGCAGAACGCGGACTTTCATTACGACGTGCTGGCCAAACGCCTGCGCGAGCTGAGCTTCCTCAATCGCGGCGTTCGCATCCGCATCAAGGACGAACGCACGGGCAAGGAGGACGACTTCTCCGGCACCGGGGGCGTGCGTGGATTTGTCGAGTTCATCAACAAGGGCAAGGCGATCCTCAACCCCAACATCTTCCATGCCACGGGGGAACGCATGAGCGACCAGAACACCATGATCGGGGTGGAAGTGGCCATGCAGTGGAACAACGGCTACAACGAACAGGTGCTGTGCTTCACCAACAACATCCCGCAGCGGGATGGGGGGACGCACCTCACGGGGCTGCGTGCGGCGATGACCCGCGTCATCAACAAATACATCGACGACTCCGACATGGCGAAAAAAGCCAAGGTCGAAGTGATTGGCGACGACATGCGCGAAGGGCTGACGTGCGTACTGAGCGTCAAAGTGCCCGAACCCAAATTCAGCAGCCAGACCAAGGACAAGCTTGTCAGTTCCGAAGTGCGCGGGCCGGTGGAGGACACCGTCAGCAAGCTGCTATTCGATTACCTGCAGGAACACCCTGGGGATGCCAAGCTCATCGTCGGCAAGATCATTGATGCAGCCCGCGCCCGCGAAGCCGCCCGCAAAGCGCGTGACCTGACCCGCCGCAAGGGCGTGCTGGACGGCATGGGCCTGCCCGGCAAGCTGGCCGATTGCCAGGAAAAGGACCCCGCGCTCTGCGAGATCTACATCGTCGAAGGGGACTCCGCCGGCGGATCGGCCAAACAGGGCAGGGATCGCAAGTTCCAAGCCATCCTGCCCCTGCGCGGCAAGATTCTCAACGTCGAAAAGGCGCGATACGAAAAGCTGCTGACCAGCAATGAAATCCTCACGCTGATCACCGCGCTGGGAACAGGCATTGGCAAGACAGGCGGGCAGTCTGGGGCGGATGACTTCGACGTCGCCAAGCTGCGGTACCACCGCATCATCATCATGACCGACGCGGACGTGGATGGCGCGCACATCCGCACCTTGCTGCTGACCTTCTTCTACCGGCAGATGCCGGAACTGGTGGAGCGCGGGCACATCTACATAGCCCAACCCCCGTTGTATCGCGTCAAAGCCGGGCGGGAGGAGCTATATCTGCAAGGGCCTGCGGATCTGGACAAATTCCTGCTGCGCGTGGCACTCATCCACGCCGAGGTTCACACAGGCGACGACGCAGGCACCGTGCTGCGAGGCGAAGCGCTGGAACGGCTGGCGCGCCGCCATCAGACGGTGCAGGGGATCATCAATCGGCTCGGGGCCTTTATGGACGTGGGGGGCTTGCGCGCCATCGTCGACGGCGTAACGCTGAACCTTGACACCGTAGAACAAGCGCAGGAAAGTGCTGTGGCGTTGCAAGAACGCTTGCCCGATGCCGAAGTGGCGAGTGAATTCGACACTCGTACCGACAAGCCCGTATTGCGGATCATCCGCCAACACCACGGCAACCGCAAAACCAGCACCATCACCCAAGACTTTGTGCATGGCGCGGATTACGCTGTGCTGACCGAAGCCGCCCAAACGTTCCAAGGGCTGATCGGCCCCGGAGCCAAGGTAGCCCGGGGTGAAGGGGAGCGTAGAAAAGAACAGCCTGTGCAGAGCTTTCACGAAGCCATGGAATGGCTGATCGAGCAAGCCCAGCACAGCACCAGTCGCCAGCGCTACAAGGGCCTAGGCGAAATGAACCCCGAACAGCTCTGGGAAACCACGATGGACCCCGCAGTGCGCACGCTGCTGCGCGTGCAGATCGACGACGCCATTGAAGCCGACAAAGTCTTTGCCATGCTGATGGGAGACGAAGTCGAACCCCGGCGCGAGTTCATCGAGAACAACGCGCTGCTGGCGGGGAATATTGATGTGTAGGGGCTGGACCGGCTTACAAGGCTGGAAATTGTCGGTTTGACGTTTTGTGTACGGGTGGAACGTTGTGATCCATACCAGCACACGTTTCTGCTTTGCGGTGAAGTCGATCCGGTTTATATCCGGTAAGGAGCGGGTCGTATTTCGATAACGCGCAGAGCGATACGGAAAGCCACATTCTGAATCAATGCGATGTCATCTTGCTGGCCTTTGGTTGCCATGGTTCCGAGATGCCGGAAGCCACGAAGTCAAACAGGGGCTGTATGTGGAGAATGCAGGCAAGACACGGTTCACACCAGCCACGAAAGCAATGCTCGATTGCTTGAATGAATCAGCAGAATAGAAAGGAATTGCAGTGCGCCTAACCGATGATCAAGCCAGAGCGGTTCTTCAGGCGGTGATGGAGGTTACAGCGTGCAAACATTTGGCTGTGCGTGTATTTGGCTCCAGGCTGGACGATCAGGCCAGGGGCGGGGATTTGGATTTGCTGTTGGAGTTTGCAGAGCCGATAGAACATCCTGCCCTGCTTGCCGCCAAGGTGTCAGCTCGCGTGTCTCGCGTTCTGCTAGGACGCAAGGTGGATGTATTGTTGAGTGCCCCCAATTTGCAACATTTCCCTATTCACAAGATTGCGCACGAAGAGGGGATTTTGTTATGACGACTGCGCCGAAAGTTTGGGCGCGGTTGGAATTTCTTGTTCGGGTGGTACGCAAGGAATGCCGCCATTTGCTCACAACCAATGCGCGATTGTTTGATGGCGGATTGGATTTAGAACAACTAAGGAGGTTGGAGGAAACGCCAGATACCGCCGAGCGTGTAGAAGCATTCGTAGGGCGTTTCGGGCGGCTGCAAGACACTGTTGGAGACAAATTGTTGCCTTTATTGTTGGCACTTTTGGGTGAAAAAGCTGGTTCTGCGATTGATAATCTTGATTTGGCGGAACGCTTAGGTTGGATCGAATCGACTGAAGATTGGATGACTATGCGTAATCTAAGAAATCAGATGGTTCACGAATATGTGGAAGATATGCAGATTTTTCATGAAGCGCTCTGGAGCGGGCACCGGTTTGTATCAAGACTGACAGGAAGTGCAGAGAATATGCTGAATGAAATAGAGAGGCGCAATGCAGAGCGATGATTATTACCGGCTCCAAAAATTCGACGCTGTACACAGCGTGACCATCTGCCCAGTGAAAGTGGTTATGCAGTAATACCGTATCATCAAGTATCCGAATTGATATTTGATAAACTGGAATGAATTGTCTACATCCACACGTTCCCTACTGGGTATGGACATGGGATATCACGTACCTGCTCACGCTGGTCCAAGGGGGGGCTATCGGATGTACATGGCTGTGGATGTTGTCAGCCGGAAGATCATGGGATGGGAAGTGCATGTAACGGCAGCCCGATGAAAGGGGTGACGATGCTGTGTATGTTACAGCGATTGGGCGTGATGCCATCTTCCAGCCGCCCATCGGTGAGCGATGACAACCCGTACTCAGAGAGTTTGTTTTGGTCTATGCAGAAGAACTGCCAGAAATATCCTGCCAGGCCATTTGAGACGTTGAATCATGCACGCCAGTGGGTACTCGGATTTTGTGAACTGGTACAGCAACGAACACCGGCACAGCGGGATATGGTTGGTAACGCCAGAGCAAAGACACCGGCAGATGGGCAAGGAGCTGCTCAAGACACCAGCAGCAACGTGTCTCGCTAAAATATTATAACTTTGCATGCAAGGATGCAATTCAATCGTGTTGTCGAAGTTGTTACCGGCCGGAATCTATCGGCGTATTTCGTTGGATGCCGATTTTGCACGCATTGCAGGCAACATGGCTTGGATGTTTGCGGACAAGGTATTTCGACTTGGGCTAGGAGCATTGATCGGTGTATGGATTGCACGTTACCTTGGTCCTCAACAATTCGGCCTATTCAATTATGGGTGGGCGCTGGTTTTTATGCTGACCCCACTTGCGAGCCTCGGGCTAGGCAACATTGTCATACGGGAACTGGTGAAAAAACCGGAACAAGCGGAAGAAATACTCGGATCGGCATTGGTTATGCAAGCGACATCTGGGCTAGTAGCCTATGCAGCTTGCGTCTTGCTTGGATACGTATTGCGCCCAGATGATATGCTGGCCCGTACTGTGGTGGCCATACTGGGTATGACATTGCTGATCAATGCCAGTGACGTGATTCGAAATTGGTATGCATCACAAGTGCAAACGCGCTATGTTGTATGGACAGAAAATGCAGTGATTATTATATTTGCAGCAGGCAAAGTTGTACTGATTCTGACAAAAGCACCTCTCTTGGCCTTTGCATGGATAGCAACAATCGAAAGCGTGCTGGTGGCATGCGGGCTATTCATGATGTATCAGAGCCAAAATGGCCATATTCGATGGTGGATTGTAAGAATTGAAAGAGCCAAAAGTTTGATACGCGAGTCTTGGATGTTGATCTTTGCGGGGTTTGCGGACTTGATCCACATGCGAATCGATCAAGTGATGCTCGGGAATATGTTGGGTGATGAATCGGTAGGGATATACTCTGCTGCTCTACGCATTAGTGGGATTTGGTATGCAGTACCGTATATCATAGTAGGGTCGCTGGCACCTGCTATTATAAAATCGAAGATGAAAGATGAAGCGTCATATCAACGTCGGATGCAGCATTTATTCGATCTTCTGGTCACTATCGCATTGCCATCATCGGTATTGGTAGCGCTGACATCAGATATGTTGATTGAATCCCTATTCGGACTCCCATACAAGGGGGCTTCGGCAATTCTGCAAATCCATATATGGTCTACGCTGTTCTTATATGTAGGTGTCGCCGGACATCAGTTTTACCTTGCGGACAATTTACAAAGGCTTATATTGTCGCGCACGGTCATGAGCTGCATAGTGAATATTGCACTAAATTATTGGTTGATCCCAATTTATGGTGGAGTTGGGGCAGCATGCGCAACTCTGGTGAGTTACTCGCTGTTGTTTTATGGATTTGACGCTATGACACCGCATACCATTGGATACTTCCGGGCGAAAACAAAGGCGTTGCTATCGGGGCCAATCAGGTTTATTAGATTGAGTCGATTGAGTGTGTAATATACTATCTTTGATAGGAATATATAATCGATGAATCAGAAAAATCTCGTTCGAAACACACTCATGGAGATTGGAGCGATTCATGAGAAGGATGTGGAACTATTCGCCGGAAAAACCCGTGACCGCGACGCGCTGCCCGTATATATTGACCGCGTGACAGGAGTAATTTTTATAGATGATTTCTATGTTGGCGAGCATGAATACGCAAGTGGACATTATCGTCGAAAAAATAGAAATTTATTCAATAGTGCAAGCGGTGATCTGGAGGATATCCTGGATAGCGAGAGGCGGTATTCTCGTTACCGCAGATTTGCGATCGGTAAGAAAATTGTGGATTTTGGTTGTGGGCGGGGTGGTTTTTTGCGACTCGTATATGCCGACGCAGCAACGGTTGTTGGGGTTGAGTTGCAGCAGGATTTTGCAAAAGCGCTGAGTGAAATAGGTATCAGTTGTGTAGATCATCTTGATAATGTTCTCGATGGCCAAGATACATTTTTTATGTTTCATAGCTTGGAACATCTTCCCGATCCACTTCAGGTTCTGAGTAAGATGCATGATAAGTTAAAAAGTAATGGGAATGGAAAAATAATCATTGAAGTTCCTCACGCCAAAGACATCCTAATTAAAACCTTAAAAGTTCAATCATTTATTGATTTTACTTTGTGGTCGCAACACTTGGTATTGCATACCCGGGATTCCCTGACACGATTGCTGAAACGGGCTGGCTTCAACAATATACTCATCGAAGGTGTGCAGCGATATGGGTTAACCAATCACCTGCAATGGCTGAGATTTGGCCAGCCAGGCGGACATAAAGAGCTTTTTTCTGCGTTCGAAACAGATAATTTGACAGTTGCCTACGGGGAAGCACTTGCGCGGATTGACGCCACGGATACACTGGTAGCAGTCGCTGAAACGTGATTGGTTCTGATCTATTTATCAATCAATAAGTAATGGTACATATATTATGATCATCGAGAAATCTTTTGGGAAATTAGTAGTTTTCAAAGAAGACTCGTTGCTTAATGCTTTAAATAAAATTAATTCGAATAAGTCACGTGTTGTATTTGTGGTGTCAGAAAATGGCGCCCTGGAAGGAGCATTGACGGATGGAGATTTTCGACGATGGATAACATCCAGTCTGGATGTAAATCTTGACGTTCCGGTGTCGAGAGTAATGAATTCTCGAATACAGTGGGCCAATGTCGATGCTCCTGCACGGCATATTCAAGCCATGCTTAATAGCAGGGTAGTTGCGGTTCCATTGGTAGATGCTCACATGCGACTTGCTGCAGTCGCATTACATGTACTGCGTGAAATGGATTTGGATGGTCGGATGCTTTCCGAACATGCTCCCGCATTCCTTATTGCAGAAATTGGCAATAATCACAATGGGAGTCTGGAGCGGGCCCTTGCACTTGTAGATGCGGCAGTGGAAGCTGGGGCTGATTGTGCGAAATTTCAGATGCGCGACCTTAAGAGCCTGTATCGGAATGCCGGTAACAGTAATGATGACAGTTCAGATCTTGGTGATCAGTACACGCTTGATCTATTGTCGCGATTTCAGCTTACTGATGAAGAATTGTTTACTGCATTCGACCATTGTAGACAAAAGGGCATTTTGCCACTCTGTACGCCTTGGGATCATGCCAGCCTCCGAAAACTCGAAAGTTATGGACTACCCGCATACAAAATTGCTTCGGCTGACTTCACGAATTTCGACTTGATCGACGCAATCGCAGCCACCGGAAAACCAATGATATGTTCTACAGGAATGTCCTCCGAGAAAGAAATTAATGAGGGGGTGCGCCATTTACAGGCAATCGGTGCTCAATTCGTATTGCTTCATTGCAACTCCACGTACCCCGCGCCATTCAAGGATGTCAATTTGAGTTACATGCAACATTTGCGAGAATTGAGTGAAGGGTTGGTCGGCTATTCTGGTCATGAACGAGGTATCCATGTTGTAATGGCTGCCATTGCTCTTGGTGCAAAAGTGATTGAAAAGCATTTCACCCTCGACAAGTCGCTCGAAGGAAACGATCACAAGATTAGTCTGCTACCGCATGAATTTTCTGAGATGGTGACTGGTGTTCGACAGATTGAGGAAGCACTTGGCCATTTTGGTGATCGCACGGTATCTCAAGGAGAAATGATCAACAGGGAAACTCTCGCCAAAAGCCTGACGGCTGCACAGGATATTCCGGCTGGTTCTTGTATCACTGAAGAGATGATTACTGTACGGAGTCCAGGGCATGGCTTGCAACCGAACAGGAAGATGGATCTCATCGGAGTCGTGCTTAGACGGGACAAGAAAGCTGGGGATTATTTTTATCCATCAGATTTGGGAGAGGGACAGGTCATCGTCAGAAATTATGACTTCGGTGAGCGGTCTTGGGGTATACCGGTGAGGTATCATGATTTACAGCAGATGTCCAGTCTTTCCAATCCAACGCTACTTGAAATTCATCTGAGTTATAAGGACATGGCTCTCGATTTTCGGAAATATTTTTCAGAAGCGCTTGATCTAGAATTGGTAGTTCATGCTCCAGAATTGTTTGCCGGGGATCACACATTGGATTTATGTTCACCAGACAGCGACTATTTGGATAGATCGATTCGTGAATTGCAGCGGGTAATTGTTCTTACACGTGAACTGACACCTTTTTTTAAGCGTACGAGTAAGCCGTGCATCGTTGTGAATGTTGGGGGGTTTAGTAAAAATCGGCATTTGAATGCAGACGAGTGCAGCGTCATGTATTCTCGTTTGATTGTGAGTCTCAGTAAGCTGGATTGTGATGGGGTTGAAGTAATTCCTCAAACCATGCCGCCCTTTCCATGGCATTTTGGTGGCCAGCAGTTTCATAACTTATTTGTTGATGCAGAATCAATAGTTGACTTTTGCAAAAAATCCGGAATGCGAGTCTGTCTTGATCTGTCTCATTCTAAACTCGCATGTAATCACCTAAAATACTCTTTTGCACGATTTCTGGAGCAAGTATTACCATATTCTGCGCATCTGCATATTGCAGATGCTGCTGGAGTAGATGGTGAGGGGTTGCAGATTGGTGATGGAGATATCGATTGGAAAGAATTCTGGATACTATTTGGACATCACGCTCATGCTAGCGTGACATTTATCCCAGAAATTTGGCAAGGTCATAAAAACGATGGAGCTGGGGCTTGGCGGGCCCTAGAGCGTTTGGAAAGTATCGCAAAAGCGGTAAAAGCGAATCGAGATGCTGTAGCCGGAATGATACTCATTAGGTAAATCAACCATGTCGTACAGTAATTCCAATGTCCATGCCGTAGCCGTCATTCCTGCTCGCGGTGGCTCTAAAGGGGTACCAGGAAAGAATATTCTTCCCTTGGCGGGCAAGCCACTGATTGCGTATAGTATCGAAGCAGCACTTCACGCCAATACGGTTCAAGATGTATATGTTAGCACCGATGATGCCAGAATTGCTTCTGTAGCGCGCGACTATGGTGCAAAGATCATCGAGAGGCCTTCCGAGTTAGCTGGAGATACGGCCACATCAGAATCAGCACTTCGGCATGCTTTGTTTTATTTGGAACTGTTAGGAATATGTCCAGATTATTTTGTTTTTTTGCAATGCACATCGCCACTCCGCAGTTCGGACGATATAGATTGTGCTATGTATGAGATGCTGAGCAACGATGCTGATTCTTTGTTGTCTGTATGTCCGTCGCACAGGTTTTTATGGGAGTTGTGTGATGGAGTCCCTGTCTCCATCAACTATGATTGGAGGTCACGCCCACGCCGACAAGATATGCGTCCACAATATATTGAAAATGGATCGATTTATATTTACAAACCATGGGTTTTAAGAGAAAATGAGAATCGTCTTGGTGGAAATATTGTTTTATACGTGATGGATGAGAATAAAAGTTATGAAATTGATTCGTTAGATGATTTTCGGTACTTAGAGTGGGTTGTTCAAAACGCCAAGTTCCAATGAGTATAAGTTTATTTCTTAGTAGAAAAGTTTGTGGCGTAGGAAGAGAGATATCTTTATTGATTCGGTATTTCACTGATTACAGAAAGTATTTGCATAGGGAGTTGTCCCATCTGAAGAATTCCGTTACTAGCGACACTGCATTTATTATAGCGACTGGCCCCAGCATCAAACGCCAAAATTTGGCCTTGCTTTCTGGAAAAGACTGCTTCACTGTTAGCAACGCTTTCCTACATCCAGATATAAATAAGATTAGGCCTTTGGTTCATGGATTTGCTTGCTATCATGAACCGATGGAACGAGATAATTTTATTAAGTGGTTAGATGAAGCTGCACTACAACTTCCATCAACCACGACAATCTATACGCCTGTTTGTAATAAATTATTTGTGCAAGCTAGTGGATTGGCTGTTTCACATAATATTTTATATGGATTACAGAATAGTTTAGCTGACTGGTTATGGCCGCGTGTAAAATATATTTTCCCCGCTCCGCAGACGGCACCACTGTTATTGCTCCCTTTGGTTATGATGCTTGGCTATCGAAAAATTTGTCTCGTTGGATGCGATCATACTGTACTGCGTGATTATGGGGGGTTTGTAAATAATTTTTATGATAAAAATATGGAAGTTCGGAAGAATGCAACGGATCCCGATACTTGGCAGGATATTGTTTATGAATTAAAGGCATGTATCGCATTGTTTGAAAGGTATGCTTTTTATGCTAGGCATGCCCATTCCATGGGGATTGATATATATAATCTGTCTGACGATTCGTGGCTCCGTCAGTTTCCATTCTCTACGATAGAACTGATGGTCTGATGAAAGTAAATATCCCCCGGCAGAGCCGGGGGATATTTACCAGGTTAAAACCGTAGAATCACTGAGTTTTAGAGTTGCGTAGACCTTCCTTAGGCTGGCGATTAATAAGTAGATGATATTCATGAATAGTAATAATATTTATGGGATTGATACATTGGAAATGAGGTGCCCTCTTTGCTATAATACTCCACAAATTTTGGAGCTTATTAATTCAGAAGATGTTATAGCTATTTGGGGTAAAGTAGGTATAGATGTATCTCAGGCTATCCGTAAATCAGAAATCACGAAGTGTCAATGTAACATATGTGGGCTTGGCTACTATTACCCTTTTATTCCTGGTGATGCTTTATTCTATGGTAAACTAGCGGACTGGGATTGGTACTACAAGCACCCAGGGAAGACTGAATACGAGTTTACATTGTCGGTATTAAATGCAAAGATTAATTTATTTGATGTTGGTTGCGGCATAGGAGAATTTTCAACTTATCTGCCGGATGGAGTTAATTATTTCGGATCAGATTTATGTGAAAAATCAGTCGAAATTGCAAAGTCAATGGGAAGAAATGTTGATTTGATTGATATAATGAAGATCTCAGACTCATTAAAAGATAGTTTTGATGCAGTAACTTGTTTTCAGGTACTTGAGCATGTTATTGATATACATGGTTTTTTCTCCGCATTGGTAAGTTTATGTAAGCCCGGAGGTATCATTGTCTTGGCAGTCCCAAATAATTCTGGCTTTATTGGGTATGCTGTGAATAACATTTTAAATATGCCTCCCCATCATGTGCTTCTCTGGAGTAAAAAATCGTTAATTTATTTAGCAAATAAATATAATATCGAAGTTCTTAATTATGTTGAAGAAAAACTATCTGATGTTCATCGACATTGGGCTGTTACTACCATGGTAAGGTTCTATTTATGCAATATAATACAAAGAAAACAAAAAACGGTAGATATAAGCTTTATTGGGAGAATCATTGGAAAAATTTCTTCCTTATTTGCATATCCTATTGGCAAATTGTTCCCAAATTTGGTAACAGTCGGACATTCATCAATAATTGTTCTTAAAAAAAATGAAGTTGCATGATTATCAAGGTTCATCTGTTCTTATCACCGGCGGGCTTGGGTTTATTGGCTCCAATCTAGCGCGTGTACTTGTTGAGTATGGAGCACAGGTCACACTGGTAGATAGTCTGATTCCTAAGTTCGGCGGAAATCCTTATAACATTTTCGATATTAAAGATAAGGTGACTGTGAATGTTTGTGATGTACGCGATCCGTTTGCAATCGCCTATCTTCTCCAGGGAAAGGATTACTTATTTAACCTAGCGGGGCAAACCAGTCACGTTGATTCGATGAGTGATCCTCAGTCTGATCTTGATATTAATACAGCATCACAATTATCAATTCTTGAAGCATGCCGCAAGAATAATCCCAGTATTAAAATTGTTTTTGCGAGTACACGTCAAATATATGGTAAACCTGACTATTTGCCTGTAGACGAAAAGCACCCAACTCGTCCAGTGGATGTCAATGGAATTAATAAATTGGCCGGCGAGTCGTATCACCTGCTATATAATAATGTATATGGAATTCGAGCTACTGCTCTACGACTTACTAACACGTATGGCCCCGGGATGCGGGTCCAGGATGCTCGACAGACCTTTTTAGGGATATGGATTCGTATGTTGATTGAAGGAAAACCAATCAAAGTTTTCGGTGATGGCAGTCAATTGCGAGATTTTAATTATGTAGATGACTGCGTAACCGCCATGCTGATGGTTGGAGCGAGCGATGCAGCGAATGGGAAAATTTATAACTTGGGAAGTACTGAGGTTGTTGAATTAAGAAAACTTGCTGAAGTACTAGTAAGTCTTGGATATGGTGGGGTATACGAATTTGAACCATTTCCTCTAGAAAGAAAAGTAATTGATATCGGAGATTATTATAGTTGCTTTGGGTTGATTGCACGGGAACTAGGTTGGGTGCCAAAAGTCGGGTTGTTGGAAGGATTGAAAAAAACTGTGAAATATTATCAGGCACATCATTCTTACTACTGGTAAGAACTGTAGAGGGTGCAATATTAACTGCTTCCATAAATTAAATTACGATTTATATAGTAAGGCGCAGCAATGATTCAGATGAACGACTTTGGAGCCGAACCAGCAGCATTGCGTGAAGCCATGCTGGCTGCTATACGCCGTGTGATCGATTCAGGATGGTATGTACTTGGTGATGAAGTTCGCTCGTTTGAAGAACAGTGGGCTGCCGTTTGTGGTACTGCATGCGCTGTAGGTGTCGGAAATGGTATGGACGCCATTGAGATTGCACTTCGTACGCTCAATATTGGCCCAGGGGATGAGGTCATCACTACATCTATGACTGCTTATGCGACAGTATTAGCTATTTTGCGAGCTGGTGCTATACCAGTGCTGGCTGATATTGAACCGGACACAGCCCTTCTCTCTTTGGAAAGTGCACAGCGCTGCATATCTAGTAGAACCAAGGCGGTGATACTTGTTCACCTATATGGGCAGGTTCGAAAAATGGCCGCTTGGATCGAGTTTTGTCATGAAAACAATGCTTGGCTCATTGAGGATTGCGCTCAGTCGCATCTCGCATCATGGCAGGGTAAGGTTGCTGGAAATTTTGGTGAAGTAGGGGCATACAGCTTTTACCCTACGAAAAATTTAGGAACACTCGGGGATGGTGGCATGCTTGTCACCAATAATTTATGTTTGGCTGCTGATGCTATGCGGATGCGTAATTATGGCCAAAGCGATCGTTATCATCACCCTGAATTTGGAATGAATAGCCGCCTAGATGAACTTCATGCTGCCATCTTGCGGGAACGGATTAAATGGCTGAAAATTTTCACTGAACGTCGACGTAGCATCGCGCATGCTTATGAAGTCGGAATTACTAATTCATTAGTTAAGAAGATGATTCCGCCGGAAGAAGATGCTGCACATGTTTATCATCTTTATGTAGTTACTTGTAAATGGCGAGATGCATTACAATTCCATCTTAATAAGAACCAAGTGCAGGCACTGATCCATTATCCTATTCCGGTGCATCATCAGAAACAATGTCTACAAATTATGCGAGATCCATGTGGGTTGCCAGTGAGTGAATATCATGCAGCAATGTGCTTGACCTTGCCTGTTCATCCTCAAATGTCTGATGCCGATGTGACACAAGTGATTAGCGCTGTGAATAGCTTCCGGGGGGATTGATGGAGCACTACGTCACCCTTTTTGATAGCTTTTTTCTTCCACAAGGATTGGCGCTTCACATGTCGATGGAAAGGCATGTCAAGGATTACACACTTTGGATCCTGTGTGTGGATGATGAAGCGTACAAGGTGCTTGCCAAGATACAGTTACCAAATGTTCGTTTGTTATATCTCAGTGAGCTGGAGACCAAAGAATTGCTGTGTGTGAAACAGTGGCGTACCAAAGGTGAGTACTGCTGGACTTTGACCCCGTTTTCGCATCGTTTCGTATTTGAGGCAGACCCATCTGTAGCGCGTGTTACATATATAGACGCTGATTTTTGGTTTCGTAAGAATCCAAAATCAATCTTTGAAGAACTTGGTGCATCTGGTAAACATGTGTTAATAACAGATCATGCGTATGCACCTGAGTATGACCAGTCAGCTATTTCAGGACAGTATTGTGTTCAGTTTGTGACTATTACTCGCGATGGTGGTGAAGTGGTCAGGCTGTGGTGGGAACAACGATGTGTCGAATGGTGCCATGCAAGGCATGAGGATGGCAAATTTGGTGATCAAAAATATCTGGAAAAATGGCCAGAATTATTTTGTAAGGAAACACATGTCTTACAAAACCAATCGTTAATTCTTGCCCCATGGAACGCCAATCGATTTCCATATTCTGCAGCAGTAGCGTGGCATTTTCATGGTGTCAGAATAATATATTTAAATAGAAAAATTGTTCAATTTTCTATTGGAGACTACTTGTTGCCTAAAGTTGCTGTCTCTTATGTGTATAATCCATACTTCATTGATATTTTATATGCTATAAAGATACTTATTGGAATAAATTACAAAGTAAAGATTCAGGATAATAAATCACTATTTCGAATATTTAAGTTATTTATTTCAAAAATACTTACATATCGCTCATATGTTCAAAATTCCACAATGTCTTTTGAGCTGAGATGAAAACATGGCTACTCTGGTGGATAGAATAATCGTCACCATTAGCGTAGCGAAGTCGTTATCCAGTATGGCCAGATATATTCTTGGCCACATGTGCCAGCATTCTTGCGGACTATCGGCTTCGTCGATCCTGCTGGGTAGCCTAGTCCCGCATCCGACGGTTCGTCAGCAACGCCAGTGGGGAGCGCCATGCAAAGCGCACCATGCGTGCGTACAGGGTCAGGTATGCCAGTACGAACCCAAGTAATGCCGTGGCAGACCAGAACGTAGATTGGTGTACCCACAGCGCGACGATGACAGGGGGGATCGACATCATTCCTACTGCGATGCCGGTGGTTGAATTGCGCAGCAGGGGAGGCAAGTGCGCAGTACGGTGCCGCACCACGCGCCGCCCAAGCAGGCTGTGGAAGTGCAGGCGATCCGGCATCCCGACGTGCGTTTTGCGCATCTTGCGGCGGTACATGCTGAAAAGCACTTCCGTCACAGGGTGTACGCAAACCATCAGCACAGCAAAGGCGGATACCGTCGGGTGCCGGTGCATCAGCAGCACGGCCACCCACGCAAGGCCGAACCCCAACAGGTACGAGCCACCGTCGCCCAGAAAGATCTTGCCGAAGGGCCAGTTGACGCAAAAGAACCCCAGCGTGCAGGCCGCCAGCACTACGCAGATCCCCGTCAGTGGCAGGTCTCCGAATTGGTAGGCAATCGACCCAAAACCTACGGCAGCGATGACCAACATGCTCGATGCCAAACCGTTGAACCCATCGATGATGTTGACAGCATTGGCTACTCCACCCACAGCGATGGCCGTGAAGAGAATGGAGGCAGGTAGCCATGCCAGCATAGTGTCCACGCCCCAGATATCGACGCGGGTGATCGAGATGTCCGTAAGCCACCAAGCAAGCACTCCGCTTCCCATCGTCGCCAGCAGGCGCACCAACACGCCTACGCGCTTGGTCAAGTCTTCAGCCAGGCCAAACAGAAAAGCGGGCACTCCTGCAATCAGCATAGGCCCCAACAGGGCCTGCACCTGTTCTGAGACCAAGGCCCACGCAAGTACAAGCCCGATGGCGATGGGTACGCCACCGATTCGCGGGGTGGGGTGCGTGTGTACTTTCTGTACACCGTGTGTGAAGTCGCCCGTGAAGTGTGCGTGCCACCCACGGGTCAGCAGCACGAAAACGCTGGCCAGAAAGGTCACAGCCGAACCAACGACGGCAGGCTCATCGAGAAGATTGACGCTCATCAGTGGCCTAGGTTAGTGCTAATGGGCCAATAAGTGTAGTCATGCGCATCCATGGCGTCCAGTGAGTCAAGCAGAGCGATAGCCTCGTACACTCGTGCGCGAACCGGGGATAGTCGAATAGATGGGTGGATATTTCAGGAGGAGCCATGACCTCAGGACCCTTGCTGCTAGAGCAGCTTGCCAGCTTGACTGCGATACGCGATCTGGAACTGATGGAGCGCAGTTTGCTCAAAACCCTCTACGGTTTTTTGCGCCCACGGTCGCTCGGGATGGTTCGGCTCAACAGCAAAGGCCAGCCGACGATGGAAGTGGCCTACCGGGAAGACCGGTACGAGGCCTTTCACGACGACCTTGTGCTGGATGAGCACGTCGCCATGGCCGATGAGTTTTTGCGTGTTTCCGACGCCAAGTTTTATTCGGCCAAGACGGATTCCGGGGTGCTCATCGTTTTTGCGTTGACGTCTACCCGTTCCGGCCGCAGCTATTTGCAGATTACCTTGGGAAAAGAACTCTCCCGCATGGATAGTCACATGGTCTCCGGCGTCGTGCAGATCTACCGGAACTTTGTGAGCCTGATGCACCATGCGCAGACGGATCAGCTCACCGGGCTGGCAAACCGCAAGACGTTCGACGAGTGCGTCAGCCGGGTGCATGAGTTGATCATGGCGGAGCCGACGCTGATCAACCCGGAGCGTCGTTTGCCCAAGTCGTCCAGCTACTGGCTGGTGATGGTCGACATCGACCACTTCAAGTCGATCAACGACCGTTTTGGGCATCTGTACGGGGACGAAGTGCTTGTGATCCTGGCGCAGTTGATGCTTAGCTCTTTCCGGGAAAACGATCTGATCTTCCGCTTTGGGGGGGAGGAGTTCGTGCTGATCATCCGCTGCGCGGATCGTGCCGATTGCCTGGTGACGTTGGAACGGTTTCGCCAGCGGGTGGAGGAGCGGTCGATTCCGCAGGTAGGGCACGTGACCGTGAGCATCGGTAGCACGCAGATGGATCGGCGCACGTATCCGACGACGATCGTCGATCGTGCCGACCAAGCGCTGTATTTCAGCAAACGCAACGGCCGCAACCAGATCACGTTTTTTGAGGATCTGCTAGCCGAAGGGCTGGTGTCCGTGCAGGAAATCAAGACGGATGCCATTGCCTTTTTCGACCCCGAAGAAGACGAAATCGAGTCTTGATTGGTCCGTTGGGCTTGATGAGGCCTTTGCATCCCCAAAACGACAACGCCCAACACAATGGCTGGGCGTCTGGGCTTCGGCAGTGACCGAATTGGGATGGAATCTGGTGGGCGGTGGAGGTTTCGAACCTCCGACCCCAGCAGTGTGAATGCTGTGCTCTACCCCTGAGCTAACCGCCCTGCACTGCAATGCAGAGCCGCAAATTATGGCATAGCGGGCTTTTTATTCTTCGAGCAGGCTACGTAGCATCCACGCCGTTTTTTCGTGGATGTCGAGGCGGGTGGTCAGCAAGTCCATCGTGGGCTGGTCGTTGGCAGCATCGACTGTGGGGATGAGCTTGCGTGCGGTGCGGGCCGTTGCTTCCTGCGCTGCGACGAGCAGGCGCACCATCTCGTCGGCTTTGGGCACGCCGTCCACTTCCTGGATCGACCCCAGCTTGGCAAATTCCTTGTAGGTACCCGGCGCGGGGAACCCCAGTGCGCGGATGCGTTCGGCAATGACGTCGAGTGCGTTCCATTGTTCCGTGTACTGATCCATGAACATGGCATGCAGGCTGTTGAATTGCGGGCCTGTCACGTTCCAGTGGAAGTTGTGCGTCATCAGGTACAGGGCATAGCTGTCGGCGAGTAGCGCGGAAAGGCCCTCTGCGATCTTTTTGCGATCTGCTTCGCTGATGCCGATATCCATGGCCGAGGCCTTCAATTTCTTGGTTGCCACAATCGTTGCTCCTTGTCAGAAATGGGGGGTGTTCGTTGTCCGCATCCAGCACCAGCCAGGGCGGTGTACGAACCGCTTTCGTTACGGAAACCAGCGCCCGACAAGCTCCTAGGGCACGGGCCATGCCGTACAGGCCGGAATTGTGCGCTACCTTGCATGGGCTTCGCGGGCCTGTCGAACCGGTGCAAAGGTTTGGCGGTGTAGCGGGCAAGGCCCGAGGGCACGCAGCGCCGCAAGATGTTGCGCCGTTCCGTAGCCTTTGTGCTGGGCCAAGCCGTAGGCTGGGTATTGCTCATGCGCTTGCAGGCACCAGCGGTCACGGTGGACTTTTGCGAGGATCGACGCTGCGGAAATGGCCGCAACGCTTTGGTCCCCGCGCACGATGGCCGTGCATGGCATCGACAGGATGGGGGTTTGGTTACCGTCAACCAGCACATGGTCGGGGCGCTGCCGTAGCCCTTCCACGGCGCGGCGCATGGCCAGCAGGGTGGCGCGCAGGATGTTGAGTGTGTCGATTTCTTCGACGCTGGCTTGGGCGATGGCGTAGTCCCACGCCATGGCGCGGATGTCGTCGAACAGAGCCTCGCGTTGCCGGGCGCTGAGCTGTTTGGAATCGGCCAGCCCGGCAATCGGCTTCTCGGGATGCAGGATCACCGCAGCAGCAACCACAGGCCCAGCAAGCGGCCCGCGCCCGGCTTCATCCACACCGGCAAGGATGGCTGTCGATGTCATCAGGCCCCGAGCATTTCCGCGATCGCTTGCGAGGCCAGCGTGGGCGTGTCCTGCAGCAACGTGGCATGGAGTGCGCGGAACCCTTGCCGTAGCCGGGTGATTTGGTCAGGGCTGCATGCATGGGCATCCAGCCACGCCAATACCGCCTTGGCCAAGGCTTGGGGGGTGGCTTGTTCTTGTAGCAGTTCCGGCACGACGAATTCCCCGCTCAGGATGTTGGGCAGCCCTACCCAGGGCTGGAGCCGCTTGCCCTGCATGATGCGCCAAGACAGCGGGGACATCGCGTAGGCTATGACCATGGGACATTGGAAGAGCGCAGCTTCCAGCGTGGCGGTGCCGCTGGCGACCAAGGCGACATCGCATGCCGCCAGCACTGCATGCGATTGACCGCTGACGATCGTCAGATGGGGTACGGGAGGCTCTTGCGAGGCGATGCGCCGGATCTGTGGTTCGAGCTGTGGCACGGCGGGGAGGATGACATGCACCGGCCCCCATGCCTGCTGCACGATGCGTGCGCAAGCCAGAAAGCGCGGCGCCAGGTGCCGAATCTCGGACTCGCGGCTCCCCGGCAACACTGCCAGCACGGTCGATTCCGGGGGCAGGCCCAGGCGCAATCGTGCCCCTGCACGGTCTGGTGTTGCAGGGATGGCCGCAGCCAGCGGGTGCCCCACGAAGCTGGCCCGGATTCCGCGCTCTGCAAGCCATGCAGGCTCGAAGGGAAAGACGCACAGCATGAGATCGGCATAGCGTTGCAGCCGTGGCAGGCGTTCGGCGCGCCACGCCCATACGGATGGGCACACGTAATGCACGGTGCGGATACCCCGTTGCCGCAGGCGTTCTTCGAGGTGGAGGTTGAAGTCCGGTGCATCGATACCGACGAAGACCTGGGGGGGGGCATCGAACAAGCGGTGCGCAAGACGCTGGCGGATCGACAGGATTCCTGGAATCCGCCGGAGTGTGTCCCACCCGAACCCGTGGACAGACAGCCTGTGGTGCGGCCACCAAGCATCGAAGCCCTGCGCTGCCATGCGGGGGCCTCCGATGCCGGCGGCTTGTACGGTGGGCCAGCGATGGCGCAGGCCTTCCAATAGCGCTGCGCCGAGGATGTCGCCGGAGTCCTCCCCAGCGACGAGCGCTGCACGCAGCGTTCCGGGTATCGCCGTCAACGGACGATGCCCCGTTCGGCGGACGTCTGCTGCAAGAACGCCAGCATCATGCGCACATCTTCTGCCGCAGCAGGGTAGTCTTGTTCCAGCCGTGCGATGCGAAGGCAGGCTTCCTCCAGGCGAACGTCCTCGCGGTACAGGTGCTTGTACATCGCCTTGACTGCGGCGATCCGTTCGCTGCCAAATCCCCGGCGGCGTAGTCCCTCGAAGTTCATCGAACGCGCACGGCCAGGCTGTCCCTGGCACAGGACAAAGGGTGGCACATCGGCCAGAAGCATGGTGCATAAGGCCGTCATGCTGTGTGCGCCGATGCGAACGAATTGGTGTACGACGGTGAATCCGCCCAGGATGGCCCAGTCCCCCACATGGACATGGCCCGCAAGCTGGGAGTTGTTCGCAAAGATCGTGTGGCTGCCTACCTGGCAATCGTGCGCCAAATGGACGTAAGCCATGATCCAGTTGTCGTCCCCGACGGTGGTCACTCCACGATCCTGCACGGTGCCGATGTGCATGGTGCAGAACTCGCGGATGGTGTTGCCATCGCCAAGAACCAGCTCGCACGGTTCGCCGCCGTACTTTTTGTCCTGGGGAATGCCGCCGAGCGCTGCGTGCCCGAAGATGCGGTTGTGTTGCCCGATCGTCGTGTGGCCTTCGATGATGCAGTGCGGGCCAACAGTGGTGTGGGCGCCAATGCGGACGTGCGGCCCGATGAGGGTGTAGGGGCCGACGGATACCGTGCTGTCGAGTTCGGCGCCTGGGTCGATGAGGGCCGTGGGGTGGATGGTGCTCAAGGCGGCAAAGGGTCAGCGGAAAAGGGTCAGGCTGGGTGGTGCCAATGGGGCAGGCCAGGCTTCAGGCGATTTTGCGCATGGCGCAGGTCAGCACGGCTTCGACGGCCAATTCCTCGCCCACAGTAGCGCGGGCCTGGAATTTGTAGATGCCGGCCTTCATGCGCAACAGTTCTGCGTGTAGCAAGAGCTGGTCACCCGGTTCGACGGGGCGTTTGAACCGCGCTTCGTCGATGCCTGCGAAGTAGTAGCCGGTATCGGGGTCGGGCAGGGTGCCCTGCGTGTGAAAAGCCAGAATCGCCGCTGCCTGCGCCAGTGCTTCGAGCATCAGCACCCCAGGCATGACGGGACGGCCGGGGAAATGGCCGGGGAAAAAAGGCTCGTTGATGGTGACGTTTTTGAGGGCGTCGATGCTTTTGCCTTTGTCGATGGACACCACGCGATCGACGAGCAGGAAGGGATAGCGATGGGGAAGGTGGCGGAGTACGGCGTGGATATCCATGGAATGCAAGGTGAGTTCAGTGTTCCGACAAAGGGGGCGACAAGGATTCCAGCTTGCGTACCCGGTCGCGCAAGCGGGAAAGTTGTTTGAGCGTTGCTGCGTTCTTTTCCCAAGCGGCGTTGTCGTCGATGGGAAAAATGCCTGAGTACTGTCCGGGCTTGGGAAGCGAATGCGTGACGACGGTGGCGGCAGAGATATGCACGTCGTCGGCGATGCGCAGATGCCCGAGCACCACGGCCCCGCCGCCGATGGTGCAGCGCGCGCCGATGTCCGCGCTACCGGCAACGCCCACGCAGCCCGCGAGGGCGGTGTGAGGGCCGATGCGCACGTTGTGGGCGATCTGGATGAGGTTGTCGAGCTTGACGCCGTCTTCGATCACCGTATCGAGCAAGGCGCCACGGTCAATGCAGGTGTTGGCGCCGATTTCCACGTCGTTACCGATGCGTACCGCGCCGAGGTGCTCGATCTTGACCCACTCTGCGCCGTCTTGCGCAAAGCCAAACCCATCCGCACCGAGCACCACCCCGGGGTGGACGAGGCAACGGCTGCCGAGCACGCAACGTTCCCCCACGCTCACGCGGGCGACGAGCACGGTGTCCGCCCCAACGACGGCCCGCTCGCCGACTGTGCAGAGAGGGCCAATGCGGGCAGAGGGATCGATGGTGGCGGAGGGGTCGATGACCGCGCTAGGGTGGATGCGCGGGCCGTCATCTTCGGTACCCTGGCGTTGCATCCGCTTCCAAAGCTGGGTGAGCCGGGCGAAGTACAGATACGGCTGCTGGGCAACGATGCAGTCCCCACGCTGGCGAGCGATGTTGACCATATCTGGCGGGACGATGACGCACCCCGCCTGCGAGTGTTCCAGGTCGCGCCGGTAGCGGGGGTGGGACAAAAAGCTCAGGTGCGTGGGGCCAGCCAGATGCAAAGGCAAGATGCCAGCGATCACCCTGTCTGCATCACCATGCAATTCCCCACCCAACTCGTCTACGACCGCCCCTACCCGCAACATGGAACCCTGCACAAAACCTGTCCTTCCAACCCAGCTCGTTACCCCGTTGTGTTGCTAGGGGCTGTTACTTGCCTGCCGGCGCATTGAGGGCTTTGAGCACCTTGTCGGTGATGTCGTGCTTGGGGTCGATGTAGATCGCGTCCTGAAAAACCATGTCGAATTTTTCCGCGATGGCGATGTCCCGTATCACCTTGTTGGCCCGTTGGATGACTTGCTGCAATTCCTCGTTTTTGCGGGTATTGAGGTCTTCTTGGAATTCCCGGCGCTTTCTCTGGAATTCGCGATCTTGGTCAAGCAATTGGCGCTGGCGGCTTTGGCGCTGGGTTTCGGAAAGGGTGGGGGCTTCGCGCTCGAATTTGTCGACCAGCGCCTTGATCGATGCGCCCAGATCGACCAGATCCTTCTCGCGTTTGGAGAACTCTTGTTCCAACTTGGTCTGCGCCTGCTTGGCCGTCGTGGCTTCCTTGAGCAGGCGGTCGATGTTGACGAAGCCGATGTGCAGCGCCTGCGCATGGCCAGCCCCTCCCGTGGCAACCGCCAACGCCAGGCAGGCGCGCACGGCCCAGGATGGGAGGATACGCAAGCCCGATAGGACCAACGTAGCGGCCAACGCAGCAAGACGGGAGGGGAATAAGGCAGACAAGGAAAAACGCTGTACAGCAACCATGAAAAACACCATTCGATGAAAAGAAATTTAGAAACTGGTTCCGATTTGGAACTGGACGGTTTGCGTTCTATCCCCGTCGTATTTGCGTACCGGTTTGGCAAAGGCCAACCGCAGCGGGCCTACGGGCGAGATCCAGCTTACCCCCACACCGGTGGAAGCACGCAATTTGTCTGCGTTGGCGTTGATGGCCAAACCTTGGTCCGGGCCGCCGACCATCCCGACGTCGAAGAACCCATACAAGCGCAGTGAACGGTCGTTGCCCGCGCCGGGCATTGGTGTGAGGGCTTCGAGGTTCAGGTTGAACTTGCGGGAACCCCCGACATTCGTTCCGCTGATGTCCTGTGGGCCAAAGCTGCCTTGCTCGAAGCCGCGCACCGAACCCAGCCCACCACCGTAGAAGTTTTTGAAGATGGGGAAAGATCGACCACCGAAAGCCTTGCCATAGCCGAGTTCGAGATTGAGCGCTCCCGTGAGTTTCTTGTGAAAGGGAACGTACTGCTGGAATTGGTAGACCGTGCGCAGGTACCGCGCATCGCCGCCAATCGACCATTCCGCGTTGACGCGCTGCATGCGCCCGGTCGTTGGGGCCAAGGCGCTGTCTCGGTTGTCACGCGCCCACCCCATCGTGAGCGGAACCCCCGTGCTTGTGTACCCGTATTCGTCTGCGTAGTCTTGGTAAGACGTAGGCAGCAACGTGCCGGGGACGATTTCCGTCTGTTCCAGCCCTGCGCCGAAGTACACGGTATCGATCTCCGTGAAGGGCACCCCAAAGCGCGCGCTGACCCCGGACGTGACGAGCTTGTAGTAGTCCTGATCCTGATAGGGACTGCTGGTCTTGTGGTAGATGTCGTAGGTGCGGGAGATGCCGTCTTCGGTGAAGTAGGGATCGGTCGTGTTGAAAACGACGACGCGGTTGATCTTGCTGGTGTTGATCTGCACGCCCAGCGAGTTGCCGGAACCGAAGGCGTTGTCCTGTTGCAAACCGAAGGTCACTCCCAGCCCATCCCCGCTCGAATACCCCGCGCCCAGGCTCAGGCTGCCGGTGGGTTTTTCGGTGACTTGCACGGTCAGGTCTACCTGATCGGGTGCTCCGGGCACTTCCTGCGTATCGATCATGACATCGCCAAAGTAGCCGAGACGGTCTACCCGGTCTCGCGAGGCACGAATCTTGTCGCCGTCGTACCAGGACGATTCGAGCTGGCGGAATTCGCGGCGAACGACAACGTCGCGCGTGCGGGTGTTGCCTGCCACGTTGATCTTGCGTACATAAGCGCGGCGGGAGGGTTCGGCGTGCAGGACGAGTGAGACGCGGTTGTGGGTGCGGTCGATCTCGGGCTTGGCCTGCACGGTGGCAAAGGCAAAGCCGAAGTTGCCAAAGTGGTCGGTAAACGCTTTGGTCGTGGCAGTCACATCTTCACTGTTGTACGCCTGACCGGGTCGGATGCGAACGAGCGTCTTGAATTCGTCCTCTTTGCCAAGGTAGTTACCGCTGAGTTGCACCTTATCGACGACGTAGCGGCTTCCCTCCGCGACGTTCACTGTGATGCCGATTTCTGTCTTGTCCGGGTTGATTGCCACCTGCGTGGAATCGACCTTGAATTCCAAGTAGCCTTGGGTCAGGTAGAACGAACGCAGCGTTTCCAGATCGGCATTGAGCTTGGCGCGCGAATAGCGGTTCGATTTGGAGTACCAGCTCATCCAGTTGCCTGTATCGAGGTCGAGCAGGTCCAGCAAGGTGGCTTCGTCGAAAACCTTGTTGCCGACGATGCGCAGTTCCGTGATGCGTGCGGGGTCGCCTTCGGTCACGGCAAAGCGCAGGTTGACGCGATTGCGTTCGATGGGGGTGATGGTGGTTTGCACCTGCGCGGCATAGAGGCCACGGTGGACGTACTGGCGCTTGAGTTCCTGTTCTGCGCGGTCAAGCTGGGCGCGGTCGAAGGCGCGGCCTTCGTATAGGCCGATGTCCCGCAGGGCCTTGAGCAAGACATCTTTGTCGAATTCCTTGACACCGACCAGCTCCGTCTGCGCGACGGTGGGCCGTTCTTGCACCACGACGACGAGCACATCGTTGTGTACGTCAAGCCGCACGTCGGTAAACAGGCCCAGTGCAAATAGCGAGCGAATCGCCGCAGCGCCTTTGTCATCATCGTAGGTATCGCCCACGCGGACGGGGAGGGAAACAAATACCGTGCCGGGTTCCACGCGCTGCAAACCTTCGACGCGAATATCGCGCACCTTGAAAGGAGGGATGGCCCAGGAAGATTGGCTGACCAGCAGCGCAGCGGCCAGAGAACCTAGCCAAGCGGTGTGCGGACGTTTGGGAGACATATCGTTCATCCACGGGGCGGGAAAAGAGGGAACACCGCGCATGCACCGACAGCGCCCAAGCTGATCGGAGACGGGTTGTCAGGGTGTTCCGGGGTACCCGGTAGAGCCGACCTCAGGGCAGGAGGGCTGTACAAACAGCACAAATTCATCGACTGAGCGACAGAGCGACTGAGGGAGTCAACCGGGGAAGAAGCGGGAGAAATCGTTGTAGAGGGCGAGCACCATCAGCGCACCAAGGATGGCAACCCCACCGCGTTGCAGCCATTCCAGCCAAGATTCGGTGATGGCGCGCCCGGTCAACCCCTCCCAAAGATAATACAGCAAGTGCCCTCCGTCGAGCACCGGCAAGGGTAGGAGGTTGATGACCCCCAGGCTGATGCTGATGAGCGCCAGAAAGTGCAGGTACGCCATCCATCCCATTGATGCCGATTGCCCCGCATAGTCCGCAACGGTGACAGGCCCGCTGAGGTTGCGCAAGGATGCTTCCCCCACGACCATCTTGCCGAGTACGTCTAGCGTCAGCACGGCCACTTCCCAGGTGCGGGCCACGCCCCGCCACAACCCTTCCCCCACGCCATAGCGCACCCGGACGAACTCGGGGGCCTCACCCACGTAGGCGCCGATCCTGCCAATGCGTTGCCCGGCATGGATTTCGGGGCGCGGGGTGACTTCGCGTTCCACCGTGCCGGTGCTGCGCGCCAGCACCCACCGTTGGGCTTTGCCATCAATGCTGGCACGGATGCGTTGGCGTGCGTGACCGCCGTCGACGATGGGTTCTGCGTCGATGCGCAGGATTCGATCTCCGGGCTGCAAGTCGGCTTGGGCCGCTGCGCCGCCGGGGGTGACTTGGCCGATTACTGGCGCGGTGTAGGGGCCGTCGAAGCCGAGGCGTTGTAGCAGGTCGCCGTCTGCGGGGTCGGCATGGATGCCGTCGAGCGCAAGGACGATGGAGCGTTGTGGCGTATCGAGCGCACGCTGCACTTGCAGGTGGAGATTGCGCGAAGCGAGCATGGCGCGTGCGGCGATCCAGTGGAATTCCTCGAAAGAGCGGATGGGTTGCGCGTTCTCGCCGTCTATCGCCGCTTCGACGACACGTTCGCCCCCGACGAGGCCCGCCTGCGCGGCAACCGATTCCGGCGTGGGGCGCCCCAGAACGGGGGCAGCCACGTCGTCGCCCACCCAGGAAAGGATAGCGATGAGCAGCACGGCAAAGCCCAAATTGGCCAGCGGGCCTGCCGCGACGATGGCGCTGCGCCGCAGCAGCGATTGCCGGGAAAACGACCGGGGTAGAAGGTCGGGGGGCACGTCTCCTTCGCGTTCGTCGAGCATCTTGACGTACCCGCCCAGGGGGATGGCTGCGATGACGATTTCGGCACCGGTGGTGGGCGATACCCACCGCAGCAGCGGCTTGCCCAGTCCGATCGAAAAACGCTGCACCATGACGCCGCAAAGGAGCGCGACGCGGTAGTGCCCGTATTCATGGACGGCAATCAGCAGCCCGAGTGCGACGAGGAACGCGAGGACGGTCAGCATGGTGTTAGGTTCACATTAAGCTCACAGTTACGCGCCATTCACGCCCATTCACGCCCGCCCATTCACGCTGATCCACGCCCATCCACGTATTACGCACACAAGCGGCCATGCCGTGCAATCCAGTCCCGCGCCTGGGTTCGGGCCAGGGCATCGAGGGCGACGAGGTCGTCCAGGGAAGAGGGATTCCACGGCGCTACGGTGTGCATGGTTTCAGCGTTGACGGCGAAGATTTGGTCGAAGCGCAACTGCCCGGACAAAAAGGCTTCGACGGCCACTTCGTTGGCAGCGTTGAGAATGGCCGTGCTCCCCGCTGGGCCTTGCAGCGCCTGCCAAGCCAGCGGTAGGCAGGGGAACCGGGCACGGTGCAGTGGGGAATCCAGCGTCTCGAAATGCAGGGAAGCGATTTGGCCAAAGTCCAGCGCCGCTGCGCCGCTGGCCATGCGGTCAGGCCACGATAGACCGTAGGCTATGGGCGCTTTCATGTCCGGGGTGCCGAGTTGCGCGAGGACGCAATGGTCGACAAACTGCACCATCGAGTGGATGACGCTCTGCGGGTGGATGAGCACCTCGATCTGCGAAGGCGCCACCGAAAAAAGGTAGCAGGCCTCGATCACTTCGAGCGCTTTGTTCATCATCGTCGCGGAATCGACGGTGATTTTCTTGCCCATCACCCAGTTTGGATGCGCGCAGGCCTCAGCGGGGGTGATCTGCGCGAAGGTGGCGGGGTCACGCTGCCGAAAGGGGCCGCCCGACGCAGTCAGCAGGATTTTCTGGATTTGGGATGCCCACAGCGTGCGGTCAGCCGGGAGCGACTGGAAGATCGCGGAATGTTCGCTGTCGATGGGGAGCAACTGCGCGCCGCCAGTGCGAACGGCGTCGAGAAACAAGGCGCCGCCGACGACCAAGGCTTCCTTGTTGGCAAGCAGTAGGCGCTTGCCCGCTCGGGCTGCTGCGAGGCAGGACCCCAGTCCGGCAACGCCGACGATGGCAGCCATGACGATATCGACGTCCTCGTGCGTGGCGATGTCCAGCAGAGCCTGCGGCCCATCGAGCACCTCGGTCGGCAGGCCGTGTTCCCGGCATTGGCGGGACAGTTCGCACGCACGTATTGCGTCGTGCAGCACGGCAAAGCGGGGCCGGTGACGCTGGCATTGCTCCAGTAAGCGTTCGCCTTGCGTGGCCGCGCACAGGGCGAATACCTCGAACCGGTCGGGATGCAGTGCCAGTACATCAAGCGTGCTGGTCCCGATCGATCCGGTGGAACCGAGGATGGCGACGCGGCGGCGATGGTCGGGGGCAGGGCTAATTGGCGCAGACATGTACCAGAAACATCGAGGCGGGCAGGGTGGGCAGCAGGGCATCGATGCGGTCGAGCACCCCACCATGGCCGGGAAGCAGAGCGCTGCTGTCCTTGACGTTGGCGCTGCGTTTGACCAGAGATTCGAGCAAGTCCCCCACCACGCTCCATGCAGTCAGTGCAGGGACGACAACGACAAGGAGCAGCGGCGAATGTTGCCCGACGATGGTGTAGAGGCTCGGGGTAGTCGATGCCAGCGCTGTATCGGCGGCCCACCATCCGTAGGCAAGCAGGAAAGCAACGGCCAACCCGCCACAGAACCCTTCCCAGGTTTTGCCGGGGCTGATCGACGGCGCAAGCCGGGTGCGGAACCATCGTCCACCCCATGCGCGGCCGACGAAATACGCGCCTGTATCCGCCACCCAGGCCAGAGCGAGGGCGGATAGCAGGAACGCGGTGCCACGCTCCTTAGCTTGGATGACGGCCAACCAGGCACACACCAGCACAAGCAGCCCGCCGATTTGCCGCAGGGCGGCGGGAATCTGTGCCCATAGCGGCACGCCACGGTAGAGCAACACTGCCCCTGCGAGGCACCACGCTGCGGTGGCGCCGATCCACAAACCGGGAAGAGGGATGCTGTGCGCCCCAGCAGTCCATAGTGCGCCGCACACCATGGCGCAGATGGCACCGGCCACGTAGGCCATGTAGGGTGTGGCGCTGTTGAGCCGGAACCATTCCCACGCCGCTGCGGCGATGAGCACGAGCGTGACACTAGCGAATACCCATCCATGGGGGTACAGCAGCGCGCCCAGCAACAGCGCAAGCAAGACTGCGGCGGTCAGCACCCGTTGCTGCAAGGCAGTCATGGCGCGTCTCCGGCGGATTCGGGAGCGAGGCGGGGGCTGTCGACGATGGCTTGCAAAGGCGTCTTGCCAAAGCGGCGTTGGCGCTGGGCGTAGGTGAGCAAGGCGTTGTCGAGTTCACGCTCGTCGAAGTCCGGCCAGAGCTTGTCGGAAAAGTACAACTCCGAATAGGCGGACTGCCACAGCAAAAAATTGCTGATGCGCTGTTCCCCGCCCGTGCGGATGACGAGGTCGGGGTCGGGGACGTGGGATAGCGACAGCGCCTCCTGCAAGGTCGATTCCGTGATAGGAACCCCTCGCTCCTGCAAGCTCCGGGCTGCCTGGACGATGTCCCAACGTCCGCCATAGTTGAAGCAGACGTTGAGCTGTAAGGCGGTGTAGGCGGCAGTGCGGGATTCCGCATCCACGATGGACTGCACCACGCGGTCGGGCAAGCCACTGCGGTCGCCCAGAAAGCGCAGCCGTACCTCTTCTTTGCAGAGCTGGTCGACTTCGCGGCCCAGCGCATAGGTGAAGAGATCCATCAACCCGGAGACTTCCTCGGCGGGACGGCGCCAGTTTTCCGAGGAAAAAGCAAAGACTGTCAGTACGGCGATACCACGCTGCGCACAGGCGCGGGCACAGCGTTGGAGCGATTCGACCCCCTGCTTGTGTCCTGCCACCCGGGGCAGGAATCGACGCGAAGCCCACCTGCCGTTGCCATCCATCACGATAGCCACGTGTGTCGGCGGGGATGATGTGGCGGCCATGGGCAATTAGACGGCCATGATGTCTTGCTCTTTGGCAGCGACGATCTGGTCGATCGACGCAATGTGCCGGTCGGTGATTTTCTGGATTTCCGCTTCGACACGCTTTTGGTCATCTTCCGACGCGGCTTTGTCCTTGACCAGTTTGCGGGCTGCGTCGTTGGCATCGCGGCGCACGTTGCGGATTGCCACCTTGGCGTTTTCCCCCTCGCTGCGTACCAGCTTGGTGAAATCTTTGCGCCGTTCCTGCGACATGGGAGGCATGGGAACCCGGATCAGATCGCCCATGGACATGGGGTTGAGGCCCAGGTCACTGTCGCGGATTGCTTTCTCGATCTTGGCCGACAGGCCCTTTTCCCACGGCTGGATGCTGATGGTGCGCGAATCGAGCAAAGAGACATTCGCCACCTGGCTGATGGGCATCGATGCACCGTAGTAGTCGACGTGTACCGATTCCAGCAGTGCAGGATTCGCACGGCCCGTGCGAATCTTCGCGAGGTTGTTGCGGAATGCTTCCAGCGAGACATCCATCCTGCTCTCGGCTGTCTTTTTGATATCGGCAATCGTCATGGCAGTCTGCTCCGGGTGCCGGGGGTTGCAGGGACGTTCAGGGATTGACCAGCGAGCCTTCGTCCTGCCCTTGCACCACGCGCAACAGGGCACCGGGCTTGTGGATCGAGAACACGCGGATTGGCAGTTTCTGGTCACGGCACAGCGCAAAGGCGGTGGCATCCATCACACCCAGATTGCGGGACATCGCCTCGTCGAAGGTGATGTAGGGCAGACGCTGCGCATCGGGGTGCGTGGCCGGGTCGGCGGTGTAGATGCCGTCGACTTTCGTGGCCTTGAGCACGACATCGGCGCCGATTTCCGCGCCGCGCAGCGCAGCAGCAGTATCCGTCGTGAAAAAGGGGTTGCCCGTTCCAGCAGCGAGGACGACGACCTTGCCTTCTTCCAGATACTGCAAAGCCTTGGGCCGAACGTAGGACTCGACGACCTGCTCAATGGCAATCGCGGACATGACCCGGGCAGTCATCCCAGCGTGTTTGAGCGCATCGCCGAGCGCCAGCGCGTTCATGACGGTGGCCAACATGCCCATGTTGTCCGCAGTGACCCGATCCATGCCTTGCGTACTGGCGGCGAACCCACGAAAGAGGTTCCCCCCACCGATCACGATGGCAATCTGCACACCGAGTCGGACGACTTCGGCAATGTCAGCAACGATGCGTGCCAGGGTTTCGCGGTGGATGCCAGACTTTTCCTCACCGAGCAAGGCCTCGCCGGACAGCTTGAGCAAAATTCTTTTGCATGCTTTGGTTTCGGCAGGGGTATGGAAAGGGGTGCCGGAAAGAGCCTCGTGTTGGGTGCCCATATTCATCATTGGGATGCTGCAACTGCTGCGGAAGGTTCTGACTGGCGTGCTGCCACCTGCGCGGCCACTTCTGCGGCAAAGTCATCGCAGCGCTTTTCCATGCCTTCGCCCACGACGTAGAGCGTGAAGGCATGTACCGTCGTTGCAGCCGCACGCAGCATGGCTTCGACGCTGAGCTTGTCGTTTTTTACAAAGGGCTGCTGCAGCAAGGACACTTCTTTGAGGAATTTCTGCACGGATCCTTCGATGCGCTTGGCGACGATTTCTTCCGACTGCACGGATTTGCCAGCGGCCTTGGCGGTTTCGGCGTCTTCCGCAGCCTTGGCGGCGGCGATGGCGCGTTCCCGGGCCACCAACTCAGCCGAGACGTCTTGGGCAGACAAGGCGACGGGCTTCATGGCTGCGATGTGCATCGCGGCATCACGTGCGGCGGTTTCGTCCCCGTCGTATTCGACGACGACGCCGATGCGGGTGCCGTGCAGGTACGAAGCCAGCTTGTGGCCAGAGGCAAAGCGGCGGAAGCGGCGGAAGCTCATGTTTTCCCCGATCTTCCCGATCAGCCCTTTGCGCACGTCTTCGAGCGTGGGGCCAAAGCCTTCGAGCGAGCAAGGCAGCGCGCCGAGTGCAGCCACGTCAGCAGGGTCATGCGCAGCAACGAGCGCTGCTGCCGCGTTGACCATGGCGAGGAAGCTGTCATTTTTGGAGACGAAGTCGGTTTCGCAATTGACTTCGATCAACGCCGAAGCACCGTTCCCGCCTGTGAAGTAGGCCACGACGCCTTCGGCGGTGACGCGGCTTGCAGCCTTGCCAGCCTTGTTGCCGAGCCGCACGCGCAGCAAATCTTCGGCTTTGTCGAGGTCTCCATCCGCTTCTGTCAACGCACGCTTGCACTCCATCATGGGAGCATCCGTTCTTGCACGCAGTTGGGCCACCATGCCCGCAGTGATTGCTGCCATAGATATTTTTCCTATCTTTTTTCGTTTGAAAACAATGTATTTCCTCCGACAACCGCTACGTTCGATGACGCGCCTGTGGGAGGAGCTACGAAAAGCCAACAATAAGGCCGAGGAATCAGCCAGTAATTAAGCCAACAACGCCAGCCAACAACAAGGCCCACAACCCAATAGGGCAAGGCAAACTACAAAGCACACCGGAACGGCCATCGGGGGCCATTTCCGCTGGTGTGCCCGGGATGCCGAGAATGCGAGGGATTCCCTGGGAGCCCGACAAGCTCCTGGCATCGTTGATGGTGCTCAGGCGATGTTCAGGCCCGGGATTCCTCGGACTCTTCCACCTCGACGAACTCGTCCCCCGCAGCGGCGTGGACGATCTTGACCACTTCTTCCACCGCATTGGCGCGGCCTTCGAGCACGGCATCCGCAATGCCCTGTGCATACAGCGCCACGGCTTTGGCGGCGTCATCGTTGCCGGGGATCACGTACTCGATTCCCTCGGGACTGTGGTTGGTATCGACGATGGCAACGAGGGGAATCCCACACTTGCGTGCTTCGGACACAGCGATTTTGTGGTAACCCACGTCGATGAGGAAGATGGCATCGGGTAGCTTGGTCATATCCTGAATGCCGCCGATGTCGCGTTCGAGCTTCGTCAATTCGCGGGTGAAGGTGAGTTGTTCCTTCTTGCTCATGCCATCAAGGCCAGCTTCCTGGCGTGCCTTCATTTCCTTGAGGCGCTTGAGTGACGTCTTGACGGTATTGAAATTCGTCAACATCCCGCCGAGCCAGCGTTGATCGACATAGGGCATACCGGCGCGGCGCGCTTCCGTCGCCACGATTTCGCGAGACTGCCTTTTGGTGCCGACCATCAATACTGTGCCGCGCCGGGCAGCGACCTGGCGCACGAACTGGGTAGCCGCCAGATACATTGGCAGCGTGTTTTCCAGGTTGATGATGTGGATCTTGTTGCGGTGGCCGAAAATGTACGGGGCCATTTTCGGGTTCCAGAAGCGGGTTTGGTGGCCAAAATGCACACCGGCTTCCAGCATTTCGCGCATGGTGACTGACATGGGGAACGTCCAGAGGTTGGGGTCTAGAATCCAGCCGCTATGCCATGTGGAATCCCGCACTGCTGCTGCAGTTTTTGGGGTACAGGGCACACCTTCTGAGGCTGGGTTGAGATTTGTTGCGAGCAGCCATCCCAGTTGCAGTGCGAGCACTGCACAGTCGATGTCCGTCGAACCTGATGAGTATATCGGGCGCTCCAGTTTGGGCACTCCAGTGGGATCAGCGGATAAGCGGATACTGCTTCCAGCGTCCACAGCGTCCCTCCAGCGAATCGTTCCCCTCCGAACCTTTACCATTGCCTTGATCGCGTTCGATGACCGTGCTCATCTTGGCTTCCAGTCTTAGAACCTATTTCTACAATCGACTGCTATGGCTCATTCCATCTCTTCCTCCGTCGAGGATTCCCCGCTCGTCGACAGGGTTGCCGCCCTGGTCGATCGTCTGCTTGCGCATTGCGAGGGTCTGCATCGCGCCAATGTGGTGCTGCAGGAACAACTGGCAGTGGTCGTCGCCGACCGCGATGCCTTGCGCCAGCGTATGGATCAGGCCCGTGCGCAAATCGAAAGTGTGCTCCAGCATTTGCCGACTTTGCCTATCGGCGTGATGGGCACTGTCGCCGAAGAGTTGGCTGGTGGTATGACTAACGATAGAGCTAACGATAAAACTAACGAGAAAGCGGATGCGTCGTCGCAGAACGACGAGCCGACGTCTTCTTCCTACTTGCAGGGGATTGCGCCATGATGCGGCTCCAAGTGCAGATCATGGGTCAAAGCTACAACTTGACCTGCCCCGAAGAAGACGAAGCGCTGATACGTGAGGCGGTTCGTTGCGTACGGGAAGATACGGACAGGATTCTGGAATCCGGCAAGCTCCAGCAGCACGAGCGCATCGCTGTGCTGGTTGCGCTCAATGCTGCCTTCGACAGGCTAGCCAGCGCGGCTGCCGCCAAGCAGGGCGATACATCTCAAGCCGGTTCCGATGCGGCGCATGCCGCCGAATTGCGAGTTCGCGCCCATGAGCAGCGTGTGCTTTCCGAATTGCTCGACCGGGTAACTCGCGCACTGCCCGTAGAGGCATCACATGCTGGCGAGTCTGCCCCAGTCGATGCGGCTCCATCGTCGATGGCAGCGTCGTTTACAGCGCCATCCACCCCTGCCATGACTTTGCCAAGACACCCCGAATCATGAAAGTCATGGCAGTTTCCCTCACCCCCCAGCCCCTATCCCGCTGGGCGAGGGGAGCTTCGCAAAGCCGCTTCGCGACTTGTACAGTCATACGCTACTGACAGCACTGTCAACCCATCGCAGCCGTTTGCTCCACCTTGCCCCTTTTGTCGTTGCAGGGCTTTGGTTTGAGGGCAGTGGGGGGTAGCGGTGGAGTTGTTATTGCATTCTCTGCATGATCCCGCCGATGTTGCTGCTGTGTCATTCCCATTCCATGCCTGCGTTGCTGCCTTTCATTGTTGGCGTAGTTGGCGTGGATAGCACGGTTCGCGTGAAGGTGGTCTGATGGCTACGGAATCGACTGCGCCGCTGCTGGCATTCCGCAATGTGTCGTTTGGTTATGCAGAGCGTGCGATTCTTGACGGCGTGTCGTTATCCATTCCCCGGGGCAAGGTTGTTGCGCTGATGGGCGCTTCGGGGGGGGGCAAGACCACCCTCCTGCGCTTGGTGGGTGCGCAAGTGCGCCCCTGGAGCGGGCAGGTGCTGTTCGATGGAGTCGACGTTCCGAGCATGGATAAACAGGCACTCTACGCAGCGCGGCGCCGCATGGGAATGCTCTTCCAGTTTGGCGCCCTGTTTGCCGATCTCACGGTGTTCGAGAACGTGGCCTTTCCCTTGCGCGAACACACGACCCTGCCGGAAGACCTGATTCGCGACGTGGTGTTGATGAAGCTCAACGCCGTGGGGTTGCGCGGTGCCCGCGACCTGATGCCCAGCGATTTGTCCGGCGGCATGGCGCGCAGGGTGGCAATGGCGCGTGCGATTGCCCTTGACCCCGAACTCGTGATGTACGACGAACCCTTTGCGGGGCTGGATCCCATTTCTCTCGGCACCTCGGCGCGATTGATTCGGGAGTTCAACGACGCCATGGGGCTGACAAGCGTGCTCGTTTCGCACGATCTGGAGCATACGTTGGCGATTGCCGACGAAGTCATCATCCTGGCCAACGGCAAGGTGGCAATCCAGGGCACGCCCGAAGCCGTGCGCAGCAGCGACGACCCCCTGGTCCGCCAGTACGTCTATGCCTTGCCCGATGGCCCTGTGCGCTTTCACTATCCGTGTGTTTCCGTTGAGGCGGAGTTTGGCCCTGGGGGGAATGGTTGATGGGTACGTGGCTGGCTGTGGTGGGGCGTTTCGTCCGGTGCAGCATGGCAGACCTAGGCTATGGCGCACGGCTATTTGTGCTGCTGTGCCTAAGCTTGGGGTATGCCATTCGTCGCAATCGCTTGGTGCGCGAGCAGGTGCATTTCCTCGGGAACCATTCGCTGCCGATCATTGCGGTGGCGGGGCTTTTCGTCGGATTTGTCTTTGGTTTGCAGGGGTACTATGCTCTCCAGCGTTACGGTTCGGCAGAGTCGCTGGGCCTGCTGGTGACCTTGAGTCTGGTTCGTGAATTGGGGCCGGTCGTCACTGCGTTGCTCTTCGCAGGCCGGGCAGGCACCTCATTGACTGCGGAAATCGGGCTGATGAAGGCGGGAGAGCAGCTCAGCGTGCTCGAAATGATGGCCGTCGACCCTGTGCGCCGCGTGCTTGCCGTGCGGTTCTGGGCCGGCGTCTTCACCATGCCTTGGCTTGCGGCGGTGTTCAGCGCTACCGGGGTGTTTGGCGGGTGGATCGTTGGCGTGTCGATGATCGGCGTCGATGGCGGTGCGTTCTGGAGCCAGATTCAGGGTGGTGTCGATGTGTTGCAGGATTTGGGCAATGGGGTCGTCAAAAGCATCGTGTTTGGCGTAGCGGTGACGTTCATTGCGCTATTACAGGGCTACGTTGCCTTGGCTACGCCAGAAGGGGTAGCGCGTGCGATCACCCGTACCGTCGTGATGGCTTCGTTAACGGTGCTGGGGTTGGACTTCATCCTGACAGCGATGATGTTTACGGTGTAAAGATGGCGGTGGGACGATACCGTTCAGTTCGGTGGATTCATTGAGGTAATGAGGAGAACTGGTGCATGCAATGCTCCAAACATGATGTATGGGTTGGTTTCTTCGTCGTCGTGGGCACGGTGGCGATGTTGTTTTTGGCACTGCAAGCGGCCAATTTGCTGTCGTTTTCGTTCCAGCAGACTTATCGCGTGGACGCGATGTTCGACAACATTGGCGGGCTGAAGCCCAAGGCGGCGGTCAAGAGCGCAGGGGTCGTCGTCGGCCGTGTCGAAGCGATTGCTTTTGACGACAAGACGTTCCGGGCCAGGGTCACGCTCGCGATGGAGAGCCGCTACACCTTCCCTAAGGACAGCTCGCTAAAAATCCTGACCAGTGGCTTATTGGGAGACCAGTACCTGGGCATCGAAGCAGGCGCTGCGGAGCAAACCCTGGCGCAAGGCGATGTCATCGCCAGTACGCAATCCGCCGTGGTGCTGGAAAACCTCATCGGCCAATTCCTGTATGGCAAGGCTTCGGAATAGTCATCTGCCACATACCCCCCTGACAGCCATGGAAAGCCGTGTTGGCATCGGCGCAATCTTGGTAGCCGCGCTGTGGATCGGTGGTTGTGCCACGCCACCGCAGGCTGTGGTGTACGACCCCTGGGAGTCGTGGAATCGTTCGGTCTATCGCTTCAATGATGCGATGGATCGCTCGGTGCTGCGCCCGGTGGCCAGTGCGTACCGCGACACGGTGCCCCAGCCTGTGCGCAGCGGCGTGGGGAATTTTTTCGACAACGTGCAGGATTTGTGGTCGGCGTTGCAGCATGGCTTGCAGGGCCGGGGGCAGGATGCAGCGACGAGTGCGTTGCGCTTTGGCGTCAATACGACGCTGGGGGTGTATGGGGTGCTCGACGTGGCGACGGCAATGAATCTCGACCGCCAGCCCAACGACTTTGGCCGCACCTTGGGGGAATGGGGCGTGGGGGAAGGCCCGTACATGGTGCTGCCTTTCTTCGGGCCTTCGACCTTGCGCGATACCGCTGGACTGGCTTGGGATCGCAGAGCACAATGGATGACTGCACTCGACCATGTACCGACCCGCAACGCCACGACGGTGCTGTATGTCGCGCATCGCCGTGCGCAGTTTCTCGATGCCATGCAGATGCTGGACGAGGTCGCACTCGATCCCTACGCTTTCACCCGGGATGTGTATGTGCAGCGCCGCCGAAGCTTGTCCACCGACGGTGGAATCCCCCCCCAGGATGATGCAGCCTGGGATGCCGAGGACTTGGCCCCCCGCGTGGGGGATGGACAGTCAACTTCACAATGATCTGGAGCCAGAAAATGCGTACACCATGGAATAGTTTGCGTGCCCTGCGTTGGGCAATGTGGCTGGTGTTGTGGGCAGTGTGTGGGTGGGGATTGCCAGCGTGGGCGCGGGCCGCCGTGGAAGCGCCCGATGCCCTGGTCGAGCGAATCACCCAGGAAGCGCTCGACGCGATGCAGCAAGACAAGGCCGTGCAGGCGGGGGACATCTCCCGCATCACCGAAATCCTCGACCAGAAAGTCATGCCGTATCTGCACTTTCGCCGCATGACGGCGTCTGCGGTAGGGCCTGCATGGCGAAAGGCCACCGAGGAACAGCGCCAAAAGCTGGAGGCCGAATTCAAGCTGCTGCTTGTACGCACCTACGCCAATGCGATGAGCCAGGCCAAAAACGTGACATTCACGATCAAGCCGATGCGTTCGACCCCCCAAGACCAGGAAGTGACTGTTCGCACCCTCGTTCGTGGGGCAGGCGAGCCGATCCAGCTCGACTACCGGTTGGAGAAAGCGCCCGATGCCCCCGGGGGCTGGAAGATTTTCAATCTCAACGTATTGGGGATCTGGCTGGTCGATACCTACCGCAGCCAATTTGCGCCGATCGTCAACGCCAAGGGCGTGGATGGCTTGGTTTTGACCCTGATCGAGCGGAACAAGGCCACCCCGGCGCAGGCTGCGTCCCGTCCTGCAAAGGGTTGAGGCATGGTGGCGTTACCGCCGGAGCTAACCCAGCACACGGCTGCGCAATGCCTTCCGGGCTGTCTGGCGGCGCTGCGGGCTGAAGCAGCCGGGGCAGGCACCGCGAGGGATGCGGTATCCACGGTGGAGGTCGATGCAGCAGAGGTGCAGCGCTTCGATTCTGTTGCGCTGGCAGTGCTCTTGGCCTTGCGCCGTGAGGCACTCTTGCTGGGCAAAGGCTACGCTGTGCGCAACCTGCCTGTGGGGCTACAAAGGCTGGCCACGCTTTACGGTATCGATACGCTCCTGCTTGCGTAGGTGCGGTTCTTTGCGCTGCAGCGGCGCGGGACAAGCGCGACACCCAGGATCTGACCGGCCCGCTGGATCGGCAGATTCTCGACACTTGCGCTTTTGTGTAGAAGTGGTCTTTTTTATGGCAAAAACTGGACCCTTTGATCAATACACAGACAGATACGATTACTGGTTTGATAGAAATCAGGAAATCTATCTGGCGGAATTGGAAGCAATACGCCGGGCCATGCCGCCGCATCCGGTCAAAGGGTTGGAAGTGGGCGTGGGTTCAGGAAAATTTGCTGCGCCGTTTGGGATCCAAATCGGTGTCGAACCTTCTGCAAATATGGCTTGCAAAGCCGAAAGACTGGGCATCAGCGTTTTTCGGAACGTTGCGGAACATTTGCCGTTTGCAGATATGGAATTCGAGATGGTGTTGATGGTGGCCACGATTTGTTTTGTGGACAATGTTCTCGCTTCGTTCCAAGAGGCATTTCGCGTTTTGCAACCTCACGGATGCATGATTGTGGGATTTGTCGATAAAGAAAGTGCATTGGGTAAAAAATATATAGACCACTCGACTACCAGCGTTTTTTACAAAGATGCAACGTTTTTCTCCGTTCCGGAAGTGGTGCGATATCTGACGGATGCCGGTTTTGTCGATTTGACGTTTCAGCAGACATTGATCCCAGGAGCAAAACAAGGAAAAGTAGAAGATGGATGGGGCCAAGGAGCTTTTGTGGTCGCCAAAGGGGTGAAAGGGTAGCCCCACCTTATCTCAGGGGGATGGCACACGCACTCATTGGCGGTAATGTAGGTGGGGGATGCAGCTCTCTAATGTGTCACGCTTGGTGTGAATGATGAGAAGCTTCGGCTTGGAGCCTATTTCGGTATGCTAATGATATATAATGTTCATCATCATAGTTGCAATAACCTGGATGAGGAAAATTATGGGTTTGGTATTTCATTATGATGAGTGGAGATTGCATGATACACTATGGGAAATAATAAAATTATCGCTCCCTGAACCCAAAAAACATCCCCTGGGTTGCCATAATCCGCGTGTATCTGATCGTAGCGCAATGAACGCAATTCTTTTCGTATTGCGAATTGGCTGCCAGTGGAACGCCTTAAACATGACGAGAATTTGCTCGTGCAGTTCTGCCTATCGACGCTTTCGCGAATGGACGAAAGCGGGTGTATTTGCAGCCATTTGGGTACAACAATTGATCGAATACGAAAAATGCCGAGGCATCGATTGGGCATGGACATCCATGGATGGAGCGTTAACCAAAGCACCCCTAGCAGGTCAGCAAACAACCGGGGCCAACCCAACAGATCGAGGCAAGCAAGGTGTCAAGCGCAGTGTGCTTACTGATGGTGCAGGCATACCGCTTGCCGTCGCCGTCGCCATCGACGGTGCCAATCGGCACGACATGAAGTTGGTCAGGAGTACGCTGGAAGACATCAAAGCAAAACGACCAGACCCGACGGACATAAAACCACAAGGCATCTGCTTGGACAAAGGATACGATTATGATGAAGTAAGAGAGATCGTCAAAGAATTTGGCTTTACGGCGCACATTCGTTCCAGAGGCGAAGAAGCTAAATCTATAAAGCAAGAAGCTGGTTTCAAGGCACGGCGCTGGGTAGTAGAACGTACACATAGCTGGATGAATCGCTTTCGCCGAATTCTGGTTCGTTGGGAAAAACTTCCCGAAACGTATATCGCCATGTTGCACCTCACTTGCGCCCTAATCACTTTAAGGGCATATTGCCTACCGAAATAGGCTCTAAATTCTGCGTTTTTTCGTTTGTATATTTGAATTTATCGCAGACTCTAGAAATAGGTGATTATATAAATCAGACTAGTTCCGAAAAGTTGCGGTTTGTGAAAAAACGATGCTGTGCTGTGCTTGCGGTATGACTGTATCAACTTTTGAATGGGATGAGGCAAAGAACCTCGTGAATCAGCATAAGCATGGGGTTTCGTTTTCCGATGCACAATTTGCTTTTTTGGATGCAAATCGCGTCATTGCCGAAGATATCGAACACAGTCAACGGGAAAAACGATATTACTGTTTCGGAATGGATCGAGAAGGTGCCGGAATTCTTACGGTTCGGTTTACCTATCGATTCGGAAGAATACGAATCATTGGCGCTGGTTACTGGCGAAAAGGAAAGAAGATTTATGAACAAACAAATTCACTATAGCGATGAACCAATCGGAGAAATACGATTCGTGCCGGATTTTTTGCCTTCTCCGGATGAATTGGTACTGAAGAACGAACAAAAGAAAGTCACTATTTCATTAAGTGTGGAAAGCGTTGATTTTTTTAAGGAGGCTGCGAAGAAGCACAATATGCAATATCAAAGAATGATCATGCAATTGCTGGATGAATATGTTGCCATCCAAAAGCATGCCAACAAGGAAATGTAGCGGAAGTCCCTGGATTTTTCATTGCACTGGCTTATGCAGAGGCTGGGCTGTGGCTGACGGAGTTCTTTCTGCACTGCAGCCGCCTGCCTGTTCCTGTAGGGAGTACCGCGAGTTGGATATAAATAAGGGGAACAAAATTGGCCAGAGTACCTCGTAGGATCTATCAGCTAAAAATTGGTTTGCATGGTGCAAAACCACCTATTTGGCGGCGCTTTCTGATTGCAAGTTCGGTGACGTTGCCGAAATTTCATGAAGCAATCCAAATTATTATGGGTTGGACGGATTCCCACTTGCATGTTTTTGAAACGGGTGATCGGTACTATGGGGTGCTGGACCCAGAATGGGATGATGATGAAGGAATCTATGACGAGACAAAGTTCAGGCTCAACCAGCTCTTGTGGTACGAAAAAGATTATTTGAAATACGTATACGACTTGGGGGATGAGTGGGAGCACAAGATTACGCTGGAAAAAATCTTGCCTTTTAACTCCAAAGTGGTTTTGCCATTTTGTGTCAAAGCCAAAGGGGCATGCCCACTGGAAGACGTGGGTGGGCTTTGGGGCTATTACAAATTTTTGGAAATAATGCGCAATCCCAACCATCCAGAGTATGAAGAATATAAAAAATGGATTGGCGGCGAATTTGACCCTACGGCCTATGATATCGATGAGGTCAATGCATTGCTTGCAGATATTGGCAGGTAGTGCCGCCCAACCATGTGCCCAGGTTTTCTCCCTTTCCTTGGGCCACGCCGTGGCGATGTACTGGATTCCCGCTTTCGCGCGAATCCAGTGTTATGCAAGAAATAGGTGCCATGTTGCCGATAGAAGCGGGAAAAATGTGTGCATACGGTAGCCCGCTGGGCGAGGGGAGCGTCGGGAAGCCGCTTTGCGGCTTTCACGATTACAAATTGCCCAGACTCTGTAGCAATCGAACGATGGCGCGCGGGTAGATCAAGTGCTCCTGGCTTAGCACGCGGGCGGCGAGGGTCTCTGCCGTGTCCCCAGACAGGATGGGGACGACGGCTTGTTCCAAGATCGGGCCGTGGTCGAGTTCCGCAGTGACAAGGTGTACGGTGGCCCCGGCGAATTTGCATCCGGCTTCGATGGCGCGTTGGTGCGTGTGCAGCCCGGGAAAAGCCGGGAGCAGTGAAGGGTGGATGTTGAGCAGACGCTGCGCAAAGCGGTCGACGAACCACGCGCTGAGGATCCGCATAAACCCCGCCAGCACGACCAGCGCACGGTGTCCGTCAGCGTCGAACGGGGCGATGCGCTGCGCCAGTACTGCATCGAAGGCCTCGCGGGACGGGAATGCGCGGTGGTCGATCACGTCGGTGGGGATGCCATGTTCGCGGGCAAAGTCCAAGCCCTTGGCATCAGGACGGTTGCTCAGCACCAATGCGATGCGTGCGTGGTAACGGGCTTCCCACTGCTCTTGTTGTGCAGCGCGGACGATAGCCGCCATGTTGGAACCGCTGCCGGAAATCAGGATGACGATGTGGATCATGCTTCGAGGGGCGATGGCGCAAAGGGGTCGTGGGGTGAAACAGGCGAAACAGGCGAAAGGGGCGAAAAGGCGCACGGACGATAGGTGTGGCGTACGCAAAAACCTATCGCTTGGGTGCATCGTCCCGGCCACCAGCAAGGTGCGGGAGCGTCTGGCGTAGCGAATCGAGGGAAATCGAGCAGGCGCCGTCGCGGCGTTGGTCGGTGGCGGTGGCGCGAAAGGCGTGCCCGTAGACCACCTCGAAGGGCAGTTCCAGTGGCATCGCCGACACGGCATCGAGCCACGCACGCCGCCACTGTCGGCCACGTAGCGCGGGGAAGCGGTTGGGGTGCAGGTTGCGGCCCAGCCCGCGCAGTTCCTCCAGCAGGCGTTGCGCCGTCGGGAACGTGAGCGTGATGCGTTCGACATCGACGACAGGGTCGGTAAAACCCAGTTCGACGAGCCAGTCGCCCAGCACGTGCAGATCGACGAATTCTTGCGCGGGGGGGGGCCATCCGCGCTCTGCGTGGAGCGCCCGCAGCGTGGAAAGGGTGTCCGGCCCTAGGCAGGAAAACATCAGAAATCCGCCGGGGGCCAAGGCATCCCGCCATGTTGCGAGCAGCACGCGGGGGTCTGCTTCCCCATGCAGCGCCATGTTGGCCCAGATCATGTCCACGGCGGGGGGGAGGGTGGTCGTGACATCGACGGTCGGCGGGGCGGCATCCGCCGGTGGTGGAACAGCCTGGAGCCGGGACGGAAGCAGCGCCTTCCGAACGAGATCGGCGCGTGCAGGGGAGGTTTCGACCACGGTGCATTGCGCATCCGGGTACCGCAGCAACAGGGGTTCGTGTTCGACTATTCCGCCCGTCCACGGCGCCCAATGCAGCCAATGCCGGGGCCGCACGGTGATCCAGTCGAGCCGCTCCTGCATTCGCTGTGCTACCTCTTCGTGCAGCCAGGGCGGGGGGGTGCGGTCTTGCAAGCGCCAGCGTAGCGCGGCGGTGGGGTCCAAATCGGCAGGGTGATGCATGGAGCGGGTCAGTATATTGGGGGGATGCAGCCGGAAACTTGTACGAAAGATGCCCAGGACTGGTGGAAAAGGCTGCCCCACCGCGCCTTGCAGGCCGTGGCAAAGATGGGCAGCCTGTGCCATGTGTGCCACCGCTGGCCGCAGGAGCCGGTTTGCGATGCGTGCCTGCGCCGTTTTGCCGTACCGGAGCCGCGTTGCGCCACCTGCGCTCTTCCCAGCACGCAGCCGCAGTGCGGCGCTTGCCTGACCGATCCGCCGGAACTCAATGCGTGCGTGGCGGCGGTGTCGTATGCGTTCCCATGGTCGAATTTGGTGGCTTCGTTCAAATTCCGTGGCGATACCGGCTTGGCCGCTTGCCTGGCGCAGCGGATGCGCGATGCGCCGGGCGCCGGGGAAATGCTCGATAGCTCGGACTGGTTGCTTCCCATCCCGATGAGCGCGCAACGATTGCGCGAACGGGGGTACAACCAAGCGCTGCTGCTGGCGCGAGCGCTTGATGCGCAATGCACGCCCACTCGCGCACTGAATCGCGTTCGATTCGACATGCTGTGCCGGGTTCGCGAGACCCCAGCATTGCGGACGATGGATCGCGCCCAGCGGCGTGCGGCAGTGGCCCACGCATTGGCCATCGACCCTCTGCACTTGCGAACGGTACGCGGCGCCCGGGTCGTGCTCATCGACGATGTGATGACGACGGGGGCGACGCTCGACGCAGCAGCCCGCGTGCTGCGCGAGGCGGGAGCGGCACACATTGCCGCAGTCGTTGTTGCGCGCACTCCCCGCCCTTCGCCCGCTGGGCTTTCCTGTTTCTAGGTTCAACGCACAGGCAAGCGATCCAGGGGACTGACAACCCCCATCGGGCCACGGTTCAATACATGGGTATAAATCATGGTAGTCCTTACATCGGAATGACCGAGCAGCTCTTGCACGGTCCGAATATCCTGACCTGATTCCAGCAAGTGCGTGGCAAATGAATGCCGCAGCGTATGCGTGCTGGCCGGCTTGGTAATGCCCGCAGCCAACACCGCACGCTTGATGGCGCGTTGAATGCCCTGTTCATGCGCATGGTGACGGCGGCGTACTCCGGAACGCGGGTCCGTCGAAAGCTCTCGTCCCGGAAATAGCCAATACCATGCCAACAATTTTCCCTCCTCGGGTTTTTTGCGTTCCAACGCATTCGGCAATTGCACTCCTGGCAATGCATTCGTCAAGTCCCGCTGCCAAAGTACACGCACCGTATCCAATTGTTTCTCCAATGCAGAAATCAGGGAAACCGGAACCATGGTCCGCCGATCTTTATTGCCTTTCCCCTCCCGAATCGTTATTTCTCTTCGCGCCAAGTCCACATCCTTCACTCGTAAGCGCAAACACTCCATCAGGCGCATACCGGTGCCGTATAACAAGTTTGCCATCAGCGCATGCGTACTTTCCATGCAAGCCAGCATCCGGGCCACTTCATCTGGTGTCAGCACCGTTGGCAAACGCTGTGGCCGTTTGGCCCGCACCACATCGTCCAACCAAGGAAGATCGATCTCCAACACTTGCTTGTAAAGAAACAGCAATGCAGCCAACGCCTGCGCTTGGGTCGAGGCCGAAACGCCACCCTCCACGGCCAAGGATGTCAAAAATGCTTCGACATCATGCGGCCCCAGTTCACGGGGATGGCGCTTGCCATGAAAGAAGATGAAGCGTTTTGTCCAGTGGATGTAAGCTTGCTCGGTTCGCAAGCTGTAATGCCGCAAACGAAGCGCCTCCCGAATCTGGTCAAGGAGGCGAGGAGGTTGGGAAGTGGGAGCATTCATGAAGTCAGAGAAATGCATGTTACACGGCAGTTTCGGATGATACACTGCACTGCTGTGCAGTCGAATTTACGTTAGGAGTCAATTTACATGTCGCCCATGCAAGAATTTTTCTTTCTTCCGCTTATCGCCTTTCTTTCCTTCTCAACAACTGCGGTAGCAGCAGACTGCTTGGTCAAGGATACTGACATCGCTACAGAATATTCGGGTGATTGCAGAAATGGACTTGCTAATGGGGAAGGCAAAGCTATCGGTCGAGACCAATATGTTGGTGGATTTCGTGATGGATTGAAGTACGGTAAAGGCACTTACACTTGGTCTAACGGTTCCCATTACATAGGCGAATACCGTGATGACAAAAGGAATGGGTTTGGCGTGTTTACCACTCCACGAACCGCTTACGATAATAATCTCAAAAGTACACTTGGTGTGTGGAAAGGTGATTTTTTTATTGAACAAGGGCTATTTGTGGACGGTACCTTTACTCTACGATGCACAACTAAGCCAATTTGCGAAAGGCAAAAACAACTTGAAGATCAACGTAAATCCAGAGAAGTGCGTGAACGTTACGAACGTGCCTGTGACAATTACTATCCTGGACGAGTAGGAAGAATCAAAGGCGATGGATGGTTAGCAACTGAAGATGGGTTTATTGTGCGGTATGTTAATAAAGACCGAAAAATGGTCACCATCGAAGGTACAAGCGGTGGTAATTCGCTCAAATTTGGAGAAACCAGAGAATTCTCATGTTCCACTCTCCAGCATTACGAGCGTTAACTCCTAACTTGGCAGTCAACCGGACCTGCGCGAAAAGCCGCGCAGGCCGGTTACTTCTACGTTAGACTAGCACATCCTTTTCACACTCTTTGACAATAAGGAAGAAGCAATGCAGAACCTCGACGACCTCCTAAAAGAGGCCATTCAGAAGGCCACGACTGAGCGTGGCAACATAAATATCCTGATTGCTGGACGGTCTGGCGTTGGGAAAAGTACTTTGATTAATGCTGTCTTCCAGCAAAATCTTGCAGAGACAGGACAGGGACGCTCCGTCACACAAAACACCCGTGAAATCACCAGAGATGGAATCCCAATCACGATATTTGACACACGAGGATTGGAAATGTCTCAGTTTAAGGAGACATTGTCCGAACTCGAAAAAGTTATTAAAGATCGGAGTGGAGACAAAGACTCAAATAGACACATTCATGTCGCTTGGCTTTGCATCCAGGAAGATGGGAGGCGGGTAGAAAGTGCTGAAGTTGATTTGCATAACATGCTATCAAAGCATGTTCCGTTAATTACAGTCATAACGAAAGCGAGAAGTGACAACGGTTTCAAGAACGAAGTTCTTGGACTATTGCCAGAGTCAAAGAATGTGATTCGTGTTCGCGCCATTCAAGAAGAATTAGATGATGGGTACACGCTGAAACCAATTGGTCTTGGTAGTCTTATAGAGCTAACCTCAGAGGTCATCCCCGAGGGAAAGCGAAGGGCCTTGGCTGCAGCGCAAAAGGCCAATCTCAACTACACAAAAGCACAAGCTCATAAAATTGTCGCTGGAGCAGCAACTGCTGCTACTGTCGCTGGCGCAAGCCCAATCCCATTCTCTGACGCCGCAATTCTTGCGCCGATTCAGATTGGTATGATCGCTGGAATCACTTCCGTTTTCGGACTTGAGCTTTCTAAAGGGACATTAACCACTTTGGTGACATCTGCAATTGGTGTAGGTGGCGCTACATTTGTCGGGCGGACCATTGTCGTCAATGTTATGAAGTTATTTCCTGGCATTGGAACCTTTGCCGGCGGTGCCATTTCTGCGGCAACTGCAAGCGCGATAACTGTTGGACTCGGCGAGGCATACATAGCGGTTCTTGCAGAAATTTTCTTAGACAATCCTGAGGCTGTTCCTAGCGCAGCAGACATTGCAGAAAAGCTGAAAGACAAGATGCTCAATAAGTCCAAGTAGTAATGGTCTAACTATTGGTCTAACTATTCATTCCAGCGGACTGCCTACGGCAGCCGCTGAATTCAGACGTTAGGCGGCTCCAGTTGTGATGCTCTGTTCGCCTTTAGCCCTTGTCACATCTGCGGTTGCAGCTCTCTTTTTTGTAGTTGCTGCGCTTAGGGTGCGTGCTGTCCAGGGGTTGTTTTGGCTCGCAGGTTTTGGGCAGGGTATCATTCATGGGCTGTGTAGCATGTGCCCTTATTCAGCACCGCAGCCTAACGTCAAAAGTAAGGGGCGACGCGCTTCAGCGCGGTGTCCCGCTTGACTGCGGGGTTAGGCGGCGGTGCTGAAAAGGTGCACACGCCGCGCAGCCCATGAACAGCACCCAAGCCAAAACAACATCTGGACAGCAAGTTCAGACGAAGCACAACTACTGCAATAAAGAAATCTGACATTGCATAAGCAATAGAGGCTAGGGTGGTTGAGTTTGGGGGGTGGAGCTTAAGCGGTTTGAAATAAACTTTGCAACATTAGTCTGAATGGACTATCGTTCATGGTAGGATATGCAGAAAATTTGTGCTAAAAATGACACTTGTTTTGGAACAACGACCATGAAAAATTTTTCCATTATTGCTTTGTGCCTTGCTGTTATGACTTCTTTTTCAGTCGCTCATGCTCAGCTTGTTGAAACTGACTGGGTAAATTCTGGAGATAAACTTTTGACGTTGGATACAGTAACCGGTCGGAAGTGGCTTGATCTGACGCAGACGTATAACTGGAGTGTTGACATGGTTCGCGCTGAGCTACCTTCATTTACTGTAGCGACGAGTGAGTCTGTTTATCAGCTTTTTCAACATGCCGGTGTCACACTAAATTCTTCATGCGATCCATTCTGTGATGTGTACGATAGCGAATCTATTCTTACAAGTATGCAGCAAAAACTAAGCTACTCTGGTTGGACTTGGGGGTTTATTACACAGGGTTTTGTATTAGACCAAAGAGGTGAAAATGGCGTAGGACTCGCTGCATTTAGCCATATGGGAAACGAAAACCAAGTTAGTTTTTATGGACTGTGGATTCCGTCTTCATATCCAGGTAACGGACATTCAGTTTGGGCATACTTGGACAGTAACACTCCGGTTCTTTCTCCCGTCCCAGAACCAGAGACGTACGTGATGGTATTGGCTGGGTTGGGAATGATTTGCGGTATCGTGCGTCGCCGCAAAGCGAAGCAAGCATAAATCGTGTCCGAGTGACCGGCTACGCTACAAAGAAGTCAGCGTTTTGCTGTCCATCTCGCATAACACCTGTTGCAACGGGTAATTCAAACTCTCTCTTCATCGTGTACTAACCATCATCCCCACTAAGAGCCTATTTCAGTAGGCAATATGCCCTTAAAGTGATTATGGCGCAAGTGAGGTGCAACATGGCGATATACGTTTCAGGAAGTTTTTCCCAACGAACCAGAATTCGGCGAAAGCGATTCATCCAGCTATGTGTACGTTCTACTACCCAGCGCCGTGCCTTGAAACCAGCTTCTTGCTTTATAGATTTTGCTTCTTCGCCTCTGGAACGAATGTGAGCCGTAAAGCCAAATTCTTTGACGATCTCTCTTACTTCATCATAATCGTATCCTTTGTCCAAGCAGATGCCTTGTGGTTTTGTGTCCGTCGGGTCTGGTCGTTTTGCTTTGATGTCTTCCAGCGTACTCCTGACCAGCTTCATGTCGTGCCGATTCGCACCGTCGATGGCGACGGAAAGCGGTATGCCTGCACCATCAGTGAGCACACTGCGCTTGACACCTTGCTTGCCTCGATCTGTTGGGTTGGCACCAGTTGTTTGCTGACCTGCTAGGGGTGCTTTGGTTAACGCTCCATCCATGGATGTCCATGCCCAATCAATGCCTTGGGATTTGTCGTATTCGACCAATTGTTGTACCCAAAGGGCTGAAAATACACCTGCTTTCGTCCATTCGCGAAAGCGTCGATAGGCAGAACTGCACGAGCAAATTCCTGTCATGTTTAAGGCGTTCCACTGGCAGCCAGTTCGCAATACAAAAAGAATTGCGTTCATTGCGCTCCGATCAGATACACGCGGATTATGGCAACCAAGGGGATGTTTTTTGGGTTCAGGGAGCGATGATTTTATTATTCCCCAAAGTGCATCATGCAATCTCCACCCATCATCATGAAATATCAGGCCCATAATTTTCCTCATCTGGGTTATTGCGACTGTGATGATTAGCATTATATATCATTAGCCTACTGAAATAGGCTCTAAGGCTGCATAGCCAAAACTCCCCCACCCAAAGCACCCTCGGTTTCAGACCCTGGGTGCTTTTTAATTTCCCCTCGAATTACAAGCCGAGTACAGCGCACCGGAAGTTGTCCTGATAACCCTTGCCGTTGGTGGCTTTTGCAATGGTGCCAAGAGGATGGGTTATCCGGACAACTTCCGGCGCGCTGTACCCCCCTATGTCACAGTAGATGTCCGATAAATTGAGTAGCCCGGGGGCGGAGTAGGACACCGATATGACGAGATACAGCCGGGAATTTCAGGAACAGATAGCACGCAAGATGATGCCACCGAACAGCCAAAGCATTGCGAAGATCAGCCAAGAGACGGGCGTTTCAGCGCCCACCTTGTACGCATGGCGGAATCGATACCGATCACAGGGTCACGTAGTACCCGCGAAGCCCGAAGACCCGCAAGGCTGGGACTGGAAAGCGAAGGCGGCTGCGGTACTGAAGACGGTGGCGATGAACGAGGCGGAGAAGTCCGAGTACTGCCGACAAAATGGGCTGTACCCAGAGCACCTACAGGCATGGGAGCAGGTGTTTGAAGAGGCGGACAGTATTCGAAGCCCTGTCAATGCAGGGGATATTGGAGCGGAGCGCAAGAAGGTCAGGCACCTGGAAAAGGAGCTGAAGCGCAAGGACAAAGCATTGGCGGAGGCGGCTGCACTGCTGGTGCTGTCAAAAAAAGTCCAGGCCATTTGGGGCAGCAAAGAGGAAGACTGATCACCTCGGAGCTGAAACGTAAACACCCGGTCGCCACCATCTAGCCACCCGGCATAAAAAGGTTTAGGGCTGTGGATCAGGGGCTGGCTGCCAGCGCGTCGGCAGCAACTCATTGATGCGGCTGTTGGGCAGAGTCGGCAACCGGGTGAGCACATCGGTCAAATACGCCAGCGGCTCAATGCCATTGATCTTGGCCGTTTGAATCAAACTCATGATGTCCGCTGCGCGCGCACCTGCAGCCAAGCTGCCACTGAAGAGCCAATTCTTACGCCCGAGCGCCCAAGGCCGGATCTGGTTCTCAATGCGATTGTTGTCGATGGGCAGGCGTGCATTGCCGGCATAACGCACCAGCGCAGGCCAGCGCTTCAAAGCGTAATCGATCGCCTTGGCCGCAGCACCGCCATTGATCACCTGCTCGCGACTGGCCCTGAGCCAATCGTGCAGTGCAGCCAAGCGCGGGGCAGACTGGCTCTGGCGCCGCTGCAAAGCCTGCGCCAAATCCAGCCCCTCATCGCGAATTTCCCGTTCAACCGTATACAGCGCCCCAATATGCACCAGCGCCGTGGCCGCCAGCGTACTCTTGGCCGAGACCTGTAACTCAACGAACTTGCGCCGCACATGCGCCCAACAACCCACCTCAATGATCGACATCGGGGTGCTGACCTCGCTTTGCGCCGTCGTGCTCAAGCCCGAACTAGAGTCCGTACGCACGCCCGCACCCGCCACAAACAATGCCTTGTACCCCGCATAGTCATCGACCACCAGGTGACCCACCCAGCGTCTTGACCCGGGTGGATCGCTGCCGGTTTCGTAGACGCTGCGCACAGGCGGCGCATGCTGCAAAAAATCCCGGGCATGCCCGCCGCTGCGCCCCTCCTTGACCTGATACACCACCGCCGCAACGGGCTCATGCACGCCACTGGCATACGCCCAGATATAGCCGCGCTTCTTGTCACCCTTTTTACCCAGAATCGTGATCGGCGACTCATCGGCGTGCAGCACCTGGCTTTGCAGCAACTGCGCCTTCAATGCCTGTGCAATCGGTGCCAATGCCACGCCACAAGCACCCACCCAGTCGGCCAGGGTCGAGTCGCTGATGTCCACCCCGCAGCGGGCATAGATTTCGCACTGGCGGTACAGCGGCAAATGATCGTCATACTTGGCAATCAAGACCTGCGCCAGCAGCCGGGCAGTGGGGATGCCACCCTCGATGATCTGCGCAGGCATGGGGTCTTGGCGCAGATGCTCGCAGCACTTGCACGCCCACACGCCACGGATATGGCGTTCAACCCGAAACACCCCGGGCACGTAGTCCAGCCGCTCAGAGACATCCTGGCTGATGCGCTGCATCGCTTGGCCGCAAGTACAGGTGGTGGTGTCGGGCTCGTGGGCGATATCCACCCGGGGCAAACTTGCCGGTAGCGCTTGGCGCACCGGGCGGGTTTTGGGGGTGGTGACTGTGCGTATTTCACGCGAACGTGACCGCGAATTCGCAGAAGTGTGACCGGCGTTTCACGAAAGCGTGACCGCGATTTCACGGTGAACGTGACCGCTGAGTGGGAGCGTGATGGATAGTCCGAAGTAGCCTTGCTGTTTTTTTTGAAAGCGAGCGGGGATGCCACAAGAGAGACTATCCATGAGAAAAATTCGAGACGTACTGCGTTACCGAAACGACACTGACCTGAGTCTGGAGGCGATTGCCCGGGCGCTGAGGCTATCGAAAGGGGTGGTATCGAAATACCTGAAGCTGGCGGAGAACGCCGGGCTGAAATGGCCATTGCCAGACGACCTGGATGACGGCGCTCTGGAGCATCGGCTGTATCGCCAATTGGCTGCCCGGGAGTCGGCATTTGTTGAGCCTGACCATGCGCTGATCCACCAGGAGCTGAAGAAGAAAGGTGTCACTCTCACCCTGCTGTGGGAAGAGTACAAGCAAGAGGCCGGGGAAACGGCTTACCAGTACACAGCTTTTTGTACCCGCTACAGAGCTTGGGCTGGTTCGCTCAAGCGCTCGATGCGTCAGATTCACCGTGCAGGTGAAAAGCTGTTTGCCGACTTTGCGGGCCCGACCGTTGCGATCTTCGATGCCGACACTGGTGAGAGCAGAGTGGCGAGCATCTTTGTTGCCGTGCTGGGCGCATCCAGCTACACCTTTGCTTGTGCAACGGCTGGGCAAACGCAGGCAGACTGGCTGGGCGGGCTGGCCAGGGCGCTCGAGTTCATAGGTGGCGTGACAGAACTGATCGTTCCGGACAATCCCAAGGCGCTGGTCAAAGTCGCCAACGCTTATGAGCCGGAACTGAACCGGGCAACAGCCGAATTTGCCCAACACTACGGAACGGTGATATTGCCTGCGCGACCGAAGAAGCCGCAGGACAAGGCGAAGGTCGAAGTGGGTGTTCAGGTGGTCGAGCGCTGGATTCTGGCGCGACTACGGCATCGCCAATTCTTCTCGCTGGTGGAACTGGACAGTGCCGTAGGTGAACTATTGCCAGTGCTGAACGACCGGCCATTCAAGAAACTGCCTGGTTCCCGGCGGGAAGCATTCGAGAGGCTGGACGTTGCGTGCCTGAAAGCCCTGCCGACCACCCGATTCGAACTGGCAGACTGGAAACGCGCACGTGTCAATATCGACTATCACGTCGAGTTCGAGGGCCATTTCTACAGCGTACCGCATGTGCTGGCGCGGCAGGAAGTCGAATTGCGCATTACGCAAGGAATGGTGGAAATCCTGGCTCGCAATCGCAGGGTGGCAGGCCATGCGCGCAATACCAGCAAAGGCAACTACACGACCGTGGCCGAACACATGCCGGCGGCGCACCGCGCCCATGCAGAGTGGACACCTGGGAAGTTGATCGCCTGGGGGACTTTGGTAGGCGTTGCCACTGGCGAATTGGTTCAGCGCATGCTCCTGGAAAAGCAGCATTCAGAGCAAGGGTACCGCGCCTGCCTCGGCCTGATGCGTTTGGCCCGCAAGGTGGGCGCGGAACGGATGGAAGCCGCCTGTACCCGGGCACTGGCTATTGGCGCGTATCGCTTCCGGTCGGTGGCATCGATCCTGGACAAAGGTCTCGATCGCCAGCCCGTCGATCCCACCAAAACTGACACGCCCTTGCACAGCCATGCCAATGTGCGTGGGCCTGATTACTACCACTGATGAAGGAGGAATCATGTTGATGGAACAGACCGTACAAACTCTCAAGACCCTGCGTCTGCCTGGCATGCTTGCCGCATTCGAAGAGCAGCAGACGAATAGCGCAGCCGCCAGCCTGTCATTCGACGAACGATTCGCCATGCTCGTCGATCGTGAACAGACTTGGCGGGAAAACCGCCGTGTTTCTCGTCTGCTGCGCGAGGCCCGCATGAAGTCTGGTCAAGCGTGCCTGGAGGATGTGCGCTACGGCACCGACCGGAAACTGGACAAAGCGTCCATGGCGCAGCTAGGTTCCTGCCAGTGGATACGAGCGCATCAAAATGTGATTTTGACGGGTGCCACGGGGTGTGGAAAGACCTGGCTTGCTTGCGCACTGGGCAACGCCGCATGCCGTCAGGGACTGTCCGTGGCGTATGTTCGTACCCCCCGGTTCTTCGAGGAACTGCGCATCGCGCACGGTGATGGCAGTTTCGGCAAGAAATTAGCCAGCCTGTCCAAGACGGACTTGCTGATCCTGGACGATTGGGGCCTGGCTGCGCTCAACCAGTCCGAGCGCAATGACCTGCTGGAGGTTCTCGACGATCGCGTCGGCTCCCGATCGACCCTGATAACGAGCCAATTGCCGGTCGAGCATTGGCATGCCTACCTGAACGATCCCACACTGGCCGATGCCATTCTCGACCGAGTCATCCATGCTGCGCACAAGATTGCCCTAGCGGGCGAATCCATGCGCAAACAGAAAGAACTTCAGTGAGACCGGTTCCATCCAAACCGGGTTACCCACCGCGCCGTCCACCTCCGGCAGGAAAGATACCTGCGGCGAACGGCACCGTGGATAACCCTATCCCCGTACCCATTTCATGCCATCGTGACCGGCGTTTCGCAAAAGCGTGTCCGCCATTTCACGAAAGCGTGACCGATTGAACCTACCATCTAGCCCTATCCATTTCGCACCCACTATCGGTCACGTTCGCGTGAAATCACCGGTCACGTTCCGCGAAATACGCAGGGTAGGCAACGGCTTCTAACCGTCGCCCCCCACACCACCCACCGTGCGGGTCCGCAGTGGGCGGTTCAACAAGTCGGCTCGCTCGACAAAGTCTTTCGCTTCATAACCATATATCCCTGTGCCTTGCACCACAGGTCTTTCACACTCTGCAAACCTTGCTCCTGTAACCACAAGTTGGATAGGGCCTGATTGATTACCGGGGTTCTGGACATCTGCCAATAGCTTTTGCTGCTGACTCCGTGCTGAATTGCCGATTTCAGGCTTACGCCCAATGCCAGTAAATTCTTGATCTTCGTGCGCGGCCAGCGCCACTTTTTCCAGTAGCACATTCGGATGCGCCTTCTGATCCACTCGTCCAGTTCGGGTACCGGGCGGTAATACTGGCTGATGCCAAAGTAGCCCGTCCATCCCCGTAGGTATTGCCCCAGTTTCTTCAGCCGGTATTCCATGGAAATGCCCCAGTTTCGCCCAGTCAGCTTCTTGATGCGGTGCTTGAAATCCGCCAGGGCTTTATCAGTCCAGCGTACTTTCTTGCCCTTGATCGTAAAGCCCAGAAAGGCGCATTCACTCATCGGTGCCACCTTGCTTTTGACCAGCACCCCGGCGCGCAGGTAGCGCCCTATCAGGCACAGCAGTCGCTTGTCCGCAATGGTTCTCCCCAGCAAGTTCATCAGCACGTCGTGGTTGACGGTGTCGAAAAACTTCGCCAAATCAATGTCCACTGCGATGTTTCTGCCTTCCTTGACCGTCGCTTGCACCTGCCTGATCGCCTGGTGTGCATTGCCGCCTGGTCGAAAGCCGTAGCTCGATTCCGAAAAGGTCGGGTCGAATATCGGCGTGAGCACCTGGGCGATGGCCTGTTGGATCACCCGATCCATGATGGTGGGGATGCCCAGCAGGCGTTCGCCGCCGCCATGCTTGGGTATTTCTACCCTGCGCACGGCCTGCGGCTGGTATCGCCCTTCTCTGATTTGCTTTCGCACGGCTGGCCAGTGTGCGCGTGCATGGGCGGGAAAGTCTTCCATGGTCACGCCGTCAATGCCCGGCGCGCCCTTGTTGGCCTTCACCCGTTTCCACGCACGCGCCAGGTTGTCGCTGTCCAGCACGTCTTCAAGCAGTTCGATGGGCTTTGCCGTCCTGTGCCAGCTCGCCTCGGCACTCTGGGCCTTCTATGCGGTTCCTGTTCGTCGTCTCGCACTTTTGCTCTCGGGCTTCCTCCAGACTACTTCTCGCGAAGTAGCCCTTGCCGTCGGCTAGTGGTTACTATTGCTCACGTTGCATCCAATCCGGTTCTCCCACAGGGGACTTCCACCCCATAAGTTCGCGCCCATGCTGGGCGCACACATCCGCTTCGAGAGGGACCGCCCAACAGTGGGCTTTGCCCGCTGCAGGTCGGCCCCTCAAGCTAAACATTGTGCATCTTGAAATGAGCAAAGAATATCAATCTTTGCTAAACAAGGCAGTGCAGAATCATCAGGGCACCATTAATTCCGGTGGGCACTACAAAAGCCCTCACACCTGGGACACTTATGATCTTGGAATTGTCACTGGCCAATGTCGACGGTTTCGTTATGGTAATCATCCAATTCGAATGGCTAAAATTATCCATGCACATGGTGCTTGCGATGTCGTGGCAACCTTTTACCCACGGCAAGATGCTCATGAACTTGCCACGCTACTAAATTCAAAACCCTCAATGAGGTCTCGCTCATGACAACCATTACCGGAAAACCCTTGCAATGAGTCATTCGGTGTTCATGTACGGGAAAGGTGATGCCACCGTAAATGGCGATGGATCATGCAAGGTCCTCAAACCTGAAAACAACAAAATATAGGTTGCACGTGAAACCAAAGGTCTATCTCGAAACATCGATTATCAGCTACTTGACGGCGCTACCGTCCAACGATTTGCGGGCTATGGCGAACCAGAACTCGACGCTGGAGTGGTGGCAAACGCAGCGTGAGAAGTTTGAATTACTGATTTCTGAATTTGTCATTGCAGAGGCCAGCATGGGCAACCCTAGCGCGGCACAACGTCGCTTGGCTGTGGTGACGAATCTGGCCGAACTCGAGGCGAATGAATCGGTAAGGAATCTGGGCAAAGCGTTGATCCTGCACCATGCTTTGCCCGTCAAGGCTGAAATTGACGCTTACCATATCGCGATTGCGGCAGTACATGGGGTAGAGTTTCTCTTGACGTGGAACTGTACTCATATTGCCAATGCAGCTACCCGTCCGAAAATCGAAGCCACATGCCGACGACTTGGCTTTGAACCCCCGATTATTTGTACCCCGCTTGAGCTGATGGAGGAATAAATCATGTGGCAAGACCCGATTGTTCAAGAAACACGTGGACTTCGTGAAGCTTTTGCGGCGCAGTATGGACACGATGCCGATGCAATTTTTCAGGTCATATTAGAGAAACAAGCACACTCCCAAAGACCAAAGGTTTCCTACGCTCCAAACACGCCAGTGCCAATGTATGCCGCCCAACCCTGCGCTCCAGAGGACGCGCCGCAAGCGTCGCGCCCCTGAGCTTGAACGTTAGACAAACACAAACAGACTCCGTTGAGGCGTATAATCCGCCAACGACCGTAGGAGAAAAGTTCATGTTCGCTAGAGACATTGTGAAAGCTGAGATTGATCGCCTTGACGATCAATATATCGATTTATTATTTAAGATAATAAGTCAATTTCCTCATCGAAACGCGCGCCAAATCGAATCGGTACAATCCAGAAAGCCAAGCGAAATATTAATAGATATTGCTAAATCTGGTGGTTTGGGCATTAAAGACCCTATCGCTTGGCAAATTGAGTCTCGTTCTGAACGCACACTGCCGCTCAGGTCTGAATAATGCTATTAGATAGCAATATCATCATCTACGCGGCAGAGCCAGGTTACGAGCGGCTCTTAAGATACATTGATGAAAGGCAATCAGTTGTCTCAATCATTAGCAAAATTGAAGTTATCGGATACCACAAGCTTTCGGTAGAAAATAGTAGGAGGCTAGTGGAATTATTTGCAGTAATGTCAATTTTGCCTTTATCAGACGCTATCGCATCACGCGCAATCTCGCTCCGACAGCTTCGTAAGATGTCTTTGGGTGATTCACTTATAGCAGCCACCGCATTAGAGCATGAGCTTCCACTTGTAACCGCAAATGCAAAAGACTTTTCCTGGGTTGAAAATATAATAGTTATTAACCCGCTTGAATAATCAACATACAAAGAATGTGTCTAACGTGCGGTTCCACTCGGACCCTGCGCTGCGCGCCGGGTCCGTTGTGTCGGACGTTTTGTGTAACGCAGCGCCGGTCCGGTGAACCTTAGCGCTACAAGGGCTTCACCCTCTTTGCAAGCAATAACCTCCCTGAGTCAGTCGCGTAGCGATTGACTCAGGTATTGGTTGTCGGTTTTTCAACTCAGATAACCCGTGTCGCGGTGTGGTCTGTTCGTTGACGCTCTTTGGCAAATGTTGCGGACGGCGGTACTACAAATGGTCACTGTTACTGCTTTGATTGCCGCAGACCCTGAGGCAGAATTGGCGCCTACAGGAGAAATCGTGTCCATTGCCCACGGTACTCACAATCTTCTTGCCGCGTTTGCCTGAGAGACGGTAGGGGGCGACGAATTTGGGAGCCATCCAACGCACGCTGTGGTCAAACGTGGCAAACTGACGCACCCAATGGTGAGCGCCGGAGCAGGCTTCCATGCCGATGAGGCATGGCGGTAGTGAGGCGATGAGTTCAAGCAGCTTTGCGCGAGGCACGTGTGGGCGTATCAGCACGGCCTTTCCGGAAAAATCCACACCATGCACGGCGAAGACATTCTTTGCCAGATCGATGCCAACGGTTACGATAGCCATAAGATTTCCTCTTTCAGAAAACAAGTGAGCTGATGAGAGATGCGACTTCTCATCGTGGCATTTTGATTCCGTATCTCGTGACTGTGCGGATCATCCAGGATGGGAAAGTCCCTTTCATTCGTTAGGCATAAATTTTATGAAACATAAGGTTTACATCGAAACATCTGTCGTCAGCTATCTGACCGCGTGGCGTAGCCGCGACCTTGTTATTGCTGGCAACCAGGAAACGACCAAGGAGTGGTGGGATCGCAAGAATGAGTTTGATATTTTTATCTCACAGTTTGTTTTGGATGAGGCTGCTGCTGGAGACTCAGGCGCTGCACACGCGAGACTCGACGCTCTCCAAGGAATTCGCGAGCTTGAGGTGGTGGAGCAAGTTATTGAAATAGCGCAGGAGTTGGTTATTCAGACTGCATTGCCTTCTAAAGCAAGGCTAGACGCACTGCATATTGCTGTGGCTGCACTGCATCGAATGAATTTCTTGTTGACATGGAATTGCACACACATTGCCAATCCAATGCAACGACCCATGATTGAGAATGTCATTCGTGGTTTTGGTTACACACCGCCTGTTATCTGTACACCGCAAGAATTATTGGAGGCTCTGAATGAAAACTATGAACCCGATTATTGAAGAAATTCATGCCTTTCGTGCCGAGTATGCACGGCAATATGACTATGACTTAAGGGCTATTTGTGATGCTGCCCGACAGAAACAACTGCAAAGCGGACATGAAATTGTAAGTTTTTTTTATCAAGCGCCACCTACTAATTCAAACTTGAGCCTAACAAATCATTCCAGTGGACTGCCTACGGTAGCCGCTGAATTCCGACGTTGGGCCCCTTGACGGGTATGCGCCCTGGGCGTATAGTCTCAGCATGTTCACAGTGGTCGAAACACTTCTCTTCCAGCGGCAATGGCCGCTCTACTGGACAGAAGAAGAAAGAGGTGCCTTCGCCGCCTATATTGCAGAACACCCAACAGCCGGAGATGTTGTGCCCGAATCCGGTGGCATTCGCAAGGTGCGTGGGTCTCGTGCTGGTTCTGGCAAGTCTGGTGGCGTGCGCGTGATCTATTTCACTCGCACATCCGAAGGTGAAGTTGTTCTGCTGACGCTTTACGCGAAGGCAAAGACAGACAACATCACTGGCGCTAAGTTGAAGGAGATCCGCCGTGCCCTCGAAGAGTAAACCCCTCACAGATAAAGAGCTTGCTGCTTACGAAGCAGAGCGCGATTTGGCGGCAGAGCTCCTGCAGGCAGTGCAAGAAATGAAGGCTGGCCAACTACATGTTGTGTTATCGCCTGTCATGGAAGCTCGCAAGAAAACCGGCCTGTCGCAGTCGCAGTTCGCCGCGCTAATGGGTGTGTCTGTTCGCACCTTGCAAGGTTGGGAGCAAGGTCGTAAGCAGCCAAGCGGTGCGGCTCGTACGCTTCTGGCAATTGCCAGCACAAACCCAAAAGCTTTGCTTGCAGTAGCTGGCAAGTAGCAGCTATGCGCAGAGGCCCAACTGTAGGTTCAACACGGATGTCAATGCTTCGCATTGCCGCCGGTTAACCTGGGCGCTACAAGGGCTTCACCCTCTTTGCAAGCAATAACCTCCCTGAGTCAGTCGCGTAGCGATTGACTCAGGTATTGGTTGTCGGTTTTTCAACTCAGATAACCCGTGTCGCGGTGTGGTCTGTTCGTTGACGCTCTTTGGCAAATGTTGCGGACGGCGGTACTAAAAATGGTCACTGTTACTGCTTTGATTGCCGCAGACCCTGAGGCAGAATTGGCGCCCACAGGAGAAATCGTGTCCATTGCCCACGGTACTCACAATCTTCTTGCCGCGTTTGCCTGAGAGACGGTAGGGGGCGACGAATTTGGGAGCCATCCAACGCACGCTGTGGCCAAACGTGGCAAACTGACGCACCCAATGGTGAGCGCCGGAGCAGGCTTCCATGCCGATGAGGCATGGCGGTAGTGAGGCGATGAGTTCCAGCAGCTTTGCGCGAGGCACGTGGGGGCGTATCAGCACGGCATTTCCGGAAGAATCCACACCATGCACGGCGAAGACATTCTTTGCCAGATCGATGCCAACGGTTACGATAGCCATGAGATTTCCCCTTTCAGAAAAAAGTGAGTTGATGAGAGATGCGACTTTTCATCGTGGCATTTTGATTCCGTATCTCGTGACTGTGCGGATCATCCAGGATGGGAAAGTCCCTTTCATTCGTTAGACGCTACATTCCTGCCATGGCACCGACGATTTTCCGCGAGGGCGGTTTCCGCTTCTTTTTCTTCTCAATGGAATAGGAAAGAATGCATGTACACGTCAACCATCCTGACGGCGAGGCCAAATTTTGGTTAACACCGAAATTAGGGCTGGCAACGAGACCGGGCTTTCGCCCCAAAAAATCAAGGAAGCCCAGAACTTGGTTGCTGTTCACTTGGAGGAAATTACCCATGCCTGGAAAACTCATTTCCCAAGCTGAAGTTACCCATGTTTCACAACATGGCTTTTGGCTGCTGCTTGCCGACGAAGAACTTTTTTTGCCGTTCACAAGCTTCCCGTGGTTTCGCGGCGCAACCATTGAGCAACTGTGCCAAGTGGAATGGCCGACTGAAAACCACCTTTTCTGGCCGTCTTTGGATATCGATTTGTCTGTCGAGTCCATTCGCAACCCGTCAGCGTTCCCGCTCATGGCAGCTATTCCAGCGCCCAATCGGGGGTAGGCAACGGTTTCTAGCCGTCGCCCCCCACACCCCCCACCGTGCGGGTCCGCAGTGGGCGGTTCAACAAGTCGGCTCGCTCGACGATGTCTTTCGCTTTGTAACCATGTAACCTTGTGCCTTGCACCCCAGGTCTTTCACACTCAGCAAACCCTGCTCCTGTAACCACACGTTGGATAGGGCCTGATTGATAACCGGGGTTCTGGACATCGGCTAATAGCTGTTGCTGCTGACTCCGTGCTGAATTGCCGACTTCAGGCTTATGCCCAAAGCCAGCAAGTTCTTAATCTTCGTGCGCGGCCAGCGCCACTGTTTCCAGTAGCACATCCGCATACGCCGTCTGATCCACTCGTCCAGTTCGGGTACCGGGCGGTAATACTGGCTGATGCCAAAGTAACCCGTCCACCCCCGCACGTATTGCCCCAGTTTCTTTAGCCGGTATTCCATGGAAACGCCCCAGTTTCGCGCAGTCAGCTTCTTGATGCGGTGCTTGAAATCCGCCAGGGCCTTATCAGTCCAGCGTACTTTCTTGCCCTTGATCGTGAAGCCCAAAAAGGCGCATTCACTCATCGGTGCCACCTTGCTTTTGACCAGCACCCCGGCGCGCAGGTAGCGCCCAAATTTGCTGTCGCACGGCTGGCCAGTGTGCGCATGCATGGGTGGGGAAGCCTTCCATGGTCACGCCGTCATCCATTCGCACCGCACGCGGCGCAGATCTCCCCAGGTAAGAACGCAAACTTTCTGTGCGCAAACGCCGCATTTACCCTAAGCGCCAAACCGATGGCTTTGCCGTCCTGTGCCAGCTCGCCTCAGCTCTCTGGGCCTTCTATGCGGTTCCTGTTCGTCGTCTCGCACCTTTGCACTCAGGCTTCCTCCAGACTACTTCTCGCGAAGCAGCCCTTGCCGTCGGCTAGTGGTTACTATTGCTCACGTTGAGTCCAATCCGGTTCTCCCACAGGGGACTTTCACCCCATAAGTTCGCGCCCATGCTGGGCGCACACCCCGCAGTCAAGCGGGACGCCGCGCTGAAGCGAGTCGCACCTTACTTTTGACGTTAGGCGCAATAAGGTATGTACCACTTGTTATTACTCCAAAACACATTGCAACTGGCTGGTTTTTTGACAAGTAACCATGATTTTTTGGAGTAATAAAAAGTGGAAGTTATTTATCTGAAATACTATAAAACATTGGAGAGGACACATGAAGAAAAAAGCAGTCGATTCTGAATTGATTGTTTATACGGCAGCACTGGAAGACGGCGATGATGAATTTCTCAACGATTCCGCTGCCTTGGAGGATATGCGAAATAAATGCTTGGCCATTCTTGATGAGGGCGTATCAGCTAACGCTCACTATTTGTTGGGTGTATATCATATTCTGAAAGGCGAAACAGACAAGGCTAACGGGGAGAGGCTAAAGGCAGCCTATCTTGGTCATTGTGCTGCCGTAATTGACTATTCGTCTCAGGCAAAAGATGGTATAAGCATCGAGATTCTTGGTATCGTTAAAGCCATGAACAACGCGGGTGAACATCTTGGATCAGCACAGGAAGATTTTGACGACTCTCTTTCCCAGCTATCGCCAGAAGGCGAAGAGAAAGTTAATAGCATTGCAAAAAAAGTGAAAGAGTCAATGGAACAGTATGGGCTTGGATTTCAGTGGTAATGACGCAGCTTCGGCTTGGTTGCGCGTTGCGGTTGATGCACGACAGTAAAAAATGAGAGCTATGTTTACGGGAGCAAAAATAGCTATCGCAGTATTTGCACTGATGCTGTCACTCAACGTCATCGCTGAATCACCGAGTGGTCCCTTGCCCATAACACCTAACGAAGGGTCTGCTGAAGATGTATGCCTTACGCAATTCAAAAGTCATTTCTCACTGGAAAAATGTACTGCCCTTGCTGAAAAGGGGGATGCCAATGCACAGTATTTCCTTGCAGAAACCTACTTCATTCGACAAGATGCCAAAGTTGTCTATTGGCTGGAAAAGGCAGCCAGACAAGGGCACGTCCGAGCACAAAGCCGGTTGGGATCACTTTACCAGCAGGGCAATTTTGTTGCGGCTGATTGGGGTAAGGCGGAGGCGTGGTATCGATTAGCCGCCAAATCCGGCGACTATTGGGCAGAAAAGGTACTTTCGTATCGACAGGCCGCAATATCTCAGGGAGAATTCGATAACTGGATTCTTATGGCGTGTCTGATCACTGTTTTGATTATCCCTGCCATTTCGACCAAGAAATTTGCGCTTTCCGATTATATTGGCCGACTGTTGATTTGGTCGCCACACTTCACAAATCTATTTGTAGCCACTTGGTATGCTTCAACCGGGGGCTGGGGGCAAGAAAAGCATCCAGTAATTCATCATCTTATGGAGAGAATCACGCCAGCCTTGGCTGGATACTTCGTGTGGCTTCCCGCTGTTTCAGTTCTGATCTACGTCGTGACTTTTTTCAAAAGACCCAATGACCGCAAGCATTTTTTCTTCAGCATCACTTTGTATATACCTACAATTTTGGCTGCTGTAGTTTTTGGATACTTTATAGCTCAGCTCGCCTCTCAAGGCGCGGGTCGGTAGGTCAAAACACGGGGGCAACTCTTCCATTATTTATACGACAAGCCTAACCCAACGCTCCAGCCGGCTCCGCTTCGTTCCTCCGCTGAGCTTTGCGTTAGGCAGCTCAAGTTGTGATGCTCTTTTCGCCTTTTGCCCTTGTCACATCTGCGGTATCAGCTCTCTTCTTTGTAGTGGATGTGCTTCGTCTTCACTTGCTGTCCAGAGGTTGTTTTGGCTTGGGTGCTGTTCATGCGTTGCGCGGCGTGTGCGCCTTTTCAGCACTGCGGCCTAATCGGGTAAGGCAACGACTTCTAACCGTCGCCCCCCACACCACCCACCGTGCGGGTCCGCAGTCGGCGGTTCAACAAGTCGGCTCGCTCGACAAAGTCTTTCGCTTCATATCCATGTAACCATGAGCCTTGCACCACAGGTCTTTCACACTCAGCAAACCCTGCTCCTGTAACCACACGTTGGATATGGTCTGTTAGATATGGCATAATTGATAACCGGGGTTTTGGACATGTGCCATTAGCTGTTGCTGCTGACTCCGTGCTGAATCGCCGACTTCAGGCTTACGCCCAAAGCCAGCAAGTTCTTAATCTTCGTGCGCGGCCATCGCCACTGTTTCCCGTAGCACATTCGGATGCGCCTTCTTATTCACTGATCCACTCGTCCAGTGCGGGTACCAGGCGGTAATACTGGCTGATGCCAAAGTAGAAAGTAGCCCTTGCCGTCGGCTAGTGGTTACTATTGCTCACGTTGAGTCTCATTCGGTTCTCCCACAAGGGACTTTCACCCTATAAGTTCGCGCCCATGCTGGGCGCACCCATCGCAGTCAAGCGGGATGTCGCGCTGAAGCCCACGCCTAAATCAGGTAGGCAACGGCTTCTAGTAAAGTGGATCCGAATGTCATGACAATTTTTTGGTCGATGTAAGCTGTAGCTGTTTTCCCTGGATTGAAGGACATCTTCCATTTTTGTCTTGAATTCGGGGCCCACTTTACGCAGCCCGTACAGCAATATGTTCCACATCGTTTTGGTTTCGCCGGAAATTCCCCCCAATACAGGCAATGTGATTCGTTTAGCTGCCAACACGGGCTGCGTGTTGCACCTGATCGAGCCGTTGGGGTTTTCGATGGAAGACCGGCTGTTGCGCCGCGCTGGGCTGGATTACCACGAATACGCCACGGTGCAAAGGCACCGCAGTTGGGGGGAGTTTGTGGCGACCCACAAGTCTGCGCGGCGCTTTGCGATGACGACCCGGGCCACCAGGGCGTTGCACGATGCAATGTTTGCGCCGGGGGACTGCCTGGTTTTCGGGAGCGAGACCCGTGGGCTGCCGCAGACTGTGCTGGCGGACTTCGATGCAGCGCAGCGTTTGCGGCTCCCGATGCTCCCCGGTCAGCGGAGCCTCAATCTGTCGAACGCCGTCGCGGTCGCGGTGTTCGAAGCCTGGCGGCAAAACGGCTTTGCCGGGGCGCTGAACAACCCGTAGCTCGGAGAGAGCGAAGCGCAATCCGGGGGTGGTCTCTGCAACAACCAAGGCTGATGGCGCCAGTGCATTCCGGCACTTCACTGCGCAACGATGTCGATGCCGGCGGGCGGGCGGTAGCGGAACAGGGCGGCGTCCAGTGAGGGGTTGGCCTCGAACTGGTCGAAGCGGATTACCGTGCGTTGGCCGAAGTGGTCGAGCAGTTCCAGCACGGCGGGGGTCACGGTGGGGGCCGGACCAGCGGGGCAGACCATGCCCAGTTGAACCGATGCGATCATGCTTTCCGTCGGTGTGGCCTGTACCCATTGCAGGCCGTCTCGTTCCGGCGCATCGCGCAAGGCGTACTGGGAACGCAAGGCATTGCTGTCCGCAGCGGAAGCAAGCAATGCGGCGGGGGTGTCTGCCAGCGCAGCGGTTTGCCCGCGTACCGTGACCTGACGGAGATCGTGGTCGTGGAACCAAAGCTGCTTGCCGTCCGCAACGATGGTCTGCGCAAAAGGGGGCGCGTAGTCGAAGCGGAACCGGCCAGGGCGGGCAAAGGCAAAGGTGCCGTGCGCCGTTTGTACCTTGCTGGGGGTATGCACCTCCTGTACGAAGGTGGCGCGCCCCGTGCGCACGGTGCGCAGGAACGTGTCCAGGCATTGCAAGGCACTGGCTTGGGCGGATTCGGCCAGGCACCACAGAAACAGGGGCCAGAGTTGCTGCATGCGGTGCTTCATGCGGCACCGTCGGCAGGAACCAGCACTTCACGCTGATTGGTCTGGTTCGGTGCGCTGACCAATCCGGCCTTTTCCATGTCTTCGAGCAGCCGGGCCGAGCGGTTGTAGCCGATGCGCAGGTGGCGCTGCACCAGGGAGATGCTTGCCTTGCGGTTTTGCAGGACGATGGCGACGGCTTGGTCGTAGAGGGGGTCTGCCTCGCCTCCCTCCGTAGCGGGCGTGTCTCCCACCCCGACGGTGCCGCCGCTGGCCGGCGCATCGAGCAGGTCTTCGACGTATTCGGGCGCTCCCTGCCGTTTCAGGTGTTGAACGACCCGATGTACTTCCCCATCGCTGACGAAGGCGCCGTGTACCCGCAGGGGCAAGCCGGAACCACTGGACATGTAGAGCATGTCGCCCATACCCAACAAGGCTTCCGCCCCCATCTGGTCGAGGATCGTTCGGCTATCGATCTTGCTGCTGACCTGAAAGGCAATGCGTGTGGGCACATTGGCTTTGATCAGCCCCGTGATGACATCGACGCTGGGCCGTTGCGTCGCCAGGATCAGGTGGATTCCTGCAGCGCGCGCCTTCTGCGCCAGCCGTGCGATCAGCTCTTCGACCTTCTTGCCGACCACCATCATCAGGTCGGCCAGCTCGTCGATCACGACGACGATGTACGGCAAGCGTTGCAGCGGGTCAGGTTCGTCGGGCGTCGAAGTCAGGGGGTTGGAGAGCACTTGTTTTTGCGCGAAGGCTTCGTCGATACGCGCATTGAACCCGGCGAGGTTGCGCACGCCAAGATGGCTCATCAGGCGGTAGCGGCGCTCCATCTCGCCCACGCACCAGTTCAGCGCGTGGGATGCCTGCTTCATGTCGGTGACGACGGGGCACAGCAGGTGTGGAATACCTTCGTAGACCGACATTTCCAGCATCTTGGGGTCGATCATCAGCAGGCGCACTTCTTCTGCTGTGGCCTTGTAGAGCAAGCTCAGGATCATCGCGTTGATCCCGACCGACTTGCCCGCCCCCGTCGTTCCGGCGACAAGGACGTGTGGCATTTTGGCCAGATCGGCCACGACGGGGGCGCCGACGATGTCCTTGCCCAGGCCGATCGTCAGCAGGGATGCAGCGTCACGATACGCGGGCGAATCGAGGATCTCGCGCAGATAGATCGTTTTGCGCTGGGGGTTCGGCAATTCGAGCGCCATGCACTTTTTGCCGGGAATGGTTTCGACGACGCGCAGCGACACCAGCCCGAGCGAGCGGGCCAGATCCTTGGCCAGCCCAACGATCTGCGCGCCTTTGACGCCGGTGCTCGGCTCAATGTCGTACCGCGTGATTACCGGCCCCGGCTGCGCGAAAAGCACGGTCGCGGATACGCCGAAGTCGCGCAATTTCTGCTCGATGGCCCGGCTCGTCGATTCAAGCATGGTCGCACGGTGCGCTTGCGTTGCGGCATCTTCGTGCAACGTGGGGGGCGGGTCGAGCAAGTCGAAAGGGGGTAGCAGGCCAGCCACCGCTGCGCGGTCGGAAGCAGCTTGGGGCACGGGCTGGGGCGCAGTCTTTTGCGGGGAGGGCGGGGCAGGCGGGGCAGGAGGAGTGGGGGCCGGGGGCGGAACGGAAAGCGGGGGCTGCACCGAATTCGGCGGCAGAACGGAGTGGCGCGATTCGTCGAGCATGCGTGCGCGTTCAATGGCCGCTTGTTGGCCCAGCAAAGAGTCGTTGGCTTCCCTCCACTGTTCGCGCTGGCGGTCGATTTGCGCGAACAACCATCCGCCAATCCGCTCCGAAACGCTGAGCCAGGAAAAGCGAAACGCCAGCGATGCTCCCACCAAGATGAGAGAGATGCATAGCAATGTGGCCCAGGTATCCCCTAGCCGCGTAAGGAGCCAGGGGCCTAGAACGTACCCCAGCACGCCGCCGCTGTGGCCGGGGAGGTAGCTTTCCAGGCTGTGCAGCCGGTTCCATTCCAGGCTGGTGCTGGAGGCGAATAGGAGCACCACGCCAAACCCTGTAGCCCATGGGCGCCACCAGTGCGGCGCCCTGCCGGGGCGAGAGCCTGCGCGACGGTCGACCAGCCACGAGAAGTCGTAGAGCCAGCGGCGCACGAAAGCGAAGAACCACCGCACCCCCAGCGCCACCCCCCACCAAACCGATGCACCGAGCCAGAAGTAGCTGATGTCGGCGACCCAGGCGCCGACGGTGCCGAGTAGGTTGGACACCGTAGCCTGCGGCCCTGCGTAGGACCAGGCGTCGTCCCAGCGGGAAAACGTTGCAAGTGACGCGATCCATGCCCCAAGCAGACAGAGCATGACGAGGAGCAACACTCCCACCAGCGACCACAGCTCTGAAGCCAGTAGACCCAGGCTATGGGGTGGGGTAGTTCTTGGGGGGGGTAGGGGCTGCGTGGTAGCGGTCATGGAATCAGCAGCAGGACAAAACAGCGGGCCAAAGTAGCGGGACAAAGCTGCGGGACAAAGCTGCGGGACAAAGCACGGAAATCGTGCGGGTGCGCAGGGCACAGCAGAGACACCCAAGCTGGCGGGGAACCCCTATGCGGTCGGGCTACGGCGGGAACGACGGTCGGCCAAAACGATAGAACCGTCTTGGCGAGTCTGCAAGAACCCGCTTTCCTCGAAGTCTTTCATGACGCGGCTGACGGTTTCCCGCGTCGCGCCGACCATCTTGGCAATGTCTTGCCGGTGGAGTTTGCCGCGTAGCACGCGCACGGGGCCTGCTTCGGTCACTTCGGTGGTGGCAGCGTTTTCCAGGACGGATGCGACCCGGTCGTAGACGTCCATCAGCGCGAGGGAACGGATCTGCTCGTCGGCCTTGCGCAAGCGCTTGGCCAGCCCTTGGATCACCGCGATGGAAATGGCCCGGTTGTCTTCGAGGCAGCTCTGGAATTCGGCGCGGCCCAGCATCAACAGGTCAGCCTGGGTTTCCGCGATGACGTTTGCCGAATGCGCGTAGCCGTCGATCAGACTTAGCTCGCCCACATAGTCCCCTGGGCCAAGGGAAGCGAGGATGACTTCCTTGCCGCGCTCGTCGGTCATGACCACCCTGGCCCTCCCAATGAGGATGACGAACAGCGAGTTGCTGGTTTTGCCTTGTTCGACGATGACATCCCCGCGCTTGACGCGCAGTTTCTGCACCGAGGAGCCCAACCTCGCCATTTGGGCAGGGGTCAGTGACGAAAAAATGGGCACCCTGCATAGCAAATCCAGATTACTCAACGCTGCCATCGTTCCACTCCATCCTTCGGCTGCAATCACCATGTAGCCCTAAGGCTACAAGGCGCGGAAATGGGCCTGTGCGATGGGTAGTGGCGCATAGTCAGGCTGGGTGTGACGATTCCCACCCCACTGCAATGCACGCCTACACTTCTTCATGCCATTTTTCCAGGGAGCCGAGTAACAAAATGTCAAGCATACGTCATAGCAAAGTATTGATCGTGGGCTCCGGCCCGGCGGGGTATACCGCTGCTTTGTATACCGCACGGGCGAATCTGCACCCACTGTTGCTGACAGGCATTGCCCAGGGCGGGCAGCTCATGACGACGACGGAGGTGGACAACTGGCCGGCAGACGTGCAAGGCGTGCAAGGCGCGGATTTGATGCAACGGTTTCAAGAGCACGCATTGCGCTTTGGCACGGAGATCGTCTCCGATCAGGTCGTTCGCGTCGATCTGTCGAGCAGGCCCTTCGTACTGGAAGGGGAGGGCACGCAGTACCGCTGCGATGCGCTGATCGTCGCGACGGGAGCGAGTGCGCGTTATCTGGGGTTGCCTACCGAGCAGGCATTTCTGGGCAGGGGGGTTTCCGGTTGCGCCACGTGCGATGGTTTTTTCTACCGCAACGAAGTGTGTTGTGTCGTAGGCGGCGGCAATACGGCGCTGGAGGAAGCGCTGTACCTTTCCAACATCGCCCGCAAGGTGTACCTGATTCATCGGCGCGATCAGTTCCGCGCCGAAGCTGTCATGGTTGACCGGCTCATGGCAAAGGTGGCCGCAGGTGCTATCGAGTTGCGTACGCACTGCATGGTCGAGGAGGTGCTGGGCGACGCCACCGGCGTGACCGGGATACGTTTGCGCAACGTGCAGACGCAGACGCTGGAGGATTTGGCGCTCAAAGGCTGCTTCATTGCCATTGGCCACAGCCCGAATACCGGGTTGTTCGCAGGGCAATTGGAGATGCGCGACGGGTACATCGTCACAAAAATGGGCACGGACGGATTCGCGACGCAAACCAGTATTCCCGGCGTTTTTGCCGCCGGGGATGTGCAAGACCATGTGTACAGGCAAGCCATCACCAGCGCGGGAACGGGGTGCATGGCGGCGCTGGATGCGCAGCGGTTTTTGGAGCAGTCGTAGTGGCGTCTTTGCGTCTCGACCCTCTGCCACGGTCGATAGAATCTCTGGTTCCCTTGGGCGCAGTGCCCTGTGGGCATAGGGTTACCGCCACCCTGAACTGGCGAGGTGAGGTTCCCGGCGACTGCCGGAACTGTGCTTGGGAGTGTGCAGATGGCACGCAAGTGTGAAGTAACGGGAAAAGGGCCTTTGGTGGGCAACCATGTTTCCCATGCCAACAACAAAACCAAAAGGCGCTATTTGCCAAATTTGCAATACCGCCGTTTTTGGGTCGAGTCTGAAAACCGGTGGATTCGGCTACGGATCAGCAACGCAGGTTTGCGTCTGATCGACAAAAATGGTATCGATGCAGTGCTGGCAGATATGCGGGCACGCGGCCAATTACGCTAACGACGGGGAACAACCATGGCAACCAAAGGCGGACGCGAAAAAATCAAACTGGTTTCCTCGGAAGGTACCGGGCATTTCTACACAACTAGCAAAAACAAGAAGAGCACTCCGGGTAAGCTCTCCTTCAAGAAATACGACCCCAAAAAGCGCAAGCACGTGGTGTACAACGAAGCCAAGATCAAATAATCTGATTTATCTTTTATTCTTCGTGGTTTTTTCGTGAAGTATTGTTAGGGCATTTCGCAAATTTTGCGAACTCCTTACCCAGCCTGGGCAGCATTTTTTTGTTGCCCAGGCTTTTTTTTGGAAGAAATCCTGGTTGGGGTAGCACGGATCGTCCCACCCCAGTGGTTCCGCTGGCTACAGCGAATGTGGGAAAGGGGAGGGGAACGATTTATTGCTGGAAATTCCCCCGGCCATTCCCGCGTACAGGGGAAACGGTCAGTGGGATGGGCGCTACTGTCTGGACTGTGCCGCGATGTTCCAGCGCGCGCCTGCCTTGTGTCGAAGCGGGTTTCGTCAACGCGGGTCTCGTTGATGCAGGTTTATTGCCCACGTTGAAAAAGTCGACACTCTGCTGCAGCATCTTGGCTTGGGTCGATAGTTCCTCGCTGGTCGCGGCAAGTTGGTCGGCAGCCGAAGCGTTTTGTTGGGTGGTCTTGGAGAGATACCCGATTGCGCCGCTGATTTGCATCACTGATTCGCTTTGCTCTGCGCTGGCGGTAGAGATGTCTTGCACCAAGCCCGAAGTCTTGTGAATGCTGGGGACGATTTCGTCGAGCAATCGCCCAGCCCGCTCGGCGGTGGAAACGCTATGGAACGCGAGATCGCCAATTTCCTTGGCCGCACTTTGGCTTCGCTCGGCAAGTTTGCGTACCTCCGCCGCAACGACAGCAAAGCCCTTGCCTTGCTCACCAGCACGTGCTGCTTCAATGGCCGCATTGAGTGCGAGCAGGTTGGTCTGGTAGGCAATGTCGTCGACGATACCGATCTTGGCAGCGATTTGCTGCATGGCTTCCACGGTTTGGCGAACTGCATTGCCGCCCTCGCTGGCCTCGGAACTGGCCTTCGCTGCCATACCGTCGGTAACTTTGGCGTTTTCGCTGTTTTGCTCGATCGAAGTCGACATTGCCTTGATTTGGGCGCTGGTCTTTTCCACGCTGACAGCCTGCTCACTGGCAGCTTGCGACAGCGACTGTGCAGTACCGCTGACTTGCCCTGCCGCGCCGAGCAAGGCATCCGCTGCGGCGCGTACCTCGGAGAGCACGCGGGAGAGGTTTTCGGCGGTAGCGTTGGCGTTGTCGCATACTTTGCCAAACAGGCCCTGGTAGTCGCGTTGGATGCGATACGTCAAATCCCCGTTGGCAAATGCGGTCAGCAAGTCAGCCACATCATTCAAACCTTGCTCGCTGGTATCCATCACCCGGTTCATGGCTGTGGAAAGCGTGGCAAAGAATCCAGTTTTGCCATCCACGCTCAGGCGTCCGCTGAAGTCTCCACTGCCTGCTGCCTCGACTACGGAAGCGACTTCGGTTTCAATACCAATCTCCGCAGTGCGATCAAACCACTCCATCACCGTGCCGATGCGCGAACCAGTGGCATCGACGATCGGGTTGGCCAACATGGTGAAGTGCAGGGTACCTACCTGAAACTGGGCACGGTGGTTGGTGCGCAATGTGGCGAGCAAATTGTGCTGGTGCGATGGGTGCTTGTGGAATTGGTCGATATTTTTGCCAATCATGTCACGGGCGGAAAACTGTGGAATGACTTTGCGCAATTCGCTTTCATTGCGTTGCATCATGGTCAGGATGGCATCGTTCATATAGAGGATGTCGTTGTTGATGTCGGCAATCATCACGTTGGTGCTGGCCTTGTTGAGTGCCTGCACTACGCGTTGGTTGGCGATTGCTGCCCGAACACTTTGTTCCAGCGAAGATTTGACAGCGTCCAGGCGCTTCTTGAATACTGCCCTGTCGCCGGGTTGTTCCGGCAGCGACTGTGAAAAGTCTTGTTGCGCGTATGCGCCTACAAGGGCCGTAATTTCCTGTAAGCCCTGGTTTTGTGCAACCACCAGTGCATTGACCTCTTCGGCCAGAATGGCAAAGTCTCCGGGCAAATCGTGCATGGCGATGCGTGCTGCAAGATGGCCCTTCTGCTGTTCCGCAGCGAGATTGCGGATACTGCTCGTGACAAATTGCACCCTGTGGCTGAGCGAGCGTACGGATGCCAGCAAACTACTGGTATCGCCAGCCCGCAGAGGAATTTCATGGCTGAGTTCTCCATGGGCAATGCGGCTCACGGCATTGGCAACTTCCACTGGCTCGGCACCGAGGCGAGCGAGGAAATACCGCGCAAAACCAATCATCGCCCACAGAGCAATCGTCACGTTCAGCACTGCGCATGCAATCAGGGTGGCATACCAGTTGTCTTTGCTGGCGCTGGCATCTGCTACCGCGCTGTGCGTGCGGGTGTCTACGAGCACCAAAAATTCGTCCACCGGCTTCATAATTTTTGCCTTGAACTGGTGGTAGTTTTTGTCGTGCATCATGGCTTGGGCACGTGGAAGGTCGGGGGCGCCCTGCAAGGTAAACCCACCTTTGCCGTCAGCAAACTGGCCTTTCACCAGATTCATCGCTACGGTTTCCGTATTCACCAAGTCGTCTGAATTCGCCTGCGCTTCCTTGAGCTTGGCGAATTCCTCATCGGTGAAACCGGCATGTTTCATCAATTCTTGCAGTGGAATCGCTGCGCCGGTACCGCGCCCGGGGTCTATTCCCACAGCACGGAAATCCCAATAGATTTTTTCATATTGGTTGGGTCTGGGCTTCTTGCCGTTCCGAATATCCAGGATTTCAAAATACTGTTTTTCCCACTCCGGGTCACCGGACACCACATAGGTTCTGGCCAGGCGTGTCAGGTCGTCGGAGCTTTGGCGTAGCTCGTCGGCGAGGAGATATGAGGTATAGCGCACCTGATTCACCATTGCCACGGCGTCATTGGCTACTCCCAATTTGTACAAAGATATCCCCAGAAGAACTGCACCAATGGATAAAGCAGCCAACGCCACCATCAGAAATTGCCTCGTCGTTTTCATGAAATATATCTCCAAAAAAGTAATAGGAATCGATTCTACATAACTATTCAAGAAGGGGCATTCTCGATAGGTTATTGTTACGAAGTAGTTAAAAAGCCTGGTCACAGCATATAGTCAAGATATACATAAAGATATATATTTCATAGTGGTAGTCATTGCTCATCCCAATAAATACGTTTGTGGCATCAGCGCAAGTCCGAAGGCACCGTCTGCGACAGTGATGGTCACGGTCATGCTACTTGGAATCGCAGAATTTCCTCATGCAACTTGTCCGCTTGCACTTTCAACGTGGATGCGGATGCTGTAGTCTCTTCGGCCAGTGCTGCATTTTGTTGCGTTGCCCGATCCAATTCCTGGATCGACTGCCCAACTTGATCGATACCTTGGGTCTGTTCCTGCGATGCAGCAGAAATTTTGGCTAGAAGCGTATGGACTTGTTTGGCACTACTGACGACATCACGCATGATATTTCCGGCAACTTGGACGACATCCGTACCCGATCCAATTTTTTCCACGCTTTCTGAAATCAATACCTTGATTTCTTTGGCTGCATTGGCACTTCGCTGGGCCAGGCTTCGCACTTCGCTTGCCACTACGGCAAACCCCCGCCCTTGTTCACCTGCTCTTGCAGCTTCGACTGCCGCATTGAGTGCCAAAATGTTCGTTTGAAACGCAATGCTGTCAATGACACCGATGATGTCATTGATTTTGGACGATGAAGTGTGAATGTCTTGCATGGTAGTGACCACGTTAGCGATAGTCATCCCTGCGCGGTCAGCGATATTTGCGTTTTGGGCCGAGCACTCGGAGGCTTTTTGCGTCAAATCCGCCGCATGTCCGACAGTCGACAAAATCTGCTCCATGGCGCTGGATTGTTCTTCCAGTGCCGCAGCCGACGATTCGGTTCGACCCGAAAGATCCTGGCTGGCAGCAGCAATTTCATCACTGGCCGTTTGCAGGTCACGAGCATCACCACGAATACTGATAATCAAATCATGAAGTGAATCATGGGTTATTGCCAGTTGTACAATCAATTCAGCCAATTCGTCTTTGGCCCAAGGCATCTGCGGCTTTGCACGAAGATCGCCATGGGCGATTCGATGCAAATGGCTACCGACTTGGGATAAACCTTGGTGCATGACCCTATAAAACGCCAACAACAAATACAAGGCCAATACGATTGCGATGACGATCAAGGCCAAGCTCACCCACAAAACCTTGGCCATCCGTTCTTCACGCATGGCCAGTAATTCATCCAAGGCCGTGAGCGTCGCTGGGTACACAGATTGGGCTGCTGCAATGGCATCCTTGCCTGAAGCGTAAAAAGTCCCAGCAGTCTGGCCCGATGCAATCCTCTGACTAATATCCCCGGCCAGCTCACGAAAGCGCAATGCTTGATCGATACCTTCCACAGGAACTTTGGATGCCAAGGATGCGGTATATCGAATAGCCTTTGCAAAATGGTCCTTGGTGTCTTGAAGCTCCATGGCAGCGCCTGCGTCCAAGATTGCATAACGCTTTGCTTCGACGGTGTTCAAAGCACCTTTTTGTAAGGCGTACGTTCCCCATTCCCATAACTGTCCAAGGTTTGCCAACGCCCTTGGCAGGGTAATGACCAGCCCGTTCATCAAATAGAATGAATCCATGTCTGGATCCAGCACAAGATTGGAGTTATCTCCAATCTTGTGGATTAAGGCATCCGCAGCGTTGGTCACGGCGTCGAATGCTGTGCTCCCTGTCGCATCTGTACTGTTACCGCTGTCGGCAGTCGCAGCAAACGCTTGTTGTAGTAGGAGGACGTCTGCGGCGATGCCCAAGGGATCACCATCGAAATGGGCTTCCTGCTCCAAAAGCAGCAGCGCGGAATCGACGCGCCGACGAGCAGTTTGGAGATCACTGGATGTATCCAAATGACCACCCATCCCAGCGCGGGCAGCATTGCGCATATCCAGCACACCATGTATTACCGGGTAGAACATGGACAGGACTCGCACGCCATGCCGTTCCTTGACGACGAAGTCGATTTGACTCTGCTGTGCCCAGTACAAATTCAACAGCATAAAGGCCATCGGCACCAAAAATACCAAGCAGATGAGGGTAGCCTTGGCGGGGAACAGCATTCGGCCCAGTAGCAGCATGGCAGGCGCCATCCATCCTTGAGGTCGATGATTGATGACCATAGTGTTGTCCATGGGTAGACCGCGCATGAATGGCTCCTTGACTCGTGAAAATTGCGATAGAGATATTGTTCCAATAACTGCCATGACTTTGCACAGACGCCCTGAATCAGGAAAGTCGTGGCAGTTTCCCTCACCCCCCATCCCCTTTCCCGTTTGGCGAGGGGAGCCTCGATAAGCCGCTTCGCGACTTTCACGTTGAGAAAATGGACCGGGATTATCCGTTGATATGCCATGGGAACGATGATAAAAGCGTTATCGATCAGGATCGTCAGCGTATGCTTGGTTTGCGTTGACTTCGGAGGAAAAGGCTATCCAATCTGGTGTTGTCAAATCCGGCTTCGTCCTGTATCGTGGTCAAGCACATTGGAACGACTCCACCAATTGCACTAGCTCGTTCGCTTGTTCCCGAAGATTGCTGGTAGCCGCCGTCATTTCCTCAACGAGCGCTGCATTATGCTGAGTAAGCTGATCCATGGAAGCGACGGCTTCACCGACTTGCGCGACGCCCGTAGCCTGCTCATGGCTAGCCGTGCTGATTTCTTCCACAATGTCCGTAACCCGTCGAATGGATGCGACGACTTCGTTCATGGTTTCACCAGCACGGTTTGCGAGCGTCGTTCCTTTTTCTACATGCTCGACACTGGCATTGATCAATTGCTTGATCTCTCCGGCAGCCTGTGCGCTGCGTCCAGCCAGGCTGCGAACCTCGGCTGCCACCACCGCAAAGCCACGGCCTTGTTCACCGGCACGCGCGGCCTCGACTGCGGCATTCAAAGCCAGGATGTTGGTCTGAAATGCTATACCGTCAATGACGCCGATGATCTCGGATATTTTTCGACTAGATTCATGAATGCTATGCATGGTTTGAACGACTAGGTTGACGACCTCTCCTCCCTGCGTTGCCACGTTCGATGCATTCTTGGCCAACTGATCGGCGGTATGGGCCGAATCCGCGTTGTGTTTCACGGTCGAAGCAAGCTCGTCCGAAGATGCTGCCGTTTCTTCCAATGCACTGGCATGGTGCTCCGTGCGAGAAGACAGATCCTGTGTACCTTGGGCAATTTCGGTGCATGCCGTGGCCACGCCTTCGGCTTTTTGGCGGACTAACGTAACGAGTTTGATCAAGTTGCGCTGCATAGTCTGGAGTGAAGCAAGCAACAGCCCCGTTTCATCGGCATTTCTGACAGCAATAGCGGTCGTCAAATCGCCGTTGGCCACTCGATCCGCCACGTCTACAGCTTCAGTGATTGGCTGGGTGATCCGGCGGCTCAACGCAATGGCAGCTACAAAAGAGATGCCTGATACCAAGAGCATGACCAATATCGAAAGTTTGGTTGCTACCTGCGCATCGGTAATTGCTGCATTCGTCACTTGCTGTTCGGTGATGGACAATGTTTCACGGAGTTTGGAGAGCGTTTGCGCCGCAGCCCGATCTTTGCCCTTGGCTGCGGTATCTCCTGTGGCAGCGTCGAATCCAGCGGACTGGAAAGTCTCGAATGCTGTTCTATAGCCTTCTTGGGCAGAAGCCATTTCCCGGGAAAGTTCGTTCACGAGATCGTGAACGACTGTATCGTCCTTGACATGTTGTTCCATTTCCTGGATCAGTTTGGTTACTTCTTTCATTTCATGGATATGCGCGCCCCAATACTTTTCCATCTCCTTGGGATTTTTCCCACGAAGCAAGACGTTTTTCCATTCTTGGATCGCCGTGGAAAAATTGGTTGCGATTTGTGAACCTAACTTATACATTGCAACATGGTGCAGAACGTCGTATTGAAATATGTTCAGGGCGAGGTTTAGCCTGTAGATTCCAAACACACTAGGGTCTGCTCCCCCCTGTACAGGCGCACGGTATTGCGCCCTGCTTCCTTTGCTTCGTACATGGCTAAATCTGCATGTTTGAGAATATCTTCAATGCTTGACTCATGGTGCAAAAATACGGTCAATCCTATACTGGCCGTGCAATGATGTTCCACCGTTTCATGGGCGGCAACCATCAGGCGGTAGGGCAGCGACAGGGTTGATCTGATTTTTTTGGCAATACCCAGGGCTTGCGACGAGGAACTGTCCTTGGCCCTATCCAGTTCATTCAGCATCACAACAAACTCGTCGCCACCCAGACGGGAAACTGTATCCATTTTGCGAACACAATCGGTCAAGCGTCGCGCCACTTCGACCAACAGCAAATCACCAACAGCATGACCATGCTGGTCGTTGAGCGGTTTGAAATTGTCCAGGTCGATAAACATCAATGCGCCACAGTAACCTGTTCGTTCGCTGGCCGCAAGACATTGACTCAAGCGATCAGCCAGCAAGCGCCGGTTAGGCAGCCCGGTCAATGAATCGTAAAACGCCAATTGACAGATCTGATCTTCCAGGTGTTTGCGTTCAGTGATGTCCTGAACGGTGCCTTGAACTTTGACAATCCGTCCCTCGTCATCACGAACCACTTGCCCCAGACCATGCACCCAGCGTTCAACTCGGTCGTTGTGGCGAATGATGCGAAAGACCCTGTCAAAGGCCTCGCCATTTTGCAAAGTGGCGTTGGCCAACTGTTTGCGCAAAGGTTTTCTGTCTTTGGGATGGATCAAGCTGATCCACGTGGTGCTGTCTTGCACGTGGCCATTGTCAAGTCCCAACAGTTCATTCAGTACTTCGGAATGGTTCCATACGCCCTCCATGACATCGAAAACATAGCTGCCGATCCTGGCGATCTGCTGTGCCTGCCTGAGTGAGCGTTCGCTTTCCATCAGTTCACGGGTTCGCACATCCACCTTGTGCTCCAGCAACTCGTAAGATTCATGCAGTTTGGTGGCCATCCGGTTGAATTCATGGGCCAGGTTTTCTAGTTCGTCACCGGTACTCACCACGATGGGCTGGTCAAACACCCCTTGTCCGATCAATTTGGCACCCTCGCTGAGACTGTGAATCGGAACCATCATTTTGCGTACCAATCCCAGTCCTACAAGAACCGAGATGACAATTCCGATCAAAACCATGAGGGCACCGCGTTTGGCTTGTGCATAAAGGGGTTCATAGGCTTCCGAACGCGCCTGTTCAACAAAAACAAGCCATTTGAGGTAAGGTATGGTGCCATAGGATGTCAAAACTGGCAAGCCATTGACGGAATCAAGGTCTGTGGTTTCAAGGGAGGAAAGCTCTTTTCCTTGAAGGGCTGCCTGGATTTGTGGATGCTGTGAAAGATTGACATGCTGCAATACCAGCCCGATATTGGGGTGTGCAATCAGATAACCTTGCGCATCCACGGCGTAGGCGTGTCCAGACTTGCCCACCTTGATTTGCGTAATGCCATCGAGCAAAAATTCCAAATCAATTTCGACGATGGTGATGCCCGCCGATGGAGGCCCAACGGACATGGCGACCGTCATGTACAGCGCACCTTCGCGCAGATAGACCGGACTGCGGTAGGGCCGTCCGGTTTGAACCTGCCCCCACCATGACGCACGGGAATAATCCCGCCCACTGCCCAGCACGGGCTGCCCACGGCGCGATACGCTCAATACCTCATGGCCATTGAAGTCAACCAGGCTGATGGTCTTGAATGCCGCACGCCGACGGAGTAGCACAACCTCCACTTTGCGTTGCTCCAGAGGTGTGAGTCCTTTGGGGGGGTCAGTGAAGTTGGCCATGTCCTCTTCAAGGTGAATGAGGTACTGGCCTACACGCTGGGCAGCCGCTTGCGCCTTTTCCTTTTGCAACAGGATCAATGCCTGTTTGCTTTCCTGATACGAAAACCAAATCTGAACCAGACCACTGGCCAGCAATGAAACACCCACCAGCACACTGAGCGTCAGTGCATATTTCGTGAACAGCCGACTAACCATCACAGAGGCGTTGCAGCCAGTTATGAATCAGTAAAACGGTTGGTCGTTGGGTCGATCAAAAAGGTCCACCATGGCTGCGCTCATCGGAAAGGCATAGTTCACGCTTTTTGGGGGTATGGGTGACATCAGCCATTTTTGGTAGATGGCTTTGGCTTCACCGGATTTCATGATCCGCGTAATTTCCTGATCGACCACTTTTTTGAAGGCATTGTCACCACGCTGCATGAAACAGGCATAGGCTTCAAACGATGGCGGTGTACCGGTTACCACCCAGTCATCCGGTTTCCACGTTTGATGTACAGCGTTGAAGAGCAATACATCGTCCATCATGTAGGCGTCGGCATGGCCAGCCTGTAAAACAAGAAAGGGGGAGCTGTTGCGGTCAAATGTGGAAACGATGTTGATTCGCATGTTGCGCTCATCGTTCATCTTGCGCAACATCTTTTCGGAGGTTGAAGCAGCAAAAGTCACCACGGTTCTTCCGGTCAGATCAGAATAATCCTTGATGCCGGAATCTTTGCGCGTCATCAATTTGGCGCCCGCCACAAAAATGGTGTTGGAAAAGGTTACCAGATTTTCACGCTCTCTGGTGTGGGTTGTAGCCCCGCAGATGATGTCGATGATTTTGTTTTGTACCATCGGGAAACGGTTTTGCGTGGTGAAAGCCATGGGCTTGACGTTCAGTGCGGGAAGTTTGAGTTCACGCTTGATGGCATCGGCAATTTTCAAGGCAAAATCATACGAATAGCCCAAAGGTTTGCCCTCATCCACACTGTAGGTAAAGGGTGACGTTGATTCGTGGTAACCCACAACGATAGTTCGGGTTTGAGCGATTTTGCCTAAAGTCCCTGTGAACTCTTGCGCATGAGCACAGACGGCCCCGGCAAGCAACAAGGGTGCCCACAGAAGACGGCAGACAGGGTAAGGGGTTACGTCCATGATGTTCCTTTTTTGATGGTTATTGCCTTTGTCGATCACGCCGACAGTGCCGCTTTCGGAAGTAACCGTTTAGCCACACCACCCTCAACTCCCCAAGAGGGCACCATCTTGCCCAAGCAAGTGCTCTGGGATAGCCGGTACAGCCGGTGCAGGCGGACCTTGCCTTGCAGCATGTATCGCATCGGCCAGCAACGTTATCACATCAGCTCCTCGTAGCCTGCATGTGTCGATCACACTGGCCAGCCGTGCGACAGCAAATCAGAGAAGGGCGATACCAGCCGCAGGCCGTGCGCAGGGTAGACAGCGCGGGTGATGCAATCGATCACGCGGTATCTGGAAACCATTCTCCAACTCCAGGTCAATCTTGCCCAAAGCAAGATGGCACCGATGAGTGAATGCGCCTTTTTGGGCTTCACGATCAAGGGCAAGAAGATACGCTGTTTGGAATTGAGGTCACGATATAGGCGTTATCGATATGAAAAGCATTTATTTCAAAATATTTAGGGCCAGTCATTGAAACGCATTTTATTAAATCCTGTAACGGTAATTTGGAAATCATCACTGTTATAGTATCGAAATGTGTTGATATAATGATTTATGTAAAAAATGAGGAATGAGTTATAATTTGATATTATGTTTGACTCCGTCATTTTTTAATTCTATTATATAATAATATTTCTTAAAAATTCAACAGGCACTTGTTGTTCATAGGTTTTCTTTCACAACCTGCTCGACATAAACCAGTGGCCCTAACGTCGAAATTTAGCGGTGAGCAAAGCGAATCCGCTGCAATGCTATATTAGACACTGGTGGTGAACTGGCAGGGGCAGAAATTATTTTCCATCCCTCGGCCTCGTGCTGTTTCTGACGGGACTGAAGATCGGAGAAAATTCGATCTAAATCAAAATCAAAACTGGCAGCGTGTTGCTCACGAATCAATCGTACTTCGCGAATAATACTATTACTCATTTTCTTCTCCTAAGAGTTCGTCAGGTGTACAAATAAAAGGCAGAAACAATCCCTTCCGCTGAAAATGTTCAGCGATTCGTGCCTGAATTTCGGGGTTGGCAATATGCCGACAATTCCAGGTCAGTAGATAATCCACGAAATGAACAGTGGCAATTGAAATATGCATGGCATCCTCACTCGCCTTTGTTGGGACGATTCCAGCAATAACCAGTTCCTTCGCCAGTTCAACACTGCGAGTTGTTATATCGAGCAGCGGTATCGTCAAGAGCGCTTCAATGCGTTTGGTTGCTGCAAAGGAATCTCCCGCACTGCATTCAGTGACAACAAGTTCCGATGCGACCAGATCGAATTCACTACGCCGATCCCAAAATAAATAGGTACTTTGCTGATGCCCCGCTTCGATAACATTCTTGCTGGGCCGAGCCGTCAGGTAACTGATGACGGACGTTTCGATGTACACCTTACGTTTCATCATTTCTCATGCCTAACATCAATTCAACTGCACAGCGGTGCAGTCTAGCTTAAAAAATGCCGTGTAATATGCATTTTTCTGAAGTCATGAATGCGCTCACTTCCCAACCGCCTCGCCTCCTTGACCAAAGTCGGGAGGCGGTTCGTTTGCGGCATTACAGTTTACGTACCGGGCAAGCATACATCCATTGGACAAAACGCTTCATTCTTTTGCATGGAAAGCGCCATCCTCGTGAACTGGGACCCAAAGATGTGGAGACATTATTGACCTTCTTGTGGGGACACCAGAACAGCCATAAGCGATCCACGGCCTACGCTGCCTACGCCACTCACCCCCCCAAATACGCCCGCTGCACTGCGGGATCGTGCAGCAATTCCTGGGCTGTGCCTGTCAGGGGCAATTTGCCGCATTCCATGACATAGCCCCGGTCGGCGATCGACAGGGCGCGGCGGGCGTTTTGTTCGACGAGCAGGATCGTTGCGGGCTTGGCGTGCAGCTCGCGCAACACCTCGAACATCGTGTCGGCCATGCGGGGAGACAGCCCCATCGAAGGCTCATCCAGCAGCAGCACTTGCGGGCGCGCCATCAGGGCGCGGCCTACGGCGAGCATCTGGCGCTCGCCGCCACTGAGCGTACCGGCCAGTTGGCGTGCGCGTTCCCGCAGAAGAGGGAAGGTGTGGAAGACTTGGTCGATGTCGCCTTCGACGCCGTCGTCATTGCGGGTATAGGCGCCGAGGTAGAGGTTTTCGAGCACGGTCATGCGGGTGAAAACGCCGCGCCCTTCAGGCACCAGCGCCAGCCCTTCGCGAATCAGCTCCCAGGGGGCAAAGTCGCGCAGGCTGCGCCCCCGGTATAGCAATTCCCCCGCGCTGATGGGCAATTGCCCTGTGAGTGCGCGCATGACCGTGCTTTTGCCCGCGCCGTTCGCGCCGATCAGGCAGACCAGTTCCCCGGCCTGCACGGTGAAATCGATGCCATGGACGACGGGCGTGGCGCCATAGCCAATATGCAGGCTGCGGGCTTCGAGCATGGGGATGTCCATCGCTCAGGCATCCTCCATCGCCGTGGTATCGCTATCGCAGTCCGCCTGCCCGGCAGTGCCCAGAAATGCAGCAATGACGCGCTCGTCGTTGCGCACGTCGGTCGGGGTGCCGCGTGCGATGCATTCGCCACAGTCCAGCACGGTGATGGCATCGCATAGCCCCATCACCAGGGCGATGTCGTGTTCGATCAGCAGCACGCTGTGGCCGTCTTGCCGAATCCGGGCGATCAGTTCGCGCAGGGCGCGTTTTTCGGATTCGTTCATTCCCGCAGCGGGTTCGTCGAGCGCGATCAGTGTGGGGCGGGTGGCCAGCGCGCGGGCGATTTCGAGCCTGCGTTGGTCGCCATAGCTCAGGGTGCGTGCCATGCGGTGCGCTTGGGCTGCCAGGCCCACGTACTCCAGCCATGCGAGCGCGGAGCGGGCAATATTGGCTTCTTCGCGCTGGAACGCTCGGGTGCGTAACAGGGCCGCGATGGCGCCACAGTGGGTGTGTGCGTGGCAGCCGACCATCACGTTTTCCAGCACAGTCATTTCTGCGAACAGGCGGATGTTCTGGAACGTCCGGGCAATGCCCACGCGGGCAACGGCATGGGCCGCCGTGGGGTGGTAGGGCTGGCCCAGGATGCGGAAAGCCCCGGCGTCAGGAGGATCGACCCCCGTGAGCACATTGAAGAACGTCGTTTTGCCCGCGCCATTGGGGCCGATCAGCCCATGCACCTGCCCCGGCAGCACCCGCAGATCTACCCCCCGCAGCGCATGCAGACCGCCAAAATGCTTGCAGACGCCCTGGGCATCCAATACTGGCGTGATGGCTGGCACGGCTTCTGGCGCGGTGGGCGGCGCCGAGCAATTCATCGTTCCTCCAGCGCGATGGCGCGCGAGGATGGCGTGGGCCATAGGCCGTGTGGACGTAGCAGCATGACGAGCACCATGGCCAGCGAAACGAGGAGTTGCCGCAGGATCGAGGCATCGAGGTGCCCGTTCGTCATTTGTTGCAAAGGGCCTGCAAGGTGGCGCAGTGCTTCCGGCAATGCCGATAGCACCACCGCGCCGAGCACGACCCCCGGCAAATGCCCGATGCCGCCGAAAACGACCATCGCCACGATCATGACGGATTCCATCAACGTGAACGATTCGGGCGAGACGAAGCCTTGCAATGCCGCAAACAGCGCGCCGGAAACGCCACCCAGGCTGGCGCCCACGGCAAAGGCTAGCAGTTTGAGCGCACGGGTGTCGATGCCGACGGATTGCGCGGCAAGCTCGTCTTCCCGAATCGCGACCCAGGCGCGGCCAATACGAGAAGCCAGCAGCCTGCGTGACAGCACTAGGCACAACAGCACGACGATCCCAAGCAAATAAAAGTATTGCGTGAGCGGCGGAACCGTCAGCCCCAGGATGTGCAAAGGCTGGCCCAAGTCATGCCCCAGGATCGAGAGGTTGTCGATGTTGGCGATGCCGCGTGGCCCGTTGGTGAGGTTGACGGGGTGATCAAGGTTGTTGAGGAAGATGCGAACGATTTCCCCGAAACCGAGGGTCACGATGGCGAGGTAATCGCCACGCAAGCGCAGCGTGGGCGCGCCGAGCAAAACGCCCATCCCCCCCGCCAAGACAAAGCTCAACGGCAGGACGACCCACCACGGGGTGTGGAGCCCATCGGGAAACAGCGTGGCCAGGCCGACGAGGCTTTGGGGGAGATGCGGGCTGGCAAGCAGCGCCTGGGTGTATGCGCCGATGGCAAAAAATGCGATGTACCCCAGATCAAGCAGCCCGGCAAAGCCCGCGACGATGTTCAGCCCCACGGCCAGCATCGTGTACAGCAGCGCCATATTGGCGACGCGAATCCACGCATTGCCCAGCTCGTGCAATACCCAAGGCAACGCCAGCAGGCCCAGCAGCCAGATCCAGCGGGAATTCCATCGAGGGAAGCAGGCAGGCATGGCCGGCAGTGTGCGGGCAGGTCACGCCCGTTCGGCGACACGTTCGCCGAGCAGCCCTTGCGGGCGCAGCGTCAGCACCGTGATGAGCACCAAAAACGCAAGCACGTCGGCATAGTGGCTGCCCATCCATCCGCCCGTCCACGTTCCCAGGTACCCCGCACCCATCGATTCGAGTAGGCCAAGCACCAAGCCCCCCACTACCGCCCCGGGGAGGTTGCCGATGCCCCCCAGCACCGCAGCAGTAAAGGCTTTCAGCCCCGGCAACAATCCCATTGAATGGTGCGCAACGCCGTAGTTGGAAGCCCAAAGTACCCCGGCGATGGCAGCAAGCACCGCGCCCAGCGCAAAGGTCAGCGCGATGACGCGGTCGGTGGGGATGCCCATCAGCATGGCAACGCGGGGGTTTTCCGCTGTGGCGCGCATGGCCCGGCCCAGGCGGGTTCCATGCACCAGCCAAGCCAGCGCGGCCAGCGATAGGGCGGTGACGGCAATCGTCAACAACTGCGTGGGGGAGACGACGGCATGGCCCGCGCCCAGGGAGAGGCCCAGCGGTTCGGTGGGAAGCAGCGAGGGGAAAGATTTGTATTCGGGCCGCCAGATGATCATGGCAAGGGTCTGCAACAGCATCGATACCCCCACGGCGGTGACGAGCGGAGCGAGGCGGGGACTGTTGCGCAGGGGGCGGTAAGCCAGGCGTTCGATGCCGATATTCAGCGCAGCGCAGCCCAGGCACGCAACGGATGTGGCGCAGCACAGCACCAGCCAACCGGGGGCGTCGGGCCATGTTGCGGTGAACCAGGCAATGCAAGTCCAACCCACCAGGGCGGCGACCATCATCAAATCACCATGGGCGAAATTGATCAGCCCGATGATGCCGTAGACCATCGTGTACCCCAGCGCGACAAGCGCATACATGCTACCCAGCACGAAGCCGTTGACGATTTGCTGAACGAAAGTGTCCAAACGAAAGGGGGAGAATGATCAGGAAAAAGGGGGAAAGGGAGCAAGGGGGAGAAAGACCGGGAACCAGGCCCGAATTCACCCACCCCGTACCCACATAGGAACCGTACCATCGCGACTTCTGTCGCTCTTACAACGAGAGCGGGAGTGTTAGGCTGAGGTCAGCGTGACGGAAGTTGCGAAGGATTTTCGACGGCGCTACAGCGGTGTGCATACCATTGCTCAGGGAGACAGTGACGGGGGGAGGGCGAAACATGTAGCAACCAAGAGGAAATCTGCTACGCAATGGCTACACACAATGCAGAGAAAAGCCAAAAATTGTAAGTGGCAGAATTTCCGACTCTCTGAGCGTCTGAGCGCGGCAAATCCAGGCAGGGGCAATCGCACCGCTATCGCCTCGTATATCACCTCGTATATCACCCCGGATATTGCGCTATTTCTTTTTGTACACCACCACCATCGCACCATGAAAATTGCCATTACCAGCCAAAACCGCAAAACGATCACCCCCCACGCCGGCAAATGCCGCAAATACTGGGTCTACGACATTTCGGAGACCAAAACGGTGGCGGGCAAGGAATTGATCGAACTATCGATGTCCGAAAGCCTGCACGCCATGGCGCACCAAACTGCCGCTGCGGTGCCGAGCATGTGGGACGGCGTGCAAGTCCTGATTGCAGGCAGCATGGGCCCCGGGCTGCAACAGCGCCTGCGCTGCCAAGGCATCGACGCCATCGTGACCTCCGAAACCGACCCCGACCGCGCCGTGGCAGCGTGGCTGGATGGCAGCTTGCCGGTGCTGGATGCGCGGGAGGAGCATGACCCTGACCACGGTCCTGATCACGATCACGGCCACGGCCACGGTTGCGGATGTGGCAACCAAGGGTGTCATACCCATGACCATGAACACCACGACCATCATGACCACGGAGGCGGCGCCTGTTCTTGTGGCGGGCAGCATGGTGGGGGGTGTGGGGGAAGAGGCGAGGGGAAAGGAAAGAATTGCTAAGGTGCAGGGCAGCAACGATCCAGAAGTGCCCAAAAAGGCGAAAGATGTGTTGGGCTGATGAACTCCGGTAGCGACATGCAGATTGTGCCAATGTCTTGTATTGATCAATAGATTTTTTTATACAAATATTATGGTGACAATTATTTCCGATCAATCATCCAGCCCCACATTGCCGATCATGCCTGCATTTATTGATGATCGTCCCGAGGGCGTATTTGTAAATCTGGAGAAATTGCCCTCGGAGTGGAATTTCCGCACCTTTGTCAATGATCTTTTTGCGCAGGGTTTCCGTTTTGAGGAGCTGGAGTATTCGTTATTTTTGAAATTGGCATACCCGGTCGAGCCATTGTCCAAGGAAGATAGTTTTCTGTTGCTGGCAAAAAAGATCGTTCCTTTTCCATCAGAACGCAAGGTGCTCTACAAGGAAGTGCGGGTGATGAACCATGGTGCGCATGCGGAATACATGTTCGAGCCTGTTTTCCTCGAACATACAGAAAAAGAACCGGTGTACGGAGAACCCGATGAAAACGGGGAAAAGCCGATCACGGGCTATGAAGAACAAGTGCATGCCGAGCCAACCCATCTCGACCTCGATGAATTCATTGCGGCAATGTGGATGAAAGGCGTGCGATACGGCATCGATATCCATGCCTTTGAGCCACGCACCGAGGCAAAAAATGCGCATCGCGCCGTGATTGCCCGGGAATTGCCACCCACGCCTGGGCGCGATGCAGAGCTGAAGGAAGAGTACAGCGAACTGCATCGTGACGATTCCCCTCTCATCAGGGCGGGTATTGCGGATCTTCGGCGGTTCAAAAATCGTTTCCCCCAAATCAGTGAGGGGCAGAAGATCGTCAGGAAAATTCCCCGCATATTGGGCAAGCCTGGCTATAGCATTACCGGGGACGTTTTGGAACCAATCGTTCCCAAAGACCTCAACATGAACCATGTTTCCGGCCCGGGAACCCAAGTGGAAGTGATCAATGGAGAGCAATATCTCCTCTCTACCATAGATGGTTTTCTCACGCTCGACGTCAAGACAAACCAAATATCTGTCACGGTCAAAATAGAAAATACGGAAGGAATCAGTACCAGGACGACGGGAGATTTGTATTTGACTGTCGAAGAGTTCATCGAGCATGGGGAAGTGCAGGAAGGCCGCGTGGTGGAAGGCAAAAACATGCGGTTCAGCTCGGGGGTTTTTGGGTCGCTGATCTCCGATGGCGGGAAGATTGTGATTGACGATAGTCTTGCCGGGGGCAGCGCAAAAAGTGACGGCGGAACCATTCAAATCAAAAAACGCGCGTCCAATTCGAACATCGAAGCGCTGGGTGGGAGCGTGGAAATCAATTATGCGGAAAATTGCTTCATCACTGCACAGACTGTGTACATCGGACATGCCATCAATTGCGACATCGTTGCCAGGGATTTGCGGATAGATATTTCGCAGGGATGTGCCATGGCGGGATGCAATGTCGATATCGGCGTTGCAGACATCCGCCGGGACAATATCACGCAGGTCACGATTTTCATTCCAGATATGGCGGATTTTCATCAGCGGAATGCAAAATACGATGCAGCGATGAAGGAAATTCAACTCGATATTGATGACAAGTTGGAAGAAATCAAGGCATTCAAATCGGAACCGGAATTTGCCAAGTTCCTTTCGCTGATGGAGATGATCCAGTCTGGCAAGATCAAGCTATCCCCAGCGCAGGAGCAGAATTTCAACCAGATGCAAAGAATGCAAAGGGGAAATATCAAGGGGTTGGAAAGGCTCGTTACCGAGAAAAACGCAATCGTTACCAGGCTGGCAGAAAAGCGGAAGGAATACGATGAGTTCAAAAAGATGCAGGAGGAGCTTTCTTCCGGGCGGGTATGCAAAATTGCCAAAGTGACCGGCAGCACGCTAGTACAACAAATGCAAACCCCGTATGGCATTGCCAAAATCGATGCACCGTCTACCAGGGAAATTCGCAATATTTTGCGTACCCGCACTGCCTCGCGCCTGCTCGTATTTGCCGATGATCGCGGTAGCGTGGCGTGGTCGTATGCTTCCCCATAGGCCGCCGCTCCTACAAGCAGCGTTTAGCCCTTCCCCGCTTCCCGATCCCACTTTTTGAGCAAAGCCAGCTTTTCCCCGATCTTGATTTCCAACCCCCTGGGTACTGGCCGATACCAGCTTGGCTCGGCCATGCCTTCGGGTAGGTAGCTTTCTCCGGCTGCATAGGCGTTGGGTTCATCGTGGGCATAGCGGTATGCATGTCCGTACCCCAGTTCTTTCATCAATTTGGTGGGGGCATTGCGCAGGTGGACCGGCACCTCACGGCTGGTATCTTCCTGCACGAAAGAGCGCGCCTGTTTGTAGGCCATATACCCGGCATTGCTTTTGGCTGCGACGGACAAATAAATCACCGCCTGCGCCAGGGCCAATTCGCCTTCGGGGCTTCCCAGTCTTTCGTAGGTCGATGCCGCATCGTTGGCGATCTGCATCGCACGCGGGTCGGCCAGGCCGATGTCCTCCCACGCCATGCGGACGATGCGTCGGGCCAGATACCGTGGATCCGCGCCGCCGTCGAGCATTCTGCACAGCCAGTACAGCGCGGCATCGGGGTTTGACCCGCGCACGGACTTGTGTAGCGCTGAAATCTGGTCGTAGAAGTGGTCCCCGCCTTTGTCGAAGCGTCGGCTGTTCAGCGTGAGCGCGTTGTGAACGAAGTCCGCACTGATTTTTCGGATTCCCTGGGCGTGCGCAGCCGTTTGGCATTGTTCGAACAGGTTGAGCAGTCTGCGGGCATCGCCGTCTGCGTAACCGATCAGCGTGTTGCGCGCAGGGTCTTCGAATTCGAGCGAATCGTTGGGCGCATCGTCGAAGGAAGCGGGCGCTTTGTCGATGGCACGTTGCAGCAGTTGCCGCAATTCGGCATCGGTCAACGGGTGCAGCACGTAGACCTGCGTGCGCGACAGCAACGCTGCATTCACTTCGAACGAAGGGTTTTCGGTTGTTGCGCCTACCAGCGTGACCAGCCCGTTCTCGGTGTAGGGAAGCAACGCATCCTGTTGCGATTTGTTGAACCGGTGGATTTCATCGACGAACAGAACCGTCCGTTTGCTTTGGGCCAGGTTTTGCTGGGCCTGTTCCATCGCAGCGCGAAGATCTTTGACACCGGAAAACACCGCAGAGAGTGCGATGAATGCGCAGTCGAACGCCGTGGCCATCAGCCGCGCCAGCGTCGTCTTGCCCACGCCAGGCGGCCCCCAGAAGATCATCGAGTGCGGTTTTCCCGATTGAAACGCCAACCGCAAAGGCTTTCCCTCTGCCAGCAGATGCGATTGCCCGATCACCTCATCCAGCGTTTGGGGGCGCAGGATTTCTGCCAGCGGGGCGTGGGGGTGGGCAGGGTGCGAAGGGGACATGGTTGTCAAAACGCATCCCGCCTTGCATCGGCTCAGGGGATGGTGAGCAAATCGATCGCCGATTCGAGATTGCGACGGATTGCATCCCAGGAAGGGGCAATGGGGATCACTGCCGTGGAGGAGGGGCCGGGCGCTTCGTATCCAGGCGCTGCGGCTCCCTCTTCGGCTTGCGCAGTCATCATCGCTTGGATTTGGTTGCGCGCACCGCAAATCGTGAACCCTTGCTGGTACAGCAGTTCGCGGATTCGGCGAATCATCAGCACTTCATGGTGCTGGTAGTACCGGCGGTTGCCCCGTCTTTTCATGGGCCGGAGCTGGGTGAATTCCTGCTCCCAATATCGGAGCACGTGGGGCTTGACCCCGCAGAGTTCGCTGGCTTCGCCGATGGTGAAGTAGCGTTTCGCCGGTATCGGGGGCAGGGTGTCGTCCATCCCGACGATTATGCAGAATGGTTGCCACGCAGGCGCGATCATCAACCCGTCGCTCTGACAACGTGTGGGGATGCGCGGTGCTGTTGGTCAGGTTTGTGGGAGCGACGGCAGCAGGCGTGATGGCCCGGGCAGGCAGCTATGGTTGCTGCTGAATCAGCTCTTTGAGCTTGGGGCTGGCGTGGAAGGTGACGACCCGCCGCGCAAGGATGTCTACCGATTCCCCGGTGCGGGGGTTCCTCCCCGGGCGGGGGGTTTTGGTGCGGAGCTTGAAATTGCCGAACCCACTGATCTTGACCTCTTGCCCTTGTGCAAGGCTTTGGAGGATGACATGGAAGAAGGTGTCAACCATGGCTTTGGATTCGGAGCGACTCAACCCAACGCGTTCGTAGAGCCGGTCAGCCATTTCAGCTTTGGTAAGCGCCGTATCGGAAGGGGCAACTGGGGTGGAAGACATGGGGGTGGGGGCGGGAGGTACTCGCAGTGGAGTGGGTGGCTGGGTGGCTATAGGGTTCTTAACGTGAAATACCTCAAAAATCATAGCGCCACTCTTGGGAGCGCGGGCATCTTGCCCGCATTTGGCGGGTGGGACACCCGCGCTCCCAGGGCGTATTTCATCATTTGGGGTGGCAAAACTGGCATGAAAGTTAGGTACGCAGATGGGCGCCGAGTTCGCGCTCCAAGTGCGACAAGATGGTAGCAACGGCAGCTTCGATGTCGGCGTCGGAGATGGCAACCCGGTCCGGCGTAAACGTGAGGCGAATCCCCATGCTCTTCTGGCGGCATGTTGCAGCAGGTGCAGCGTGCGCGGGGGTTGTGGACGGGGACGAAAGCGCACGGTATACGTCGAACAGCACGGCATCGCGCAAGGGGATGGTGCATGGTGCAGCGTGTACCGTCGCAAACAGGGCTTGGGCGGTGATGGATTCGTCGACCCACACGGCCACATCCCGCTCGACGGGGTGCAGTCGGGGAACCGGTACGAACCGTGGCACTGCGCGGCGCAGGACGAGGTCGAGGTCGATTTCGAAGAGCACGGGCGTTTGCGTCAGCCCATACGCCTGGCACCACTGGGGATGCAGCACCCCCACAACGCCGACATCGACTCCATCGCAGCGCAGTCGGGCACAGCGCCCAGGGTGCATCGCGGGGTGTTCCGCAGCGATGCATTCCAGCTTGCTCGACAGGGTTGTGGCAAGCAGGGATTCAAGATCGCCTTTGACATCATAAAAATCGACGGCACGTTGCGGACTGGCCCACTGCAAGGGATCGACGGGGCCACAAGCCAGCGCTGCCAAGCGCATGGGCTGTGCAAATCCGGCAACGGTTTGGAGGGTGTCGCCGACAGTGGGGTCATAGGCAAATACGCGCCCAATCTCAAAAACCCGTACCCGCTGAATTTTGCGTGCCTGGTTGCGTTGCTGCACATCGACGAGCGAGCCAAGCAGCGTGGAACGCAGCACGGATAGGTCGCTGGCGATGGGGTTGTGCAGCCGCACAGGGTTGGTGTTGCCGGCAAAGTCGCGTTCCCATTGTTCTGGGCAAAAGCTGAATTGCAGGACTTCCTGATACCCCAGCGCAGCCATGGCATGGCGCACGGTGTTGGCGCTGCGGGTGTTTTCCGGCCGCAATGTACCGACTGCGGGAGCGAGGGGAGGCGTCATCGGCAGGGTGTCGTAGCCAATGACGCGGGCGATTTCTTCGACGAGGTCTTCTTCGATGCGCAAGTCGAAGCGATGGGGGGGAACCTGGACGTCGATGCGGTCTTCGTAAGGGGTCGGCTCCAACCCCAGGCTGCGCAGGGCTGTCAGGCATTGCTGTGGCGATAACGCTACGCCAAGGATTTTGCTGGCGCGCGCCACCCGCATCGAGACTGTGGTCTCGACCGGCATCGCAACGCGGTGGTCGTCGATGGGGCCGACGGTGGTTTGCGGAGTGCCACAGATATCCAGGATGAGCTGGGTGATGCGTTCCAGGTGCGCACGGGTGAGGCTGGGGTCGACCCCGCGCTCGAAGCGGTGCGCGGCTTCGGAAGTGAGGCGCAGTGCGCGGGCGCGCCCGGCAATGGCGGCGGGGTGCCAGAACGCGGCTTCGATGTAGATATTGCGCGTGTCGTCGCCCACGGCACTGTGGCTGCCGCCCATGATGCCGGCGAGCGCCTGAATTCCTGCACTGTCTGCGATGACGCCGATGTGGGGATCGATTGCCGCTGTGGCGCCATGCAATAGCGAGGCGACTTCCCCCGAACGGCCCCAGCGTACTTCGAGGCCGTCGCGGAGCGTGTCGAGGTCGAAGACGTGCGAAGGCTGGCCGGATTCGAGCATCACGTAGTTGGAGATGTCGACCAAGGCGGAAATACTGCGTTGGCCGCAACGGCGCAGCCGTTCGCGCATCCACCATGGCGTTGGCGCGCGGGCATCGACGTTGCGGACGATCCTTCCGCAAAAGCGTCCACACAAGTCGGCGGCGGTCACTGTCAGCGGCAGGATGTCTGGAATCGTCGGGGCGACTTCGGGGAATACCCGTGGAGTCAGGGGTGCCTGGGTCAGCGCGGACAGTTCGCGCGCAACGCCGTGGACGCTGAGGCAGTGGGCCAGGTTCGGGGTGAGCTTGATCGTGAGCAGGGCGTCGTCCATGTGCAGGATCGTGCGCACATCCACGCCAAGCTGTGCATCGTCGGGCAGTTCCAACAGGCCTGCGTTGTCGCTGCCCAAGCCCAATTCATGCGCGGAGCAAAGCATGCCTTCGCTGGCCACGTCACCAAACCGTTGCGTTCGCACCACCAAGGGGTCTGTCGCTGCGGCTGTAGTCAGCGTGGCGCCGAGCGTGGCCAGCGGAACCTTGATTCCAGGCCGCGCATTGGGAGCGCCGCACACCACGGTGCATGGGCGCCCGGTTCCGGCATCGACCTGGCATACCCGCAGGCGATCTTGCCCAGGCAGCACGCTTGCGCTATCGATGCGTGCGACGACCACTCCGCAGGGCATGGCTGCGGGGGCGATGTCTTCGACCTCAATGCCCGCCATGGTCAGTGCATCGGCAAGCTGTGCGGTATCCATGGATGGGTTGCACCACTGGCGCAACCAGGATTCGGGGAATTGCATCGTCGGGTTGGGTAGGGGGCGATAGTGGAAAGGATGCCGGGCGGGAAGGACGCAGGGCGTATGCAGCGCTACAGGTTTCGAGCAATGGCCTGCGAGGGCGGAATGGCGAGCGTCAGCGGGGTGGCGAACGTCAGCGGAACTGCGAGAGGAACCGCAGGTCGGCATCGAAAAACATGCGCAAATCGTTGATGCCGTAGCGCAACATCGTTAGCCGATCCGGGCCCATGCCAAAGGCAAAGCCGATGTAGCGTTCGGGGTCAAGCCCCATGTTGCGAACGACGTTGGGATGTACCTGCCCGGCACCCGCCACTTCCAGCCACCGGCCAGCGAGGGGGCCATCGGCAAAGCGGATATCGACTTCCGCGCTGGGTTCCGTGAAGGGGAAGAAGCTGGGGCGAAAGCGCAGCGCGACGTCTTCCGATTCAAAAAATGTTCGGCAGAAGTGCGTGAAGGTGTACCGCAGGTCTTTGAAGCTGACGCTGTCTCCGATCCATAGCCCCTCGCACTGGTGGAACATCGGCGAGTGGGTGGCGTCGCTGTCCACCCGATAGGTACGGCCCGGAGCAATGACCCGAATGTCGGGCATCGGCCCGCTGTACAGCGCGTCGGGGGGCGTAGGAGAAGGCGAATCAGGAGGCGAATCAGCAGACGAATCGGAAGGCGTGTTGCCATGGGGCCGGGCATAGCGCCGGACGTGCTGCATCGCATGACGAATCTGGATCGGGCTGGTGTGGGTACGCAGCAGACAAGGCAGGGTATCCGCGCCCCCTTCGACATAGAAGGTGTCGTGCATCGAGCGGGCAGGGTGATCCGGCGGGGTGTTGAGCGCAGTGAAGTTGAACCAGTCTGTCTCGATTTCAGGCCCTTGGGCGACTTCAAAGCCGAGGGTCGAGAAGTAGGCCTCGATCCGCTCGATGGTGAGCGAAACCGGGTGCAATCCCCCAGGCGTGCGTGTACGGCCAGGCAGGGTGACGTCGAGGGCTTCGACACGCAGGCGCTCGTACAGGGCTTGCTGTGCAAGCGCTTGCCGACGATCCTGCAAACATTGTTCGATGGCGCGTTTGGCCTCGTTGATCGTGGCGCCACGGCGTTTGCGCTCTTCGAGCGGAAGAGCGCCCAGCCCTTGCATGCAAAGGGTGATCTGGCCGGATTTGCCGAGGTACGCAGCCTTGACGTTTTCGACCTCGGCAGCAGTGCGTGCCTGGGCAAAAGCTTGGCGTGCTTCCTCGACGATGGCTTGCAGTGCATCCATGGTGGGAAGGGGAAGAACCCTGGGGGCGGAGGTGGAACCAGAAGAGGGCACCCCTCTCCTGGCTTGGTCCACTATGTCCGTCGATGTCGCAAGCGATGTCAGGCTTGCGCCAGTTTTGCGCGTACCTGTTCGACGATGCCGGAGAAGGCAGCCATATCGCTGATGGCCAATTCGCTGAGCACTTTGCGGTCGATCTCAATGGCCGCTTTTTTGAGGCCATCAGCCAGTTGGCTGTAGGTCATCCCGCATTGGCGGGCAGCAGCGTTGATCCGGGCGATCCAGAGTTGGCGGAAGACACGTTTCTTGGCGCGGCGGTCGCGGTAGGCGTATTGCCCCGCTTTCATCACCGCTTCCTTGGCTACGCGGAACACGTTGCCACGACGACCCCGGTACCCCTTGGCCTGGGCAAGAACCTTCTTGTGGCGCGCACGCGCCGTTACCCCACGTTTGACACGAGACATATATACCTCCTAGTACGTCGTTGCTTTAGAGACCATAGCCGGGGAGCATGTCTGCCACCCGCTGCAAATCGGTCTCGTGAACCAGGGTAGCGCCGCGAAGCTGGCGCTTGGTCTTGGTCGTTTTCTTGGTCAGGATATGGCGTTTGAAAGCCTGCGCACGTTTGACGGTGCCACCTGGACGAACGCGGAATCGTTTTTTTGCCGCACTTTTGGTTTTCATTTTGGGCATGAATATGCTCCTGGAACACAAGCCTTCGAGGCGTCTGCAACAAACTCGCAGCCTTGATGGCCTCGGGCTTCAATAACGGCGGGCGACCTGCTGCCGTAAAAAAGAAGGGAAATGTCAAGAAGCTGTAACCGGTTTGGTCACGACTTTCTTTCTGCTTGGGGCGATCATCATCACCATTTGCCTGCCTTCAAGCCGGGGAAACTGTTCGACGAGGATCAAATCGCCCAGCTCTTCCCGGATTCGTTGCAATAACGCCATCCCCAATTCCTGGTGGGTGATTTCTCGACCCCGAAAACGCAGGGTGATCTTGCATTTGTCGCCTTCTGAAAGGAAGCGGCGAATGTTGCGCATCTTGATCTGGTAATCCCCATCATCGGTACCCGGTCGGAATTTGATCTCCTTGATCTCGATGACAGTCTGCTTGGCTTTGGCTTCCGCAGCTTTTTTCTGTTCCTGGTACTTGAACTTGCCATAGTCCACCAGACGACAGACAGGGGGAACGGCCACGGGAGAAATTTCGACGAGATCGACGTCGAGGTCCCCGGCCTTTTTCATGGCGTCAACGATGCTGAAAACTCCCAAAGGCTCGTTGTCGAGGCCAATGAGCCGCACTTCCGAGGCAGTGATTTCCCGGTTGAGGCGGTGTTTGCGCTCTTCGCGCTGACGGCGGTCACGAATTTCGGTAGCGATGACGAGATCCTTCCTTCAAAGTCCAATGGAGAGCCGCTCTGCCACCCACTAGGGGATGGGGCGCGACTTGCGCGCGACGTCGAGAGCGAGACGACGAGCCAGCTCGTCTACAGACATAACGCCGAGGTTTTGCCCGCCACGAGCACGCACTGAGACCGTTGCATCGGAGACTTCCCGATCCCCCACGACGAGGAGATAAGGCACCTTCTGCACGGAATGGGCGCGAATTTTATAGGTGATCTTGTCTTTGCCCGGGTCCGTTTCAGCGCGAAAGCCTTGACTGCACAACGCTTGGCAAACTTGCTGCGCGTAGGCGACGTGGGCATCGGTAACGGACAGGATGACAGCCTGCACAGGGGCCAGCCATACGGGCAGGGCACCGGCGGTTTCTTCGATCAGGATGCCGATGAAGCGCTCCAGACTGCCGACGATTGCACGGTGCAGCATGACGGGGAAGTGGCGTGCGCCGTCTTCGCCGACATATTCGGCGCCGAGGCGTTCGGGCATAAAAAAGTCCACCTGGATCGTTCCGCACTGCCAGGGGCGGCCCAGCGCGTCGCGCAGCGTGTATTCGATCTTGGGGCCATAAAAGGCGCCTTCGCCGGGGGAGATGTCGAAAGCCCGTCCACAAGAACGAAGGCTGTCGAGCAGGGCTTGTTCCGCCTTGTCCCAGCTTGCATCGCTGCCGATCCGCTTGTCGGGGCGGGTTGCGACTTTGTAGAGGATGTCGGTGAATCCGAAGTCTGCATAGACCTCTTGCAGCAATGCCGTGAAGGCTGCGCATTCCTGCTGGATTTGGTCTTCCGTGCAGAAGATGTGGCCGTCGTCTTGCGTAAAGCCGCGCACGCGCATGATGCCGTGCAGCCCGCCAGACGGCTCGTTGCGGTGGCATTGGCCGAATTCCCCATAACGCAGGGGCAAGTCCCGGTAGCTTTTGACACCTTGCTTATAGATCAGGATGTGGCCGGGGCAGTTCATCGGTTTGAGCGCGTATTCGCGCTTTTCCGATTCCGTGATGAACATGTTTTCCCGGTATTTGTCCCAGTGTCCCGTTTTCTCCCACAGCGATTTGTCAAGGATTTGGGGCCCTTTGACTTCGCGGTAGCCGTTGTGGCGGTACACCTGCCGCATGTACTGTTCCACGCATTGCCACAGCACCCATCCCTTGGCGTGCCAGAACACCAGGCCGGGGGCAGATTCTTCCTGGTGGAAGAGGTCTAGCTCGCGCCCCAGCTTGCGGTGGTCGCGCTTCTCGGCCTCTTCGAGCATGTGCAGGTATTGGTGGAGCGCTTCCTTGCTCGGCCACGCGGTGCCGTAGATGCGCTGGAGCATCGCGTTGCGGTGGTCGCCACGCCAGTAGGCCCCGGCCACCTTCATCAGCTTGAAGTGGCGCAGTCGGCCCGTGTTGGGCGCGTGCGGGCCACGGCACAGGTCCTCGAAGGCGCCTTCGCGGTACAGGCTCACGATCTCCCCTTCGGGAATGGCGCGGATGAGTTCGACTTTGTAGTGCTCGCCTTGGCTTTGGAATACCGCGATAGCCTCGTCACGTGGCAGCACGCGGCGTACTACAGCCTCGTTTTTGGCTGCAAGTTCGGCCATGCGGCGTTCGATGGCGGTCAGATCTTCGGGCGTGAAAGGCCGTTCGAAGGCAAAGTCGTAATAGAAACCGTTCTCAATCATCGGGCCGATGGTGACCTGGGCGTGCGGAAACAGATCCTTGACTGCGTAAGCCAGCAGATGCGCCGTCGAGTGGCGCAGGATGTCCAGCCCTTGGGGATCCGTTTCGCGAACGAAGGCAAGGGTGGCGTCGGCATCCAGCAGGTGGCAGAGGTCGACGAGCCGATCCCCGACCTGGGCCGCGATGACGTCGGCGGGCTGCGCTGTGTCGGCAGCAACGGTGGCCGCCGTTACGGGGCCTGGGTACGAACGCACGGAACCATCGGGGAAACGGAGACAAACCATGACGAATGGGAAAGGGGAATTGCGCAGACCACGCAAAAGAGAGAAGCCACCGCAGTGGCCCCTCCAAGACAGCCCCGCTATCGCGACTGCCGTCGCTCCTATAACGGGAGCAGAACCGTTGCGTGGGGCAGACGGGCCGAGGCGATGAATGCTGGGGAAGGAATCTACAGCATTAGGCGCGTTTAGGCGCGTAGTGCTCGTAGGGCGCTTAGTTGCGGGATTGATCGACGAGCTTGTTTTTGGCGATCCACGGCATCATCGCACGCAGGGATTCGCCGACTTTTTCAATCGGATGCTCGGCCATCAGCCGCCTGCGGCTGCGCAATACGGGGGCGCCGGCCTGGTTTTCCAGCATGAAGCTCTTGGCGTATTCCCCGGACTGGATGTCGCGCAGACATTGGCGCATGGCCTCGCGAGACGCCTGGGTGACGACCTTGGGGCCGGTGACGTACTCGCCGTATTCGGCGTTGTTCGAGATGGAGTAATTCATGTTGCCGATGCCGCCTTCGTAGATCATGTCGACGATCAGCTTAAGCTCGTGCAGGCATTCAAAGTAGGCCATTTCTGGTGCGTATCCGGCTTCGATGAGGGTCTCGAACCCGGTCTTGATGAGCTCGACGGTTCCTCCGCAGAGCACGGCCTGTTCGCCAAAGAGATCAGTTTCGGTCTCTTCGCGGAACGTCGTTTCGATGATCCCGGCGCGCCCGCCGCCGTTGGCCATGGCGTAACTTAGCGCCAACTGCAGGGCATTGCCGCTGCGATCCTGATGGACGGCGATGAGATGGGGAACCCCGCCACCCTGGGCATAGGTGCCGCGCACGGTATGGCCTGGCGCCTTGGGGGCGACCATCCAGACGTCGAGGTCGGCACGGGGCACGACGAAGCCGTAATGGACATTGAAGCCGTGCGCGAACACCAACGATGCACCCTGGCGGATGTGCGGTTCCACGTCTTTGGCGTAGACGCTGGCGATTTGTTCGTCGGGCAGCAACATCATGACTACATCCGCAGTGCGGGCGGCTTCGGCCACGTCGACGACTTGCAGCCCGGCCTTTTCGACTTTGGCCCACGATGCACCGCCCTTGCGCAGGCCGACGACCACGGGCACGCCGCTGTCATGCAGGTTTTGCGCGTGCGCATGGCCTTGGCTGCCGTAGCCGATGATGGCGACCTTCTTCGAACGAATCAGGTCGAGATTGCAATCTTTGTCGTAAAACACTTTCACTGTGAACTCCTGAATGAATTCCTGAGGGGATTTATGGGGTTGTTTTTTGGGGGTGTTGTGGGGTGGATCGTTTGCCGTGTTCACACCCGCAGGATGCGTTCCCCACGGCCAATGCCACAAGCGCCCGTACGCACTGTTTCGAGAACGACCCCGGATTCGAGGGCGTCGAGGAAGGCGTCGTTCTTGCTTTTGTCCCCGGTCAGCTCGATGGTGTAGCTCTTGTCGGTCACGTCGATGATACGTCCCCGGAAGATGTCGGCCATGCGCTTCATTTCCTCGCGCTCCTTGCCGATGGCGCGCACCTTGACCATCATCAACTCACGCTCGATGTAGCCCCCTTCGGTGAGGTCGACGACCTTGATGACTTCGATGAGGCGGTTGAGATGCTTGGTGATTTGTTCGATGACTTCGTCAGAACCTGTCGTTTGGATGGTCATCCGCGAGAGGCTGGGATCCTCTGTCGGCGCCACAGTCAGCGACTCAATGTTGAAGGCACGGGCAGAAAACAGCCCGACGACACGAGAAAGCGCCCCGGCTTCGTTTTCCAGGAGCACGGCGATGATGTGTTTCATGATGGTTTCCGTGGGAGGTCAGTAGTCTTCGGAACTCCGCAGCATTTCCGTGATTCCCTTGCCGGCTTGCACCATCGGGAACACGTTTTCCGTGGGGTCGGTGCGGAAGTCGAGGAACACCGTCCGATTCTTGAGGCTGCGTGCCTCGCGCAAGGCTGGCTCCACATCTTTGGCGTGGTCAATGCGCATTCCGACGTGCCCATAAGCCTGCGCCAATTTGACGAAGTCCGGGAGCGCGTCCATGTAGCTGTGGCTGTAGCGCCCGCCGTGTTCAATCTCCTGCCACTGGCGCACCATACCGAGGTAGCGGTTGTTGAGCAAGACGATCTTGATCGGCAAGCCATGTTGCAGGCAAGTCGAAAGCTCCTGGATGCACATCTGCACGGAACCTTCTCCAGTGATGCAGAACACGTCGTTGTCGGGCCGGGCCAGCTTCACACCCATGGCGAAAGGAATTCCCACACCCATCGTTCCCAAACCGCCGGAGCTGATCCAGTGCCGGGGATCGCGGAAGCGGAGGTACTGGGCTGCCCACATCTGGTGCTGGCCGACGTCGGTGGTGATGTAGACGTCGTCGTCTTTCGTCAACTTTTGCAGTGTCTCAAGGACGTACTGGGGCTTGATGATGTCCCCATCGCCATGGTCATAGCGCAGGCAATTGCAGGCGCGCCATTCCGCGATGGTGCTCCACCACGCTTGCAGTGCAGCGGAGTCGATGCGCTGGGGGGATTCCCGCAAGAGCGCCAGCATGTCGATGAGCACTTCTCGGATGTCGCCGACGATCGGGATGTCGACCCGCACGCGCTTGGAAATGCTCGAAGGGTCGATGTCGATGTGGATGATCTTGCGTTCGTTTTGCGCGAAATGCTTGGGGTTGCCGATCACCCGATCGTCGAAACGTGCGCCAATCGCCAGCAGCACGTCGCAATGCTGCATGGCATTGTTGGCTTCGACCGTTCCATGCATACCGGGCATACCGAGGAAGCGGTGGTCATTGCCAGGAATGGCGCCCAGCCCCATGAGCGTGCTGGTGCCAGGGCAACCGAGCAAATCCAAGAGTTGGCGCAGCTCTGCCGTAGCGTTGCTGTGGATCACTCCACCGCCGGTGTACACGTAAGGCCGTTTGGCCGACAGCAGCAGTTGGACGGCTTTGCGAATCTGCCCCGCGTGCCCTTTGTGGACGGGGTTGTACGAGCGCATCTCCACGGCATCCGGGTACCCTTTGTAGGGCACTTTGCGGAAGGAAACGTCTTTCGGAATATCGACGACGACAGGCCCAGGTCGGCCACTGCGTGCGATATGGAAGGCCTTTTTCATGACCATGCCGAGTTCGCGCGTATCCTTGACCAAGAAGTTGTGCTTGACAACGGGGCGGGTGATGCCGACGGTGTCGCATTCCTGGAATGCGTCGAGGCCAATCGCGGGGGTCGGAACTTGCCCGCTGACGACGACGAGGGGCGTACTGTCCATGTACGCCGTGGCGATGCCTGTGACGGCATTGGTCGATCCAGGGCCGGAAGTGACGAATGCCACGCCGACCTCTCCAGTGGCCCGTGCATAGGCATCGGCGGCATGGACGGCAGCTTGTTCATGCCGCACCAAAAAATGGCGGATCGAGTGTTGTTTGAAAAACGCGTCGTAAATGTGGAGGACGGCGCCGCCGGGGTAGCCCCAGACGTATTTCACGCCCTCACGCTGCAAAGCGTCGATGAGGATTTCCGCACCGCGCAGTTCTATGCCAGCCGTGTCTGTCACAGCCGTTTCCGCAACAGCCGTGGTGGACGTTGCAGTGGTTGCGGTGGGGTCGTGGGGGGGGAGGGCGCCAGAAGAGGCGCAGGGAGAAGTAGAGGAAGAATCCATGATTTGAACCGGAAAGAATTTCTTGCAGGAAATGCCTTGGGTGCTTCTTCGCCAGCGCTTGTGGCGCCGCGTCGAAACTTGGGGCCGGAGCCATGTGCGCTCTGGTTGATGCGCAAAGCCCAGACCCGTTTGGACGGATAGCGCAACGATTATGGCACTGTGGTCGCCAGTAGCGCCTGGGTTTTGTTGTGATTCGTGCAAATAGCCGATTTCATGGATCAATATATTCAGAATATATATTATTGAAAAGGCTATTATTCAGGAGTAAACAAACCATCGCGTAGCGACGGAAATATCGAAAAGAATGAAGAACTGTTTTTTGAATTCAAGAATGAAAACCATTGTTACATGCATGAAAAAATTGCTGGTATGGCTCGCACCACCAGTATTTGCCGGTGATGAAGAGAAAACGCGCCAAGCAAGGCTTGCAAATATCATTGGTTTGGGTAGCCTGGCTTTTATCTGTATTGTCATAGTAGGCAATGCGACCGACGATACCGTGCCCCACCTTACCCAGATCATCAATTTGATTGCATGTTTCGTGATCTTGCAATTCTTGATCTGTCTCCATCGTGGCAAGGTGACACTGGCGCGTTTGGGAATGATTCTTTTTGGATTTTTCTACATTGTTATGGTGACTGCCAGCTTGGGAACCATTTATTCTTCTGCAACACCCGTCTTCACCTTCTGGGTGCTGATGACTGGGGTTTTGTTCGATCTTCGTGGCATTGTGTTGGGGTCGGTTGGGGCATCGCTTGCTGTGTTGGGGTTGATGTTGGCCGAACAGGCACATTGGATGCCTATGCCTTCCACGACAGTCAGCGTGTCGGATTGGATTGCGTACACGATTTTGTTTGCTTTCACGGGCGGATTAACGTATTACATCAATCTGGGAACCAAAAGAGCTTTGGTCCGTGCCAAGACGGAGATTACACAACGCAAAATAGCAGAAGTCCAGCTTCAAGCGACGAAAGACAAGCTGCACGGGATGCTCAATGCATTGCCTGAACCATTATGGGAAATCAGCCTGGATGGGGTGGTGCATGATTACCGGTCTCCGTGCAGCGACCATGGGGCGGCACTACCAGAGAATATATTGGGAAAGCGACTCTGCGACTTCTTGCCAACCGATGCAGTCGAACAAGTGACTACCGCTTTGCAGGAGGCTGCGCACAAAGGTCAGTCTTGCGGCATCACGTACACGCTGCAACTGCCACAAGGCACACGGTGGTTTGAACTGTCTGTCGCAGCCAAACCGGGTTGCGACAAGCAAGATCAACGCTTTATCTGCTTGGTACGTGACACTACCCGGAGACAGCAGGCCGAAGATGCCCTGTTGGTCAGCGAAGCGCGGTACCGGCTTTTGGCAGACGTTGCCCGCGACGTTATCTGGAGCGTGAACGGCGATGGTTTGTTGACCTTCGTCAGTCCGGCGTCAGAAACCGTATTGGGCTATGCGCCCGCAGCATTGCAGCACCAGACGATGGATGCGATGTTTGCGCCCGCATCGTTGGATTTCTGGAGAGACTATGTGCAACAGGTACAGCTTGATCACAAAACAGGGAAATCTCCCAAGAGTCTTCGACGGGAAATGGAATGTTTTTGCAAGGATGGATCGACTATCTGGACAGATGTTACGGCGCATCCGACGTTCCACAAAACCGGTCTGGTGGAAGTCATCGGCGTATCCCGCGACATTACTGAGCATAAACGGATGGTGTGCGAGTTACAACATGCGCGTGATGCGGCGGAATCCGCAAACCGAGCCTTGCAAGGGGCTTACGAAGAATTGTCGAGGATTGCTATTACCGACCCCTTGACCGGTGTGTACAACCGGCGGCAATTCATCAAGATAGCCCAGATGGAAATAGCACAGGTGCATCGCTACCAAACGACTGTGTCCATGCTGCTCTTTGACATTGATCACTTCAAGTCAATCAATGACACCTATGGCCACCTGACCGGAGACCGTATTCTGGTTGAACTCGCCAAATTGGTTTCCGCAGCACTCAGACAGGTGGATGTGCTAGCGCGTTGGGGTGGGGAAGAATTTGTCGTCATCATGCCGCAATGTGGTGCGCCAGAGGCCATCCAATTGGCGGAGAAACTCCGCATCCTGATCGCAACACATCCGTTTCCAGAAGTGCGTACTGTGACGGTCAGTCTGGGGGTGGCCGAGTGCAATCCCGAAGAGCATTGGGATGCCTGGTTCAAGCGGGTTGACCAGGCACTGTATAGGGCCAAGTCCAGCGGGCGCAATATGGTTTGCCTAGCCTTCGAGTAATATCTGCCGGTTTTTTTTCCATAAAGGATGTCTTTGGCCACCGCTGCGGAACTCTCGGATTTTTTGCAGAGCATCGAGAAACGGGCCTTCAAGCGCGCCGTGTACCACGTCGGCAACGATGAGGTAGCGCTGGACATCGTCCAGGACAGCATGATGAGGCTTGCAGAGCACTACGGCGACAAGCCCGTTGGCGAGCTGCTCCTGCTATTTCAGCGCATCCTTGGCAATGCGATCATGGACTGGTTTCGTCGCCAGAGCGTACAAAAGTCCGTGTTCGCTTCGCTGGACGATCTGCTCGACGATAGTGGGGACGCAGATTGCGACGTGCTGGACTCTTTGCACGTCGCCCAGTCTTCCTGGGTTTTCGAGAACCCCCAGGACAATGCGGAGCGGATGCAGACGCTGCAATGCATCGAGCGGGAAATATCCCTTTTGCCCCCCCGTCAACGCGAGGCCTTTTTGTTGCGTTACTGGGAAGAGCTTGATGTTCGGGAAACCGCTGCTGCCATGGGATGTTCCGAGGGTAGTGTCAAAGTGCATTGCTCCCGTGCCGTACAGGCTTTGCTGCGATCTCTCCTTGGCAAAGGAATGCAATCATGAGTCTGACCAAAAGTCCTACCAAAATTTCTGCAGCAACTTCTGCCAAGCGCGACGCAGCGTTAGATCAGTTTGCCCGTCGGCTTTGTGTTGCGCTCGATGAGACTACGGAGGACGTGCCGTACGACGTGGCAGAACGTTTGCGTGCCGCTCGGGTGCGCGCCGTGGAGGTCCGCAAGCATCGGGTGCGCGCTGTGTTGCCTCGCTCATGGGGCCACAACGGCTCTGCCACGCTATCCATGCACGAGGGGGATGAAGGGGGCCGGCATTCCCCTTGGTGGGCGCGGGCTGCCTTCGCGGGCTGGTTGCTCGCTGTGCTGGTGGGGCTGTTTGCGATCAGTGCAGTGCAATACGAAGTGGGGGTGCTGGAGTTGGCGGAGCTGGATACCGCCATCCTGACCGACGATCTTCCCCCTGCGGCCTATGTCGACGTTGGCTTCGCCCAGTTTTTGCAGCTCCAACATGTTCGGGAACCTTGAATTGATAGTCTTGACCACGACAAAGTTCGGGGATATGGGGGTGGCGAATGTTGGCGTGGGGGGCGCTGCTGCGTGGATTGCTGCCTTGTTGCTGTGTGGGGGGAGCGTTTGGGCACTGGATGCGGCATCTGCCCCCACAGTCACAGTACATCCTCGCACGGGGGGCTTGCCAGTGGTTGCGCGTTCCCGAACCGCTGACCCCGTAGATCTGTTGGGTACGGCATTACCGCGGGTGTTCTCTGCGACCGACTGGGCATCGCTCACCCCAGAGCAGCGCGTCGCTTTGCGTCCGCTGGCAGCGGTATGGAAAGATTTGGGTTCCGTGCAGCGTCGCAAATGGATCACCTTGGGATCCCATTTCGCGCAGATGACACCCGAGGAACAGGCCAAGTTGCATGCCCGCATGACCCAGTGGGTGGCGCTGACCCCCCAACAACGCGAAGATGCGAGGCGCCGCTATGCGCAGGTTCGGCGCACCATGCCAGCCGCGCAGCGTAGCGAGCTGTGGGCGACGTACCAAGCCCTCAGCCCGGAGGAAAAGCAACGGTTTGCCAAGCAATTTGCGCAGAAATCGCAGGCCCGATCCGCCCGCGCTCCAAGGGCCATGCAGCCTGGCGCCGTCTCCTCCGTTTCCCTGCCCCGTATGCCCGGTGCATCCGGCGTCGTTCTCAGTGTGGGCAGTGGACAGTCGTCGCGGGCGAGTGCGCCGACAGCATCCGCCTCCATCCCTGCCTCTGCATCGTCCTCTGCGCCGGTCACTGCTGCATCGGCAATCCAGCCTCCTGTCGGCGCCGCTTCCACAGTGGGGGTACCGTCCGGGGTCGATGGTTCCAAGGCTTTTGCTGCGTTGCCTCTTCCTGCTGCATCTTCGGCTGCATCCTCGTCCGTAACCCCGTTTGCCATCCCGGGGATGGTTCGCTAGGAGCCTATTTCAGTAGGCAGGCGAGGCGCTGGGCGTGCCGGGCGAGTTGTTCGCGTACCCGATTGGGGGCAGTGCCGCCGACGGTGTGCCGAGATTCGAGCGCGCCGCGCAGGGAAATCGCCGTATAGACATCTTCCTGAATGTGCGGGTGCAGGCTTTGCAAGCGTTCCAGGGGCCATTCGCACAGGTCGGTGTTGGTGGCGATGGCTTCCCGCACGGCCCGAGCAACGATTTCGTGCGCATCGCGGAAAGGTAGCCCCTTGCGGACGAGGTAGTCGGCCAGATCGGTAGCGGTGGAAAAACCCACGCGCGCAGCCGATGCCATGGCTGCACTGCACAGTTGCAATCCCCCTTCCTTGTGACCAGTCTGTGGGTCGATTTGGCCGCCGATCATCTCGGCAAAGATGCGCAAGGTGTTCCAGAGCGTATCGACCGTGTCGAACAGGGGTTCCTTGTCTTCCTGGTTGTCTTTGTTGTAGGCCAAGGGTTGGCCTTTCATCAGCATCAGCAGGCCCATGAGATGGCCAACCACGCGGCCCGTCTTGCCGCGTGCAAGCTCGGCAACATCAGGGTTCTTTTTCTGCGGCATGATCGAGCTGCCGGTGGTGAAGCGGTCGGCAATCCGCACGAAGCCAAATTGCTGGCTCGTCCACAGCACCAATTCTTCGCTGAACCGGCTCAGATGCACCATGCACAGGCTGGCGCTGGCAGTGAATTCGATGGCAAAGTCCCTGTCGCTGACGGCGTCGATGGAGTTCTGGCAGAGCTGGGGGCACCCTTGTTCGTCGACCATTCCCAGGGTGCAAGCCACACGTTCGCGGTCCAGGGGGTAGCTGGTCCCAGCCAGGGCAGCAGCGCCCAGGGGCAAGTGGTTTGTGCGGCGGCGGACTTCGCGCAAGCGCTGGGTGTCGCGGTCGAACATCTCGACGTAGGCCAGCAAGTGGTGTGCAAAGCTCACCGGCTGCGCTACTTGCAGGTGGGTAAAGCCGGGCAGGATCACATCGACATGCTCTGCGGCGACCTCGACCAGCGCGCGTTGCAACGCTGCCAGCGCCAAGATCAGCTTGTCGATTTCGGCGCGTAGCCAGAGCCGCACGTCGGTCGCGACCTGGTCGTTGCGCGATCGCCCGGTATGCAGGCGTTTGCCTGCGTCCCCCACGAGCGCCGTCAGCCGCGCTTCGAGGTTGAGGTGTACGTCTTCGAGCTCCCACTTCCAGACGAAGCTGCCGGACTCGATTTCCTGGGTGATCGTCTCCATGCCACGGCAGATGTCTGCGTAATCCTGGGGGCAGAGGATTCCCTGGTGGCAAAGCATTTCCGCGTGCGCAAGGCTGGCGGCGATGTCCACCTTCCACAGCCGTTGGTCGAAAGAGACGCTGGCCGTGTAGCGTTGTACGCATTCGTGCATGGGTTCGGAGAACAGGGCAGACCAGGCTTGTTGCTTGTGGTCGAACTGGTTGGATGGCATGGTGGATGCAAGTGGGAAGGCCGCAGGGTGCGACGGGGCGAGGGAATGTACAACGCAGGTTGGCTACAGGGCCTGATGTTGTCCGCAGAGTGTGGAGAGACTGGATGCACCCGTAGAATGGTTTTGCCTTATTTAGGAGTGCAACCGCAGTCTGACTGCGGTTTTTTTTGATTGGTTCGTCGATGTCGGAGTCCAAGGTGCCCACGCTTCCCCCGTTGGAGCTGGTGGCAATGCCCCAGCCCGCCAAAGTGCAGGAGTTTTGTTGGCCTGCCCCGCCCTACGCCACCTATGCCCAGGCTGCGCCTTGGCAGGAAGCGCGGGAGTGCGAGTTGGAGGGGATCAATGGGGCGGTGCGTCGGTGCATGCTGGTGAACGTGTCCCCGACGGATCAAGCGGTACTCGTCAAGATCGAGAGCAGCAAAACACCACTACCTCTTGGCTTTTCGCAATTTCGCAAGCTGGTGCTGACCAAACCGATCCACCCGCAGGAGATCGTCAGCCAGGAAGATTTTGCCGAGGTGTTGTCGTACCGCAGTTGCGTCGACTACCGCATCGAAAGCAAGGATGGGCAAGTTACCTGCGGGAAGACGGTGGGGCATGTCGAAACCGACTACGGCGTGTTTCTGTTCCATCCGATCAACGAACAGGGGAGCGTGCAGCCAGTGTTTATCCCCCGGGTGGCATACAACCACTTTAGCCTGGGTACGCACATCGGCCAGGTGCTCATAGACCAGCATGCTGTTACCCAGCATCAGGTTGAACAGGCAGCAAGCGAGCAGGAACTGCGCCGCAAGCGCAAGCTCGGGGACTACCTTGTCGATACCGCAGTCATCCACCCGGAACAGTTGATGGTGGCGTTGGATCAGCAGTCCAAGATGCCGATGATTCGCGTCGGCGAGGCGCTGACGCGGTTGGGGTACATCGACGACCAGCAGCTCAAGCTGGCGTTGGAACGGCAACAACAGGAACGATCCGTTCCCTTGGGGCAGTTGCTGGTCAACATGGGGTTTTTGACGCGCAAGGACCTCAACACCGCCTTGGCGCGCAAGATGGGTTACCCCGTGGTCGACGTGGTCAAGTTTCCCATCGAGGCCGATGCGTTGCGCAAAATTTCGATGTCGACGGCGCAGCGCCTCAGCGTCATGCCGCTGATGACGCGCAGCAACCTGACTGTCATCGCTGCGGTAGACCCCACAGCCAGAGCGACGATCGAAGAACTGGAATTTCTCGTCCAGGGTCGGATCGTTACGACCTTGGGCGACGAGCTGCAAATCCAGCAGACCATTCCGGAAGTCTATGAGCGATACGGCCTGCATCAGGCCAATCTCACCGAGGAATTGCCTGGGTTGTCGGGGGATACGAATGCTTCGGAGACGTCGAGTGATTTGCTCGAATCGATGGAACTCAACGAGGATGTTTCCCACGATGAGGGGGAAAAACAGATCGAGCAATCGGACAACACCCTCGTTCGCTTGATCAACACGATGATCATGGAGGCGAGCAGCCGCAATGTTTCCGATATTCACGTGGAATGCCAGCCGCGCAAAGCGAAGGTGCGAATCCGCTTTCGCAAGGATGGCGTGATGTGTCCCTATCTGGAGTTGCCACATACCTACCGGTCCGCCCTTGTGGCACGGCTCAAGATCATGGCCGACCTCGATATTTCGGAGCGGCGCAAACCGCAGGACGGCAAGATCGATTTTGGCCGTTTCGTTCCGCGCAACCGGTTGGAACTGCGGATTGCGACGATTCCCACATCGAATGGTCTGGAAGACGTGGTTATGCGTTTGTTGGCGTCGAGCAAGCCGATCCCGATGAACAAGCTGGGGCTGACCGACACCAACTATGCGCAGTTGCTCAATGCGGTGGAGCGCCCCTATGGCATGGTGTTGTGCGTCGGCCCTACGGGTTCGGGCAAAACGACGACCCTGCATTCGGTGCTGGGGCACCTCAATACCCCGGATCGCAAAATTTGGACGGCAGAGGACCCTATCGAAATCAGCCAGCCGGAATTGCGGCAGGTGCAAGTCAACCCCAAGATCGACTGGACGTTTGCCAAGGCTTTGCGTGCTTTTCTGCGTGCGGACCCCGATGTGATCATGGTCGGGGAAATTCGCGATGCGGAAACGGCGCAAATTGCCGTGGAAGCATCGCTGACTGGGCACCTCGTCCTTTCGACGCTGCACACGAACAGTGCTGCCGAGACGGTGACACGGTTGACCGATATGGGCATGGACCCCTTCAACTTTGCCGATTCGTTGCTGGCTGTGCTCGCACAGCGTCTGGCGCGGAGGTTTTGTATGCATTGCCGCACCGTGGAACCAGCGGGTGAGTCGTACATCGACGAGCTGCTCGGCGACTACTTGCACGTTTTTCCGGAGGAATTCCGCCCGACGCGGGAGGACGTGCTGGCGCAGTGGATGGAGCAGTTTGGCCCCCAAGGGTGGTTGAACAAATACAGCGCTCCCGGTTGCGAAAAGTGCCAGGGTTCGGGTATGTCTGGTCGGGTAGGGCTGCATGAATTGTTGCGGATGTCTCCGGGAGTGCGCAGATTGATCCAGACCGGCGCACGATCCGAGCAAATTCAGGAGGCTGCTTTTGCCACGGGCAAATTCCGTACGCTGCGGCAGGATGGCATCCTCAAAGTTCTTGCAGGGCTGACGAACATCGCGGAAGTACGCGCCAGCAGCAACGCCTGAGCGGCCTGGCGGCCTATCCGTCCAGGGCGGATCGGTCACAATCCCGCTCGCTTCGGGCTGTGCATCCGGCTGCTGCGCCGGTTGCCGTGCCGCTTCTCCTTTGCGGAGCTATCTTATGAAAGTCGACAACGTCCTGCAGACCATTGGCAATACACCCCACATCCGTATGCAGCGGATATTCGGGGATACCCACAGGGTCTACATCAAATCCGAGCGAACCAACCCAGGTGGGTCGATCAAGGATCGGATCGCGTTGGCGATGATCGAGGATGCGGAACGTTCGGGCGCACTCATTCCGGGTGCGACGATCATCGAACCTACGTCGGGGAATACGGGGGTGGGCTTGGCGATGGTCGCCGCAGTCAAGGGCTATCCCCTGATCCTCGTTATGCCGGACAGCATGAGCGTCGAGCGTCGGCGGTTGATGCTGGCCTACGGTGCCAGGTTCGATCTCACCCCGCGTGAGTTGGGAATGCGCGGGGCCATTGATCGTGCGCAGGAATTGGCTGCGGACATTCCCAATTCCTGGATTCCTCAGCAGTTCGACAACCCTGCCAATATTGCAGTGCATGTACGCACTACGGCGCAAGAAATCGTCGCAGACTTTCCCGAAGGGGTCGATGTATTGGTGTGCGGCGTGGGAACCGGGGGGCATTTGAGCGGGGTGGCCATGGTGCTCAAGCAGCAGTGGCCATCGATCCGCGTCTACGCCGTCGAGCCTGCGGCATCTGCCGTGCTGTCTGGCTGTGCGCCTGCACCGCATCCCATCCAGGGGATCGGCGCTGGCTTCGTTCCCCGCAACCTCAAGACCGAGTTGATTGACGGGGTGGTGCTCGTCGAGGCCGAGTCCGCCCGCGAATATGCCCGCTACTGTGCCCGTGCTGAAGGAGTGCTGGTGGGCATTTCCAGCGGTGCGACGCTTGCAGCCATTGCCCAAAAGATCCCGGAGTTGCCCCATGGATCCACCATTCTGGGGTTCAACTATGACTCGGGGGAACGCTATCTGTCCGTCGAGGGTTTTTGGCCTGGCGGTGCGGTGCAAACCCAGTGACTCTCGTTCACTGACCCTCGTCTACCACCCTGTACCGCAACCCCACGCCACACCGTGGCGGGGTATTTCATTCCGGTATTTCATTCTGTGACGCAAGAGGCCACTTTGGGCGCGCATCTTTTTTCTCCAGCGGCGCTGGCCGCCTTGGCGCGCACCTACAAAACCCCGTTATGGGTGTATGACGCCGCAACCATCGAACGACAAATCGCCGCGCTGCGTGCGTTCGACGTCGTTCGTTATGCGCAGAAAGCCAATTCCAACTTGCATGTGTTACGGCTGGTACGCCGTTGCGGTGCATGGGTCGATGCCGTCTCGCTGGGGGAGATCGAGCGTGCGCTGGCTGCCGGGTTCGTACCGCGATCTCCCGAGGGCCACCGGGAAATCGTCCTGACTTCCGATGTAATCGATGCTGCCACGCTATCGCGTTGCGAGCGAGAGGGAATTGCCGTCAATTGCGGGTCGATCGACATGATTGAAGCGCTGGCGCGGGTGCGCTTCGAGCATCCGGTCTGGTTGCGCATCAACCCCGGGTTTGGCCATGGGCACAGCCACAAAACCAATACGGGCGGCGAAAACAGCAAGCACGGCATCTGGCATACCGACCTGCCCAGGGCCTGCGACATGTTGCTCTCCAGCGGTCTGGCGTTGTGGGGGCTGCACATGCACATCGGTTCCGGTGTGGACTATGCGCATTTGCAGCGTGTGAGTGCTGCGATGACAGAGGCTGCCCGGATCGTTATTGGCAAAGGCTTGCGGATCAAAGCCATTTCCGCTGGCGGCGGGTTGTCGATTCCCTATTGCAATCATGAAGTTGCTGTCGATGTACAGCACTACCACTCCCTGTGGAATACTGCGCGCAATCGCTTGGTGTCCTTGCTGGGTCAGCCGATCACTCTGGAAATCGAACCCGGGCGTTTTCTCGTTGCGCAGGCGGGGGTGCTTGTCGCGCAGGTGCTGGCGACCAAGAGGATGGGGAACAAGTTTTATGTGCTGGTCGATGCCGGGTTCAACGATTTGGTTCGCCCGTGCATGTACGGTAGCCACCATGAAATCAGCATCGTGCGTCCAGACGGCACGTTCGCAACCGGTGCGCTGCACGATACCGTCGTTGCCGGCCCGCTGTGCGAGTCTGGCGATGTGTTCACCCAGGATGCCCACGGCAAGCTGTTGGAGCGTCCCTTACCCATCGTCGAGGTGGGCGACTGGCTGGTGCTGCACGACACAGGCGCCTACGGTGCGTCGATGTCCTCCAACTACAACACGCGCCCGCTTGCCGCAGAAGTGTTGATCGAAGGGGGGCATCCCAGGCTGATCCGCCGCAGGCAAACTGTGCAGGAGCTGCTGGCGCTCGAAGCCACGTAGCGCCAATTCGGGTGGGTGCCTGATGTCGGCATCACCCTCGCTCCTCTCGCGATACAGCGTCAAATCCGCAAACCCCGTCCCGCAAAGCAATGGGACTATGGGGGGGCTGAGGCAAGCCCAGCGATGTACTGGGGTAGACATGGGACTAGGGGCGCCAAAAAAGGCTGCTCTGTAGAATGCTCGTTTTTCCTTTTTCAGCGAGGATGCGATGAACTGGATGAAGCTGCCGACGATTGGTGTTTCTTTGGTGTTTGCTGCACTTGCGATCCTTGGCGGCTGTCGAGGTGGGAGTTCCAGTCCCCCTGGACCGGCCGAAGAGTCTGCTGGCGGGTTTCCTCGCAGCAAGACGTTATACCTTGCGGGTTCCCAGTGGGGTGATCCCAATTCTTTCAACCCTCTGGCGGACTGGCCTGCATGGCCTGTCAATGATCGTTTCAACCTGATGTACGAGCCCCTGCTTGCGTACAACACGCTCACCGGGCAGGTCGAGCCTTTGCTGGGTCGGCTCGTCAGCCAGTCGACGGAAGGGGTGCAGGTCGTGTTGCATCCCCAGGCCAAGTGGAACGATGGCAAACCCGTGACCGCGACGGACGTGAAGTTCATCTACCAATTGGGTAAGCGCTTCAAGGGAGCGTCGACTGCCTACGTGTTGGATTACATCTCCGACATCAAGGTGGACACCGTGGAAGAGGGGGGAGCCAAGGCAGAGCGGTTGACTTTCGTCGTCAATAAGGCAGGCAGGAACAACCCTCTGATGGTGATGGACATCCTGCAGGCGATCCGGATCGTTCCATCGCATATTTTCGAACCCATGGTGGCAGGCAAGCGCGACCTGACGGAAGTGCTCAAACTCAAGATCGACAAAGCCCCCGTGGTATCTGGCCCCTATACCTTGCATGCCTATTCCAATGAAAAGATCGTCCTTCAGCGACGTGCGGACTACTGGGGCAATGCTGCGCTTCACCAAGGCAAGGCGCCGGTTCCCGAGTACATCATCCATCCCATTTACAAGAGCAACGACGCTTTTGCCATTGCATTGCAGAAGGGGGATTTGGATGCATCACAGACTTTCATTCCCCGGATTTGGCTCAAGAAAGGCGACAAGGTTCATACCTGGCAAGACAAGGCGCCTTATTTTTTGCCGGGCGCCGTACCCATGTTGCTGATCAACACGACGAAGCCGCCGCTGGATGACCGCAATTTCCGGCGCGCGATGGCGCATGCCATTGATTACAAGGCCATCCAGGAATTGGCGGTTTCTGGATACAGCCCCGGCGTCAAACCGGGGGCCATCCTACCGTTTGGCGTCGAAGGAAAGTACTACGACGAGGAAGCAGTCCGATCTGTCGGGGCGGCCCACGCTCTCGAAGATGCCAAGAAATTGTTGGAGGCTTCTGGATATAAGTCGGTGTTCAAACCGGATGGCACGCTCGACCACATGGTCAACGCCAAAGGCGAGCGTGTGCCGACCCTCTTCGTCAAATCCCCCGCTGGGTGGTCGGACTGGGAAGCCATGGTATCCCTCGCCGTCAAAGGCATGCGCGCCGCCGGGATTGATGTGCGGGAAGGTTTTGTGGATGCCAGCCTGTATTGGCCGGCTTTGCCCACGGGCGATTTCGACCTGATCATGCACAAGCCTGCATCGCAAGTAACGCCTTCGTTACCGTGGAGTCGGTTCGAGGCACTGATGTCGTCGCGGAATTGGGTATCTCCCGGAAGTGGCAAGATGAATGAAAACCAGGGTCGGTATAACAATCCGCAGTCCAAGGGTTACAACCCCAGGGTCGATGAGCTGTTGCGTGCGATCCCGAACATGACCGATGACGTGGCGCTCAAAGCTGCGTATACCGAGCTCAACACCATCTTCATGCAGGATCAACCCGCGTTGCCCTTGTGCTACCTCCCCGAGCAGTTTTATGAGTACAGCACCCGGCACTGGACGGGTTGGCAGAACGAGCAGAATCCTTTCGCCCCCCCGTTGCTCCCCTGGATTGGCGCGGCAACCCAGGCGCTCTGGCAGTTGCAGCCCGTCAAATAGTCCAGTAGTTTGAGGGGAAGGGATCCGTATGCTCAAAAACCAGCCAACGCTCCGCTACATCCTGCAGCGTGGGGGGTGGTACTTTCTGACGTTCCTCGTCGCGGTCACCATCAATTTCTTCTTGCCTCGTCTCGGCTCGGGAAACCCCGTGGACATCATGATGGGCAAGGTCACCACCTCCTCGCAGGAGGCAGTGCGGGAGCAGGAGGAGGCATACCTCAAGGAGTTTGGACTGGTGCGTACGGATGCGTCTGGAGACATCCTTCGGGATGAAAAAGGCAAGCCTCTGCCTGCTTCCAGCCTTCAGCAGTTCTGGAACTATTTGTCGATGAGTTTCCAAGGGGATTTGGGAACATCTTTCCAGAAATATCCCAAGAAGGTCGTCGATGTCATTCTGGAGGCAGTGCCATGGACCTTGGCACTACAGTTGCCGACGATCATCTTTGGGTGGATCATCGGCAATCTGCTCGGGGCCTTGGCGGCGTACCGCCGTGGCGCATTTGATCGGGTGTTCTTTCCGCTGGCTTTGCTTATCAGTTCTTTCCCCTTTTTCGTTTTTGGGATGCTGCTGGTGTACTACTTTTCCGTCGTATTGGGATGGTTGCCCGCGATGGGGGGGTATTCGAACGAGCTGGTTCCCGGTTTCAGCATGGCGTTCTTCATGTCTGCCGCATACCATTATGTATTGCCTTTCTTTTCGATTTTTCTGATTCTTGCTGGTGGGCAGGCAATTGGAATGCGATCAATGGGTATTTACGAATTGGGTACGGACTACATCAAGTATGCGAAATGGCTGGGGCTCAAGGAGCATAAGATATTGATGTATTTGTTCCGCAATGCGATGTTGCCGCAGTTGACCGGGTTGGCATTGTCGATCGGGACGATGATTGGCGGCGCGTTGATTACGGAAATGATTTTTTCTTACCCTGGGTTGGGCATGGCCATGCTGAGCGCGATCCAAAACAACGACTACCCCATGATTCAGGGATGTACCTTGTTGGTGACGGTGAGCGTGCTGTTGGCCAATTTCACTGTGGATATCCTCATCGGCTTCCTCGATCCTCGGGTGAAAGCAGGGATGCAGTTGGGGGGCGCGAACTGATATGAAGATTTTTCGCAACCTTCTGGGAACTCCGATGTTTGTCATCGGAATGGTTTTGTTTCTCGGTACCATTCTGATTGCTGTGGTTGGCCCGCTGGTGTATCCCGTGCAGATGCATCAGGTTGCCGGTTCCTACGCTGCACCGGGAACCGTAGGGGTGTGGGTCGATCCTGGGACGGGCGCGTCTTCAGAAATCACGTTGCTCTTGGGTACGGACAACATGGGGCGGGATTACGTGTCTTTGCTCATCATGGGGCTACGCTCTTCCCTGTATGTCGGCCTGCTCGCCGGGACCATCGCGACCGCGCTGGGAACCTTGTTGGGGGTCTATGGCGGTTTCAAAGGGGGGTGGATCGACGATGCCCTCAACTCCATCACGAACCTTTTCATTGTGATTCCTTCGTTCGTCGTGCTGATTCTGATCAGTGCCAGCATTTCGACGGGGCGCTCGCTCACGCTTATCGGTCTCATCATTGGGCTGACGACGTGGACATGGTCGGCACGTGCGGTGCGTGCGCAGTCTTCCGCGCTCAAGAGCCGCGACCACATTTCTCTCGCACGAATGAATGGCGACCGGACACTAGTCATTCTCATCAAGCACATCCTTCCGTATCTGCTTTCTTATGTGTTCATGGTCTTTATCCTGCAGATTGCCTCGGGCATCTTGTCGGAAGCAGCCATTTCGATGATCGGGCTAGGCCCGCTCGATACGCAGTCGTTGGGGGTGATCCTCAACGATGCCAAAAACAACGGCGCGCTCGGTGATGGGGTGTGGTGGGCATTTTTCCCCGCTTCGATCTTCATCACCTTGATCGTGTTTGCGCTGTATCTGGTCAACACCTCCATGGAGGGGGTCTTCAACCCCCGCCTGCGCAGGTAGGAGCACTTGATGCCCACGTTTGAAGTCGAACACCTTAGTCTGCATTATTTGACCCGTTTTGGGGGCAAGGTGCATGCAGTCTCCGACGTCTCCTTCACGATGGAGAAGGGGGAGATTCTTGGGATAGCCGGGGAATCCGGTTGCGGCAAGTCCACCATCGTCAATGGGCTGATGGGGCTATTCATCCCTCCCTTGCAGCTTACTTCCGGCGATGTGCGCGTCAATGGCGAATCGCTGATGCACCGTACCCCGGAAGACGTGCGCGCCAATGTGCTGTCGCGCAAGGTTTCGATGATTCCGCAGGGGGCGTTCAACGCACTCAACCCGACGCGCAAAGTCAAGGACATTGCGGCAGACGTCATCGCTGCGCATGAGGATGCTGGTTCGGATCGCAAGGCGATTTACCAGCGCTTGCACGAACGCTTTGATTTGTTCGGCATGGATACCGAGCGCGTGCTGAATTCCTTCCCCATCCAGCTCACTGCGGGGGAACGGCAGCGCTCGGTCATCGGCATTTCCACACTGCTCAATCCGGAGATGGTCATTGCCGATGAGCCTACGTCGGCCTTGGATGTCAGCACGCAGAAGGTGGTGATCCGCATGATCTTCGACTTGCTCGACAAGGGGATTTTTTCCACGATGATTTTCATCACCCACGAGCTGCCTTTGCTGCGCCATGTGGCCAACAACATTGCCATCATGTACGCGGGGGAAATTGTCGAAAAGGGAACGACAGAGCAAATCGTTTTTGATCCTCGACATCCTTACACCAAGGCGCTCATGGGTGCGATGCTCAGTGCAGAGGCAGGCCAGCGCCAGAAAAAGCCCGTGGCTATCGAAGGAGCGCCCCCCAATCTCGCCAAGCCGATCAGCGGTTGCCGTTTTGCCGACCGCTGCCCAAGTGCAAGGCCGGAATGCAAACTCCAGACTCAGACGATCCGCATGGTCGCAGGCCGTGAGGTGAGGTGCAGCTATGCAGAGTAGTATGCAGAGTAGTAATGTGTCGAATGCCGTGCCCAATGGGGTACAGAGTGTGCAACGTGGCGATACCCCGATGGAAGTTCCGGTTTTTTCTGCCCGCAATGTGTCGATGACCTTCGGGCACGGCAAGAAGATATGTCGCGCCGTGCGGGAAGTCAGTTTCGATATTGCCGATGGAGCCATTGTTTCTGTCGTTGGCGGCTCCGGTTGTGGCAAGAGCGTACTGGCCAAGATCATGTTGGGCTTGTATGTCCCGACTGCGGGCGAATTTTTCTACAGAGGCCTGCCGATCACCAACCAACACATGCATTGGAATGAGGTGCAGTCGGTTTTTCAGGATCCTTTTAGCTGTTTCAACCAGTTTTTCACGATCCGTTCGCAGTTGAAGGATGCTTTCGGCATTCTTCAAAACAAACTGTCCAAATCGGAAATTGAAGATCGGGTCGATGCTGCGTTGCGTGCCGTCAATGTGCAGCCTGCGGAGATTGAAGGCAAATATCCTTTTGAACTCTCTGGGGGGCAAATGCAGCGGATGCTATTGGCACGCATCTTTGCTTTGCGCCCAAAAGTGCTTGTCGCGGATGAGCCGACTTCGATGGTGGACGCCTGCGTGCGTGCCAATATCCTTGACTACCTGATGAAATTGAAGCAGGAGCTGGGGATGACCATTGTCTTTGTTACCCACGACATTGGTCTGGCTTACTACGTCAGTGACCAGATATTCATCATGCACGAAGGGAGGATCGTCGAGGCTGGAGAACCTGACGCTGTGGCCCTTTCCCCCCAACATCCGGTGACAGTGCAATTGATTGAAGATGTCCCGGATATCCATAAGGATTGGATCAAGCGCTGAGGGGGGCGCGCAGCACCCCATCACTCTTGATGCCTGGGAGGGGTGGGTACCTCCAGGCTGGTGCTGGTTATGCATGTTGGTTATACACATGCAGCGGCTTGCAGTTTGCACAGCAAGACCGACTATGTGGAGCTCTGCTCAGGGGTTATGCGGCTGCACGGGGCGTGCTAGAGCGGTGGATTCGGCCGGGAGCTGAAATACGGCCATGGTGCGCAGCAAATCCTGCGCTTGGGCATGCAGGCTGCTGGCGGCTGCGGCCATTTCCTCGACCAGTGCCGCGTTCTGTTGGGTAGTCTGGTCGATTTGCGCGACGGATTCACCCACTTGGCTGACACCCGTGCTTTGTTCCTGATTGGCCGTGCTGATCTTGCCCACGAGTTCCGTGACGTGGCGGATGCTCTCGACAATCTGCCTCATGGAGTCGCCTGCCTCGTGGACGAGGGTGGATCCGTGGTCGACGAACTCAACGCTGGTACTGATCAGGTGCTTGATTTCTTTGGCAGCTTGTGCAGAGCGGCCAGCCAAGGATCGCACCTCGCTGGCCACGACGGCGAAGCCACGGCCTTGCTCTCCAGCGCGCGCTGCCTCCACTGCCGCATTGAGAGCCAGAATATTGGTCTGAAAAGCGATCCCGTCGATGACGCCGATGATGTCCAGGATCTTCTGCGATGAAACCTGGATCTTCTCCATCGTTGCCACCATTCGATCCACCACTGTCCCGCCCCGGAGTGCTGTGGCGGCAGCGTGTTGCGCCAGTTCATCCGCGTGGTGGGCGTTGTCCGCGTTCTGCCTGACCGTGGCACTGAGCTGCTCCATCGATGAAGCCGTGTGCTCCAGGGCGCTGGCCTGACGCTCGGTACGCAGGCTGAGATCGTGGTTGGCGGAGGCAATTTCCGCGCTGGCGGTGGCCACGTGTTCAGAGGCATGTCGCACATCCAGTACCACACGACCCAGGCTTTGCTGCATAGCTTGGAGCTGAGCCATCAGGCTATGCGTGTCCCCACCACGCACTTCGATGGGATGACATAGATCGCCGGAACCGACGAGTTCGGCGACTGTCGCAGCGTCTCCTGGTTCTCCGCCGAGTTGCTGGCGCAAGGTGCGAATCGTGGCGCCACCGATGGAGAAAGCGAGCAGCAGGCCACCGATGGTTGCCACGAGGAAGGAGCTCAGCGCAACGTGGTAGCGCGTTTGCGCGTTTTCGTAGGCTTGTTTTGCTTGCTCCACCTGGTGATCGCGGTATGCGCGCATGTCGCGCACCGACATTTCTCCTTCCTCTCGGCCGGCACGCAGAAAAGCGGCCATGACTGCCGGGGAATAATCCCCACGACCGATGGCCGCAACCACTTGATCGAGCTTGTCTCGCCACAAAGCGCGGCTGCGTTGGCTGGCATGCAGCAAGGCCATATCGTCCGCATCACTGGTAAGGGGCGGCAGAGCGGCAAAAATTTTGTTGGCTGCGACGCGGTTGGCTTTGATGGCGTCCGTATGAAGGCTGGCAGGGTGGTTGTGGATGGTTTGCAGGGGGTTGCCGGGGGCGTGCTGGAAGGCCAAAAGAATCTGCAAGCGGTTTTGCACGAGGATGTCGATCAGTTCGTCAGCCATCAATGCAGGCAGCATGGCACGGTCATGCAGCGCTTTGATTTCCAGATTGGAACGGTGGATGCTCCATAGTCCCACGCCACCGACGACGACCAACAAAGAGGACAGCACACCGATCAGAATCACGAGTCGGGTCGATACTTTCATCGTTCGCATTGCTTACTCTCCATACAAAAAACACTGGATGTCCACACTGTGTGTTATGAGGCGGGTACGTGGAAGGCGGGTGCGTATTGTGGTGGTGTGCCATTCCCGTGCATGGCAGCCCATAGGCTTGCTATACCAATCAGGATTGCGGGGAATGTGCGCCACAGGGATATCAGGGGCTGGTGGTGGTGTCCACGACATGGGCCGCAGTACCCAGCATCGCATGCAAAGTCTGGATCGATACCACGTCCAGCCGATCCATGTATTTCATCCCTTCGACGGCAGCTTCAGCCCCTGCGATAGTTGTGAAGGTGGTAATGCGTGCGGCCAGAGCGGAAGTGCGAATGCGCCGCGAATCGGCGATGGCATTGCGGCGTTCTTCCACCGTGTTGATGACCAGGATGATGCCGCCATTCTTGATCATGTCGACGATGTGGGGTCGGCCTTCTGCAACCTTGTTGACCACCTGACACGGTACCCCTGCATCCCGCAGTACCGATGCAGTGCCACGGGATGCGATGATGGCAAAACCCAGGGAAACCAGCTCACGCGCCACGCCAACGGCCCGTTGCTTGTCCCCTTGCTTGACGGACAAAAACACCTTGCCTGTTGGGGTGCCATCCGCAGTCAATGGCTTGGGTAGAAGCGAACCGGCACCGAGTTGGGATTTGACGAAAGCCTCGCCGAAGGTCATGCCTACGCCCATGACTTCCCCGGTGGATTTCATCTCCGGCCCCAGGATCGGGTCGATGCCCGGAAAGCGAACGAAGGGGAACACGGCTTCCTTGACGCTGTAGTACGGTGGAACGACCTCGTGCTGGATGCCTTGGGAGCGCAGAGATTGCCCCACCATGCAGCGTGCGGCAACTTTGGCCAGTTGCACGCCTGTCGCCTTGCTGACGAAAGGCACCGTGCGGGATGCGCGGGGGTTGACTTCGAGCACGAAGATCACGTCCTCATTGTCTTGACGCTGGATGGCGAATTGCACGTTCATCAGCCCGACGACATGCAATGCCTCGGCCATGGCGGCAGTTTGGCGGCGCAGCTCGGCCACTGTATTCGCAGCCAGACTGTACGGAGGCAGCGAGCATGCGGAATCCCCGCTATGCACGCCCGCCTGCTCAATGTGCTCCATCACCCCGCCGATGTACACATGTCCGGTGTTGTCCCGCACGCAATCCACGTCGCATTCGATGGCGTCGTTGAGGAAGCGGTCGAGCAGCACGGGGGAATCGTGGGACACCTTGACCGCCTCGTGCATATACCGCACCAGGTCTGCGGGTTCGTGGACGATTTCCATCGCCCTGCCACCCAGCACATAGCTGGGGCGCACCACCAGGGGGTAACCCAGGTCGGCAGCCTTGCGCAGCGCTTCGTCTTCGTTGCGGGCCGTCGCGTTGGGTGGCTGGCGCAGTTGCAACCCGTGGAGCAATTGTTGGAAGCGTTCCCGGTCTTCGGCTGCGTCGATCATGTCTGGGCTGGTTCCGATGATCTGCACGCTGTTGGCTTCCAAAGCCAGGGCGAGTTTGAGGGGGGTTTGTCCACCGAATTGGACGATCACGCCCGTGGGCTTTTCGCGGTCGACGATCGCGAGCACGTCTTCCAGCGTGAGCGGCTCGAAGTACAGGCGGTCCGAGGTGTCGTAGTCGGTGGATACGGTCTCAGGGTTGCAATTGACCATGATCGTCTCGTAGCCGTCTTCGCGCAGCGAGAGCGCGGCGTGGACGCAGCAGTAGTCGAATTCGATGCCTTGCCCAATGCGGTTCGGTCCGCCGCCGAGCACCAAGATCTTGGGGCGGTCACTCGGTGCCGCCTCACATTCGGCGCCTTCGGCCTCGTAGGTCGAATACAGGTAGGCGGTGTGGGTGGCGAACTCCGCAGCGCAGGTGTCGACGCGCTTGAAAACGGGGCGCACCCCCAAAGCGTGGCGGCGCGCACGCACGGCGGCCTCGGTCGTGCCGAACTGCCGTGCCAGGCGTCTGTCCGAAAACCCTTTCTTTTTGAGCGCACGCAAAGTAGCTGCGTCGATGGCGTCCAGCGCAGTACCTACGGCAGGCCTGGGCAGGCGCTCGATTTCCAGCTCGATGCGGACGATCTGCTCGATCTGCACGAGAAACCACCTGTCAATGCTCGTCAGCTCGTGTACCCGGTCGACGCTCCAGCCGCATGCAAAGGCGTCCCCCACGTACCAGATGCGCTCGGGGCCGGGTTCGCCGAGTTCGCGTTCGAGCACTTCGGGGTCCTGGGTTTTTTCGTTCATCCCGTCGACGCCGACTTCCAGCCCGCGCAAGGCTTTCTGGAACGATTCCTGGAATGTGCGGCCGATGGCCATGACTTCCCCCACGCTTTTCATCTGCGTGGTGAGTCGACGGTCTGCCGTAGGGAATTTTTCGAACGCGAAACGCGGGATTTTGGTGACCACATAGTCGATGGTCGGCTCGAAACTGGCGGGCGTTGCGCCGCCGGTGATGTCGTTGCGCAGTTCATCAAGGGTGTAGCCCACCGCCAGCCTGGCTGCCACTTTGGCGATAGGAAAGCCCGTCGCTTTGGAAGCCAATGCGCTGGAGCGGCTGACGCGCGGGTTCATTTCAATGACGACCATCCGACCGGTTTGGGGGTGGATTGCAAACTGCACATTCGAACCGCCCGTATCGACGCCGATGACGCGCAGCACGGCCATTGATGCATTGCGCAGGAGCTGGTATTCCTTGTCGGTGAGGGTCTGTGCGGGGGCGACCGTGATCGAGTCCCCGGTGTGTACCCCCATGGGGTCGAGGTTTTCGATCGAGCAGACGATGATGCAGTTGTCCGCCTTGTCACGAACCACCTCCATTTCGAACTCTTTCCACCCGAGCAACGACTCTTCGATCAGCAGTTCGTGGGTCGGGGAGGCATCAAGGCCGCGCTTGCAAATTTCCTCGAATTCTTCAGGGTTGTAGGCAATGCCGCCACCGGTACCCCCGAGCGTGAAGCTGGGGCGGATGACGACGGGAAACCCCACGGTTTTTTGCACGGCCCACGCTTCTTCGAGGGAGTACGCAATGCCCGACCGCGCAGACTCCAGGCCGATTTGCGTCATCGCTTCTTTGAAACGCTGGCGGTCTTCGGCTTTGTCGATGGCATCGGGGGTGGCGCCGATCAGTTCGATCGGGCGGCCTGTGGCAGCGCCGGTGTAGGCGTCGAGCACCCCGTTGTGCCAAAGATCCATCGCGCAGTTGAGTGCAGTCTGGCCCCCCATCGTCGGCAGAATCGCGTCGGGTCGTTCTTTGGCGATGATCTTCTCGACCGTTTTCCAGGTGATCGGCTCAATGTAGATCGCGTCGGCCGTATCTGGGTCGGTCATGATCGTCGCCGGGTTGCTGTTGATCAGAACGATGCGGTACCCGTCTTCACGCAGCGCCTTGCATGCTTGCACCCCGGAGTAATCAAACTCGCAGGCTTGCCCGATGACGATGGGGCCTGCGCCCAGGACGAGGATGCTGTGAAGGTCTGTACGTTGGGGCATGGTGCGGGGAACGAGGGAATGGGCAAATCAGCAAAGAAAAGCCCGCTACATGGTGCGGGCGCTGAAGGAGCGCGGGGTGGGAGTTGCTGCAAAGGGCAAGCCCACCACGGCAGAAATGTGACAACGATCTTACCTTCCGCTCTATGCAGTTCCCCAAACCCCGTCGATAGAATTCCCGCGCTGCCGGGGGTGCCGTGCAGGCGCTACCAAAAGAATAGAGGATGACCTTTTCAGCCGATTCGCAAGCGGGCCATAGGCGCGTTGCTGCCGTGCCCATCGAACTCGTATGTCCCGCAGGCAGTTTGCCCGCGCTGAAAGCAGCGGTGGATGCCGGGGCGGATGCCGTGTATCTAGGCTTTCGAGACGCCACCAACGCACGCAATTTCGCGGGGTTGAATTTCGACGCGGCGTCGATGACAGCAGGCTTGCGGTATGCGCAAGAACGCGGCTGCAAGGTCTTTGTGACGCTCAACACCTACCCGCAGGCCCGGGCAGTGCAGGTGTGGCAGGACGCGGTGGATCAGGCTGCGGCGCGGGGCGTCGATGCCATCATCTTGGCGGATCCGGGGCTGATGGAATACGCAGCGCGGCGCCATCCACAACTGCGTTTGCACCTGTCCGTGCAGGGGTCGGCCACAAACTACGAGGCCATCGAGCTGTACCGCAGGCACTTTGGCGTGGCGCGCGCGGTGTTGCCCCGGGTGCTCTCGATCGTGCAAGTCGAACAGGTGCTCGACAAAACCGCCGTCGAGATCGAGATTTTTGGATTCGGGAGCCTGTGCGTGATGGTCGAAGGCCGCTGCGCCCTGTCCTCGTATGTGACGGGGGAGGCCCCCAATACCCACGGCGTATGTTCCCCCGCCAAGGCAGTGCGTTGGATCGAGACGGAACAGGGGAGGGAGTCGCGCCTCAACGGTGTGCTGATCGACCGCTACGCGCCAGGGGAAAGCGCAGGCTACCCCACCCTGTGCAAGGGCCGTTTCGATGTGGAGGGGGAGCGCAATGTCTACGCCATTGAAGAGCCGACAAGCCTGAACACCTTGGCATTGCTGCCGGAATTGCTGCGTATCGGGGTGCGCGCCATCAAGGTGGAAGGCCGCCAGCGCAGCCCGGCCTATGTGGCGCAGGTGGCAGCCGTTTGGCGCGCTGCTATCGATGACTGTGTGCGCAACCCTGCGCGGTATGCACCCCGGCCCGAGTGGGTGGCTGCGCTCGATCGCGTTGCCGAAGGCCAGCAGCACACCCTGGGCGCGTACCACCGCCCGTGGAAATAGGCGATGCAGGATCGACCGATACACCTCTCATGCAGCGACCGATAGCTCCATCGATAACGCAACCAGTAGAGCGACCCATGCATATCGCACTAGGCCCGCTGCTGTACTACTGGCCGCGCCAGGACGTGTTGCGTTTCTATGCAGCCGTCGCCCAGTCTTGCGTGGACATCGTCTACCTGGGGGAGGCCGTCTGCTCGCGGCGCCACGAGTTGCGGCTGGCGGACTGGCTTGCGCTGGCGCAGGAATTGCGGCAGGCGGGCAAGGAAGTTGTCCTATCGACCCAGGTGTTGCTGGAGTCTGGGTCCGACGTTGCGGCGATGCGCAAGGTCGTCGAAAACGGGGTGTTTCTGGTCGAAGCCAACGATATGGGCGCGGTGGGCTGCCTGCATGGCCAAGGCCCTTTCGTCGCCGGGCCGCATCTGAACATCTACAACCTGCCGACGCTGCAATGGATGGTGCGGGCGGGAGCGCAGCGCTGGGTGGTTCCCCTGGAAATGGGGCAGGCCGATTTGGCCTTGGTGTTGTCCGAAGGGGGGGCGACGGTGCAGACTGAAGTCTTTGCGTTTGGCCGCTTGCCGCTGGCGTTTTCTGCACGCTGCTTCACCGCACGCCACTACGACGTGCCCAAGGACGATTGCCGTTTTCGCTGCATCGACCACCCGGACGGGCTGCTCGTCCGTACCAGGGAGGATGCGCCCTTTCTCGTACTCAACGGCATCCAGACGCAATCCGACCACGTCCACTCCCTGCTCGGCGAATGCATGCAACTGCGTGCGATGGGGGTTCATGCGGTGCGCGTCAGCCCGCAATCCCAGCACACCTTGCGCATCGTCGAATTGTTCCGCACGGTGATCGACGGGAACACCCCTGTTGTGGATGCGATGGAAGAAGTCACCACGCTGATGGGTGGAAGGCCCTGCAACGGCTATTGGTACGGCAAGCCTGGCATGGAGTGGGTACGGCCTGCAAGCAGTTAGGGGGCGGGGCTGCGTGCGGAAAAGTACGCTGTGATGCATGGTTATACTGTACAAAAATACAGTACTACCATGCATTGCAAAGCACACATTTTGGGCCATAGGCCGTCAGGGTTGGCAGTTCGGGCTGTTCGGGCACGCGGGTTGCGGTGGTTGTCGCACCGGCTCCGGGCAGGGTTTTCCTCTCCGGCGGAGGACTACGTGGAGGAAGAACTCGATCTCCATGCGTACCTCGTTCACAACCCGCCGGCCACCTTCGTTTTTTCGGTGCGCGGGGATTCGATGCGCGGGGCGGGGATTGAGGAGGGGGACAAAGTTGTCGTGGATCGGTCTCTCTCTCCCCGGCACGACGACATCATCGTCGCGGTGGTCGATGGCGAGTACACGATCAAACGCCTGTACTGGCGTTCGGACAAGATCGAGCTGCGCCCGGAAAACCCCGCGTACCCCCCGATTGCCTTGCGTGATGGGGCGGAGCTGCGTGTCTGGGGCGTCGTCGTCGGGGTGGTTCGGCGCTATCACCGGTGAATCAGCAAGCCAGGGAGGAGATCGCTGCTGGGCTGCGCGCGTCGCGAACCGATCCTCTGCGCTACATCACCTGGTGTGATGCATTGCCTGTGGTGACGTGAGGATGCGTAGGGGGATCACTGGTTCCCAACGGTGGCTAGGACTTCCCCCATGCGAACGGGGCGCCCCGGCTGCCATGCCCCGGGGAATTGCAGGGGCACGGCGGGGAACAAGACGATGACCGTCGAGCCGAGCAGGAATCGGCCCATTTCTTCCCCCCGGCGCAGTGTGACCGTGGGCTTGGGGTAGTGCCACTGGCGCACGGTGCCGGGCCGGATGGGATTAACCACGCCGTGCCAGACCGTGGCGATGCTGCCGACGATCGTCGCGCCGACAAGCACCATCGCAAAGGTTCCGCGTTCGCCTTCAAAGACGCAGACGACACGTTCGTTGTGCGCAAAAAGGCTGGGAATGCACTCGGCGGTGGCAGGGTTGACCGAATACAGCCGCCCAGGCACATGGATCATTCGGGTCAGACGGCCATCGCAGGGCATGTGGATGCGGTGGTAGTCGCGTGGGCTGAGGTACAGGGTGGCGAAGAACCCGTTTTCGAACTGCGTTGCCAGCGCGCGGTCTCCTGCCAGTAGCGCCTTGCTGTCGTACAGGTGGCCTTTGGCTTGGAGGATCGTGCGGCCTTCGATGCGCCCGCATTGGCTGACCGTGCCGTCCACCGGGCACAGCAGCCCTGTAGGCGCGAGGGGACGTGCTTCGGGGCGCAGTGCCCTGGTGAAGAAATCGTTGAAGCAGGCGTAGTGGGAAAGGTCAGGATGCTGTGCCTGCGTCATATCGACCTGATAGCGCTGGACAAACCATCGGATCAACGCGGTGGACAACTTCCCGGCACGCCATCGCGCCACCCAGCCCAATGCGATGGTCAGCGGCTTTTGGGGAGTGAGCAGGGCTAGAAGGGTGAGCAGGCGGCAGGACATGGTGGGGCAATCTGTACGTGTACGGTGGGAGTGCGTGTTTGTACCAAAGCAGGTACCACACCGGAATAGGCAACATGGGGTGCGCCGACATGGAACCTTGTATTTCGGCAGGCCGATGTTTGCCGATGCACGGCAGCCCTCACCTGCACTTGACGAAGCACCACCCTTTGCCGCTAGGCGAGGGCAATAGGCTCTATGAAAAGTCAGGCGGGGAAGAACGGCAGGAACAGATTGCGCAGCTTGCGCACCACGACCAGATCGGCTTGGCCGATGGTGTTCGTTCCATCCCAGTCGCAGTACATCAGCCCGGAGACGGATTTGTTCGCGATGGGCAGGATGACGAAACGGCGAATCTCGGGGAGCAGGGTTGTGTAGCCGTCGGGCAGGGCGCTGGGCTTGAGCTTGGTGACGTCCGCAATCGAGATATCGACGTTGTTGCGGATGACCGCGTGGAACGCCGTCGTATGGTGTTCGGTCGTCGCAATGCGAATTTTGCTGCGTAGCTCGTCGATGCCTTTGCCGTACCCATAACAGATACGGAAATCGCCCGAACGCATTTTGGTGAACAGCAAGCAGTGCGCGGAGTGCAGAATTTGGTGCAGCCCGGCAAAGATGGCGCCGGCGAGCGATTCCATGCTTGTCCATTCTGATTGCTGCACATCCTTGTGGAGCTGTTCGAGCTGGGATTCCCTGGTCACGGAGCGGGAGCGGCGGTCGGTCAGGGTGCCTTCGTCGAGCTTGCGGTCGATCCATCCTAGGACCGAAGATTTGTCGATGCCGGGAAGCTCCAAACGCTTGACGAGGTGATGTACCTCGCTGGTTCTCCCGTCGCGGATCAGCGAGGAGGCTTCGTTGGAAAACCGCGCCACACCGACCAGGGTGGGGTCTCCGGTACCGTCGATGATCGAGACGATCGACCGGGGGTACCCCCAGTGACGCGCTACTTCAATGCCCACTTGCTGGTGGGTCATGCCAAGCACGTCGATGGCTGCAACATCCTGCTCTGCGCCCGAAACAACTTTTTGGTGTACGAGCGCACTTTCTTCCGGGAGGAAGGTGGTGGTCATCAGGTTGCCCAGATCGACCATCAGGGTGGCGATGGAGACAGCTTCGGCACGCTGGGCACAGAGGTTGCGCGCCAGGTCGGAAGCCATCAGGATTTTGGCCAGGCATTCCCGCTGTTGCATCTCCTCGTTCGTGGCCATTGAGGTGTTGAGCACTACATGCAACAGCGCGTCTGACCCGAGGACGCGCACGGCGTTCGTGACCGACGAGGTTTCTGGAGCAAAAGGGCCATACATGGGGGAATTGGCCAGGCGCAACACCTTTTGGGTCAGTGCAAAGTCTTGCACGATCTTCCCCGCCATGTGATCCGGTTGTACACGGATGTTGTGCAAGGAACCCAGGATCGACATCACGGTGCTTTCCAGGGCCGGGACGCCACGGGACTGGTTCATCTCCGCATAGAGCTTGTCGAGCACGGCGTTGTTCATGCCACCCCCTTGGGCCGGTTTTGCAGCAGCGCTTGGAGCTGGGGGGCAGGCATAGGCTTGCCGAGTAGGTATCCCTGAAAGAGGTTGCATCCAACGCCCCGGATGAAGCCGAATTGCTCTTCATCTTCAATGCCTTCGGCAACGATCAGCAGATCGATGCTGTGTGCGAGGTTCACCATCGCCGCAATGAGCTTGCGGTTTGCGCCACCAGGGTACGACGGGGGTTCGATGGCCCGGACGAAGGATTTGTCGATCTTGATGCTCGTGACAGGCAGGCGGGTCAGATACGCCAGACTGGAGAAGCCGGTACCGAAATCGTCGATGGAAAACTGGATTCCCTGCTTGCACAGCCGCTCCAACGCGAGCTGCGTCTTTTCTTTGCTATGCATCAGGGTCGATTCGGTGATTTCCAAGATCAGGAAAGCGGGGTCGATCCCCGTTTCCGCAACGACTTCGAGCACGCTGTCGTCAAAAGACGCTTCCTCGAACTGTAGTGGCGAGACATTGACGGACATGACGAATGACGGCATGTGTTTGCGGAATTCCCGCAAGTGGTGGCATGCGTAGCGAAGCGCCCATCTGCCCAGGAAGGGCATGAGACCTGATTCTTCGGCAATGCGGATGAATTGGTCTGGCGCAACCCGCCCGAAGGTGCGGCTTTTCCATCGCATCAGCGCTTCGGCGCCGATAAGGCGGCGATGCACATCGAATTGCGGCTGGAACTCCATGAAGAACTCGCCTTCTTCGATCCCCGTGTGGATGGCTGCGCGGATCGAAAAGTCCACGCTTTCCGGGGGGCGAAGGAAGATGCTGATGCGGTTTTTCCCCTCGCCTTTGGACTGGTACATCGCGTTGTCGGCATTTTTGAGCAGCATGGAGTAGTCGCTGCCGTGCCGGGGATATTCCGCGACGCCGATGCTCACGCCCATGTAGGCGCTGTGCGGAGAGGTGTCGTAGGGACGTGCGATGGCGAACAGGATGTCCTGCATGGCCGCCTTGGCATCGTCGGCGGTTTTTCCATTCATGAACAAAACGAACTCGTCCCCACCAAGCCGGGCGAGTAGGTCATTGGGGCGGATGGCTTTGCGCAGGCGTTTGGCCGTTTCGACGAGTACGGCGTCGCCCACGGTGTGCCCGAAAGAGTCGTTGATCGTCTTGAACCCGTCGAGGTCGAGCATGGCCAGCGAGAACAGCGGACACCCAGCCTGGATGTATTGGTCAACGGTCTTGCGCAAAAAAACCCGGTTGGGTAGCCCGGTCAGTGCATCGTGCTCGGCGGCGTGCCGCAGTGCGGACTCATCCGCCTTCCAGGCAGAGATGTCGATGATGCACAAGGCGTACTGCTGGATACCGGGAAGCTGGTAGCCCCGAACATTGATCCAGGATTCCTGCCCTTGCCGCACTGCGCGCACATCGCAGGTGAAGTAATCGGGCGTGCCATGGCAGGCTGCCAAAAACACTTCGGCATCGTCCTTGTGGAGGATGTCGAGGAACGTGCGGGGGATCGGCGCCGGTTGTGCTGGGTCGGTGCATCCCAGCCACCGTTGTCCTTGTTCCGAAACGAACTTGACACCAAGGTCTGCGTCGATGCGCAACACGGCATCCAGTACGCGATCCAGGGTAGGGGAAGTCATGGGTATGACCCTGTTGTCGGGCGCGCAGTAGGCGCGGCGAACTTCAGTGGGAGCGGGACTGCAGCACCGGAGCCGGTGTGGTGACTACACATGGATTCCATGCTCCCTGCAGTAACAGCCGATGCCTGGAAAAAGGCATTTGCGCATGACGGGCGCCAGAAATATCCGCAGCCCAAAACCCCCGCAGACATCTTGACAGAGGTACGACGTATCGCACAAAAACAGCGAGAAAACAGTGAAAAAGCTGGGGGAAAAACTGGGGGATATATTCCAGTGATTCCAGTGATTCTGAGAACCATCACTATCAGCGACAGTGGCATCAGCCATTCCGGATGTGGAGCGTAGAGCAGTAGACAGCCCGCACAGCAAAAGATAGAGAACTAGATAGAGAGCTATTAGGAACTCTTTCAAATCATTGTAGCCATCGGTTTTTTCGTTCTCGCGTAGCCCTTGTGAGGGCAGTGTGCCCGCTTTGTACGGGCTTTTTTTGGCATTTTTTGGAGATACGGCATGCAGGGCAAAGGGTTGTGCGGATCGTCACGGCTAGGCACAGGTAAGGGGTATGGAATGGCATCTCGGTGGGTATGGGAACGGTTCCGCTGGAGCATCGCGCCTTGCGCCGCAGCGTTTCTGCTGGCGTGTTCGCAGGGAACGGGACCTGAGCAGGGTGGGGGTGGCGGGCATCCCGTCGAAGTTGGGGTGCTTGCGCTGGCGCCCGTCGATGTGGGGGCCACGGTCGAGCTATCTGGCCGCTTGCAGGCTTCGCGAACGGCGCAGGTGCGCGCGCGCGTGGCTGGGATCGTAGAGCGTCGGCATTTCGTCGAAGGCGGCGATGTGCGCGCAGGCCAAGCGCTTTTCGACTTGGACGATAGCCTTTACCGCGCAACGCTGGCGAGTGCGCAGGCCACCTTGGCCAAGGCACAGGCCAACCTTGTGCAGGCGAGTGCGCGGCATGTCCGCTACAGCGCTTTGTCCCAAGCTCGGGTGGTGAGCGAGCAAGACCGGATCACTGTCGAATCCGCCCGCGATCAGGCCGTTGCGGATGTCGCCCTGGCACGTGCCGCCGTGGAAACCGCACGCATTCAGCTTGGCTACGCGCACATCACGGCGCCGATTGCGGGGCGCATCGGTAGGGCGTTGGTGACGGAGGGAGCGCTTGTTGGGCAGGGGGACGCCACCCCGCTTGCGCTGATCCAGCAAATCGACCCCCTGTATGTCGATTTTTCCGATGCTGCCGTGCCGGGGATGGTGGGGCGCTCTGCCCCCGGTTCCGGGCAAGAGGTACGTGTGCTGTTGGAAGACGGAAGCGCGTACCAGGCCCGGCTGCTTTTTGCGGAGGCTGCCGTAGACCCCGGCAATGGCCAAGTGGCCCTGCGTGCCGTCGTCCCCAATCCGCAAGGGGTGTTGCTGCCTGGGATGTATGTGCGGGTGCAGCGAGAACGGGAGATGTTGCGCGGCGTGTTTTTGCTCCCCCAGCAGGCGGTGACGCGCTCGCCACAGGGCGATACCGTGATGGTCGTCGCGCAGGATGGCAAGGTGTCGCAGCGCACGGTGCGCATTGACCGTACCGATGGACAGCACGCAGGGCAATGGATCGTGCGCGAGGGAGTGCGGGCAGGGGAGCAAGTCGTCGTCGACGGCTTCCAGAAACTGCGCGGGGCGACGGTCGTCCAGCCCGTTCCCTGGAAGGCGGCGTCGGCATCGGCACCCTCATCGGCACCCTCATCGGCACCGGCGGCGGTAACGCGGCCTGCGTCTTCCGCATCGGCGGGAGGGTAAGCGCATGGCCCACTTCTTTATCGACCGGCCCATCTTCGCGTGGGTCATCGCTTTGTTCCTGCTGGTGGCGGGGACGGTGTCCATCACCCAGTTGCCGATTGCGCAATATCCGCCCGTGGCACCGGCGACGATCGTCGTCTCCGCAACCTACCCCGGTGCCTCGGCCAAAACGCTCGACGACAGCGTACTGTCGATCATCGAGCAGGAAATGAACGGCGCGCCGGGGCTGGTGTATATGGAATCTGCCGCGCAGGCCAATGGAACCGGCAGCATCACGCTGAGCTTTCAACCCGGCACGAATGCCGACCTGGCGCAGGTGGATGTGCAAAACCGCCTTGCCCGCGCAACCCCGCGACTGCCGAGTGCAGTGACCCAGCAAGGGGTGCGGGTGGACAAGGCGCGTGGCAATTTCCTACTGTTCACGATCCTGTCTTCGGACAACCCTGCCGTCGATCCCGTTGCGCTCGGCGACTACGCAGCGCGCAGCATCGTGCCCGAGTTGCAGCGCCTTCCCGGCGTGGGGCAGGCACAGCTTTTCGGCACAGAGCGGGCGATGCGGGTGTGGATCGACCCCGCCAAGCTCGTCGGGCTGCGGCTATCGATGGCGGAGGTGTTGGCGGCGATTCGCGCCCAAAACGTCCAGGTGCCTGCGGGGGAAGTCGGCGCTCTGCCCGCCTTGGCCGGGCAAGGCACGGCTGCGGCAGTCGTCGTGGTCGGGCAGCTTGGCGATGTGGAGCAGTTTGAACGCATCGTGCTGCGGGCGAACCCGGATGGCTCGCACATTCGGCTGCGGGATGTGGCGCGTGTCGAGCTGGGCGCGCAGGCGTATGCAACATCGGCGCGGCTGAATGGGCAGCCTTCCGTGGGGATTGGCGTACAGCTTGCCCCCAGCGGCAACGCGCTGGCGACGGCGCAGGCCGTGCGGGAGCGGATGACCGCATTGCAAGCCTACTTTCCGCAAGGGGTGCGCTGGTCGATTCCCTACGACAGCTCGCGCTTCGTGGCCACCTCGCTGCAGCAGGTGCTGCACACGCTGGTCGAGGCGGTTGCGCTGGTGTTTCTGGTGATGTTTCTGTTTTTGCAGAACTGGCGCTATACGCTGATCCCCACGCTGGTCGTTCCCATCACCCTGCTGGGAACGTGTACGGCGTTGCTGGGGATGGGTTTTTCGATCAATGTTTTGACGATGTTCGCGATGGTGCTGGTGATCGGCATCGTCGTTGATGACGCGATCGTTGTTGTCGAGAACGTCGAGCGGATCATGAGCGAGGAAGGACTGCCGCCGCCGGAAGCCACGCGCAAGGCGATGGGGCAGATTTCCGGCGCTGTGGTGGGGGTAACGGTGGTGCTGATTTCGGTCTTCGTTCCGCTGGCATTTTTTCAGGGGTCGATGGGGAATATCTACCGGCAGTTTTCTGCCGTGATGGGGGTGTCGATCGCGATTTCGGCGTTTTTGGCGTTGTCGTTTACGCCGGCGTTGTGCGCGTCGCTGTTGCAGCCCGTGCAGGCGGGGCACCATCTGGCGCGCAGCGGGTTCTTCGGGCGGTTCAACCGGGGTTTTTCGCGGGTGGCGCGGTCGTATGAACGGGGCGTTGCGCGGTTGTTCCCGCGTGCGGGGCGGACGTTGGCGGTGTACCTGGCCATCGCCATTGCTGCATGGTGGATGTACCACCGCCTGCCCTCGGCCTTTCTGCCGGACGAAGACCAGGGCAACGTGCTCGTCAACGTGCAACTGCCTGCCGGGGCGACGAAGGAGCGTGCGTTGGCGGTGATCGAGCGGGTCGAGAAGTACATGCTCGAACAGCCGCAGGTGGAAGGGATCGTGACGGTGCTGGGGTATAGCTTTTCGGGGCAGGGGCAGAACGCCGCGCTGGCGTTTGTCACGCTCAAGGACTGGGCGCAGCGCCCGGGATCGGAGAACTCGTCGCAATCGCTGGCGGGGCGGGCGTTTGGGGCGCTGGCCGACATTCGCGATGCGTCGATCTTCCCGCTGAACCCGCCGCCGATACCGGAGCTGGGGTCGTCGTCCGGGTTCAGCCTGCGCTTGCAGGACCGGGGCGGGCGGGGGCACGATGCGCTGCTGAGCGCACGCAACCGGCTGCAGGAATTGGCAGGGTCAAGCAAACTGGTGATGCATGTGCGCTCCGACGGGCTGGAAGACGCGCCGCAGTTGCAGATCGACATCGACCGGGACAAAGCGGGTGCGCTGGGGGTGGACATCGACACCCTACATGCCACGCTATCGGCACTGCTGGGGTCGAGCTACGTCAACGACTTTCCGAACGCGGGGCGGATGCAGCGGGTGATCGTGCAAGCCGATGCGCTGGCGCGGATGCAGGGGGAAGACGTGTTGCGGTTCCACGTTCCCAACCGTTCTGGGCAATTGGTGCCGTTGTCATCGGTGGCGACGACGAAGTGGGTGACGGGGATGATGCAGGCGGTGCGGTACAACGGCTACCCGGCGATGCGAATCAGCGGGCAGGCTGCTGCGGGCTACAGCACGGGCGATGCGATGGCGGAGATGGAACGACTGGCCGCGCAACTGCCGGAGGGGATGGGGATTGAGTGGACGGGCACCTCGCGCGAGGAAAAAGTGGCCGGATCGCAAGCGGCATTGCTGTACGGGTTTGCGGTGCTATCGGTGTTTTTGTGCTTGGCTGCGCTGTACGAAAGCTGGAGCATCCCCGTTGCGGTGGTGCTGGTCGTCCCGCTGGGGGTATTCGGGGTGATTCTGGCGACCTTGCTGCGCGGGTATACGAATGACGTGTACTTTCAGGTGGGGCTGGTGACGATCATCGGCCTATCCGCCAAAAACGCGATTCTGATCATTGAATTTGCAAAAGACTTGCACGCCCAAGGCAAGGCGGTGATCACAGCGGCGCTGGAAGCCGCGCACCTGCGATTCCGCCCGATCGTGATGACATCGCTGGCATTCACGCTCGGCGTACTGCCATTGGCTTTGGCGACGGGAGCCGGTTCCGCAAGCCAGCGTGCCATTGGCACCGGAGTAATTGGCGGAATCATTGCGGGGACAACACTGGCGGTAGTATTTGTGCCGATATTTTTTGTTGTAGTGCGGACATTGCTGCCGGATACAGCGCGGCAAAGGGAGATCCATGCACAACAAGCGGCGCATATGGGAGTGCATGCGCCGGTGGGGGGGGATGGGGAGGGGGAGTGATGGGGAAAATTCCAGCATACGTGGCTGTGCTGCGCTGGAGCTTGCATTGATGGTTGATTGTGCTGACGGGATTGAGGATGGATACATCAGTGAAAAGCATTGGAAAGTCGAGCTGGCTGGCATGGTCTACCTGATGCTGATTCGATGTCCATTTCGAAACTGGCTCATGCGTAGAATTTCAGACTGATGCAGGATATCCTCTAGATTGAAACTCATGGAGTAGTGGATAGCATTGTGAATGCGCAGCTTTATTCGGAGATTATTATCTATGACGAAGCCTATCACAACACTCGTGGACAAGCAGAAAAAGTTTGTCAGCAGCAATGGGCAAATAAATATTTGGAATTTTGGTTTTCTAACAGGAATATACCGTTCAAGAAACCACTTTACGAAATAGCTTGCAGAGTGGGCGCGACAACATGGGCTGGTGTACTGCAACAATTGGCGCTTGAGCAGGAAAGTTACAAATCATTCATTCCGCCAAAAAAATGTCCAGTATGCGGAAATTACACAAAAATCCGTAAATTTAACTTTACAGAAATCAATGGTTGTTCTGGGTATGCAAATGGAGTCTGTCTGTATGGTAAAACATATTATTACCAAGAGACGCTAGCAAGAATTGACTTGATTGATAGATTCGTTCCCAGCGAGCTTAAAAATGAATTGATTTGTGAGTTATGCAAATCAGGACCCAACGGACTCCCTGATATCGTAGGGTTTGCCGACGGTGTATTGCATTTTTTGGAGGTAAAGGATATTTCTGAAAAATTAAGCCAAGAGCAGATTCGCTGGCTGAACTGGCTTGGAAAATACAAGGACGATGGGATGTCTTATCTAATACGAGTCACAAACAAATATCTTTATCCGCTTGCCGCAAGCCATAGACTGTAGATATCTGCGTAAGATAAATGTGACGACGCTTGTGCAAAGTGGACGAATGCGAACATCGATAATATGCTCTAGAACTTTTGCGCTATTTTGGATAATAACGCAAATTAAGTAAATATGTTTCGTAAATAATGAATATTACTGATATTATTGTTGCAATCCAAAGAAGTCTAGTTCGCATAACAGATCACGCTGATGAAGAAGCGGTAAATGATGATTTGGCGTTCGATGAAATTTATTACTCAGTAATAAAGGGTGAAATTATTGAAGATTATCCAAATGACAGGCCATACCCAAGCTGTCTTGTATTTGGTAAAAATTTTACTGGAGAACCTATTCATAGTGTATGGGGTTACAATCCAGATAATTTATGGGTTGTGTTACTTACAGTGTATCGTCCAGATCCAAAGCGCTGGATTGACTGGAAAATTAGGGTGAAAACATGAAACCATTTGAAAAATGTCCTGTCTGTAATGGTGAATTAGTAAATAAAAAGGTGGAGAAACTCTTGAGAAACGGTGGCAATACGGTTTCTATGATAGTAACTGCCGAAGTATGTCTTCACTGTGGTGAACGGCTATATGCAGAAGATGTAGTAGAATCTTTTGAAGAAATTCGTAGCAAATTAAGAAAAAATGAATTTACGCACTTCAAAATTCTTGGGCAGTCTTTCACTGTGGAAGCAAATTGGCCTAACAAAGCCATTCAGCCGACATCCTAACCAGCCGTTTTGCATGTGGTCAGCACGGGGCATGAGGGCTTCTGTCATTCTGAGAAATACTTATACAATGAAGTATGATTTGTAGTCTATCTTGCAATGGCAAACCTTCAAAAAGCGCTTGGAGCAGGAAATGCAAGAAATTGCAGCAGTGCGTAAACGGTTACCTGGCGGTCGGTTTTCTTCAACGTTAGAAGGTAAAGAAGAAGACGTGAGAGTATTGACAATCGAACAGACAAGATTGGAGGTGTCCAAAAAGATTGAGTCAAACAAAAAGTCACAGTTTGGCCAGTTTTTTACACCATCCAAGATTGCCATGTTTATGGCCAGCCTTTTCCCTGATGCCTATGGTAATTGCCGCTTACTCGATGCCGGGGCTGGGATTGGTTCTCTTTCTGATGCATTTTTAGAAAGGTGGCAGTTGGGCGGCTTTCATTTTCATCGCGTGGAATTGGATGCGTTTGAAATTGACGATTCCCTGAAAATTTATTTGCAAAATACTTTACATCGGCATCAAAACCGGCCAGAGTTTTCCGCAGTAATTCGAGTGGAAGATTTTATTCATGCTGCAACGGAAGCAATTGCTGGTAGTTTTTTTGCTTCAGTGATGCCACAATATACCCACGCGATTCTGAATCCGCCATATAAGAAGATCAATTCCGATTCAGCCCATCGGCTGGCATTGCGCACGGTTGGTATTGAGACAGTGAATCTGTATTCGGCCTTTGTCGCACTAGCCGTAGCACAGGCTGCACCAGGCGGCCAAATCGTCGCAATCATCCCGCGCAGCTTTTGCAATGGGCCGTACTACCGCCCGTTCCGCGATTTCATCCTTGAGCGTGCGGCCATTCGCCACATTCATCTTTTCGAGTCGCGCAACAAGGCTTTCCAGGATGACGAGGTACTCCAAGAAAACATCATCATTCGACTGGAGCGAGGCGGAAAGCCTGGGCCAGTAACGATCACCACTTCGACGGACGACAGCTTCACCGACCTTGTTTCCCACGAACACTCGTTCGACCGGATCGTATTCCCGGACGATTCGGAACGATTCATCCATGTACCTACGTCGCTAGAGAAAAGCGCCATCGAGTTATCACCTGCCGTGCGCTACACGCTGGCCCATTTGGGTATCAAGGTATCAACCGGGCCTGTGGTGGATTTTCGTCTGAAAGAGCATTTGCGGGATATGCCAGAAGAAGGCGCCGTTCCTTTGGTTTATCCCGGCCACTTGGGTATCACTGGGGTAGTATGGCCCGTGCCAGGCTTGAAGAAGCCGAATGCGATTTTGCGCAATGATGTGACAGAAAAGTGGCTGTATCCCAATGGTTTTTATTGCGTAGTACGCCGGTTTTCATCCAAGGAAGAAAAGCGACGTGTGGTGGCAAGCGTGGTCGATCCATCGGCTTTTGGCAACCATACCGTGCTGGGTTTTGAGAATCACATCAACCTTTTTCACGAAAATAAACGTGGCTTGCCTGCATTGCTGGCAAGAGGGTTAGCTATGTATCTCAACACTACTGCCGTGGACGACAGCTTCCGGCGCTTCAACGGTCATACGCAGGTCAATGCAACCGACCTTATGCTGATGAAGTATCCAAGTCGTGAGGCGCTCATCGATTTGGGCAAATGGGTCCAACAACACAGCGAAATTACACAAGACATGATTGACGAACAATTCCGGAAACTGATTGCATGACTGACAAGATCAGGGACTACATCAAGGCCGCCCACCAGATGATTGTTTCTCTTGGCCTACCCCGGGCGCAGCAAAACGAGCGATCCGCCTTCGCTTTGCTGGCCTTGCTAAACCTTACGCCGGGCAAACCATGGTCACAGGCAGAGAACCCGCTTCTTGGCATCACGCCAATCATGGATTGGGTTCGGGAGCACTATGGCAAGGAATACGCGCCGAATACCCGCGAGACGTTCCGACGCCAGACCATGCACCAGTTCTGCGATGCGGGCGTGGCCCTCTACAACCCGGACAAGCCCGACCGCCCGGTGAATAGCCCGAAAGCGGTGTATCAGATGGAACCAGCAGCGCTGAAGTTGTTGCGCAGCTTTGGCACGCTGCAGTGGCACGACAACCTCATCGCCTACTTGGCCGAGCGTGCAACACTTGTCGCCAAGTACGCCAAAGAGCGCGAACAGCATCGCATCCCGGTGGCGATTGCACCGGGTAAGACCATCACCCTCAGTCCGGGTGAACATAGCGAGTTGATCCGGGCCATCATGGAGGACTTTGCGCCCCGCTTTGCACCGGGTAGCGTGCTGGTCTATGCAGGGGACACTGGGGAAAAGTGGGGGTACTTTGATGCCGCATTGCTGGCCGAGCTGGGAGTGGAAGTGGACGTGCATGGCAAGATGCCCGATGTAGTTTTGTATTTCACCGAGAAAAATTGGCTGCTGTTGTTGGAGTCCGTCACCAGTCACGGGCCAGTCGATGGGAAGCGCCATGCTGAACTCGCCAAGCTTTTCGCCGGTTCCAAGGCTGGGCTGGTTTTTGTGACTGCCTTTCCGAATCGTTCCGTTATGGGGCGCTACCTTGGAGAAATTGCATGGGAAACGGAGGTGTGGGTGGCGGATGCACCATCTCACCTCATTCACTTCGATGGGGTACGGTTTCTTGGCCCGTACCATGCGCCCTAACCCATTCGTGCCAGCGGGTGCGCTACAGCGCGTCGGCTTTATTCCAGGATTTCCAGGAGCACATACACAGGCGGAAACCTTGGAGGAACTACACAAAAAACTCCAGGAAGTCGTTGCCATGTTGCTGGAGGATGGCGAACCTATGTTGGAATCCGAATTTGTCGGAAAACAAAATGTTGTTGTGGCGTGCAACAGATGGGAAATTTTCCTATTCTCAAGCCTCGCGAATTCATCGCACTGCTTGCAGCATTGGGTTTTTCCGAAGTTCGGCAACGCGGTTCGCACCAAAAGTTTTGATCCACTAATGGAATGTGTACCACGGTGCCATGTCATTCAGGGAATGAAATATCGCAAATATTACTACGGCAAATTGCAAAATATATAGGCTTGACAGTGGATAAAAATTAATAAACAGGAAATACCGATACATAAAAATGGAAGCGAAGCCAATATTCGGGATTGTAAAAAAAAAACGAAAAGTGAGTGGTGGAACCCGTAGCGACCTTGGGCGACAATGTCGAGACACGTTTGCAAGTTTGACGAAAACTTGTCGCAAACAAGGGATTTCATTTTGGCGGTATTTGGAAGATCGCATCACACGAACTAATGCCATTCTGCGATTGGCGACGGGCATTCGTGCCTAATACACTACTGCAATTTTTCCATAACTTATTGAGAAGTTAGTTGAAAAAGGACTGTGATCGATTTATCGAGTATGGCGCTATATTTCTTCTTTAACAAGGAATTCCGTCAGACGCGGAAGAAGAATCAGCTCGTATCCAAGACATTGAGGTGTTTCGTACATGATAGACGCCCACTGCACCACAATATCTGATAAACCTATCCCAGAGTTTCGGAGCCGGATCATTCTGCTCTCACTATTCTCCGGGTTTGCAGCGAATATGGCTGGAGCGCTGCTTGCGATTTACGCCTCACTGTTTCCTGCTAATCCGGAAGTAGCTTTATTGCTGGATAACTATCAGCTATGGTTGCTAGTTATCCCATTTGGCAGTACAGCTTGCCTGTATATGCTATACGTGGCACCATTGTTTCGAGCAAAAGCTACGGTTGACACGTATCGTGGCAAGATCTTGGATTTTCCACTGTATTTCGTTTTCATCACGATCTTCGGCTGGCTTTCGAGTTTTTTCCAGGGTGTGATTCTCCTGTGGATCGTTGCTCCGCATCTTCCTTTTCGCGACATCTTGTTGGGAAATTTTGGGGTTTTTGGTATTTCATTCATCTCGATGGCAATTGGTTATTTTTTGTTTGAGTACTTGAATCGTACCTATTGGATACCAAAAATTTTTCAAAACCGGCTTGAATATTATAAAGACCAGTTCCAACCATCGATCCATGCAAAATTCCGTATCTACCATCTTGGTTTTTCGGTAGCGCCGATCATTTTTCTCGGCTGGATCATTGCTTGGATAGATAGTAATCATCAAATTATTTCTGATGCGCAGTATGCTTATATATTGATATTTATTATATTTATTATTGTCACCGGAACAAAAATTACAGGCATATTTTCTAGGTTGTTCCAGGTTCCGTTGTTGCAAGCCAGGGCAGCAACTGACCGCATTGCCGCAGGTGACTTCGACGTCAATGTCACTGTGCATTCTTGCGACGAGTTGGGGGTATTGGGAGAGCGAATCAATGACATGGCTGCCAATCTCAAGGGGAATGCAGCCCACATCCAACAACTTCATCAAGAACTAGAACAGACCCAGAGGGAAGTCATATTCACCATGGGAGCCATTGGTGAGTCGCGTAGCAAAGAGACAGGAAATCATGTTAAGCGGGTTGCTGAATACTCCTGCCTACTGGCCAAGGCATATAACCTGAGTATTGACCAGGCGGAGCTTCTAAAACAAGTCAGTCCGATGCATGACATTGGAAAGGTTGCCATTCCTGATGCCATCCTCAACAAGCCGGGTCGACTGAGTTCCGAGGAATTTGCAGTGATGAAGACTCACGCCAGCATCGGTTATGAGATGCTATGCCATAGCAGTCGGAAACTTCTGAAGGCCGCTGCCATAGTGGCCCACCAACATCACGAAAAGTTCGATGGAAGTGGATATCCAGTAGGTTTGGTTGGCGAGCAGATTCACATTTATGGCCGCATTACTGCGGTTGCCGATGTTTTTGATGCCCTGGGTAGTGCGAGGGTCTACAAACCTGCTTGGCGTGACGAGGATATATATGCATTGTTTCGTGAACAAAGTGGACGGCATTTCGATCCCCGGTTGATCGAACTATTTTTCGCCAACCTTGACGGTATTCTGACAATTCGCAAAAAATTTGCAGATATAGAAAATTACTAAACAATAATCAGAATTCAGGTTCTTCTCAGACATGCTCAGACGATGTCCCCCTGTATGTTCGACTAAACTATGTTACCATTCATCGAACCCCCGGATACGTGACCCGTTCTTCCGGTGGTGTGGGAGGAGGGAGCTGCGAGGTTTTTCCCTATCCCGATTAGCCATCATCAGGAGCATCCGTGCAGAAGATTGATATCAAGAAAGAACTAAAGCATCTTTACCAACCATCCGTAAAGGAAGTGGTTCAGGTTGAGGTACCAACCTTCCAGTTCCTCATGGTCGATGGTGAAGGTGATCCCAACACATCACAAGAATATGCCCAGGCAGTGGAAGCTCTATTCTCTGTTTCCTACACGGCAAAGTTCATTGTGAAAAAGGGGGCACAAGGAATGGACTACGCAGTCATGCCACTCGAGGGGCTTTGGTGGGCAGATGACATGTCTGCGTTTAGTACCAACGACAAGAAAATGTGGAAATGGACAATGATGATTATGCAGCCGTACTTCGTGGAAGATGTAGTCATTGAGGCTGCTATTTCCGAGGTCAAGATCAAGAAAGGCCTTCCGGCTATCGGAAAACTTCGGATGGAAAAGTTTTCGGAAGGTTTGTGCGCCCAAGTTCTTCACATTGGGCCATTTTCGGAAGAAGGGCCAACGATAGAGCGCCTCCATGGTTTTATCGACGCACGAACAGGCCGAGCTGGGAAGCACCATGAGATTTACCTAAGTGATATACGACGCACCGATCCAACGAAATGGAAAACAATCATCCGTCAACCCATGAAGTGATGGCTACCACTACATTTGAAGCGACCTGCGCAAAAAGCAGCGTCAGTGCCTCAACTTGACGATAGACTGCGCATTCGGAGACGAGGAGCTGGCCTTTCCTTTCAGCGATTTCGATGGTAAGGCATATTTATCACAATGTGAAATTTGCTTAGAATGTCAGAAAAATGTCTACGATGCGGTATGCAAGTCAGACGGACGGCGGCGACAGAGCGGCAGTAGCAACGATCGACGTGGATGACCGCCGACGGTTACTCTTTATGTGAGCTATCAGGAGGAAATGATGAGTACAGTACTTTGGGAAAATTATCTCCTCAATAATGGCGAGGTGGCATCTGATGAAAGTGATAAGTGGGCACTGTTCAAGCACGTTGACAAGCCCGACAAATTGGCGAGCGTAGCGGGGCTGGAGCCGTTTTCCAGTCTGCTTGATCAAACCGATATTCAACCCAGATAGTCCATGAGGCGCACCTTCGGTGCTGTTTGCGTGTAGGCGGCGCATTGGCGGCCATTTTTGCTCTTCTTCGTTGTTCATAGCGCAAGCTATGCACGCCTCAGTCAGGCCAAAACTGCCTCGCCACTGCATCCACCTGCCCTGCAAACCCTCATGGACTATCTGGGTTCAAGCGGGTCCATGCACTGTGTGCGTCGCTGACCACGTGTACCAGACGGGCAGGTCTTCCAGGTGTTTTTGCCGTTTATGCGGCACGGGGCAAAGAATTTCGGGGCCATCAATGCGCAGGTGTGACCGAACTTGGCACACTGCCTGGCCCCGTGGTGGGCACCGCGCAGGCTTCCAGGCTAATCAGGCTGGTGGGCACATTGGCAATGAGATCAAGCAGCTTGGCGTGCGTAACCTGGGGGCGCATCAGCACAGCTTGGCCAGTTTCGTCCACACCATGCGCAACAGTGACGTTTTTGGTCACGTCCATGCCTACGGTTACGATAGTCATGATCCCCTCGCACGCGAGGGTGGCGGAAAAGATTCGACCCTCGATCATGGCACGCAGTTGCCGTACCCCGCAACCCGGACAGCGTGCGGCTCGCTTGCGACGCGGAAGTCTTTGGCATTCGTTACAAAAATATTAATACAAATATAAATGTCATTACAACCAACGTTCTATCGGTATCCATTTCTAGGAAAAAATGCCCTCAGTAGTTCCAGTACATGAAATCGAATTTACGGCCATTCGCGCTCAAGGGCCAGGTGGTCAAAATGTAAATAAGGTTTCTAGTGCGGTTCAACTTCGATTTGATATTACAGCATCTTCGCTGCCAGAGGAAGTAAAAGAAAAGTTGCTTGCGCTTCCGGGAAAGAGAGTTAGTAAAGATGGAATATTGATAATCAAAGCGCAAACATCCAGAAATCAAGAAAATAATAGGATCAATGCAATTGTAAGACTAGAAAAAATTATTGCGGATGCGATGCATACACCAAGACCGCGCCGTCCGACGAAACCAACGTTTGCATCCAAGCAACGCCGACTGAAAGAGAAATTTCTCCGATCAGAAGTCAAAATGACCAGAAAGAAAACAGATGAAGATTAAAAACGGGAAGCTGCCTCAATAATTTATAGAAAATAATACAATTTTCGTGCAATTTATCAATAACATTTTATCATAAGAGTTTTACAAAACTAATAAATAATTATGGCCATCAAACCAAACTACCAATTTGAGAAACGTCAACGAGAATTAGACAAGAAAAAGAAAAAAACAGAAAAACTGCAAAAGAAATCGTTATCTACTGATGAACAAAAGAGTCCAAATTCAGTAGAAAAGATTCTATAAAAATAAATTCAGTTTTTTGGGGCAATCATGCCTGCAAGCCATTGCATTGTACAAGTGGATGTACGTGCGTGGAAGGTGACTGCAAACCAACTTTTGCAGTGAATGAAACGTTAGGAGTTGGCATGGAACTACACCGTAGCCTCCTGAAAGATGCAACCGAAAACGGTCTGCTCAGCGAGCAGCAGGCGGAACAGCTATGGCAGTTTCTGGCTGAGCGAGGAAAGGATACGCCAAGTTTTAGCTTTACACACGTTCTTTACTACCTTGGTGGTTTGATTGCCATTGGTGCAATGAGCATATTTATGACGCTCGGGTGGGAACGCTTCGGTGGATGGGGCTTATTTTTTATTGCGCTTGCCTATGCTGGTGCGGGCCTGTGGCTCACTGAGTTTTTTTTGTACCGCAGCCGCTTGCTAGTTCCAGCAGGCATCATGGCTACCTTTGTTGTCGTCCTCACACCCTTGGCGGTATATGGTCTGCAATCCGCACTGGGCTGGTGGGCCGAAGGGAAAGTTTTTCGTGAGTACCACACGCATATTGACTGGCGGTGGATATTGATGGAACTCGCCACGCTGGTGAGCGGCGTGGTCATGCTGTCGCGCTATCGCTTGCCGTTTTTGGTCATGCCCATTGCAGTAACGCTCTGGTACATCAGTATGGATTTGACTCCCTTTCTGTTCGGTGACACAGACTTGAGGTGGGAGTTGCGCAAATTCGTTTCGCTGTGGTGTGGCTTGCTGATCGTACTTCTCGCTTTCTGGGTGGATATTCGGACCCGGCATGACAAGGATTATGCATTTTGGCTTTATTTGTTTGGTGTTATTGCATTCTGGGGCGGATTATCGATGATGCACTCAGACAGTGAATTCAATAAATTTGTTTATTTATGCATAAACCTCCTATTGATCGCTGTAGGTGCAATGCTTTCGCGCAGGGTTTTTGCGGTGTTCGGTGGTCTGGGCGCAGCGGGCTATCTTGGGCATTTGGCCTACAGTGTATTTAAGAACAGCATGATATTCCCATTCATCCTGACAGTCATTGGCCTTGTGGTTATCTATCTTGGAATTATTTGGCAACGACGCGAGGAGATGATTAGTAGCAAGCTCCGTGAATTACTCCCTCTGCCAGTAAAAGAACTTATTGAGAGAAGGCATTGATTCGTGCAGTCGTTTGATGGATGCAAGTATTAATTCTATAGTGATGCCGTGTATGAAAAAGATAAAAACTGCCCCAGTCAAAACAACTGTTGCATCTGATATAGAAGAACCAACATCGCATAGAGATGCCTTTCCCATTGTGGGCATCGGGGCTTCGGCTGGGGGGCTGGCAGCTTTTGAGGCATTCTTTTCCGGCATGCCTGCGGATACCGAACCGGGGATGGCTTTTGTGCTGGTGCAGCACCTGGCTCCGGACCACAAGAGCATCCTCACCGACTTGATCCGGCGCTACACCCGCATGCAGGCTTTCGAGGTCGAGGACGGCATGCCAGTTCGGATCAACTGCGCCTACATCATCCCGCCCAATTTCGATATGGCGTTTTTGAACGGCGCACTGCAACTGCTGAAGCCTGTGGCACCGCACGGCCAGCGCATGCCCATCGATTTCTTTTTCCGGTCGCTGGCGCAGGACCAGCACGAGCGAGCCATTGGCGTGGTGCTCTCTGGCACTGGCAGTGACGGAACCTTGGGCTTGCGGTCCATCAAAGGCGAGGGTGGCATGGTCATGGCCCAGAACCCGGAATCCACCGAATATGACGGCATGCCGCGCAGCGCCATCGCTACGGGCCTGGTGGATTACGAACTGCCGCCGACCGAAATGCCCGCCCAGCTTATCGCTTATGCGACCCATGCCTTCGGCAAGCCGCCCCGGCCCGCGACCCCGACGCCCCGGGTGGAGAGCGCGCTGAAAAAAATCTTTGTCCATCTGCGCGCCCAGACTGGCCACGACTTTTCCCAGTACAAGCCTTCCACGATTCAGCGGCGCATCGAACGGCGCATGGCTGTGCATCAGTTGGTCAGCATGGACAGCTACGCCAAGTTCGTCCAGCAGACACCCGAGGAAGTGGATGCGCTGTTTCGCGACATGTTGATCGGCGTAACGAATTTCTTCCGCGACCCCGAAGCATTCAAGGCCCTGGAGGGGCAAGTCATCCCCAAGCTCTTTGCCGGCAAGGGCGCTGACGACGCCATTCGCGTCTGGGTGCCGGGCTGTTCCACCGGCGAGGAGGCATATTCCCTGGCAATTTTGCTGGCCGAGCGCCAGGAGGCGCTAAAACAGTGCTTCGACGTGCAGGTCTTTGCCACCGACATCGACAGCCACGCCGTTGCCGTGGCCCGCGTCGGCATCTATCCGGCATCCATAGCCGCCGACCTTACGCCGGAACGACTGGCGCGTTTTTTCACGATCGAGCCGGGCGGCGGTGCCTACCGGGTACACAAAAGCATCCGCGACTTGCTGGTTTTTGCCGAGCAGAATGTCATCAAGGACCCTCCCTTTTCCAAGCTCGACCTGATCAGTTGTCGCAACCTGCTGATTTATCTGGACGGGGAGTTGCAGAAAAAGCTGATCCCGCTGTTTCACTATGCCATGAACCCCGGCAGGTATCTCTTTCTGGGGACTTCGGAAACCGTGAGCGAGTTCGGCGGTCTCTTTGCCACCCTGGATCGCAAGCAGAAGATATTTCAGCGCAAGGAAGACTTTCTTGGCTCCCGGCGCGCAGGACTAGGCCGGTTGCTGCAGCCCATGATGGTCGTTGATGCGGCGACGCCGCAGACCGTCGGGAAGCAGCCGACTGCCAGCAAAAAACTACCGCTGCGCGAGCTGACCGAACAGGCTTTGTTGCAGCAGGTGGTGCAGGCCGGAGTGCTGGTCAACGCGCAGGGCGACATTTTTTATCTCCATGGCCGCACCGGCATGTATCTGGAGCCTGCCCCAGGTGAGAGCGGCCCCAACAACATTCTGAAAATGGCCCGGGAAGGATTGCGGAACGACCTGACCATTGCCCTGCACAAAGCCATGGCGACCGGGGACACAGTGTGCTGCCAGGGTTTGCGCGTCAAGACCAACGGTGAATTTACCGCCGTGAACCTGACGGTTCGCCCGGTGGCCGTTGCCCCGGCTTGCACCGAGCCTGGTCGAAGTACAGCGTTACCCCAGCCCCGGCTGTATCTGGTGATTTTGGAACCGACACAGGAACCGGTCATCCAGGGGCCAGTCGGCAAACCGTCATTGGAAGAACCGACGACCGTTGATGATGCCGACGCTCGCATCGCCGGGCTTAAGCAGGAGCTGCGGGCCAAGGAGGAGTATCTCCAGACCGCCAACGAAGAACTGGAGACCTCCAACGAAGAGCTGAAATCCTCCAACGAAGAGATGCAGTCGGTGAACGAGGAACTGCAATCCACCAATGAGGAGCTGGAGACTTCCAAGGAGGAGCTGCAATCGGTCAATGAGGAGCTGGCCACGGTCAACGCCGAGTTGCAAACCAAGGTGGCCGACTTGTCGCGGGCCATCAATGACATGAGCAACCTGCTGGCCGGAACCGGCATCGCCACGGTTTTCGTGGACCACCAAGTGCGCCTTTTGCGCTTCACCCCCGCCGCCACGAAAATCATCAACCTGATTCAGAGCGACATCGGCAGGCCGGTGGGCCACATTGTTTCCAACCTGCCCGGCTACGGCACGCTGATAGCGGATATCAAGGCGGTGCTCGATACCCTGATTCCCAGGGAGGCTGAAGTGCAGACCGCCGAGGGCCGGTGGTACCTTATGCGCATCCTGCCCTACCGCACCATGGACAACGTCATTGAGGGCGCGGTGCTCACCTTTGTAGACATCACGACGGCGCGAAAACTGCAAGATGTGCTGTGGTCGAACGAAGAAAGGCTGCGGGTCGTCCTCCAGAGTACGACGATCACCTTGAGCAATCAAGACGTGGGGCTGCGCTATACCTGGATTCATAACCCCAACCTCGGATTGAAGGGGGAACAGATCATCGGCAAAACCGACGCCGATCTTTTGTCTGTAGAGGATGCCGCCGTATTGACGGCCCTCAAGCAACAGGTGCTGGACAGCGGAAAAGGCCTGCGGCAAAAAGTATTGATGACTGTTGATGGCAAAGCCTTGGTGTATGACCTCACAATCGAACCGTTGCGCGATGCAGCCGGCTCGGTTGTCGGCCTTACTTGCGCATCCCTAGATGTCACCGGGCAGCAAGGCGGGGAGCCCCCCGCAGAAATCCATCAACACGAGGAAAAGCCATGCTAGACAAAAGGGAAAAATCCGGGCAGACGCCCGGCGATGCCGCAGCGATGCGCCAACAGGCCGAGGAGCAAGCCCGGTCGATCGAGTCGACCATCCAGTCCCCGCAAGCCCCCGAAGAAATTCAGCGGGTGTTCCACGAATTGCGGGTGCATCAGATTGAGCTGGAGATGCAAAACGAGGAGCTGCGCAGGGCACAGACAGAGATCGAAGCTGGGCGGGCGCGCTATTACGACCTCTATGACCTGGCCCCGGTGGGGTACTGCACGCTGTCCGAAAAGGGACTGATTCTGGAGGCCAACCTCACGGCAGCCACGCTGCTGGGCGTGTCTTGCGGCGCGATGGTAAAGCAACCGCTTTCCCGCTTTATCTTCAAGGAAGACCAAGACATCTACTACCTGCACCGTAAGAAGCTCTTTGAAAAGGGCGAACATCAGGAATGCGAACTGCGGCTGGTCCAGTCGGACGGTGCGCTATTTTGGGCTCATTTGACTGCAACGGCTACCCAGTCGGAAGATGGCGCGACGGTCTGCCGCGTAGTGCTGACCGACATTACCGAGCAGAAGAACGCAGAGGAAGAAATACAAAAACAACTCTGCGAAAAAGAGATTCTGTTGAGAGAAGTCCATCACCGTGTCAAAAACAATATTGCCAGTATTGAAAATCTTTTATCATTTCAGGCAGGGTCAACGGCGAATTCTGAAGTGTCCCTCGCACTTCAGGATGCTATTTCTCGTGTGCAAAGTATGCGCATTCTGTACGATAATCTATTGATGACAGATGATTATAATGAAATACCAATTCGCAGTTATACGGAAAACCTTATTGATTCATTTGTTGCGGTATTTATTTTAAAAAATAATATCACCATTGAAAGATATATTGCAAATTTTGAAATCAATTCCAATAAAGCAATTTCTATCGGAATTATTATCAATGAGCTTTTGACTAATATTATCAAATACGCATTCAAAGGCCGTGACAAAGGCGTAGTTTCTGTCTCTATTGATAAAATTGATAATACGGTAATTATTGTTATTCAGGATAATGGTATTGGTATGGATGAAAGTGTTATGAAAAACAAATTACCCGGGTTTGGGCTTACTATCGTTAAAATGCTGGTGAAGCATTTAAATGGAACATATAGTATTGTGAATGAAAATGGAACGAGGAATATTATAAAATTCAAAATATAGTTCTCATGCCACATGCTTCCCCCCGTCTATGGACTTCGGCAAACTATAGGTGGAATGCGTGGTATGTACAGATTAAATGATAATTTTGTAACTGCTCAATAGGTTATGGAGAGATAGCCGGAGATAGAAGAAGTGTATCAATCACGAACCAGAGCCGCCAATCGCGGGGTGGCATTCGTTCGTGTGATGCGATCTTCTCAATACTGCCAAAGCAACATCCATTTTTTGCGACATGTTTTCTTCAACCCAGATAGTCCATGAGGGTTTGCAGGGCAGGTGGATGCAGTGGCGAGGCAGTTTTGGGCTGAGTGCGACGTCCATGAGTGCGACGTCCATGTAAGGCGTTCATAGCTGGAGCTAGGAACAACGAAGAAGGGCAAAAATGGCCGCCCATGCGCCTCATGCCCGCAAACAGCACCGAAGGTGCGCCTCATGGACTATCTGGGTTCAAACTTGCAGACGTGTCTCGACATTGCCGCACGGGCAGTGTTACTGCAGTAGGCCTTTTTTTATCTCATACATGGCGGAATCAGCTTCCTTGAGAATCTGATCGGGGTCCATGTCGCCACCGAGAAACAACTTGATTCCAACGCTGGCTGACCCATGATGGTGGACATTGCCCAGTACGTAATCCGAATTCAAAGCGCTGTGAATCTTCTCGACAAAAGATTTTGCATACTGAGCAGCCTGCTCCGCGTCGGTGCTCAGTCTTGAGAGCAGCACAATAAACTCATCACCACCGAGCCGGGCTACAGTGTCTGATTGACGGACAATACTTTGCAATCGGTTGGCAACTTCGACCAGCATCTGATCGCCTGTATCGTGGCCGTAGTTGTCATTCAATTGTTTAAACTTGTTCAGGTCGATAAATAACACTGCCAAATAGTTGTTTTCACGCTTACCAAGATACAGCGCTTGTGTAAGCCGGTCTAGCAGCAGGCGGCGGTTGGGGAGCCGCGTGAGGGGGTCATGGAATGCCAAATGCCTTAAATCATCTTCCAGGCGTTTTCGTTCCGTCAAGTCGAAAAACTGAATCAATAAATGAACTTCGCCTTTCAGATGACTGGGCAGAATTCGGTACTCAAACCACACGTTTTTTCCAAATGTAGTGACGAGATGCGCTTCTCGCTGTTGTGGCTCCTGAAGTTTTAGGGCGGTCAGGCAATCGCCAAGCAGACTTGATACTTTCCACGAGGAAATATCGTAGAAATTCTGCGCCAGTAAGTCTTCACGTGTTGCCCCAACAAATTTGGCATAAGCCTCATTAGCCAAGACGCATTGGCCACTTTCGACATAGACACCAATCGGAATTGGTGAGTTGATCAGCATGCTTTCATTGAAATTGAGTGCCTCAGATAGATTTTCTGTGCGTTCAAGCAACTGGATCTCTAGTTCCTTGCGCTTGGCAACTTCTTGCCGCAAGTGATGATTCCAGAAGGCAAATGATGCGAGCAATAACATTGTCACGCCCAGTACCTGCCAGATAAGTGTGTAATCGATTTCCTCGACAAATGTGAATGTCGTCCAGCGTTTTGAAATTGCTGATCGATCGTCATGCGAGAGCGAGACGATTGCAGTATCGAATGCATTTTTCAGGTCTGGTAAATCCTTGCGCACTGCAATGGAAATCGGATAAGCATAGTCCAGCTTGCCAATAATTTTTAGGTTTCGCAACAGCCAACCATAATCGCTAACCAGCGCATCGAGAGGTGTCACATGAGCATATACCCGGTCAGCCATGATCGTATCCATTGATTCATTGGCAGTTTCGACGTATTTCTGCCGGATGCTCGGATAATCGCGAGCGATCCACTGCATGATTGCACCGCTCTTTGGCCCGGAAATGGTCTTTCCGGAAAGGCTGCTCAATGAACCGATGAATGGTCGATCCGGTTTAGCGATCAAAACGTGAACCATGTCGAAATAAGGCACCGTAAAGTCGAGGTATTGTTCCCGCTCAGCAGTTTTCACTGCGCCAACGAGGAAGTCGCAGTCGCCACGTTTGACGGCATCTAGCGCATCTGTCCATGTGAGAGTCTGATGGGGTACAACGTGAATTCCGAGCCGCTCAGCGAATAATTGCAGATAATCTCCAAAAATACCCTTTTGTTGACCGCTGTCGGCATAGTCATAGGGGCGCCAGGCGGGGTTGAAGCAATACACGAATGTTCGTCCCGTCAATACGTCTGCAGAATTTCCCGAGGATGCAGCCTGCCCTGGGGATGCGGCATTACAGGCCGTACAATATAGCCAAAGCATAACGGCCAGGGGATAGTGCCGAATCGACATGGTCTGATTTTGTTTCGTCACAGCGTAGAAGGGGAAGTGGTTGAGGGAATGTTGACTATATCAGCACAGGCTGCACGTCATATATTTGTTAATACGGTGATTGATATTAGTTTTGAAATAGAAAATTCTGCTTTGCAAGTCGTGATGCTTTGGTTTCGAGGGGGCGAATAGCTGCGTGGCGAACACCGCCATGGAAGTAACAAATACTAATCAAATACCAATCGTTGCGCTACGGTGCCAAGAACCTGGGGCTTCAGTCCCGGCGAATCAGCACTAGCCCTTTGAGGTATTCCCCTTCGGGAAAGGCCGTGCTGATGGGGTGATCGGCCCCAGCGCCCAGACGTTCGACGATCAGGCATTCGACACCAGCATCGGCGCTGGCGCTGGCGACGATCTTGTGGAACAGCTCGACGCCGATGCCGCTGGAGCAACTGAAGCCGAACAGCACGCCCTGGGGGCGCAGGAGCTGGAAGGCGATGCGGTGGATATCCTTGTAGGCCCGTGCGGCTTTGTCGGCGTGGCGCACTGTGGGGGCGAACTTCGGGGGGTCGAGGACGATGGCGTCAAACCGGCGCCTGGCATCAAGGAACCGGCGCATCGTGGTGTTGACGTCTGCCTCGATCCATGTGCAGCGGTCTTCCGCAAAGCTGTTGCGGCGAATGTTGTCCTGTGCCAGTGCGAGCGCTTCGCCGCTGGAGTCGACCGAGGTCACGTGCCGTGCGCCCCCGTGTAGCGCAGCAACGGTGAACCCGCCGGTGTAGCAGTAGGTGTTGAGCACGTCGTCGAATCCGCGCAGCCGGGCGTATTGGGCGAAGCGAAGGCGGTTGTTGCGCTGGTCGATGTAGTACCCCGTCTTGTGCCCGGTGGCGATGTCCAGGGCCATCGTCCAGCCGTGTTCTCGAATCACGTGGGTCGTCCCCGTGCCCCCACGCAACCATCCGGTGCAGGGTGGCAGGCCTTCCAGGGCGCGGTTGCTGGTGTCGCTGCGTTCGTATAGGTCATGCAGCCCTGTTGATGCGAGCAGTGCGTCGGCAATGGCGTCTTTCCATCGCTCGGCGCCTGCCGAAAGGAACTGCGCGACGAGCACGCTGCCGTAGCGGTCGACGACCAGCCCGGGCAGTCCATCCGATTCGCCGTGAATCAGGCGCACAGCATCACTTTCGCTGTCGATGCCCAGCCGTTGCCGGGCAGTGATGGCGTGTTGGCACAGCGTAGGGAAATAGGGCGCGTCGATGCGGGCGGATTCGTCGAAGCTCCATACCCTGGCGCGAATCTGCGAATGTGGGCTGTATGCCGCCCATGCGAGGAAACGCCCATCGTGGGCTACGACGCGCACCGTTTCGCCCATCCCGGCATCACCACGCGCAATGGCGGAGGCAAAAATCCAAGGGTGTTTGCGCTGGAGCGAACGTTCTTTTCCGGGGTGTAGGCGCAGCGTGTTCATCGCAAAATCGATTGTGGATGGGGTGGTAATGGTCAATTATCCATTGCCAGAAACAAAAAACAAAAAACCTAGTCGTTCGTCTGCATGTATTGCGAAAGTTTCTCGACTTGCAACCCGACCACTTCGGCAACTTGTTGCAAGGGCATCCCGTGTTGCAATAAGCGTTGCGCGACTTCGAGCTTCGCTTCCCATTTTCCTTCGGTCTTCCCTTCGATTTTTCCTTCTTCTTTTCCTATTTTTATCCCTTCTTCTTTTCCTATTTTTATCCCTTCTTCTTTACCTTCTTGGATCCCTTCCACCTTGCCTTCTCTGATCCCATTTGCATGTGCCAAGGCGATGGAGTCTTTTTGCAGGATGATGAAATCTTTGCGCTTGCTTTGCATGGCCAGTTCTTCTTGGGACAATCCAGCCTCGTTGGCAATGGTGAAGGCTTGCGAGAATGCAGGCAATTGTCCGAGTGTTTCTGGAATGTAGGCCAGGCTGCCTGCGTTTTGAATGAAATAAATCCATTTATCCACGATATCGACCAGTTCAGATTCTGTTTTGTGAAACTTGGGTAGTTCGATGAAGACAAGCTCGATATCGCCGTTGTACTGCACGAGCCGGTCTTTTTCAATCAATTGGAACGTGCTCAAATATTCGCTGTAGTCTTCAAACATCACAAAGTCCGTGATAGTCAGGGCGACCACAGGATTGAGCAGGTGATAATGTTCCCCCTTGATCAGTTGCGTGGAGTACGCCTTTGCGGCGTTGTAGAGCACGCGCTGTTCAAATCCTGGCACATTCAATACCTGCATTTCGATGATGACCGACGTGCCGTTGGACAACGTGGCCCGCACATCGACAAAGGTATCTTTCATTCCCTGGATCAGCGGGATCTGGTAGGGGTCGACGATAGTCAAGTCTTCGATAAATCCTTGATCATGAAACAAATCCAAGGAATTGAGAAAGCTCAACAGAATGTTTTTGGAGTTATCGCTACCAAAAACTTTTTTGAACGCATAGTCTGTTTTGACGTCGAGGAATTTCATAATATGACTGGAGATGTATGATAAGCCAGGATGCAATAGAGATAGAGCGTATACAAAATTGCCCCATCTTCATTATTGTGTAAGTAACCAAGCAGCTTCTCGAAGCCATCCTGAAACTCTCTTCGCCCAAGCAGTCGACTGAGGAATCTAGGTGAAAGGTTGGTTCTGGATAGTTGCTCGGAAAATCAATCGTGGATATATAGTGCAAAAAAGCCAAAATAACAAAATAAAAACCTAGTCGTTCGTCTGCATGTATTGCGAAAGTTGCTCGACTTGCAACCCGACCACTTCGGCAACTTGTTGCAAGGGCATCCCGTGTTGCAATAAGCGTTGCGCGACTTCGAGCTTCGCTTCCCATTTTCCTTCGGTCTTCCCTTCTTCTTTTCCTATTTTTATCCCTTCTTCTTTTCCTATTTTTATCCCTTCTTCTTTACCTTCTTGGATCCCTTCCACCTTGCCTTCTCTGATCCCATTTGCATGTGCTAAGGCGATGGAGTCTTTTTGCAGGATGATGAAATCTTTGCGCTTGCTTTGCATGGCCAGTTCTTCTTGGGACAATCCAGCCTCGTTGGCAATGGTGAAGGCTTGCGAGAATGCAGGCAATTGTCCGAGTGTTTCTGGAATGTAGGCCAGGCTGCCTGCGTTTTGAATGAAATAAATCCATTTATCCACGATATCGACCAGTTCAGATTCTGTTTTGTGAAACTTGGGTAGTTCGATGAAGACAAGCTCGATATCGCCGTTGTACTGCACGAGCCGGTCTTTTTCAATCAGTTGGAACGTGCTCAAATATTCGCTGTAGTCTTCAAACATCACAAAGTCCGTGATAGTCAGGGCGACCACAGGATTGAGCAGGTGATAATGTTCCCCCTTGATCAGTTGCGTGGAGTACGCCTTTGCGGCGTTGTAGAGCACGCGCTGTTCAAATCCTGGCACATTCAATACCTGCATTTCGATGATGACCGACGTGTCGTTGGACAACGTGGCCCGCACATCGACAAAGGTATCTTTCATTCCCTGGATCAGCGGGATCTGGTAGGGATCGACGATAGTCAAGTCTTCGATAAATCCTTGATCATGAAACAAATCTAAGGAATTGAGAAAGCTCAACAGAATGTTTTTGGAGTTATCGCTACCAAAAACTTTTTTGAACGCATAGTCTGTTTTGACGTCGAGGAATTTCATAATTTTATTGGCAATGTATTATGAGCGCGGATGCAATGAAGAAAAACCGAGTATGAAAAATGGCCGCGTTACGAAGGAAAGGAAAGTCTTCTTCCTTCAGAGCACAGCCGGGAACAGATTCGCTCCGATCTCGGAAAAGCCATCGCTACAATGGTTCGCACTTGTTGACCTCCCTGTGGTAATACTATGGCGTCTTCTCCCGCGAAGGTTTTTGGCAGCATCGTCGCAATGGTCACCCCGATGCTTGATGACGGTGGGGTCGATTACGCTGCGTTGCGGCGGCTCATCGACTGGCATGTAGAGCAAGGCACCCGCTGCATCGGCGTCGTCGGAACCACTGGCGAATCTCCCACTGTACGTGTCGAAGAGCATTGCGAGGTGATTCGCGTCGCAGTCGCGCAGGCGGCGGGCAGGGTGGGTGTCATGGCTGGTTGTGGCTCCAATTGCACTGCGGAAGCCATTGAATTGGCCCGCTATGCCAAAGAGGTGGGGGCAGATTGCCATCTGCAGGTCGTTCCGTACTACAACAAGCCGACGCAGGAAGGGCTATACCAGCACTTCCGCACCATTGCGGAGGCCGTCGATCTTCCCCTCTACCTCTACAACGTGCCTGGCAGGACTGTAGCGGAGCTGTCGATCGATACAGTATTGCGCCTTGCGCAGGTGCCGGGGGTAGTGGGGATCAAAGAGGCATCGGGGAATCTCGAGCGTGCCCAATGGCTGCTGCGTGATGCTCCGGAGGGTTTTGCCGTGTTGTCGGGCGACGACCCCACTGCCGTGGCGTTGATGCTGTGTGGAGGGCATGGCAACATCAGCGTGACGGCCAATGTCGTCCCCGCTCTGATGTCGCAGTTGTGCGATGCGGCCATGTCCGGCGATGTGCGCCGCGCCATGGCATTGCAGTATCGGCTTTTGCCTTTGCACCGTGCGTTGTTTCTGGAACCCAATCCCATCCCCGTCAAGTGGGCGATGTCTCGTCTTGGGTTGTGTGGGGCGGCGCTGAGGCTGCCGTTGTCGCCGCTGCATCGCACCCACCAAGACGTGTTGGAAGACGTGCTGCGCGGGTTGGATCTGCTCTGACGAGACAGCGCCGTGTTGCCACGGTCTGGTTGTCTGTTCCACTGCGTTCCCTATTTCTTTTATTGATCATCGAAGGTAGGCTGTGTTCATACGGTTGTTTGTGTTGGGTATCCATGTTGTGTGTATCGCCGTGTTGTCGGCATGTTCGGCGTTGCAAACCGACAAGGTGGACTATCGCAGTGCCACGCAGGCGCCACCGCTGGAGGTGCCGCCCGATTTGACCCGCCCTTCTACCCGGACACCCTATGTCGTTGGGGGGGCGGCTGTCACGGCCACAGGCTTTCTTGCAGGCCGGGCTTCTGCCCCGCAGGCGCCTGTGGGCGCCTTGGACCTTGGTACGGTGCGGATGGGGCGGGAGGGTAGCCAACGCTGGCTTTCCGTGGCGCTGCCTGCAAACAAGTTGTGGGATGACCTCAAGGATTTTTGGCAGGAGCACGGTTTTGTGCTGGTGACGGATCGTCCTGATCTGGGGATCATGGAAACCGATTGGGCCGAAAACCGCGCCAAACTTCCCCAAGATTTCCTGCGCAATGCACTCGGAAAAGTGCTTGATGGGCTGTATTCGACAGGAGAGCGTGACCGATTCCGTACTAGGCTAGAAGCCAATCCGCAGGGGGGAACGGACATCTTCATCACGCACCGTGGCATGGTCGAGGTCTATAGCACCGCGCAAAAGGACCAAACCGTCTGGCAACCCCGTGCTGCCGATCCGGAGCTGGAAGCGGAGTTTCTGCGTCGCTTCATGGTGCGGTTGGGGATGTCGGCAGAGCAGGCGCAAACAGCTTTGACGCCTGAGGTCATCGCAAAACAGGGTGGAGTGCGGGTTCGCGATGCGGAAGGCGCCGTGGTGTTGGAGATGGATGAAGACTTTGACAAGGCGTGGCGTCGGGTGGGGTTGACACTGGATCGCACCAATTTCACCGTTGAAGATCGTGACCGAGCAAAGGGGATTTACTACGTCCGGTATGTGGCGCCCAAGGCTGAGGGGAAGGATGCTGGGTTTTTCGGGAGCCTGTTCCGTTCCAAGCCCCTGCAACCCGAACCGCAGCAGTACCAAATCGTCGTCGCTGCCGAATCGCAACGCTGTGTGGTTTCCGTGTTGCGTGCGGATGGTTCGTCAGCCGCCATGGAAGATGCCCAGCGGATCATCGCCCTCCTCGCGCAAGATCTGCGCTGAGCAGTGGCCATGACGAATGCTGCGAGACGGCTGCTGGCCGGGCTGCTGGCGTGGTGCGTGTTGTCCTCTGCGGCAGCACTAGGGCCGACTTCCCCGGAGATTGCCGCCCGTTCCTATTTGTTGTTGGATCTGACGGCCAACGGGCAGGTTTTGGCAGCCCGGAACCCCGAAGCGCCGGTAGAGCCTGCGTCGCTAACCAAGCTCATGACGGCATACCTGGTTTTCGATGCATTGCGGGTGGGAACCATTCGTCTGCAGGATGTGTATCCGGTCAGTGAGCGGGCGTGGCAGATGCCGGGGTCTCGCATGTTCGTCGTGCCTGGAGCACGGGTTCCTGTGGAAGACTTGCTCAAGGGCATGATCGTCCAAAGTGGCAACGATGCTGCGGTGGTGTTGGCAGAAGGCGTTGCGGGCAGTGTGGAGCGATTTGTCGCGTTGATGAATGAGCAAGCCAAGTCGTTGGGGATGCGTTCCACGGCCTTTATGAATCCCGAAGGATTGACCACGCCGGGGCATACCACCACTGTCCGCGATCTGGCCGTGTTGGCAACCCGGTTGATCCAAGACTTTCCGCAGTACTTCCCTTTCTACGCAATACAGAAGTACCACTACCCTGGTACTCCCGCCGCCAACGATAGGAATCGCAATCTTTTGCTGTTTCGCGACCCGACCGTCGATGGACTCAAGACGGGTTACACCCAGGCAGCAGGATATTGCATGATTGCCACGGCGCGTCGGCCAGTCGCAAAGGGAAACTGGCCTCAGGGGCGCAGGCTGTTGTCGATCGTCGTCGGTGCCAGCAGCGAGGCAGCACGGGCCAATGAATCGCAAAAATTGTTGAATTGGGGGTATGCAGCATTCCAGCCAGTGCGCCTGTTTGATGCCAATCAGCCTGTGGTTACACCTGCCGTCTGGAAAGGAAAGGATTCCCAGGTTGCGTTGGGGTCGACTACTGCGATCGTCGTGGCGGTACCTGCTGGATCGCAATCGCAACTAGCTACCCAGGTGCTACGCAAAGATCCGTTGGTGGCGCCGATTGTCAAAGGGCAGCAGATTGCCACGTTGCAGGTACGCAGTACGGGGCGCAATGAAGAATTTCAGTTGGGAATTCCGCTCGTTGCATTGCATGCGGTCGAGGAAGCGGGATTGTTGGGCCGTGCGTGGGATGGCTTGCGGTTGTGGATTCGCTGAAGGGCGCGCCGGATAATGGCTGCGGCGGTGTGGAACAATGGCTAGTGTGTCGAGTGGGATGGATCGGTGGTCAATTCCGGTGGTGATATTGGTTTTTTCTTGGAGCGTGAGTTGTGGGTACTGCTTTAAGCGTGTTGTTGGTTGACGATGATGAATTCAGTCGCGATGTGCTCAAAGAGATGCTCGTTGCGCAGGGGGTCACGGATGTGCGCATGGCCGATAGCGGATTGAGCGCGCTGCAAACCTTGTCCACGCTGGCACATCAGCCGGATTTGATGATTTGTGACGTATTCATGCCCGATATGGATGGCATCGAATTCATGTCTGCCTTGGCCGCACGGAAATACCGGGGCGGGGTCGTGTTGGTCAGCGGTGTCAACATTGAAACCCTATCGATGGCACGCGATTTGGCCTCTGCCGCCGGGATCCAATTGCTGGGGTCTTTCGTCAAGCCCTTGCATCGTGAGGTGCTGGCTGAAGTGTTGGCAGGGCTGGGGCATTCCCGATAAGCTTGCCTCGGTTAGCCGCCATAAGCAATTAGGGCGACTAGGGCTGACTGCGGCGATTGGGGGTGATTGGGCATCGCGCCATCGCGACTTGCGTCGCTCCTACAACGGGGTGCAATGGGATGGGTGCAGGGTTCCCTGCTTCACCCCGCGCCTCAACCCGGTGTAGCGACCGTATCGTCCAGCTCGGGTGTTTCGGATTTGCTGAGCTTGGTCTTCAGCAAAGGCTGGATATCGAGCTTCACCTGGTCCATATCCTGCTCGTCCGCGTCCACAGTCACGCGCCCACCATCGGCTAGGCGGCCAAAGAGCAATTCGTCGGCCAGGGCCTTGCGGATGGTTTCCTGGATCAGCCGCTGCATAGGGCGTGCTCCCATCAGTGGATCGAAGCCTTTCTTCGCAAGGTGTTTGCGCAGGGCGTCCGTGAATGTGACCTCGACTTTTTTGTCTGCCAATTGCGCTTCGAGTTGCAGCAGGAATTTGTCGACTACGCGCAGCACCACGTTTTCGTCCAAGGGCTTGAAGCTGACGATGGCATCGAGCCGATTGCGAAATTCCGGGGTGAATGCACGCTTGATGTCGATCATCTCGTCGCCAGCCTCCCGCTTGCCCGTGAACCCGATGGCAGCGCGGTTCATGGTTTCGGCGCCTGCATTGGTCGTCATGATGAGGATCACGTTGCGGAAGTCAGCCTTGCGCCCATTGTTGTCCGTCAAGACACCGTAATCCATCACTTGCAGCAGGACGTTGAAAATGGCCGGATGGGCTTTTTCGATTTCGTCCAATAACAGCACGCAGTGCGGTTTTTTCGTGATGGATTCGGTCAGCAACCCACCCTGGTCAAACCCCACGTAGCCGGGGGGCGCGCCGATCAAGCGGCTCACAGCGTGCTGCTCCATGTATTCGCTCATGTCGAACCGGATGAGTTCGATGCCGAGGATGAGCGCAAGCTGTCGCGCAGCTTCGGTCTTGCCCACCCCGGTAGGCCCCGTGAACAGGAAGGCGCCGATGGGTTTGTCTGCTTTGCCCAGACCGGAGCGGGCCATCTTGACCGACGATGCCAGCATGTCCACGGCTTTGTCTTGGCCGAAGATGACGTTTTTGAGGTCGCGTTCCAGGGTGCGCAGCTTGCTACGGTCGTCCTGGGAGACGCTGGCGGGGGGAATGCGCGCAATCTTTGCGACGATCTCTTCGATTTCCGCTTTGCCAATAATTTTCTTGCGCTTGGAAGGGGCCAGGATGCGCTGGGCAGCTCCGGCTTCGTCGATGACGTCGATGGCTTTGTCGGGGAGGTGGCGATCATTGATGAATTTGGCGCTCAGTTCCGCAGCCGATTGCAGTGCAATGGCCGCGTAGCGCACGCTATGGTGTTCCTCAAAGCGGGATTTCAGCCCTTTGAGGATTTCGATGGTTTGCTCTACGGTTGGTTCACCGACTTCCACCCGCTGAAAGCGCCGGGCCAGTGCGGAGTCTTTCTCGAAAATCCCCCGGAATTCCTTGAACGTGGTCGCACCCACGCATTTGAGCTGGCCCGTGCTCAGCGCGGGCTTGAGCAGATTGGAAGCATCAAGGGTGCCGCCCGATGCGGCTCCAGCGCCAATAAGGGTATGAATCTCGTCGATGAATAGTACGGAATTGGGTCTGTCCTTGATGGTCTTGAGCACGCTCTTTAGCCGCTGCTCAAAGTCGCCCCGGTATTTGGTGCCGGCAAGGAGAGCGCCGATATCGAGTGCATAAACATTCGCGTCTGCCAGCACTTCCGGCACGTTTTTTTGGACGATACGCCAGGCCAAGCCTTCGACGATGGCGGTTTTGCCTACCCCAGCCTCGCCGACGAGCAGGGGGTTGTTTTTGCGGCGCCGACAAAGAGTCTGGATGACCCGCTCCACTTCCTGGTCACGTCCTATCAGGGGGTCGATCTTCCCGTCGCGGGCGAGCTGGTTGAGGTGCAGAGTGAATTGATCCAGCGCAGTTGCCTTATCGGCCTTATCGCTCGGAGCTTCTTCTTGGTCGGTCGGGCTATCGGCCGCTTTGGGTGCGTCGCCCGTCTCGGTTTTGCGGATGCCGTGGGCAATGTAATTGACGACGTCGATGCGCGTCACCCCCTGCTGATGCAGGTAGTAGACGGAGTGGGAATCTTTTTCCCCGAAGATGGCGACGAGCACGTTCGCGCCGAGCACCTCCTTCTTGCCATTCCCGACGGACTGCACATGCATGATGGCGCGCTGGATGACGCGCTGAAACCCCAGCGTGGGCTGGGTATCGGCATCCTCGCTAGTGGGGATTTGCGGGGTATTGTCGTGGATGAACGTTGCAAGCGAAAGGCGCAGATCATCGATATTGGCAGAACACGCACGCAGCACTTCGGAAGCGCTGGGGTTGTCCAGCAAAGCCAGCAACAGGTGTTCGACGGTGATGTACTGGTGCCTTTGTCTGCGTGCTTCGACAAATGCCATGTGCAGGCTGACTTCCAATTCTTGGGCGATCATGAAAACCTCGAACAAATAAAAAATGCGTACGCAAGGCTACGGAACCAATCTATGCAAAGGCTGGCCATCTGCAAAGATGCCCAGTCAGCATCGCTGTAGAAAGCGCCAACTATGCACTTCAAGGGCGGGTTAGCTGTCCGTAGGCTCACAGAGGCACTGTAGCGGATGCCCAGACTGTCGGGCAATCGACAAAACCTGTTCCACTTTGGTTGCAGCGATGTCGTAGGGGTAGATGCCGCATACGCCACGCCCTTCGTTATGCACCTGCAGCATGATGCGGGTGGCCGTTTCCAGATCCTTGCAAAACAGTTCCTGTAGTACGACGACGACGAATTCCATCGGCGTGTAGTCGTCATTGAGCAGGACGACCTGGTACATCGGCGGTGGCGCAACAGTCTTGCGCCTTGGCTCCGTCACTGCGACGGATTCAGCCTCGATAGCGCTTTGCGACTTGCCTCGACCGGGCGGGGAAGGGTCAGTCATGGCAAAGATTCTAGCGAGTGACTATCTGGCTGCGCCATGAGGCTTGGATAGGCATGGAATGGAGTGCAACCCGCATTCCCTCAACGCAGGAGCGCATCCCATATCGCACGTGCCTTATCGGCAACGTCCTGCGGCATGGCGAGCGGCTTTCCCCATTCGCGGGCTGTTTCCCCCGGCCATTTGTTGGTTGCGTCGATGCCCATCTTGCTCCCGAGTCCACTGACCGGGGAGGCAAAGTCCAGGTAGTCAATGGGAGTGTGTTCGACGAGTTGGACATCCCGTGCCGGGTCGACCCTCGTGGTGATGGCCCATACGACTTCTTTCCAGGTACGGGGGTCGATATCTTCATCGACGACGACGATGAATTTCGTGTACAGGAATTGCCGCAGGGTTCCCCAGATTCCGAACATGATTCGCCGTGCGTGGCCGGGGTAGGACTTGCGAATCTGTACCACGGCAAGGCGGTAGCTGCATCCTTCCGGTGGGAGAAAGAAGTCCGTGATCTCCGGGAATTGGCGTTGCAGCAGGGGGATGAATACCTCGTTGAGCGCCAGGGCCAGCATGGCCGGCTCGTCGGGGGGTTTGCCGGTGTAGGTGGAGTGGTAGATCGGCTCGCGACGGGTTGTCATCCGTTCCACCGTCAGCACCGGGAACCAGTCCTGCTCGTTGTAGTAGCCGGTATGGTCGCCATAAGGGCCTTCGAGCGCATGGGCAAAGCCGGTAGGGTGCGTGGGGTCAGCGGCGATGTGGCCTTCCAGCACGATTTCCGCCCATGCAGGAACCTGGAGCGGGCAGCCGATGGCATCGACGACTTCGGTGCGGCTGCCTCGTAGCAGGCCGGCGAATTGGTATTCGGACAGGGAATCCGGGATGGGCGTGACCGCTGCCAAAGTGGTTGCGGGGTCTGCACCCAGCACCACGCAGACAGGGTAAGGCACGCCAGGATGGAGGGCAGCGTGTTCGCGGAAGTCGAGTGCACCGCCGCGATGCGGAAGCCAGCGCAGGATGAGATGGTTGCGGTCGAGGACTTGCTGGCGGTATACCCCCAGGTTTTGTCGAGCCTTGTGCGGGCCGCGTGTGACGACCAAGCCCCAGGTGATCAGAGGGGCGACATCCCCGGGCCAGCAGTGCTGGATGGGCAACTGGCCCAGATCGACATCCGCGCCTTCCCGAATCACTTCGTGGCAAGGCGCAGTGCGTACTTCCTTGGGAGCCATGTTCCATAGGCTTTTCACGAGGGAATGCGCCGAGAGCCATTCCTTCCATCCATGCGGCGCCGTGGGTTCCTTGAGGTCGGCCAGCGCTTGCCCCCATTGGCGTAGCTCGCGCATGTCCCGCACGCCCATGGCCATGGCGATGCGGTGCGTGCTGCCAAAAAGATTGCCCACGACAGGGATATCAAACCCCGTGGGTCGTTCAAAAACCAGGGCAGGGCCGTCTTTGTGGAGCGCCAGTGCGCATACCGCCGTCATTTCCAGATGCGGGGAGACAGGCTGGGAGATGCGCCGCAGCCCTCCACATTCTTCAAGCTGAGTCAGAAAGCTGCGCAGATCGCGGTAGGACATTGCAGGACAAAAAAAGAATCAGAAGAATCAGAGAAGTCAGCGAATCTGGGGGCGCCAGGGACGGGCAGTCGCCAGCCCCAACAGCGCCAATACCCGTTCGACCGAGTGCCCGACCAGTTCGTCGATAGAGCTGGGGCAGTGGTAGAACGCGGGCATGGGCGGGAAAACGATGCCTCCCATTTCCGTGACGCTCACCATATTGCGCAGGTGTCCGAGGTGCAGGGGGGCTTCCCGCACCATCAGCACAAGGCGGCGCCGTTCCTTGAGGGTCACGTCTGCCGCCCGGGTGATGAGGTTGTCGCAACTGGACATCGCGATGGCGCTAAGGGTACGCATGGAACAGGGAGCCACCACCATGCCGTGGCAGGGAAAGGACCCACTGGCGATGCTGGCGCCCACATCCTGCACGCCATGCACGGTATTTGCGAGGGCGAGCAGGGATTCCCGGGACATGCCGAGTTCCTGTTGTACTGTCATCCAACCGGGTTCGGATACGACGAGGTGCGTGTGTACTCCTGTCATGCCGTGCAGCACTTGCAGCAATCGCTGCCCGTACACGGCTCCGCTCGCGCCCGTGATGGCCACGATCAGGTGCAAGGCAGAGTCTGGGGAACAGGGGGGATGGAGATCCATCGAAAAATGAACACTGGTTGGACATCCTGCCCAGCAGGGCGGTACGTCGTGTTCCCGGCCTGCATGCCGGTTCTGGATTGTTGCTAGGAACCTATTCCAGTAGGGCTGCGCCATCGCATTGCACGCGGTGGCGGTGCTCGAAATCCTCATGTACTGTCAGTACATTCCGGTTCCTGCGCTCCGGCGCCACGCACACTGCTTCGGCTCGCCTGCCTACTGAAGTTGGTTCTAGGCTGGTGGAAAGGCTAATGCGGATGCTTGGCTTCGCAGGGCATGCAGTGCCGAGGTGACCATTGCGGACGCCATAGGGGGAGGTCGAGTGCATCAAGGGTGTTTTTGACCAGCAACCCCAGCTCGGTATCTCCCTCCATCGAAAGGTGTCGGCGGAAAAAGAGGGTATCCGGATCTTCCTGACGTAACGCGAGCTGGAGGAAGTGCCCCAGACTGGCACGGATCGTCAAATCCACCTTGCCGCCAGCAGGGCACGGAACGAATCGATGATCCAGCCACTGAAAATCGAAGACCCACCGAGCGTCATCGACACCAATGCGCAAGGGTCTGCCCTGCAGGGCTTGCGTCACATCACGTGGTAGGTGTCTGGCCAAGACGGTATTGAGGGCGGTCACCAAGAACAGGGTGCCAGGGTAGGTGGGAAACACCCCGAGAATTTTGCCCAGTGGTGTGGGGATCAGAAAGTCGGGCAGGCGTAGGAAAGACGGGGATGGAAACATGGTGAAGCAATGCGTTGTGGTGGAAAGAGGGGCCAATGCGATGGAGCAGGGCAGGGTGAAAGTGCTAGAGGATTGTGCCGCGCTTGTGCGTAGGGGACTTTGCCACGTTGAGGATGGGTGGAGCTTGCCAAGGCTTTGTGGGGGCATGGCAGGAAGGGGCGAACGATGGCGAATGGTCCTTTTTGTACTGACCTTGGCGATAGTAGGCTGGCCAGTGCTGGCTGTGGAGGTGCGGGACGATCGTGGTGTGCTGGTCGATGTCCCGCATCCGCCGGTTCGTATCGTCAGCCTGTTGCCAGCCTTAACGGAAACTGTATGTGCTCTCGGCGCCTGCCATCGTCTGGTCGCCGTCGATCAGGATTCGAACTTTCCGGAGTCGGCGCGTACCTTGCAGCGTGTGGGCAATGGACGATTCCCGGACCCCGAAGCCATCGTCGGGCAACGTCCAGACTTGGTGCTCGTATCTCCGGTCGCCTTGGTGGCGAATCGGCTGGAAACATTGGGGTTGCGGGTGCTGGCATTCGATCCGCAAACACATCGGGACGTGCATCGTGTGTTGCAGGTATTGGGTTCGGTGCTCGGTGTACCACACGCCGAGCGGGTGTGGGCTGCGATGCAGTCTGCCGTGCGCGATGCAAAAAACGCTTTGCCCGAATGGAAGCGCCCTCAGCGCGTGTATCTGGAGGTCGATCCGTCGGGCTTCGCAGCGGGGGAGGCATCCTTCATTGGCGAGACCCTGACTTTGCTGGGGGTCGACAACATCGTTCCTGCCAAGCTCGGTGCCTTTCCCAAACTCAACCCGGAATATGTATTGCGGGCGGATCCTGATGTGCTGATTCTGGGGTACCGCAGCCTAGGCAATCTGGGGGATAGGCCAGGTTGGCGACGCATGCGCGCCGTGGGGAAAAACAGGGTGTGTACGCTGACTGGGGAAGACCTCGATGTCGTGGTGCGCCCTGGTCCCCGGTTGGGAGAGGGAGCGCAGGTGTTGGCAAGGTGCCTGCTGCGCCACACAGCGGGTGGGGAGGGTCAGGGTAGCCTTGGTAGCCCATGAATCTGCCACGAATGCCTTGCGTACACTGGCCGACGATGCCACGCTTGCCACTACCCGAAGCCAATGTCGGCGCTAGTGCTTCCTTGCATAAGTCTGCGTTACTCCGAAAAGCGTTGGGGGCTTGCAGGATGAGGCGCAAAGCGCAGCAATAGCCATGCTATTGCGAGCATTTGCAACGACGTCATGCAAGATTCCCAACGCTTTGAAAGTAGCAAGATTTATGCAAGGAAGTGCTAGACATGGGTTGCGATGCCATGCACTGGCGGTGGCGTTGGTGGCTGGCACCATCGTGGCTTTCGCACTGGCTGTCGTCGTGGGCGTGGAGGGCTGGCAAGGTGGGGCGACCTGGTGGGACGACCCCTTCACGCGGCAGATCGTCTGGGAGATTCGGCTTCCCCGCACGATGGGTGCCTGGCTTGCCGGGGCCTTGCTGGGCTTGGCGGGCATGGTGGCACAGGGGTTGTTCCGCAATCCCCTGGCAGATCCCTATCTGTTGGGCAGCGCTTCGGGAGCAGCCTTGGGGGTCGTGCTGGTTTTGAGTACTTTCGGCATGTCCCCAGTCCTCAGCGAATGGGCGCCAGCCTTGGGGGTGACTGGCGCTGCATTTTTGGGGGGTGTCATCGCTGTATTGCTGACGGTAGCTCTGGCCGCTGGTGTGCAGGACACTTTGCGACTGCTGCTGGCTGGCGTGGTGGTGAGTACGGTACTGGGGGCTGTGGTATCGATGGTCACGCTGCGGCATCCGGGGTTGTTGGCGTATGTGCAGACCTATTTGTTGGGCAGCACGGCACTGGTCGGATGGGTAGGGGTCGTGCTGATGATGATCGTCTGGGCTTGCGCTATCGCGGTCGTTGTGTCCACGGGCCTGGCGCTCGATGCCTTGGGGATGGGCGAAGACACCGCCCGGAGTCTGGGGCTGCCAGTGAGCCAAGTGCGGGTCGTCTTGATTCTGATCTTGGGCCTGACTACGGGGACAGCCGTGGCCCAAACGGGGATCATTGCCTTTGTGGGGCTGGCTGCCGCACACATGGTGCGCAGCGTTGTGCCGGTGCGCCATGCGGCGTTGGCGGTGCTTTCCAGCCTGGCAGGGGGGGTGTTGTTGGCTTGGACGGATTTGCTGGCGCGCTGTGTGGCAGTGCCCAGCGAGTGGCCAGTGGGCGTGGTCACGGCCTTTCTGGGTGGGTGCTACCTTCTGGGAGTTCTCCATCTCGGCAAGAGCACAGGCAGGGGCGCACTGTGATCGCTGGTGAATCCCATGTGATGGCGATCGAGGGGATGGAGTGCAGGCGTGGCAGCAGGATCATCTTGCAGGGAGTCCATCTCACGATCCCCGCAGGGCAATGGACGGTGATCGTGGGACGGAATGGCGCGGGCAAGTCCACTTTGCTGCGCGTGCTGGCAGGGCTGCTGCCGTATCGTGGGCAGGTGCAGTTGCGCGGGGAGGAACTGCGAGACATTCCCGATCGGGAGCGTGCCCTGCGGCTTTCCTGGATGGGACAGGACGAGCCGATTCCCCTGGCAATGCATGCCTACGATGTCGTGATGCTGGGCCGAACACCCTACATCGGCTGGTGGTCAGTACCCACAGCAGCCGATAGGGAGGCAGTGGAAATGGCGATGTGCGCCACACAGACCTGGGAATGGCGCGACAAAGGGATGTATGCACTCTCGCGCGGGGAGCAGCAACGGGTATTGCTGGCACGGGTGCAGGCCGCAGGCACAGACTTGGTGCTGCTAGACGAACCGTTGGTGCATCTGGATCACCATCAGCAGCGGCGCTGGATTCAGTGGGTGGAGAGCCTGGTAGCACGGGGTGTGAGCGTCGTCAGTGTGCTGCACGAGCTGAGCGTGGCCTTGCGTTCGCATTCGATGATCGTGCTCGGTGCAGGGCAGGTATTGCATAGCGGCGCGAGTGCTGCGCGCAGTACGCATCAAGCCCTGGAAGCCGCATTCGATGGGGAGATTCGCGTACAGCGTTGCGATGGCAGGCTTGCAGCATTGCTGGACTGATGTATGCCCCTTCTTGGCAGGAGGGTAGGAGTTGTGCGGGCGGTGTTTGTCAAGAAAGATGTCCGCTTTTTTCACTCAGGCACTCTCGCTTCTGAGGAGCGCCCGATGTTCTTTGGGTGGATTCAGCCACACTGTTCCAACAGGTGACCAATTCCGCACCGCTCGGCTCTTCCACCGTTGTGGTCTGGCCGCCTTGGCTTGTTCATACACCTTGCTGCGGGTTGCGAGCAGCTCCTGGTCCATCCGCCGGTGCCTTTGCTCTGGCGTGACGAACCGTATCCCGCTGTGCCGGTGTTCGTTGTTGTACCAGGTCACAAATCCCAGTACCCACTCCCGCGCTTGATCCAACGTCTCAAATGGCTTGGCTGGATATTTCGGGCAGTACTTCATCGTCCGAAACAAACTCTCCGAGTACGGGTTGTCATCGCTCACCGATGGGCGGCTGAATGATGGCATCACCCCCAGCTTCTGCAACATACCCAGCATCGTCACTCCTTTCATCGGGCTTCCGTTGTCCGAGTGCAGCACCAGTTGTTCCCGCGTGATCTCATGCACCATGCACGCCTTCTCGATCAGGATCGCAGCGTGCTGTGCCGTTTCCTCACAATGCACTTCCCAGCCCATGATCTTCCGGCTGTATACGTCCACAGCCATGTACAGCCGGTAGAACTCCCCTTTCACCAGTGTCGGCATGTACGTGATGTCCCACGTCCACACACGATTCGGGCTACTTGCCTCCCATGCCTGTGGCCGCTGCGTCTGCTTCGGTGCCCGCGCTCGACCTCGTCGGTTGCACTGCCCTGCTTCCCTCAGCACTCGATAAAACGTCGATTCCGATGCAAGATACCTCCCACGATCCGCCAGTATCGGAACGATCTGCGACGGCGGCAGGCTCCCAAATTCCGCGCTGTTGCACACATCCAGTACCTCCTGCTTCTCCTCTGCCGTCAACGCTTGGGGATGAATGCGCTCCTGCGCCGCTTCCATGCGTCGGTCGCTAAGCACTCCCTCTTTGCGCAACTGTTCCCGCCATCGCCGAAGGGTACGGCACGTTATCTCCAGCACTGCGCAGGCTCGGCTCTCACGTGCTCCTTGCTGGCACGCTTCCTTGATCAGGTCTATGGCCATCTGTTTCAGCTCCGAGGTGATCAGTCTTCCTCTTTGCTGCCCCAGATGGCCTGGACTTTTTTTGACAGCACCAGCAGTGCAGCCGCCTCCGCCAATGCTTTGTCCTTGCGCTTCAGCTCCTTTTCCAGGTGCCTGACCTTCTTGCGCTCCGCTCCAATATCCCCTGCATTGACAGGGCCTCGCATACTGTCCGCCTCTTCAAACACCTGCTCCCATGCCTGTAGGTGCTCTGGGTACAGCCCATTTTGTCGGCAGTACTCGGACTTCTCCGCCTCGTTCATCGCCACCGTCTTCAGCACCGCAGCCGCCTTCGCTTTCCAGTCCCAGCCTTGCGGGTCTTCTGGCTTCGCGGGTACTACGTGACCTTGTGATCGGTATCGATTCCGCCATGCGTACAAGGTGGGCGCTGAAACGCCCGTCTCTTGGCTGATCTTCGCAATGCTTTGGCTGTTCGGTGGCATCATCTTGCGTGCTATCTGTTCCTGAAATTCCAGGCTGTATCTCGTCATCTCGGTGTCCTTCTCCGCCCCCGGGCTACTCAATTTATCGGACATCTACTGTGACATAGGGGGCGGGTGCGGTGGGGGAAGAAGGGCTGGTGGGAGAGGGAGGCTGCTATGACTTTTCTGATTCAGGGCGTCTGTGCAAAGTCATGGCAGGTATTGGAAATGGGCGACAGGTGTAAGAAACTGTGGAAATTGGGGGCATAAAAAAAGGGCCAGCAGTGTTATGAAACTGCTGGCCCTACTCATTGGGCTGGTTGCGCGGGGAGGATTTGAACCTCCGACCTCTGGGTTATGAGCCCAACGAGCTACCAGACTGCTCCACCGCGCGCCAATTTCTAAGATTCTACACGAAAAAAACTCTTACAGAGCTTGTAGCGTGGTGTATGCACATCAATCATGCCCATCGAATTTGACAAAATTTTTTGTTGAAGTTTGTATGACAGATCCAACCAATACAAACTGCTTATATGCGCACTACTTGACCAAGTCTACTGTGGACGTACCCACAGCGATACCATTTTTCTCGGTACTATCACCATCTTGATGTTGAAGCTGACTCATTTGCTCTCTTCCTACAAACTCAATCAAAGCCATAGGCGCTGCATCACCTAGACGGCACTCCAACTTGTAAATGCGCGTATACCCGCCTGGGCGGTGCAAAAAAAACGGCCCCAATTTGTCAAACAACTCTACTACCGAAGCACGCGAGCGCAACCTTGCAAAAGCTGTTCTGCGGTTATGTACAGTAGGTTTCTTGGCAAGAGTAACCATAGGCTCAATGACTCGGCGTAGCTCCTTGGCTTTCGGCAGGGTCGTACGAATTGCATGGTGCTCGATCAATGCATTCATCAGATTTTTGAGCAGTGCCTTCCTGTGCGCGGAAGTGCGATTCAGTTTGCGAAGTCCGTGGGCGTGACGCATGGGAGAATCCAGCTAAAAGTAAAAACTAAATGAAAAAGTGCAAGCCAAATCAAACGTTTTTTCAAAAGTGTTTGATTTGATAAATAAAAACATATAAGGTGATTTGCTCAGCGCTTATCCAAAGAAACCGGTGGCCAATTCTCTAGCTTGACTCCAAGCGTCAATCCCTTGGATGCGAGAATCTCCTTGATTTCGTTGAGTGACTTCCGCCCCAAATTGGGCATTTTCAGCAACTCACTCTCCGATCTCTGAATCAGATCACCAATGTAGTAAATATTTTCTGCTTTGAGGCAATTTGCAGAACGAACTGTGAGTTCCAACTCATCAACCGGACGCAAAAGTATAGGATCAAATTGGGTCGACGAACGTGATGAAGAAGAAACCAGCGCATCTACATCAGCACCATCAAGTTGTGCAAAAACAGCAAGCTGATCGATGAGAATCTTGGCCGAACTGCGAATTGCTTCTTCAGCAGTGATGATCCCGTTTGTTTCAATATCAAGAATGAGTTTATCGAGATCTGTGCGTTGTTCTACACGAGCACTCTCCACTGTATAACTCACCTTGCGGACTGGAGAATACGATGCATCTAAAACAATATGACCTATCGAGCGGGCACTTTCTTCCCCCCAATGACGTACATTTCCCGGAACATATCCACGGCCAGACTGTACTTTAATCTGCATGTCGATCTTCCCCCCTGTAGCCAAATGCGCTATGACATGCTCAGGGTTGAGTACTTCGACATCATGGGGAAGAACAATGTCCGCAGCCGTAATTTCTCCGTCTGTATCTTTCCGAAGCACCAAAGTTACTTCATTACGACCATGCAGTTTAAACACTACACCTTTGAGATTCAGCAAAATATTGACGACATCTTCATGGACACCATCAATTGCAGAGAACTCATGCAATACACCTGCTATGGTTACTTCAGTCGGTGCATATCCAGTCATCGAAGACAATAGAATTCTACGCAGTGCATTCCCTAATGTATGCCCATAACCACGCTCAAAGGGCTCCAGCGTTACCTTGGCCCTTACCTTGGATATTTGCTCGATGGCAATAGACTTTGGTTTCAACAAACTACTGAGCATGAAAATTCCTCTCAACGTACCAGCACATTCATTCTAAACGACCTGGTAGTTCCACGGAGAATGACCCATCGTCCAAATGCTATATAGGACTATGGGTTCCCTGAAATATTACCGGGAATACAACTCCACAATCAGGGACTCATTCACATCAGAAGCAAATTCATCCCGCTCTGGAACACTTTTGAATGTGCCGGTCAATTTATCTGGTTGTACATCCACCCAGGAAGGCCACCCTACCTGTTGCGCTAATTGCAGAGCTTCCGAAATTCTGGTCTGCTTGGCTGATTTTTGACGAACCGACACGACATCGCCTGGCTTAACGAGCATGGATGGAATCGTTGCTTTTGTACCATTAAGCTCAATAGCGCGATGTGAGACCAATTGTCTGGCTTCTGCTCTCGTGGAACCGAAACCCATTCTATAAACAACATTATCGAGCCTGGATTCAAGTATAGTCAAAAGGTTAAGCCCTGTATTGCCTTTGCGACGACTTGCTTCCAGAAAATACATCCGAAATTGCTTTTCCAGCAATCCGTACATCCGCTTGACCTTCTGCTTCTCACGAAGCTGCTGACCATAATCAGAGGTTCTTGCACCGGAAATTCTGCCATGTTGACCTGGCTTGGAATTCATCTTCGCCTTGTCGTGAATCGACCGGCGCGCACTTTTTAAAAATAGATCCGTGCCTTCACGGCGGGACAACTTTGCTACCGGGCCAATGTATCTTGCCACTTGTCAGTCCTTTTCAACAATATATAGGAACACATGCACTTGGTTTTTCTTGCTACAACGATTTTCTGCAAGATGTAACGCCAAGTTGTTACTGTGAACTTTAGATACGGCGCCTTTTCTGAGGCCTACACCCATTGTGAGGAACTGGTGTGACATCCGAAATCGAGCTGATTTTAATACCGAGGGCCGCCAGCGCACGAACCGATGATTCTCTCCCTGGTCCAGGTCCTTTGATCTCTACATCCAAAGCCTTGATGCCTTGTTCCATCGCTGCTCTACCTGCCGCCTCGGATGCAACTTGCGCTGCAAAGGGCGTCGATTTTCTAGACCCTTTGAAGCCCTGTCCACCTGAAGAAGCCCAGGATAAAGCATTACCTTGCCTGTCGGCAATGGTAACTATAGTGTTGTTAAACGAGGCATGAACATGCGCAATGCCTTCAGTAACATTTTTTCGTACTTTCTTACGAACTCTCTGCGCCGGATTGTGTGATTGAGCTTTAGCCATGGGTCTCACCTCAGTTTACTTTTTGAGTGCAGCAGCAGCTTTTCTCGGACCTTTTCGAGTTCTGGCATTCGTTCTCGTTCTTTGTCCTCGTACAGGCAATCCTCTACGGTGACGAAAACCGCGATAGCACCCAATATCTTGCAATCGCTTGATATTCATCGCAGTTTCACGACGCAAATCACCCTCGATAGTAAATTTGACTACCTGGTCACGGAGTTTCTCTAATTCAGAATCCGTGAGATCCCTCACTTTTCGCGAATAGGGAATTTCACAGAGATCACAAATAACTTGTGCCCTACTGCGACCAATGCCATAGATGGCCGTCAAGCCAATCTCTGCATGCTGATGTGGGGGAATATTGATTCCAGCAATCCGTGCCATCGTGATAAACCTTGCTTACTGTGAAAAGTCTAACTTTGCTTAATGAAAGATTGAAATTTGTTCCCGATCAGTATTATTGCCAGGAATGTACTGTGAAAACTATGTGAACACCAAGATAATCACACAATTATCCTTGACGCTGTTTGTGGCGTACTTCTTTGCAAATGACACGTACAACCCCTTTTCGTTTGATAATTTTACAATTCCTACAAATCTTTTTTACAGATGCTGCAACTTTCATAACTACTCCAATACATTAATTACAATCTATTTTGACCTGAAAACAATTCTCGCCTTAGAAAGATCATAAGGTGTCAACTCTACAGTCACCTTATCTCCTGGCAATATTCTTATGTAATGCATCCGCATTTTTCCTGAAATATGACCTAAGACAATGTGACCATTTTCTAGTTTGACACGAAACGTTGCATTGGGAAGATTTTCAAGAATTTCCCCTTGCATTTGAATCACATCATTCTTTGCCATCCGCGTCACACCCCTTTAAAGTTGGCTTTTTTCAGTAGCGATTCATATTGTTGGGTAAGCAGATAATTCTGCACCTGTGCCATGAAGTCCATGGTTACTACAACAATGATTAATAATGAAGTACCACCAAAATAGAAGGGTACGTTGTACTTGAGAATAAGAAACTCTGGCAATAAACAGATTAACGTGATGTATATTGCACCAGCAAAAGTCAACCGCAACAGAATTTTATCAATGTAGCGCATAGTTTGCTCACCAGGACGAATCCCAGGAATGAAAGCTCCACTTCGCTTCAAGTTGTCAGCGGTTTCTTTGGAGTTGAACACCAGCGCGGTATAGAAAAAACAGAAGAAAATGATCGCTGCAGCATACAGTGCAACATAGACAGGTTGCCCAGGTGTCAGTGCGCCAGCAATATTTTTCAACCAATTCATAGATTCACCTGCGCTAAACCATCCTACGACAGTTGCAGGTAATAATATGATTGATGAAGCAAATATGGGAGGGATGACCCCAGACATATTTAACTTCAGAGGCAAATGCGATGCCTTACCACCAAAAACTTTATTTCCAACCTGCTTGCGTGCGTAATGCACCAATATCTTTCTCTGCCCTCTCTCAACAAATACAACAAAATACGTGACCACCAATACCAGACCAATAATAAACATGGAAGCCAGTATTGACATTGCGCCAGTACGAACTAACTCCAGCAATCCACCTATGGCATTGGGCAATCCAGCAGCAATTCCAGAGAAAATCAGTATGGATATACCATTACCTAAACCCCTTTCGGTAATCTGTTCACCCAACCACATCAAGAAAATGGTGCCAGCAGATAAAGTGACTACTGCTGTAAACTGGAAAGCAGCGCCTGGAGAGACAACGAGGCCTGGGGAACTTTGCAGCGCTACCGCTATACCCCATGCTTGAAAAATTGCCAACCCAAGCGTGCCATAACGTGTGTACTGAGTGATTTTCCTTCTACCAGACTCACCTTCTTTTCGAAGCTGCTCCACTGCTGGAACCACATATCCCATTAACTGCATAATGATCGATGCCGAAATATACGGCATGATACCCAATGCAAAAATGGTGAACCTCGAGAGCGCACCTCCAGAGAACATATTAAACATTCCCAGGATGCCACCTTGCTGATCCTGGAAAAAACGCTGTAGTTGCACTGGATCTATCCCAGGCACCGGTATGTGGGCACCGATGCGGTAGACAACGAGTGCCATCAGCAAGAAATACAGGCGCTTTTTCAAGTCACCGTATTTATTTTTACTGAGCCCTGTACTGGGTGTAACGTTCACGAACAATATGCCTGCAAGTATTAGTCAGGATTACTCCAGAGATAACGTGCTACATCAATTGTACCGATGCAGCATCATTACCCTGGCAAAGGCATTCTTTGTATTTACTGAAAAGTTCCACCAAACGATTCAACAAGAATGCGGACGGCAGCAGATGCAGCTATACCTCGAAAATGCAATCGCTTTGTCGTCGTTCCTGACATGATGACTTTGACAACCTTGGCGTTGCGCCGTACCAATCCCTCTCTTTGGAGAGTTGCTACGTCAATCTCTGTGTAGGATAGTGAATCAATCATTCCAATAGTCACTTCGGCATTGGTGGCCAGTAACGAGGATCGGAATCCACGCTTTGGCAGCCTTCTGTACAAAGGCATTTGTCCACCTTCAAAACCAACCTTGTGGTATCCACCTGCACGCGATTTTTGTCCTTTGTGACCTCTGCCTGCAGTTTTACCGAAACCACTTCCGATTCCTCTTCCCACTCTTTTGCGGGAAGGACGAGACCCATCAGACGGCTGCAAATCATGGAGCTTCACGATTTCACCTCTTCCACTTTAATCAAATACCGAACAGTTTCAATCATTCCACGTATTGACGGCGTATCTTGTAGTACCTTGGTGCTTTGCAGTTTGCGCAAGCCCAATCCACGCACGGTTGCACGGTGATCGGCTCTGCAACCGATGACGCTACGAACCAACTTTACTTTTAACATGTCTGTACTCTAGACTGAATTTGCATTTCGTTCCAGCCACATACGCAAAGGGGCACTTACCATCTTTGCACTATTTCGTGACTTGGGTACCAATATTATGCGGCCATGATTTCATCAATGGACTTACCACGCTTCGCTGCAATTTCAGCAGGGCTATGAACCTTGCTTAATGCATCGAGTGTTGCACGGACGAGGTTGTAGGGATTTGTCGAACCATGGCTCTTTGCCACAATGTCCGTAATTCCCATCACTTCAAATACCGATCGCATCGGACCACCTGCTATGATGCCCGTACCCTTTGGGGCTGGACTCATCATCACTCTGGAAGCGCCGTGCTGACCAAATACCTTGTGATGAATAGTACCGTTCTTAATGGAAACTTTGCGCTGATTTTTTCGCGCTTCTTCCATGGCTTTTTGTACAGCAAGCGGAACTTCTTTCGACTTGCCTTTGCCCATCCCCACAGACCCATCTCCATCGCCAACGACGGTCAATGCTGCAAATGCGAGCACACGGCCACCTTTGACAACTTTAGTCACGCGATTGATGGCAATCATCTTTTCGCGCATACCATCTTCAGGCCCTTCGACTTTATTGGGCAGTTTTGCTTGAATCTTAGACACAAATCTCTCCCAACTCAGAACTGTAGACCGGCTTGTCGTGCAGCTTCAGCCAATTCTTTGACTCTTCCGTGGTAGGCATACCCAGATCGGTCAAAAGCCACTTTATTGATACCCGCCTGTAATGCTCTTTCAGCAATGCGGGTGCCTACGATCTTGGCGCCATGCACGGTGCCCCCTGGGCGCTTGGGCGTTTTTGTCGTATTCCCTGTAGCTTCTGCACCTTCCTGAATAAGGTCGGTAGCGGAACTATGAGCAGAATGAATGCCATCTGACAACATTTTGCGAACTTCCGGTTCCACAGTCGATGCCGAGCTCAAAACCTTGGTTCCATCAGCAGAAATCAACGATGCATAAATATGGCAATTGGATCGATGTACGCACAACCGCACTACTGACTGCTCAGCAATGCGCTTGCGAGTTTGCTTTGCACGTTGCAAGCGTTTATTTTTTTGGTCATCTTTCATGGGAAACCCTTATTTTTTCTTCACTTCTTTGATGACTATTTGTTCATTTGCGTACCGTATACCTTTACCTTTGTATGGCTCTGGCGGACGTACCAAGCGAATTTCCGCAGCAATCTGCCCTACTACTTGTCGGTTGGATCCCTTGACAATAATATCTGTAGGTGTGGGAGTGGCTACACTGATTCCAGCAGGCATATCCATCTCTACAGGGTGGGAATAACCCACTGTGAGCGTCAGTTTGGTACCTTGCGCTTGCGCTTTGTAGCCTGTACCAACCAGTTGTAGTTTTTTCTCGAATCCAACATGCACACCAGTTGCCATGTTTTGGATGAGTTGACGTAGTGTTCCAACCATGGCTGTATTCGTTGCCATCGCGCCCTTAGGCGGATTGTGCTTACAACAGATATGTTGAAACTCGGCTTCCCCAGCAACTTGGGACTCACCTTTGTTTACCAACGACACCAGCACATCAGGGTGCAGAGTCTGGCTGAGCACTCCAAGTGGGCCACGAACGGTGATGGTCTCCGAAGTCAAGGTGACTTCCACACCTGTGGGAATTCGTACAGGCAGTTTTCCTACTCTAGACATATTTGTACCCTAGTCTCATGCGACATAGCAGAGGATTTCACCGCCTAAACCGCAGGAGCGAGCTTTCCTGTCGGTCATGACGCCCTTGGGGGTAGTCACAATAGCTATTCCAAGTCCGTTCAGAACGGTGGGGATCGCCTGAGAACCACGGTATACACGCAACCCAGGCCGACTGACACGTTCTATTCGATCTATCACTGGCTTGCCCGCATAATACTTAAGGACGATCTCAATAGTGGAACCCCCTTGGCCTGGTGTGGGCGCAAGAAGCTGATATCCGTCAATATACCCTTCCTCAATGAGCACTTTCAGGATAGCAATCTTCAATTTGGAGGAAGGCACCGTCACGGTGGGCTTGGCGACAGCTTGCGCATTGCGGATGCGTGTCAACAAGTCGGCGATGGGGTCGCTCATACTCATGGATTAGACTCCTCGATTCACCAACTGGCTTTGATCATGCCGGGAATTTCCCCGGCGAAAGCCATCTCGCGGATTTTAGCGCGAGCCAGCTTGAACTGTGCGAAGGTGCCACGAGGGCGGCCTGTAATTCCGCAGCGATTCCGTTGCCTGGTGGGATTGGCATTTCTGGGCATTTGCTGTAATGCACTACGCGCTTTCAACTGATTTTCTTCGCTTTGACTGGTATCAGAAAGAATTTGCTTCCATTCTGCATATTTTTTTGAAAACTTTGCTACCAATCGATCTCTCTTGAGCTCACGCTCTATCAGCGATTTTTTTGCCACAAAACACCTCAGTTCTTGAACGGAAAACGGAAGCCGGAGAGGAGGGCTTTGCACTCTTCGTCCGATTTGGCCGTCGTAGTAATGCTGATGTCTAAACCACGCAAAACATCTACCTTGTCGTATTCGACCTCAGGAAAAATGATTTGTTCCTTGACACCAACGTTGTAGTTTCCCCTGCCATCAAAGGCTCTTCCAGATATTCCACGGAAGTCCCGTACCCGAGGGAGGGCGACGGTAACAAAGCGGTCGAGGAATTCGTACATCCGCGTTCCCCGCAAGGTCACTTTGCACCCGACTGGGTAGTCTTCTCGGATCTTGAACCCAGCGATGGCTTTCTTGGACTTGGTCACGATTGGCTTTTGGCCTGCAATCTTGGTCAAGTCGCTGACTGCGTTTTCCATCACTTTTTTGTCTGACACAGCCTCACCGACACCCATGTTCAAGGTGATTTTGGTGAGCCGCGGTACTTCCATCATGGACTTGTACTGGAACTTGGCCATCAGCTCAGGGACGATTTTTTCCCGGTACAGCAGTTGAAATCTTGCCGATGTCATTGTTCACTCCTAGCAATTTCCTCGCCAGTGGACTTGTATGCGCGCACACGTTGACCACTTTCCAGGATGCGGATTTTCACTTTGTCTGCTTTGCCGGTTCCAGCATTGAAGATTGCGACATTGCTTTGGTGGATCGGCATGGTTTTGGAGTGAATCCCTCCTTCTTTTTCCCGATGCGGATCGGGGCGTTCATGCCGAAGTACCTGGCTTACACCGTCTACGACCAAATAGGAATCGTCTACACGCGCAAGCACTCGTCCAATTTTTCCTTTGTCGATGCCAGTCAAGACGATGACTTCGTCTCCTGTTCGTATCTTGTTCATCGGTAGCGATCCTCAAATGACTTCAGGAGCGAGTGAAACGATTTTCATGAACCGCTCGGTGCGCAATTCCCGCGTAACTGGTCCGAAGATCCGAGTTCCGATAGGTTCCAATTTGGTATTCAGCAAGACGGCTGCATTGCCATCGAAGCGAATCAGCGAGCCGTCACCGCGACGGATTCCCTTGGCAGTGCGAACGATGACTGCGCTGTACACGTCACCTTTTTTGACACGGCCACGCGGAGCTGCTTCTTTGATGCTGACTTTGATGATGTCCCCAATGCTGGCATACCTGCGCTTGGATCCGCCGAGCACTTTGATGCACTGCACGGACTTTGCGCCAGTGTTGTCGGCGACTTGGAGTCGAGTTTCTACTTGAATCATGGCTTGTCTTCCCAACTTGTTCTGGCTGCCTTGTCGATGCGATGCCAGTCAGTTTTGGGCCTGTTGCATGGCGTATGTGCTGACAAATTCATGGTTGCTCATGATTGCCGACACACCGCCACAGTAGGTAGGACGGGCTTCATTTCCACAATGAACGAGCATGTGAAAACGAAGCCCACGATTATGCATGAAAAATCCCGCTGGAATCGATGCACGCTGCGGTGTTTTTTTTCTTGCATGGTCGAAATGCACCATTCGCACCGTTCCCCCCTCATTGCCTCTTTTTTTGTAGCAGCAAAGTCCAAGCGCGTTTTGGCCTACTTGCATGCGTATCCGAGGTGTGGTAACGCTGTGCTAATCTTCGCTAAACGGTTGTTTCCCCTTTTTTTCCTGCCGTCTGGCGGAGGTGTCCCATGCGTAGACGATCCCCCCTCAACCATGTCTATCGCACTGTATGGAACCAGGCTTTGGGAGCAATGGTGGCTGTTGCGGAAATCGAGCGCAGCCACATTCGTGCGGGGGGAGCGGCTTCCTCGGCTCCGAGCGCTCCGCAACGCTGGCCATCGTGGCCCGTTTTGCGGCCCTTCGCAGCAGCAGCCTTGGCGTGCTGGCTTGCACAGCCCGCGTGGGCCAATCCCAGCGGCGCAGTGCCCGTGGTGGGTTCGGCCACGTTGCAAGCGCAGGGCAATCGCCTCACGGTGACGACTCGCAATGGCCCTGGCTTGGGCTATTCGGCCATCGACTGGCAGCGGTTTTCGATCCCAGCGGGGCACACAACTTTTTTCCAGCAACCCAATGCGTTGAGTACGTCGATCAACCGCGTCGTCACCGCCACCCCATCGCAGATTTTTGGCACGCTGGGGAGCAATGGGCGGCTCGTCTTGGTCAATCCCGCTGGCATTGCCGTTGGCGCTGGCGCTGTCGTCGATACGGCGGGATTCACTGCTGCCGCCATGCGTATGACCGATGCCGACCTGTTGCAGGGGCGCCTGCGATTCGGCGATGCAGCGCAGTGGGGTGGGCAGATGGCCGGCACGGTCTCTGTCGCGGGCAACGTGCTTGCACGCAGTGGCGACGTATTTCTATTGGGTAGCGATGTTTCCACCGCGCCGGGGGCGCTGATTCAGGCTCCCAACGGTTCGGCGGTTCTTGCGGCAGGTCAACAGATCGAGATCACTGCAAGAGGGCTGGAAGGCATCGTCCTCCATGTCCAAGCTCCACAAGATCGAGCGCTCAATCTGGGGATTTTGGCAGGCAACGCCGTTGGCATTTTTGCCGGGACGCTTCGCCACAGCGGCCAAATCACTGCCTACACCGTCGCACAGGATGGGGGCAGGGTGGTGCTGCGCGCCCTGGGCGATGCGGTGATTGATGGGGCAGGGCGTATCGACGCGAAGGGCGCCCACGGTGGCAAGGTTGATGTACTGGGTTCGCGCGTCGTGCTCGCAGACCAAGCGACTGTCGATGCGTCCGGCACCCATGGCGGCGGGACGATCCGCGTCGGTGGCGATTGGCAAGGCAAGAACCCGGCCGTTCCCAACGCGCAGACTACCGATGTCGGCGCCCAGGCCGTGTTGCGTGCGGATGCCACGCAGAACGGCAATGGCGGCACCGTCGTCGTTTGGTCCGATGGCCACACCCGTGCATTCGGAACCATCTCCGCACGCGGCGGCGCAACGGGCGGCGACGGCGGCAAGGTCGAGACTTCCGGCAAAGGGGTGCTCGAATTCCGCGCCAAGATCGATACGAGTGCGCCCCAAGGCCAAGTCGGCCAAGTCTTGCTCGACCCCGTCCACATCCGTATCCGTGCCGACTTGCCGGACATCGACGGCAACGGCGCTGTGGGGGATGACCTCAGCGACCCCGCGCAGCTTGGTACCGCAGAAACGTATCCCGAGGCGGACAGCGTCATCACCAGCGGCGCGATCGAAGCCTTGCTGCCCGACAACGATGTCACCCTGTCAGCTTCGCAAGATATCGATATCGAGTCCTCGATCTATCGTGCCGAGGGCGGGGCAGCGCGCACCCTGTCGATGCTCGCCGGGGGCAAGATCACCCTGCATCCCGAAGTCACCGTCGCCGGAACGCCGGGAAACCCCCTGCATGTCACGATGCATGCCGGTGGGGCGGGCAGCAGCCTTGCGGGAACCATCGACAACCAAGGCGGGTTCACCACGCTGGCTGGCGACTATTCCCTCGCAGGCAAGCTGGCCAATGGCACCTTGGTTGCGGCGACGGGTTCGCAGTTGGCGCTGACCAGCCTTTCGGGATCCTTGCGCCATCTGGCCATTGGCAGCGACGTACACATCGGCGGCGAAGCGCTGCACATCGAAGGCGGGTTGGCGCTGGCCGAAGGGATCCAGTTCGATACGGGCGGCAACACCGTGTACCTGTGGAGCGACCAGCCCGGCAGTGCTGCCGATGTCGCGATCCATCTTGCCGAAGGGGCCAGCGCAGCCACGTTGGCGCACACTGGTTCCCTGGTCGCGAAGGGAACCGGCGTCACGATTGGGGAAGGGGTGACGGTACAAGGCAGCGGCGCATTGCGCGCTGATCCTTTTGAGGGCAGTCGGTGGACCAATTACGGTCTCATCGACAACGATACCGGCGACATCCTGCGCATTGCCGTTGACCATTTCTATCACTACGGCACGCTGCGCGCATCTTCCGGCACGATAGAGATCGACGTGGCAGATGCCGGGGCGGCATCCGGGAGCGTGGTGGAAGTGCTGGGTGGTGCGTGGCTCTCCATCGCACAGGGATGGGCGATCGACGGCGCATTGCATGTGGAAGACTCGGCTACGTTGTCGGTACAAGCGGGAACCCTGGCGTTGCGCGGCAGCTTCACGCACATGGGCACGGTAGACATTGCTGCGGGCGCCACGCTGACCAAAGCAGAGGGATGGACGAACCAAGGCATCCTCTCCGGCGCGGGCACCATCGTCGTCGGTACCGGGGATGCCGCGCTGCGTAACGAAGGCACCATCGCCCCGGCTGGCGAGGGGAACGTAGGCTCGCTCCATGTGCAGGGCGATGTGTTGCTGGGTGCTACCTCCCATTTGCAGGTCGATGTGGGATCGCAGGAAGAACCCCGCTCCGACGTCCTTGATGTTGCTGGCGACGTCACCCTGGCCGGAACGGTGGCGGTGTCCCTCATGCCGGGGTACGTTCCCCAGAACACCGATGCATTCCCGATGCTGGCTGCCACGGGCGCATCCATCGGCACTTTCGATGCTTCCACCGTGTTGTCCGGGTTCGAGGTTGGGTACGGGCTGTACACCGGCGAAGCAGCGCGGTTGATCTATCCAATCGACGGCAGTGCGGTCGTTTTCACCAATGCCAGTGGCGGGCTGAATTGGGCGACCCCTGGCAACTGGAGCACGGGCCAATTGCCGGGAGAGCAGGATGCAGCGTATATCTATTCCGGGCTGGCGGTCACGCACTCCAGCGGAACGGACACCATCGCTGCGCTTGCCATCGCCAACGGCAATTCGCTCAAGGTCTCCGGCGGTGCGCTCACCGTTACGGGTTCGACCAGCCTGGGCGGAACACTCACCGTCACCGCAGGCACTGCCACGCTCCAAGGCCCAGTGCATGGTGGAACGACCGGCGCAATCGCCCTCCAGGGCGGTACGCTGAACGTCGAAGGGGCTTCGTCGATCCATTCCTACACCCAGTCTGGTGGCACCCTCGCCGGGGCGGGCGCACTGCAAGTGAATGGGGCGTTTTCGTGGTCGAGCGGAACGATGACGGGAACGGGACACACAACCGTGGCGGCGACGGTGGACAACGGCGTGGTGTTGACATCGCCATATGGCGTGACCCAACCCGTGTTGACCCGCACCTTGCACAACCTGGGAACCATTCACCACGAGAAGGAGTACTACGCCAGCAGTCTCACCATCAACGAAGGTGGCGTGCTCGACAACCAAGGGGAATACTGGTTCGTTGCCGACACAGGCATTGCGGGAACGGGCGGCGTTATCCGCAATACGGGGTTGTTGGGCAAGAAGGGCGGAACCGGAGATTCCGTCCTGACTGCCGAATTACAAAGCGATGGTGGATCCTTTGTGGTCGATACCGGAAAGATTCGTGCGGCAGCCGGGTTTTCCCACACGGGGGCAGGCACGCTTGACGGCCACCTCGCCATATCTGGCGGTAGCGGGGTAGCTTCCGGCAAGCTCAATGGCATGGGGACGCTCGAAGTGGCGTCCAACGCAACGTTGACGATGGGCGCGTCCGGGTTGGAAGTGCCCACCTACAAACAGACTGGGGGTACCCTGAACGGCGAAGGAAACCTGACCGCCACCACCGGCTTCTATTGGTCGAGCGGGACGATGGATGGAACGGGCAGGACGATCGTTGCCGAGGATGTCGATGCTGGAATCATCCTGACTTCGGAATACGGTGTTGCGCAGCCGGTGCTCACCCGCACCCTGCAAAACCTGGGAACGATTGTTCATAAGGGGGCTTATTACAACGGCAGTCTCGTCATCAACCAAGGCGGCAAGCTCGACAACCAAGGCGCGTACTGGTTCGATGCCGACACAAGCATTTCCGGGGCGGGAGGCGAGATCGTCAACACCGGCATCTTTGGCAAGAGCGCAGGAACCGGGGTCTCCAACGTCAGCGCGACGATCACCAACCAAGGCGGAACGATCCAGGTCGATACCGGCAAGGTGCAAGGCACTGCGGGCTTTTCGCACACCGGTTCGGGCTGGCTGGATGGGCATCTGGTCATTGCCGCAGGCAGCAGTACGGCGACTGGGGATTTGCAAGGATCGGGAACGCTGGAGCTTGCAGGCGGTGGCTTGACCGTTGGCGCCGAAGGCTTCGACGTTCCGGGGTACCGCCAGACAGGCGGAACGCTGGACGGCGCCGGTGATCTATCCGCCTACGCAGGTTTTTTCTGGTCTAGTGGAACGATGACCGGAGCGGGCAAAACCATTGTTCGCGACACAGTGATCGACGGGCATATCCAAACTTCCCCCTATTCCACCTTGCAGCCGGTGTTGTCGCGCACACTGCAAAACTGGGGAACGATCCACCACGACAAGGAGTACTACGCCAGCAGTCTCGTGATCAACGACAACGGCGTGCTCGATAACCGGGGCTATTACTTCTTTACTGCGGATACCGGCATTTCTGGAACCGGCGGTTCCATCGTCAACACCGGCACGTTCGGCAAAAGCGGAGGGTCAGGGACATCATCGGTCAGCGCGGCAATCCAGAACGATGGAGGGATCCTCCAAATCGATAGCGGAACGATATACGCTGCCGCAGGGTTTGGGCATAGCGGCGACGGAACCATCCTGACCGGGCGCTTGGCCGTCACGTCTGGCAGTGGCATAGCCACGGGCACCCTTGCGGGAACGGGGACGCTCGATGTGGCCGGGGGAACCCTGACGGTGGGCGCTGACGGCTTTGCCGTGTCGAACTACCGGCAAACGGGCGGCAGGCTCGACGGCGAAGGCGATCTCCATGCCACCGAAGGTTTCTACTGGTCGAGCGGGACGATGGCGGGTATAGGCAAGACAGTCGTCGATGCCCCCGTTGCCGATGGAACGATCCATACCGTCGAATACGCGACGACCCAGCCCGTGCTCGAACGCACGCTGGAAAACTACGGAACGATCCACCACGAAAAAGGCTACTACGTCGGCAAGCTGACGATCCAAAACGGCGGGGTTCTCCACAACGCGGGCACATTCCTGTTCGACGACGACACCGGGTTTGCCGGGACGGGTGGATCGGTCGTCAATACCGGCACCTTCGGCAAAAGCGCCGGAACAGGCACTTCTACCGTCAGCGCGAGCGTGCAGAACACGGGAATGATCCACGTGGCCAGCGGGGCGCTCGGGCTGACCGCGCCGCTGACCCAGCAAGGCACGGTGCAGGTCGATGCATCGGCTACGTTAAGCGCCACCGCCTTCACCAACGAAGGAACCATGCAGGGTATGGGGACGGTCAGCGTGGGCACTGGGCAAACCCTCGTCAATGTCGGAACGATTGCACCAGGGACAGCCCGAACCACAGGCGCCTTGGCGATCACCGGGAACCTTCAGCTTGCGGAAGGGTCGGTGCTCGACATCGATGCCATGGGCGCTGAGGTCGGAGCCTACGACCGGCTTCGCGTCACAGGCACTGTGGCGTTGGGCGGTGCGCTGCGCGTCAGCCTGCCGTCGGAGCACCCCCTGGTGCTGGGAGACGCACTGCCTATCCTGACCTCGACAGGCACATCCAGCGGCACTTTCGCCGATACCACCAGCTTGCCCACGCAGTTTCAGGTTGGGTATCGCCTTGCGACTGGCGAAACCGCAAGGCTCATCTACAGCGGCGAACCGGGAACGGTGACGTTCACCAATGCTGCCGACACGCTGGATTGGTCCACCCCCGGCAACTGGAGCACCGGCGCGCTCCCCACGGCCAGTGAAACTGCCTTGCTCAGTACTGGGGTAGCCGTGGCGCACACGGCGGGGGAGCACAGCATTGCAGGCTTGCGGATCGATGCGGACAACGCGCTCAATATTTCCGGCGGTTCGCTTACCGTCACCGAGGGCGCGACGGTGCGTGGCACTCTGGGGGTATCGGGAACGGGTACCGCGACCTTCTCTGGCCAATTCGATGCGCAACAAGGGGGCGTGGTACAGGTATCCGGGGGCACGCTGCGGCTGCAGCAGGCGTCGATGGCTTCGGCCTTGACTGTCACCGGCGGGAGCATCGTCGCGGACGATTCGCTGGTCGTCGATGGCAGCTTCCACCAAGATGGCGGCAGCATCACTGCTGCAAGGTACTTCGTCGCCAAGCAGGTGGAAGACACGATCGTCGCAGGCAACGTCCTTGCGCAGCAAGGGCTGGTGCTGGATGCGCCGGGCTTGTCGATCCTGGGCCAGGTTCGTTCGCAATCCATCGAATTGCACGCGGATTCGCCCATTGTGCTGGGAGAGGGCGGTAGCGTTGTGGCCGGGTTGGGTTCCGATGCAGGCTGGGGTGCGCTGATGCTGACTTCGCACTCTGCGCAGGCCCCCGTGCGGGTGGGAACGGGTGGGTTGATCAGTGGGACGTTGCTGTCTGCACCCGGCGGTACGGGCCGGTTCCAGGCGCCCGTCGCGATGATCCACTCTCCGCTGGAGCTGGACATCGCCGCAGATTTGCAATTGGGTACGGAGATCAAGCTCGGGCTGTTGGCGCCGCGCATCGACATCGCTGCCAACGTCGAAGCCCGTTACATCGAACTGCATTCGGATACGGCGCCGACGGTGGCTGCGGGCGCTACGGTGACTGCTTCCGGCAGGCCAGAGTACGGGGAGGAGGGTACCGTCACCTTTGCGCCGTTCACCAAAAACGCCCCGCTCGTCGTCACTGCGGCGGAAGCCGCCAAAGTCTCCCTGCCAGGCGGCGCAGGCAGCTACCAAGCGCAAGGCGTGCAGTATCAGAGCGAATCGGCACTGACCATTGAGGCCGCTCCCAGCGGGATGGAACGTCTATCGCTCTTCGCTCCGCTGGTCGCTATCCAGGGTGACGTGCAGGTCCAGCACATCGGCATCCAGGCAGACACATTGACCGTGGCCGAAGGCAAGACGGTGCGTGCCACGGACGGAAGCAATGACGCGTTTTGGGGGGATATCGGCTTTCAGATGTACACCCAGACTCGTGCGCTGGAGATCGGCGCTGGCGGGCTGGTCGATGGGTTAGCGCTGTCCGGGCTGGGTGGCGGTGGCGCTTTCCAGGCAGCGGCGTTGTATTTCGCCAGCGGCAGCGGCATCACGATGCATACGGCGCCGGAAGGGATGCAGGCCATCCACCTGTCCGCGCCGCAGCTCCATATCGAAGACGATTTGCGTGCCCCGATCATCGAGTTCACGACGGATCATCCGGTCGATGTCACGGCAAGCAAGACCATCGTTGCCCAGGCGTCGGAAGGGGTGGGGGGTGTCGAATCCTTCCTGCGCTTTGCTCCGTACAACTACACCGAATCCCTGGTGCTGGGGGACGCAAGCTGGGTAGACGTGGCCACGCTGTCCGTTCCTGGTGGCGCGGGGACTTTCCAAGCCAACCACATGGCTTTTGTAAGTCAAGGTACCCTGACCGTTCGTGCCGTCCCCACCGGGTTGGGGCAATTGACGCTCGATGCCGCCGCCTTGCAGATTGAGACGCCGATTGAGGCCACCGCACTGCATCTCGGCGTTAGCGCCAGCCCGCTGGAATTGGCGTATGGCGTGCATGCGCAGACGCTGGACATCGTCGCTCCCCAAGGGCTGCATAACGTGGGGTATCTCTCCGGCATCGGCAAGATCGATGTGGGCAGCGGGGAAGCGGGTATGCGCAACGATGGCACGCTGGACCCCGGTGGTACGGGCAGGCTGGGGGCCTTGTTGATCGACGGGGACTTGCAACTCGGCACCGGTTCCGTGTTGCAGGCTGACCTGGGCGGCACGGTGACCGCGCCGGAATCCGACGTGTTGCAAGTGTCCGGGGAGGCCACCTTGGCAGGGACATTGCAGACCACCACGATGCCTGGCACAGCGTGGAACGAACAGAGCTTTGATCTGATCCAGGCAGGCAGCGCGATAGGCGGCTTCGAGACCCTGGCCGTTCCCAGCGGCGTGAACGGCGCCATCGTGGGAACGACGTACCGGCTGACGCACACCGGCATATCCTGTACCGGCGTGTGTTGGGACGGCGGCGCCGGGCTGAACACCACCTGGGAAAACCCCCTGAACTGGACGGGCAATGCCTTGCCCGGCGAAGGAAGCTGGGTGCAAATGGGGCTGGTGGCGGGCGTCGAAGCGTCCCTGTCCACCGAGCAACGCATCCAAGGCATTTCCACGGCTGCGAACAACCACTTGCGCATCGTCGAAGGGGGCAGCCTTTCCCTGCTGGCTACCGATGGGACTTCCCTGTTCGAGGGCGATTTGCGGCTGCAAGGGGGCCAAGTCACCGCCAGTGGGCTGTTGATGGGAACCGGGGTGCTGCAAGTCGATGCCGGGACGCTGCACGTGGGAGGAACGAGCGCCCGGTGGGGCGATTTGCGGCAAACGGGTGGCAGCATCGAAGGGGCGGGATCGCTGACCGTCACGCGCAGCTTCCAGCACAGCGGCGGGGTGATTGCTGTCGATGGGGCCGTGCAGATCGCGCAGTCCGAGGGCGACTTGGATGTGGGCAGCATTCGCGCTGCGTCGCTGGCTCTTGCTGCGCCGCTGGGGCAGATTACCCAGCACGCGCCGCTGGAGTTGCAAGGCACGCTGGAGGCAGGCGCACGCGATGGCATCGTGCTCGACGACACCGGCAACCGCTTTGCTTCGCTGCGTGCAAGCAATACCGGAGCAGGAATGGTCTCCCTGCACAGCGGGAACAACTTGACCGTCATCAACCTCGCCAACGCCGGTGGAAACCTGGCAGTGACCAGTGCGCAAGGAATGACATTGCTGGGCGATGTGCATGCCACAGGCACGCTGGAATTGCGGGCAGAAGGTGGTGTACTGCGGCAGGATTCCGGCGTGGTGACCAACGCCATGGAACCGGCCGCACAACACAGCATTCGCCTGCGTGGCGATTCCATCACCCTGCAAGGGGGGGTGCAGTCTTCTGGCAGCATCGTGCTGGAAGCCCCTGGCGGGGTAAATTTGCTTGGGCTGGGCAGTGGTGGATGGATCGACGACACCTATTTCGAATACCAGCTTCCTTTTGCCTTCACCTACTTTGGTACCGAATACACCAAGGCATTCATTACCACCAACGGGCTGATCACCTTCGATGTGGGCACAGGTTCCTATGGCGATTCGGTAGCCGATCTTGCCGGGATGAAGGCGATAGCCCCGGCGTGGAACGACTGGGTGCTTCAGGCCAACGCTGGCAAGGACATCCGCATCGCCCCCAGTGCGGGCAATTTCTCGGTGGTATGGGATGTGGCCCGGTACGGGTACCCGGTCAATGCCAGTGCTCCGGCTGCCATCTTCGAATCGGTGCTGCGCCCGGATGGCAGCATCCAGTTCCATTACGGTGATGCGGTCAACAGCACTTTCGCTGGGGACGTAACCATCGGCATCTCGAACGGCATGGGCACCGTGCTGCCATCGGCCTTGATGGAGCGGGCGGATTTCAGCCTGGACCATCTGCCTTCGACGACCTACACCCCCAACGGAGAAGGCGGCTATATCGAAACGGTCCACGCGGGCAGCGAGCCTGTGTCGGCCTTTGGAACCATCTCCGGCAGCGCGTTGCTGGGGCAGGGTTCGGGGCAAGTGGTGTCGACCCCAGCGATGCTCGACATCCGCGCTGGCGGTGCCATTGCGGCGCCATCGCAGCTTGTGGCGGGAACCTTGCAGTTCGCTGCGGTGGGCGGTGCCTCGTTCACCGGCGACAACGCTTTTGGCGCCATCGCTGCGTCCAGCAATGTAGGCGTTGAAGGGCAGTCGGACATCATCATCTACAACCGCCAAGGCACATTGGTCCATATCCAGGGACTCCAAAACCCCGCCGGGGCCATCACGGTTTCCAACATCGGCGGGCTGTCTTTGTCTGGAACGGTCAGCGCGAACGGGGATGTGTCCTTGGCTTCGCAGACCGGTGCGATCACCCAAAGCGCGCCGGTCGTTGCCGGGGGGCTGTCGACGTCTTCTGCCGACGGGGCCACGTTTACCCACGACCTCAACCAAGTGCGGGCATTCCAGGCGCATAACACGGGTTCTGGAACGATCGACTTCGCCAACCGGGGGCTGCTGTCGGTTGGGGTCATTGACAACGAAGCGGGCGCAGTGCGCGTGGCCAACAACGGCGCCATCGACGCACTCACGCTGGTTCGCGCGCAGGGCAGCGTCGAGCTGTCTGCCATGGGCATCACCGGCGGCAGCGAATCGGCCATTCGGACGAACGGCGGGGTGCTCCACCTGACGGCGACGGGGCTGCAAGGCATTGCGCTGGGCCAGGTTTCGACGACATCGACAGGCGACGCAGGCGATATCACGCTGCGGGCGGAAGTGGGCAGCATTGCCATCGGGGCCATCGACGGCCGGGGCGCGGACAGCCCTGCCAACCGTGGCGGCAACGGTGCGACGGTGATGCTCGATGCGGAAGGCGCGGTCACGGTAGGCAGCATCGACACCGTCGGGGGGATTGGTGGGGCGGATATGGAGGGCACGCGCGTCTTCCCGGGCGGGCATGGAGGGGAGATTGCGATCACGGCCCGTTCGCAAAATTGGGATCCGGCTGCATCGCCACCTGCTGCGGGCGCTGGCGATGTGGCGTCGCTACTGGCCAGCAAGGTCGGTGTCGTGCGCGCCATGGGGGGGGCTGGTGGGGTGGGTGCTACCGAAACTGCTGCGTGGGGAAGCAGTGGCGCCGTGTTGCTTGACGTGGCGGGCGATCTTGTGCTGGAAGGCGGGATCACCGCCATCGCAGGCGACCGTGGCGCGGATGTCGCGTTGCATAGCGGGGGCACCCTGACGGTTGCAGGCGCTGTGCAGGCGCAAGCGGTCGATGTCACAGCCGGGGCTTTCACCTTGGCGGGGGGGGACTGGGCACAGGTGGGCACCGCGCTTCCACGCTTTGAGGTAGGGGCTTTTTCGATCACTGGCGGCACCTTCCTGCGTGCTCTGGGCGGCGCGGGCACCGTGGAATCCCCCTACCAATTGGCGGATCTGTACGGCTTGCAGGGGGTGGGGACGATGCCCGACCGCTCCTTCGCGCTTACGCAGGACTTGGATGCCCAAGCCACCGCGACATGGAACGCCGGGGCGGGCTTTCAGCCGCTGGGCAGTGCGCAAACTCCCTTTGCGGGGGCGTTCGACGGCGGCTACCACGTCGTGCGCGGGCTGCATATCCAGCGTGCCGATGCAGCAGACGTCGGCATGTTTGGCGCGACTGCGGCAGGGGCGGTGATCCGCAATCTGGGCCTGGTTGATGCTGCCATCGTTGGCGGTACGCATGTGGGCGCATTGGTTGGCGTCCATGCCGGAGCCATCGCGCAAAGCTATGCCACTGGCGCGGTGCGCGTGGCGGGTGTTGTGGAAACTGGCGCTGGGGAAGGCGCTGGTGGCCCCAGTGGCGGGGGGCTGGTTGGCACCAACACAGGCAGCATCGACCATAGCTATGCGACCGTCGGGGTTGCCACGGATGCGCAGGTCGTTACCGATGTCCTGCTGGGTGGGCTGGTTGGTTCCAACACGGGCGCTATCGCCCATAGCTACGCGGCGGGAACCACGCAAGGCGGTGGGCTGGTCGGCAGCGATACGGGCACGGTACGCGCCAGTTTCTGGGCTATCGATGCAGCGGGCACCGAGGTCTCTGCGGCAGGGGAGGGGCTGGATACCCCTTCGTTGCACGCCATGGCCAGCTATGCCGCGTGGAACGACGAGGTTCCCAGCGCCATTGCCGCCACGGCGGGCAGCGCTGCGTTATGGCGCATCTATGAAGGGCAGACTGCGCCGTTGCTCGCGGGCTTTTTGCGGCCGCTGACGCTGTCTGACGTAACGCTGACCTACGACGGCGCCGTGCAAACGGGCGCTACCTACGATCACATTACTGCGGCCAGTGGGCGCAACGCGGGAACATACGCTGCGTATTCCGATCAGCAGGGCTATGACATTCAGGGTGGCGCGCTCACCATTGCCCCCAAGATGCTGACTGTGACCGGGCGCCTCGACGTGGCGGACAAGGTGTACGACGGAACGACGATCGCGGTGTTGCGGGCGGGAACATTGCAGGTCGCCGGGTTCGTCGATGGCGACGAGGTCGCCCCGAAAGTGGAGAGCGCAACGTATGCGGACAAAAACGCCGGGACGAACAAGGTCGTCACCGTTACAGGCGTAGGTTTGCAGGGGAACGACGCCGGGAACTACGTGCTCCCCGCAGACGTATTGCCCGAAACGCTCACTCTGGCGGGGAATATTCTGCCCGCCACAGTGACGCTGGAAGACTTTGCGGTGCAAAGCAAGGTGTACGACGGGACTACTGATGCAGTCGTCGTTGATGGCTGGTTCTACGGCGTGCTGGAAGGCGACGACGTGGAGATTGCCGGCGGCGTAGCCCGCTTTGAGAACAAAGACGCAGGCACGGGCAAGACGGTGACGTTAGGCGACGTGATGTTGGATGGAGCGGATGCCGAGAACTATGTGGTTGATGTGGAGACATTGACCACCCACGCTGACATCACGCAGCGCACGCTAAAGCTTGAAGGCTTTGCAGCAGCCAGTAAGGTCTATGACCGCACCACCGATGCCGAAGTGACCAGCACCGGTGCGTTGAGCGGGGTGCTGGAAGGCGACGCGGTAACAGTTTCCGGCGGCGTAGCCCGCTTTGATACCAAAGACGCAGGCACGGGCAAGACGGTAACGTTAAGCGACGTGATGCTGGATGGAGCGGATGCGGGGAACTACCACATCGAAGTCGGCGAAGCCGGAACGCTGACTACCCAAGCCGACATCACGCAACGCACGCTAAAGCTCGAAGGCTTTGCCGCAGCCAGCAAGGTGTACGACCGCACCATCAATGCCGAAGTGACGAGCACCGGTGCGTTGAGTGGCGTGCTGGAAGGCGACGCGGTGACGGTGTCCGGCGGCGTAGCCCGCTTTGAGAACAAAGACGCAGGCACGGCGAAGGTGGTGACGTTAGGCGACGTGATGTTGGATGGAGCGGATGCCGAGAACTACCTCGTCGATACGGAAACGCTGACTACCCAAGCCGACATCACGCAGCGCACGCTAAAGCTCGAAGGCTTTGCCGCAGCGAGCAAGGTGTACGACCGCACTACCGATGCCGAACTGGCGAGCGCCGGGGCATTGAGTGGGGTGCTGGAAGGCGATGCGGTGACGGTTTCCGGCGGCGTAGCCCGCTTTGAGAACAAAGACGCAGGCACGGGCAAGACGGTAACGTTAAGCGACGTGATGCTGGATGGAGCGGATGCCGGGAACTACCACATCGAAGTCGGCGAAGCCGGAACGCTGACTACCCAAGCCGACATCACGCAACGCACGCTAAAACTGGAAGGCTTTGCCGCAGCCAGCAAGGTGTACGACCGCACTACCGATGCCGAAGTGACCAGCGCCGGTGCGTTAAGCGGGGTGCTCCAAGGCGACGCGGTAACAGTGTCCGGCGGCGTAGCCCGCTTTGAGAGCAAAGACGCAGGCACGGCGAAGACGGTAACGCTTAGCGACGTGATGCTGGATGGAGCGGATGCAGGGAACTACCTCGTCGATACGGAGACGCTAACCACCCACGCCGACATCACGCAGCGCACGCTAAAGCTGGAAGGCTTTGCCGCAGCCAGCAAGGTGTATGACCGCACCACTGATGCCGAACTGGCGAGCGCCGGGGCATTGAGTGGGGTGCTCGAAGGCGATGTGGTGACGGTTTCCGGCGGTGTAGCTCGCTTTGATACCAAAGATGTAGGCACGGCGAAGACGGTAACGCTAAGGGACGTGATGCTGGATGGAGCGGATGCAGGGAACTACCTCGTCGATACGGAGACGCTAACCACCCAAGCCGACATCACGCAACGCACGCTAACGCTCGAAGGCTTTGCCGCAGCGAGCAAGGTCTACGACCGCACCAGCGATGCCGAAGTGACTAGCGCCGGGGCGTTGAGTGGCGTGCTGGAAGGCGACGCGGTAACAGTTTCCGGCGGCGTAGCCCGCTTTGAGAACAAAGATGCAGGCACGGCCAAGGCGGTAACGCTCAGCGACGTGATGCTGGATGGAGCGGATGCGGGGAACTATCACATCGAAGCCGGGACGCTGACCACTCATGCCGACATCACCCCCCGCACGGTGAAGCTGGAAGGCTTTGTCGCAGCAAGCAAGGTGTACGACCGCACTACCGATGCCGAAGTGACCAGCGCCGGGGCGTTGAGCGGGGTGATCGAAGGCGATGTGGTGACGGTGTCCGGCGGCGTAGCCCGCTTTGAGAACAAAGACGCAGGCACGGCCAAGGTGGTGACGCTCAGCGACGTGATGCTGGATGGAGCGGATGCCGAGAACTACCACATCGAAGCCGGAACGCTGACCACCCAAGCCGACATCACGCAACGCACGCTAAAGCTCGAAGGCTTTGCCGCAGCGAGCAAGGTGTACGACCGCACTACCGATGCCGAACTGGCGAGCGCCGGGGCATTGAGTGGGGTGCTGGAAGGCGATGCGGTGACGGTTTCCGGCGGCGTAGCCCGCTTTGAGAACAAAGACGCAGGCACGGCGAAGGTGGTGACGTTAGGCGACGTGATGTTGGATGGAGCGGATGCCGAGAACTACCAAATCGAAGCCGGAACGCTAACCACCCACGCTGACATCACGCAGCGCACGCTAAAGCTGGAAGGCTTTGCCGCAGTCAGCAAGGTATACGACCGCACCACCGATGCCGAAGTGACCAGCGCCGGGGCGTTGAGTGGCGTGCTGGAAGGCGACGCGGTAACAGTTTCCGGCGGCGTAGCCCGCTTTGATACCAAAGACGCAGGCACGGGCAAGACGGTAACGTTAAGCGACGTGATGCTGGATGGAGCGGATGCCGGGAACTACCACATCGAAGTCGGCGAAGCCGGAACGCTGACTACCCAAGCCGACATCACGCAACGCACGCTAAAGCTCGAAGGCTTTGCCGCAGCCAGCAAGGTATACGACCGCACTACCGATGCCGAAGTGACCAGCGCCGGTGCGTTAAGCGGGGTGCTGGAAGGCGACGCAGTAACAGTCTCCGGCGGCGTAGCCCGCTTTGAGACCAAAGACGCAGGCACGGCGAAGACGGTGACGCTAAGCGACATCATGCTGGATGGAGCAGATGCCGGGAACTACCAAGTCGAAGCCGGAACGCTAACCACCCACGCTGACATCACGCAGCGCACGCTAAAGCTCGAAGGCTTTGCCGCAGCGAGCAAGGTGTACGACCGCACTACCGATGCCGAAGTGACTAGCGCCGGTGCGTTGAGCGGAGTGCTGGAAGGCGACACCGTGTCAGTCTCCAGCGGTACCGCCTATTTCGACACCAAAGACGCAGGCAAGTCCAAAACCGTTACGCTTACCAACTTCGCGCTGGAGGGAGACGACGCCAGCAACTACGTGCTCGAAGGCACGCCTTCGGCCTTGGCCGACATCACCCCCCGCACCGTGGCCCTGGAAGGATTTGCCGCTGCCAGCAAGGTCTACGACCGCACCACCGCTGCGGAAGTGACCACGACCGGTACCTTGCAAGGAGTGATCGAAGGCGACGCCGTGGCGATCTCCGGCGGCGTAGCCCACTTTGATACCAAGGACGTGGGCGCGTCCAAGACAGTGACCTTTACCGGCCTCGCGTTGGCAGGGGAAGACGCCAGCAACTACGTGCTCGAAGGCACGCCCACGGCCTTGGCCGACATCACACCCCGCACCGTAACCTTGGCAGGATTTGCCGTAGCGAATAAGGTCTACGACCGCAGCGCCGCAGCGCACATCACGAACACCGGGGCGTTGAGCGGGGTGCTGGAAGGCGACGAGGTGGCTTTTGCCTACGACGGCGCAGAGTTTGAGAGCAAGGATGCAGGCCAAGGCAAAGTCGTTACCTTGACAGGCCTAGCCTTGACGCAGCCGGACGCAGCGAACTACGTCCTGGCCGAAGAACCGGTCACCACCACTGCCAATATCGACAAAGCCACGCTGGTACTCACCGGCGGCCTGGTGGCGCAGAGCAAGGACTACGACGGATCGACACAAGCCGCTATTGCCGCAGAACAGCCCGATATCAACGGATTGTTGGGCGGTGATGATGTGGGCATCTTGGCAGTGGTGGGCAACTTCCTCGACAAAAACGCCGGGCAGGGCAAGCCCGTCAGCCTGACCACTGTCGAACTGGCTGGCGCGGATGCCACCAACTACGAAGTGGATTACTCGGCCGTCACGCTTACTGCGGATATCACCCCCCGGGATACCGCCGTCTGGACGGGAACGGGCAATGGTTCGTGGAACGACCCCACCCAGTGGGAAGGGGAAGTGCTGCCCGATGGCGCCAATGTGCGGGAAGTCGTCATTCCCGTCGGGGCGACGGTGATTTTTGACGGCAGCACCACCGCGACGAGCCTGGAATCGATCGACAGCCAAGGCACCCTGCTGCTCCAGGGCGGGAACCTGACGGTGGCGCAAAGCCTGGCTACCGCCGACTACCGCCAGACAGGCGGTGTGTTGATGGGCAATGCCTCGGTCACGATCACGGGGGATTTCGTCCAGCAAGGCGGCAGCATCGACGTCGAGGGCGATGTCGCCATTCGCCAGCTCTTGGGTGACTTGAGCGTGGGGGACATTCAAGCCCATGCGATCACGTTGCAGGCTCCCAGCGGGCAGTACGTGCAAAGCGGGGCACTGGTTGCCGAGGGTGCCATCGTCATCGAACAGGCGCGGGGCAATTTGACCGTTGGCGCCGTGCAAGGCCAAAGCCTGACGCTGCGCGCCCCGCAAGGCGGCATTGCCCAGTCCGGCGCGGTGGCGATCACGGGGCGAGTCAGTACCACGTCTGCCGATGGTGTCACGCTCACCCATGCCGGCAACCAACTCCGCAGCTTCGATGCTGTGGTGACGGGCGCCGGGGACATCATGCTGACCAGCCAGGGGATCGTCGAACTCGGAACGGTACGCACCCAGCGTGGCGACATCGTCGTGAAGAACACCGGGGGCGTGCGCACTGGCGACGAGGAAGTGCAGGCCCGTGCGGGCAGCGTGCAGATCGTTGCCAACAGCCCCTTGACGATTGGCACAGGTGGGCTGCAAGCGAGCGGGGACATCACGCTGACTGCGACGAATACCACCAGTGCGGGCGACATCCGCATCAATGGCCCGGTGCGTTCGCTACTCGGTTCCGTCGTGCTCGATGCGGCGGCCAGTTATACGCAGAACAGCGCGGTATCTGCTGCATCGGCGGTGCGGGTCAGCGCGCAGGGGGCCATGACCTTCGGGCCGCTGGCCATGACGGATGCGAAGCTCGTCAGCTATGTACAGGCCGGGGTCGTGGTCACTCCGCCACCATCGCAACAGGCTTCGGTGATTACGCCGGCGGTGGAACAAGCCCAGGCGGAGACGGTTACGTTCACCGACCATTTCCGCGACGTGCTCGATATGCAGGTCTTCCAGCCGATGGCTCCCTTGGCGGTGTTGACCGAGCAATTGGCGATGCTGGCTGCAGAAGACTTTGCGATGGGGCGCGCCATGCCGGAGTTGGCCGAAGGATTTGATCCGCTGTTGGGGCCGCCCTTGGGGCCGGATGACCCCAGGCAGCCCGGGGAGGAACGCCCGGTGATGCAGGGCGATGGGGAACCCGCGCTGCAAGACGAAGAACGCGCACTGCACGATGCGCAACCTGACGAGGCCCCACCCAGTGGCCCGGCCAAACCCAAAAAAGACAAATCCATCATCGTGGTAGAGGGGGCAACATGCACGCGCTAACTAAGCTGGAAAGCAAGTGGGACAGCCGACTACGCAGCACGCTGCGCGGGCTGGCAGGGTGCATCGCGGCGTTGCCAATGCTGGCAATTGCGGCGACTGCTGTGCCGCAAGCTGCGCCAGCCACCCCGGCTGGCGTGGTGGAGTTCGCGCGCGGGGTCGGTTTTGCGCAGACGAAGGAGCAAACGCCGCGCACGCTGGGTAAGGGCATGGCGTTGAGCGAAGGCGACCGGCTGACGACTTCCGACGGCGCGGCGGCCATCATCCGTATGGAAGATGGAACGAGGATGACGCTGCGGCCCAACACCGAAATGGTGGTGCAGAAATACCAGTACCGCGAAGGCAATGCCGAAAACGGCATGGTGATGCAATTGCTGCGCGGGGGGTTCCGCGCCATCACCGGGCTGATCAGCAAAAACGCGCCCAATGCAGCCAGGGTGCGAACGGCGACGGCGACGGTCGGCATACGCGGAACGGACTTCGACGCACGGCTGTGCGGCGCGGAATGCCGCGAGGAATCCGCGCAAGTGAAGGTGTCGGCCCGGCCCAACCACGTTCACGCCAGCGCCAAGGTGGTGACGGCGACGGGAACGCTCCACGCGGTGGATGCCAGCGGAAAGCAGCGGGTCGTGGTGGAAGGCGCCAGCGTGTATGCAGGGGACACGCTGGTAACGGGCGCCGATGGCCGTGCGGTGCTGGTGTTTCGGGATGACAGCCGGATGACGCTGGGCGGGAACACGCGGTTCCGGGTGGAAAGCTTTGTCTACGACGAAAAGAACCCGCAAGAGGGGAATTTCCTCGTCTCGCTCGTGCGGGGTTCGCTGCGTGCATTGACGGGGCTGATTGGCAAAGCCAACCAAAAAAGTGTCCAGTTCAAGACGCCGACCGCGACGATCGGCATCCGTGGAACGGGGTTGGATTTGGAATGCCCGGACACAGCACAATCGAAAGACCCGCTGTGCAACTTCTATGCGTGGCAGGGCACGGTAGAAGTACGGCCCGTGGGCATGGATGCAGCGCATGTGCTGCAAGTGGGGCAGGGGGTGCAGATAGGCCGCGATCACCATAAGCCACTGACTGCCCCGACGCTGGAGAGCATCCCGAGGCCCGACAAGGTGCCCGTCGATCTCAAACAATTGTTTACGAGTGGGGACGTGAAGGCTGAAGACGAAGGGTTGTTCGTCTACGTGCGTGACGGGCATATCGAAGTCATTTCCAAGACCGAGCAAAAGCTCCACCTGGGGCGCGGGGAGACGGGGTTTGCAGGGGCAAGCGGCAACACTGGCCGCCCGGCAGTCACGCCGCTGTTCATCCAGTTCGACAAAGTGCCGATGCCGAACCAGGCCAACCCGATGCTCTACACGGTGTTGAGCGAGGTCAACAAGCCATCCAGCAACCAATGCCGGTAGGGGCTTTGTTTTTCCCCAGTTTTTTTGACGTAGGACGACCATGAATCGATCTTCCCTTTGCACTCTTGCCCTGTTCCTGGGGGCGCTTCCCTGGGCTGCGCAGGCGCAGAACATTTCCGCGCAACCCGTCGCTCCCAGCCCTGTTGCGCCGCCTACCGCAGCGGTATCCGCACCGCAGGGGGCTGCCGCCCCCGAAGAACCCGCGTTGGCGCAGCCGACGGGGGCGACGGCGAAGTTCCGTATCTTGGGGTACGACGTGGAAGGCGACAACCCGATCCCCGTCGCCGAATCGGAGCGGATCATGGCGCCCTTCGTCAGCGAGCAGGCGACGTTGCTGACCTTGCAGCAGGCCACGGCGACGTTCGAGGCGGCGATGAAAGAGCGCGGCTACCCCTTGCACCGCGTCGCGCTGCCGCCGCAAGATTTGGGCGGGCGGGTCAAGCTCGTCATCGTCAAGTTCGTGATCGGCAAGGTCACGGTCGAAGGCAACCAGCAGTACAGCGAGGCCAATATCCGCGCCAGCGTTCCCGAATTGCAATCCGGCGCGGTGCCGAACTTCACCAAGCTGTCTGTGCAAACCGCCATCAGCAACGAAAACCCCGGCAAGCAGATGCAGGTGTCGCTGAAGGAGTCGGAAGAAGCAGACAAGATCGACGTCAAGCTGCTGGTCAAGGAAAGCCGATCCTGGGGTCTGGCTGCGGGGTTGACGAACACGGGAACCGAGGCGACGGGCAAGGATCGCTATACCTTGATAGGCAACCACGCGAATCTTTTTGGTATCGATCACCAGTTTTCTGGGGCGTTCACCACCTCGCTCGAACGTGGCAAGGACGTGCAGCAGCTTGGGCTGAACTACCGGATTCCGTTCTATGCCTACGGTGGGGTGCTGGGGTTGAGCTATACCGAATCGGATGTGGTCGGTAGCTTTGGCACCTTTCACAGCACGGGCGCCGGGCGCACTGCGGGGTTGAATTACAGCTACTACGCCGCGCCCGTTGGGGGCTGGAAAAGCTATTGGACGGTCGGGTTGGATCAAAAAACCTTTGCGCCTACCAAGATCAACAAAATCGTTCTACCCGGGCAGGTGGAACGGGTGAGCAAGCCGTTGACGGTGGGCTATACCGCGAAGGTGGAGTCCGATGCCATGGTCTGGGGCTTCAATGTGGACATGGCGTTCAACACCTCCCAAGGCGATGCGGGCAGTCTGGCGGCGTACCAGGCCGAAGACCCCCGCGTCCAGAAAACCCGATGGAAGGCGCTGCGCGCCGGGGCGAATTTGATGTCCGCGCTGAGCAAGGGTTGGCTGTGGAGCGCGAAAGGGCAGTTGCAATACAGCCCGACCGCGCTGATTTCCGGCGAACAGTTTGGCATTGGCGGAACCACCTCGGTACGCGGTACCGACGAGCGGCCCGTCTCTGGCGACAGTGGTGCCAGCTTCGGCGTGGAATTGACCAGCCCCGAATGGTGGGAAGGCGTGCGAACGATTGGGTTCTTCGATACCGGCTGGGTACACAACCGCGCGGAAGAGGTCAACCCCAGCAAATTGCGCAACGACCAGCTCACCAGCGTGGGCCTGGGGTTGCGTTACGTCAACGGGCCGTATGCGGTGAACCTGGATTGGGGGGTGCTCGTCAAAGGCAGCAGCCAGCCGGAGACAGCAGGATCGACCGTCCCCCGATCAGGCGACCAGAAGATTCATTGGAATTTGCAGGCGCGGTTTTAACGTGAAATACCTCAAAAATCATAGCGCCACTCTTGGGAGCGCGGGCATCTTGCCCGCATTTGGCGGGTGGGACACCCGCGCTCCCAGGGCGTATTTCATCATTTGGGGTGGCAAAACGGGCATGAAAGTTAGGTTGGGGGGTCGCAGCGTTGGTGGTGGCCCTCACCCCAGCCCTCTCCCAGAGGGAGAGGGAGTAACAGCCAGTGCAAACGGCCAGTTCAGCGCGTAGGTATTTGCTCCCTCTCCCTCTGGGAGAGGGTGGGGGTGAGGGAAACTGCCATGACTTTTCTGATACGGGGCATCTGCGCAAAGTCATGGTAGTTATTGGTTGTCAAAGCGGCTGCGGGCCGCTTTTTTTGTGGGATAAATCAGGGTATGCCGTAACCAGCCGTGGGCGGGTTTGCAGTAATGGGGACATTGCCTTGCATGCCGGGGGTTGTCTCGTGTGGAATGTCAGCGTAATGTTCGCGCTTTGCAGCGTTGGGCAAGAAAAGGAAGGGTTCGCATCATGAACCACATTTATCGATCCGTCTGGAACCGCGCCTTGGGCGCTATGGTGGCGGTGGCCGAATTCGAGACCAACCCGGCGGGCGGTGCGCCCAGCGTGGGGAAAGGCGCAGTACTGGCAGGGCTGTGGCGGGTGCTGGGGATGCGGCCACTGGCCGTTGCGGTGGCCGTCGTGGCGGGGTGGCTTCCCGGCGCGGTCATGGCCAACCCCACGGGGGCGGTTCCCATCGTGGGGCAGGCCACCTTGCAGGCGCAGGGCAACAAACTCACCGTCGTCACCAAGAACGGCCCGGGCCTTCAACACTCGGCCATCGACTGGCAGGGTTTTTCGATTCCCAAGGGCAGCACGACGTACTTCCAGCAGCCGGATGCGCGAAGCACGTCGATCAACCGCGTCGTCACCCCCAACCCTTCGCAAATTTTTGGCACGCTCGGCAGCAACGGGCACCTGGTGCTCGTCAACCCGGCGGGGATCACCGTTGGCGCGGGCGCGGTCGTCGATACAGCGGGGTTTACCGCGTCTGCGATGCAGATGAAAGACGCCGACGCCATGCTTGCGCGGATGCGCTTTGGTGATGCAAACGCTGCGGCCAACGCCACGGCGGGGGCTGTGGCGGTATCCGGCCAGGTGCTGGCGCGTAGCGGCGATGTGGTGCTGCTCGGCGGGCAGGTCGATGTCCAAAAACCCGCGCTGGTGCAGGCACCGAATGGCAGCACGATCCTGGCCGCAGGGCAGCAGGTCGAAATCACCGGCCGGGGGCTGGAAGGCATCCACATGGTCGTGCAAGCGCCGAAAGACCAGGCGCGCAACCTCGGTACTTTGCAAGGTGATGCAGTCGGCATGTTCGCATCGACGCTCCAGCACAGTGGGGCGATCCAGGCGAATGCCGTGCGGGTGGAAGGCGGCAAAGTGGTGCTCCGGGCCGTGGAGCATGCCGAAGTGGCGGGCAGCATTGCTGCACAACGTTCTGACGGTACCGGAAATAGCGGCAATAGCGCCAGTACCGGCAACGCCGGCGATACCAGTGGAACCAGCGACACCGGCGGCACCGTACATGTGACCGGCGACACAGTGCAGATCGATGCCACGGCGCAAATCGATGTCAGCGGCGCTGCGGGCGGGGGAGAAGTGCGCATCGGCGGCGGCTGGCAGGGCAAAGACCCCGCGCTGCATAACGCCCAACAAACGACCGTTGCCCAAGGAGCGCAAATCCACGCCGGGGCGACGCAGCAGGGCGATGGCGGATCGGTGGCCGTCTGGGCGGATGGCGTGACCTCCTACGCAGGCAGCATTACAGCCCAGGGCGGCGCTCAGGGCGGCGACGGCGGGCAGGTCGAAGTCTCCGGCAAGCAGTACCTCGACTTTCGTGGTGGGGTGGATTTGCGGGCGCCGATGGGCAAGACGGGGGGGCTGTTGCTCGACCCGGCAAGCATCGTGATTGGCGTGACGGCGGATGTGAATGGGGATGCGACGACGGGGGACGATGTGTCGGCGGGGTTCACGTCGGGCGAATATGGCGCTGTGGTGAGCCAGATTACCGCTACGCAGGTATCGACTTTGTTGGATAGCGCAGACCTCTCGCTGGCGGCAACGGGGGATGTGACGGTGGCTTCGGCCATTACCAAGACTGGTGCTACGCCTAGTACTTTGACGCTGACTTCGGATGCGGGGAATGTCAACGTCAATGCCGAGATTTTGACGACGGGAGCACCGTTGGGGGTGACGTTGACGGCGACGGCGGGGGGAATAGCTATTGATGCGTCGCTGATCACGCTGGGCGGCAATGTGACGATGACAGCGGGGGGCAGCGCCGGGATCGAGATGGTCGTCGATTCCAATCATTGCATCGATACACATATCCCTGCCCCTGCCGGGGGTAATGCGGGTTTGGTGCAGTTGACCGCATCGACCGGGAATATCGTGGTTCCAGTGATTTATGCCTATGGCATGGATCGCAGCGATGGTCCTGGTTGGAATGGGGGCAATGTGACCCTGAATGCTGCGGGCACTATCGATATGGAATCTGCCTACACCTATGGCGGGAAAGGTGGGACGGTGGGGGGGGTAGGCCAGTCTGGCGGCCAGGGGGGCAACGTCACGATCGAAGCCAACGGCGCAACGGGAACCAGCAACCTGTTCTATTTCTATAACCATGGTGGAGATGGGGGTACGGGTACCCCAGCAGGGGCCAAAGGGACGGGTGGGACGGTTTCGATCGACGTAGCGCATGGCTTGTACATGGAGGAAGGCTATGTCAATACCAATGCGCCCATCGGTATCACCGCAACTGGCAATGTGAATTTGCTGGGTTCGAACCTCTTCAACAGCTTGTCCGCTGCAACTACGCCAGTGCCCGGTGTCACGATCACAGGCAAGCAAGTCGTGCTGGGGGATGTGTACACCTACGGTGATTTGGGCGTTACCGCCACGCAAGGCATTGATGCCAGCCAGGGCTATTTGGATACCTCGGTCACGTCGGGAAGCGCAGGCAATGTCACTTTGACCGCCAATGGTGGAACGGTGCTGATCGACACCATCGATGCGTCGAGTCCAGGAACTGCGGGGGGCGATGTCACCGTTACCGCCACGCAGGGCATTGTGGTGGCGGAGCAGATCGACACCGGCATTTATGGCGTTGAAGCATCCGCGCAGGCTGGGGATATCCACCTTTCTGCGACGCATGGAAACGTCATGGTTGGGGATTTGTATGCCCGGGCACCATTCCCCGCGCAAGCAGTCACCGGCGGGCATGGCGGCGCAATCACGGTCGGTGCGCCCGAAGGCTCGATCATTCTTGCGAGGTCAGGATCGACGGCAAGCTGGATTGATGCTTCCGGAGGCGGCGGGACGATGACCGGCGGCAATGCCGGCGCGATTTCGTTCACCGCCAAGAATTTCGTTGGCTTTGCTGGCGTGGTGGAGGGGGTTTCGATTTATGCAGCCGGGGGCGTAGGAACGACTACCCCGGGCAAAGGTGGCGATGTGACGATGACCGTCGAATCCGGCGCAGTGCGGGGGTTTTACGAGATCGATACCAGCGCTACGTCACCAGCCACCCCCGGCATCGTCACAGTGCGATCGACCGTGGGCGATCTGGTTGTGGGCGATATGGCGTTGACTGCTTTGTCAGGCCATCTCGTCATCGATTCGGCTGGCAACTTGACGGGCACTGGAACGATGGCGGCCAATGCCATCGATTTGCGCGCAGACGGGTTGATCGGCACGCCGGATTCCCCGTTGATGACTAGCACATTCGATGGGCTGAACGGCACCACGTCGCTGACCTTGGGCGCGGCAGGTTCCACACCCACCGGGGTGTATCTGGGGCATATCGGTTTGCTCGAATTGGGCGGGACGAATCTGGCTACGGGTTCCTCGGCCCCGGTCTCTGTCACGGCGACGGGAACGCTGACGGTTGCGAGCGCGCTCGATACCCATGGCGGGGCGGTGACCCTGCAATCCGGGCACGATGTGGTCGTCAATCAGCCGATCACGGCCACGGATGCGAAGGTGGCATTGCGGGCGGATGTTTTTGGGGACTGTGCATACAACGCACCCACAGGGTGCGGAACGGTGACGTTTGGCGCGAATGGCCGCGTCTCAGCCGGGGCGGGACAGGTCGATATTTATTACAACCCGGTGGCATATACCGACCCCACGCCCACGGACTATTCCGCTCCGATGTCGGGTGGCAAGGTGTCGGGCGGTACGGTCATCGCATGGATGCTAGTCAATGACGTAGGCGCGGAATCCGGCGGCACACGCGGTTTGCAGGCAATGGCCAACAAACTGGATGGGAACTATGCGTTGGGTTGGGACATTGATGCCAGTATTACTTCCAATAGCACGTTATGGAACAGTGGACATGGATTTACACCAGTAGGTAGTGTTGGTGTTGGTTCGGGGTTTTTTGGCAAATTTGATGGCCTCTATCACACCATTTCAGGGTTGACAGTCAATCAATATGGGAATCCGAGCGGGTTGTTTGGCGTAATAGGAATTGGTGCGACTGTTGAAAATCTGAATCTAACAAATGCAACGATAGTTGTTGGTGGATATGCGTCGGGAATTTTGGCTGGTATCAACGATGGGGTGATTCGCGATGTTCATAGTTCTGGCGATGTCAGTGTAGTTGCGAATAGCCTGGGAACTCCCATATTGGGCGGGTTGGTTGGTGTCAATAATTCTACTGGAAAAATTCTCAATTCGAGCAGTTCAGCCCATGTCAGCGCCAATGACAACACAGTATTTGATCTAGGTGGATTGGTAGGTTCAAATTGGGGGAGTATTGCTGATTCTTATGCGACAGGAAATATTAGCGGTATTGACAAAAGCAGCGCCGAAGGCAATTCGTTAGGTGGTTTGGTTGGGTCATCTCTCGCCGGAAATATTGAACGGTCATACAGTACGGGATCGGTAAGCGTAGAAAATTCGCAGAGTGTTATAGGATGGAACCCACCTGATTCGATAGGGGGTTTGGTCGGGTCATTTAGCGGGGGAACGATTGGCAATACCTATTCCAGTGCAACGGTCAGTGCAACTGGCGCAAGTGGAACGTATACCAACGTAGGTGGACTGGTTGGATATATTTCCTCCGGGAATATGGAGAAAAGCTATTCTGTCGGTACAGTACGTTTTACAGGGGAAGGTGACAAGTTTGTCGGCGGATTGATTGGAGACAACGCGGGAAGCAATAATGTCATATCCAGTTATTGGGATACAGAAAAATCTACCCAATCTTTTAGTAGTGGCGGAACCTCATTGACATCTGTTGCGATGCAACAGATGTCCAGCTTTGCTGGTTTTGACATCGTCGACACCGGCGGCAGCAGTGCCATATGGCGCATTTACGAAGGGCAGTCCGCACCTTTGCTTCGAGGCTTTTTGACTCGGCTGTCCTATACGCCGGTATATGACGGAACGGCGCAAACTTTGGATAATATCGCTGATTACACCAGCAATATTTCCACACCTGACACCAACAAGATTTTCGGTTCCATCACGGGGCTAACCCTGAAAGGCGGAACGAGTGCAGAAACTTATACTGCAACATTTACCAATACGTTGCACAGCAACCAGAATGGCTACGATATAGCCGTTGGTACCAAAACCATTACCGACACAGGCAGCGCAGTCGGCGATATTTCTCTCAACAATGCACTGAAATGGAATAGTGGCACTCTTTCGGTCTATGCCAACAATATCGCAGTCAATGCGGCGCTAACAGGTGGCGCGGGTAGCGCAATTGTTTTGCATGCGACTGCTGGAAGCATTGCCCAAACAGCGGCGCTAACCACTGCGGCGCTGACCACATCGTCGATTAGTGGTACGACTCTTACGAACTCCGGTAACAAAGTCAGCAGTTTCCAGGCTACCAATACTGCAAGCGGCTCTATCAGCTTGACCAATACGGTTCCGCTTACGGTTGCTGGTATCAGCCAGACTGGCGGTGGGCAAACGAGTATCAGCAATACGGGAAGCATTACAACGACGGGGAAAATCTCCACCAGTAGGAATCTGGATTTGGTAGCACTGGGAACGGGCGGTGATATCGTTCTCAACAATGTTTTCGAATACACGGGAACCCAAAGTGGCACGTTCAACGCCAAAGCGCACAACGATGTCAGGTTGGGGAATGCTTCCAGTATTTCCTCCACGGCTGGTCCGCTGCATGTCAACTTGATTTCGGATTCCGATGGCGCCAATGGGGGAATAATCTCGTTGGGCTATGAAGCAACGATTGCCAGCAACGGTGGAAATATCTTGTTGGCTGGTGGGAATGTAGCCGGGACGGGGTATGCGCAGGGCCGTAGCGATGGGGCTGCGGTGTCTGGCATCGAACTTTCTTCTGACGCCAGTATCGATGCGGGAACTGGCAGCATTACTTTGCGCGGTAAGGGGGTGGATAGCGATAGCCTGATGCATGCATACGGCATCATGATGTGGGCTGGAACTTCCCTGACCACCCAAGGTGGCGACATCACGATGACTGGATATGGCGGGGAAAACAGTGATGGCAATGAAGGCATTCGTTTTGGAGGGAATTATTCTAATGAAGTCACCGTGGAATCCCATGGTGGCACCATTACCATTATGGGTACTGGGATGGCGGGTATTTCCAACACTCTGGAAAGTGGTGGGGCGTATACTGGGATTTTTGCGAAATACACCTACTTTTCCTCAGGTACGGGAAATATGGAGTTCACTGGCACCGATGGTGCTGGTGTGGGTAACAAACACGGGGTTGTTCTGGATCACAGCACGCTATACACCACTGAAGGCGATATCGAGATTACTGGAACTGGCGGTGGTATTTTGGCATCTGTCGGGGATAATAATCACGGGGTTTGGATCAATAACTCTACGGTCGATACCTACGGCAATGGCAATATCAAAATTACCGGAACCGGGGGCGATGGGGTAGATTTCAATGTTGGGGTGTATCTCTCTGGGGCCACGCAGATTCGTGCCAATGAAGAAGGCAGTATCACCATTGAGGGTACAGGGGGTGACGGAACAGGGTCTCACAATGTTGGGGTATTGGCTGAAGGGATGTATGAGTATGATTACTCTTCGTGCTCAGGATATTGCTTGCACCGCCCTGTTCTGGAAACTGCTGGAAACGGCAATTTGACTATTACTGGCATTGGCGGAAGTGGAACATCGGAGCACCATGGCATCGAACTGATTGGTGCAACGCTTCGCGTAAGGGATGGTGCGTTGTCCTTGCAAGGCACTGCCGGGAGCAGTGCCAGCGACCATAATATGGGAGTGCAAATTTCTAGCACTGTATGCACTCATTATTTATGTGTTCCTACACCTGAAAAAGACTACACCGTGCTGGAAAGCCTGGGGGCAGGCAGTATTACGGTGAATGGTGTAGCAGGGGCTTCCAGCAATCCACTAATGGATTACGACAACATAGCTCTTGCCATCGATCAGTATTCCACGATCCGCAGCGCTGGTGGTGATGTGGAATTGTTGGGCACGGCAACAGGCAATATTCCCGCAGCAAGCAGCCCCCTCGCCAATCCTGCTGTATGGCTACTTGGCATCATCGAAGCCGGTTCAACAAATGGTACTGGAGATGTCACGATTACTGGAACCACCACCGCTACAACCAGTCCAAGTTATGGCATCGTGATAGGGGCATCAGGTGCTATCCACGCTGATAATAGGGATGTAACGATTTCGTCTGCACACGGAATCGATGTGGGTGGTCGGGTGCATGCCCAGAACCTGACAGTGAATGGTGCATTGTGGTTGGAATCTGGTTACGACTATACGAATTACACCTACCTGGACCCCGTTTTTCTGGTGCGTGGTCTTGCCAGTTTTGGCGACATCGCCGGATTGGGTGGAACGAATGTCAATGTGATTGCCGGGTCCATCGAGGCAGAAAATATCTTCACGGATACCTTGGTATTGGATCGCGGAAAAATTGCATTGACGGCCAATGCGGGGTTCGTTCACACTGGAAATTTAACGACGGGGGGGGGGATCAGTTATTCAGGCAATGTAGAAATTAATGCACTGACAGATATTTCCACGGGGATCATCGATACCCACATCACGCCAGTAGACAGCGGTGGGTTGGTTGGCAATGTCTGGCTGGATACCTTGCGCGGCAATATCACCACTGCCAGCGTAAACGCCAGCGCCAATGGCCCGGATGCGATGGGTGGCCACGTTTTCATGCAAGCGGGGATGGGGATTGCGCTCAATGCCGGCGGCATCAATACCTCCAGCGTGACGAACGAAATCTCGGCGGGAAGTGGCGGCGATGTCACTTTGTATGCTAATGTGGGGCATATCACATTCACTAGTGGCGGAATAGATACCCATACCAATGCCGCGATGTCCGCTGGTAACGCTGGCACGGTCAAGGTTCGTTCTGCAGAAGGAATTTCCTTTACTAACGGTGTGAATGCTTCGGTGCAGGGGTACGGCGGAAATGGCGGCGAAGTGTCGTTGTATGCCCTGAATGGCACCCTTGGCAGCGGAATGATCTCCGCTTCGGCTTCTGGTGGAGTTGGCGGGAATGTGTTACTCTATTCGACAGGAACTGCATATGCAACGCTTCAATCGTATGCCCAGACAGGCTATAGCACATTGACCCTGATTGGATCAAATACCAGTTATCAGGATACCGCGCCCAATGGGGATTACATCGAAAAATCGTCCACCGAGTTGGAAATTTCCAGTTCGATCAGTGGGAATAACATCATTTTGGATGCGCCCAATATCACTATCACAAGCGTAGCTGGAAGCTTGTTTACATCCGGCTGGATTTCCATGCGTGCATCCGATGGAAACATTGCAGTGGATGCATCGGTCAATACTGATGGCGGCGACATTCTTCTGCGCGCCATCAATCCGAATACACCCGATCCCAGTACCACCGGCCAGATCAATACTACTGGAGACATATCTGCGAATCACGAATCTGGCCAAGGCGGCCAGATTCGATTAGTAGCTGATGGCAATTTGAATGTATCTGGCAATGTTTCGGCAATAGGTGACAAAGGCGGAAGCATCATATTGTTGTCGCGCTATGGGTCGGTGGATGTTGTACCCAGTATCCCCAACCAGACTTTGGATTCCAGTGGCTATAGCGACGCTGGCAATATCGAAATAGCTTTGGGTGCGTTGCAAGGCGCAGCCGAACCACTGGATACCACTGGGAATGGCGGCGACATCACGCTGGGTGAAACAGGCTATTTGCTGGACATCTTGGCGAATGGCAATGAAGGTGGTCGCGGCGGCAAGATTTCGATCCACACCACGCTGGCGACGACAGGGGGAGATATCACCCACCTTGGAACCGTATCCGTGGACGGTGGCGATGGTGCGTACAGCAGCAATGCATACATTCCCGGGGGCCGGGGCGGCGATGCGGGAACCATTGCCATCACTGCCGGTGTTGGCAGCAATATTGCTTTGGGCACCATGAGTGCTAACGGCGGGCTAGGGGGCGATGGCGCGGCAATTTTTGTAGATCAAAACTGGGTGTATTCCAGCGCTGGCGGCGTTGGTGGCAGGGGAGGCGTTGTCGATGTCAGAGCTAACAGCGGTGTAGTCGCCACGGGGCAGCTTACTGTGCGGGGTGGCAATGGCGGTATTGGCATCGTCACAGGCAACGGTGGCTTGGGTGGCCATGTTGATTTGTGGGCAAACACCACAGCTACTGTGGGCGGTATTGCCACCGATGGCGGGGATGGCGGTTTTGGCGGCAACGCAGGGGCTATCACCATCACGGCGGGGGCTGGGGTTGTAGGAGCAACGGAGTCACTGGCCTCACTGAAAGCTTGGGGCGGTGAAGCCAAGGATGAAACAGGTGTAGGCGGCGATGCTGGGGCCATCACCCTGAAGTTGACAGGTAGCGGAACGGTCGGAAATCTGGAATTGAGCGCCAGACCGGGCAGTGGCGCCACCACCGGTTATGGCGCCGATGTCCAGCTCTTAACAGCGGGTGATCTGACCTTGAACGGCATAGTGGTCGATTACGTCACTGGTGTAAATCCCTTTGTTATCGAAGCCAGCGGAAACATTCTCAGTAACGGAATTTTGCAAGGGGTTGGAACGGTCAGTGTGGGTTCAAGCAAAACCTTGACCAACGCCGGAACGATTTCGCCTGGTGGGCCCGAAGCTGCGGGAACGCTGACCATCACGGGAAATGTAGTGATGGGTTCCACATCGCAATTGCTGCTGGATTTGGGTGGAACGGGCGCGGGGTTATCGGACAAACTGGTCGTATCCGGCAACCTGACCATCAATGGAGCAGCCACAGCGAGTTTGTTGACTGGCTATACGCCAGCGAATGCCGATGCCATGGTTGTTTTGACAGCGGCTTCTTCGACAGGCACATTTTCTGCCGCATCGACCTGGCCCATAGACTTTGATATGGGGTATCGATTGGCTGCTGGGGAAGTCGCACGCTTGATTTATGCCAGCAACCCTGGCGAAGTCATTTTTACGAATGCAGGCGGTAATCTGGATTGGGCTACGCCTGCCAATTGGAGCTATGGCAATTTGCCGACGAGTAGCAATTCGGTATTGATTAGCTCTGGCTATGCGGTGACGCACAGTACTGGAACGGACACGATTGCAGCCTTGACGATTGGCAATACGAATGCCCTGAATGTATCTGGCGGTTCACTCGATGTTCTGGGAGCAACGACGCTGGGTGGAACCTTGCAGGTTTCCGGCAGCGGCAGCATCGATTTGCAGGGGGCGCTGAACGGTGGAACGACCGGCGCGCTGACGGTGTCCGGCGGCAGTCTGCAACTGGGTGGCACGTCTGCGGTCAAGAGCATGACGTTGACGGGTGGCGCGGTCACTGGTTCGGGTTCGCTTGATGTCAACGCTGGCTTCAGTCAAAACGCAGGTTCCGTGGTGCTGGGTGGTGCTTTGGCCATCCAGCAGGCCAGTGGTACTTTGACGGTGGGAAGCTTGAGCGCGCCGTCGATCACCCTGCATGCCGACAACGGCAGCATTGCCCAATCGGCGGCGCTGACGACGGCGGCGCTGACGACTTCATCAAGTGCTGGAACGACGCTGACTCATGCCAGCAACCAATTCGACAGTGTGCAGGCCACCAACACTGCAAGCGGGGACATCAGCCTGACCAATTCGGAGGCGTTGGCGGTGGTCGCCATCAGCCAAAGAGGCGGCGATGTGGCGATATCGGCCCCTGCGATTTCCGTTACGGGAAACATCGATGCATCGGGGTACCAGGGCGCACCTGGGGCGTATGGGATGGAAGGCGGCGCTGGCAACCCTGGCGGGGACATCACGCTGACGGCAAGCGGCGATATCACCTTCTCAGCGAATGTGCAGTTGCGCACCGACGGGGGCGCGGGCGGCAAGGGGGGCGATGCTTCCGTGATGGTTGGCGGTCAGGGCGGTACGGGTGGTGCGGCAGGCGCTATACAAATCACCGGCGGTTCAATTGCATCGACGGGCAGCGGCATCGTTTTCAGCGCCAAAGGGGGCGATGGCGGGATGGGTGGTCAGGGGGGGGCGGGGTACCTTGCTTCCATGCTGACTTCACCGGCAAGCCAGGGGGGGGCTGGGGGCGATGGGGGCGGTGGGGGGGCGGCTGGAAGCGTCACTCTGTCAGGCGCCACGATCGCCCTGGGTGCGGCCAATGCTCAAGTGCAGTGGGATACGCAGGGGGGGCAAGGGGGCACTGGGGGAACTGGGGGAACGGGGGGGGCGGGCTATAACAACGGTATGACGCCAGTCGCACCGGGTTCATACCCTGGGTTGAACGGTGGCGTGGGTGGCAGCGGGGGGGCCGGCGGTGGCGGGGGCAATGCTGGCGTGGTGCATTTCCTTGCGAATGGCGATTTGTCAGCCTATGTGGGCATGTCGCAAGCCGTAGGTATGGCGGGGGTTGGTGGCGCTGGGGGCGTGGGCGGGGTAGCAGGGTATGCGGTGGGGATCGTCGGCCCGGGGCCAGACATGATTCCCGGCACCATGGATGACCAGACCATGCCAATCGCCAGCAGCCCCGGTGCGATAGGCGGAAGTGGAGTTTTGGGCACAGCAGGAACACTGCCTGGCTGGCTCCATCTGACCAATACGACAACCACTGTTAGCACGGCAACCATTGTTAAGACTGGCGCCAGTGATGGCGTCATCACTTTGGGTGGCAGCAATGACCTAGGTGCCGCGTCGCTCTCCATCAGCGCCAGCGACTTGACGCTTCGCCCTGGGACGACGATCACGACCACAGCCACCGGCGATGCCATCAATTTGGTAGGGACGAACAGCGTCGTTAACCAAGCTGGCGCCAGTTCTTTGTTCACTGATGAGGAAGGTCGTTGGCTGGTTTGGTCTGCCCACCCTGACAGCATCACGTCCGGGGAATGGATCGAAGCGTTCCGTCAGTACGACGCCACCTTTGGCAGCACAGCGGTACAAGCCATCACGCCAGGCAATGGGTTTTTGTACAGCTACGCCCCACCAACGCTGACACCGTTGCTGGGTGAAGCCGTACTTGGGGTTTCAGCGACCAAGATTTATGACGGGACAACTGATGTTTTCGGGATGAACCTTACGGCAACGGGGGTGTATGGCGATACGGTGACGTTGAACGGCAGCATTGCGTATGCCAACAAAAACGCTGCGCCCAGCGTGCGGATTGATGCGACTGGTATTGGGGCGGTCGTGACGCATGGGGCTGTGCTGGTGTATGGGTATGGGTTGGGTAGTACGGCGAGTTTTGAGGGGGGAGTGATAACGGCGAAGGCGGTGACGGTAAGTGGCCTAAGCAGCGCGAGCAAGGTGTACGACGGAACGGATGCGGCGGTGGTAAACGGAAGCGCTGCGTTGCAAACGGCGATCACGGCGGGGAGTGGGACGAGCGGTGATGGGAAGGCATACCTTGGAGACGAGGTAAGCCTGACTGGAACGGCGACAGGGAAGTTCAACGACAAGGATGTAGCGGATGCGACGTATGTGCGGTTTGGCGGACTAAGCCTGACGGGATCGGAATCTGGGAACTACACGCTGACGGGACACGCGGATGACGAGACGGTAGGGATCACTGCGAAGGCGGTGACGGTAAGTGGACTAAGCAGCGCGAGCAAGGTGTACGACGGAACGGATGCGGCGGAGAGCAAGGAATACGACCGCACGACGGTGGCGGCGGTGGTTAGTGCGGGCACGCTGGCGGGGGTGATGGAGGGAGATGCAGTTACCTTTACCCATGGCACGGCGGCGTTTGATACGAAGGACGCGGGGACGAACAAGACGGTGACGCTGGCCGATCTGGCATTGACTGGAACGGATGCATCCAACTACGCCTTGCCAGCCACAGTCACCGACTTGGCGGATATCACGCCGAAGTCTTTGGCACTGACTGGCTTTGCGGCACAGAGCAAGGAATACGACCGCACAACGGTGGCGTCGGTGGTTAGCGTGGGCACGCTGGCAGGGGTCATTGAGGGAGACGCGGTCACCTTTACCCATGGCGCGGCGGCATTCGACACCAAGGACGCGGGGACGAACAAGACGGTGACGCTGGCCGATCTGGCATTGACTGGCACGGATGCATCCAACTACGCCTTGCCTGGTTTGGTCACAGACTTGGCGGATATCACGCCGAAGTCCTTGGCGCTGACGGGCTTTGCGGCGGAGAGCAAGGAATACGACCGCACGACGGTGGCGTCTGTGGTTAGCGCGGGCACGCTGGCAGGGGTGATGGAGGGAGACGCAGTCACCTTTACCCATGGCGCTGCGGCGTTTGACACGAAGGATGCGGGGACGAACAAGACGGTGACGCTGGCAGACCTAGCGCTAACTGGCACCGATGCAGCCAACTACGCCCTGCCCACCCTAGCCACCGCGACCGCCAACATCACCCCCAAAGTCCTCCCCATTGCAGACTTGGTCATTGCAGACAAAACCTACGACGGCACATCCACTGCGTCGCTGGCAGTCACACCCGTGGTGCAGCCGTTGGGTGAAGACCAGGTCGTGCTCGGCGGTGCGCCGGTAGCGGTGTTTGTCGACAAAAACGCGGGGACGAATAAACCCGTCGTCATCGAAGGGCTGGTTCTGGAAGGGGAAGACGCTGCCAACTATGTGCTCGAACAACCCTCGGGTATCGTGGCCGACATTCTTCCCAGGGTGTTGACGGTCGAGGACATTCGGGTGGCTAGCAAGTCCTACGACCAAACTACCCAGGCGGAGCTGGCGCAGTCACCCACGCCAACGGGCGTGGTCGAAGGCGACACCGTCTCCCTCACCTACGGTCAAGCAGTGTTTGAGGACCCGAACGCAGGCTCGGGCAAAACAGTCGTCATTTCCGGCCTTGCGCTTTCCGGCGACGATGCGACCAACTACGTGCTCCCCTCCGATACCGTCACGACGACCGCCGACATCCGCCCGACCTCTGTCGTTCGCGTGCGCGGGCTGGATGCCATCGACAAGGAATACGACGGAACGACGACTGCCTTCGTCGATACCACCGCTGCCGTCGTCGAAGGCGTATTGGCGGGGGACGAGGTCTCTATCGAACAAGGCGTTGCGCAAGGTCTCTTCCCTGACCGCAATGCGGGTGCGGACAAGATCGTGTTTATCACGGGCATTCGGCTGACAGGCGAGGACGCGGCGAACTACACCTTGGCCAACGAAGACCTCACCGACCTCGCAACCATCGAGATTCGCGAAATGGCGACATGGCTGCGCGCCGGGGAAGGCGCCTGGAGCGACCCCACGCGCTGGGATGCCTTGCCCGATGCGAACAACGTGAAGTCGGTGTACATCCCCGATGGGGCATGGGTGACGTTTGATACCACGGCTTCTGGAACGCAGCTTGATGCGCTGCATAGCGCGGGCACGTTGTCATTGACTGGGGGCACCCTGACCGTCGCGCAGACGATCAGCTCCACCGGTTACAGCCAGACAGGCGGAACGCTGACCGGCGCTGCGTCGATGACGGTGCAGGGCAGCTTTGCGCAGACGGGCGGGGTGATTGACCTCACCGGGGCGATCGACATCGAGCAACGGGCTGGCAACCTGGTCGTCGGGCAGATGCGCGGCGCGTCGATCAACCTGGCCGCGATGCAAGGGGGCATCACCCAAGTTGGCGCGCTGACCACGGCGGGGCTGCTCTTTGCCCAATCGTGGACCGGGATTTCGTTGCCAAACATGGGCAACCGCTTCGGCGGGTTCCAGGCGAGGGTCACCGGGCCGGGGGATGTGGTGCTTGCGCACGATGGCCCGCTGGACATCCAGGGCATCGACCTGGCATCGGGCAACATCGTTGTCGACAACATCGGCGCCGTGCAGACCACTGCCTTGGTGCAAACCCAGGATGGCGGGGTGCAATTGACCGCGAACAGCCCACTGACCATCGGACCGGATGGGGTGGTGGCCACCGAAGACATCGTGTTGACGGCCACCGACCGCACCAGTGCGGGCAATATGACCCTCAACGGCCCGATCCGTTCCACTACAGGTTCCGCCACCTTGGTCGCAGCGGACAGCTACACGCAAAACAGCGCCATTGCCGTTGCCGGGGCCGTTGCAGTCAGCACCCCGGGGACGATTACCCTAGGCAAGGGGGCGACGACCGACGCCGTGCGGGTTGCCTATGCCGACAAGACAGGAACGGTGGCTCCTCCACCCACGCAGGCCGTGGCCAGCACCCCGCCCAAGGACATCGAACAGGCTGAGGTCGAGGCGGTCACGTTCGTCGATGCATTCGACAAAGTGCTGGACGTGCAGGTGTATGAATCGGAAGCGCCGTTGGCCCTGATCATCCAGAACGTTGCCGAAGAGGCTGCCGAGCGCTATGCCATGGAGCAGTCGACCCCCGACGTCGAAGACACTTCTTCGGCGACTCCTGCTTCCGATGTTGCACCCACTTCGGAACAGGAGGAGGAAGAAGAACGCAAGCAAGAGCAAGTGCAAGAAGAGATGGAGGAAGAATCCGCTAAGCCCGTGGAGACAGCCAAGCCCAAGAAAGACAAGTCGATCATCGTGGTCGAAGGGGCTGCGTGTACGAGGTAGCCTTGTCTTGGCCTATTCGTCCCCTATTCGTCACCTATTCGTCACCCGTTCGTCGCGGCCATGCCTGTACGATGCGATGCAAGCCAAGCAATAGGAAACAACCATGGCAGATACGCATTTCGGATTCCGTCGCGTGCGCGACAGCGACAAGGCAGGGTACGTGCGTGGGGTTTTCGATTCGGTAGCCACCCGCTATGACTTGATGAATGACCTGATGTCGTTGGGGCTGCATCGTGCGTGGAAGGCGTGCGCGGTGATGCTGGCGCAAGTGCAGGAGGGGGAACGGGTGCTCGACATCGCCGCAGGCACGGGGGATCTGACCCGCGCCTTTGCAGACAAGGTGGGCCAGTCCGGGCAGGTGGTCCATACAGACATCAACGAATCGATGCTGCGACTGGGCCGCGATCGGCTGACGGATGCAGGCCATTGGCTGCCCACCGTGGTCTGCGATGCGGAAAACTTGCCTTTCGCCACCGGCCATTTCGATGTGGTCTGCGTCGCGTTTGGACTGCGCAACATGACGCATCCGGATCGTGCGCTGGCGGAAATGCACCGCGTGCTGCGCGATGGGGGCAGGCTGCTGGTGCTGGAGTTTTCCCGCGTGTGGCCGCCGCTGCGCAAGGCCTACGACTGGTATTCGTTCCAGGTGCTGCCCCGGTTAGGGCAGTGGGTGGCGCACGATGCTTCCAGCTACCGCTATTTGGCGGAATCGATTCGGATGCACCCTGACCAGCAGGCGCTGCTGGAGCGGATGCACCGCAGCGGTTTTGGGCATGCGCACTACCATAACCTCAGTTTCGGTACCGTTGCCGTGCATGTGGGAATCAAGTGTTGACGCGGCAATGAGATAAGGCATAAGGCGTAGGGAGCAGGGAGCAGGCATGAATGAGTCGGTACACGCTACGGCGGCAAAGTGGGCGAGGTGGAATACGTGGACCAGGTGGGCGGGTGTGCCGATGGTGGCGTTCGGGCTGGGGGCGTTGTGTAGCGCGGTGCCGGTGTGGGCTACGGAGGTAGCCCTTGGCGATGGGAGCGAGGCCAGTGCCGCGCGATGGCAAGTGCTGGTGGTGCTAGTGCTATTGCTGCTGCTGATCAACTTGGTGGTACTTTGGCGGTGGAAGCAGCGTCGCGATGCATCCAGCGAGGGCCATGGGGACGGGATGTCGCAGGTATCCGGCGCTGTGGGGACGACGGGCGATAGGAGCGATACGGGCACTATGGGGGGGAATGTGGGGGGGCATGTAGGGCGAAATGCCGGGGGCGAATCCAGGTTCTTTGGCAATGCTGCGCAGCGCAACGTGCCCACACCCGATGCCTACCGTAGCGAGAACGTTGGCAACGATGCGTCGGCGCGACCTTGGGAGCGGACGACCACCGCCTTTGTGAGCGTCGGTGCTTCCAATGCAGGGTGTGCCTGCCTGACTGGTGGCGGTATGGAACAAATGGGCGACCTTCGGACGTGCGGCCTTGATACCGCCGAATTTCTGGCCTTGGCCAAGAAAAATTATCTTTCCCTCCAGGCTGCATGGGATCGTTGCGACACCGACACTCTGCGCGCCATGATGACCCCGGCGATGCGGGAAGAAATCGGCCCTCCCTTGGCCGACTGCGCCAACCGCCGTAAGCCCCGCGCTACGGATGTGGTTGCTGTGGAAGCGCGGCTGATTGGTGTTCGCGATGAATCGGAGGAATACCGCGCGAGCGTCGAGTTTTCCGGAATGATCCGCGAAGATGCAGCAGCAGGCCCCGTGCCGTTTCGCGAGATCTGGACGATGACGATGGCCAAACAGGCCGGTGCAGGCTGGTTGCTGGCCGGGTTCCAGGCGATGCAGTGAGCGCAGCCATCGCGACTGCCTTCGCTTCCATATTTTTTTACCAACCTTTTTCGATGTTGACCATGAACCCTTTCGAAAACCTGTGCTCCGGAGCGTTCGCCGACCTCCTTTACCGCCTCGACGGCACGGCCCGCAAGGCGATCGATAAAGCGCCTCGTCCCCCGGAATGGCTGGTGGGGGAAGCGCAGCGCAAAGTGATTGCCGCAGTCAATCATGTGCTGGGCGGTTGCCCTGTCGCAACGGAGCGGCTGCGTAGTCATGCAGGGCGCGTGCTGGTGGTGGAATGGCCGCCATTTCGCGTGGCCGTGTCCCTCTCTACAGCGGGGATGTTCGAGTGGGTTCCCGAATCCACGCGCAGCGACCTTGTCCTCACGCTGGCTGACCCTTCCCTCCCCGCAGTGTTATGCGCGGTGGCGCGGCGAGAAAAGCCTTCGCTGCGCATCGAAGGCGACGTGGCCTTGGCTTCCGATGTGCATGAGGCTTTTCGGCAACTGCGATGGAATGCGGAGGAAGACCTCTCTTGCCTGGTTGGCCCCACTTGCGCACGCAACGTCGTGGGCCTGGCGCGGGAAGTGGGGCAAGGTTTGCGTGCTTTCGTGCAAAGCGTGCAGGGTGTGCCCGGCTTTGCTGGTACCCCGCACGCGGCCCCGCACAAGGGGTAACGCAGCATGCTGCGCGGTGCGTTCATCCTCTGGGTGGTGTTGCGCTATGGCTTGGATGAGCTTGTTTGGACAGGCTTTGGCAAGTCGTGGTTGCTGACCCTGGCCCGCGTGGTCCGGCTGGGGCGCAAGTTTTCCGCGCCGCGTGGGCAACGCATTCGCCTGGCGCTGGAATGCCTGGGGCCGATCTTCGTCAAGTTCGGGCAGGTGCTTTCCACACGCAGGGATCTGTTGCCGCTCGATATTGCTGACGAGCTGGCCAAGCTCCAGGATCAGGTGCCACCGTTCCCTAGCGACGAGGCACGGGGGGTCATTGAGCGGTCTTTCCGCAAATCGCTGGAGGACATCTTTGTGTCCTTCGAGCGAGACCCGGTGGCGAGCGCTTCGATCGCACAAGTGCATTTCGCCGTGCTCAAGGATCGCAAGGGCAGGCTGCGCGACGTCGCCGTCAAAGTGCTGCGCCCCAACATGCTCCCGGTCATCGACAAGGATTTGCGCCTGCTTCGGATGCTGGCAGCCTGGGTGGAGGCGCTGTCTTCGGACGGCAAGCGGCTCAAGCCTCGCGAGGTCGTCGCGGAATTCGACAAGCATCTGCATGACGAACTCGACTTGGTTCGAGAAGCCGCCAGCGCAGCGCAACTGCGCCGCAACATGGCTGACCTCGGGCTGGTGCTTGTCCCGGAGATGTGCTGGGACTACTGCGCGCCGGAAGTCATCGTGATGGAACGGATGTGCGGGGTGCCGATCAGCCAAGTGCAGCGACTGCGCACGGCAGGTGTTGATGTAGCCAAACTGGCGCGTGATGGGGTGACGATTTTTTTCACGCAGGTGTTTCGGGATGGTTTTTTTCATGCCGATATGCACCCCGGCAATATTCAGGTCAGCCTCGAACCCCAGACTTTTGGCCACTACATCGCGCTGGATTTCGGGATCATGGGCACGTTGACCGAGGTGGACAAGGAGTACCTGGCCCACAACTTCACGGCTTTCTTTCGGCGCGACTACAAGCGCGTGGCCCAATTGCATATCGAATCCGGCTGGGTTCCGCCCCAAACCCGGGTCGATGAGCTGGAAGCGGCGATCCGTGCGGTCTGCGAACCTGTGTTTGACCGGCCCCTCAAGGAAATTTCGCTGGGCGTTTTGCTGATGCGCCTGTTCCAGGTATCGCGGCGCTTTCACGTCGAAATCCAGCCGCAGTTCGTTTTGCTGCAAAAAACCCTGCTCAACGTCGAGGGGCTAGGCCGCCAGCTCGACCCCGATCTCGACTTGTGGAGCACGGCCAAGCCTTTTCTGGAGCGTTGGATGGTGCAGCAAGTCGGGCCGGAAAAGCTCTGGGACGAACTGCGCTGCGAAGCCCCCCGCTGGGCAGCGTTACTCCCCCGCCTGCCCCGCCTGCTGTGCGAATTCCTGCAACGCCCCGAACCCATCGGCTACACCCGCGACCTGCAAGCCCTGCTCGCCGAACAGAAAAAAACCAACCACATCCTCCACGCCTTGCTCTATGGCTTTATTGGCTTTGTGATCGGCGTTGCGCTGGCTCTGGCAAGGCTGGGGTCGGTGTGGGTATGGTGACTCGCCCCGGGACCATGAACCGCGAGGCCATCGTCCAAGCCCTGCAAACCCGCCTGCCGAACCTACTGGCGATATACGCCTTCGGAAGCCGGATACAGGGTACGTCGGGGCCGGACAGCGACCTCGATCTGGCGGTGCTGGTGGCGGGCTATGCTGATTCGTTGGCCCTGTTTGATCTGGCGGGCACACTGACCGATGTGGCGGGCTATGCCGTCGATCTGCTCGACCTGCGCGCTGCCTCGACGGTGATGCAGTACCAGATCATCACCACCGGCCAGCGCTGGTGGGCACGCGATGCACAGGTGGCGCTGTACGAGGCGGCGGTGTTGAGCGAGAAGACCGAACTGGACATTACGCGCGCCGGGCTGTTGGCGGACATTCAACAACGGGGGACGGTGTATGGTTGATGATGTGCTGATCAACAAGGCCGCAACGATCGAGCGCTGTGTGGCGCGCTCGCGTGAGGAATATGCTGCCAACCCGGCCGGTTTTGCCACCGATTACACCCGCCAGGATGCCGCCATCCTCAATATCCAGCGGGCGTGTGAAGCAGCTTTGGACATGGGCCAACACCTGATTCGCCGTGAAAAGCTGGGCGTGCCGCAAAGCGCCCGCGATGTGTTTGCTCTGTTGGCGCAGGCAGGCTGGATTGACGCGGCGTTGGCTGCATGCCTCCAACGCATGGTGGGGTTCCGCAATATTGCCGTACACGACTATCAGGCATTGCAACTGCCAATCACTGTCAGCATCATCGAAAAGCATCTGGGTGAGTTCTTGCAGTACAGCCGGGCGATGTTGTTGCGCGATGCTTCCGGGCCACAGCCATGAATATGGCCCTGACTACCGAACAAGCCTGAGAGTCGTACCTGGAATCACTGCCATGACTATGCACAGACATCCTGAATCAGGAAAGTCATGGCAGTTGCCCTCACCCCCCCGCCCCTCTCCCGCTGGGCGAGGGGAGCTTCGAGAAGCCGCTTCGCGACTTGCACAGTAAGTGCTGACTGAAGGCGGTTGGCAGGAGTTCTTGGAGCGCAGCGCTACCAACCCGCCCCCTAAAATCCATCTGTTTTTGCCCCCATTCCCCAACATAACGAGGACAACATGCCCATTTACGCCTACCAATGCGAATCCTGTGGATTTGCCAAGGACGTTTTGCAGAAAATGTCCGACGCTCCCCTCGTCGATTGCCCTGCCTGCGGTGCTTCGGCGATGCGCAAGATGCCTACCGCTGCCGGGTTCCAGCTCAAGGGCACGGGGTGGTATGCGACGGACTTCAAAGGCTGCTGCGTGGGTAAATCGGGCAAAGCGGGCGAGGCTGCTCCGGCTTGCGAGGTTGCCGCTGCGTCTGGAGACGCCAAAGCCACGCCAAGCTGTTGCAGCGGGTGCTGCGCGGCCTGAGTGGCCCCGGCGTTTCCTCCATCACGGTTTTTCGATCCCCCGACGGCTGCGCATCCCCAAGGTGCGCGCCGTTTTTTTTGTCCCCAATGATTGCTGAAAGCCTGGCGTGCCTATCAAAACCTATCTTCTGACCGGCCTGCTCGTTTGGCTGCCATTGGCGGTCACGATCTGGATCCTGCTGTGGCTCGTCGGTATGCTGGATGCCATTTTTGGTGGGCTGCTGTCGGTGTTGCAGGCCGTCGTGGCACCGGTGACGGCGGCGGAGCTGGAGCGCTGGCGCAATGTTCCCGGGCTGGGGGTGGTGCTGGTGTTTTCCGCGCTGCTGCTGACGGGGGCGCTGGTGTCCAACGTCGCCGGGCGCTGGTGGCTGGCGCGGTGGGAGCGTCTGTTCACCCACATCCCGATCTTCCGCACGATCTATAACAGCGTCAAAAAGGTGTCGGATACCCTGTTTGCAGGGGATGGTCACGCTTTTCGGACTGCGCTGCTCGTGCAATATCCGCGTGAAGGGGTGTGGACGATTGCCTTCCAGACTGGCGTTCCCTCTGGGGAAGTGGCTGATCATCTGGGTAGCGACCGGATCAGCGTCTACGTTCCCACCACGCCGAACCCGACGAGCGGGTTTTTTTTGGTCGTCGCACGCAGCGAAGTCATCGAACTGCGAATGAGTGTCGACGAGGCGTTGACCTACGTGCTGTCGATGGGTGCTGTGGCGCCTGTCACGACTCCGGCGGTACCGGTCAAGCCTGTGTTTACACCTTGATGTTTGTTCCTTGATTGTGGTTCGGTCGGTACCGGGCCTGTTCTGCTTTTTCTTTTCTTCGCGTTTCTTTCCGCCGCAGTCAGCGGCGCTATTTGTTGAGTTACTGATATGTCCATGCGTACCCACTACTGCGGCCAGGTCACCGAAGCCTTGACCGGGCAAAGCGTTTCCCTTTGCGGCTGGGTGCATCGCCGTCGTGACCATGGGGGGGTCGTGTTCATCGACTTGCGTGACCGCGAAGGGCTGGTGCAGGTCGTCTGTGACCCCGACCGCGCCGAAGCCTTTGCTGTGGCGCAATCGCTGCGCAACGAGTTCTGCATTGTGCTCACCGGCCCGGTGCGCCTGCGCCCGGAAGGCACGATCAATGACCAGCTTGCCAGCGGCAAGATCGAAGTCTTGTGCCATGCATTGACGGTGCTGAACCCTTCCGTCACGCCGCCGTTCCAGATCGACGACGAGCACCTTTCGGAAACCACGAGGCTGACGCACCGCGTGCTCGACCTGCGCCGCGCGCCCATGCAGCGGAACCTGATCCTGCGCTACCGCGTTGCGATGGAGGCGCGCAAGTACCTCGACGCGAATGGCTTTCTCGACATCGAAACGCCGATGCTCACCAAAAGCACCCCGGAAGGCGCGCGGGATTACCTCGTCCCCAGCCGCGTACACGATGGGCATTTCTTTGCCCTGCCGCAGTCGCCGCAGCTTTTCAAGCAATTGCTGATGGTCGCGGGCTTCGACCGCTACTACCAAATCACCAAATGCTTTCGTGACGAAGACTTGCGCGCAGACCGGCAGCCCGAATTCACGCAGATCGATATCGAAACCTCTTTCTTGCGGGAGGAAGACATCCGCGCTTTGGCCGAAGGGATGATCACGACGGTATTCCGTTCCGCCCTGGGGGTGGATTTGGGCGCTTTCCCCGTGCTGCAGTACGAGGAAGCGATGCGGCGCTATGGTTCGGACAAGCCCGACCTGCGCGTCCGGCTCGAATTGACCGAGCTGACCGACGTGATGCGCGACGTGGACTTCAAGGTCTTTGCCAGCGCGGCCAACCTGCCTGGGGGGCGGGTGGTTGCGCTGCGCGTTCCCGGCGGTGCGCGCGAAGGTGCGGGCCTGTCGCGGGGGGAGATTGATGCCTATGGCGAATTCGTCAAGATCTACGGCGCCAAGGGCTTGGCGTGGATCAAGGTCAACGACGTTGCTGCGCAAGGTGGGGAGCAACGCTGGCCCGGCCTGCAAAGCCCCATCGTCAAAAACCTGCACGACCGTGCGATCACCGAAATCCTGCGCCGCAGCGGGGCATGCAATGGCGACCTGCTGTTTTTCGGTGCGGATAAGGCCAAGGTGGCCAACGACGCGATGGGCGCATTGCGCGTCAAGATCGGCCACAGCGCGTATGCGCGGGAAAACGGCCTCTTCGAAGACCGCTGGGCGCCGCTGTGGGTAGTGGACTTTCCCATGTTCGAATGGGACGAGGAAGCGCGCCGCTGGGGGGCAGTACACCACCCCTTCACGGCCCCCAAGGAAGGGCACGAGGATTGGATGACGACCGACCCCGGACGCTGCCTTTCGCAGGGGTACGACATGGTGCTCAACGGCTGGGAGATGGGCGGTGGCTCCGTGCGTATCCACCGTGCGGACGTGCAGAAGAAGGTATTCGATGCCCTACAGATCACCCCGGAAGAAGCGCAGCAGAAATTCGGCTTTTTGCTCGAAGCGCTGCAATACGGCGCCCCGCCGCACGGCGGGCTGGCCTTTGGGCTAGACCGCATCGTTGCGCTGATGACGCAGGCGGAATCGATCCGTGACGTCATCGCCTTCCCCAAAACCCAGCGTGCGCAATGCCTGCTGACGCAAGCGCCTTCTCCCGTCGGGGAAGTGCAGTTGCGCGAGCTGCATATCCGCCTGCGCAATCCGGTGGGGAATGCGGGGGAGTGAGCGCTACATCCTCACCAGGTAGTCGAACGCGCTGAGCGCTGCCTTGGCGCCGTCTCCGGTGGCGATGATGATCTGCTTGAAGGGGGAGGTGCTGGCATCCCCGGCGGCGAACACACCGGCAAGGGAAGTCTGGCCGCGTGTGTCGACCACGATTTCCCCTGTGCGGCTGAGTTCGAGGGTTCCCCGTAGCCAGTCGGTGTTTGGCACCAGCCCGATCTGCACGAAGACACCTTCCAGTGGGACGTGTTGTGTTTCCTGCGTGCTGCGATCGAGATAGCTCAGGCCGTTGACTTTGCTGCCGTCCCCGGTGATTTCGGTGGTTTGCGCGTGGGTCAGTATCGCCACGTTGGGCAGGCTCTGGAGTTTCTGCACGAGCACGGCGTCTGCCCGGAGTCGGGTATCGAATTCGATCAGCGTGACGTGCGCGGTGATACCGGCAAGGTCGATGGCGGCTTCGACCCCCGAGTTGCCCCCACCGATGACCGCGACGCGCTTGCCCCGAAAGAGCGGGCCGTCGCAGTGGGGGCAATAGGCCACCCCTTTGTTGCGGTACTTCTGTTCGCCCGGAACATTGACGTTGCGCCAGCGTGCGCCGGGGCAGAGGATGACGGTGCGGGAGCGCAAGGTCGTGCCGCTGGAGAGGCCCACCTCAATCAAGCCCTTGTCCTGTTCCGGGGCGAGGAGCCGTTCCACCCGCTGCATGTGCAAGATCGGCACCTCGTAAGCACGCACGTGCGCTTCTAGCGCCGCAGCAAACTTGGCGCCGTCGGTTTCCAATACGGAAACGAAGTTTTCGATGGCGACCGTATCGTTGACCTGCCCGCCGAAACGCTCTGCGACGACGGCGGTGCGAATGCCCTTGCGTGCGGCGTAGACGGCAGCGGCAGCGCCTGCGGGGCCGCCCCCCACCACGAGCACGTCGAACGGCGCGGCCTTGGCCCATTCCGCAGCAGCCTGTTCGCGCAGCCCGGGCGCCAATTTTTCGAGGATTTCTTCGAGCGAAATCCTTCCTGTGGAAAACGGTTCCCCGTCCAACAAGACCGTGGGCACCGCCATCACTTCGCGCTGCTCGGCTTCTTGCGGGAACAGCGCGCCGTCGATCACCGTTGCCGAAATACGCGGGTTGCGCAAGGCCATCAGGCTCAGCGCTTGCACCACGTCGGGGCAGTTGTGGCAGGAGAGCGAGACGTACACCTCGAAGTGCAGGATCCGGTCGATGGCTTCGATCCTGCGCAGCACTTCCGGCTCGACCTTGGGCGGATGCCCACCCGCCCACAGCAGCGCAAGCACCAGCGAGGTGAACTCGTGCCCCAGCGGAATGGCCGCGAAAGTCAGCGAACCCCCAGCCTGGGCGCGGCGTACTTGAAAAGAGGGGCGGCGCACATCAGTTCCTGCCATGGAGACGGCGATCTTGTCCGTCAATTGCGAGATTTGCTCTAGCAACTGTTGCAGATCGCGGGAGGCAGCCGAGTCGTCCAGACTCGCTACCAGTCCCACTGGCTCGCGCATGCGCGTCAGGTGGGACTGGAGTTGGAGGGATAGGGTTTCGTCAAGCATGGCAGGTAGAGGTCAGGTGGAAATGGGAGGGACGAAGGGATGCTGCGGGAGCGGCCCGCCCGGCGCAACGGTGTACGCATGGGCGGGCGGTGGCTCAAATCTTGCCAACCAAATCCAGTGAGGGCTTGAGCGTGGCGTTACCGTCTTTCCATTTGGCCGGGCACACTTCGCCGGGGTGGTTGTAGACATATTGCGCGGCTTTGACCTTGCGCAGCAATTCCTTGGCGTCGCGGCCGATGCCGTTGTCATGCACTTCGCAAAGCACGATCTTGCCTTCGGGGTTGATCACAAAGGATCCGCGCAACGCCAGCCCTTCTTCCTCGATCATCACGTCGAAAGCGCGCGCCAGGCGGCCCGTGGGGTCACCAATCAAGGTGTACTGCACTTTGGCGATGGCGGGGGAGGTATCCGCCCAGGCCTTGTGCGCGAAATGCGTATCAGTGGAGATGCCGTAAATACGAACGCCAATCCTCAAAAACTCGGCGTATTCATCAGCCAGGTCTTCAAGCTCCGTAGGGCAGACGAAAGTGAAGTCTGCCGGGTAAAAGACCAAGGCTGACCAGTGCCCAAGCAGGGATTTTTCGGTGACTTCGACGAATTTGCCTTGATGGTAGGCCTGGGCAGTGAATGGTTGGATTTGCGTGTTGATCAGGGACATAGAGAACTCCTTGCTATGGATTACGCAGTTTTGGACAACATCGGGGCGTTCCCCGATGGCATTCATGATAGCGACGGGGCGGGTGACTGCGATGGTTTTTTTGTACCGCTGCGATAAATTGCGTGGATGAGGGGATACTGCTCAAACGGATTTCCCACGATGCTTTTCCTCCTCTCCCCCGCCAAATTGCTGCGTACAGCTCCAGCTCCCGATGGAGTGACATGGAGTCCACCTCGTTATCTGTCCGAGGCCGTAAGGCTGGCGGCGGTATTGCGCGGGTATGCGCCGCAGGACTTGGCCCGATTGATGAAGATCAGCGACGCGCTCAGCGCCGTCAACGCCGCGCGGTGGGAAGAATGGACGGCGGAGCCGGATTCGCCGCATTCGCGGCCCGCAGTGTTCCTGTTCGATGGCAATGTGTATCGGGGGCTGGAAGCGGCTACGTTGCCACAGCGGGCGCTGGCCTGGGCGCAGGAGCATCTGCGCATCCTCAGCGGGTTGTACGGCTACTTGCGGCCTCTGGATGCGATCCAGCCGCATCGGCTGGAGATGGGAACGCGGATCAGGCTACCTTGGGGGGGTGACTTGGTGGCGCACTGGCGAGGGCGCATCGTCGAGGCTTTGCGGGATGAACTGCCAGGGCATTCCGTCCCTGTGGTGGTGAATTTGGCTTCGCAGGAGTACTTCCAGGCTGTGGACTTCCATGCCCTCGATATGACGGCGCTGGGCGCGAGGGTCGTCGAGTGCGTTTTTCAGGAAGGGAAGGGTGGGACGTTTCGCGTCGTCGGCGTACACGCCAAACGCGCTCGGGGGCTGATGGCCCGCTTTGCTGCGATGGAGGAAGTCACGACACCTGAGGGGCTGCAAGACTTCGATAGCGAAGGCTACAGGTTCGACAAGAAAGCATCGACTGCCGATCGGTTCGTGTTTCGGCGGACGGGACGTTGAGCGGGGCACTGACCTGGGCTACGAGGTAGCACAGGGAGCAGTGCAAGCCAGCGCAGAGGCCGTCAAAGGCCGGTCGGCGGGCCAACGGTCTGCGGTGGTGCCGTGGTGGTGTACTGCTTGGATTGCTGCGTCATAGGGTGCAAGAGAACCCGCCAACCGTGCGCCGATCATCCCGGCGAGTACATCGCCCGTACCGGCAATCGCAAGCCGGGGGTTGCCCACCGCCAGCAGCGCCGGGGTATGGCCTGGGTGCGCGACGAGGGTGCCGGAACCTTTGAGGACGACCGTGCAGCGCAGGCGTTGCGCCAATGCGTTGGCGCAAGCGATGCGGTCGGACTGGACGGCTGCGGTCGTCGTAGCCAGCAGCAGCGCGGCTTCCCGGGGGTGGGGGGTGAGCACGGTGTGTGCGCCGCACTGTGTACGGTGGCGCACAGCATCCTGGAGCGTGGAGGACACAGCCAATGCGCGCAGCGCGTCGGCATCCAGCACCAATGGCGTGGAGGTACACAGCAGCCTTTCCAATAGGGCCGCGATGGCTTCGCCCCCTCCACACCCGCAAACGATGCATCGTTGTGTCGCACTTTGGCCTGCCGTGTCTGTCGCCATATCCATCAGCGCATCAATGGGGCGCACCATCAGGTCAGGTAGGGGGGCGGAAGCAGGGGTGGCATGGGGGTCGAGCAGGCCAACAATGACCCTCCCGGCCCCGTTATACAAGGCAGCGGTCGCAGCAAGCCAGGCGGCGCCGGTCATCCCCGCCGCGCCGCCGATGACGAGCACATCCCCAAACGATCCCTTGTGCGATGCGTGTTGGCGGGGGGACTGCGGCATCGGCACCGCTAGTTGGGCGCAAGGGGAAATGCCTTCTGCGTGGGCAGCCTGTACCCCCAGGTCGTCGAACCACACTTGCCCGGCATGATCGCGCCCCTGCCCGGTGAAAAGACCTGGCTTGAGCGTGAGCAGGCTCAGGGTGTGGGTGGCGCGCACGCAGACTGCCGTACACGAACCGGTGTTGGCATCAAGACCGCTGGGTACGTCAATGGCCAGCACGGGGCGATGGCCACCATATAGCGCGTATATACATGGTGCAAGGGCAGATTCCGGCTCAATGGCGCGGGCGCCGATGCCGAGCAGGCCGTCGATGGCGACATCGAAGTCAGCAGGCGGCGCTGCGGCAAAGGCCAGGCCGCAAGAGCGGGCGTGTTCCAGGGCGGCTTGCGCGTCGGCAGGCAGGGGGCGGGTATGAGGGAGGAGCGTGAGCACCACGTCCTTGCCCCAGGCGCGCAAGTGGGTTGCGGCTTCCATGCCGTCGCCGCCGTTATTGCCCGCGCCGCAGGCGATCCAGAACGTCTGTGCATGGGGGGCGATAGCAAGCGCCAGCCGCGCAACGGCCAGCCCTGCGCGGCGCATCAGGGTGTGCGGGGGGAGCGCGTCCAGCGCACGGCGCTCGATCTCGCGCGTGGCTGCAACGTCATACAAGGGCAGGGAATGGTGTACACCGGCGGGGAACATGGTTGGTGTGGGGGGATGGTCCCAGGGTGAAAAAGCACTACACCGAAACCTGCAAACCCGGAACCTTGTCGCCGATGCTCTACAGCCGAAACCTAAAACTCGAAGCACTCGCCCTCGCGGGCCAAGCGGTATTCGGGGTCCTTGGGCTGGCGGGGGTGCAGCGCCAGTGCCTGCGCAAAAACCGCCTCCAGCGCATCGTCGCTGCGGGTAGGTTCGTGGTGTGTGCAGTACAACACCTTGACGCCAGCCATCTTGGCGTACTGGATGCAGGAATCGAAAGTGCCGTGCCCCCATCCCTTTTTGGAGGGGTATTCCGCTTCGGTATACGAACTGTCCGCAATCAGCACATCGACGCCATGCATGGCTTTTTCGATGGTGGCGAGCTTTTCTTCGATGAAGAGCTGGTATTGCGCATAGCCCTCTTCGTCGATGTTGTAGATGTTGTACGAGGGTTCGTGGTCGCCCGTGAAAAAGACCGACTTGCCGTCGGCCTCGATGCGGTATCCGAAATCGACGACGGGGTGGTTCATCAGATAGGGCGTAACCGTCGCGCTGCCGATCTGCACGCTTTGTTCGGGGGCGAGGGTGACGTACTGGATGCGCGCCTTCATTTCTTCTTCCCGCACGGGGAAGTAGCTGTACTGCAATTGCACGGACATGACCTGCTCCACCCCCTTGCCGGAGACGGGATTGAATGCGCCGTGCAACCGTAGGGTGTTGCCTGGAATGAAGTTGGGGATGAAAAATGGCAGGCCTTGGATGTGATCCCAGTGCGTGTGGGTGATCAGCACATTGGCCGTGACGGGCAGCGAACCCAGCAAGGTCTGGGATAGGGGAAAGATCCCGGTACCAGCGTCGAGGATGAGCAACTCATCGTTGTCGGTACGAATCTCGATGCACGTGGTGTTGCCACCGTAGCGCACCGTGTTCGGGCCGGGTGAAGGGATAGATCCGCGCACTCCCCAGAATCGAACTTTCATGCCTTACCTTCTCGCATTCTTCGAGCTTGGCCTCAATCAAGCACTGGCCAAGATTTTGACTTCGGCAAACAGGGCGTCGAGGTCGGGAAGGGAAGCAATCACATCGTCGAGGGTCTTGGCGCCCAAGAACGATCCAACCGCTTCGGTAAGCGGATGAACGTACGGATTCCCTGCAAAACCGAACTCCATTTTTTTACTGACTTGATTGGCTGCAAATACGCAGGCCATTGTCGGGGTGCAATGCTCGGAAGGATCGTACTGGGATGCAATGGCATCGACCAGCTCCGGGGCAAATCGCCATTTTTCCGCAAGCATCGCGCCGACGACCGTGTGATCCACACCGATGGTGCGTTGCAGGGCCAGATGCAGGGAAGAGCCGTCGGCTTGGCATTCCTGCAGGGCTTGTTTGAATTCCCTGGGCATGAATTGCGCGAAGACGACCTTGCCGAAATCGTGCAACAAGCCGGCGATGAAGCAATCCGTCGCATCCGCCCTGTCGACGTTTTGGGCGAGCCTTCTCGCGATGCTGGCGGTGGACAGCGAATGCAGCAGGTATTGGGCGCTATCGAAATCCGCAGCGTTGCGCGTAGGCAGCATGCCGATGGCGGCGATGCTTAGCGCGAGATTTTTGATGGTGTTGAAGCCGAGATACACGACTGCGTGGTCAATGGAAGTGATCTTCTTCGTCAGCGCAAAGTACGCAGAATTGACGGCTTTGAGGATTTTGACCGTGACGACGGGGTCTTGCTCGATGACTTGCACCAAATGCTTGGGAGTGCAGTTCACGTCTCGCGTCAGCTCCAGGATTTTTTGCACACTGCGCGGGAACGCAGGCATCGCATCCACCGCTGCGGTGAGCTTGAGTGCGAGGTCTGCGGGCAGGGACAGCATGGTTCACGAATCGTACCGTCAAATTGTCCGGGCTACGGCGCGGGTGGGGGATCAAAAAAGCCTCCAGTAGGCCTTGCACTACTGCACTGTGCGGGAGCGGCGGATGCCACGATGGGTAATCTGGCTCCTATGCTGGCTCCTATGATCCCCCACATGGCGCAAGATGACGTGGTGGAATGGTTTCTCAACCGCTGGCGGGGAGTCGATGCCAGCGAGCTGGCGACGGCGCAGAGTTTCGTGATCGACCTTTGCGCTCTGCTAGGGGTGGAGCAGCCGCTGCCCACCGCAGAGCGGGACTACATGTTCGAGCGTCCCGTGGAGTTTCGCCATGGCGACGGTACCACCAGTGCGGGGCGCATCGATTGCTACAAGCGCGGGCACTTCGTTCTGGAGGCCAAGAAAGTCAAGGCTGGCGCACGCACCAAGGCTTTTGACGATGCGCTGTTGCGTGCCCGTGCGCAAGGGGAGCACTACGCGCGTGCTCTGCCTGCCGCAGAAGGGCGTCCACCTTTCGTTGTGGTGGTGGATGTGGGCCGCGTCATTGAGCTGTACGCCGAATTCAGCCGCAGCGGTGCCACGTACACCCCGTTTCCCGATCCACGCAGCCACCGTATCGAGCTTGACGATCTGCGCCAGCCCGCGTTGCGCGAACGGCTGCGTGCGGTGTGGGTTGATCCCCTTGCCCTTGATCCTTCCCGCATCAGTGCCCGGGTGACGAGGGAGGTGGCCGAAAGTCTGGCGAAGGTGGCGCATGGCTTGGAGCAAGCTGGGCACACCCCGCAGGATGTGGCTGCTTTTTTGGCACGCTGCCTGTTTTCGATGTTTGCCGAAGATGTGGACTTGCTGCCACGCACGGCTCAGGGCGAAACGGCTTTTGAGGGCCTGCTCAAGCGCTATCGCACCGACCCGCCGACCTTACAGCGCATGATGGCTGCCTTGTGGGCGGACATGGATCGCGGCGGGTTTTGTCCGGCGCTGGCGCAGGACGTGCTGCGCTTCAACGGGAAGCTCTTCAAGGCCTCCGGTTCCGCCTACTACGCGCTCCCCCTGGCGCAGGAGCAGATCGAAGGTTTGCTTGCCGCCGCGCGAGCGGACTGGACGGAAGTAGAGCCTGCCATTTTTGGCACCTTGCTCGAACGCGCCCTCAGCCCTGAGGAGCGCCATGCGCTGGGCGCGCACTACACCCCGCGTTCGTATGTCGAACGCCTGGTGTTGCCGACGGTCATCGAACCGCTGCGCGGTGAATGGGCCGACGCTCAGGCTGCGGCGCTGTTGTTGGCCAATGAGGCCAACACGCTGGAAGGCAAAAAGCGCAAAGACAAGCTGGCCGAGGCCCGCCACGAGCTGGAACGCTTTCACCATCGTTTGTGTACTGTGCGCGTGTTGGACCCAGCCTGCGGGAGCGGCAACTTCCTCTACGTCACGCTGGAACACCTCAAGCGGCTGGAAGGCGAAGTGCTCAACCAGATGGAAGCATTGGGGGATACGCAGTCCGCATTGGCGATGGAGGGAGAGTCCGTTACGCTGCAACAGTTGCGCGGTATCGAGTGCAACGAGCGTGCCGCAGCCCTTGCGGAACTCGTGCTGTGGATCGGCTATCTGCAATGGCACTTGCGCACGCACGGCCGGGGCAGCGTGGTCGAACCCGTGGTGCATGACTACGGCAACATCGAGTGTCGGGATGCCGTGCTGGCCTACGACGACAGGGTTCCCGCACGGGGCGCCGACGGCAACATCCTGACTTGTTGGGACGCCAAAACCTACCGTGCGCATCCCGTGACGGGGCAGCCTGTGCCGGACGAATCCGCACGGACGGTGCAATGGCGCTATGTGGCCCCCCGCAAGGCCGATTGGCCGCAGGCCGATTTCCTTGTTGGCAACCCCCCCTTCATCGGCAACAAGCGTATGCGGGATGCGCTGGGCGACGGCTACGTCAGTGCCTTGCGCGCCGCTTGGCCGGAAGTACCGGAAAGCGCGGACTATGTGATGTATTGGTGGCAGAAAGCGGCGGAAACGACGCGCACCGGCGCAGCGCGGCGCTTCGGGCTGATCACCACAAATAGCTTGACGATGATCTTCAACCGTCGCGTTATCGAGGCGCAGCAAAGCGCCAGCCCGCCATTGGGCTTGGCGTTTGCCATTCCCGACCATCCCTGGGTCGATAGCGCAGACGGCGCTGCGGTGCGGATTGCGATGACGGTGGGCGCTGCGGGCTGTACGGCAGGGGAGTTGCGGATTGCAGAGCAAGAAACCTTGGCCGAAAACGGCGAAGTCCGCGTGGATTTCCAGATTTGGCAGGGGACGATTCATCCGGACTTGACAGTGGGCGCCAACGTTACCGCTGTGGTTCGGCTGCAAGCCAATGACCGGCTTTCCAACCGTGGGGTCATTCCGCATGGCGCTGGCTTTGTCGTGACGCCTGAGCAGGCTTTGGCATTGGGGTTGGGCACGGTACCGGGTCTGGATCGGCATATCCGCCCTTATCGCAATGGGCGTGATGTGACGGGGCGGCCGCGTGGTGTGTTGGTCATCGATTTACACGGGTTGACTGTTGATGAGGTACGTGTACGGTTCCCAGAAGTGTTCCAGTGGTTGTGGGAGCGCGTGAAGCCGGAGCGTGACCACAATCCTGAACGGTATCGGCGTGAAAACTGGTGGCTGTTTGCCCGACGCAATACGGAGCTGCGTAGTGCTTTATCGGGGCTTCTCCGCTACATCGTCACCCCGCAGGTGGCCAAGCATCGCGTATTCCAGTGGATGGATGCTGCGATCCTGCCCGATGACAAACTCATCGCCATTGCCAGCGACGATGCCTTGCATCTAGGCGTGCTTTCCAGTCGGGTACACGGCGAATGGGCGCTTGCTGCGGGGGGGAGGCTGGGGGTGGGCAATGACCCGGTCTACAGCAAATCCACCTGTTTCGATCCCTTCCCTTTCCCCGATACCGACACGGGCCTGACCCCGGAGCTGGCCCAGCGCATCCGTGCTCTGGCCGAACAGATTGATGCCCACCGCAAGGCCCGGCAGGCTTTGTATGAAGATGTGACGCTGACGGGGCTGTACAACGTGCTGGACATGCTGCGCAACGGCACTGCGCTCGCGCCCAGGGATCAGACCTTGCACGAGCATGGGCTGGTTTCCGTATTGCGCACTTTGCACGATGAGCTGGACGCCGCCGTGCTTGACGCCTACGGCTGGGGCGACTTGCGCTGGCCCCAAGATGCCGATGCGACCGCTGCGTTGCTGGCGCGCTTGGTCGAACTCAATGCCCGGCGCGCTGGCGAGGAAGCAGCCGGAACCATTCGCTGGCTGCGCCCTGCTTTCCAACGTGCGCAAACCGCGCAGGATCAATCCGCGTTAGCCTTGGCGGAGCAAGGCGCGCAAGAATCCCCGGGCACCCCTGTCCCGATCGAACCTTGCGCTTGGCCTACCGGGTTGCCCGCGCAGATCAAGGCCGTTGCCGAGGTGCTGGCGCGGTCCACGCGCCCACTCGATCAGGATGCGATTGCCGCGCATTTCACGGCCCGGGGGCGCTGGCGTGACCGGCTTCCCACCATCCTCGCCACCCTGGAAGCATTGGGCCGCGCCCGGATGGTCGATGCACAGCGTTGGAGCGATACAGCCCCCTAGAATCTTCAGCGTTGGTGCTCGCGGCGGAGGTTCCGATGCCGCAGTTCAACGGGAAGCAGGGAGGGGATCGCCACCGGTACTCCCCCAGCCTGCGCTGCCCCCGCAACGGTACGTGGACGGGCCTGTACGGCCCGGCTTTCATCACCCGTCACTGGATGGTTCCATCCGGGAAGACGATGGAGGTTGGTTCCACAAGCCCGGATACCGGCCAACACGGTGGCTGCCCCAGCAATGGGGTGGTCGTGACGCCCCATGACTGCCGGGGAAGGCGGTACGGGCACGATCCATCTCTTTTTCCCTATGAAGTTCCTGACTGTGACGGCGCGTGCCCGTGTAGGTGCGCGCCTGGGTGTTTGTTGCGTGGCTGCGTCGATGGGGACGTATGTCTTCGGTGCGTTGACAGCGCAAGACGAAGTGAGCGAAGTGACGAAGGCTGTGCCCATGGCCGTGCAAACGCCGCAAGGGACGACGACAACACAAGCCGTCGTTCCCGTATTGCGGGAGGTACGAATCCAGGCAAGGGTGTTCGACGATCCGCCAGAAAGTCTGCCTGTGGGGGTAAGCGTATTGACCAGGCAAGATATCGAGCGCAGCGGCGCGCAGACGGTCAATGAGGCCCTACAGAAATTGCTGGGCGTTCCCGGTCGGGCAGATTTCTACGGTGGTGGGGACTATGCGTTGGACTTGCGCGGATTCGGCGCGACGGCCAGCAACAACCAGGTGATCGTTGTCGATGGGGTGCGGATCAACGAAGCGGACTTGGGCGGGACACGGCTGGCGGGCATCCCCATCGACATGGTCGAATCCATCGAGGTGTTGCGCGGCAGCGGCGCTGTGCCGTATGGGGAAGGGGCGACGGGTGGGGTCATCCTGATCACGACCCGTTCCGGGCGTGATCCCTCCCCACGGGCGCAACTGGCCACCGCAGTGGGCAGCCATGGGCTGCGGGATGTGCGTGCCGGGGCAACGGTCGTTGCTGGGGACTGGTCGCTCGACGCCCATGGCGCGCGCCGGGAGGCCGACAACCACCGTGCGCATTTCCGCAGCGAGAACGATGCTGCTTCCGCCCAACTGCAATGGAGCAACGATTGGTTGCGATGGGGCCTCGGTACGCTGCGCGACGAGGTTGACACGCAATTGCCCGGTGCGCTGACCGCAGCGCAGTACCGCGCTGACCCGACGCAGTCGACGGCGCTGCCCGGCGACCAAGCACGCATTCGCAACGCCCGCACGACGGTCTTTGCCCAAGCGGAACTGGAAGGCTGGCAGTTGGGGTTGGATGCTGCGCACCGTACCAAGGAACTCGACAGCGAGATGTCGAACTATCCGTACCACTACGACATCGACGCCGATACCTTGTCGCTGCGGGCACACAGGGAGTCGCAATGGGGAATGGTGCGCAACGCCATGACTATCGGCAACGACCACGTGCGCTGGGCGCGGGTAGTGCGGGGAGGCGGGCAGGTGCGGCAGCACAGCCACGGCCTTTCGATGCAGGGGGACTGGTTTTTGCCAACGGACCGCCGGGTTTTTGCCGGGTATCGCCAGGAAAACGTGGCTCGCATCGACGACATTCTGCATACCCATCACCCCGAGCGTGAGCAAGCGTGGGAGCTGGGCGCCGCGCAGGGGCTGGAGGGCGGCTACACCGTGTTTGCCCGGGTGGGCAGCAGTTTCCGTCTGGCCAATGCCGATGAGATGGGCTACACCCTCGCCAATACGCTGCTACAGCCTCAAACGGCGCGGGATGCCGAGTTGGGCCTGCGCTGGGCGGGTAGCCATGGCAGGCGGGAAGCGCGTATATACCGCAGCAAAGTGCAGCGCGAGATTGGCTTCGACCCCACCGTTCCCAACCCGCAGCCGTGGAACCTTGCAAACCTGGGTGCCAACGTCAATTTCGATCCCATCGTTCGCCAGGGGGTGGAGCTGGACATTCGTCATGCCTTGACCTCCACCTGGACGGTGCAGGCCGCACTGGCGTTGCGCCAGGCGGAATTTGCGCAGGGTCCGCACCAGGGCCGCACAGTGCCGCTGGTGGCCCGCAATACGCTGGGGCTGGGGGTGGACTGGCAGCCCATGGCGGCGCACGCCGTGCATCTCGGGGCTGCGATGGTGTCCGGGCAGTATGTGGACTTTGGCAACACCTGCACCATTCCCGGGCACGCCGTGTTTGACCTGCGGTACCGCTACCGGACAGGCAAGGTCGAGGCCACGCTGGGGGTGGACAACCTCTTCGACACTCGTTATGCCACGCAAGCCTTCCAGTGCGCCAATGGGGAAACCCAGGGTATCTATCCGGAGGCCGGGCGTACCCTGTCTGCGGGTTTGCGGGTGGGGTTTTGGTAAGCCGCTGCCCCCGCAGTGCCCACTGCCCGGGCTACAGCATTTCCTAGTTCGATAACTGCCATGGCGTAGTAGCTGCTACGGTTGTAGCGGGTGAGCACGTAGAAATTCTGCGTACCGGCCACAAAGCTGGGGGGTTGCGTGCCGTTGTCGAGTTGGACGAGTGCGAACTTGCCGTCGTAGCGTTGTGCGAGTGGGGTAGAGGGCAGGGCGGGCGTTGCGCCGAGCGCACGGAATTCGTCGAGGGTGAAGGAAGGAACGATGTCCGGTTGCAAGAGCGCGGCGCGGTCGATGGGGTCTGCCTGGAGCTGGACGGCGAAGTGCGTGGGCACGCCGGGGAGCCAGCCGTATGCCTGTAGGTAGCGAGCAACCGAGCCGATGGCGTCTGCAGCGCTACCGTGCAGGTCGATGCGGCCGTCGCCGTCGAAGTCGATTGCGTATCGCAGCCAGCTCGACGGCATGAATTGCGGCAGGCCCATGGCGCCGGCGTAGCTGCCCAGCGGTTGTGTGGGAGCCTGGTTGCGATCCCGACATAGCCGCAGGAAGTGGCCCAGCTCTTCGAGAAAGAACGCGCGGCGTTCCGCAGCGCGGGGGTGGCTGTCGGGAAAGTCGAAAGCGAGGGTGGCGAGCGCGTCGAGCACACGGTAATTGCCCATGTGCTGGCCGTACAAGGTTTCGATCCCCAGAATGCCGACGATGATCGTCGCAGGGACGCCTGTGCTGCGTTCTGCACGGGACAGCGTGGCGTGGTGCGTGTTCCAGAACGCTACGCCTTGGCGGATGCGCTGGGGATCGACGAGCCTTGCCCGGTATACGGCCCAGTTTTTCGGGGCGCTTGCTGGCGGGGGCGCAGCAGCGCGGATTACCGCAGGCAGCTTGCGTGCCTGGGCCAAGGCTTTGCGCACCTCCTCCGGTGCAAGGCGGTGGGCTTGGGCGATGGCCTGCACGGCTGCTTCGGCTTGACGATGTTCCGCGTACTCCCCCACTGCCTTGTCGGCGCTGTTTTGGATAGCGGAAGATGCTGGGGACGCCGAAGTGGCCAGCGCGGAGCAGGCATGCAAAGAGCACGCAAACACCACGGCGGCAAGCACTTTCACAGTGACCACAAACTGGCTGTGCAGGGAAGATGTGGGTGGTACATTCACCATGGTGGATAGAACTTCGCTGCATTGCGTAGTTCCAACTCATTGTAGTTTCTGGTTTTTTTGGGAGTGGGAATGGGGTTGGTTCGGTCGTATGTCGTACCCCAAGGTGGGCATCCTTCCTGGAGGAGCGATCGGGGGTATGAAGCGCTCGTAGCGAAATTGATGGATCCCGACCCGCAAACACGCCGGTGGGCGGCCCGGGATATGCTGGATCACATCCATAGTTCCAGTGTGCTCGTAGAGCGTTTACTCCAAGAAAAAGATGTTTCGGTACGAGAAGTCATCCTGACGACCCTCACCTGCTTGGGGGACACCACGGCGGTGCGGGGCCTGATCGACTGTCTGCGCAGCGAAGATGCGGCTCTGCGCAACGAGGCCGTCAGCGCCATGAGGTTGTTGCCCGACGTCGTCGCGCCGGTCATGCAAGATTTGCTGCACGATGCGGATAGCGATGTGCGAATTTTTGCCGTCAATATCCTCGAAGCATTGCGCCATCCCCGTGTGGAGCAGTGGTTGTGCGAGGTGGCCGAATTCGACTCCGAAGTCAACGTGTGTGCCACGGCCGTCGATTTGCTGGGCGAGGTGGGAACGCCTGCCGCCCTTGATGCCCTGCGCAAGCTCAAAGATCGCTTTGCCGAGGAACCCTACATCCAGTTTGCTGCCGATCTGGCCATCAGCCGAATCATGCATGGCATGAATGGGCACTAACAATGGGTTCCAAAAGCCTATGAATGGGTTCCAAAAGCCTATGAATGGGTTCCAAAAGCCTATTGCAGTAGGCTCTGCAAAGGCCGTCCACTCCTACAACGAGAACGGGGACATTGTGCTGGGGTAGGAGCAACGGAAGTCGCGATGGCCGCGCTTCTTGGGGTAACGGACTATGCGCGTCAGGCGCTGATCGCGACTTTCGTTGCTCTTATGCTGCAGTTTTTGCCGTGCCGCATAACCAATCAGATGCCGAGGCTTTGCAGTAGTTGTGTGACTTCTGCTTCGCTCAATCCGACCAGACTGGCGATCAACTGTGGCGATAGACCATTTCGGCGAGCATTCAGAATCACAGTCTTCTGTGCATCTGCTCGCCCTGGTGCAGTTGGCTGGAGTATTGCTTGGCAGCGTTGTAGAGAATGCGATGTTCGAAGCCTTCCACGTTGAGCACCTGCATTTCAATAATGACCTGGCTGCCATTGGCCAGCACGGCCTTGACATCGACAAAGCTGTCTTTCATGCCCTTGAGCAGGGGAATTTGGTAGGGATCGACAATCTCCAGGTCAGCAATGGCAAATTCGCCAGCGTAATCAAGCATGGCATTGAGAAAGTCGATCAACACCGGTTTGGACTGTTGCGAACCAAAGACTTTTTTGAAAGCAAAGTCGGTTCTGACATCAAGAAAGCGCATGGTGACTCCGTGGTGGGTCGTGAATGTGGCACCACTTTACTGGTGCGGGCCATTCGTCTTGGTTATTGGTCGCTACAGGCTATTTCCCTTACAACCAATTCCCCATCAAAATAAACGGTGCCCAATAATAAGGATGGTCGGTGGTGTTGACCGCTGCGGCGGATTTGACGGAACCGATGCGCGTTGCCCCACGGGAGACTTCGGCCAAGGCAGGGCCTACGCGGCCTTCGATGAAGGCTTGTTGGGCCATTTGCAAGGCTTGTGCCTTGGTAATGCCCGGGTTGTGCTGGCGATAGCCGTAGAAGAGTTGCATGAACTGGCCGGTGCTTTGGTCAGCCACGGACCAAAGTGTGGCAATCACGCCTTTTGCGCCCTGGTTTTGTGCCAAGGCTCCAAAGCCTTCGACTTCTCTGCCGTTTTCATCCTTGCCGCCGCCGACGGCGGTTTCGCAGGCGGATAGGGTCAACAAGTCCAGATTGATGAATTGGTAACCGTCCTTGATGGACTGGAGTGAGAGTTCGGAGCCATCGCCCATGAGCAGGAACGAATGGGTCTCGTTGCCGGGCTGGAACACAAAGTGGCTGGCGAGATGAACGACCGGCGGTTCGCTTTCTAGTCCGATTTTGAAGGCTTGGGCGGTAAAGTCACCGTCGAGTTTGATATGGCCTGACATGTTTTGCAGGATGCCTTCCAATTCGCTTTTTACGGAAGGAAGTTCTGCAAAGTGTTTGATTTTTTGGGTTAGACCGAAGCCGGCCAGTGTCCAGGTGGTTTGGGGTTTGTCCTTGAGTTTGTCTTTGGCAGCCGAGGTGTACATGGCCAGGCGGTAGCGTTGGGACAGGTAGTGTTCTCCGTCGTAGAGCGCAGCCATGGGCAGGTAGCGCATGGCACCGTCCAGCGAGAGCATCAGGGTTTGGGCACCGGCTTGTTGCAGGTCGGCGGCCACAGGGGCGATGAGCAGGTCGTAGAGCGCTTTGCCCAGTGTCTTGATGTTGGGGTCGCGCCGTTTAATGGCTTCGCGGTAGTGGCCAATCTGGCGGTTCAGGTCGGCCTCGCTGATGGGGCTTTCACGTTGGATTTGGACGGTGGGGGTGGTGAGGAGAATCCACAGCCGCTTGTCGGTCATGAGGTAATGCAGGGTGACGGCGCCATGTCCCAGGTCGCGCAGGGTGCCTTGTAGGGCACGCAGGCTGGCCAGGTTTTTCTCACCGAAATCTTGCAGACGATCGGCGGAAGCGTTTTGGGTGAATTCGCGTTTCAATGCGACCATAAAGGCGTCGTAGGCCTTGCGTGCCACTTCGAGGTCGGATTCCAGTTGGGTTTTGCGTGCTTGTTCCTCAGCGGTCAAGCTGGCTGGATCGTCCTTGGCTTTTTTGCGAAGGGATTCGTGTTCTTTGCCGATGGCGGCAAGCTGATTGCTGATTTGCTCGTAACGCTGGCACCACGGCTGTTCGTGGCCGGTGCAAACCACTCGGGTGGTTCTGGGGTCTGTGGGGTTGTTGCGCTGGATGAAGTCGAAGTATTCGGCTTCTTTGAGCATGGCCAACACTTGCTGGCCTTCTGCGAGGCGCCCCTGGGCAAAGAGCAGGTCGGCCAGTTTTTTGTAGGTGGATTCGTTTTTGTCGAGGAAGCTTTTTTGGGTGGCGGTATCGAGTGCGGTATTGGTGGAGCGTACGGTTTGCAAGGTATTGACGGCCTGCTTGCCGTACCAGATGGCGAGTTCTGGATGGGATGGGGTGTAGAAACGACTGAGGTTGTCTTGGACAGTCCAGGACAGTTCTGGTGTTGCGGCAGTGCTGGCAATGCGCCATGCGCGCAGGTAGAGTGGCTCTGCGCGGGCGTACTGGCCCATGGATTCGTACAGCCCGGCCAGGTTGTTCAGTTGCCTGCCGGTTGAGGCATGTTCAGGGCCTTGGGACTTTTCTGATATGGCTAGAGCGCGCTCATAAAGCGGCAAGGCATCGTCGAATCGTCCCTGGACGTGGTACAGCAAGGCTAGGTTGTTCAGGCTCGTGCCGGTTAAGGGATGTTCGGGGCCTTCAGCCTTTTCTGAGATGGCCAGTGCGCGCACATAGAACGGCTCGGAGCGTGCATACTGGCCCATGGTTCTGTACAGCTCGGCCAGGTTGTTCAGTATCGTGCCGGTTGAGGGATGTTCGGGGCCTTCAGCCTTTTCTGAGATGGCCAGTGCGCGCACATAGAGCGACTCGGCGCGGGCGTACTGGCCCATGTCTTGGTACAGCGTGGCCAAGTTGGACAGCACACTGCCAGTTTCGTGATGTTCGGGGCCAATTGCTTTTTCTAAGATGGCCAGAGCACGCACATAGAGCGGCTCGGCGCGGGCGTACTGGCCCATGTGTTGGTACAGCAAGGCCAGGTTGTTCAGGCTCGTGCCGGTTGAGGGATGTTCGGGGCCATTGGCTTTTTCTGAGATGGCCAATGCGTGCACATAAAGAGGTTCGGCGCGGGCGTACTGGCCCATGTGTTGGTACAGATCGGCCAGGTTGTTCAGGCTCATGCCGGTTGTTGGATGTTCTTGGCCATTGATTTTTTCTGAGATGGCCAGTGCGCGCACAAGGAGCGTCTCGGCGCGGGCGTAGTACTGGCCCATGTCTTGGTACAACTTTGCCAAGTTGTTCATGCTCATGCCGGTTGTTGGATGTTCTGGTCCATTGGTTTTTTCTGAGATGGCCAGGGCACGCACAAGGAGCGGCTCGGCGCGGGCGTACTGGCCCATGGCTTGATGCAGCAAGGCCAGGTTGTTCAGACTCGTGCAGGTCAAGGGATGTTCGGGGCCATTGGCTTTTTCTGAAATGGCCAGTGCGCGTTGAGTGGGGACGAGCGCGGCAGCGTATTGACCTGCTTGGTGGAGCTTGATCCCCTCACTATTGAGTCGGTCAATTTCAGCGTTGCTGGCTATTGCTGCCTGACCATGCACAGTAAACCAGTCTTTGGCTGTTCGGCTGGGCTCAACTTGCCAGCCCTTCTGAATAAAAAGTTCGAAATCAGCCAATGGCCCGGATGTCAGGGAAGCCTCGTCGGGAATCAGCGGCAGGATTTTTTTGTACCAAACATAGGCGGTTTCCCGATCGCCTTGCAATAAGTAGGTATGACCAAGATTCACTGTCCAGGCATAGCTGTCTGGTTTCAAGGTTTGTGCTTTGATGCATGCCTCCTGGGCAGCTTTTCCATTCTGCTGAAGTAACAAAAACCAGCCCAGTTGTCCCCAGGCATCGGCAAAGTCAGGTTTTAATGCCGTGACTCGCCGTAAATCAGCAATAGCCTCGGTTTCACGCTTGAGCTTTCCTAGCCACCGACCTCGTTGCCAGTAGATGTCGGCATTGTCTGGATACCGAGACAGCAGGCGCTCTTCAACAGAAAAGGCAGCGTCATGTTCGGCTCCCAAGTGCAGACTATGCGCCAGTTGCAAGCTGGCCTGTGGTTCGGTGCGGGACTGTGGCAGTTCCAGAGTGCCATGCTGTGCTTGGGGCAACAATTCCCCGACGGGTGCAATCTGAAAGTCCCCTGTGCCCTTGCCGTCTTTCAGACGCACACTCAAGTGCAGTCCGGCACGGGTGTCGGCGGGAAAGCCGGATCCGTCGTTCCCAAGGTGCAGTGTGCCGTCAAACCCAAAGCAGCTTGTTGCCATGTCGGTGACTTGAGGCGGACATGCTGCCTTGGCCCCAAGGGCATCCATGCGGCCAAACAGAGCCTTGCTGTGGAAACCACCCAGGGCACGGAAATGTTGGCCATCCTCGCTGACCATGACCAGCGTCACCCCATCGCTTTTTTGAGCAGTCGTGTTATTGGCGATGGCATCCAGTACATAAAGCACTTTGGGTTCGCCCAACGGTGCTTTGCTTGCTTCGCCAGCTTGTGCCAGCGCCTGGGCACCCATTAGCCATGCAGCCAGCAAAATGGCTGTGCTTGTCAAATAACCAGATTTCATCGTTCTGTCCTTTCATTGAAAGCAACGCACGTTTTGCCCAACATCCTATCACCCCGGATGGGCACTGGTTCAGTTGAATGGGATTTGAGGGACTCCACTTCAGAATATGGTAGATGAAGCGAAACAAGCGTTTTGAAGCACCGCTTGCCACCAACAAATGTGGACGACATCCAGAGGCAGTAAGCATTCTCTCCGTTTAAAAAACAAAGGCTCCCAAGCTCATAAAAAAGGTCCGAAACGTCCAAAATATCAAGAACCGCAATCGGAACATCCGCCAACCGTTCAGGATATTAACGAAAATGATATTCATGCGAATCACTGCGAAGCGTTCAACAGCGATCTTCGCCGTCGCAATCCAGCCTTTGGCCGACGTACAAATACATATGCGAAAACGAGAATGGACTTCAAAGAACACTGGACGTTCTTTGGGTGATACATAACTTCATCCGGACGCATTTCACTACAAAAAAGTTCCGGCTGTTGCACCAGGAATTCTTGATAAGAAGCTCTCTTTGGGCGAACTTTTCATGATTCCCTTGACCGCATAGCCAAATCCCATTCAATTGAACCAGTGCCAATTTTTCCGAACCCCTCATTTTTTTATGTCAAAGAACAAAAAGCCATCAGGTTCCTTGCTTCGACGGAAGTAGAAAAGTGTAGGGGACTGTGCGACCACAGTGCGGGTTGTCTTTTCGGAATTCAAGCGCCTCGCCCCTCGGGAGCCGGGAGCAAGAGACAATGTTCCAGAGCGAATTTGTCGCGCCAGCTCTGGCACTCGCAAGGTTGAATAAGTCAGCCATTCAACCAACCCAACAATTCCGTCCTTGGGCGCAAAGTCGGCCGCTTTTGTGTCGAGACCATCAACCATCAGCGCATAGCTCAGTAAGCCCTGCCTCAGTTGACTGCTTTCTAGCGCCACGTCATCTGCCTGCGTAGCAACCAGAACTGCAACACCTTTATCGTAGGCCAACTGACCCAAACTGCGACTATCCATCGGGCCGGGAACAAACCCCTCGGCATCGACCGATGCAGCGGCGTGGCAGGCATCAATAATTAGCACGGTCTGGTAAGTGTCAAGTCCATCCATCCATCCAGACAATTCTTCACTTGCAATAGCATGACTTAACAACTCCGGGGTAATTGAACGAGAACTACCTGCACCAGTGTCAGATGGCAACAGGTAAAACTTGCTCTCGTTATCCGTCAAACCATGTCCTGCGAAGCTGATGATGACGGTGTCGTTTATATCTGCACGACGCAACCCGGCCAACACAGGGTCGCTACTAGCCGGCGCCTGCCCCGCAAGAATTTGAATTGCCTCACGGATGCGCGCTTTGCTGGCCGTGTCGCCGCTGTCATCTGACACTAAGGACACCTGAATCCCTTCGCCCATCACGCCAAATTTGGCCAATTGAGCAGCCAGAGAGTTACCTATTAGCCTTGCGTCATTGGCCGCATAGTCCAGGTTGAAACTTGCGTTCTCGTGGCGGTTCACCCCAATGTTGATGAGAAAAACCCTCTTGCGGCTATGTGCCTGGGTAAGGTTATTGACATCCCACACCGGTTTGTAGTCAACGGCCGCAGTGCTACTTACTCCTTCCAAATCATAAGCAGTTGCCTCAAACCGAAGTGACGGAATGCCTGGTTTGTAGCTCACTGGATCAACAATGAGCTTAAACCGCACCTTACCCGCCAATGACGCAGGCATATCTTCTTTTCTAAAGACTTTTACCTGCACTCCATCACGAAGCAAGCGCACCCCTCCCAACTTGGCGGTGTTTGACTGCACTTCTATTTCCACCCGCAGCGCAGCAGGGTCACTTGCAGACGATGCCACCTTGCTTATGCGCACCTCCGGTGGATCAAACTTGGCCGACGCTTTCACCTGCCTGGTGGACAAGCCATTGGCCAACGTATGCCGCAGCAATCGTGGCTCAAACCCCGAGCGGGCTAACCATTCAAATGGCAGCGGCTTCAGAGGTTGGTCGGCTCGATACCAAGCGAGAGACCGAAGGTCTGCAATATCGCCCGCGTCAAATCGTCCATCGGACGTGTTCACCAACCAGGGGAACATCTGCAGACAGATCCCCACTGAGCAGTTATTGCCAAAAATTTCAGGAAAAATCCGCATCTCCAGCAACGGCAAAGGCTGGTCAACCTGCCACAGGCGCAGAGCATGGTCCTCCTCCAGAACGACCAAATGTCTCGCGTCCAGCCAAACAGCCGAGTAAGGGAAAACGAGTTGACCAAAGTCTGTTGCGCGACCAGTGACTGTGTCAAGCCAAGCAGATTTCTGCCCCCAAGTGCCTAGCAGTGCAAGCCGTTTTCCGTCAGTTGAGCGCGTAAGTTGCGTACCAAAAGACCCGGTCGCAATAGGTGTATGCCAGCGGGGCGCCGTGTTGCCGGATACGCCATAGGCACTCACCCCGCGCTCAGTCGCTATCCACACCTCGCTGCCATCAAGAGACAGTTGCTCTGCGCTTATAGAAAAGAAAGTGTCGGACGTGGGCTGTAGGGACAGTAGCCGACTGCCACTGGCAACGTCAGTCACTTCGAGAACATTTGCACCACCTATGAGTAAGCGCTCCCCCTTTTCATCCAGACTTAACCGCTGGGGCTGGTGCAGCGTCGGTAGTACGGTGACGGGTTGAAGGTCAGGTAGAGCATATACGCCAACCCCTCCCTGTTGTCGAGCGACAAAGGCATGGCGTCCCGCTATATCCGTTGCAAGAGCCATTGGGTGATCGTTTAATTCTTTCTTTGCTACGACACGCCCCTCCCGCAAGTCGTAAATCATCAAGAAGCGATCATTCGCAGGCCCCTCGCTCCCAATCAGCAACACTTTCTGATCGGGCAAAAAGCTTGCAAATTTTGTGTCCCATAGGTTCCCGGGTTCGACGGTGTAACTAGGACGGCCGCTCTCCATATCCCATAGCGTCAGTTTTCCTAGGCCTGCCTGAAGCAACCAGCGGCCATCGGTACTTGCTGCAATGACATAGTCAGACGGCGCTGCTACCACTGCAATGCGCCCAAGCAGTTTTCCACTGTGGCGGTTGAGCGTAATAACTCCTGCGTTTCCCGCCACAACCACAACATCCTTCCGTATCGCCACCAAATTGAGATCGCCAAGACCGTCGCCAATCGACATCCCTTGCGCATTCTCATTCGGCCAAAGTTCCTGGCGCTGACTGCCGCGCATCAGCGTCAGCGTACGCCCACTACTGGCTGCAACAAATCCATCTGCCGTTAGGGCGATGGATGAATTACGCGCATCACCCACACCATAATCCGTTACCGGCCCCGGCTTACCCTTACTGTCGAAAACCTGTAACGTGCCATTAGCCAACTGAACTGCCACGCCAAGACTGGGCTCAGGTGCTGCAATCAACCGCACTGCGTTACCAGCCAAGGCAACTTTCCAGATTAGTTTCCCAGTTGTATCCAGACTGCGTAGCTCGCCGCTACCCAGCAACCACCAGCCGTCCGAGTGCTCAAGTGCGTCCGCCAAGAAACCACTCGCATCGGCCTGTTGCCCTGCGTGCAGTTTCTGGGGCGCGAGCTTTCGACAACCTTTGGCCTGGAAACGATGAAGCACCCCAAAGTTTGTTAGCCCCCAGCCATCGCCTGAATTGTTCACATGTACACGGATGAAATCTAAAACTTCAAAGAATCTATTTGGGTCATGGTCAAACTGAAAAGCGCAGACCACTTTGCCGTCTGCAACCCGCCATAGGCGCACCTCAGCGCCATCTGCGCCACTGATCAGCAGTGCCCCGTCATCACTAAATGCCAGGGAATGCACACCATGTCCGTGTCCTCTGAGGGTCTTCCACTGTCGGCCCGACGCCGGATGCCAGATGTTGATGGTCTTGTCTGCCGCCCCTGTTGCAACCCATTGTGCGTTTGCCGATACGGCCATCACGTCCGGGACATGGGCGTGTGGCACCATCAGCCTAATTTCACTCACTACAGCCCAGGTAGCTGACCAGGACATCAACACCACAACCCCAAGCAAGCTTGTGATGCCTATCGTTCTCACAACCAATTCCCCATCAAAATAAACGGCGCCCAAAAATACGGGTGCGCATAGGGTGCTGTGGGGTTAAAGGCAAAGGCGGCAGCGGTGCCCTGCCTTGGCACGAGCTGCGCACCACGCTGCTCCGGTGTAGTGTTGGGCTGCTCGCCCGCCTTGGCACCGGTGCCTTGCAGCAAGGCCAGTTGCGCCTGGCGCAGGGCTTCGGCTTTGGTCAGGTGATCGCTTTCGCGCAATTGGTAGAAGCGCGCCATCAGCAGCGCAGTGCTGGCGTCGGCCACCGGCCACAGCGTGGCCATCACGGCCTTGGCACCTTGGCGCTGGGCGATGAACGAGAGGCCATCGACTTCGCGCCCGTTGCTGTCTTTGCCGCCGCCAATGCCGGTTTCGCACGCCGACAGGGTGAGCAGGTCAACCCCGCCAAAGAGGTTGTTTTGCCGAACCAACTGCGCCAGGGTGATCGGGTCTCCGGCACCGGTCAGCAGGTAGCTCATGGTGTCGTTGCCAGGCTCCAGGTTGAAGTGGCTGGCGACGTGGATCAGCGGGTATTTGCCCTTGCGCTTGAGTTCGTCTTGCATCGTGGCCCAGGTGAATTCGGGGTTCAAAAGCCGCGTGCCTGGCATCACGCCCTGGCCGCCAGGCACGCGAATCACGGTATCAAGCTCACGCGCCACCGCTGGCAGCGCCATGAAACTCCTTTGCTCCACCGTGCGCGCTTCGCTCACGCCCAGGCCCAGCGCGTTCCATCGGGTTTTGGGGGCATCCTTGAGGTTGCCCAGACTGGCCGGGGTGAAGGTGGTCAGGCGGTAGCGCTCCACCAGGTACTTCTCGCCATCATGCAGCGCCGCCAGCGGCAACAGGCGCAAAACACCATCCAGGTGCCACATCAGAGTGCCAGCTTTGGCCTGTTGCAGTTCGGCGCGCGCCGCCGGGGGCAGAATCACATCCAGCAATGCACGTGCTTGCGGCACCGGATCCAGGGTTGGGGCCTTGAGGGTGGTACGCCAGGCGGCAATCTGCTCGTTAAGGGCACTGGCCTTGATCGGCACGGTGTGGGCACGCCGGTACTCGGCTGTGGTCAGGATCAGGGAATAGCTCTCTGGGTCAACCACGGTATAAAGGGCCACCACGGGCTGGCCCAGGCGTTCACCCAGCTCGCGCAGAATGTCTTGCAACCCCTGCGCGTCCTTGATCTCATCCACCTTGTCGGGGCGCGTGGTGGTGAGTGCGGCAAGCACCCGGTCAAAGGCTTGCTGGAAGGCTTCTCCGGCTTGATCCAACTGGATTTGCAGACTCTGGCGGCGGCTGTCTTCGGCGGCACTGCGGTTCTTTTTGTTGTCAAGCTCGGTGAATTCGCTGTAGAGCTGTGCCAACGGCGCACCGGCTTGAAGCAGCATCTTGTCCTGGGTGGCTTCAAAAGCAGTCAACGTGGCTCGCCCTGATGTAGAGGCCAAAGTAGCATCGCGGCGAACAAACTGAAACTGCTCCTGCTCTTTGAGCAGTTCAAGCACCCGCTCTGCCTCAACCAGTCGGCTTTGGGCGATAAGCAGGTGCGCCAGACTGCGGTAGGTGCCCTCAATGGTGGCATCAAAGCTCTTGAGCGTGTCCTTGCCCAACTCGGCCACATTGGCGCGCAACCCTTGCAAGGTATTGACCGCCTGCTTGCCAAAGAAGATGGCGGCATCGGGCTTGTCTTGGGACTTGAACAGATCGCTGAGATTGTTTTGAACGTGTCGCAGCAACTCGGGGTTGCCGGCCTTGAAGGCTATGCGGTAGGCACGGCGATAGAGCGGCTCGGCTTGGGTGGGTTGGCCCATGGATTGGTACAGCCCGGCCAGGTTGTTCAGGCTCGTTCCGGTTGAGGGATGGTCGGGGCCTTCGGCTTTTTCAGAGATCGCCAAAGCGCGCACATAGAGCGGCTCAGCTCGGGCGTACTGGCCCATGGATCGGTATAGCCCGGCCAGGTTGTTCAGGCTCGTTCCGGTTGAGGGATGGTCGGGGCCTTCGGCTTTTTCAGAGATCGCCAAAGCGCGCACATAGAGCGGCTCAGCTCGGGCGTACTGGCCCATGGATTGGTACAGCCCGGCCAGGTTGTTCAGGCGCGTTCCGGTTGAGGGATGTTCGGGGCCTTCGGCTTTTTCAGAGATCGCCAAAGCGCGCACATAGAGCGGCTCAGCGCGGGCGTACTGGCCCATGGATCGGTACAGCCCGGCCAGGTTGTTCAGGATCGTGCCGGTTGAGGGATGGTCGGGGCCGTTGGCTTTTTCAGAGATCGCCAAAGCGCGCACATAGAGCGGCTCAGCGCGGGCGTACTGGCCCATGGATCGGTACAGCCCGGCCAGGTTGTTCAGGCTCGTTCCGGTTGATGGATGTTCGGGGCCATTGGCTTTTTCTGAAATGGCCAATGCGCGCACATAGAGCGGCTCGGCGCGGGCGTACTGGCCCATGGATTCGTACAGCCCGGCCAGGTTGTTCAGGCTCGTGCTGGTTGAAGGATGTTCGGGGCCATTGGCTTTTTCTGAGATGGCCAGTGCGCGTTGGGCAGGAATCAGCGCGGCGGCGTATTGACCTGCTTGGTAGAGCTTGATCACTTCACTGTTGAGTCGGTCAATTTCAGCTTGGCTACTGGCCTCAGCCGTAGGCGACTGGGATGCCTCAGGTGTTTGTGCTTGCGCCTGCGGCAGTTGCAGGCATAGGCTGAACAGTAGCCCGGTTAAGGTGAGTGTTTTCATCAAAAGACCTCCAGTTGGCAGTAGTTACATCAGGGTTGGACAATGCTCACGATGGATGTCACATCCGTTTAGGCTGTTACAGAATTCATGAATACAAATGAAATCAGGACTTGGGTTATAGGAATTTTTGATTGGAAATTATCCGATCAGATCCCATGGCGTTGAAGCAGCCGAGTGACCTCCGCTTCGCTTAAGCCGACTAGGCTGGTGATCAATTGGGGTGGCAGACCGTTTCGGTGTGCGTTGAAAATGACGGCATGACGTTCGGCCAGACGGCCTTCCTCCTCACCATCTTTCCTAGCCTTTGTCAATGCATCCCGCTGCAAAATAATAAAGTCCCGCCGTTTGTGTTGGGCTTCTAGTTCTGCTTCGCTTAAACCCGCCTCGTTGATCATCTCAAAGGCTTGGTGAATGCACGGGGTGTCAAGGCTTTGCGGGATGATGTCGAGTTTGCCTGCGTTTTTGATGAAGTAAATCCATTTTTGCTAATAAAACAAAATCTGTAAAGGTGAGTGCGATGACGGGGTTGAGCATTTTGTAATGCTCGCCCTGGTGCAGTTGGCTGGAGTATTGTTTGGCAGCGTTGTAGAGAATGCGTTGTTCGAAGCCTTCCACATTGAGCACCTGCATTTCGATGATGACCTGGCTGCCATTGGCCAGCACGGCCTTGACATCGACAAAGCTGTCTTTCATGCCCTTGAGCAGGGGAATTTGGTAGGGATCGACAATCTCCAGGTCAGCAATGGCAAATTCGCCAGCGCAATCAAGCATGGCATTGAGAAAGTCGATCAACACCGGTTTGGACTGTTGCGAACCAAAAACTTTTTTGAAAGCAAAATCGGTTCTGACATCAAGAAAGCGCATGGTGACTCCGTGGTGGGTCGTGAATGAGGCGCCACTTTACTGGTGCGGGCCATTCGTCTTGGTTATTGGTCGCTACAGGCTATTTCCCTTACAACCAATTCCCCATCAAAATAAACGGTGCCCAATAGAGCCTCTTGCAAACCCCCCATTCCGAAGCTGAATTTTGCCGGTTGAGGCAAAAATTTCGGGTGCGGGCGCGCCATTTCTAGCAAGATGAAGTTCTTCAATCCGACATCGAACGCCCGCAAAATGAATAGTAATCGACGTGAACTTCTCATACAACGTTGGAGCATTGTCCAAGAAGAGCTTTTGCCCGAACTCTGGAATGAGGTGGGGCCGTTGACACCCAAACTGGAGAAAGTGATCCATACCCTGGAGTGGGTTCGCCTTGAGGAATATGTACGGGCATCGTGGTGCGGTCTCGGTCGCCCGCCGCACGAACGCTCGTGGCTGGCAAACGCTTTTGTCGCCAAGGTGGTATTGGGGATTACCACGACGGTGGGGTTGATCGAACGCTACAACGAACGTACCGCTGCAGAGCGCACCAATGCTCGTCTCAAGGACGAGTTTGGCGCAAGCCACCTCATGGTCAGGGGCGCTACCAAAGTAATGAGCCACCTGATGTTCGGCGTACTGGCGCTGTCCGCTGACCAATTGATGCGATTGTGATCATGATCCCCCTTTCTCCCGCCTTGGAATCCACGGCATCCGCAGATGTCGGCTTCCGTTCGCGCTGAATCATGAAATACCGACCTTCAGGATAGACACAGGAACGATTCCACTCCGGAATCAGCCCTTTGACTCCAAAAAATCGCAATTTATAGGCGACAAATGCAGTCGGCTATTCGCTTCGGCAGGAGTTTTGCAAGAGGCTCAACCATAAAAGACACCCCTACCTGGGTTTGACCTCAAATTCACCCACCTGCACCACATGGCCTTCACCTTTCAGGCGAAGCGTCATCATTTTCTCTTGCGCCTCTGCTGTGCCAAACCCACTGCTCAGTTTGACCTGTAGGGTGGTTGCATTGGCCACGATCTGCTGGCGTGAGCCATAGAAATTGGCTTCGATCTTGTATTTGCCAGGTAGGGCGTTTCTCAGCGAAAACTCCTCTGGCCCATACCCCAATGTACAGTCAGTGGACATGCGCCCGCCCTGATAGGTCAGTTGGTTCCCATAGAAGGACTTCTCTCCACGGGGGTCAGTGACCCACAAATCCATGTCGCTGTTGTCTGCGTCCCAGGTCAGCACCACGCGCAAGTCCATCGGCAGGTTTTTGTTCAGGCGTGGGTCGATGCGGCTGGTATCGAGTTTGCCGGTTGGTTGCGATGCGATGATGGCATTCATTTCTGCCAAAGCAATCAGTTCAATGTCGCCAAACCTGCGTTCCCACGGGCGAATGACCACCTCGTAAAGCTGGTCGATGGCCTGCTGAGGGTGTCCGGCCGCAGCTTGCGCCAAGCCCAGATCTCGAAATGACTGCGGTTCATCCTGCGCCAGGTACTGCACTTTTTCAAAGACGGATACGGCCAACTCTGGCGCACCTGCCTGCAACAGCCGGTAACCCAATAGACGCAAAACGTGCCGGTTTTCCAAGTCCATTTCTGCCAGGTTGGACAGAACCCGCAAAGCCAGTTCACGCAAGCCCTTGTCGATCAGCAAGTCAGCCACATCCAAAAAGAATGCGCTGCTGTCGGCGTAAGACGGTTTTTCGTCCAAGTATTGTGCATACAGGGTGTCTGCACTGGCTGCACCCAGTCGCGCAATGTAGGGCGCATCAGATGTCCATTTTTTCAGGGCGATACCGACGACCGGGCTGCTCGGTTCCTGGTTCAGACTGGCATTGCTCTGATAGCTGGGGGATAGCCTGGCCATGGCATCCTCGGGCCGGGAGTGTGCCGCAGAACCCACTTCAACGGGTGCAGGTGGGGCCATAACAAACACATCTTCTGATTCAGGTACGGCTACTGCCACAGGCGGCGCAACTGACATTCGGGCCACGTCACTGCTTAAGGGTGTTGCAATAGAGGCAAGCGGGTTATCTTTTGGAAAAGACCGCTCCCACCAAGCCACTTTGCCCTCAAAGTCACGCACCACTTGTTCCAGATGTCTTTGTTGCCGTCCAGTCTTGTCCAGGCGGCGCTGATCCATCAATTGTTCATAGCTGGCCAGCAGGTCTGCCGGTGGTGTCAGTTCGTAGCGAACGTAATCCTCCACGCTGTCGAGCACGATCAGCGAGGTTTCACGAGTTGGAATGCCCAGCGCTGTCCCGATGCGGCGAATCTCGCCACGGTGCAGTTCAAAGTCGCCTTCAAGTTGGCGCAAGCGATAGTTGCCCCACAAATACGCAGCCAGCGCATGGGTTGGCGCATTGGCTGAGACTGCGAGGGTGATATTTTTGGGCTTTCCGTGCTCCAGCAGTGTCAGGCTTACCTCAGCCTTGGGCTGTGTCAATTTGCCAACCAGGCGCAGCAAGCCCTGGCGCGGGTCCACCGTATCCACCAGCACATCGCCAGCACCCGTGGCGCGCAGCGATTGCACATGCGGCCCTTGGGTCAAAAGGACTTGCGCTGCTGCGCTGGGTTGGTCGGCCTGCACCTGCACCCACTCTCCGCCACTGGCCTGCGCCCAGGCCGCAAGGCGTGCGGTATCTGCGGTCACGGATGCGTTCAGGGCGTACAAACGTTGCCCTGCTGCCAGCGTTGGAAAGCGCGCATTGCCGTAGTTGTGCAGGCCGTCGCTGACCAGCAGGTACTCGCTGACATCGGTTTGTTCCTGCCAATCGGCCAGGTTGCTGGCACCGTCGTACACCGTGTTTTGCAAGCTTTGGCGTAGCTCGTCCCAACGGCCATTGACGATCTTGAAGTTTTGCGGTGGGTCGGCTCGGTCGCGCAGGTGTGTCAGGCGAACCTCGACGTTGGCAACTGTCTTGAAGTAGTCATCCAGCACCCGCAAAATCGCATCATTGGCGCGAAGCGCGCCTGAGCTTGAACTGTCCCACAACAAACCCACCACCTTGGGCAACTCACGCGGGCTGCGTTGGGGTGACACCGGGATCTCGGTCACAAAATAGGTCGTTCCCTCATGCTCTTGCACGTAGGTGGTCGCTTGCGCGGGGGCATTCATCAGCAATTTGAGTTGGCCGTTGGCCACATAGTGGGTTTTATCGACCTTTGACGTCAAGCCCTGGCGGGTGCGCGCAAACTGGATCGGCCCCAGCGCACCGCTGGCAGTGGGCGGTACAGCCGTGCCCTTCACATTGACAGTCAGCTTGAAGTCTTTCAGTTGATCCGGGTAGGCAAGCGGCAGGCGATAGACGGACTGTGAACCTTCGCGTCCCAGAGCTTGCACATATTTCAGCTCGACCGTGCGCGTGGACTTGGCAGCGATGGGGTAAACGCGCAGACTGAAATTGTTGCCCTGGGTGTTTTCAAGTAGGGCGGGGTCAGTCTTGCGTCGTTCAACGGCTTCAAAGATCTGACGGCCTTTGGCTTTTTCGACCGGAACCGCAGGGCGCATCTGGCCATTGATGTCCAGGGCAAAAGCCGTGATCTGCTGGCCGTCAAGCAATGGAAACTGCAACTGTCCCTCAAGGGCACGCTGGTTGGGGTTGAAAAACACCATGCGCACCGTGGTGAGTGCCAGGCAGCCGCTGATGTCTGCATCGATGTGCAGGCTTTGCAGCCGGATGGGCCGCTCGCCGCCCAAGGTATCCATCAAGCGAGGCGCGGCCATGGCGGCATGGCAGGCCGCAAGGGCCAGCAAGCTCGCCGCCATGCAGACCCTACAGCGCCACAGCGCCACAGAGATCAGGGTGTGAACGATATTTGTCATGCAGGGTCCTCGTGGGTTCAATCAAATAGGAGCCTCTTGCAAACCTCCCATTCCGAAGCTGAATTTCGCCGGTTGAGGCAAGAAATTCGGGTGCGGGCGCGCCATTTCTAGCAAGATGAAGTTCTTCAATCCGACATCGAACGCCCGCAAAATGAATAGTAATCGACGTGAACTTTAGTGTGCATGGCGGCTGGGTAAACACGGATTCAGGTTTAGATTTAGGTTTATAGGCGACAAATGCAGTCGAACTATTCGCTTCGGCAGAAGTTATGCTAAAGACTCATATCGAAAGGGATTTCCATGTTCAAGTACGGTGTTTCGCGTCTGGCGCAATCGGTCATGGCCTTGACATTATGCGGGGGGGTGGCGGTTACACCTTCAGCTTGGTCGGTAGACAAAGCCGAGGGTACGGTTGTGAGCGGTACGCCGCTGTCGGCCAGTGCGGCAAATCTTTTCGATGATGCCCGCGTCAAACTCTGGTCCGCCGACTTCCTGGCGGAACGGAAGTCCGCCGTGGTAGAAGCAGTGGCGGCGGATTTGGCGGGCAATGCTCCCCATCCCTTCGCCGCCCAGGTTTGGCTGCGGGTTCAGGAGAGTTTGGGCGTGAAGCCGCTGCAAGCGGTATCCTTGGCTCCTGCCGCTGCGCAGGAAAAGCTGGCGGCTATCGCAGACATAGAAAGCCTTTCAGGGGCAGGTCGCAACGACGAGTTGCTGGCACGGTTTCCCGTCGGCGACCTAAAGAAATTCAATGATCCGTGGGCTGTGACTCTCCTGATTTCGGCCGCAGAAGCCGAGGAACGTCTGGATCTGGCCTTCGCCTACCGCATGGCAAGCTGGCAGCTCAACCCGCAGTTATTTAGCCCGGTTTGGAATTTCATCGACCAGTTCTCTTCGAAGAACACGCTTACGGACCGTCAGAAGGCCTTGGAGATGGCGGCTACGTTTGCCGCTACCCGTAGTGGTCCAGCAGTAGCGAGAATAGCGCAGGATCGTGCGCTGTATGGACTTGACTATGCGTCCATTGCCCAACTCTGGAACGATACCAGCGACTGGCACGCCCTGCGCTATCGGGCGAGCATGGCCTATGGCAGCCAGCGCTGGGATGAGTCCATCGAACTGCAGCGGCGCGCCGAATCCGCCTTTCCCTTCCGCAATCCGGGCGTGCGCATGGCCAAGGCCATGATTCGTGCCAACCGCCTGGAGGAGTCCCGGCGCATGCTGGCCCAAAATGCCCTGCGGTATGCGCCAACCGGAGTCGCTACCGAGCGACAGGCTCTTGCTGACCTGGCTGCGGCACTGCAGGAAGCCGGGGAGCAAGGCGAACAACGCAGTGTTCTCGATCAGGCATTGAATCGCTGGCCCGACGATGTGGAATTCCTCAATGCCAAAGCGGAACTGGAGCAGGGCAGCAATCGCCCTGCGGAGGCCGTGACCATTTGGCGCCGGGTGCTTCTCCTAGAGCCAAAGAATGCTTATGCCTGGTCCCGCTTGGTGGAGGCCAGTCAGGCGAACGGCAAACTTCAGCAGGCGCTGGACGCCTACCGGGATGCCCTGGCGGCGGTTGGCAAGCCTGACCCACGCCTCTTCAACGTCATGCTGGGTGTGTTGCAAGCGCGGGGGGAACATGAAGAAGCGGTGAAGGCCGTGCGATCTCGGGAGAGCGAGCGCCATCTTGGGGGGTGGACGCTACGCAACCTAGCCTTGTCCTTACAGAAGCTGGGACGAAAACCCGAGGCCCTGGAAGAACTGCGCCGTTCTTTCGTGGAAGACGGACTCACCGCCTGGGGGGCTGACCGCTATTTTGAACTGGTGGACGACATTCACGGTGCGGCGGGCAGCGAGGTGGAAATACAACGCCTGCGGCGGGAGTTCCCCGAAGCTTCGCTGATCGCGGACAGGCTCGAGACTCGGTTGTTGCGGCGATCCGGCAAGGATCGACATCCGGTTCAGGTCATGGACGACGAAGCGATCGCCCTGGCGCCGCAGGCCTACTGGCCCTATTACTACCGCGCCTGGGAAGCGGCCGAGGCTGGGAATTATGAGGAAATGCAGGCGCACATTACCCGGGGATTAGCGGCTATGCCCGCAGATTTGCAGGGGCGGCGAACAGAACTGCTTCTGAAGAGGGCCGCGCTGACGTCGAAGATCGAAAAGCAAAGGCCGGTGGTCAATGCCGATCACCTGCGGGCGGCGCTTGCTGACCTGGATGAAGCGGAAAAGGGGGGCTACGGCCTGGGAGAAGTTCATCACCAACGTTTCGACATATTGTCCTTGCTCAGCAGAAACCCGGAGGCAGCCCGGGAATTGATGGCCTGGAGCGCGGCATCGCCGGATGATGGGAGCGCCGTGGCGACTCTCTTTCAATTCAGCGACAACGCCATTGGTGCCCGCAGTTTCCTGGCACTGAATCGCTATATTCATCGCAATCCTTACGATGGGCAGCGTCTGGCGGAGGGTCTGGAGCGCCACGCGAAGTGGGGTGGCAGCCCTGTGGTTGGCTTGGCCTACAGCAGGCTACTTGAAGAAAGGGCTCCAGGCGTAGCGCGGGAGTGGAGGCCTATCTACAACAAGAGTACTGCGCTCAATAGTCTCGGAGCGCACCAAGACCACTACCGTGCTACATACGATGGTTCTTCATCGATTGCGCCAAGTGACCGCTATGTGGGCTGGTTTGAATCGGCCCGGGGGCAGGCACAGTCGAATCGATCCTTCTTGTTGCCCGAGAAACTAGATTTGGTGCATATGCACGCCACCATCGTTGACCCCAGCGGCATCGAGGTGGAGCGTGGCTACCATCCGATTACCGGCCGCCTGACCTTCCTGCGGGTCGGTGCCGCCTCGGTCAGTGCGGAATACGATGCGCGGGGCATTAATCTGCTGCGGCTGGCGGACTCGGGGGGATCTGAAATTCGCCTGGAATACGATGCCCAGGACCTCATCACCCGCATCACCCAAAAGGGAGGTGATGAACTCAGCTTTGAGTACGCCCCCAATAGCAAGCCTTCCCGCATCAGCGTGAAGGGGGTCGGTGACATAAAGATCGAATACGACGCGAACAACGAGATCAGCAAGGTGGTGGCCGGTGGTGGCCCCAAAGTGGCGCTGCGCGTAACCTCGGCCTTTCAGGAGCTTCTCGGCCTGTCCAAGAGATTCGAGCGGGCGAGTGCGGATGAAGTGCCAGATTTGCCGGTTCAAGATAGTGCTTTCGAGAAGCTTGAGCAAGCGGAGAGTGCAGTTGAAGCGACCGTGCGAGGAAAACCCGGCAAGAATCGGGATGCCCTGGCGGAACGGATTCTCAAGGCCAAACTCGCCACCGCCACCTGGCTGGCCGAGCATCTCGGGGATCGCCGTAAATATGCCCGTGATTTGGGGGACAGGCTGGCTGCCATCCTGGAAGCCGCATGGCAGCCGGGCGCGACACCTGCCACCCTCCGGGCCGGCCTTGATGCCGCCGTCCTGTGGCATCGGGTGACCCTCAGGTTGCACAGCCATGGTGTCGCCGAGGAGGACTGGCGCAAGTGGAGCCGCTTGCAGGCCTGGCTGGGCGAGATGCCTACCAAAGCCCCTTCTTTAGTGGCCTTGAGTGCCAAGGTGCTGGCCCAGTTTTCGAAGGATCCGCTCAAACTGATGGATCTGGCCCACTGGTTGCCCCGTTCCTATATCGACAACGTGGGCTTTTGGCAGCGCTATCCGATGCGCAGCGTAGTGCCGGCCAACTTGGCGGAGAATGCCCGTGCTGAGGCCGTGCTGGTGCGGCGCAATGGCGATGTGGTGGTGGGTTCCCGGGTGGGCCTGTCGGTGCTGCGCCGCGGCTTCTGGGAATGGTTTGCCTGGGACACCGCCAGTGAGCGGTTTTCCCCGGATATTTCCTACGACGCAGCCGGAAGGGCTCTCGCGGTGCTGTCCCTGGCGGAGGACAGCCAGGGTGCGTTGTGGGTAGGTACCGACAATGGTCTGGTACGCATTGCCGGAGACTATGGCGGCGCGGCTGGGCGTTGGACCTTGCCCGCACCCCGGGTCGAACGGCTTGCGCCATATCGTGACGGAGTGCTCGCCGGCACCCCGGCAGGCTTGATGTTCTATGGCGAAAAGGGCGCCGGAATCCTGCCGCCAGCCCTCGCGCCCCAGCAGGCGAGCCGCATCACCCTGCTCAAAGCGCAGGAGGCACCGGATGACGCGCAAGTGGTACTGATTGGGACCGACAACACCCTTGTCGGCGTGAGCGGAGATCAGGTACAGACCCTTGTGACCGGCCAGGGCGTGCGCGATGCCCAATGGCTCAATGGCCGGGTATTCATATTGCGTCAGAACGATGTGACCGTGGCCACGTGGACTGGCGAGGGCAAGCCGGGCAACCCGGAGAGGATCGCCGATGCAGGTGGTATCCATTTCTCGCGCCAGATAGAAGGCCTGTCCGCCCTGCTGGCCGATGACGGCAGCCAGGTTCTTGCGGTGCTCACCGACCTGGGCTTGTCATTATTCAGGGACGAGCATTTCGAGGAAAAGAAGCTGCCTCTGGCCGACCGGGATGCGGTTGTCTCCCTGCTGGCCTCGGCGGGGAGCAAGACCTTCATGGCTACCAGTGAGGGTATCTATGCGCTCGACCGCGACAAGGTGTCGGGTGACAACGACGGACGCGTTTACGATCTGCTTACCGATACGGGCCGCGGGGTAACTTTCGTTGCACGCGGCGACCGGCTGGAAGTGGTTACCCTCACCCGGCCACGAGCCGGCGCACGTCCGTTCAGCGACATTAAGTCGACTCGCCTGGCGCTGGATGTCGCGGGCGGCTTGATCACCAACGATGGTACGACCATCCTGCGCTTTCCGGCTGATAGCATGTCCCCGACGGAACTGTTCGACGCTAGGGCCAAGGGAGAAGGGGGGCAGCATTTCGACGCGATCACAAGTCTGCTAGTCGCGTCCGATGGCACGATATGGGTTTCGTCCGGGGCATCGGTCTTCCGACACAAGGATGGCCAGACCAGTGAATTCAGCATCTACAAAGATCCAGAGGTCTTTCCTGCCCGTAGCCACATGATTTCCAGGGTTTTGGAGACTGTGGACAAGCGCATCTGGGTGGTGGCCTCTGACGAAGGTCATCTTTATTTCCGTGGCCAGGCCATGAAAGGCGGTTTGCTAGAGTGGGATGGAAGGCGATTTGTCATTAAGGAAACTCCGAAGGATGGGTCGTGGTTTATCAGCAGCTACACCAATATCGGCCCGGATTCCGCCATTGTTGGCACTGCTGCCGGATTTGCCCGCCAGAGTGGCCAGCGCTACGATCTGGTGGAATCCCTGAAGGAGGCTTCGTACAGTGATTTGAAGAAACGCCAGCCCATGCTGTTCCTGGGCAGCCGTGGGGCCCGTCTAGGCGAGGATATGTGGTTGTTCGGCACGGCCGGCGGCGTGGTGGCTTTGCGCGGTGGCCGCTGGATACTGCCAGATCGTCTCAACTGGCTACTGCCAGACCGTCACCTGGCGTCCTATGGTGGTCGCATGGTGCATGCCGTCGCCACCGATGCTGCTGGCCGAATATATGCAGGCACCGACCGGGGGCTTCTGATCTATGAGACGGGCGGGGCCGATCCCATGCAGTTCCTGCTTACTGAAAATCTTTCCGACCTGGCGCTAGGGGAACTGGAGTCCGAAAAATTGCGGGCCGAAGCCGGTGCTCTCCTGCCCGGCTTGCCCAAAGATAGCATCACCGGCAAGATGGCTCAACAGTTCAGCGCAGGCAACACCCAGATTGCCGCGTTGAAAGCACGACGCGACCGGCCCAATCCCATGCTGGTAGATGTTGTAGCTACGCAGAGTAGTGGCAAGGAAACGGCATCGTTGATGCCCGGGCCTAACCTGGATCAGGAACTGGACCAGCGCGAACGGGCACAGCGTGAATTGTTGACGCGCATTGAGCGTGATGCCTTTGGCCTGTATCAGATGCTGGAACTGAAGCCCATCGATTTGGACATATGGCGTAAACGGCTGTCGCCGGAGGATGTGGTGGTCCAGTACCTGCCCACCGCTGACCGACTGCTCATCCACATCGCCAAGCGCGGGGGCGGCGAAGTGCGCGAGGTGGCGGTGAAAAGCCAGGAACTGTACGCACGTGCCCAAGCTGTGAGTACGGTCATCGCCCAAGAGGCCGCACGATTGAGGATGGATCGTGGTGCAAATCCTGTCCTCACGGGAGACGATTTGCTCACCTTCCAGTTGAAGTCTCGTGGTGCAGAGGGGCTGACGGAGGAACTGCACTGGCTCTATGAGCAATTGCTGCGTCCCGTCGAGCACGACCTAGCCGGGTATCAGCACGTTTACATCGTGCCCGTGGGGTCGCTTGCCCATCTGCCATTTTCTGCGCTGGTGCGCAGCGTAAAACCCCTCCCCGAATACGTGGCGCAGAGGATGGACATCGGCGTGCTGCCATCGTTGTACCTGATGGATCTGGTTCTGCGGGCCCGGGAATCCCATCCGGGCGGGGCGGCAATATTCGGAAATCCTGATGGCACCCTGCCTGGAGCCGAGCGGGAGGCGGAAACCATCCGCAGCATTGTCGGCAGTAACAGCGTTGTTCGTATCGGTTCAGCGGCCACGATGCAGGCCCTGAAGGACGGCGCAGGGGATACCAGGTGGCTGCACCTGGCCACCCACGGCAACCTGAATGCTCAGGATCCGTCGAAGAGCTTCCTTGTCCTTGCTGGCGGCACCCGCATGTCCATGGTGGACGCTATGCTCTTGCCCTTGACGCATACGGAAATGGTGGTTTTGTCCGCCTGCGAAAGCGGCGTAGGGGCCAACGGCATGGATTACGCCACCCTGGCCCGCTCCTTCGCTTACGCTGGCGCGCCCTCCGTGGTGGCCAGCCTGTGGCGGGTGAACGATGACGCTACGGCCCGACTCATGGAGCGCTTCTACAGCCACCGGCAGAACGGTAGGGATGTCTTCTCCGCTTTGTCCTCGGCCCAGCGGGACATGATCAGCTCCGGCGGCTCCCTGGCCGCGCCCGCTGCTTGGTCCGGTTTCCTTGCCTTCGGCCGACCGTAAACCAAATTTAACGTCGGTTGTTGATATGAACCCAAATAATCCATTAGCAGGGTGTTGATTTTCAGGGTCATGCCTTCGCTCTATGGCCCTTGATTCTGGCTATATTTTCTTTTCAGAGCTTTTGCGGGGCCTATTGCCCGCTGCGTCAGCACGCGCTTGGGGAACAAACAACCCAAGGCTGGTGACTAGCGCGATGAGTGCGAGGGTTTTCATTGCCGGGCTACAAGATGTAAGGGTTCAGGCATAGGGACTGCACGGACGTGACCAATGTGATGCACATGTGCTGCGTATGCGGGGTGGGTACCAGGCGTGGGTACCTGGTGGGCAGCATGTTTGCCAGTACTTCATTCCAGTTCTGTCACCACCCGAAACCCGATGTTGTCTTCCCGGCGGCTGACTGGGTACGCTGACCGGCTTGCGCTGCGTACCCCCTTGGCTGCTGTATCCCAGGAACCACCACGCAGGGTTCGTCGGGAGCAATCCCCCAGGGTGGTGGGCAGCCCGTTTTGGGGAATGTCCCGCAGGTCGGGGCTGTGGCAGTCTTGTGTCCACTCCCACACATTGCCTAGCAAGTCATGGAGCTTCCAAGGGTTGGCGGGAAAAGCGCCTGCCTCCGAGGTGCCTGGTCGGTTCGTACTGGCCCCACAGTCGCGGCAGCGAGCACTGCCATTGCCGATGTCATCCCCCCATGGTCGAGCGGTGCGCGTGCCAGCGCGTGCGGCGTATTCCCATTCGGATTCCGAAGGCAGGCGGTACGTGTACCCAGTCTTTTTGGAAAGCCAGTTCACATAGTGCTGCGCATCTTCCCAGCTTACGTGGATCGCAGGCCGATTGCCGCGCCCCCATCCGTTGTCCTGCGGCCAATGGGTACAGCCCCCATCGAGCAGACACATCTCCCATTCCTGAAAACGCACCTCCATTTTTCCGATGGCAAAGGGTTTGGCAAAGGTCACTTCCTTCTGTGGCCCTTCGCCAAGGTGGTGTCCCGGCTCGGTTTCGGGGGAACCAATCTGTACCCTGCCTGCGGGTAGCACATGCATCGTCGGGCAGCGTTCACAATCCCGAAACTCGTCATCCTTGATCGACCTGCCGGGTCTAGCAGACCGCGCAGCCCCAACTACGGCATCACTACTGACCGTAGCGGCAGCAGTCATCGTTCCTGTAGGTGCTCCAATTGGGCGCAGAACCAGGTTGCCAGTCAGGGAAGTGGTTTCCCACGGAATCTGCTTGCCCCGGGTAGCTTGGGCTACCCCAAGGCGCGTGCGTTTGAATACGTCCTCGATGGTCAGATTCGGCTGTCCGAGTGCATTGAGCAAATGGGCCGTGTAGACCCCGTTTTCACCGGGGCGTCCGTCGATCGCCACATTCCCGGGGGAGGTGGCATAGGCAATCAGCATGCCCTGCGCTGCGTTGCTGACTGCGGCCAGCCCGCCACCGCCGCCACGGTTGCGGCCGAAAGGGTTGTTGCGGCAAGCATCCAGTATGACGACCTTGACCGGTGCCCCACTGCGCTCCAGCTCGTCGAGCACGTCCTGAAGCTTGATGGCGTTGTATTTCACAGCATCTTCTTGCTGCATGTCGTTGTCCGTGGGGATCAGATAGTTCTGCCCTTCCATCTGGATGCCGTGGCCTGCAAAGTACACCAGCGCTACGCCTGCGCCACGCAGCCTTTCCCGAAAGTCTGTCAGTCCACGCAGCATGGCCGTGCGGTCGGCGTCGATAAGTGTGTAGCCGGTCTCGAATTGCAGCTCATGCAATCGGATGGTCATTGCCTGGGCATCCAGCGGGGGGTTCGGCAAGGGCTGATTCTGGTATTTGCCGTTGCCGATGACCAGCGCTACCTTTCGCTGCATATTGATTGGGGTGGAAACTGGCGTACCCCCTCGCTCGGCTGTAGGCGGCGGGGGTACCGCAGTGGCCAGCGAGGCAGCCATCCATAGTGCAATGCCCCATAGGGTTTTCTTCATGGTGCTGCCTCGTGTGGTGGGCGCCGCAACACGCGCCCGGCTGCGTCCACGGCCCAATCGAAGCCCTGTGTGGGCAAGTCGCTGCCGTCAATGGACAACTGCAACACCCTATCCGGCTGCAAGGCAGGCATGGCGTCGCGTCGGTCGGGTAGGTACAGCACACCGGATGCCTGGCGCAGCAGGGTCAGCACCCGCGCCCGGGTAGGGTCGTCTGGCAACCCGCGCAGGTACCCATCCAAAGGTTCGGTGAGGATCAAACCGATGCGCCCGCGCTTGGCAGCCTGCATGCGCTCGGCAACCCGCCACGCCAAGGCGCTGTCCGCCCCTAACCACAGCACAACGGCCTGTGGTGGTGCTGTGCAGGCCGTTGCCAATATGGTGTCGATGGCGTGGTCGAACGCTTCGGGAAAAGCCCACGGTGTACGCGGGCCACGCACAAGTAGATACTGGCATCGACACAGTGCCCAGCCCATTTGCGCAAAAAGCTCCGGCATCTGCCGCACCACCTCGCGATCCAGCTCCCGCCGGTTCTCTGGCAACTCTTCCCACGGCACGATGTCAGGGTGCTGTTTGCGGGCATCGTCACGCTCGGCTGCGTACTGCCACCCGGTCAGCAGACGCTGCACCATCCAGCGGTCGTGTTCTGTGCGGGACAAGGCTTCCACTTGCGCGGCATTCCACTGGAAGGTGCCAGGTACCTCTTGGCGGGGCACCAGTGCAAGGCGCAGATCTTGCACCTTGATGAAGTGATGGTCTGCCGCCCATCGGTTGTCATCTTTCAGGTCTTCGGCCAGTAAGGGCCAGTGTTGCAGTGAGCGGCGGGAACCCAGCGCATCGCCACGTGCAAGGGAGTCATTGACGTAGCGCTCATGGATGCGTTCCGCCACGGCATCAAGCTGTTCGCCCATCAGGATTTCCTGTGCCACTTCCGCAGCAGTGCCAAAGTGCAGGAACCATGGGTGCATTCCCAACGCCCCACGCAGTGCCTGTTTTCCTGGATGCACACAATGCAGGTACAGCGGCGGAAGGGGAAAGTTGGCTTGTACAAAAGCGCGCTGCACTGTCAGGGAAGCAGCCAGGTTTACCCCATCGTCTTCGTGGCAGAAATGGATGCCGGTGGGGTTGGGGAGCAGCGACAGCAAGTGGGACAACCCCGCTTCGCCCAGTTCCGCCGGTGCGGAAAGGAACACCATATTGGCCACGGCGCAGGCTCCAGGCCAACGGGCCAAAAAGGATGCACGGAATTCTTCGGCGTCGCGTCCCACCAGCGCCAGACTGGGGTATCGGGCCTGGCGCAAGGTGGCTACCGCCAATTCTTCCGCCAGGGGGGTGGTGCCCACGATCCATAGCCGAGGTGCTTGGTACCGTTCGGAATCTTGGAGCGTTGGTTGTGTATCGACATCGGCTGCGCATTGCTGGCATGGCGATGAATGCGGTGCAGACTGTCCTTGCCGGGGCAGCGTTTCCTCGTCTGTGCAACAAACCAGACTGGCCACCGGCTGCGAGGGAACACGCCAGAAATGCAGGGGGGCATCGCGCAGCAACCGGCGCACCGCAATCTGTGCCGTAGAAAACAGTTTCCATTGCACCACCTCCCGCGCAGCAAACTGGTCGATCTGGCCACCCACACTCGCCCGCAAAAAGGGGTCGCCCACGTGTACCAGCAACTGCAACGGGATGAGGGAGCGGTCGCGCTGTGCTGCGACGAGGCGAGCCACATGCACTGCTGCGTCGATGTTTTCGGTGTCACGCCCAGCAATGCAGGCTACCGTGTGTGCTGCGGCGATGCCGCTATGGATCAGGACGCGTTCATCGTCCCATCGTCCAGAGACGATTGCAGCACCTGCTTGCAAGGCTGCCCGGCGTGCGTCTTCGTTTTCCGCCACCACCAAAACCTGGCGCCCTGCACGCAGCCAGGGCTGCACCAGTTCCCATGTCACTGGGCACCATCCCAGCAACACGGCGTGCCCTCCGCGCTGCACCATCCACCGCCGCCGCAGGTAACGCCGCAGGCCCACTGCGCATCCTTCTGCGCACAACCACAGCCCCAATGCCGGCAGCACCCAGCGCCCCATCGGGGCAGGCCATGCAGCATCTGGCGTTGGCACTTGCCAGGGTGCCCAAACCAACCCCAGCGCCCCGAATGCAACACGCTGGGCATGGCGCACTTCGTCCCCCCACGGGGCCGGGGGCAGCCCTATGGCAAAGCCCCACAGCGCCAGCCCGTGCGCTGCCAAGAGCAGAAACACCGCAACCACAACAGTGCGGCCACGCCAATCTGCCAACCCATGCCTAATGTCTGGATGTGCCATCGTGTGAAACACGGGTAACCGTGCAGTCCCCCAGCCCATCAAACGCCGACTACGGTTGTCGGGAACGGAGGTGCCGAAGGAAGTGGTGTTGGTATATAAATCATAATTGATGCCAGATGAATACTGTAGAGGAATTGCACGTATAAATAGAATTGATTCAACGTATTGCGTAGAAAGTGCGGGCGTTCATGACTAAAAAACCTCTGTTCCTTGGTTATTTTGAACCAATTTTTTGCACCATAGGAAACGGATTGTTCCCATGCCATCGATGACTGTTTCAATCTATCACTATCACTATCACTATCTCCATGTTGCGCCATGAACGACCTCACCACTTTTCCCTGGGACGACCTACTTTCCTATATCCGTGACCGCCGAGTGATTCCGGTCATTGGAAGCGGCGTACTGATGCCTGGCGACGACGGGCTGACGCTGTCTTGCTATCTGGCGCGACAGCTTGCATTGCGCTTGAAGCTGGAATACTTGCCCGGCGACGACCTGCGATCGGTGGCCGGGCGCTATGTGGGTGAGGGGGGCAAGCCGCGTGATTTGTACCTGCGGCTGGCAGCCTTGCTGAACGAGAACCCACCGCCACTGCCACCCGCTCTGCAACAACTGGCGGACATCACTGACTTTCCGCTGATGGTCACGCTGGGTGTGGACCCGCTGCTGGCCGATGCCGTGCGCGGGGCGCGGGGCAAAGTGGATGTGCGGGCCTTCAAGCCGCGATGGCGCAACAAGCAAGAGCATGATTTGCCCCTGCCCATTGAATCTCTGAGCCTGCCCACGGTCTATCACTTGCTGGGCAAAAGCTCCAATACCGCTGACCACGTTGTCACCGACGAAGACCTGCTTGAATTCCTCAACGCGCTGCACGGCGAAACCCAGCGCCCTGAGCACCTCTTTGGCGCACTCGCCGAACAGCACCTGCTCATCCTGGGGGTTGATTTGCCCGACTGGGCCATGCGTTTGCTGTTGCGACTGTTGCGGGGTGACCTGCTGTCACGTCGGCGAGATTCCACCGAATACCTGGTCATGCCATCGACCCACGACACACTGGCCGAATTTTTAAGCCAGTTTGGTGGCGACATCACCACCGTAAGCTCCGGCACCGAAGCCTTTGTGGCCGAACTGCACCGGCGCTGGATGGAAACACGCCCGCCAGTGCCTCAGTTAGGCGAAGACGAAGCCGCCTTGCCAGACCCCCGCACCTGCCACGGCAAAATTTTTATCAGCTACGCCAGCGAAGACCGTCCCGCCGTTGAAAAGTTGGCCAGACAACTCCATGACAGTGGCATCGATGCCTGGTTTGACCGTGACCGGCTGGAGAGCGGTGACCTCTATGCCCACAAAATTCAGGAAGCCATTCAGCGCTGCGACTTCTTTGTGCCCGTCATCTCGCAACACACCGAAGCGCGACTGGAAGGCTTTTTCAGACGCGAATGGCGCTGGGCCAGCGAACGCCAACACGCCCAACACCACAGCCGAGCATTTTTGCTGCCCGTAGTCATTGACAACACCCAGCCCTACGGTGCCCGTGTCGAAGAATCTTTCAATGCCACCCAGTGGACTTCAGCCCCCGACGGTGTGGTCGATGAGGCCTTTGTCACCCGACTGAGAAGTCTGGTGCGTGAACTGCGTCGAGGTGTCCGATGAACGCCACCCCCACCCCCGATAGCCTGAGCCGCGAACGTCCCTGGCCCGGGTTGGCTGCCTACACCGAAGCCGACAGCGCCTACTTCTTTGGCCGTGAAGCTGAGGCCGAAGACCTGACCCGTCGCATCCGCCGCGAACGCCTGACCGTGCTGTTTGGCCAATCAGGCCTGGGCAAAACCTCGCTGCTGCAAGCCGGACTCTTCCCCCGCCTGCGTGCAGTTGACCTGCAACCCATCTACCTGCGCCTGGACTACACCACCCAGGCACGCCCGCTGGCCCAACAGGTGCTGGCCGAAATCACCGCCGTCATCCAGCGCGAAGCACTCGATGCCCCCTTACCCCAACCAGATGAAGGGCTGTGGGACTACTTTCATCGCCGCGACCTGGAATGGTGGAGCGCTCGCAACCGCTTGCTGACCCCCGTGCTGGTATTTGACCAGTTTGAAGAAATTTTTACCCTGGGCCGCGCCGATGCCCAACGCAGCCAGACCTTTCTGGACGAACTGGCCGACCTGATTGAAAACCGCCAGCCCGATCAAGCCCCCGCTGACGGGCAGGACAACGGCCAAGTGGTGGGCAAACTGCTGCTGAGCTTTCGGGAAGACTTTTTACCCGACTTTGAAGCGCTCAAAGGACGCATCCACTCGCTATTTTTGAACCGCCTGCGACTGGAACGCCTGAGCGGCAGCGCAGCGTGCAAGGTGCTGGAAGACTCTGGCGGCCAGTTGCTGGCACCAGGGCTGGCAGAAAACATCGTGCGCTTTGTGGCAGCCGAAAAGAAACCGCGCCCGCTCCAGGAACTGACCATCGAACCAGCGCTGCTCTCGGTGGTTTGTCGCGAACTCAACGAACGGCGCATCAGCCGGCACGCCGACCAGATTGGTGCGGACATGCTGGAGCTGGGGCAACATGAAATTTTGCGCGAACTGGTAGCACGGGCACTGATCCATCAACCTGCCGCCCTGGTCGAAGGACTGGAAGAACACCTGCTGACCGACGGAGGCCACCGCGCCCAGTACCCGCTGCAAGACCTGATGCAGCGCACCGGTGTGGGGCGAGATGCCATTCAGGGCCTGGTCACCCAGCGCATTTTGCGCATGGAGCCACGCGGCGACGTGGAGTGGCTAGAACTCACCCACGACCTGCTGGCCCCCGTGGTCAGAGAAAACCGAGACCGAAGGCGCGAAGCGGTGGAACGGGAAAAGAACCGGCGCAAGCTGAAAAGGATGTGGGCGTTTGCGGGTGCCATGGTGGTATTGGTGCTGGTGATGGCGGGGTTAAGCTGGAAGATGTTTGAGGCGAGGGAGGAGACTGCCATAGCCTTGGCTGAATCCCGCAAGCAGCAGGCTCTGGCCCATGCACAGGCAAAGGTGGTGCTTGCACGATCATTGGCCATGCAGGCCAATGAGATATTGGGGGGGCGTTCGGCTTACCCGTGGGTGCTGGGGTCTTTGCTGGCGCTGGAGGCCCATGCCATTGCCCCGGACTTTGTAACCCGGGGGGCACTGCTCAACGCCAGACAGCGCAATGAAGTGCCATCGTCTGTCTTGTTCGCAGGCACCATAATCATTGCAGTCGCCTATAGCCCGGACGGCAAGGTTCTCGCTTCGGGCAGTGCCGACAACACCGTGCGGTTGTGGGACGTTGCCACCCGCAAACCCTTGGGCGAGCCTTTGCGGGGGCATGAAGATATTGTCAGTTCCGTCGCCTTTAGCCCGGACGGCAAGGTGCTCGCTTCGGGCAGTCTGGACAAGACCGTGCGGTTGTGGGACGTTGCCACCCGCGAACCTTTGGGAGAGCCTTTGCGGGGGCATGAAGCTGATGTCAAATCAGTCGCATTCAGCCCAGATGGCAAGGTGCTCGCTTCGGGCAGTGATGACAAGACCGTGCGGTTGTGGGACGTTGCCACCCGCAAACCCTTGGGCGAGCCTTTGCGGGGGCATGAAGCTGAAGTCAGTTCCGTCGCCTTTAGCCCGGACGGCAAGGTGCTCGCTTCGGGCAGTTGGGACAAGACCGTGCGGTTGTGGGACGTTGCCACGCGCAAACCCTTGGGCGAGCCTTTGCGGGGGCATGAAGAGAGTGTCCGTTCCGTCGCCTTTAGCCCGGACGGCAAGGTGCTCGCTTCGGGCAGTTGGGACAAGACCGTGCGGTTGTGGGACGTTGCCACGCGCAAACCCTTGGGCGAGCCTTTGCGGGGGCATGAAGCTGATGTCTATTCCATCACCTTTAGCCCGGACGGCAAGGTGCTCGCTTCGGGCAGTATGGACGAGACCGTGCGGTTGTGGGACGTTGCCACGCGCAAACCCTTGGGCGAGCCTTTGCGGGGGCATGAAGCTGATGTCTATTCCATCACCTTTAGCCCGGACGGCAAGGTGCTCGCTTCGGGCAGTATGGACGACACCGTGCGGTTGTGGGACGTTGCCACGCGCAAACCCTTGGGCGAGCCTTTGCGGGGGCATGAAGCTGATGTCTATTCCATCACCTTTAGCCCGGACGGCAAGGTGCTCGCTTCGGGCAGTTGGGACGACACCGTGCGGTTGTGGGACGTTGCCACCCGAAAGCCCTTGGGCGAGCCTTTAGGGCATGAAAAGGGGGTCAATTCCGTCGCCTTTAGCCCGGACGGCAAGGTGCTCGCTTCGGGCAGTATGGACGAGACCGTGCGGTTGTGGGACGTTGCCACCCACAAACCCTTGGGCGAGCCTTTGCGGGGGCATGAAGCTGATGTCAGTTCCGTCGCCTATAGCCCGGACGGCAAGGTGCTCGCTTCGGGCAGTCTGGACAAGACCGTGCGGTTGTGGGACGTTGCCACCCGAAAGCCCTTGGGCGAGCCTTTAGGGCATGAAGACTGGGTAACTTCCGTCGCCTATAGCCCGGACGGCAAGGTGCTCGCTTCGGGCAGTGACGACAACACCGTGCAGTTGTGGGACGTTGCCACCCACAAACCCTTGGGCGAGCCTTTGCGGGGGCATGAAGCTGATGTCAATTCCGTCGCCTTTAGCCCAGATGGCAAGGTGCTAGCTTCGGGCAGTCATGACAGTACCGTGCGGTTGTGGGACGTTGCCACCCGCAAACCCTTGGGCGAGCCTTTGCGGGGGCATGAAGATATTGTCAGTTCCGTCGCCTTTAGCCCGGACGGCAAGGTGCTTGCTTCGGGCAGTGTGGACAAGACCGTGCGGTTGTGGGACGTTGCCACGCGCAAACCCTTGGGCGAGCCTTTGCGGGGGTATGAAAGCCTGGTCACTTCCGTCGCCTTTAGCCCGGACGGCAAGGTGCTTGCTTCGGGCAGTTGGGACCACACCGTGCTGCTTTGGGACATCAACCAGGCCAGTTGGCGGGACCACCTGTGCCAATGTGTCGGCCGCAACCTGACCCGCGCGGAATGGCAAGAGTTTCTTGGCGATTTGCTGCCCTACCGCAAAACTTGCCCTAACTTGCCCCTTGATGCCGACCGTTGATGCCGCGTGGGAACCAGTGGTAGTTCAGCTTGGCTTGCCCAATCGGTAAGGGGAACCTGGCATCCAGCCGCTGCAAGCTCCTCGGATCGCGCCAGAATGTCAGCGCATGGCAGGTCTGCGATAGGGCTGTGAGCCTACTGCTGCGGCTTGTCGTGGATACATCGATGAACGATGGGGAGTACGGTCCATGATTTCCAAAAGTTGGCGCTGGGTTTTGGCCGTGGCCCTGGTGGGGTGTTTTGGGTTGGGGTGGCTGGGGCATTTCATCCACTGTCCGGCGCACTCCGAAACTTGCGGGCGGGTGGGCGATTCGTTGTACCGCACGGCACAGATGTTGGTGATCGGGCTGGATTTGCGGGATACGGTTGCCAATGGCCTGCTGGTGTGGATGCGGTTCCTACTTCCGATACTCACGGCCACGTCCCTGGTTGCGGCGGTTTTCGTTGCACTGAGTTCGCGATTACAGTGGCTGAGCCTGCGGGTGGCAGGGGCGGACACCATTCTGCTGGGGTGCGGGCGCAAGGCAACGGGCGTTGCGTCGTGCCTGGAATCGAACCGCCGGGTGCTGGCGATCGATATTGACATCACGAACCGCCACGCAGACAGGCTGAATGCCAGGCGATCCAGAACTGCCTCGCTGATCCAGGCCGATGCCACGCAACACCGGGTGGTGTGCCAACTGCCCCTGCACAGAGCCAGTACGGTCTATATCCTGACTGGAGATGACCATCGCAACGCGCTGGTGGCAAGGCAGGTGATTAGCAGGATCCGTGCAATCCGTGCAGCAAAGCCCCCCATCGTTGTCGTCGGGGTGACCGACCCCAGCTTGGCATTGCTTGCTTCGACTGATCCGGAACTGCAGGGTATAGAGCAGTGCCAAGTGTTCTGGTTCGATTGGTACGCCGGTGCTGCGCGTGCGTTGCTGGAAAAGTACCCCCCCATCGGCGGCCATACGGGGGGGTGTTCTATACACATCGGTTTCGTTGGATCCGGGGCGTTGTTGCACGCGCTGGTGTTGCACGCCATCCAGCAGTGCATTGGCTCGGAGGACGACGTGCCCAGCATCACGATTTTTACGGACGATACGGCGGCGTTGGATCGATTGTTTTTGCAGTACCCAGCGTTGCGGCCCGATGCGCAAGCCTGCAATGCATACCAGGGGGTGACTCCTATTGCACGGATTCACCACATTCCCATGGCGCCGGGGGTTGCAGACCCTGCAGCCATCATGGCAGCGGAATGCAGGCACGGCCCTTTACACAAGATATATGTCGCCGTCGAATCGGACGACTTGTGTTTGGAAACCGCCGCCCACTTGCGCCAGACTGCGGAGGCACTGGACAGGCGGTATGCGGTAGTGTGTTGCGTGCAGGGTGCCCGCTTTGGTCATCGGTCGGAATACGAAGCCATTGTGCTGACGAACGGTAGTGGCAGCACCCCTGCCGGGGTGGAACCACGCTATGCAGGGATCGGGTTTTTCCACGCCGTCTCGGATCAGATATCGCCCGGAGAGTGTTATCCAGGCTCCGACTTGGACACACTGGCCAAACTCATCCATCTGGTGTACACCCGCATGGGCAATTTGGACTGGTTGTGGCAGTCCTCCCCCCTCGATTTGCACAAAGCGGCGGAAGAAGCCTGGGAACCCATCGACACCCTGGACTGGTCCAACCGGTATGCAGCAGACCATTTGTTCGTCAAATTGCGTCTGCTGGGTTTTGTCTTGGAACGAATTCCACGGGGGGATGCGCGGATGCTGGCATCGCGTGGGGTGGACGTATCGCTTTTGGCAGACCTGAAAACGGCTGTACTTGCGCGCTCCGAGGAGCTGCAGCGGCTGGAGCATCGCAGGTTTTGCGTGGAGCGGTTGCTTTCGGGCTGGCTATGGGCGCGCCCGACGGCAGACCGTGCGCTGGTTCGGGAACGCAAAGCCCGGTGGCTCAACGCCACCCTGGTTCCTTACGATGCCTTGCCAGCCGAAGAACGCCATAAAAACCAGGCGTCTATCGAGGCCATCCCCGGGATTGTTCGTGCAGTGACGGCATTGCCAGTGCGTATTTCACGCGAACGTGACCGCGAATTCGCAGAAGTGTGACCGGCGTTTCACGAAAGCGTGACCGCGATTTCACGGTGAACGTGACCGCTGAGTGGGAGCGTGATGGATAGTCCGAAGTAGCCTTGCTGTTTTTTTTGAAAGCGAGCGGGGATGCCACAAGAGAGACTATCCATGAGAAAAATTCGAGACGTACTGCGTTACCGAAACGACACTGACCTGAGTCTGGAGGCGATTGCCCGGGCGCTGAGGCTATCGAAAGGGGTGGTATCGAAATACCTGAAGCTGGCGGAGAACGCCGGGCTGAAATGGCCATTGCCAGACGACCTGGATGACGGCGCTCTGGAGCATCGGCTGTATCGCCAATTGGCTGCCCGGGAGTCGGCATTTGTTGAGCCTGACCATGCGCTGATCCACCAGGAGCTGAAGAAGAAAGGTGTCACTCTCACCCTGCTGTGGGAAGAGTACAAGCAAGAGGCCGGGGAAACGGCTTACCAGTACACAGCTTTTTGTACCCGCTACAGAGCTTGGGCTGGTTCGCTCAAGCGCTCGATGCGTCAGATTCACCGTGCAGGTGAAAAGCTGTTTGCCGACTTTGCGGGCCCGACCGTTGCGATCTTCGATGCCGACACTGGTGAGAGCAGAGTGGCGAGCATCTTTGTTGCCGTGCTGGGCGCATCCAGCTACACCTTTGCTTGTGCAACGGCTGGGCAAACGCAGGCAGACTGGCTGGGCGGGCTGGCCAGGGCGCTCGAGTTCATAGGTGGCGTGACAGAACTGATCGTTCCGGACAATCCCAAGGCGCTGGTCAAAGTCGCCAACGCTTATGAGCCGGAACTGAACCGGGCAACAGCCGAATTTGCCCAACACTACGGAACGGTGATATTGCCTGCGCGACCGAAGAAGCCGCAGGACAAGGCGAAGGTCGAAGTGGGTGTTCAGGTGGTCGAGCGCTGGATTCTGGCGCGACTACGGCATCGCCAATTCTTCTCGCTGGTGGAACTGGACAGTGCCGTAGGTGAACTATTGCCAGTGCTGAACGACCGGCCATTCAAGAAACTGCCTGGTTCCCGGCGGGAAGCATTCGAGAGGCTGGACGTTGCGTGCCTGAAAGCCCTGCCGACCACCCGATTCGAACTGGCAGACTGGAAACGCGCACGTGTCAATATCGACTATCACGTCGAGTTCGAGGGCCATTTCTACAGCGTACCGCATGTGCTGGCGCGGCAGGAAGTCGAATTGCGCATTACGCAAGGAATGGTGGAAATCCTGGCTCGCAATCGCAGGGTGGCAGGCCATGCGCGCAATACCAGCAAAGGCAACTACACGACCGTGGCCGAACACATGCCGGCGGCGCACCGCGCCCATGCAGAGTGGACACCTGGGAAGTTGATCGCCTGGGGGACTTTGGTAGGCGTTGCCACTGGCGAATTGGTTCAGCGCATGCTCCTGGAAAAGCAGCATTCAGAGCAAGGGTACCGCGCCTGCCTCGGCCTGATGCGTTTGGCCCGCAAGGTGGGCGCGGAACGGATGGAAGCCGCCTGTACCCGGGCACTGGCTATTGGCGCGTATCGCTTCCGGTCGGTGGCATCGATCCTGGACAAAGGTCTCGATCGCCAGCCCGTCGATCCCACCAAAACTGACACGCCCTTGCACAGCCATGCCAATGTGCGTGGGCCTGATTACTACCACTGATGAAGGAGGAATCATGTTGATGGAACAGACCGTACAAACTCTCAAGACCCTGCGTCTGCCTGGCATGCTTGCCGCATTCGAAGAGCAGCAGACGAATAGCGCAGCCGCCAGCCTGTCATTCGACGAACGATTCGCCATGCTCGTCGATCGTGAACAGACTTGGCGGGAAAACCGCCGTGTTTCTCGTCTGCTGCGCGAGGCCCGCATGAAGTCTGGTCAAGCGTGCCTGGAGGATGTGCGCTACGGCACCGACCGGAAACTGGACAAAGCGTCCATGGCGCAGCTAGGTTCCTGCCAGTGGATACGAGCGCATCAAAATGTGATTTTGACGGGTGCCACGGGGTGTGGAAAGACCTGGCTTGCTTGCGCACTGGGCAACGCCGCATGCCGTCAGGGACTGTCCGTGGCGTATGTTCGTACCCCCCGGTTCTTCGAGGAACTGCGCATCGCGCACGGTGATGGCAGTTTCGGCAAGAAATTAGCCAGCCTGTCCAAGACGGACTTGCTGATCCTGGACGATTGGGGCCTGGCTGCGCTCAACCAGTCCGAGCGCAATGACCTGCTGGAGGTTCTCGACGATCGCGTCGGCTCCCGATCGACCCTGATAACGAGCCAATTGCCGGTCGAGCATTGGCATGCCTACCTGAACGATCCCACACTGGCCGATGCCATTCTCGACCGAGTCATCCATGCTGCGCACAAGATTGCCCTAGCGGGCGAATCCATGCGCAAACAGAAAGAACTTCAGTGAGACCGGTTCCATCCAAACCGGGTTACCCACCGCGCCGTCCACCTCCGGCAGGAAAGATACCTGCGGCGAACGGCACCGTGGATAACCCTATCCCCGTACCCATTTCATGCCATCGTGACCGGCGTTTCGCAAAAGCGTGTCCGCCATTTCACGAAAGCGTGACCGATTGAACCTACCATCTAGCCCTATCCATTTCGCACCCACTATCGGTCACGTTCGCGTGAAATCACCGGTCACGTTCCGCGAAATACGCACCAGGCTCCCCTTACCGATTGGGCAAGCCAAGCTGAACTACCACTGATGCCCACGCAGCATCAACGGTCGGCATCAAGGGGCAAGTTGGGGCACGTTTTGCGGTAGGGCAGAAAATCGCCAAGAAACTCTTGCCATTCCGCGCGGGTCAGGTTGCGGTGGACACATTGGCACAGGTGGTCCCGCCAACTGGCCTGGTTGATGTCCCAAAGCCGGACGGTGTTGTCCTTACTGCCCGAAGCGAGCACCTTGCCGTCCGGACTAAATGCGACTGAAAAGACACCATCTTCATGTCCCTGCAAAGGCTCGCCCAAGGGTTTGCGGGTGGCAACGTCCCACAACCGCACGGTCTTGTCCCCACTGCCCGAAGCGAGCACCTTGCCGTCCGGGCTAAAGGCGACGGAACTGACATCAGCTTCATGCCCCCGCAAAGGCTCGCCCAAGGGTTTGCGGGTGGCAACGTCCCACAACCGCACGGTGTCGTCCCAACTGCCCGAAGCGAGCACCTTGCCGTCCGGGCTAAAGGCGACGGAATTGACCCCCTTTTCATGCCCCCGCAAAGGCTCGCCCAAGGGTTTGCGGGTGGCAACGTCCCACAACCGCACGGTGTCGTCCCAACTGCCCGAAGCGAGCACCTTGCCGTCCGGGCTAAAGGCGACGGAATTGACCCCCTTTTCATGCCCCCGCAAAGGCTCGCCCAAGGGTTTGCGGGTGGCAACGTCCCACAACCGCACGGTCTTGTCCCAACTGCCCGAAGCGAGCACCTTGCTGTCCGGGCTAAAGGCGACGGAATTGACCCCCTTTTCATGCCCCCGCAAAGGCTCGCCCAAGGGTTTGCGGGTGGCAACGTCCCACAACCGCACGGTCTTGTCCCCACTGCCCGAAGCGAGCACCTTGCCGTCCGGGCTAAAGGCGACGGAACTGACATCAGCTTCATGCCCCCGCAAAGGCTCGCCCAAGGGTTTGCGGGTGGCAACGTCCCACAACCGCACGGTCTTGTCCCCACTGCCCGAAGCGAGCACCTTGCCGTCCGGGCTAAAGGCGACGGAACTGACATCAGCTTCATGCCCCCGCAAAGGCTCGCCCAAGGGTTTGCGGGTGGCAACGTCCCACAACTGCACGGTCTTGTCCCTACTGCCCGAAGCGAGCACCTTGCCGTCCGGGCTAAAGGTGATGGAATAGACAGTATCTTCATGCCCCCGCAAAGGCTCGCCCAAGGGTTTGCGCGTGGCAACGTCCCACAACCGCACGGTCTGGTCCAGACTGCCCGAAGTGAGCACCCTGCCGTCCGGGCTAAAGGCGACGGAACGTACCCAGCTTTCATGCCCCCGCAAAGGCTCGCCCAAGGGTTTGCGGGTGGCAACGTCCCACAACCGCACGGTGTTGTCCCCACTGCCCAAAGCGAGCACCTTGCCGTCCGGGCTAAAGGCGACGGAAGTGACATTACTTTCATGCCCCCGCAAAGGCTTGCCCAAGGGTTTGCGGGTGGCAACGTCCCACAACCGCACGGTGTCGTCCCTACTGCCCGAAGCGAGCACCTTGCCGTCCGGGCTAAAGGCGACGGAATTGACCCCCTTTTCATGCCCCCGCAAAGGCTCGCCCAAGGGTTTGCGGGTGGCAACGTCCCACAACCGCACGGTCTTGTCCCTACTGCCCGAAGCGAGCACCTTGCCGTCCGGGCTAAAGGCGACTCCACTGATTGTGGTGCCTGCGGACAAGACGGACGATGGCACTTCATTGTGCTGTCTGGCGTTGAGCAATGCCCCCCGGGTTACAAAGTCCGGGGCAATGGCATGGGCCTCCAGCGCCAGCAAAGACCCCAGCACCCAGGGGTAAGCCGAACGCCCCCCCAATATCTCATTGGCCTGTATGGCCAATGATCGTGCAAGCGCCACCTTTGCCTGTGCATGGGCCACAGCTTGGCTGTTGCGTGCCTGCTGTTCAGCCAACAGGGCTTTTTGGAGTGCATGCGCCGTTTCTTCCCGGGCCCACAATGCTGCCTTGCGTTCAGCCTCCGCCTGTTCACGCTGCTGTTGGGCCACTCGTTCAGCGGTGAGGGCTGCATTGCGGCTGTCATTGGCCAGAGCCTGCTGCTTGCGGGATTCGGCCAAGGCCATGGAGGCATCCTCCTTCGCCTGAAACATCTTCCAGCTCAAGCCGACCATCACCAGCACAAGCGCCAACATCGACATCGCCAATGCACCCATGCGGCGCACTCTTTGGCGATTTCTCTGAACTTGCAGGCGCGCCTCTTCTTGGGCTTGTGCTTCTCGCCGTTGATCGCGGCTGGCCTTTGCCACCCCGGCCAACACATCATGAATCAGTTCCAGCCGCACCTGCCCCCCACGCTCCTCACGGCGCAGGATGCGCCGATCCACCAAGGTTTGCAGGGCGACTTCGCTGATGCCGGGTTCGGCCAGTGCGTTGTCCAGTGCATAACTATCGCGGTAGCCTGCCGCAGTCAGCAGGCGATCTTCCACAAAATAGCGCACAGCGTTGCCAAGGCCAGCCAAACCCTGCTCATAGAACTGTTCCAAGATGAGTTTGGCGTGGTCTGCCTGCAGTAGGGCCACCGATATGGCAGCTTCCTGTCGCGCCAGGCGTTGTGCATTCAATTCCCGACAAACCAGCGAAAGCAGCGCAGGCTCAACGTTTTGGGCACCACGTTGCGCTTTGGTGCCACTCACAAAACGGACGATGATGGGCGCTACCGCTGGGGTAACGATATGCCCGCCACCGGCAGCCAGGATGGCGGCTTCGGCAGCCGGGGCTTCCATGGGTTGCAGGCGTAGCCGGTTGCTGGTACGTCCACGGATGTAGTCGTACAACACGTCGAAATCGGGCAGATAGTCTTCACGAAAAGAGAACACCACCCGCACCCGTTCGTGTCGCGGGGCATAGCGTGTTGCCAGGTCAGGGTTTTGTTCAATGCGGGCGCGCAAGGCTTCGGGTCGACGGTTTTCCACCAGGTCGCCAATCTGTTCCAGCAGTTCTTCGCAGCGGGCACGGTGTTTGTCATCCTGCCGCCCCAGGGTGAAGACTTCTTCGAATTGGTCAAAGACGAGAACGGGGGTCAATAACCGGTCGTCAGCGCTCCAGAAATCGGCTTCGCGCTGATGAAAGTATTCCCACAGCGTGGTCTGCCCTTCCTGCGGCACGGGCGACTGCGCGTCGTGCAGTCGAGATTGCTGGGCAATTTCCGCCTGAATCTGCGTCAGAATGTCTGGAGCCTCGTCACTGAAGTCCAGGCGAATACGAATCGGGAAAAAATTCTCCTCCCGCAGGCGGGGGAACAACCCTGCTTGCAGCAGCGAGGTTTTGCCTAGGCCGGAACGGCCATAGAGGATGGTCAGCGTTTCGCGCTGCACCAAGCGCAGCAGTTCGGTCGTTTCGGTATCGCGCCCAAAAAACCAGCGGCTGGCTGTTTCATCGTAGCTTTGCAAACCCGGCCAGGGGGCGTTATCGTCGATCAGCGTGGCGTTCGGGGCTGTCATGCTCGATCTTTCGCGCTTTTGCGGCTTTCACGCACGCTGGCCTTGACCTGATCCAGAAACTGTTCGGTCGTAATGCCGTCTGGAAGATGCTGGCACGTCAGGGCACGCAGACCGGCTGGCAGCAGCGGGTCGTTCAAGCCCACATCGTCGATGCGAACCAGCTTGATGGCCAAGCTACCTTCAAAAAGCTCGGCACGGGCCAAGGCCAGTTTCCATTCCTTCAAAAAATAGGGCTCATGTGCCGGATCATTCCGATGCTCGTCGCGCCATTTGGCGAGTCGGGCCAGGGTGGCGCGTGAGAGGACGGGAACGAAAACCCCGCACAGACCGATGTTGCGCTTGATGATCTTTTCATAGCTGTCGCCGCTGCCAAGCCGTTTGGCATCAAACCAGACATCGATGCGCCGACCAGTCATGGCGCCGTGCAGGCTGGTGGCGGCGACGGCGTCGTCGCTGGCGTAGCTCAGAAACACACCCCCAGGGTGTAAATCAGGGGGCACATCGGCGGCGACAGTGGGAGAGGAGCTTTGTCTGCGCGCTTGCCAGCGCGTTTCCAGCTCGGTGACAAAAGCTGCTGGGTCCACCTGAAGGCAGTGGGTGCGTGGGCTGAAATGGTCCAGAAACGTGACCAGGCCCGGTTGGTTGGGCAGGCGCGTATCCACGATGGTTTCGCTTTCATTGCGGGCTAGCGTTTCGGAAAGTCGCCCTTCGCGCGTCAGACGGACAAAAAACCGCAGCAGCCAGTCGGGCAGTGTGCAGCCCAAAAAGAGCAGATGGTGCGAACGCAAGGCATCGAAGATGTGCTGGGGCTGGTGGTCGGTGTCTTGCAGCGAGGCAATCCATTCCAGCAGGTCTTCTTCGCTGATGACAAACTCCGGCGCCGCGCAGCTTTTGCCAAAGAGTGCATACACATGGGGTTCGTCGAGTTGTCTGGCCGGGGCAGGTATATCGATTTCAGTGCGGCGCAGGTTGGGGGCATAGCCGATATGCTGCTTTTTGGGGTTGTGAAGATCACGGTTCTTTTCCAGCGCATGGATCAGCAGCGTGTCAAAACACAGGCTGAGATAAAGCCGAAAGCCCTCGATGCGCGCCAAGGCAAGCAGGGGTTCGGGTGGTTCTAGTGCGCACAATCCACGCAAAATGTTATGTACTTCGGTGTGGTAGTCGGTAATGGTTTGTTCAAGCCGGTCTGCACGCTGTGCCTGGGCCACGATAGCGTGGAGCGATATGTCTTCGTCGTCGACAGCATCGACCTCAACATCAAAGCGCCTTGCCAGCCGCCGGGCAATAGCCTGTTCCAGCCGCTCGGTACGGCCATCCACGGTGACTTGCAACAGCCACGGGCCAACGACCGGAATCACCCGGCCTTCTTCAATTTTGGCCAGCAGGGTGTTCCAGAATTTTTCAGTGGGCTGTGTTTTGATAGCCATGGGTGGTTTGGTTGGGGATCTGGCACCTGGCTTCAATCAGGCTTTGGCAGGTTGGGTCAGGTTTTGCGGAAGGAAAGCAATCGCCAAGGAACTCTTGCCATTCTGCCCAGGTCAGGTTACGGTCGATGAATTGGCATCAATGGTCTGGTCAACTAGCCAATCAGGTTTGCTTGGATGGCTGCATTCCTTTCAGCTCCTGGATTCGGGACTCAAGGATGTCGCGCAGCGATTGCATGTCGGCTTGTTTGGTTCCTGGGTGTTCGGTGGCACTTCGTAGCAGATCGAGGGAGCGTTGGTATACGGCCAGTGCCTCGGCCGTGCGGTTCGATTCCGATAGCACCATACCCAGGTTCAAGAGTGTGGCAACCCTTTCGTCTGGGGGAGCGTTGCGTTGCATATCGATGGAGGCTGCTTGGGTCAGGGTTTGCAGTGCTGCTTCTTTGTCACCACGCAATAGCTGCCAAACCCCTTGCAGTCCGCGCACATTGGCGGCGGCGGCGCTGATCTGTTTCCCTGCCTGATCCAGGATGGTCAACGCTTCTTCCAGCAAGGCAAAAGCTTGGGGGCGATCCCGGTATCGGTAGAACGCACGGGCTTGTGCAACAAGTGCCAGCGCGGTGTCTTCGGGGTGTGGTGTGCGTAGGCGGCGATAGAGAGTGGTTCCGGCACCGTGCAGCCCCAGGGTTGTTTCCTTGTTACCGAGCAGGAGGGCGTGTTCCCCTGCTGCCATAAATGCCCAAGCGAGGCTTTGGTCTGCCGCGCTGGCTTGGGGAAGCCGCCCTGCCAAGGCGAGCATTTGTGCCAGGGGTTCCCGTGCGGCATCGGGGGACATGGCAGCGACAACCCGGCGCTGGGTCGCGTAAACCTCTGCCAAGTACTCGGCATCGCGGCGGATTGATGCTGCCTGGGTTGCATCTTCCACGCGAACCATACGCAGTGCTGCGTCTACGAAGTTGCAACCGCTCTCGTTGGCTTCCTCACGCCAGGTTGCGGACCAGTTCCCTGCCACAGCGGAGGCTTGGAGAACGCCGATGTGTTGGTTGGTAGACAGCGAAAGTAGCGCTGCGGTCGATGCGCCCGGGCCCCAACGAAGTTGTATGGGGTGCATGTCTCCCCATAGCATCCATAGAGGAGAGGAATCAGGAGATTGGTCGCCCGGTTCTGTAGACATCAAGCCAAAAACAGTCAATCGGTAAGGTAGCGATGGTTGCGCGCCACATTCGCTGCCGACGTGTTGGCGCACCTCCAATTCCCCGCGCCAGGCTGTTGCATTGGTGGTGTCGGCCATTGCAGCCACTGGCGGCGCGGCAAGGCAAAGGCATAGGCGTAGCATCATTGCCAGGCGCGATGAGCGCCGAGGTTGCCGGGCTGTAGCATGGGGGAGAGGATGCATGGTATGGGTGACTTGGGTGGTTGGGATTGCGTGGAATGTGGAAGCCATGGTGATTTGCATGAGAGGAAGGATGTTGCAGTACCCTCGCGATTGCTGCTGGATGCTACCGATCGCAAAGACCAGACAGGTGTCTTTGAGGGGGACAATGCACGTATAGACGATGCACTTGCCGTTTGTCAAGTTGTTTTTCAACAGATGTGTTGTAATTACCCTGCAAAATTTTTTCTGCAGGGCTGCCAGAGCAAGCAAGAGCATGCAAGGGAAAAGGAAATGGATACAGTGCAACCTCGGCTACGGTATGTACGGTATACATCCATTTTTCGGCTTTCAGAATCCATCGCGGCTTCCGTCGCTTCTACCAAAGCGTAGCATCTCTATCCTTGGTGTTTTGTGCTGGCGACTGTTGTTGCATGCCTCCCTGCTGTCCTTTTGCACCTACCCCTAGTTGTGGGCACCACTCGTGTTGATGGAACGTTGGGCATGATGTCCAGATGGTATGCGATGGGCGGTATTTTTACAGTATCGAATGAAGATGCCGTGAATATCTATTGCATTAGATAGATTTGTTAACAATATATTTTTCTTGCTAACCAAAAGGAGTGTGATAATGAAAATCATGATTACTGCCATAATTGCTGGACTGTTTTGTTTTTCCACTATTGCAGGCGAGGATAAAGAAGAAAAAGCTGGAGATATTCGTATAGCACGGTTGCTAAAAGAACAAGATTTGAAATACACTGTTGATAAGGATGGGGATTTTCTTTTATATAATTCTGCAGGGAATGATAGATCACAAATTATTTTTATTTCTTCCGATACTTCTGAGTTAGGATCGCTGGAGATCAGAGAAGTATGGGCTGTCGCATACCGATCAAAAACTCCTCTTACGGCAGATATCGCTAATCAGCTTCTTACGCAAAATTCCAAGGTAAAACTTGGAGCATGGGAGTTGAGAAAAATGAGTAATAATTTTGTTGCTGTGTTTTCAGCAAAGATTGATGCCAATTCCGATGGAGAGTCCTTGCTTGCAGCAATCTTGGCGGTAACAAAAACTGCAGATCCAATGGAGAAGGAGCTGACCAGTGAAGATGAATTTTGAGATCAACGTTCGCCTGCAACTGTAAGTTATTTTCCCTTTTGTACGTTGCGACAGTTCCTTGGCGCATCCGGAGGTTTGTTTGGGTTTGGTGATGGAGGCGGTATGCGATACAGCGTTTCTCAATGCATGTCGGATGATCAAAGCATTGGCTGCAATGCAGCCACAGCAACGGAATTGGCGTTTTGGCGCAGATTCCGTGTTCTGTGGATGGTGTGGTTGGCATTGCCTTTCATGCTGGCCCAGCACGCGTTGGCTCAGGTCCAGTTGCCTGGAGCAGCTTCGGGGTCTTCGGGTTTCGCGGCAGTCGTTGCGCAGGTCGCCCCAGGAGTAGTGGGTATTTCGGTAAGCCAGTCCCGGTCTGCAGACAACCCATTGCTGAATGACCCTGTTTTTCGGCGATTTTTCGAAGATCTGCAGGGTGAGCGTGGTCATGGAGACAGTGCTTCGCACACTGATCGGCCCGTGATGCGGCCCGCTGGTTCCGGTGTCGTGGTGGACGCTGCGCGCGGCTTGGTGCTGACGAACCACCACGTTGTGCAAGGGGCTTCGCGCCTTATGGTGATGTTGAATGACCGCCGCGAACTGCTGGCAGAACTGGTGGGCTCTGATCCTGGGACAGACGTGGCTGTACTGCGTGTGCGGCCCGAGAAGCTCACAGCAGTGCCAGTGGGAGATTCCGATGCCTTGCGCGTGGGGGATCTCGTCGTGGCGATAGGCAATCCCTTCGGGTTGGGGCAGACAGTGACCTCAGGAATCGTGTCTGCAATGGGCAGGGGACTTTCCCCAGAAGGGTACGAGGACTACATCCAGACCGATGCTGCCGTCAACCCTGGGAATTCCGGTGGCGCGCTGATCAATATGCGCGGTGAACTCGTTGGAATCAATACGGCCATTCTGAGTGGTGGAAGGGGAGGGCAAGGCGGGAATATCGGCATTGGCTTTGCTATTCCGACCAGTATGGCGCAGGCTGTGCTGGATCAGATCATTCGATTCGGCGAAGTCATGCGTGGCCGCATTGGCGTACAGGCGGAAGAAGTTACCGAGGCCGTGGTGGCACGGGAAGGACTTCCCATTATTGCCGGGGCGTTGGTGCGTTCCGTAGCCAGCGGTTCTTCGGCAGACAGGGCGGGTCTCCGAGTAAATGACGTTGTGCTGGAAGTGGATGGTCGTCCGGTGCGTACAGTGTCAGACCTTCGTAACCGGGTGGCGCTGATCCCCGTGGGGAACCAGATTCGGCTGAAAGTCTGGCGGCGCGGTGTGCAGTCGGTTTTGCAAGTCCCGGTTGAGGCCGTCAGTGCCGACGAAGTTGCCAAGGCACAGCAGCAGACGCCTGCCAGTAGTGCCCCCGGTGTGGCCAAGCCTAGTGCCCCCGAGTCCACCTCCGTACTCCAAGGGATGCAGTTGTCCCGCGGGCGTGATGGGTTGTTGGTGAGTGGCGTGCGTGCGGGTGCCCCCGCTCATGCGCTAGGCTTTCGCAATGGCGATGTGATTCTGGGGGTTGATCGGGCGCCGGTTTCTACCGTCCAAGAATTTGGTGCTGTACTTCGTCGAAGTGGCAGCAAGGTCATTTCCGTTTTGAGAGGGGAGGTCAAGCTGCGATTGCATGTGGGCTAGGGCGGCCCAGCGACGACTGCGTGGCACGTTGGCCGTTGCTGTCGTCAATTCATTATTTTCAATTTTTTTTGGGGGTTTTGTATGTCGTTTCAGACTCGTTTGGTTCCCTTTGCTTTTGCAGCGGTATCGCTGTTCTGCATCCCGGTTTTTGCTGATGGCAATCCAAAGAGTTCGAATGTGGGAGAGGCTACTGCGCCCACGGCCAGTTCGACTGCTGTCGATCATTGGGAAACAGCAATGGCTTTGGTCCGTTATGGAGATAGCAAGCAGGACGCACTGGCGATGATTGCGGCTGCCCGGATCATGAAGGAGGTGGGTGATAGTCCCTCGAAGGCCGCAGTCGTCAAGGGCTCTGGTCAAACAACATCGGCAGACAAGAAAACAGACACGTTGACTGTGGAAGCAATCTTGGCCAGGGCCAAGCAGTATGCCGGGGATCGCAAGGATCTGGTAGCTTTGGCGGAGGATGCAGCCAGGGTAGGAGGGCGCGGTGCCGTGCATGGCCCTGGGCGTAAGAGTACCCTTGTGTACAGAGGTACGCAGGACGTATATCAGGTAGCTTTTCGTGGCGGTGAGCCAGCCATTGTGTTTGCTGCGGGGGACGGGGACTCCGATCTGGACTTGTATGTATATGACGAGAATGAAAACCTGATTTGTAGTGATACAGACCTCACTGATCGGATGCTGTGCCGTTGGTCGCCAAGATGGACTGGGCAGTTTACGATCAAGGTCAAAAACCTGGGTATGGCCAATTACTACACGATCGTCCATAACTGATGTTGTAGGGCAGCACATGGCTCCAGGTACAGGCAATGTCGGCCTGCCATGGCTGCCTTCTTGACAACAGTCTGTGGGGGTTTTCCCATGTCGCTGTGTGTCTCACACTTTGCTGAGTCTCTGTTATGAACGTCCATCGTTTCATGCGTTGTTGTGTATTGGGTATTGTCGTGTGGGCTATTTCCATGGCAGCAAGTGCGTCTCCCACTCCGTCAAGATACCGGGCGCTTCTTGTTGGAGTGTCGGAGTATCCATTGCTCCAAAAAAGAGATCTATACGGTCCCAAAAATGATGTTGCCAAGATGCGCGAATTGTTGGCAAGTTATGGTGTCCCCAAAGGGAATATCACCGTTTTGGCGGATGGGGTGGAAGGCTCTGTGTCTATGCCAACCCGCAAAGATATTCTCGCTTCTTTGAAGCAGCTTGCTGACAGTACCTTGCCTGGAGACTACGTCATTCTTTTTATGGCAGGGCATGGGAGCCAGCTCCCTGTACCAGAGCGCAGCCCTTTCGCGATAGATGAGCCGGATGGTTTGTTCGAGGTTTTTTTGCCACGGGATATTGCACGTTGGGAAGGCGATGAGCAAGATGGCGATGCGAAGCAAAACCAAGCGATTGTGGATCACGAAATTCGCGCCCATGTAGATCGGATTGCGACAGCGGGCGCCTTTGTTTGGGCAATTTTTGATTCGTGTCACTCTGCCACGATGGTGCGGGGTGGGGATGTACGACTGCGACAGGTGTCACCATCGGACTTGGGAGTTCCCCAGAGTGCCATCACAAAAGCTGCCAGTCGTGCAGCTTCCGTATCTGGAAGCGTGCAGCGCCAACGTAGCTCTTCTGGAAGTGGGCGTTCTGTGTATTTTTATGCGGCACAGACTGATGAACAAGCACCCGAAATGCCTTTCCCTAGAGATGTTCGGGAAAGGGCGAAGCAGGGTGGTGTCGACTACGGCCTTTTCAGTCACACGCTGCAGCAAGCGCTGGAGGGTGGTGCGGGAATGACTTACCGTCAATTGGCGCAGCAGATTTTGACTCGCTATCGGGCAATGGGTCGTGGAGATGCACAGGCTACTCCACTGTTTTCTGGATCGGGACTCGACGAGGATGTGCTCGGTAAGCCTGCCGTTTCATATCGGCAGTGGCAACTCGACTTCGAACCGCCAATGAGTATTCCGGCCGGAGAGTTGGCTGAGGTGTACGAGGGTGCTGTGTTTGCCATTCTGCCTTCGGCAACTGCAGAATCGACAGAAGCATTGGGCTACGTTCAAGCTATCCATACTAGTGCTACCAGCGCGGAGCTGGCCCCGGTGGCCTTCGGGCAAAAGCCTGCGTTTTCGGAGTCACAGTTACAAGTTGGCAAGATCGCCAGACTGGTGCAGTCATCTGTGCCATTTTCTCTGGCTGTGGCCACAGATTTGACGCAATGCAAGATACCTTGTCCTTTTGCGGAACCGCTACACAAATTGGCCACTGCGCCACAGCAAGCAGATGCGATCAGAGATGTACGTTGGGTCGATCATGCGGATGAGGCACAAGTGGTTTTGCGTGCGCAAGGTACCCGACTGTGGTTCTTGCCACAGAGTGTGGCTTCGCTGAAAGTAGAAGACTCCGTAATGCCCGAAAAGCGCTATGTGTATCTGGATCTCGGTCCAAAGGCAACTGCTGAAGGGATACGTACAAAATTGGTACAGAATTTGCGGTCGGTGCGGAAAGCCACCAATATTGCTCGTGCTGCTGCAAGCCTATCCAATCAGTCCGTAAACAATTCCTTGGAAGTTAAAATATCTCGAACGAAAGATAGACAGGAATTGCCAATAAATCCTAATGAAGCTATTCCTACATTTTATCCAGGAGATGTTATCAAGGTTCGCATGAAGAATACTGGCTTAAAAAATCTTGATGTCACTGCACTATATGTAGATAGCAAGTTTGGAATAACGATTATGTTTCCGAATCCGGTGGGGTCAAGCAATCGACTACAGCCTGGAGCCAGCTTTCCGTTCGAATTCCAGATTACTGATTCTACTTTGGGAATGGAACAGATTGTGCTGGTGGTAGTGGAGGCCAAAGAACATTCCGATCGGGCAGATTTTTCTTTTTTGCAACAAGATGCAGTTCCGAGCGAAATTGTTCGCCGAGGGACAGCAGAGCAAGATCGGTTGATTCTTGATCAATTTATTCGGGGTATGGGCGCTCCAGAATACGCAGTTCGTAGTGCAAGTCCTAGCCCTTCATTGTCTGCAACAGGGATGCAGGCATTCTGGTGGAAGGTGGAGTCGCGACCCTAGTGAAACGTGGAAACGAATTTCACACACCGGAATTAGCCTGAAGTAGTGTGGACTGGTACCGCCTTTGCCAGCCTCTTCCACTCCCTACGTAGCGCGGCAAGTTGCTGGGAGAGAGAACCCTGCTGCGGCTTGGGTGGGGCGTAGCGCAGGGTTTCCATGCGCAGCAGCCAGCCTTGCAGCGCTGGCGTAGGTTGGAGCGCCAGCAAGGCTGCAATGCCCCGGGGGGTGGGGTGCACGGGCAGGGGCCACCCGCGTTGGCGCAGTCTTGTGGTCACGGCGTGGAATAGGCGTAACCAGGGGTCTTGCCGTTGGCGCAGCAGGTATCGCAACGCGGCCCATACGGCGGCGATGGTTGCCATGGTGCCGAAGAGAGCGATGCCGAGATGTTGCCAGCTTGGGCTGTCGAAACCCAGGTTGCGCAGCAGGTCGAACTGGCGGGTCTGTCCATAGTGCAATACCCAATCGTTCCAGCGCGTGTTGGCTGCGTCCCATAGTGCGCGCAGTTCCCACGCCAGGCGGGGGTGTACGCGCTCAAACAGGGCCGTATTGCCGAGCGTCATCGGTGCGCGTTGCAGGGTGCCGATCCTGGCGGGGGCGACAACGGCAGTGGGGTCGATGCGAAACCATCCCCGCCCGGGCATCCATAGCTCGGCCCAGGCGTGCGCGTCGCTGTGGCGGACAGTCCACAGCCCATCGATGGGATTGCGTTCTCCGCCCTGGTAGCCAGTCACGACGCGGGCGGGGATGCCGAGGGCACGCAGCAGGATGACGAAGCTCGATGCAATGTGCTCGCAAAAACCCAGCTTGCGGTCGAACCAATACTCGTCTGCGCTGTGCAGGCCATAGATGCCGACGTCGAGCGTGTAGCGGTACCCGCCTTGGCGCAGGTGATTCAGGGCAAATTGGGCCCAGTCCAGGGCTGTGTTGTCAGCGTTGCGGGGGTCATTGCGCAGTTGTGCGGCCCAGGCTTGGGTGCGGGGGTTGCTCCATGTGGGAAGCCACTGAAAGGGGAGCAGGGAGGGTTCGGCGGTGCGCGGGCCGTGCTCAAAGTGGGGGTAGCTTTCGACGTCGTACCGCAGTACTTCCATGATGGGCTTCGGGTGCAGCCATTGCAGGTCACGGGTCATCACTGCACGCTGGCCTTCGATGGCCACGGCGGCTTCCAGCACAGGTAGCCAGGGGAGTCGATTCGGTTCCTGCGTCACCTGGTAGCGCACGGGGTTGCCGTGGATGCGCAGCTCGGGTTCGGGAAGGGGGGTATTTACCATCCAATGGTTGCGTGCGCGCCAGGTTCTGCCGTCGAAGGCCCACAGGACCGGCCCGCGAAAGTAGAGCTGGGTGGGGTCGGGAATCGGGCCTGCAAAGCGGATGCGCATGGCAATGCCGTCGTCGAGGGCAAGGTGCGTGACGTCGCCAACGGTCATGCTGCCGGACAAGCCACTGCGCCCGGTCAGTGCATTGCCCGGTGTGCCCCATAGCGGGGACAGGCGTGGGAAGAACAGAAAAAGCAGCAGCATCAGGGGGGTAGCCCAGAGCAGGATGCGGCCTGCTGTGTAGGCGGACTGACGCAACGCAGGCGAATTGCCGATACGGTGTGCATGCACCAGCGCGGTCAGCAGCCCCAAAAGCCCGGCGAGCATCCCTGCTGCGGTCAGCAAGGATTGCGAATGGAAAAACTGCGCCAGCAGCAGGAAAAACCCCACGAAAAACAGCACGAAGGCATCGCGCCGCGCACGCAATTCCAGTGTTTTGAGTACGAGCAAGAGCAGGAGCAGGCACACCCCCGCATCCTGACCTAGCAGGGTGCGGTACGTCAGCGCCGTCGATACCACCGCAGCGAGCAGCAAGCCGCCGACGAGCCACTTAGGCGGCAGGGGCATCCCACGCCATGCCAGGATGGCACGCCAGCCAAGGACGGCCGCACAAGCCAGCCCGCACCACAACGGGGTGAAACGGAACTGCGGCAGCGCCACCCAGAGCAGCACAACCAGGATGAACAGCGTATCCCGTGCGTCACGGGGAAGGCGCAGGAACGCGGAAGCTAGCACGGGGTTCCTCATGGGAAGGGGATGGATATCGAAAGGATGGAATCAGCTTGCACTGGTGGCTGCGGAATCGGCAGGAAGCACAGCGTACACGCAGTGCGCACGCTGCAAAGCGGTATGGGCAAACTTGCAGGCAAAAAAAAACCACTGCCGGGCGAACCTGGCAGTGGTCGAAAGCAATCGAGATGATGAACTACCGCACTGAATTGCTGTACGGGTACTGCGCATCATCCCCACACCAACGGATGCCCCTTGGGGGCAAACCCACAGGGGAGCAAGAAGGATCAGAGGGATGTATCACCAAGGGATGCATTACAAAGTGACGCATCGCAGAGATGCACACCGCTACACCCTCCTTGCAGGATCAAGGACGATGGTTGTTGATCAGCGCTTGTTGACCCAGAATCCCACACCTTGCCCAAGCTTTTTCTGGCCGAAGGCAAGATAGCCGTTGGCTTGAATGTGATCAGCCAAGTGCGTTCCACCACGGTTGTCCAATTCCGGAGCGTAAAAGTACCACTTGCCTTGGGGACTGTCCCAAGCCCACAGTGTGTAGAAGTTTTGAGGAATGACGCCAGTAGGTGGAGCTGTGGTGCCGATATTGATATTGAAATACTGAGGCGTGCGATCTTCACCAAAGGCGATCAAGCTCCAACCGGACTTCAGAGCGTGTGTACCACCTTCCTGGTAGGCCGTGACGGTGACAGGCGCGCCAGTGGGGACGGGTAGATCGAAAGCCGTGATGGCGTTGACCCAAAAACCCTCACCAGGCTTGATTTCTGACAGGACACCGTACCGCTTGCTTGCAGCGTAGGTAGCCAAATCTGCGGCGGGCATCGACGGGGTGTAGAACTGCCACGTTGCAGAGTCCGGATCGAACTTCCACACTGTGCTGACCTTCGTTGGATCCTTGATCAAGTCAGCCACGTTCATCGTGGTATTCCGACCGTTGCCAAGCAAGTTCCACCCGGCGGAAACGGGGAGGGAACTCATCGTCACATGCACTGCCATGTTGGCGCTCATCGTCACGGTGCATTGGCGGCCATAGGTCACCCCTTCGGCGTTCTTTTCTTGACAATTGCCTTCCCATGTCGCGAAGGGGTTGGTAGTCACCAAAGCGACCTGCGTGCCGCTGGTGTAGGTGCCAGTGCATTGGGTACCACAGTTGATACCTGCCAAAGTAGTACTCGTGACTTCTCCGCTCCCAGTCTTGGTCACAGTCAAGTTGTAAGCATCTACAGGGATGCCACCGCGAACGAGCCGGACGGAATTGGTCTGAAAGTAATCTCCAGTAGAGCTGCCGTCCCAAAAATGCACGAGCCAAGAGCTATCGGCATAATAGCCTGCCTGGGCAGGTTCTTTGATTGGTGTGTTGGTATAAAAATAACCATTGCTGGCATTGGGAAATACCATCCTATTCAAAGAAGAATCGAACTTCTTGAAATCGACGAGGCTCAGCATTTCGTCGAGGGTAGGCAAGCGCCAGTCGTTGTACCCGGCAAAAGAATTTTCGTCTGCCAATTGTTTAGCTTGAGCAAAATTCAATAACGATGCCGTGCCGGAGCAGGTGTAGGCATTGGTTTGCGCATCAAGCTGCCAAGTTTGGCCCATGGCACAGCGCTGCCACATCAACCCCGTCGGGCTGTGCATGACAGTGCCGTTGTTGTTTGCTACGTACTGGGAATCCGGACGCTCCACATTCAACAATGCCGATGTAGTTGGGCCAGTTACCAAGCGTAGGGCCAGATTACCACTGGTACCAAAGTATTGGACATCACCAAAAGCAAATTTGACTGCATGAGCAAAATTCGTATTGGGTTGGGATTCCTGTGTGAAAAGCGAGGAAGTGCTGGACCAATACCAAAATCTTTCACCTTCCAGCGCTGTAGCAGGGAAAACAGCAGCGTTGGGGAAAACCGTTCCGTCAATGGAAGGGTACGTTTTGCTGGTATCAACAATCGTTTGCAATTCACGGATCGTAGGCAAACGCCAAGTATTGCGACCTGCAAAGGTGGTGCGATGTGCATTGGCGTCCGCCCAGTTCATGAGCGTAGCTTCACCGTTGCACGTGGTGCCGTTCCAGGTTTGGCCTACGGCGCAGCGCATCCAGGTGAGCCCTGTGGTGGGGTCGGTCACGGTGCCATCACCGTTGTCTGTGTAGGTTTTGGCTGCGAAGGAGTGGCTGGCACCCACGACACAGCTTGCGATTGCCAGCAAACGCAACGAGGGGAGGAGGCGGCGAGCAATAGTCATAAATTGGTTCCTTTCGTGAATCTACCCACTGCACCCGCAGCAGGATAGCCCGTGGATTTTAGCCACGCTATACGTAGCACTGGGGACGATGTGAAATATAGATGGGGTGCGAAATATCACGAATCGGACATGGAATCGGAGCACAAATTCGTGATCCAGTCCATTGCATCGACAAATTACCCCCGTGGGCACATCGCAGCAACTGCCGAGCCTCGTGCAGGGAAACACCGGGAAATGCAGAGAAAAATCCCCATCCATGCGGGTGGGGGCAGGATCACCGGATCAATGTTGTGCTGCGTGGCCGCCCTGTTCCGGCTCTTCTTCCTCTTCTTCTTCCTCCTCGGAGTGTTCTTTGGGGGGAGGGGGCGGCGGCGGGGGAGCTGATACTGGAGCCGAAGGGGGAGGCTCGGGCGGGAGGGGAATTTCCGCGCGGATTCCCTCGATTTGGTTTTCCCGCATGTAGGAATCCATTTCGCGCCATCCAGCATAGATGGCTGCTTTATCTATGTTGCGGTGCAAGGTATAGCAGTCCTCGATGCCTCGCATTCCGAACCGGCAGGAAGCGCCGATAGCGCGCGCCTCGGCCTCCAGCCGGGGATCGGGGCCTAGCCCGATCATCCCGAGGTCGAAATCACAGCCGGACAGTGCAGCAAGACACAGACCGAACACTGCAATGCGCATGGCAAGGGGGCGTGTATCGCGCTGAAAGCGGAGGGTTAGTCGTGTTCGCCGCCGAAGATACCCAGCAATGCCAACAAGCTCTGAAACACGTTGAAGGCGTCGAGGTACAGCGCCAGCGTGGCACGGATGTAGTTGTCCTCTCCTCCATCGACGATGCGTTTGAGGTCGTACAACATGAGGGCGCTGAATATGCCAATGGCGGCAACGGATAGCGCCATCATTGCTGCCGTGGAGCCAACGAAGACGTTGATCACGCCCCCAACCAGAATCGCGAGCACGCCGACGAAGAGCCATTGGCCCATTCCGGACAAATCCCTGCGGATGACGGTGGAAAGACCAGCCATGGCGGCAAAGATACTGGCTGTACCGGCAAAGGCCGTCATGATTAGGGCCACGCCGTTGCGCAACCCGAGGATGGAGGCAATCAACCCGGAAAGCATCACACCCATGAAAAAGGTAAACGCGAGCAGGATGTAGACCCCCGCAGCGCGGTGGCTATTTTTTTCGATAGCAAACATGAATCCGAAAGCGCCGCCAAGAAACACCAGCAACCCCAGCCATCCGTGGAAAAACTGCGCCATGCCGGTTATTACGCCGATCCATGCACCGGCCACGGTGGGTACCAAACTCAGCGCGAGCAATCCATACGTGTTGCGCAGCACTTTGTTGCGATCCACCGCAGCGGTGCCATAGCCGAATACCGGTCGCAGTGCTTGTTCACGATCCGTCATGACGTAGATCTCCTAGGGAAGAAGGGTGGAAAAAAGAGGATTCGATTGTAGAAAGCCGAGAAGTTGCAGCTTGTGCGGCAGTGTGGGTGTGTCGTGTGGACGATGTGAGCTCGAATCGAAAAGGCACGTCGTGCCATCGTTCTTGGGGGGCACCGGCAAGCATGGCAGGACGGTATTTCCATGACAAGGCGGTGCGGAGGCTGGCTGTGTCCAAGCGGCGAAAACCGCTGGAACGGTGGATGTGCGCATCCTTCGCCGTGCCATCCTTGCCGATCGAGACCCGAACGACGACGCTCCCTTCCTCCCGATACCTGCGGCTCAACGCTGGGTAGTCCGGTGCTGGGGCATCAATGGGTTCGGCGTCGGTCAGGATGGGAGGCGAGTCGGCTGGAATGGAGACTGGGGTATTCGATTTTGGGAGAGTGGGTGCTGTAGCCCCTTGTGTAGAGGCGACATCGGACGTAGTGCTGACGAGGGCATGGGGGGCGACGGGACTGTCTACAGGCCCGGCCACCGGCAGCAAACCGCGTCGCTGCGGGTTCGGTATGCGCTGTGGGGGAGCAGGATCGACTGTGGCAACCGTCGCGACCGAGGGGGGCGAGGGAGTTGCTGGTGTCGTGGTGGGAATGGGGATGGATGGAGTCTCGACGTGCAAGGCCGCGACTATGCGCAGTCTGTGCGGTATCGGGTGATGCAGCGGTGGGGGCTGCATCAGCGTAGAGGAACCTGTCGAAGGGGATGTCTCGGATATCGTTGATAGCGTTGACAGTCTCAAGCTGGCAAAGAGCGCTCCGTGCGCCACAGTGATGGCGAGAGAGAGCATTGCTATCGAAACAGGGGAAAACGGGAAACGGAAATATGGGGTACGGAAACAGGGGAAACGCATCGCTAGAATCGCTGGTTTTCCTTCCCACACCCCATTCGACGCCGGGGGTGGGAGCACGGCCACAAGGCCTATCCATAAGGAACGAGGTGAACTAATGCGTCATTATGAAGTGGTGCTCATGATCCATCCGGATCAGAGCGAACAGGTTCCAGCCATGCTGGAACGGTACAAAAACATGGTTACTGCCGGGAATGGGCGCATCCATCGGGTGGAAGACTGGGGACGTCGCGTGTTGGCGTACTCCATCGACCGTCTCTCCAAAGCCCATTACCTGTGCTTGAATATCGAGGCCGACCAGAACGTCATGGGGGAACTGGAACATGCTTTCCGGTTCAACGACGCGATTCTGCGCAGCCTCACGGTACGCCGGAACAAGGCCGAGACCGCGCCTTCCGCAATGATGCGGTCTGCGGAACGAGAGGATGCGCGCAAGGTAGCCTCTACCGAGCCGTCGCCGTCGGTTTGAGCGTTCGCGCAGGTGGTTTCGACGACGCAGCGGACGACTGCACAGGATACGAGCCAGGCTACAGATCACGATACGAATCACTTGTGCATCGTTGCCACGATTGCGGAAATCGCGCAATTGCGTTACTCCCCGGCGGGTGTACCCATTCTGGGTTGCACGCTGGCGCATGAGTCCGTCAACAAAGAAGACGGAGTGCAACGGGTAGTACGGCTGGTGCTTCGGGCGGTCTGTTTCGGATGCGTTGCAGAACGGCTTGCGCAGCAAGACTTGGGTACCTGCTGGTCGTTTCGGGGTTTTTTGTTTTCTCCCCGTAGCGGTCGGGTTGTATACCAAATTCAGGATTTTTTGGCTTTCCCCCAACTTTCGGAACAAGAAGGAGCCCATCATGGCTGGACCGAGGCGGTCACTCACGAAAAATCGGCGCCCCAAACGCGCTGCCCAGAATTTGCTTTTCCGTCGTAAGCGTTTCTGCCGCTTTACGGTGACTGGGGTCGAGGAAATCGACTACAAGGATCTCGATACGCTCCGCGATTTCATTGCGGAAAACGGAAAAATCATTCCGGCTCGCTTGACTGGGACGCGCGCCATTTACCAACGGCAACTCAATACTGCGATCAAACGTGCGCGGTACTTGGCACTGTTGCCCTACTCTGACCAGCACAAGGTCTGAAGGAGCAAGAGATGCAAATAATTTTGCTCGATAAGGTCATCAACCTAGGCAATTTGGGCGACGTGGTGCGCGTCAAGGATGGGTATGCAAGGAATTTCCTCATTCCCAGTGGCCGTGCGCGTCGCGCATCGGCAGCCGCCTTGCAGGAATTTCAGGCACGCCGTGCGGAGCTGGAACGGGTTGCCGCAGAAAAAAAGGCACTGGCTGTCGCGCTGGGCGAAAAGCTCTCCGGCTTTGTGTGCAAATTGACGCAGAAAGCGGGTGTCGACGGGCGACTGTTCGGCTCTGTCACGAACGCCGATATTGCAGAGGAACTAGGCCGCAATGGCTTTACCGTCCATAAATCGCAAATCCGCTTGCCTTCGGGTCATATCAAAACCGTGGGAGACTGCACGGTCAAGGTGGCACTACACACGGATGTCGCGGTGGAATTGGCTATCGCTGTCTACGGGGAAACTGCCTGATTGCGCTTGCGGTTGGATCATGGGTACCGTGCAGCCGGTGTTGCGGGAGGAAGCATCGTGCGATGCAGGCTGCATCGAAGGTGCTGAAAGTGCTGAAGGTGCTACTTCCGCTACTTGCTGTTACAACGGCCGTCACGTACCTGCAAAAGTGCGGAGCAGCACGTGTACAGCAGCGCAGTACAGCAGTACAGCAAAGGCTCGACGTAGCCAAAGGCTGCTGATTCGGTATGCGGTGTAGGCGCCTGCTGGCGCTGCAATCAGGCTGCCCAAACCCACGGCAGCGAGAGCGGGCAGGCTGATATACCCCACAGTACCAGATGACAAGCCTGATGCACCAGTAGAAGAAAGCAGGTATCCGGCAGTACTGACCACCGCAATGGGAAGGCCCATGGCTGCGGAGGTGGCGATCACGTTGCGCATTGGCAGGTTGCACCGCACCAACCACGGAACGCTCAAAAATCCTCCACCGGCTCCGACGAGTGCACTGACGAACCCGATCACGGTGCCTACGGGGAGCATCCCCCGTAGGCTTGGTAGCGTGCCACCCTCCGCATGGTCCGCATGGTCAGACACTTTTTCATGCAGCAGTTGGGTGGCGGAGAACACTACGAACGTTGCGTAGAGTATGGCAAGCCAGTCGGCAGGGATCGTCGAAAAAACACCTACGCTGGCAATCCCAGCTCCGGCAAGCAAACCTGGCACGACGCCTTGCACCACATCCCAGCGGATGGTGTTGTGGCGGAAGTGTGCGGCTACGCTGGAGAGAGCTGTACACACCATGACCGCCGAGGAAGTGGCGATGGCTACCTTGATTCCTGATGCAGGCGAATAGCCCCCGCTTTGCAGCAGCCAGAACAAACCGGGTACGACGATCACGCCTCCCCCTATTCCAAAAAGTCCTGCAAGGAACCCGGCACCCAGGCCCAGGAATACCAAGCCCATCCAAAGCGGGCCATGAAGACCGAGAACAGTCAAGACAACACCGGCGCGGCAGACATGCAGACCAGAGGGCGGGAAGCGGGGAGGGAATAGCCAGGATAGGCTGGAGGGAGAAGGGTCTGCGCACGCCGCTGAACCGATGACTGAACCGGGGTTCAGGTGGGTAAGGTCACCCGCGCCTTGGGAAGTTCTAACGCGAGAAGATCACGCCGACGCGGAAATATTCCTAACCCTGGCTCAATGAGAATTGGTTCAAGAATTACCAAGCCCAACGAACGTGGCAGACAAAGTCATTCTAGTCCAGGAACCTGACCGATTTCCCAGATCCCGCCTGCATAGCGACGGTGCGTAGCCTCGGGTGTGCCGTACTCCTGGGTACCGTCCTTGTTGACCCAAGGCAGGATAGAGGGTCTGCGCATTCCGTCGCTCTGCACATTCCGGTTCATCGCTGCTGGCGCTATTGGTGTCCAGGCTTTGACGGGCTTGTAAAGGGGTGCGTCGGTTTGGGAGCAAAAAAAACCGCCGGGGTGAGCGGCGGTGTAAACACGGGATGTAGGGAGGGATATAGGAGGGATGTAGGGGACACCTACTGGGCAACGCGAACGAATACCTCATCCGGTTTGGTCATTCCAAACCCCATTCGCGCTTTTTCTTCCAATACTTCCGTACCCGAATCCCAACCAGCGATTTCTGCGGCCAGAAAACGATTTTCTTGCTCCATGCGGTCGTTGACTTGTTTCTGGGCAGCAAGGCGGGCGCGGCTCTGTGCGACGTCGGATCTTCCGCCACGTCCGTACATGATTTGGACACCCAGCATGACCAGAAGGATGATCAGCAGCCATGCAAAGTACCGCGAACCCATGGTTGTCTTCCCGCCCAGAAGAGTCGTCAACGCACCTTATGTGCCTAGCGTGCCTTGCTTAGCGAAGGTTGTAGAACGCGCTGCGGCCGGGATATACCGCAACATCGCCCAAGTCTTCTTCGATGCGGAGCAGTTGGTTGTACTTGGCCATCCGGTCGGAACGGCTCAGGCTGCCGGTCTTGATCTGACCAGCGTTGGTACCCACGGCAATGTCGGCGATCGTCGAATCTTCCGTTTCGCCGGAACGGTGGCTGATGACCGCCGTGTAGCGGGCACGCTTGGCCATTTCAATGGCGGCGAACGTTTCGGACAGGGTGCCGATCTGGTTGATTTTGATCAGGATGGAATTGGCGATACCTTTGTCGATCCCTTCGCGAAGGATTTTGGTATTGGTGACGAACAGGTCGTCGCCAACGATCTGGATGTTTTTGCCCAGTCGATCAGTCAGTAAGCGCCAGCCATCCCAGTCGCCTTCGGACATGCCGTCTTCGATGCTCAGGATGGGGTACTTGTCCACCCACGTGGCGAGCATGTCTGTCCATTGCTGTGCGTCCAGCACCAGCCCTTCCCCTGCAAGGTGGTATTTGCCGTCTTTGTAGAACTCGCTGGCGGCGCAGTCCAAGCCGATGGCAATATGTTCGCCAGGAACGAATCCCGCTTTTTCGATGGCCTTGATGATGAGCTGGATGGCTTCTTCGTGGCTTTTGACCGAAGGGGCAAAACCACCTTCATCGCCAACGGCGGTGCTCATGCCTTTGTCGTCGATGATTTTTTTGAGTGCGTGGAAGGTTTCAGCACCGTAGCGCAGCGCTTCACGGAAGCTGGATGCCCCAACGGGGATGATCATGAATTCCTGCAGATCGAGACTGTTGTTGGCATGTGCGCCACCGTTGACCACGTTCATCATGGGCACGGGCATTTGCACGCCAGACATTCCGCCAAAGTAGCGGTAGAGCGGCAGCCCGGATTCTTCCGCCGCAGCGCGGGCAGCAGCCATGGATACGGCGAGGATGGAGTTGGCGCCGAGACGTGATTTGTTTTCGGTGCCGTCCAGATCGATCAGGGCCTTGTCCAGGAAGGCTTGTTCGCCGGCATCAAGCCCCATCACGGCTTCGGAAATTTCGGTGTTGATGTATTCGACTGCCTTGAGCACGCCTTTGCCGAGGTACCGGGTTTTGTCGCCATCGCGAAGTTCGATGGCTTCCCGGCTACCCGTCGATGCGCCGGAGGGCACCGCAGCACGGCCCATGTTTCCACTTTCGAGGAGCACATCACATTCCACGGTGGGATTGCCACGGGAGTCCAAAATTTCACGGCCGACAATGTCAACGATAGCGCTCATTTGCTTCTTTCAGGTTGATGAACAAGGGGAGAAAAACGTAGCCATACTCCATATTGCACATTGCTGCACACGGTGTGCTGGCTACAGGGGAAAAAATCGGGGGAGAGATGTCAAGAGCAGCGAGTCGAGGGCAACGTATACATTCGCCAGCACCCGATTCGGCAGCACCCTGGCATCATGACCCTGCATGGCAGGAAAGACGCTGTTCGAGGAATCCACGCTGCTTGACCACCGAATCGATGGCCATCAGCGATTCGAGCAGGCTTTCCATGAGGTGGAGCGGAACGGAATTGGGGCCGTCGCTCATCGCCCGATCAGGATCGGGGTGGGTTTCCATGAAGATGCCACTGATCCCCGCTGCAACTGCCGCCCGAGCCAGTACCGGAACCATCTGGCGCTGCCCACCGCTGGCGTTGCCCAGCGCACCAGGCATTTGCACGGAGTGCGTTGCATCATACACGACGGGTGCGCCGGTCTCTCGCAGCAGGGAAAGCGACCGCATGTCGCTGACGAGGTTGTTGTAGCCGAAGCAGGCGCCGCGTTCGCACACCAGAAAACGATCCGTATCAAGCCCATGGCTTGCGGCTGCCTGGCGCGCTTTGTCGACGACATTGCCCATTTCAGCGGGGGAAAGGAATTGGCCCTTTTTGAGGTTGACCGGCTTGCCACAGCGGGCAACGGCGTGGATGAAATCGGTCTGTCTGCACAAAAAAGCAGGGGTTTGCAGCACATCGACGACGGCAGCGACGTCTTCGATTTGTTCATGGGTGTGTACATCCGTGAGCACGGGAACCCCCAATTCGTGGCGAATCTGGGCCAGGATGGCCAACCCTTCTTCCATTCCCGGGCCACGGAACGATTGCGCTCCAGAGCGGTTCGCTTTGTCGAAGCTGCTCTTGAAAACAAAAGGAATCCCGAGTCTGCTGGTGATGTCGCGAAGGGTGCCCGCCGTATCCATTTGCATCTGTTTGGATTCGATGACACAAGGCCCTGCGATCAAGAACAGAGGCCGATCCAGGCCGACTTCAAAGCCACAGAGTTTCATGGGTTCGTTCCAGAAAAAGTGGAGGCATAAAAGGGGGGCATGGATGCCCTAGGAACCTGTCGGCGTGGGCGCACGGCTTTGCTGGTGCTTGATGGCAGCCTGAATGAAAGCATTGAATAGCGGGTGGCCGTTCCAGGGAGTCGATTTGAATTCGGGGTGGAACTGTACCCCTATAAACCATGGGTGTATGGCAGGGGGCAATTCGATGATCTCGGTGAGTTTTTCGCGCTGGGTCATTGCGGAGACCACCAAACCTGCGCGTTGCAGTACGTCAAGATACCGCGTATTGGCTTCGAAACGGTGACGGTGGCGTTCAGTGACGACATTGCCGTAAATGCGGTGGGCCAACGTTCCAGGCACCACGTCTGAAGTCTGGGCACCCAGGCGCATCGTTCCGCCCAAATCGGAATCCGGGCTGCGCGTCTGGATTTGGCCTGCTTCATCTTGCCATTCCGTGATGAGCGCGATGACCGGGCAAGGGCAGGCAGGGTCGAATTCGGTGCTGTTTGCGTCGGCCAAGCCCGCGACGTTGCGGGCGAATTCGATGGTCGCGACTTGCATACCGAGGCAGATTCCCAGAAAGGGGATGCGGTGTTCGCGGGCGCAGCGCACCGCGCAGATTTTGCCTTCCACCCCGCGCACGCCAAAACCGCCGGGAACGAGGATGGCATCGAACCGTTCCAAAGTTGCCCACGTGTCGTTGTTCAGCGATTCTGCGTCGATGTAGTGGATGTTGACGCGAACGTGGTTTTTCAGGCCAGCATGGCGCAGTGCTTCATTGAGGGATTTGTAGCTATCCCCCAGCTCGACATATTTGCCGACCATTGCTACGTGGACTTCCCCCTGCGGGTTGGCGATGTCGCGAACCAGATCATCCCAGCGTCGCAGGTTGGCGGGGGGGGTGTTGAGGCGGAGCTTGTCGCAGATGAGTCCGTCCAGCCCTTGCTCGTGGAGCATGCGCGGGATTTTGTAGATCGTGTCGACGTCCCAGACAGAGATCACCCCCCACACAGGCACATTCGAGAACAGGGAAATTTTTTCCCGCTCTTCCTGGGGAATGGGGCGGTCTGCGCGGCAGAGCAAGGCATCGGCCTGGATACCGATTTCGCGCAATTGGCGAGCGGTGTGTTGGGTAGGTTTGGTTTTGAGTTCCCCCGCAGCGGCGATCCAGGGAACGTAACTGAGATGCACAAACACCGTGTCATTGCGACCTGCCTGCAGGCTCAGTTGCCGAACGGCTTCGAGAAAAGGCAGTGACTCAATGTCGCCGACCGTGCCACCGACTTCGACGATGGCTACATCGACTGCCTTGGGCGTACCAACCCCTGCGCCACGCTGGATGAAGAGCTGGATTTCGTTGGTGACGTGCGGAATGACCTGCACCGTTTTGCCCAGGTAATCCCCACGGCGTTCTTTTTCCAGAACGCTGGTATAGACCTGACCAGCGGTGAAATTGTTGGCTTTGTTCATCCGCGTTTCGATGAAGCGCTCGTAATGGCCGAGATCCAGATCGGTTTCCGCTCCATCGTCTGTGACAAAAACTTCGCCATGCTGGAACGGCGACATGGTTCCGGGGTCAACGTTGAGGTACGGGTCCAGCTTGATGAGCGTGACCTGAAGCCCACGGGATTCCAGGATGGCAGCCAGCGAAGCAGCAGCTACACCTTTGCCGAGAGACGACACGACGCCGCCGGTGACGAATACGAACTTGGTCATGGAATAGGGAAATACACCGCGCCAGTCATGCTACGGAAGGCAAGGACATGGCGGAAAAGAGGAAATGACGCCGCAGGAAAAGAGAAGAAACCGGGGCGCCGTGGAATGGGCAAGACCCTACAGTCGGCGCCAATTCGGCTTGGTGCAGGGTAGGAAACCGAGAAAGCCGAGGAGAAGAAAAAGAGTCAAGATGCTACATTGGATTGCATGGGTATGTTGGTCAACAAAAACATCTTGCTGGGGTTGACGGGCAGCATTGCCTGCTACAAGGCGGCCGAGATATGCCGCCTGCTGAGGCAAGCTGGTGCGCAGGTCCAAGTCGTGATGACTACCTCTGCCACCCGATTTCTTGCGCCGATGACGATGGAAGCGCTCAGTGGCAGGGTAGTTGTGCTATCGCCATGGGAGCATCCAGCACCGGGAGTCGCGCATGTCGATCTGGCCCGTTGGGCCGATGGTTGTTTGGTGGCCCCGTGTAGCGCCAATTTTCTTGCGAGGATTGCTTCGGGCCTGGCGGACGATGCTCTAGCCTTGGCTTGCCTTGCGCGCAAGATTCCCCAAACCCCCTTGTGGTTGGCTCCCGCGATGAATTGCGCGATGTGGGCACACCCCGCGACCCAGCGGAATCTGCGGCAAGTCGCTGCCGATGGGGCTGTGGTGCTGGGCGTCGGCACAGGGCCTATGGCGTGCAACGAGGAAGGGGAGGGCCGGATGCTCGAACCGGCGCAGATCGTCGAAGCTCTTCAGGCTTCTTTCCAGCCCAAACTCCTTGCGGGGCAACGGGTGGTGATCAGCGCAGGCCCGACTTTCGAGGCGATGGACCCCGTGCGGGGGCTGACCAATCGGTCCAGCGGCAAGATGGGCTTTGCGTTGGCGCGGGCATGTCACGAGGCAGGGGCGGACGTGATCCTCGTATCCGGCCCTGTGGCATTGGAGACCCCTGACGGAGTGCGTCGTATCGACGTTGTTTCGGCTTTGGACATGCACAGTGCGGTAGTGGCGGCAGTCCAAGATGCCACCGTGTTCATTGCCACCGCTGCAGTGGCAGACTGGCGTTGCGCGGAAATCAGCGATCGCAAGCTCAAGAAGGGTGGTTCCGATACTGTGACCCACTCCACAGCCCATTCCACAACCTACGGCGCGCCTTCCTTGCACCTCGTGGAAAACCCCGACATCCTTGCGAGCATTGCGCACTCTTCCCGTGCGCAGGAAGGGAAGTTGTTTTGCGTGGGTTTTGCTGCGGAAACGGAGAACCTGTGTGCCAATGCCCAAGCCAAGCGTGTGCGCAAAGGGGTACCGATGCTTGTTGCCAACTTGGCCCAGGATGCGATCGGAACCGATGCCTGCTCCCTGACCATCGTTGATGCCGATGGGCTGCAAGCGCTGCCACGCGCAGACAAACCGGACTTGGCGCGGGAACTGGTTGCGCAGATTGCTCGCAGATTGCAGTCCGGTGCAGGAGGGTAGCGTGCCAAGAACAGTGCTCTATCCAAAGTAGAATTTTCTGCTTTTGTGTGGTGTCGGCATCCATCGAATTTGTCGAAGTACATTCGTCGAATTCGGTGGATACCCATCGCACAGCAGTGGCCATGCGGCTCGGCTTGCAACCATGCCAACGACGCAGCAGTTTGTTCGGTAGTTTTGTCGGTTGCACACTCACCCATCAGGGATGCTTTTATGAGCGAAATAGCGATTACGACGAGTTTGTTGGCACTGGTGGCAGTGCTGGGGCTGTGGCTCGGCGGCCTCCAGTACAGGGGGGTTGGTCTGGGGATCGGCGGCGTCCTGTTCGGTGGTTTGTTCGTCGGCCACTTCGTGCAGGTGTATGGCATCCATCTGGATTTGCATACCTTGCATTTCGTCCGCGAATTCGGGTTGATTCTGTTCGTCTACACGATTGGGATTCAGGTCGGGCCTGGCTTTTTCGCTTCCCTGCGTAGTAGCGGGTTGCGCCTCAATGGGTACGCCGCGATGCTCGTCACCTTGGGCGTGATGGTCGCTGCGAGTATTCACCTCGTGCTCGATGTGCCCCTGCATGAAGTGCTCGGGGTGTTCTCCGGCGCGGTGACGAACACCCCTTCGCTTGGTGCGGGCCAGCAGATCCTTGCTGAACTGGGCACGCCTGCTGAAAGCATTGCAAGCATGGGCATGGCGTATGCCATGGCTTATCCCTTCGGCATCTGTGGGATCTTGCTGACGATGTGGTTGATTCGGTTGTTTCTCCGTATCGATATCCATGCGGAAGCAGCGGACTTTGACAAACAGGCTGGTCTGGGCAAGAACAAGCTCGGGACGATGAATGTCGCGCTGCGCAATGCCAACCTGCATGGATTGGCTTTGCGCGACGTTCCCGTGCTCGCAGATGGCAAGGTGGTTTGTTCGCGGATGAAGCGCGATGGCGTGCTGTCAGTGCCCAGGCCCCAAACGACTATGGAGGTGGATGACATCCTTCACCTCGTCGGGGAGCGCGACGATCTGCGCGTCGTGCAGTTGGTCATCGGGGAGGAAGTGGAAGAGTCCCTGTCTACCCATGGAACCGATATGCGCGTCGAGCGCGTGGTGGTGACGAGTACCAAAGTCATCGGCAAAAAGATTTCGGAACTGGCTTTGCCCCAAACCTACGATGTGGTGATTTCTCGCCTGAACCGTGCCGGCGTCGAACTCATCCCTGACCATCGCACCACCTTGCAGTTTGGCGATATCCTGAACCTCGTCGGGATGCAGGATGCCATCGAAGAGGTATCCGGCCTCGTTGGCAACGCGCACCAGAAGTTGCAGCATGTACACATGTTGCCTGTATTCATCGGGATTGGCTTGGGGGTGTTGTTGGGTTCCATTCCTGTCTACTTGCCTGGATTCCCGGCGCCAGTCAAGTTGGGGCTTGCAGGGGGGCCGCTGATCGTCGCCTTGATCCTTTCCAGAATCGGTAGCGTCGGGTCGTTGTACTGGTTCATGCCGCCCAGTGCCAACTTGGCATTGCGGGAGATGGGCATCGTGCTGTTCCTTGCCGTAGTCGGGCTGCTATCCGGTGGCAAATTCCTTGATACCCTGTTGCATGGATCGGGTACAGATTGGCTGATGTACGGTGTACTGGTCACGTTGGTCCCTCTCTTGATCGTCGGGTTCATTGCGCGGATCGTCGACAAGATCAATTACCTGACCTTGTGCGGGTTGTTGGCAGGTTCGATGACCGATCCCCCGGCGCTGGCTTTTGCGAATGCCATGCATCCCACCAGCGGTGCAGCCGCTCTTGCTTACGCGACGGTGTATCCCTTGGTGATGTTCATGCGGATTGCTGCTCCGCAGATCGTCGCGCTCCTGTTGTGGACGGCTGCATAGCGTTGCCCTGCCGCTCCCTCCAGCAAAAACCACCGTTCCGGTGGTTTTTGCTTTGGTGGGTACTGGTGGCATGGGTAGGGTTCTCGGGGATTCCACTTGCCCATGCCCAGGAGGGGACAGTGCATGGGGAACTGCCCCTGCCCGGCCCACAACTTGATCTGTCCAGGCATGTTCTGGTCGTGGGAATGCATCGCATTGATGCCCAGGTTGCCGCTGACCCTGTGCAGCGTGAGCTGGGGCTGATGTATCGCCGATACATGCCGAAGAACGAAGGCATGCTTTTCGTTTTTGAGCGCCCTACTATCCAGTGTTTCTGGATGCGAAACACTGTCCTGCCGCTGACCGTGGCCTTTGTGGCAGAGGATGGGACGATCGTGCAGTTTGCCGATATGGAGCCGCTCAGTAACCGTTCGCATTGCAGTAGGGTGGCAGTGCGCTATGTGCTGGAAATGCACCAGGGGTGGTTTGCCCAGCGTGGGATACGCGAAGGGATGCGCATCCACGGCGGGCCTTTCGACCCTTGACCGTGCTCAGGGCGCGATGTCGTCAGATGCCCAGCCCGCTCTCCAGGCGCAATAGCGCGGCTTTGCGGTCCGTGCCTGCTGCGTAGCCGGATAGGGCGCCACTGGCATACACCACGCGGTGGCAAGGCTGAAACAGTAGCAAAGGGTTGGCTCGCAACGCTGCCGCCACGGCGCGGGGCGCGCAAGCCTTGCCATCTTTGGCGATGTATTTGCCCAGTGCCCCGTAGGCGATGGTGGTTCCATAGGGAATCGCCCGGGTTTGCTCCCACACGGCATGGCAAAAACTGCTACCCAGCCGATGGCCCAGGGGTACATCGAAGCGCGTTCTCTTCCCGGCAAAGTATTCCGCAAGTTCTTCTACCGCCTGATCCAGGACTGGAGACATGCCAGGTTGCACGTTCCAACTCGCCGTGCATGCAGGGCGCGCATCGACGAACCAAGCGCCAATCAACTCCCCCGCATGGCTTGCCAATGCCAGGCAGCCCAATGGATTGGGAAATGGACTGGGAAGTGGACTGGGGAAAGGACTGGAATACAGCGTTCCTGTGCAGAGTAAGGCTGTGTTCATACCCCAAAACTTACAATGCCCCTCGTTTCGATTGGCTAATTCGGGCTAATTCGCCTGTTTTCTTCCCCATATTTTTTCCCTATATCGGGATCGTATGCAAGTATCTCCATCGATTTTCAAGGCCTACGACATTCGTGGGGTGGTTCCCGATGCCCTCCATCCCGCAGTGGTCGCTGCGCTGGGGCGTGCCTTCGGGACGATAGCGAAGCGCAGGGGGCAGACCACGGTGGCGGTCGGTCGCGATGGAAGGCTGAGCGGCCCAGAATTGGCGGCAGCGTTGATCGAAGGGCTTTGCCAGGCAGGGGTGCAGGTGCTTGATGTAGGGATGGTCACGACCCCGATGCTCTACTTTGCCGCGCATACCCTGTGTGCAAGCGGAATCCAGCTCACCGGTAGCCACAACCCCAAGGACTACAACGGGTTGAAGATGGTGATTGACCGGCGGGCGTTGTATGGCGCGGATATTCAAGCGCTGCGCAGCATGGTGGAAACCGAAACATGGGAAAGCGCCCCCGGGGGTACGGTGCGCCAGGTCGATATTGGGCAGGCGTACCGTGACCGGATCGTTGGCGATATTCGCTTGGCGCGCCCGATGAAAGTGGTCGTCGACTGTGGCAATGGGGTGGCTGGGGTGTGCGCTCCGGAGTTGTTGAGCGCCATCGGCTGCGAGGTCATCCCGCTGTTTTCGGAGGTCGACGGCAACTTCCCCAACCACCATCCCGATCCGAGCAAGCCTGAGAACTTGCGCGATGTCGTCGAGGCGCTTCGCCAAGGGGATGCCGAACTGGGGCTTGCTTTTGACGGCGATGCCGATCGCCTGGGGGTCGTGACGCGCGATGCCGAAACGATCTACCCCGACCGGCAGTTAATGCTCTTTGCCGCTGACGTGCTGGGCCGTGTTCCGGGGGGGACGATCGTCTACGACGTCAAGTGCTCGCAGCGGTTGGCTCCGTTCATCGAAGCGGCTGGCGGGCACCCGGTGATGTGCCCGACCGGGCATTCCCTCGTCAAGGCCCGCATGGTGGAGGTCGATTCCCCGTTGGCGGGGGAAATGAGCGGGCACATCTTCTTTCGGGAACGCTGGTATGGGTTCGACGATGGGGTCTACGCCGCATGCCGTCTGCTCGAAATTCTGAGTCGGCATCCCGACGCAACTGCTACGCTGCATGCCCTGCCCACGAGCTGCTCTACGCCGGAACTGAACGTGCGTTGCGCGGAAGGGGAACCCCATCGGGTCGTCGAGTCCTTGCTCGCGAAGGTGGCTTTTCCCGAACCTGCGCGGGTCGATACCACCGATGGGCTGCGCGTCGACTGGCCCGATGGTTTTGGGTTGATCCGTGCGTCGAACACCACGCCAGTGCTCGTTTTGCGGTTCGAAGGGCATACCCCGGAAGCGTTGCAACGTATCCAATCTGCCATGATGGATTTGCTGCGTTCCGTCAAGCCCGATGCGGCCATCGCTACCGATGGCCCCGCGCATTGAGCTTTCACGCTAGGGTTCCCCTTGCGGGTGCTGATCGTCAAGCTGTCTTCCCTGGGGGACGTCGTACATACGATGCCCGCAGTGCAGGATGTGCTGCGCCATGTCCCGGCAGTGCAGGTGGACTGGGTGGTCGAACAGGCTTTTTCCCCACTGGTGCAACGCTGCAAGGGGGTGTCTCGCGTGATTCCCTTTGGATTGCGGCGCTGGCGGAAAGCGCCGTTGTCCCTCGATACCCTGCGGGCATGGAATGCCTTTCGTGCGGACTTGCGCCGTTCGTCGTATGGCGCGGTCATCGATTTGCAGGGGTTGACCAAATCGGCATGGGTCTCCTGGATGGCCAGGCTGACCGAACAGGGGCAGCGCTTTGCCTTGGGGCATCGCACCGAGGGTTCGAGCTATGAGGCCCCTACCCGTTGGGTGGCCGATGTGGCCGTGTCGATGCCCTTGCATGTCCACGCCGTCGAGCGTGCGCGCAGGGTGTGTGCTGCGGCAATGGGGTATGCGCTGCATGAGGTCATGACCGTCGCACCCGACTACGGCCTGGTTCCCCAGCGTATGGCGTTGCCAGACAAGGCGGGCATAGCGACATCTTCATTGCCGACGGAACCCAAAACGGTATTGCTGATTCACGGTGCATCGCGTGCAGCCAAGCAGTGGCCCCTTGCTCATTGGCACGATTTGGCGCGGCGTTTGGGCAGGGCGGGGTATGCCGTTGCCCTGGTGCATGGTTGCGATGCCGAAGAACGCAGTGCGCATGCCATCGCCGAAGCCGGTGCCCATGTGCGGGTGTGGCCAAGGATGGCGCTTGATGCCCTGGTCGATGCCATGGCCAATTGCGCAGGGGTGATCGGGGGGGATACGGGGTTGAGCCACATTGCCGTCGCCTTGGACTTACCGCACGTGCAGCTCTACAACACCGATACCTTTTGGCGCACAGGCCCCCCAGTCAGGGAGGAGGGGGTCGATGGGCAGGAAGGCTGCGCTGTGCGGCAATGCAGCGTCGTGGGGCAGCCGACGGTGGACGTGGTGTGGGCGGCATGGCAATCCGTATCCGGCATCGTTGCGTCGTGAGCAGGACTTTGTAGTGAGCAGGGACTTGTACACAGTGCTCGTATGGCTTGCGCAGCCATTGGTGCTGTGCAAGCTTTGGTGGCGCGGGTTTCGGGAGCGGGGCTATTGGCATGCCTTGCCCGAGCGTTTTGGTTGGTATGCCACACCTCCTGCATCTGCCGGTACTGCGCAGCCTGCTACGGTGTGGATTCATGCCGTCTCTCTGGGGGAAATGCGTGCAGCCATCGCAGTCATCGCCATCTTGCGCGAGCAATTGCCCACCATGCGCCTGCTGCTAACCCATGGCACCGCAACGGGCCTTCAGGAAGGCGCCAAGTGCTTGCGTCCTGGCGATGCACAAGCCTGGCTGCCCTGGGATACGCCGGGGGCAGTGGCGCGGTTTTTGGACCACCATCGGCCTGCATTGGGCATCTTGATGGAAACCGAGCTGTGGCCCAACCTGGTTTGGGCGTGCAGGCAGCGCAACATTCCGTTGGCGCTGGCCAATGCGCGTTTGAGTGCCCGTTCCCTGCGCAAGGCAGCGCGGCTGGGCAAGGTGTCGCGTGACTGTGTGCAGTCTCTCGCTGCGCTGTGGGTGCAGACGGCGCACGATGCCCGGCGGTTTCGGTGGCTTGGTGCGCGGGTCGATGGGGTATGGGGCAACCTCAAATTCGACCTGGAACCCGATGTTGCGTTGCTGGAACGGGGAAAGCAGTGGAAAAGGCGCTGCGCGAAGCCTGTCATCGTGCTTGCCAGCTCACGGGAAGGGGAGGAACGTGCGCTGCTTACCACGTTGCGTAGCGCACCCCCTCCCATGCAAGCCCGGCTGGCCGATGTGCAATGGTTGATCGTTCCCCGCCACCCGCAGCGATTCCATGCCGTTGCGAGGGAAATCGAATCGGCGGGGTGGCATGTAGAGCGCCGTAGCGCCTGGGGAACGGAAGGCCCCGCCGTTGGGGATCGAGAGGAAAGCATGGCGACCGGGAACAGCGTGTGGCTGGGGGACAGCATCGGCGAAATGCCGCTGTACTACGGTTTGGCCAGCACGGCGTTGCTGGGGGGGAGTTTTCTGCCCTTTGGCGGGCAGAACCTGATCGAGGCCGCAGCGTGCGGGTGTCCGGTGGTGATGGGGCCTTATACCTTTCACTTCGCCCAGCCAGCACGCCAAGCCATTGCCCGCGCAGCCGCCTGGCGTGCCTGCGACCTTGCACACGGTGTGGATATGGCGTGTGCGCTTGCCACGAACCCCGTCTTGCTCGACCACGTTTCGGCATGTTCCCACGCCTTTGCCCGGGAACATCGGGGCGCGACGCTGCGCCTTGCGCAGGCTATTCGGGCTTTGTTGGAACGCAGCGCTGGTGTTATAGGCTAAAGAGCATGGAATTGCATTTGTTTTTGCCCTGCCCGGTAGGGGTGGAAGGGTTGCTTGCGCAGGAAGTGGCCCGCTGTATAGGTCGGGAACTGCCTGCCGAGGCTGCCATTCGTGCGGGGGTGTCGTTGCGCGGGTCGATGCGCGATGTTTTGCGGATCAACCTGCACAGCCGTCTTGCGCAGCGTGTGCTCATCCAGCTTTCTCGCACTCCGTACCGGCGTGAACAGGACATCTACGAAGCGGCGGCAGCCATTGCATGGGAAGACTGGTTCACGCCCGCAGAGCGCTTTCGCGTGGACATCACCGCGCAGCATTGCCCTTTGCGTAGTCTGCACTTCGCAGCATTGCGCGTGAAGGACGCGGTTTGCGATCGGTTTCGGGACAAGGCCGGTGGGGTACGACCAGACGTCGACCCCCATCAGCCCGACGTGCGCATTGCCGTACACCTTGATGCAGACACCTGCTTTCTGTACGTCGATACCTCGGGCGAACCGTTGTTCAAGCGGGGGTGGCGGGTCGAGGTCGGCGATGCGCCGCTGAAGGAAACCCTGGCTGCTGCGATGGTGCTGGCCACTGGCTGGTCTGCGACGGATGCGCGCCCGCTCTATGACCCCTGCTGCGGTAGCGGAACCATTGCGATCGAAGCGGCACAACTGGCCTGCAACATCGCTCCGGGGCTGGCGCGTCGCTTTGCGTTCGAACGGCTACGCCCTGTCGATGTTGCCGCCTGGCAGCGGCTGCGAGAGGAAGCGATGGATGCGCGGACTCTGCCGCGCCCTGGCGACGAACCCAGGGTGTACGGCAGCGATGTATCGCACAGGATGATCGACTTTGCACAGCGCAATGCGCGGCGTGCGGGCGTGGCAGACGCTTTGTCGTTGCGTGGCGGCGATGCGCTCGAACGCATGCCGCCGATGGGGGCGCAGGCCGGCGTCCTGCTGATGAACCCCCCGTATGGAGTGAGGATGGGAGTAGGCGGGCAGGCTGGGGCGCAAGCCGGGATGCAACAACGCGGCGGGCATCGGAAACCCGAGCGGCAGCAAGATCGGCATCGAGATGGGCGGCAACAGCAGCAAGCGCAGCAACAAGAGCGATGGGCACCATCGGCAGAAGACCCACCGACCTTGGCCGCCCACGAATTTTTTGACCGGCTGGCCACGCACTGGAAAAAGCACTACACCGGATGGAGCGCCTGGGTGTTGACATCCGACAAGGCGCTGCACACCATGCTGCGGCTGCGCCCCTCGGCGCGCATCCCGCTCTACAACGGTGCCATCGAATGCCGGTTGCTGCGCTTCGATCTTCACGCTGGTGCGGCGGGTGGGGCCATAGCTGCTACGGGAGCGGGGTACCCCAAGGACAGTTCGCTGTAATTGGGGCATTACCAGAGGGGGATGTATCCCCTCATGCCTGGAGTTGCGTTCCTGTGCAAGTCGCGAAGCGGCTTTTGGAAGCGCCCTTCGCCCAGCGGGAAAGGGATTGGTGGTGAGGGAAAAACTGCCATGACTTTCCTGATGCAAGGTGTCTGCGCCATGTCATGGCCCTTACTTCTGCAGTTTTTGCGGCGATGGGCGTCTGTGAAAGACGTGCAGAATTTCCTTGCGATCAACGGGGTGCCAGACGCTGCCCTGTTGGAACCATGGCGCTCGAAACCCCTGAAGCAGGGCAGGGTTTTCGCCGTTGACCAGCAGCCAATCGCAGGGCGTGCCGGACTGTGTGGGTGCCCACTGGAAGGTGGTGTGCCATTGCAAGGCGGCTGTCTGGCTCGGGCTTAGGCCCAGGGTGGCAACGCAACCCGCGTTGGCCGGGATCAGCCGGGAAAGCTGGCGGGTCAGGGGCACATAGCTGCGGGCATAGTCGAGGAGCGGCATCCACAGTGTCATCAGCAACAGCCAGCACAGGGTGGCTCCTCCCGCAGGCAGGACGACCCGAGTCCATAGGACATTCCGATGGCGGCCTGTGCGCCAACGCACCAGCAAAGCCCAGGTACCCGTGGCAAGCAGGGCGATGGCAAAGGCCCAGAAAGAAAACGTCGGGGTGAACCCCGGAGCCAGGCGGGCGACATTGCGCACGGGTTGGAAAGGATGCCCGGTTTGCAGGGCTATCCACACAATCCAGATCACCAGTGCGCAACCGCTGAAAAACAGCAGGGTGAACCAATCGATCAACGCTGCCAGACTGCGCCCCAGCGTGGGGAGCGCAAACGCAGCCAGCGCGGCCCATGCCGGGAGCGTCAGCAAAAGCACTCGGTCCGCAGAAGGCGTGGTGACGATGGCTGCCACTCCGACCGCGATGAACCATAGGGGCAAGAGCAAATGCGGGCAAGAAAGCGGAGCACGCAGCAGCAACCGCCACCGCCACAGCGACCAGAACGCCAGCGGCCAAGCGGGCCAGGGAAACCAGACGAGCAGATGCATCCGGCGCTTCCAATACGTCGCATCGAAAGGTTGGGGATCCCATCTCCACCCCCAGTCCCCCAGGTTTCCCCATCCCATGGCGGCGGCGCAAGCCAGACATACTAGGAACGCAGCCGCATAGCGCGTGGAAGAGGGTCGGCGCAGCCAGTGAAGGAACACTGCTCCCGCGCCCATCGCAAGCGCAATGCCTGGTGTGCCGGAAAGCCCCATTCCCACGGTTCCCAGCGCGATACCAGCCATGGCGCGCCCAGGGGATGTAGGCAGGGCGGTAACTGCCAAAAAGAGGAGCGATGCGCAGCCCAGTTGCACCAGTGCAGGAGTGGTTTCGTGCGCTAGGTGCGCCAAACCCAGACAGGCAAGCAGCGCCAACAACCCTCCGTCGGCGATGGAGCGGGAATAGTCCCGGGGGTCGGCATCCCCCCCGAAAGCCAAGGCCACGGGCTGTGCCGCAGGGGTTTGCGCGAGCAGGTGGATCGCCCACCACGTGGCCAGGAAAGTCAGGGCCAGCACGAGCATGAAGGGGATGCGCGCTGCCAAGTCTGCCGACATCCACGTTGGTGCGATACGGATGGCCCATGCGCCGATCCAATAGGGAAGCAAGGCTGCATCTTGCACGGGAATGCCGCCCAGCGTGGGGTGGATCCAACCCCCTGTGCCCCGCGCCATGTCGAGCATCACCCCGAATGCCGTGATATCCGCCCGCTTCCAGGGGTGGCGGGCCAGAAAACCAGGGAGGATGTACGCGGTGCAAAACAGCCAAAGCGCCCAGCGGGGAAATCGGCCCACGGTTTCCTGGGTCACGATCGCTGGGGTGGGCTGCATGGGTCGATTGTCCGTGGGAATGTGGGCGCTACTGGCTCCGTAGAATGGCTGATTCCAGGAGAATCGGTCGTGCATGAAGGGGTTATAGGGGCTATAGGGGTTATCGCCATCACCCAGGGGGATCCGGCAGGCATCGGCCCGGAAATCATCGTCCAAGCCTTTCGGGATCATCCCAAGCTGTTGCAGCATTGTTTGGTGGTCGGGGATGTCGTGACGATGCGCAGGGCTACCCGCATCGTCGCGGGAAACGCGATACCCATCCCACTGGCGGTGTTGGAACACCCAGCGCAAGCGATGCATTGCCCCGCCCATTGCATACCGATTTGGCCACCGCAGGGGAGCCTGGCCCAGGCCATGCATGACCCGGCGCCGCTAGGGCAACCGAGCGCGCAGTCAGGGCACTGGGCCGGGGAATGTGTGGTGTGGGCCACCAATGCGGCGCTGCGCGGGGACGTGGCTGCCGTGGTCACTGCCCCGTTGCACAAGGCTGCGATGGCGATGGCTGGCCCCCCCTACAACGCATACCCCGGTCATACCGAGATGCTGCAGGAATTGGCGGCCATCCACTTGCAGCAGTCTGTGGCAGAGATTCCCGTGCGGATGATGCTGGTCAACGACGTATTGCGTGTCGTGCTGCATTCGACGCATTTGTCGCTGCGCGATGCCATTCGCGCAGTCACCCGCGAAAGCGTCGTGCAATCGCTGTTGCTGACCCACCAATGGTTGCCCAGATTGCTGGGCAGGCCGCCACGAATCGCCGTTGCAGGCCTCAACCCCCACGCAGGGGAAGAAGGGCTGTTCGGCAGGGAAGAGATCGACGTACTGGTGCCGGCCATTGAGGATGCAAGGCGTCTGGGGGTCGCTGCGACGGGTCCATATTCTCCCGATACGGTGTTTATGCGTGCCCGTACCTCTGGGGCAGGAGAGTTCGATGTCGTCTTGGCCATGTACCACGACCAGGGGCTGATTCCCCTGAAGTACCTGGGGCTGGAACGGGGGGTCAACATCACCCTGGGTTTGCCGATCGTGCGTACCAGTCCCGATCATGGGACGGCGATGGGGCTGGCCGGTCGGGGGGTGGCCGATGCGACCAGTCTCGTCGAAGCCGTGCGCATCGCCCGGCTGCTGTGCGCGCATCCGCTGCCCGGCGCGGTAGGCTGACTTGCATTGCCCCAGCATCGCCGCGCAGTGCGTTTGCGGCGCCGATGCAAAAAGTTGCCAGCGATAGAATGCGCGGTTTTTTGGAATTGCCGGGGTGATGCGGGGAGCTTTCCACAAGGCCTTTCCACAAGGTTTTTCGTCAAGGCCGTGTACGGTGGTTGCATGGTGACTGCAATGCTGTCGATGGCGCCGCCTCCAGTTTTGATGTTGCGGTCACCCGGCTTTTTCGCATGCGTAGCGATGTCTTCCCGGTAGACCCGGGAAGGGTGGCACGAGTTGTCCACGATCTTCGCAACGCTTCCCACTTTTTTGTGTTTCAGGAGATCCAGCCATGATGGTGCTGTATTCGGGTACCACGTGTCCTTTTTCGCATCGATGCCGTTTCGTATTGTTCGAAAAAGGCATGGATTTCGAGATCCGCGATGTCGATCTGTTCAACAAACCGGACGATATTTCGGTCATGAACCCCTATGGGCAGGTTCCGATCCTGGTCGAGCGGGAATTGATCTTGTACGAATCGAACATCATCAACGAGTACATTGACGAGCGTTTCCCCCACCCGCAATTGATGCCTGGGGACCCGGTGGATCGTGCGCGCGTTCGGCTATTCCTGTTCAATTTTGAAAAGGAATTGTTCGCGCATGTCACCGTGCTGGAAAGCCGGTCGCACAAGATCACGGAAAAGGCTATGGAGAAGTCGCGCACGTACATTCGGGAACGGTTGACGCAGTTGTCTTCCGTCTTTCTCAAAAACAAATTCATGATGGGAGATACCTTTTCCATCCTCGACGTTGCGATTGCCCCCTTGTTGTGGAGGCTGGACTACTACGGTATCGAACTCAGCAAAAATGCTTCGCCGTTATTGAAATACGGTGAACGCATCTTTTCCCGGCAGTCTTTCATCGACGCGCTGACGCCTTCCGAAAAGGTGATGCGCAAGTAGCCCAAGCCAACGCAAGTACGCTCCAGCAAAAGCCCCCTTGCAGCAGGAAGACGCGATGCAACGCACGCCGCCTTTGGCTCCCATCCGTCCTTACCTCGTTCGTGCTTGGTACGAATGGTGTGTGGATCAGGATCTGACCCCCTACCTCACCGTGGCGGTGGACGGCACGGTGCGTGTTCCGCAGGAATACGTCAAGGAAGACAAGATCGTCCTCAACGTTGGGCCTGAGGCCGTGTCCAGCTTGTCCATCGGCAACGATGTGCTGGAATTCAAGGCGCGCTTTGCCGGGGTAGTCCGGCAGGTTTGGGTTCCCATAGGCCGCATTGTGTCGATCCATGCGCGGGAGAATGGGCAGGGTATGCTCTTCGGCCCGCCGGAGGAAGCTCCGCAGGCCAGCGATGCTGCCTATTCGCACTCCACGCATTCCAGCAACCCCCGACAATGGCCCTCAGGTTTGCACAGCATGCCCGGTTTGCTGGAGGAAATGGAAGGAAAGTCCGATCCTCCGCCACCCCCCCGAGGTCGCCCAGCGCTTCGTCGGGTCAAATAAGGCCCCGTGGGGTCCAATACAGCAACTTCCCCATGCCGACTTAGCTCAGTTGGTAGAGCAACCGCCTTGTAAGCGGTAGGTCAACAGTTCGATTCTGTTAGTCGGCACCATAGCGGGGATGGGAATACAGGCCAAAGTACCTGCCTAGTTCTGCTCCAACAGGGCTGCGATATGTTGGGCGTGACGCTCGGCTTCGTGGGCATCCGGGGCTTCGACCATCACCCGCACGACGGGTTCGGTGCCACTGGGGCGGATCAATACCCGGCCTGTCTCGCCTAGCTCGGCGCGCACGGCGTCGATGGCTTCAGTGACGCCGGGAATTGTTTGCCAGGTCTGCCCTGCCGGAATCCGCACGTTGAGCAAGGTTTGGGGGAACAGCGTCAATCCGGCCAAGAGTTCGGAGAGGGAACGCCCGCTGCGAACCATCGCTTGCAGCACTTGCAGGGCGGAAATCAACCCGTCGCCGGTCGAATGTTTGTCGAGCGCAAGCAAATGGCCCGAGCCTTCCCCCCCCAGTTGCCAGCCGCGCTGTTCCAGCTCTTCGAGCACGTAGCGGTCTCCCACCTTGGCCCGCGCGAAGGCGATACCGCGCTGCGACAGCGCGAGTTCCACGGCCATGTTGGTCATCAGGGTGCCGACTACGCCGGGGACGGTTTCGTTGGCACGCAGGCGTTCGTCGACCATCAGATACAGCAGCTCGTCGCCATTGAACAAACGACCATTGCGATCGACCATCTGCACGCGATCCGCATCGCCGTCCAGGGCAATGCCCACATCGGCATGGTGTGTCAGTACGGCTTGCACCAGCGTCTGCGGGTGCGTGGCCCCGCATTCGCGATTGATGTTCCGTCCGTCGGGAGAGCAACCGATGGCGATGACCTCCGCACCCAATTCATGAAAGACCTTGGGAGCCAACTGGTACGCCGCCCCGTTCGCAGCATCGACGACGATGCGCAGGCCGCCCAGCGAAAGATGGGTGGCGAAGGTGCTTTTGCAGAACTCGATGTAGCGGCCCGTGGCGTCGTCCAGCCGACGGGAGCGGCCCAAATCGGAGGAAGACGCCCACTGCGGAGGCTGATCGAGCATGTCTTCCACGTCGCATTCCCAGGCATCGGGCAGTTTGCTGCCTTGGGCGCTGAAAAATTTGATGCCGTTGTCCTCGAAAGGGTTGTGGCTGGCACTGATCACCACGCCGAGTGCAGCCCGTTGGGCGCGGGTAAGGTAGGCCACCCCTGGAGTAGGGAGTGGGCCTAGCAGCACGACATCGACCCCTGCGGAGTTGAACCCGCTTTCGAGCGCGCTTTCCAGCATGTAGCCCGAGATGCGCGTGTCCTTGCCCAGCAGTACGGTGGGCTTGGGAAGGGTACGGCGCAGCACGCGGCCGACGGCATGGGCCAGTAGCAATACGAAATCCGGGGTGATGGGCGGAATGCCGACCGTGCCACGGATGCCGTCGGTGCCAAAAAAACGTCGATTCATCGAAAAACTACCCCCTGTTGAAAACCCCGCCCTGCAAACGCACTTCCATCCACAGCCGCAATGCCTGCACGGTTTCGCGGACGTCATGCACGCGGACGATGCGTGCGCCACGTTCGACGGCCAGCACGGCGGCTGCCAGGCTGGCTGGCAGGCGTTCGTGGACGGACAACGCTGCCCCTGTGCTCAGGTTGGCCAGGGAGGACTTGCGTGACCAGCCGACCAGCAAGGGATACCCGAGGTCGAGCAGATCGCATTGCCGTTGCAGCAGCGAGAAATTTTGGTGCGCAGTTTTGCCAAAGCCAATGCCGGGATCGAGGACGATGCGTTCGCGTGCCACACCCATGACCACCAATTCCGCGCTGACCTGCTGAAGAAAGGTATGTACCGCAGGGACGGCATCCCCATGCATCGGTTCGATCTGCATGGTTTGGGGGTCGCGGTGCATGTGCATCAGGCACACGCCGCAGTGGGGGTGGGCAGCAATGATGGACGAGGGCACAGGGATGTTCGGCGCGCCACCCCACCGCAAGGCCCAGATGTCGTTGACGATGTCCACGCCCGCATCAAGCATGGCCTGCATCACCTGGGGCTTGTACGTATCTATGGCGATGGGAATGCCCCAACGCACCACTTCTTGCACGACAGGGCCAATGCGCAGCAGCTCTTCTTCCACCCCCAACGGGGCTGCGCCGGGGCGCGAAGACTCTCCGCCAATATCGAGGATGTCCGCGCCGTCGAGGATCAGCCGTTCGCAATGGCGCAGGGCATCGCGGGTGGTGAAGTGCGCTCCCCCGTCAAAAAAGGAATCCGGGGTGACGTTGACGATCCCCATCACTTGGGGACGGCCCAAATTGATCTGGTAGCGGCTGGTGCGCCAAAACGCCTGGGTCGGCATGGTGGTCACGCAAGGGCCGTGGGACCGTGGTCGTCAGGCAGTCTTGGGTTCCGAATCGGCAGGCAGGGCATCCCCACCTTCTGGGCGATCAGGACAAGGGGTATCGCCAGAGGGAGCGGTTTCGCGAGGGGGGCGGGGTTCCTTGCCGGCCATGATGTCATTGATCTGGTCGCTGTCGATCGTTTCCCATTCGAGCAAGGCCTTGGCCATTGCGTGCATCTTGGAATCGTTGTCCTCGATCAGCTTCCTGGCCAGTGCGTACTGCGTGTCGATGATGCGACGAACCTCGGCATCCACCTTCTGCATCGTTTCTTCGCTCATGTGGGTGGTCTTGGTGACAGACCTGCCCAGAAAGACTTCCCCCTCGTTTTCTGCATACACCATCGGCCCCAACGCTTCGGACATGCCGTAGCGCATGACCATGTCGCGGGCGATTTGCGTGGCGCGTTCAAAGTCGTTGCTCGCCCCCGTCGTCATCTGGTGCATGAATACCTCTTCGGCGATGCGCCCGCCAAACAACATGCTGATTTGGTTGAGCATGTATTCCTTGTCGTAGCTGTAACGATCCTGCGCGGGCAAGCTCATCGTCACTCCGAGCGCCCTGCCACGGGGGATGATGGTGACTTTGTGGACGGGGTCGCATTTGGGCAGCAGCTTGCCGATGAGTGCATGGCCGGATTCGTGGTATGCCGTGCTGCGGCGTTCTTCTTCGGGCATGACCATGCTTTTGCGTTCGGGGCCCATCAGGATCTTGTCCTTGGCTTTCTCGAAATCCTGCATTTCCACCGTGCGGGCATTGCGGCGGGCGGCCATTAGCGCGGCCTCGTTGCAGAGGTTGGCCAGATCGGCGCCGCTCATCCCCGGGGTGCCGCGAGCGATGATCGTGGCATCGACGTTGGCATGGAGGGGCAGCTTGCGCATGTGGACGTTGAGGATCTGCTCGCGGCCGCGAATGTCCGGCAAGGTCACATACACCTGTCTGTCGAAGCGCCCTGGACGCAGCAGGGCGGAGTCCAGAATATCCGGGCGGTTCGTCGCGGCCATGACGATGACCCCGGCGTTGGTGTCGAAGCCGTCCATTTCCACGAGCATCTGGTTGAGGGTTTGTTCGCGCTCGTCGTTGCCCCCACCCAACCCTGCGCCACGTTGGCGGCCCACCGCATCAATCTCATCAATGAAGATGATGCAGGACTTGTGCTTCTTGGCGTTGTCGAACATGTCCCGCACCCGGGATGCCCCGACGCCGACGAACATTTCGACGAAATCCGACCCGGAAATGCTGAAGAACGGCACTTTGGCTTCCCCAGCGATGGATTTGGCCAGCAAGGTCTTGCCTGTGCCCGGTGGGCCAACGAGCAATACGCCACGGGGGACGCGCCCACCCAGTTGCGTGAATTTGGAAGGGTCTTTGAGGAAGTCGACGACTTCCTTGACTTCCTCCTTGGCTTCGTCGCAGCCCGCGACATCGGCGAATGTGACCTGGTTGGCGTTTTCGTCGAGCAACCGGGCTTTGCTTTTGCCAAAGCCAAAGGCGCCACCCTTGCCGCCTCCCTGCATCTGCCGCATGAAGTAGACCCACACGCCGATGAGCAGGAGCATCGGGCCCCAACTGATCAGCAGGGTGACGAGCAGGGAACCTTCCTCTCGCGCTCGCACGTCGAAGCGCACGTCATTGGCGATCAGATCCCCGACCAAACCCCGATCGAGGTATGTCGCCATGGTGCGAATCTTGCGATCGTCGCTGGTTACGGCCAGAATTTCTGTGCCGGAAGCACCTTCCTGAATGACGGCGCTTTTGATGCGCTTGCCGCGCACTTCTTCGAGAAAGTCCGAGTACCCCAAGTAGGCGACCCCGGTAGAGGGTCGCGATTCGAAATGCTTGAAAACGGTGAACAGCACGGCCCCGATGACCGCCCAAACCACGATTTTGCTGAGCCAAGACTGGTTCAAGTTGCACTCCCACAATCGCCCGGAGGATTCTCCAGGGAAGCCAAAGATTCTAGGCTGTCGCCTTTTTGTTTGTCATGGCCTCGCGGCCATGGGATATGCCTCGGATGTGGGCGATATGGCTGATGTGGGGGGGCCAAAACCCCGATGGCACAATGCCTGCACGCTTTTGGGGCATTGCACCCCTACGCCGTGGTTTGCATGGCACGCTGCTTTGTCCTCTTTTCCCTCTTGTTCCCATTTCTTCCTCCTTTTTTTGCTTCGCCCGATAGGGGATGGTGTGTGGATTCCTCTTCGGTGTGGATTCTTCTTCGATAACCCGCCTCGACCGTGTTTGTATGAGCGGTTCATCGTCTACGGAACGACTTTCGGTGCAGCCCCTGGTGCGGCCTACAGCGCCTCACACGGTGCGCCTGATTGGAGGCGCATTCCGTGGCAGAAAGTTGCCGGTGCTTGATGCACCCGGCTTGCGCCCCACGCCGAATCGGGTACGGGAGACGCTCTTCAATTGGCTGGGGCAAGATTTGCGTGGACGGCGCTGTATCGATGCGTTCGCCGGTACCGGCGCCCTGGGTTTCGAGGCTGCGTCGCGCGGGGCTGTTGCGGTGGCCATGGTGGATCGCAATCCCGCCGTCGTTGCGCGGTTGCGTGCAGCATGCAAAGCCTTGGGGGCAGGGCAGGTTCAAGTGCAGTGCGGTGATGCCATGGCTGCCTTGCAGCGTTGCGCAGCGGGGAGCATGGATGTCGTCTTTCTCGACCCTCCTTTTCAGGAAGACGTAGCAATGGCGGACCTTTTGCGGTGGGCGGCGCGAGCTATTGGCCCCCATGGCTGCGTCTATCTGGAGTCCGGCCAGCCTTGGGAACCAAAGGCATTGCATCCCTTGCGCCTGCATCGCCACACCCGCGCTGGCGCTGTCCATGCGCATTTGCTGGTGCCTGGGGCTGATGGGGCTGCTTCGCTGGTGGATGGGAATGCGCACGTCAGTGCGACTGTGTGCGCGCATGTCGGCATGGAAGGACGCAAGAATGGCTGAAGTCCTCGCTGTCTACCCCGGCACTTTCGACCCTTGGACGTTGGGGCACGAAGATGTGGTTCGGCGCGGACGTTCGCTGTTCGCCAGGGTCATCGTCGCAGTGGCTGCGGGGTATCACAAACGCACGATGTTTTCCCTGGAAGAGCGCCGCGATATGGTGGTGGACAGCTTGGCAGGGATCGACGGTGTTGAGGTCGCGGTGGTCGAGGGATTGATGCGCGACTTTGTCTTGGCGCATGGGGCCACGGCGCTGCTGCGGGGGGTGCGCACTGCCGCCGATGTCGATTACGAGTTCCGCCTTGCGGGCGTGAATCGCCACCTTATGCCCGGCGTGGAAACAGTGTTCCTGATGGCTGCGCAACCCTACAGCGTTGTTTCCGGGACATTCGTTCGGGAGATTCTGGCACTGGGGGGGGATGTGCGTCCCTTCGTAGGGACTGCCGTCCATGCGCGGCTTGTGTCCAGACGTGCCGATGCTTCTACCTCGAAAAGACTGTAGGATTTTTGGGCTTACCGCAACGATGACCAAGGAATTGCCATGAATGCACCAATGAAATTGCTCTTAGCCATAGATGGTTCCCGTGCGTCTCTCGACGCCGTGCAGTGGGTGGTAGCGTTGGTGCAAGCGGGGCTGAAAGCCAACGTGGTGCTGGCGAATGTGCAGGAACCCGCTTCCCTGTACGAAATGGTAGTCGCGCACGATCCCGAAGTCATCGACAAAGCCAGTACCGATGCCGCACGGCACATCTTGCAGCCCGCGCAGGCATTGTTGGACGCTGCGGGGGTGTCGTATTCGACAACAGTCGCGCATGGCGAGCCTTCGCACACGCTGGCCGACATCCTCGAAGACGAGGGATGCGAGATGGTCGTGCTGGGACGCGGTGAAGACGCCCTGGGGTCGGTCGCTGCAGAACTGCTGGCCTTGTCCAGCGTGCCGGTGCTCGTGGTTGCCCCCGCAGTGGAGGGCGAGGGCCCCAGCGGTCAGAACGCGACGTGCAGCCCGACCGAGACGTAGCCGTAGCGCCGGTCGAACTTGTGCGCCGTCGCGCTGTTGTAGAGGAAAGGAATTTCCCCGACGAACTGGTGGCGCATCGCTTGCCCGCGAACGAAGATGGCGATCTGTTCGTTCAAGGCATGGATCACGTCGACGACGAGGATCTGGTTGTCCTCGTAGGGGGTTCCTCCGTTCTGGGCGATCTTCGCGTCGACGTTGTCGCGGTCAAGTCGTAGCCATTGCATCCCGGCACGCAGCGCCCATGGGCCACGCTGCCACTGCCACATGCCCCCCCACTGCGTGTACGAGCCGCCGTAGGAGAACTCAGCCAACGGGCTGAGGCTGGTCGAAAAGGCGGCCAAGCTTGACCCGCAGGGCGCGATACGGGTGCCAGAAGTCTGCGTAGGGGTGAAGGACATGGCGTATTGGCACCCTTGCCCATCCACGTAGGTCGCGGTCATGTCGCCGGTAGATACGGCACTGCGGCCGATCCCGAAGAATGCCGAGAGGGTCGAAGCCTCGGTCAGCCGCCACGAACCCAGCAGATCAAGCTCTTCCTGGTGGTCGGAAAGGTCCAGCACACGGAGATCCTGTACCGTCAGGCCTTGCACCGCCGTTGCGCTACTTTTGCGCAACTCATCGGAACGGTTCCCCCAGAGCGAGAGGCGAACCGCCGCGTGCGCGGGGCTGTCAGCGTTGCCGTACAGGCGCTGCTGGGCGGCCATTTGCCAGCTATCGATGGATTCTTCATCGGTGCGGTATTGCACCGACCGGCGCGCCAATGCGCCCTCTACCAGCAGGGTGGGTCGCACTGCGTAGGCAACGCGGACATGCTGCCCGGAATAGTCCCCCACTTGCGTGCCGCCATAAGTGGGGTCTTTGGCGCGCAGGTGCAGCACGTCGAGCGTATCGTTCATCGCATCCAGTCCGACTTCAAAGCGCAACTCTCCGCTGTAGTGAAACTGATCTGCAGTGAGCAGGGCATCAAGGGGGGCGCACCAGCCGGTCGATACCCCCATGGTTGCCATGACCAAGCCCACGAGTTTCGCTGCGATTTTTGGATGTGTTCCTGTGCAATGCAAGGTGGCTTCTCCCTATGTTTTGCCCGAAAAAAAGGGGAACAGATCGTTCCCCTCGGGGTTGCCCCGCGTGGAGCGGGGCGGGTGACGGGATGGGTCAGGGGTTGGTGGTCGAGGCTTGGATCGTGACGATGATCGTCTCCGTGCCATCCGCCAGCTTCACGGGTACTGCGCCTGTCACGGAGGAAAGTCGCGCTACGGAACTGACACCTTCGAGCTTCGCATCGACCGAGAACGTGCCGGATGTGATTCCAATCGTTCCAAAACCTGTTTGTTGCGACAGTTGCGCAACGACGGGTTCCCAATTGAAAGCCAAAACTTGGTTTTGCAAAACAAGAACCTGCTGGGCAATGTCATCCAATACCGCAGTAAAAGTCTGACCGCTGGAATTCACCCCGGTGACCGATACCGTTGCCGTGGTGGGTACTTGAAGGGTGACGGAATTCCCATCAAGCCCGAAAGTCACCGGGGCAATGCTGAGCCTCAACTGGCGCGAACCTGTACCGTATTCCAGCACATTGAGCTTGACTGTGGGATTGGTAAAGACAGGCTGATCCAGTGCCGTCAGCTTCAAACTGGCCGTGGTGAGCGGGCCGGGTACGGTAACGCGGTATGGCAAGGCTTTGGTCGTATCTACGGCAACGCTATTGACTTTGGGTTCGGAAAGAACGAGCATGTTTTGTGGGGGGGCGACTGGTGGCAGCTCAACAGTAATGGTTGTACCTGTTTCCTCCTGGACCGCTTCGACATGGTCCTCAATCGCGGTTTCAGCGGCGCTGACATCCCCAGTTTGGACTGCAGTGGTTATAGCAGTTGCCAATTCTTGCAATTGGGTCACAGAGTTGCTTGCCGTAGCTTTCTCAGCGACCGTTGTGGTCAAAAGATTGGCGAGGGTTGCAGTCGTTTGGAGTGCAGTGGTGTCTTGCAGTGCTTGCAGCACTTGGTTTTCTGTCTGCGTTGCCGTTGCCTGCACCAGAACCGCTGCTGGCTTGGATGCTATAGATTGGGTAACTTGGGCCACATTGTTGGCAGTCACGGCAGCCACGCTTGCAGAATCCAGACCGGCTAGGTTCCCAATATTTGCATTCGTGTTTGCACTAGCCGACTCCTTGGCCGCATCGACCGATTTAGTGACGGCCTCTGTCACCAAAGCACGTACCGCCGTGGTTGAGGTAGTACTGGAATTGCTCAACGTTACTGGGGCTTGCACAGTGGCAACGGCATTACTGAGCCCAGTGACGGCCGCCTGATACAGCGCGGCGGACTGCGTTGCCGTGGTAGTCGTAGTCTCTTGGCCAGTCGCGGCGGAAGCAATCGTATTGGCCATTTGCACCAGCATCACCTGCACTGCTATCGTGGTTTGGGTGAGTGCAGAATTGGTCTCCGCCGCTGCAACGGGGTCGGTAGTCAGAATTTCTGCGCCGATGTCCAAACCTAGGTTCGTCGCAATCTTTTCAGCAGCCGTGGCGATTTGTTCCGAGGTAGGCTTGACATATACACCGCTACCGGCTTCAGCCTCCATGGTCGCCTGCACCAGCGTCGTCAAGGGAGTAATCTGGGTCGAACCCGCAGGCGCTTTGAGTTCCCCAATAAAGGCTTGCCCAGTCGAAATATCCGTACCACCCTTGGCGCAAGTCATGTGGGAACCAAACGCTGCCGGGAAGGAAAAGTTACCTTGCGCGTCGGTTGTCGTCGCGAGATTCGAGTCAGTCTTGTTGTCGTCGCAAACCCCATCGTCGTTCTTGTCTAGAACGACCGTGGCACCTTCCACGTACCCGTCAACTACTTTGCCTCCAGTAGGAAGCGGGATCGTGATATCTGGCTCAGAAACTGCGTTGACCTTAGCAAGAAGCTGTTGGATTGGGGATGCCGCATTATTGATGTTCCCTTGCTGTAATGCAGCGGCAACTGCAGTAGCCGTCGTGGAAAGCGTGTCCACAAAGCCTTCCACACCGCTGGCTGCAACCTGTTGAGTCAGCACTGGGGCCAGGAGTGCGGTCGTTTGCGAAGCGAAGGTATCTTGCAGCGCTGACAGCAACGATTTCGTAGAGTTTGCAACACCCTGGGTCACTGTGGCAATGTTCCCGGAAGCCACAGCAGCAATGCTTGCTGGTGCCAAATTTGCCAAAGCGGGGATGATGGCTTCAGCTTGGGCTTTGACGACTGCCTGATTCATGGCAGTCTTGATCAATGCAGTCGCCGATGCCAAATTTTTCAAGTCCGTCGGGTTGCTCGTATTGACGGCTGCAGCCAACCCAACAATTGCCGCCCGGTACAGGGCTGCGGTTTGATCTGTGCTGGCATTCCAGCCAGCCGCTGCTGCAATCGTCCTGGCTGTTTGTACCAGCAGCACTTGCACAGCCGTGGTGGTTTGGGTCAACGCTGGAATGGTTGCTGCGGATGCAACCGGGTCGGTACTGAGGATTTGAGTGCCGAGATCAGCCAAGCCCAACTTGGTTGCCACTTGTTGGGCAGCGGCTTCAGGGGTAGGTTTGCTGCCTGCGGGCGCTGCATCAATGGTTGCCTGCACCAATGTAGTCAACGGGGTGATTACGGATGCTCCGGCGGGGGCCTTTAGCTCTCCGATGAAAGCTTGTCCACTGGTGATATCCGTACCACCCTTGGCGCAAGTCATGTGGGAACCAAACGCTGCGGGGAAGGAAAACTTGCCCTGCGCGTCTGTGGTAGTACCCAGGCGGGAATCCCTGTCGTTGTCGTCGCAAACCCCATCATCGTTATGGTCTAGCACGACCACCGCACCGCTGACGTACCCGTCAGCCACTGTGCCTGGGTTTTTTACGGGTTCTCCACCCCCGCCGCCACCGCAGCCGGAGGTCAAAAGGGCTGCCGCCGTGATAGAGAAGCACGCTGCAGCAATACGAGTCAAAAGGAGCTGGTTGATTTTCATGGCGAATTCCGGCGGGAAAGTGATAAGGAAGAAGTACCCATCGGTCAATTTAGCACAACTCACTTAGGGTGCTGGTGGTGTGTCGGCTCTATGGATACCGTATCGTCACAAGCTGGGTCGCTCGGAGTGCTTGGCTGACTGGTTTGCATCCCCCGAATATTCCCCGAATGCAACGGGGTTGGCTTCCAGACGCATGGCAGGAAGGTGGCACAATTTCTCGTTCATTTTTGCCTTTCTTCCCCCTCTTGCTCCCTCTTTGCCTGGCTCTCAAACGAGATTCGCGCACTCCGCACACACCTTTGGTGGCTGCCCATGGATGAAACCCTGCCGGAGAACCCCTCGCAGTCGCTGTACCAAGTTCTGCGTGCGTATTCCCACTTGTTTGCCGGGAGCGCTTCGTACATCGAAGATGCCTACGAACGCTATCTGGATGACCCTGATAGCGTTGCTGCGTCGTGGAGAGAATGGTTCGATACCCTAGCGGCTGCTCCGGCTTCCGATGGCGGGAAAGCCCCTGATGTGCCCATGCGCGCTGCGGTCGAGGCCTTTGCAGCCCGCGTGCGCTATGAACGGGCGGGAGAGTGGTCGCCGGGATGGTCGTCGGCAAGCGCGGCATGTCCTTTGGATTCGACGCCTGGGCGCAAGCACACCGCCGCGCAACAACTGATTGCCGCGCATCGCAACATCGGCGTGCGTTGGGCCAGCCTCGACCCTTTGCAACGCGCAGGCCGTCCAGATATCCCCGAGCTGGATCCTTCCTTTTATGGCTTGGAAGATGCCGACCTCGACCTGGAGGTCGACACCAGCAACACCTTCTTTGGCCCTGCAACGATGTCGGTGCATGCCCTGCTTGATGCGCTGCGCACAACCTATTGCGGCGTGCTGGGCGCAGAGTTCATGTACCTGACCGATCAGCGGCAGAAACGCTGGTGGCAGCACAAGCTGGAAAGCATCCAGAGCCAGCCTGCCATCAATGCAGACGGAAAACGGCACATCCTGGAGCGCCTGACCGCTGCGGAGGGGCTGGAGCGTTTTCTCCATACCAAATACGTTGGGCAAAAGCGTTTTTCCCTCGAAGGGGGGGAAAGCTTCATCGTCGCGATGGATGAATTGATTCAGCGTGCTGGCGCACGAGGGGTGGAGGAAATCTGTATCGGCATGGCGCACCGTGGCCGACTGAACGTGCTGGTCAACACCCTGGGCAAACTGCCCAAGGATTTGTTTGCGGAGTTTGATCACACCGCGCCGGAGGAATTGGCTGCGGGGGACGTCAAGTACCACCAGGGTTTCAGTTCCGATATCGAGACGCCCGGGGGGCCGGTACACCTGAGCCTGGCGTTCAACCCCTCGCACTTGGAAGTCGTCAACCCCGTCGTTGAAGGGGCGGCCCGTGCGCGCATGGATCGGCGTGGAGACCCCACTGGCAAAAAGGTGTTGGCGTTGCTGGTGCATGGGGATGCAGCCTTTGCCGGGCAGGGTGTCAACCAGGAGACATTGGCCCTGGCTCAGACCCGTGGCTACACGACGGGGGGTACCGTCCACCTCATCATTAACAACCAGATCGGATTTACGACTTCCGACCCCCGCGACCTTCGTTCCACGGTGTATTGCACCGACATCGTCAAAGCCGTCGAAGCCCCGGTGATGCACGTCAACGGGGATCATCCCGAGTCCGTCGTCCTGGCCGTGCAGTGGGCGTTGGACTACCGCATGGAATTCGGCAAGGATGTCGTCGTCGATATCGTGTGCTACCGCAAGCTTGGCCACAATGAGCAGGACACCCCGGCGCTGACCCAGCCCCTGATGTACAAAAAAATCGCGCAGCACCCCGGTGTACGACAACTGTATGCAGAGCGACTGGCTGTGGAAGGCTTGGGCAACACCCTTGGGGACGACATGGCCCGCGCCTACCGCGCTGCGATGGATACCGGCAAGCGGACTGCGGTGTCCGTGCTCGGCGTCCACAAATACCCCTTTGCCATCGATTGGACGCCGTATTTGGCGGGGCGCAGCGATGACGAGGGCATGGATTGCCGTACCGCGATCCCCCTCGAACGCTGGGCCAGCCTGGCGCAGCGGTTGACTACCCTGCCGCCAACGCTCACCTTGCATCCCCTGGTGCGCAAGGTGTATGAAGACCGCGCCGCGATGGGCCGGGGGGACATTCCTGTGGACTGGGGGATGGGCGAGCACATGGCGTTTGCTTCGCTGGTCGCGCAGGGGGTTCCCGTTCGGCTTTCCGGGGAAGATTCCGGGCGGGGAACGTTCTCGCACCGCCACGCGGTGATCCACGACCAGAATCGGGAGAAGTGGGACGAGGGGACCTACGTGCCCCTGCAAAACGTTGCAGAGGGGCAGGCGCCTTTCGTCGTCATCGACTCGATCCTTTCCGAAGAGGCGGTGCTGGGCTTCGAATACGGCTACGCATCGAATGCGCCGGACATCCTCGTCGCATGGGAAGCCCAGTTCGGCGATTTTGTCAACGTCGCCCAGGTGGTGATCGACCAGTTTTTGGCCTCTGCGCAGGTCAAGTGGGGGCGGCTCAATGGGTTGACGCTGCTGCTGCCCCATGGCCAGGAAGGGCAGGGGCCCGAGCATTCCTCGGCGCGGATCGAGCGATTCATGCAGCTTGCCGCCGACGACAACATGCAGCTCGTCCAACCGACGACGGCCAGCCAAATTTTTCATGTTTTGCGTCGGCAGATGTTGCGCAAGGTACGCAAGCCCCTGGTAGTGTTCACCCCCAAGTCGCTGCTGCGGCATCGTGATGCCGCTTCGCCCATCGCCGAATTCACCGATAGCGTGTTCCGTACGGTGATCGACGATGCGCAGGCCACGGAACCCGACACGGTGCAGCGGGTATTGTTGTGTTCGGGCAAGGTGTATTACGACTTGGTCAAAAAGCGTGCAGCTTTGGAAGCGCGCCATGTCGCCATCGTTCGCATCGAACAGTTGTATCCCTTCCCCCATGCTGCGCTGTTGCGTGTATGGGAGCGGTACCCTGTGGCCACAGAATGGCTGTGGGTACAGGACGAGCCTCGCAACCAGGGGGCGTGGTTCTTCGTGCAGCATTGCTTGGCAGAGCACCTGCTGGCAAGGCAACGGTTGGGGTACTGCGGTCGTGCGCCGAGTTCTTCCCCTGCCGTGGGCTACGCTCATCTGCACCAGGAGCAGCAGCGAGCGTTGGTCGATGGAGCCTTCGCGCCGGATCCTGCGGGGTTGGGCGCCAGCTTTTGCGGCTGGCGGACGCATGCCCAGCCTGTCGCCTGAGTCGCTATGTAGCCTTTGATGCTTAGCCCTCAATGCCTAGCCCTTGATGCTTAGCCTTCGATACCTAATTCTCGATATCTAGCCCTGGCCGCATTGCTTCTGCGCATGGTTTCCGCACCTGCTTCTCCCTGTATTCGGCCAAAGATACCCCATCCCAGCCCAACCAAAGAGTGTTCCCATGTCTACCGTAGTCGTCACCGTCCCAGAACTGTCGGAATCCGTTAGCGATGCCACGATGCTCGCGTGGAAAAAATCGGTGGGAGACGCCGTAGCCGCCGAGGAGATCCTCACGGGCGTCGAGACCGACAAGGTCACGATGGACATTCCTTCGCCTGCTGGGGGCGTTCTTGTCGAAATCCTGGCGCAAGAGGGAGACACGGTGTTCGGCGGGCAGACCATTGCGCGTATCGAGCCGGGTGCCGTAGCGGAGGTGTCTGCACCCGTTGCTGCTGCGAATGGAACGCAACACCTAGCGCAACAACCAGCGCAACATCTTGCGCCGAACCATGCCCCCAACCTCACGCCGAGTAGGGCCTCTGCCATGCCCGCTGCGGCCAAGCTGATGGCGGATCACCAGCTTGCGCCTGGAGCCGTGGCGGGAACAGGCAAGGATGGGCGCATCACCAAAGGGGATGTGTTGCGTGCGGTTGAGGCGCGGGGGGCAGAGAGCGCTGCGCCCAGTTCGCCTGTCAGCTTTCTGCCCCGGGGAAAGGATTCTGCTGCTGCACGCGAAGCTGCGCTGGCCAATCGCCCAGAGCAGCGGGTGCCGATGAGTCGACTACGCGCTCGGGTGGCGGAGCGGTTGCTGCAATCCCAGGCGACGAATGCGATCTTGACCACTTTCAACGAAGTGAACATGGGCCCCATGCTCGAAATGCGCAAGCGCATGCAGGAAGCCTTTGAAAAGGAACATGGCGTGCGTCTGGGGTTGATGAGCTTCTTCGTGATGGCAGTGGTGCATGCGCTGCGCAAGTTTCCGATCCTCAATGCCTCGGTCGACGGCACGGACATCGTGTACCACGGCTATTTCGACATTGGCATCGCCATTGGTTCTCCGCGTGGTCTCGTCGTGCCGATTCTGCGCAACGCAGACAAATTGGGCTTTGCGGAGATCGAAAAGAAGATCGTCGATTTCACCCAAAAGGCCCGTGACGGCAAGCTGGAAATGGAAGACCTTGCCGGAGGCACATTCACCATCAGTAATGGGGGTACTTTCGGTTCGATGATGTCTACGCCGATCATCAACCCCCCGCAGAGCGCGATCCTCGGCGTGCATGCGACCAAGGATCGTGCTGTCGTGGAAAACGGGCACATCGTCGTGCGGCCGATGAACTACTTTGCGCTGAGCTACGACCACCGCATCATCGACGGCCGGGAAGCCGTGCTGGGTCTTGCAGCGATCAAGGAATCGCTGGAAGACCCGGCGCGGTTGTTGTTCGATATTTGAGCGGGACAGGGCAGCAAGCATTTCCCATCGCTACCAAGCATCGCCTTGTGCAGCCACATGTTGGTGGGTGTATTCGCCACCCGGGAACCGGGGTAATTGGGTTTTTTCTAGTCCTTCGAGCAATCAGCATGAACCAGTGTTTTGACGTGATCGTGATCGGTGCAGGCCCAGGTGGTTACGTGGCTGCCATTCGCGCAGCGCAATTGGGCAAGTCGGTGGCCTGCATCGACGAAGGTACCCATGCAGCCGGTAGCCCGGCGCCTGGAGGTACCTGCACGAACGTGGGGTGCATACCGTCCAAGGCCTTGCTCCAGTCCAGCGAGCACTACGAACATGCGCTGCACCATTTTCGGGAGCATGGCATCACCGCCACGGGGGTGTCGATCGACGTCGCGGCCATGATTGCCCGCAAGGACAAGGTCGTTCGCCAGAACAACGACGGCATCCTGTACCTCTTCAAGAAAAACAAGGTGCGGTTCTTCCATGGGCGTGGGTCGTTTGCAGGCAGCACCGAACAGGGATACCTAGTGCATGTCGATCCCTTGGGGAAGGAGGTCGGCCACGACATCGTTGGGGAGCATGTCATCGTTGCGACGGGTTCGCACCCTAGGGAGCTTTCCGGGGCGCCGTTCGACGAAACGGCGGTGCTCTCGAATACGGGGGCGCTGGCGTTGCGCAGCGTTCCACGCAGGCTGGGGGTGATCGGCGCCGGGGTCATCGGGTTGGAGCTGGGATCGGTGTGGCGCAGGCTGGGGGCGGAAGTCGTGCTGCTCGAAGGGCTGCCGACGTTCCTGGCTGCTGCGGATGCCCAGATTGCCGCAGAAGCCCGCAAAGCGTTCCAGCGCCAAGGGTTGCGTATCGAGCTGGGCGTCACCGTTCGCAGTGTGGAGCGAGAGGGCGAAGGCGTGCGCGTGGTGTATGCCGATGCGCAGGGGGTCGAGCAGTCGGTCGAGTTCGACAAACTCATCGTCTCGGTGGGGCGCGTTCCGCATACGGCTTCGCTGGGTGCCGATACCGTCGGTTTGGAAGTCGATGGGCGCGGTGCCGTCGTCGTCGATGAGGAATGCCGTACCAATCTGCCAAAGGTGTGGGCCATCGGCGACGTGGTGCGTGGCCCGATGCTGGCGCACAAGGCGGAGGAAGAGGCCGTTGCTGTGGCGGAGCGGATTGCAGGGCAGCACGGCCATGTGCGTTTCGACACGATTCCGTGGGTCATCTATACCAGCCCGGAAATCGCCTGGGTAGGCCGTACCGAGCAGCAATTGCAATCCGATGGGGTGCAGTACCGCAGTGGCGCTTTCCCGTTCCTTGCCAACGGGCGCGCCCGGGCACTCGGGGATACGACGGGCTTCGTCAAGGTACTTGCCGACGCGGATAGCGACGAGGTGTTGGGCGTCCACCTGATCGGGCCGATGGCCAGCGAGCTGGTGGCCGAATGCGTGATGGCGATGGAGTTTCACGCCAGCAGCGAGGACATTGCCCGCATCTGCCATGCGCATCCTTCGTTGAGCGAGGCCGTCAAGGAAGCTGCACTGGCTGTGGATCAGCGTTCGCTGAATTCCTGATCCCGAGCGCGTGCCGGTCTGGCCCAGCATGGTGTAGCGGCACGGTATGGGAATGCCAGGGAGCGTGCATCGGGTCTACGAAGCCGAGTTGCACAAAAAGGGCTATGCCCCCGACGCCGCGCAGTTGCGCGCGGTGCAAGTGCTAGACCACTGCGCGCAGGAATGGGCGGTGTACCTGCATAAGCGTTCCAACGTGCTACGCAAGTGGATCCACCGCCCTGCCGTTCCCCATGGGGTGTATTTGCACGGCGGTGTAGGGCGGGGCAAGAGCTTTCTGATGGATTGCTTTTACTGTGCCGTACCAGTGCGGCGCAAAACCCGCTTGCATTTCCACGAATTCATGCGCGAGGTACACCGCGAGCTTTTTGCGCTCAAAGGGTACGCCAACCCGCTGGCCGTGTTGGCCAAGCATGTGGCATCGCGGTACCGGTTGATCTGCTTTGACGAGTTTCACATCTCGGACATCACCGATGCGATGGTGCTCTATCGCTTGCTACAAGCGCTCTTTGCGCAGGGAGTCGGGGTTGTTGCGACGTCCAACTACCACCCCGATGCGCTGTACCCCAACGGGCTGAATCGCGAGCGGTTGTTGCCAGCGATTGCCATGCTCAAGGAACGCATGACGGTGCTGGATGTGGACGCTGGCATTGATTACCGGGCACGGGCATTTGCCGGAGTGCGCACGTTCCTGACCCCGCTGGGGCCCGAGACGGCGCGGGCGATGGAGCACACCTTTGCGTTGCTTGCCGAGGTGCAGGACGAAGACCCCGTGCTCCATATCGAATCCAGAAAAGTCCGTGCCTTGCGGAGGGCGGGTGGGGTGGTCTGGTTCGATTTCGCCACCTTGTGTGGGGGCGCGCGGTCACAGATCGACTACCTCGAACTGGCCTCGCGCTTTCACACCGTGCTGCTCAGCGACGTTCCCCGGTTGACGAAGCCGATGTCCTCGCAAGCGCGGCGCCTGCTGTGGCTGGTCGATGTGCTGTACGACCGCCGGGTCAAGCTGATTTTGTCGAGCGCTGTACCGATTGAGGAGCTGTGTGCCGAGGGCATCGATATGGTGGAGTTCCAGCGCACGATCTCGCGTCTGTGGGAGATGCAAACCCCCGCATTCCTTGCCGCAGAGCGTAGGGAAGTGGATACCTCGCTCACCGCACGGGCGTGAAAGGCGTGACCCGCTGCCCGGCACTGGGTGAATTCGGATTGATCGAGCGGTATTTCCGCCGTCCCGTGCGTCGTGCTGCGCTGGGGGGTGGGGACGACTGCGCCTTGTTGCGTCCACGCGCAGGGTATGAGCTGGCTGTATCGAGCGACATGCTTGTCGCAGGCCGACATTTTTTTGACGATGTGGACCCTTTTCGGCTGGGGCACAAAGCCTTGGCCGTGAACCTCAGCGACTTGGCCGCGTGTGGTGCGCAGCCCTTGGCGTTTACGTTGGCGATTGCCCTGCCTGAAGCGCGGGAAGCCTGGCTGGCCCCCCTGGCTGACGGGATCGCGGCATTGGCGGATGCGACCGATTGCGATTGGATCGGCGGCGATACGACCAAGGGTCCCTTGAACCTTTGCGTCACCGTCTTCGGGGACATCCCGCTGGCGGAGGGCTGTTCCCAAGCGTTGCTGCGCAGTGGCGCACGGGCCGGGGATACGGTGTACGTCAGCGGAACCCTGGGCGATGCCCGATTGGCGCTCGAAGCCTTGCAAGGCAAGCGGGAACTGCCTGCGCAGGTGTTGCGCTGGGCGCGGGATCGGCTGGAAATGCCACCCCCGCGTGGCCTTGGGCGTGGCATTGCGTGGCGTTGCGACTGCGGCCATCGATCTGAGCGACGGATTGGTCGGCGATCTGGGCCACATCCTGGCGGCATCGGGGTCGGGGCGGTGATCGATGTCGATGCCGTTGCTGCGCGGGTAGGCATTCGCACGGTATTCCCGGAATGGGTACAGCCCCTATTGCAGTGGCGCGAATGGGCGCTCAGCGGTGGGGACGATTACGAGCTGCTATTCACCGCTCCACCAGCGTGTGCGGCATCGGTGACGCAAGCGGCTGCAGTGGCACAAACCCCGGTCTTCCCGATTGGGCGGATCGAAGCGGAACCGGGAGTGCGGTGGGTCGATAGCGACGGAAGGGCCGTCCTGCATCACCATGATTCGTACGATCATTTTGCGTGAGTCGCAGACGGCGTTAGGTATCGTTAGGTATCGTGTGTGTTGCGCAGGATGGATCGGGCGATGCCGCGCAGGATGTGGATTTCCTCTTGGGTAGGCCGTGCGCGCAACATCAGGCGGCGTAGTCGGTGCAGCAATTTTTTGGGCGCGCGGGGGTCGAAAAAGCCCACTGCGCACAACGCTTGCAACCAATGCCCCAGCATTGCTTCGACTTGCGCGGCGTCGGCCATCTGGGCCGGGGGGAGGGCGGTGGTGATCGGAAAGGCACCCAGCGCCATCCGCCATTCGTAAGCGATGACCTGTACCGCAGCGCCCAGGTTGAGCGAAGCGCAATCCGGGTCGCTGGGAATTTGCAAGCAGGCGTGGCAGCGGTATACATCCTCGTTGCGCATGCCAAATCGTTCCGGGCCGAATAGCAGGGCGATTTTTGCCGGGGGGGCTGTTCGGGGGGGGGCATCCATCATGCACCCACGCAATAGTTCCTCGAAATGCGCTCTCGGGGTCAGCGTGTGCGGGCCGAAATCGCGCGGGGTCATTGCAGTGGCGCAAAGGTGGTCGATACCGTCCAGGGCATCGTCAAGCCGATCGACGATCCGCGCCGATTCCAGTACGGCCCAGGCCGCGCCGGCTCGTTCGATAGCCTCGGCGCGACGCAATACGTCGGGCCATCGGGGACGAACGAGCACCAAGTCATCGAAGCCCATGGTTCGGATGGCCCGGGCGCAGGCGCCGACATTCCCCGCATGGCTGGGTTCGATGAGGATGAATCGGGTATGCATGGTCGGTCGATAGAATCCGCCCCTTTGCGCGGACGGCCCCGGTGTGCCGCAGGTTCCCAGAGGAATCCGGTGGGCATCATGCCCTGCTGCGATGCGCCGTGGGGCACTGTACCCGGGCGCTGCGCCCTCTCCATTCACCGAACATGGCTACCTCGACTTTGCATCCCATGGCCAGCGTTGCCATCAAGGCAGCCCGTGCTGCGGGGGACACCATCCACCGTGCAGCGCCCAATGTCGAGTCCATCCGGGTCTCGCAAAAGCAGGGCAACGATTTCGTCACCGAAGTCGATCAGGCTGCGGAGCAATTGATCATCGACATCTTGCTCGATGCCTACCCCGCGCACGGCATCTGGGCGGAAGAGTCAGGGCGTGAGCGCGGCAACCCTGATGCGACCTCCGTCTGGATCATCGACCCGCTCGATGGCACGATGAATTTCCTCCATGGCCTGCCTGTCTACTGCGTGAGCATCGCATTGCTCGTGCGGCAGCGCGTGGAACTGGGGGTGATTTACGACCCCACGCGCAACGACCTTTTCATCGCGGCAAGGGGTCGGGGCGCTTTCAAAAACCAGCAGCGCTTGCGGGTATCGAAGCGCACGCACCTCAAAACGTGCCTGTTGTCCACAGGGTTCCCATTTCGGCCCGGCGACGACGTGCCCACGTACTTGCGGATGATGGGCGACATGATCGTGCGTTCCTCCGGGATGCGCAGGCTGGGTTCTGCGGCGCTGGATCTGGCGTATGTCGCTGCCGGGTACACCGACGGATTTTTCGAGAAAGGGCTGCAATCCTGGGATGTTGCCGCTGGTTCGCTGTTGGTGCAGGAAGCCGGTGGTTTGGTGGGGAATTTTTCCGGAGATGCGGCATTCCTCGAACAACGGGAGTGTGTCGCGGCCAGCCCGCGCATTTATGCGCAAATGGTGGCCGTGCTGCGCTCGTACAGCGCTGTGGGCAAACAGCCTGTAGCGTCTGGGGAACCACGACCATCCATGGAAGCATCCTCCCTCGCACCCTTGCTGCCAGCATCCGTACCCACGGCTCCCTTGGCTACGGAAACCACCACTGCGGAAACCTTGCCTGCCGAATCCTCCTCGGCACAACCATCGTCTGCGGCACCGGCTGTGGAGCATGGGGTGCCGCAGCCTGGCATCGACACTCCGCCTGCCGTGCGGGATGCGCCCTGGTAGCCCAATCGGTGCAAGCCCCGGCCCTGGCACCTCTGCGTGGGAGCGTACAGGCAGGGCGAGGCAAGCCCTCGTATCCGGGAAGGATGGGAAGGCATGACTTGGTTCTCACAAATCCGCGCGGACGTTCGCTGCATTCTGGAGCGGGACCCCGCTGCGCGTAGCGCGTGGGAGGTGCTGACGTGCTATCCCGGACTGCATGCCGTCGTTTTGCATCGGCTGGCCCATGCATGCTGGGTACGCGGGTTGTGCTGGCTGGGGCGGTTCATCTCGCACTGCACGCGGTTTTTGACCGGGATCGAAATCCATCCTGGGGCGACCGTCGGGAATCGTGTGTTCTTCGACCATGCGATGGGGGTGGTCGTTGGGGAAACTGCGGTGATCGGCGACGACTGCACGATCTACCAGGGGGTAACGCTGGGCGGTACCTCGCTCTACAAGGGTACGAAACGGCACCCTACCTTGGGGCGGGGCGTCATCGTCGGAGCGGGTGCGCAGGTCCTTGGGGGGTTTGCGGTCGGGGACGGCGCCAAGATCGGTTCCAACGCCGTGGTGACGAAGCCGGTTCCAGCCGGGGCCACTGCGGTGGGCAACCCTGCGCGGATCATCTTGGCAGAGCAGGACGCGCGACGGGAGGAAGCAGCGGCCAAGATGGGCTTTTCCGCCTACGGGGTGACCAAGGGTGACGATCCCTGGGCACGCGCCATGCAGGGGCTCATCGACAACGCCTGTGGACATGAGCACCAGATTGCGATGCTCTGGAAAGCGGTGGAAGCCCTCCAAAGTCTGGCTGATCGGAACAGTTGCGTACCTAGCGATGCGACGTTGCAAGAGCACCAAGACATCGAGCGTCTGGGCCGGTTTCTTTCTGAATAACTGCTGCGTGATCTGTGCCTCTTGTCGTTTGTTCGATGCGGGCGCATTATTAGCACTCTACTCGACAGAGTGCTAATATCGACGGAGTTGTTATGGGGAGTACTTGGAGGTATTGCCATGTCTGATTGCCTAACCATGTCTAACACTGCCATTGCGCTGAAAAATCCGTGGTTTGTCGTCCCTGCGCTCGGCAATCTGGATGCGTATATTGCAGCGGTTCACCGCATTCCGATGTTGAGTCTGGAAGAAGAGCAAAGCCTGGCACGGCGGTTCCGGGAACATAACGATCTCGAAGCTGCGGGGAAGCTCGTGCTTTCGCACTTGCGGCTCGTGGTGTCTGTGGCGCGCCAGTACCTGGGGTATGGGCTACCCCATGCCGACTTGATCCAGGAAGGCAATGTCGGGCTGATGAAGGCAGTCAAGCGCTTCGACCCTGCACAGGGGGTGCGTCTCGTCAGCTACGCCTTGCATTGGATCAAGGCCGAAATTCATGACTACGTTCTGCGCAACTGGCGTATGGTGCGCGTGGCGACGACGAAAGCACAACGCAAGCTGTTCTTCAATCTGCGCTCGCTCAAGCAACGCCTCAAGGGGCAGGAGATGCAGGATGGCGGGGAGTTTCGGGACGCTCTCGACGAGCGGCAAATCGATGCCATGGCATCGGAATTGCAGGTAAAGCGGGAAGATGTCATCGAGATGGAAGCGCGCATGTCCGCCAGCGATGTCGTGCTGGAAAGCACGCCCACCACCGATGGGGACGAGCTGTCCGGGCCTATCGCCTATCTGCACGATCCGCAGCAGGAGCCGACGGCCATCCTCGAAGCACGCCAGCGCGATGCTCTTGCCGGGGGTGGGCTGCGCATGGCGCTCGATACCCTGGATCCCCGTAGCCGCCACATCGTCGAAGAGCGTTGGCTCCAATGCGACGACTCCGGTGCCGGGGGAATGACCCTGCACGAGTTGGCTCGTATCTACGGGGTCAGTGCAGAGCGTATCCGGCAGATCGAAGTCGCTGCGATGAAAAAGATGCGCATGGTGCTGGCGCGGTTCGTCTAACTGCCATGACTTTGTGAAGACTTCCTGGATCATGAAAGTCATGGCAGTGTCCCTCACCCCCCGCCCCTCTCCCGCTGGGCGAGGGGAGCGTCGAGAAGCCGCTTCGCGACTTTCACATTAAAGGGCTGTGCTGCCGACTGTGCTATCCCTGCGTGGCAGCACGGATGCGTTGCACCAGGGTGGTCGTCGAATAGCCGGTGACGAAGGGGACGGTCAGTGCCGTCCCACCCCAACTGCGTACCAGTGGGGTTTCCGGAAGGGTTTCGACATCGTAGTCTCCCCCCTTGACGTAGATTTCCGGTCGAACCAGTTCCAACAGGGCCAGCGGGGTGTCTTCGTCGAACCACGTCACCAGATCGGTGCTGGCTAGTGCTGCAATCACCTCGGCACGGTCGCGTTCCGCGTGCAGTGGGCGGTCTGCGCCCTTGCCCAGACGACGGACGGATGCATCCGTGTTGAGGGCCACGAGCAGACTTTGCCCTAGCGAGTGGGCCTGGGCAAGATATTGCACATGCCCCCGGTGCAGGATGTCGAAAACGCCGTTGGTGAATACCAGTGGGCGCGCAAGCCGTGGTAAGCGGATGGGCAAGGTATCCCGTGTGCAGAGTTTGTCCAGGTAATCGGGAGTGGTGGCTGGGGATGGGCAGAAAAAGGGGAGTTCACGCATGGTTATTCATGTGGGCGGTACGAATCCGGTCGTTTATGCTTCCCATGTTGCCGTCCGAATGTAGCGGGCTTACCCAGGGGGCGACATCAGCATGAGCATGACCCTGATTCCCATCGATATCGAGACGATCCGTCTCAACCACCCTTTGCCTTTTTCGCTGCGGACGAAGGACGGTGCATTGCTGGCCCCCAAGGGCTACATCATTGCGCGCCGCTCGGACTTGGATCTGCTGCGCAAACGGCGTGGGTCGCTGTGCATCGATATCACGGAGTCCGAAGAGCACCACCGTGCTTACGTCGGCAAGCTCCACGACATGGTTCGCGAAGACAAGGAATTGGGGCAGATTGCCGGTACGGGCTTGTCCCCGGTGCTGGAAAAGCAGTCTCCTGTTCGAGAACAGGACGAGGAGCAGGACTGGTTCGATATCCAAGGACTGGCGCACAGCGTGCTGCGCGATGTGCGGTCGCCCGGCTTTCTGGGGCGGCTGGACAAACTCAGTGCAGCATTGGTGCGTCCCCTGCGCAGCAACCCGGATGGCACGCTGCTCGCGCTGATTCACCTTGCTGCGACGGAATTGCAGCGATACAGCGCGACACATGCCTTGCTGGTCGCAGCAGTCTGCACCCTGGCTTCCAAGGATGTATTGCGATGGGGGGAGGAAGAATCGCAGCTTTTGTTTAATGCAGCGCTGACGATGAATCTGGGAATGACAGAACTGCACGACCGCATGGCGTTGCAGATGGAGCCGCCCAGCCCGGAACAGTTGCGAGTGATCCAGAAGCATCCGGATCATTCACGCGATGTGCTGTACGACGTGGGGGTGGACGACAAGATCTGGATCGACGCCGTTTTGCAGCATCGATCCACCCAGGCAGGGCCGCTGGCCAAGCGTGTAGTGGGGGAGCGCCTTGCGCGGATGCTGCAGCGGGCGGACATGCTGGCTGCCAAACTGTCCCCCAGGGCGGCGCGTCCCCCAGGGGCGCCGGCGGTGGCGATGCAGTCCTGCTATTTCGACGAACAGCGGCAGATGGACGAAGCCGGGGCTGCGCTCATCAAGGCGTGCGGTATTTATTCCCCTGGCACCTTCGTCAAGCTGGTCAATCAGGAAATTGCCGTCGTCGTTCGCCGTGGTCTCAATACGACCATGCCTCGTGTGGCCGTATTGGTCAATCGGCAGGGGCTACCTGTGGGGGAACCCATCATCCGCGAAACCAGTGCGGCGGAGTTCCGCATCGTGAGCAGCCTTGCGCCCCGGGATGTGAAGGTGCATTGCAGCTTGGAGCGGCTACTGGCGCTGGTCAAACAAGGCTCTGTCGAGCGTCCCTGGTGGTGATGCGCCCAGCAACGATCTGGGGTAGGACGTACGCAACATGGCCCCGGCTAGGCGTACCGACGAAGACAGTACATGACGGTACCGCGAGGCGATACCACAACACCATGGCGGTTTGGCGTACATCCTTGGGGTACCACGCTACTTGCCTGTAGCAGGTCAGGGTGGGGTCGTTTCCATAAAGCTGCTGCGCTGGGATAGCCGGTTGTGCAGCGAAGCCAGATTGGAATGGCGGTCACGCCATCCCAGTTGGGGAAAACGACAGTCGAGATGGTCGAGCGCTACGCCGACGGCAATGTCCGCAAGGCAAAAGTGCGCACCCATGCAATAGGCATGTTCCGCCAGGCTATTCCTCATGAATACAAGGGTTTGCTCGATGTTGCCGAGTTGGTGGTCGATCCAACGCTGACAACATTGCGATGCGTCGCGGCCTTCCCAGTGGCTCTCCAGCCATGCCAGCGCTGTTGCTTCAAGCATGCCATCGGCGAGGGCTTCCCACGTCTTGACTGCTGCGCGTTCCCGGCCCACTGCGGGCAGCAGCTTGCCGACGGGGGAGAGGGTGTCGAGGTACTCGACGATCACCCGGGAATCAAAAATGCATTCCCCCCCTTCTGTGACGAGGCAAGGGGCTTCGCCCAAGGGACTGCCCAGGGAGCTGGGGTAGGGCGGTGGAGCGTCGGTCCTTGCGCCTTGGCCCAGGAAATCGCAATCGAAATCGAGTTTTTTCTCTGCGAGCACGATGCGTACCTTGCGGACGTAGGGGTTGGAGGTGGAGCCGACAACTTTCATCGAAAAAAGAACACCGGTTGGAAACCCCGCCCTTCAGGGCGGTAAGCCATGCCCCGGCCTGAAGGCCGGTTCTGGATAGATGCAGGCAGGCGGAACAGTAAGCGCCAAGCATTCTAGGGAGACGGCTCAGACCAGATTCCAGACCAAATGGCTGCGCCAAGTGTGGGTTCTACAATAATTTCATGACAACTTCTCATCTTTCTGCCTTATCTCCGCTCGACGGGCGCTATGCCCCCAAACTCGCCAGGTTGCGCCCCATTGCCAGTGAAATGGGGTACATGCACCGCCGAGTGCAGGTAGAGGTTGCTTGGTTCATTGCCCTGAGCGATTGCGGTTTTCCGCAATTCCCCCCTCTTTCGCCAGGGGCACGCACGTATCTGCTTGGCTTGGTCAAAAAGTTTTCGGAAGCGGATGCCCGGGCCATCAAGGACATTGAAAAGCGCACCAACCACGACGTCAAGGCGGTCGAGTACTGGCTCAAATCCCGGTTTGAAGCCAGGCCGGAGTTGCTTGCCGTGCAGGAATTCGTCCACTTTGCCTGCACGAGCGAAGACATCAATAACACCAGCCACGCCTTGCAGTTGCAAAGCATTCGCAATGGCGTCGTGTTGCCTTTTCTGGATTCTGTGGTCGAGGCTTTGCGTACCCTGGCGCATGAACATGCCGACGTGGCGATGCTCAGCCGTACGCATGGTCAACTTGCCAGCCCTACGACGTTGGGCAAAGAAATCGCCAATGTGGTGGTACGGCTGGAAAAGGCACGCGACAAGGTTGGCCAGGTCACGTTGATGGGCAAAATGAACGGCGCCGTGGGAAATTACAACGCGCACATCTTGGCCTGCCCGGGGTTCGATTGGGAAGCCTTTGCGAAAAAGGTCGTCGAGACCCCAGAGCCTTTGGGGTTGGGTTTGACTTTCCAGCCCTACAGCACGCAGATCGAACCCCACGACTACATGGCGGAATTGTTTGATGCCATTGCGCGGGTCAATACGATCCTGATCGACTTGGCGCGGGACGTGTGGGGGTATATCTCTCTAGGCTATTTCAAGCAGCAATTGCGTGCAGGGGAGGTGGGTTCGAGCACCATGCCCCACAAGGTCAACCCGATCGATTTTGAAAATGCCGAAGGGAACCTGGGTATCGCCAACGCCTTGCTACGTCATCTTTCGCAAACTTTGCCCATTTCCCGCTGGCAGCGAGATTTGACGGACAGCACCGTGTTGCGAAATACTGGGGTTGCCGTTGGTCATGCCGTGCTGGCCTACCAGTCGTTGCTGGCAGGGTTGGGCAAGCTCAAGGTGCATCACGCTGCGATTGCGGCGGATCTCGGTGTGGCCTGGGAAGTGTTGGCGGAGCCGATACAGATGGTGATGCGCCGGTATGGGGTGCCACAGTCGTACGAGCTGCTCAAAGAGTTGACTCGCGGCCAGTGCATCACGCGGGAGGCATTGCATGCCTTTTTGGCGACGGTGGCTTTGCCAGCGGAGGAAAAGCAGCGATTGCTGGAATTGACCCCTGCTGCCTATACCGGGAAAGCTGCGGAACTGGCGCGCCGGGTGTAGGTTGGGGGTGCAAGTCGTGGGGGAGTCGCTTCGGTTGGGTACCCCGCCGGAGTTAGCAAAGCGGCTGCGGAAAGTGCAACGTGACGGCGCCTAGCAAGGTACGCAGGCGTTCCCAGTCGAAACCCGGCCCGGGGTCTTGCTTGCGGCCGGGGGCGATGTGTTCGTGGCCGGCGATGTACGCGATAGTGGGGTATCGCTTGCATAGCAGCGTGCAAAGCTCGGTGAGCGCTGCGTATTGCGCGTCTTCGAACGTGTCCCCGACTATGCCCTCCAGTTCGATGCCAATGCTGTCGTTGTTGCAATCGAATTTTTGGCGATAGCTCGACGCTCCCGCGTGCCAGGCGCGGTCTGCACAACCCACGAACTGCCAGAGCTTGCCATTCCTTTGGATCAGGAAATGGCTGGACACCCGCAGATTCCGCAGTTCTTCCAGGCTAGGGTGCGCGGTGGTGTCGAGGTCATTGCAAAACAACTGGACGATTTCCGGCCCACCGTATTGCCCAGGGGGCAGGCTGATGGCGTGTACCACGATCAGGTCGATGACTGCCCCGGCGGGACGGAAACCGAAGTTGGGGGAAAGAACCCGCTGTGCCTCTTGGTGCCATCCATCCGCATCGATGCCGCAAGGAAGGTCAGGAGGCATCATCGCCCGATTCGGAGGCAGAAGTCGGCACGTCGATGCACAGGCGGCCCATCCGGTATCGAATCTGGCGCAGGCTCAAGCCCAGACGCGCAGCGGCGGCAGTGCGGTTGAACCGGGTTTCCTGCAGGGTGCGCAGCAAGATTCCCCGCTCTTGGTCATCAAGGTACTGCTGCAAATCGCTGGGGATGAGAACCTCCCCAGAGCGGATGGCATCGGGAGGCAATTCGGGGGCGGAGTGGGAATGCAAATCGGGAGGAGGGTTAGCCACCACGGTGGCAACAGGCACGTCGAATTCGAGGTGGTTGTCATCACCCAGCGCCATGGCGCGGTGCAAGAGGTTTTCCAGCTCTCGGACGTTGCCGGTCAACGGCATGCGGGACAGTTCGGTCAGAAAGGCTGCATCGACGGGCGGCGCAGCGCGCCCGGATTCCCGGGCGATTTTGGCCAGCAGGGCTTCGCACAGATCCGGCAAATCTTCGAGCCGGTCGCGCAGCGGCGTGGTAACGATGTCGATGACGTTCAGGCGGTAGTACAAATCCTGCCGAAAGCGACCGGCACCTACTTCCGCAGAGAGGCTTTTGTGCGTCGCGCTGATGATGCGGACGTCCACCGGTTCTTCTTGCGTGGTGCCCAGGGGGCGGATTTTTCGTTCCTGAATGGCACGTAGCAGCTTCGATTGCATCGGCAAGGGGAGATCCCCGATCTCATCGAGAAACAGGGTTCCCCCTTGTGCAGCCTGAAAAAATCCGATGCGATCCTGATTGGCACCGGTGAAAGAGCCTTTGCGGGCGCCAAAGAACTCGGCTTCCAAGAGGTTTTCCGGGATGGCTGCGCAATTGACGGCGACCCATGCGTCGGAAGCCCGGTGGCTGTTGGCATGAATGGCGTAGGCGACCAGTTCCTTGCCGGTGCCGGATTCCCCGGTAATGAGCACGGGTGCCATGCTCGTGGCAATTTTTACGATGCGTGCTTTCAATGCCTGGATGCACTGGGAACGCCCCGTTAACTTGGCCAGAACACGCTGCCCTTCCGATTGCAGGCTCTCGGTAATCGGATGCAGCGCTGATGCGGGACGTGCCGATGCTTGGGAATCCGCCACGTGCCGCACTGCTGAGGCGACGACGCTGCGGAATTGCTGGATGTCCACCGGCTTGGTGAGGTAGTCGAAGGCCCCGGCTTTCAGGGCATCGATGGCGTTGGCCGTCGAACCGTACGCCGTGATGACGATGCAGCGTTCTGCGCGTTGCTGCCCTTTGATCTGCGTAATCAACTCCATCCCCAACCCATCGGGCAGACGCATGTCTGTAATCAGTGCGTCATAGCTATGGAGAGCGAGCAGCTCGCGTGCCTGGCGCAACGACTCTGCGGTGTCCACGAGGTAAAACTCCCGCAGCAGGGTTAGCTCATATAGCGTGCGCAAATCCGGCTCGTCGTCAACGACCAAGATGCGAATACTGCGGTGGGACGGCGGTGTTTTCGGCATGGTGTATCTCGTCCATTGATCGTACAACGGATGCCGGAAACAGGCATGGGCAATAGGCGTGAGCAGTAGGCTTAGGAGAGGTGGCGATGCACCCCAAGCGCGTGGGAAATACCTTTGCAGCGCAAAACGAAAGGCCCCAAGGACTGTTGAAATCGGCTTTGCTACACTGCAAATTGATAAATTTCGATATAGAGGACAGAGACGTGAGTACTTTCGAGCATGCTGAATTGACGCAAAAGATCAATACCAATCTGGCCACTTTTCGCAAGTCGCAAACCGAAGCCATGCAAGGTTTTGGCCAGTTGGCGCGGGCAGCGATGGCGGAAGGCAACGTCAGTGCCAAGCACAAGGAGCTTATCGCCACGGCTATCGGAATCAGCCAGCGTTGCTCGGGGTGCATCGGGTTTCACGTCAAGGCGTTGCAAAAGCTGGGCTGCACCAAGGCCGAATTCGAGGAAATGCTGGCTGTGTGCGTCTACATGGGTGGCGGCCCTGGGCTGATGTACGTGGCCGAAGCGTTGCAGGCGTGGGACGACTTTGCTTCGGCGTAATTCGGCGCAATTCGGCGTAACTCTCCTTCGGCAAAAACAGTACTTCGGCGTACAGCGCGTATCCCTGGTTACGCCACCTCTTTGGGGTCTTGCTTCATTCTGCGGATCCTTGCGCACTTTCCCTTTGGATCAGTCAATCAGTCAGACAGTGTTCCCGATGGCTCCTCTCGATCGATCCCTACTCAGGAAGCTCGTTGTGGCGGTTCTCCTCAAGCTGGTCGTGTTGACCATCCTGTGGTGGGCTTTTGTCCGTGATCATCGGGTTGCCGTCGATCCTGAGTGGGTGACCTCGATTCTTTTTTCCTCCCCCTCCCAAGGAGATTCCCCGTGACTGCCGATCCCACCCTGGTTGATTTGTCCCGGTTGCAGTTTGCTGCAACCGCGATGTACCACTTCCTTTTCGTCCCTCTAACCTTAGGGATGGTGTGGATGCTGGTCATCATGGAAAGTGTCTACCTTCTCACTGGTAAGGTCGTCTGGAAGGATATGACCCGGTTTTGGGGCAAATTGTTTGGGATCAATTTCGCCCTGGGGGTAACGACGGGGATCACGCTGGAATTCCAGTTCGGCACGAACTGGGCCTACTACTCCCACTACGTGGGGGACATCTTCGGGGCACCATTGGCTATCGAAGGATTGATGGCCTTTTTCCTCGAATCCACGATGATCGGACTGTTCTTTTTCGGGTGGGATCGCCTGTCACGAACGCAGCACTGGCTGGTGACGTTCCTCATGGCAGTGGGAACGAATCTTTCCGCGCTCTGGATTCTGATAGCCAATGGGTGGATGCAGAACCCGGTCGGCTCCGAGTTCAGTTTCGAGACCATGCGGATGGAGATGACCAGTTTCTGGGACGTGGTCTTCAACCACGATGCGCAAGCCAAGTTTGTGCATACGGTGTCTGCGGGCTACACCACGGGGGCGATGTTCGTGCTCTCGATTTCGAGCTGGTATTTGCTGCGTGGCAGAGATGTGGAATTTGCGCGGCGTAGCTTTGCCGTGGCTGCGGCCTTTGGTCTGGCCTCCGTCTTGAGCGTCATCGTGCTGGGCGACGAATCGGGCTATACCGTCGTCGAGGCCCAGAAGTCCAAGCTCGCAGCGATGGAAGCCATGTGGGAAACCAAACCCGCCCCTGCTGGATTGACCTTGTTGGCCGTCATCAACGAGGAAGAGCAAAAGAACGATTGGGAGCTGGAGATTCCCTGGGTGATGGGAATCATCGGAACAAGGTCGCTGACGAAGGAAATCCCCGGTATTCACGACATCAAGAATACCAACCGCGAGCGGATACGAAGTGGAATCAAGGCGGTGACAGCCCTGGAAGCACTGCGCCGGGATCAAAAAGATGCTGCGGCCAAGCAAGTGTTCGAGCAGCACAAGGCGGACCTCGGTTTTGGGCTGCTCTTGAAGAAATACACCCAGGACGTAGCCCAGGCGACCCCTGACATGATTGAGCGTGCCGTACACGATACGGTGCCTCGGGTGGCTCCGTTGTTCTGGGGGTTCCGGTTCATGGTGGGGCTGGGTTTTGCGATGCTGTTCCTCTTTGGCTGGGCTTTTGTCAGCGCGGTGAAGAACGGGGTAGCGCACCATCCCTGGTTGTTGCGCGCCGCGTTATGGATGTTGCCCGCGCCGTGGATCGCTTGCGAGCTGGGGTGGTTCGTCGCGGAATATGGTCGCCAGCCTTGGACGATCTTCCAAGTCCTGCCCACCCACCTGTCCGTTTCCGCGCTCAGCGTCGAAAGCCTGTATGGTTCCCTGGCAGGTTTCATCGGGTTCTATACGGTGCTGCTTGTCGTCGAGATGTTCCTGATGGTCAAGTTTGCCCGTCTCGGGCCGGCCAGCCTTGCTACGGGCCGGTATGAGGGAGAGGCAGCGCCCCAGACTGCCCACGCACACCACTGAAAGGAATGACCATGTTGCTCGATTACGAAACTCTCAAGGTCATTTGGTGGTTGCTCGTCGGCGTTTTGCTGGTCGGCTTTGCCGTGATGGATGGGCACGACATGGGCGTTGGCGCTCTGCTTCCCTTCGTTGGGAAAGACGACATTGAGCGCAGGGTCGTTATCAACACGGTAGGCCCCCATTGGGATGGGAACCAGGTGTGGTTCATCACCGGGGGTGGGGCCATTTTTGCCGCGTGGCCTTTGGTGTATGCCACTGCGTTTAGTGGCTTCTACTGGGCGATGTTGATCGTATTGTGGGCGCTGTTTTTCCGACCGGTAGGTTTCGATTACCGCAGCAAGATTGAGCACCCCACTTGGCGCAGCGTGTGGGATTGGGGTTTGTTTGTTGGGGGATTCATTCCACCCGTCATTTTTGGGGTGGCGTTTGGCAATCTGCTGCAAGGGGTACCGTTTTATTTCGACTCCTACCTCGTGCCGATCTACACGGGTTCGTTCTGGGCGTTGCTCAACCCCTTTGCATTGCTTGCCGGTGTCGTCAGCAGCGCGATGATCATCCTGCACGGCGGGGCGTACCTCGCCCATCGAACGGAAGGTGTCATCCAGGAAAGAACGATCCGCTATGCGCGTATTGCGGCAATCGTGACCATCGTCTCTTTCGTCTTGGCTGGGCTGTGGCTGCAAGGGATCGATGGGTATCGCATCACCGGTGGGGCTGAGCCTAGTGCCTTGCCGAATCCGGTGGCCAAGACCGTCGTGCAGGAAGCAGGGGCATGGATGGCCAACTATGGAAGCTGCCCTTCACTGTGGCTGCTCCCTCTGCTGGGCATTGCAGGAGCTGCCGGTGCGTTCGTATTGCTGGCGCAAAGGAAAACCTTGTTGGCTTTTGTGTCATCGGCACTGGCTTTGGTGGGGATCATTGGCACGGCGGGGGCTTCGATGTTTCCGTTCATCATGCCGTCGAGCTCCGTCCCTTCCGCGAGCTTGACCGTGTGGGACAGTGTGTCCAGCCATCGCACCTTGTGCATCATGCTGTGGGCTACGCTCATCTTCATGCCCTTGATCATCTTCTACACATCCTGGGCATATAGGGTGATGCGTGGCAAGGTGACTGCGGCCTACGTCCGTGAAAACGATCATGCCGCGTACTGATTGCGCGGCGAGTTGGAGAACAAGCATGTGGTATTTCGCCTGGGTTTTGGGGATCGCTTTCGCAGTGCTCTTCGCCATCGTCGTGGCGATGTGGGATGAACATCGCGCCGCACGGGAGGCTACGGCACTGGAGCATCCAGGTTCCCATTGATGTCATCGAGTGATTACATCGAGTGATTCCACTGTGGTGCTGTCACCCGAAGTGCTTCCGGCGACCAAGGAATCACAGTCGTCTGCCGCGCAGTCGGGGTGGAGGGGACTGAGCCTGTGCATTGCCTTGACCATCATGGTGGTCGGTAGTGCCTACCCCTTCTTTTTCACACTGCCCGGCGCTCCGGCGGACAAACCTGTGCATCATGGTTATGTCATGGTGCTGTTGTGGGCCATGTGCGCGGGGCTGGTGCATGGGGTCGGTTTCGTGCCTCGATGGGCGCCATGGCGCTGGTTGTTTTCTGGCTGGGCATGTCTGTTTGCCCTAGGTTTGGCCGCATTCCTTCGAACTCAGGCTTGGATGATCGCCTGAGCGTTGGCCTGAGTATTGGTGTTTCTGCGCCCATCCAGCTTCTTTCTGCTGGGTTGTTTTCCCCGATGCGGTAGGGGGCTATCGTCGGTGTGATCATGCTGGGTGCTTTTCCCCCAAGGTCGCTGCCATGAAGTTGCTGCTGCACGTCTTCTTGGCTGTGCTGGTCTCTGCCATCGTTGCCGTGGTGGTTGCCGTCTATGCCTACCTGGGTGGCAAGATGCCCCAACGAGCGGGGCACCAGACGCTGCCCGGGCTGCTCAAACCGGTAGAGATTCGCTATGACGAGCGAGGAATCCCTCATATCCACGCAGAAAACCAGGCCGATCTCTACCGTGCGCTCGGGTATGTCCATGCCCAAGATCGCCTGTTCCAGATGGAAATGGCTCGTCGCCTTGCGCGCGGGGAGCTTTCCGAAATTCTGGGGCCAACGTGGATACGCACGGATCGGCTCTATCGCACGCTAGGGCTGCGTGAGAACGCCGAGCAGGTCGTTGCTGGTTTGGACAGGCAACATCCTGCCGTGTTGGCCCAACTGGCGTATCTGGATGGCGTCAATCAATTCCAAAGCTCGCACCCTGCGCCGATGGAGTTCGACTGGCTCGGTATCCCCAAGCGCGAATTCACCCTGGTCGACACCATGGCAGTGTGGGGCTCGCTGGCCTTTGCCCATGCTGTGTCGTTCCAGACTGCACCCGTCCTGACGTATATCCGGGACAACCTGGGCGCGGCGTATCTGCAAGTCTTCGACCTGGAATGGAACCCCATGGGCGTATTGCGCAAGCCCGAGCCGGAGGATGCCAGCGCGGCCCGCTGGACTGCGTGGAGCCAGCTTGCCGGGATGGCCCGCGAGACCCAGGAAAAGTTGGGCTGGTTCGAGGGGAGCAATGGTTGGGTGATTGCCGGGGAGCGCACGGAAAGCGGGGCGCCGCTGTTGGCTGGCGATCCGCACATGGGGTACGCATTGCCATCGCAGTGGTACGAGGCACACCTCAGCGCTCCTGGCTTCGAGCTGCATGGGCATTTTCATGCGCTGATGGCCCATGCGCTGCTCGGCCACAACAGCCACTTTGCCTGGACACTGACCATGTTTCAGAACGACGACATGGATTTGATCCGGGAAGCGATTCATCCTGAAAACCCGGATCAGGTATGGTTCCGTGACGGCTGGGTAGATATGCCGGTGCGGGAAGAAGTGATCGTCGTCAAAGGGGCCAATCCGGTGACGGTGGATGTGCAGCGCTCCCCCCATGGCCCGCTTGTGACCAGTGCTTTGCCGGGTCAAGCACCGGAAAACACGGCCTTGTCGATGTGGTGGACGTATTGGGAAGCGGAAAACCAGTTGCTCCATGCCTACCACGAGCTCAATCGCGCAGATACCCTAGCCAAGGCCCGCGCTGCCGCCAGCAAGATCCATGCGCCGGGCGTACACATCCTGTGGGCCAACGCCGACGGCGATATCGGCTGGTGGGCTGCTGCCCGGCTACCGATTCGCCCCCTGGAGGTACAGCCTGCTTTCGTGCTCGACGGCACGGACGGCAGCGCGGAAAAGCTCGGGTTCTACCGATTCGAGGACAACCCGCAGGAAGAAAACCCGCCGCGTGGCTACATCCTCTCGGCAAACCAGCAGCCTACATCGGTCAGTGGAGTGCCGATACCGGGGTACTACAGCCCGCCAGACCGAGCGAGGGTGCTGGACGACAAGCTGCTCGACGAGTCCCTTGCGTGGAACCTCGTCAAAACCCAGGAGTTGCAGATGGGTACCCAGTCTGTCTACCCCTTGCGGGTGTTGCACCCGTTGCTGGAAGAGTTGTACGAAGTGGTGCAAGACCCCCTCGAACGGTCGGTGCTGGACAGCCTGTCGCAGTGGAACGGGGACTATTCCACCCTCAACATCCCGCCGACGGTGTACTCGCAATTCACGTTCGAGCTGGTTCGAGCGGCGATGGCGGATGAATTGGGGCCGGAAATGTTTGCCCTGTTGCGGCAGACCCGCGCACTCGATCACGCCCTACCCAAACTGGCTGAGGATGCGGAATCCCCGTGGTGGGACGACCACCGCACGCCGGAGACCGAAACCCGCGCAGACATCATCGCCAAAGCCTGGCGCGCATCTTCTGCGCATTTGCGCAAAGTGCTGGGCAAGAGCCCGAATGGTTGGGGTTGGGGCATGGCGCACACCATCACCTTCGCGCACCCCTTGGCAGACATCGTGCCGATGGGCCGTTGGCTCAATGTAGGCCCTTTTTCCGCGCCTGGCGGGCGTGAAGTCCCCAACCAGATGGCGACCCCCATCGGCCCCGCGCCCTGGAAAGTCAGCATAGGCCCTTCGACGCGACGGGTGGTCGATTTTGGGGAGCGCACACGCGCCGTCGATTTGCTTTCTGTAGGGCAAAGCGGCGTTTGGTCAGACCGGCATTACGCTGACCAGGCAGCAGCTTTCGTAGTAGGCGGATACATGCCACAGTACGTCGAAGACCGCGATGTGCTGACCAATACGCGCAGCATCCTGTTGCTGTACCCACGGGTTGCCGCGCCGGTGGCTTCAGCCGGGCATTGATGGGTGAGGGGCAAGGGTCAGAAGGTGCTGGGGATGGTCAGCCGTACTCTTCCTCCAGAAGTCCGGGCATCACCGAATCACCACGCATTCGGCAATGGATTCCCGTTTTTTTCTAGGATGAACGACCCTCTCCTCAGGGCTGCGCAATCAGCGCGCCATCCCGAACGTCGATGATGCGTGCCTTGACGAATTCCCCGGCATGCAAGGATGTGCTGATTTTGGAAGGGGGTAGCAGGCGGACGATGCCGTCGATCTCCGGGGAGTCCGCATAGGTCCTGCCTAGAGCGCCTTTTTTGCCCATCGACCACGAGCGGTCGATCAGCACTTGCATGATGCTACCAATCCGCTGTTCACGCAGTTCTTCCGCAATGGTTTGCGCTACCTGGATGAAGCGAAGTCGGCGTTCCTCCCGCACTGAGGGGGGGAGCATTCCAGGCAAGGCATTGGCTGCTGCGCCGGGTACGTCGCTGTAGGCAAAGCTCCCTGCATGGTCGATCCGGGCTTGTCGCAGGAAGGACAGCAAGTCCTCGAATTCCTCTTCGGTTTCACCGGGAAAGCCGACGATGAACGTGCTCCGCAACGCGAGTTGCGGGCATTCGCGGCGCCATTGCGCGATGCGTTCGAGCATGGCTTCTCCGCTGGCAGGGCGCTGCATTCTGCGCAATACGGCGGGGTGGCTGTGTTGGAAGGGAACGTCCAGATACGGCAGGATGTGCCCTGCCACCATTGCTGGCAGGAGTGCGTCCACGCTGGGGTAGGGGTAGACGTAGTGCAGGCGCACCCAGGCCCCGTAGGGCGCTGCCATCGTTCCCAGCGTACGCACCAGTTCGACCAACTGCGTGCGAAGGGGGCGGCCTTCCCAGAATCCTGTGCGGTGGCGTACATCCACTCCATACGCTCCAGTGTCCTGGCTCACGACCAGAAGCTCCTTCACGCCGGAATCGAATAGCGCACGGGCTTCTTGCAAGATGTCGCCGATGGCGCGGGAGACCAGGCGCCCACGCATCGAGGGGATGATGCAGAAGGTGCAGTGATGATTACAGCCTTCGCTGATCTTGATGTAAGCATAGTGCCTAGGGGTGAGTTTGATGCCTACCGGGCGCATCGCCAACTCGGCATCGGGGCCGGTGGCCGTGGGCAGGGGAAGGTGCGCATGCACGGCATCAAGCACCGCCAGTGTCTGCTGGGGGCCAGTGACGGCGAGCACCTTGGGATGGCGTTCGTGAACCCAGCGCTTGCCGGAAGTGCCGACCTTTGCGCCCAAACACCCCGTGACGATCACCTTGCCGTTGTCGGAAAGGGCTTGGGCGATGGTGTCGAGGCTTTCTTCCACCGCGTCATCGATGAACCCGCAGGTGTTGACGATGACCAGATCGGCATCGCCGAAGGATTGGCAGGTGCGGTACCCCTCGGCAGTGAGCCGGGTCAGGATAGCCTCGGAATCGTGGAGTGCCTTGGGGCAACCGAGGCTGGCGAAAGCAATGGCGGGCGGGGGGGAGAGCTGGGTTTTGGGGGCAGTCATCCGAGGGCAGAGAGTAAGGAAAAAGGGAGGGCAGGGGACATCTTGTAGGAATTTGCCTGACACGACAGGGCTGCCAGGACGACATAGAGCTTATCCAAAGGCCGATTCAAGGTGAACGGGCTTCCCTTCAGAATTCGCTCCATGGTGATCGACGAATGCAACGCAACAATTTGAACGTGGAGCCGGAAATGAACGACGAACAACTGACCCAAGAGATCCGTGACGCCAATCTGTCCTACCTGATGCTGGCGCAAAACATCATCCGCAAGGACAAGGCCGAAGCGTTATTTCGGTTGGGGGTCTCCGAAGAAGCCGCCGATTTGATCGCGATGCTGTCCCCGGCACAGATTCTGAAGATTGCTTCCAGCCCGATGCTGTTGTGCCGATTCCGCGTCGATGACGACGTCGTATGGGGGTTGCTGACGAACCATGCTCCCAGCAAGATCAACAACGAATCGACCACCAAGCTCCATGCCAGTATCTTGATGGCTGGCAAGTACGCCCAGGCTCTCTGATTCACCTTCCTTCCTATTCCCCACTTTCCTCTCATTTCCCAGGATTCAGGAGAACGCCATGACCGCAGCAGCAGTAGCCACCAAGAGCGTGTGGAACGATTCCCGGCAAGTGGAGCGCGCCGTTGCGCTCATCCAGCTTGGCGCGCGCTTGCAGGTGTTGGAAAGCGAAACGGATCTTTCCTACGAGCGGCTGCTGCGGCTGTACAAGGAAGTGGCAGGGCGTTCACCTTCCAAAGGGCAATTGCCTTTTTCCACGGACTGGTTTCTGACCTGGCAGCCCAATATCCATTCCTCCCTGTTTGCGAATATCCACGCATACCTGAGCAAGGTCAGTGCGTTGGACGACGTGGACGCACTGATGAAGGCCTTTCGCTTGTACAAGGAACAGATTGAACAGTGCGGGATGGAACCACAGTTGTCCATCACCCGGGCGTGGCGCTTGGTGAAATTCCTTGATGCCAAAATGCTGTCGATGACGAAGTGCAGCAAGTGTGGGGGCCACTTTGTGACCGAGCCGTACGAAAACGCCCGGCACTACGAATGCGGCCTATGCACCCCTCCAGCGCGGGCTGGCAAAGGGGCCACCTCAGGTGGGATTCAGTTGCACTGATTGCTTTGCGGCGCAATGTGCATGCAGATTCGGCACGCAGCAATAGGCCAATGCACATGCAGCAGCGTGCTTACCGCACCATCACGCCTGAAAGCTGCTGCATGATTTCCCGGCTGATTTGTTGTAGCGGAACCGAACGTTCCACTCCTCCGCGTTTGACGGCTTCCTTGGGCATGCCGTACACGACGCAGCTTGCCTCATCCTGACCCAGGGTTTGCGCGCCTGCTTTGCGCATTTCCAGCAGCCCCACAGCGCCATCGTCGCCCATTCCGGTCATGATGATCCCCAAAGCGTTGGGACCTGCACACTTGGCTACGGAACGGAACAGCACGTCCACGGAAGGGCGATGGCGGTTGACGAGCGGGCCATTGAGCACTTCCACGTAGTACTGCGCACCGGTACGGCGCAACACCATGTGCTTGCCACCCGGGGCAATCAGCGCTCGGCTGTTGATGACCCGGTCGTTGTTTTGCGCTTCCTTGACTTCGATCTGGCACAACCCATTGAGGCGCTCCGCAAAGGCTGCGGTGAATTTTTCGGGCATGTGCTGGACGATGACGATTCCCGGCGTGACCCGGGGCAGATCGACGAGGACCACTTCCAGTGCTTGCGTTCCACCTGTCGATGTGCCGATCGCGATGACCCGATCGGTAGTCTGGATCATGGCAGAGTGTTTGCCAGCAGCCGGCATGATGACATCGGCAGAATGCTTGGCCGTGACGGCCAGAGCTTTGACATTGGCCTTGGCTGCACCCTTGACGGTGGTGACCATGTCGTCGCTAACGTCTTCCAGGTATTGTTTCAGCCCAATTTTGGGCTTGGTGATGATCGCCACCGCACCGGCAGCGAGCGCTGCCATGGAAGTTTCTGTTCCTGCTGTAGCCAAGGTGGAGCAAATTACGACCGGGGTAGGCCGTTCCGCCATGATTTTTTTGAGGAAGGTGATGCCATCCATGCGTGGCATTTCGATGTCGAGCACGATGACATCGGGCCATTGCACGCTCATCCGGTTCATGGCCAGGATGGGGTCGGCTACCGCAGTCACCGTTCCGATCTCGGGATCTTCAGAAAGCAAGCCGGACAACACTTGTCGAACTACGGCCGAGTCATCGACTACCAAAACATTGATTTTGCTCATCAGTACGTATGCAGGCACTTGCAGTGCCGATCCCTTTATCCATCACATCATCCGGGACGGTCATAAGCCCGTAATGACGTACCCCGAGTCAATGGGAGTGCTGTTGCACGTCAAGCTCCGAGGCAATTTCTTGAGACGATGGCCGTACCTGGCGTGACCAGACATCGCCGTTGCTGACGTTGAAAATAATCTGGCGATGTCCCACGCCGAACAGGCTTTCAGTCACCACTTCGATCCCCCACTGTTGGAGCAGGGTGCGGGCAGCTTCACCGTTGCGCTGGCCTATCGTCACGACCGTCGAACGGGTTTGGCCCGGAAACATGTTGCCTCCACCAAAAATTTTGGCTTTGCACTGCTTGGGGTTGACGCCGGACGCCATGAGATCGCGAGCCATGAGCTGCAAGGCCTCGTCCCCGTAGCGCCCATCCAGTTCATCTGGTGGGGTCGCGCTGCCCCGTGAAGGCAGAAGAAAGTGGGACATGCCACCGATGCGTGCCTTCGGATGCCATAAGGTGATCGAGACGCAAGACCCCAGGATCGTGCGGATCTGAAAGTTGGCATCTGCAACGAAAAATTCCCCCGGCTGGAGGAAGATATCCATCAAATCCTTGATGCGCGCCAATCTACGCTCCCTTGCGATACACCGACGGGGCAACCATTTGAACGGCCTGGCTGATGTCGTTGAGGCTTTCCGAATGGCCAATCATGAAATATCCCTTGGGCTTGATGTTCGCGATGACACGCGCCACCACTTGGCGTTTGGTTTCGTTGTTGAAGTAGATCATGACGTTGCGGAGGAAAACGACGTCAAACTGACCTAGTTCCGGAAGGGTATTGTTGAGGTTGACCTGCCGAAACGAGACATGGGTGCGCAGACTGCGATCAATCAACAAGTAGCCCTCGTATTGTCCTGTTCCTTTGCGGCAGAACTTTTTGCGGTAGTTGTCCGGTACGTGGCGCGCCCGCTCCAAGGTATAGAGAGCACGCCGCGCACCTTCGAGTACACGGGTGCTGATGTCTGTACCCATCACTTCCCACTGGGTGGATTGCATGCAGTCCGCGAGCACCATGGCGATGCTGTAAGCCTCTTCCCCGCTGGAACTGGCCGCACTCCACACCCGAAACATCGCTGATCTGTCGCGTTCCTGCAGCGCAAGTTTGCGCAGAAACTCGAAATGTTTGATTTCTCGAAAGAAGTATGTTTCATTGGTCGTGAGTAAGTCTACCGCCATTTGGACTTCGTCCGGGTACTGGCCAGAACTCAGCAACTGAAAGTACTGGCCAAAGGAATCCAGGCCGTAGTGCGCCAGCCGCTTGTGCAAGCGGCCCGTAACCAAAGGTTTTTTGGCGTCTGCCATGGAAATGCCAGCTACTTCGTAAATGAAGCGCTGGAATTTCATGAATTCTGCGTCGGTGATGCTTTGTAGGGACACGTTGGAAAAGATGCTGCGGTGCGTGGAGAAGAGCCAAGCACTACGCCCCTTGCTGCAGGCAGGCTGCTACGGTGCAAAAACGGGGTAGGGAATGTGCAGGGAATCAGGTCTGGTGGGGGCTGGCGGCGTGCTCCATGCTGCGGGGTATTGGGTATGGAGATGCGGGTATCAGTAGGCAGCAGGACGCTGTGCCTTGGCAGCGTGGGTGGCGGTACGCATAGCCGTTTTGTGGAAATGGGAGGGCGTTAGCGCCGTGTGGGTAGAGGCGAGGGAGGCTGGGATTGGGTCGTGCGTGGCCAGTCGAAAAAACGAGATGATCTGCTGGAGTTGTTCTGCCTGACCACTCATTTCCTCTGCGGTAGCGGCAAGCTGCTCTGCGCTGGATGCATTTTGCTGGGTGGTTTGGTTGAGCTGTCCTACTGCAGTATTGATTTGGCTGACACCGCCGGACTGTTCCGAAGAAGCTGCGGTGATTTCCTGCACGAGGTCGGACGTTTTGCGGATGGCTGGAACGATGGCAGAGAGCAAGGCCCCGGCGGTTTCTGCCAGCGCGACGCTGTTCGTGGCGACTTCCCCGATTTCCTGCGCGGCAATTTGGCTGCGTTCGGCCAGCTTGCGGACTTCAGCGGCAACGACAGCAAAGCCTTTGCCATGCTCCCCAGCACGGGCAGCCTCAATCGCCGCATTGAGTGCGAGCAGGTTGGTTTGGGCGGCGATGTCGTCGATGATGCCAATCTTGGTGGCGATTTGTTTCATCGCTTCAACCGTGGCATTGACGGATTCCCCACCTTTTTCGGCATCTTTGGCAGCTTGGCTGGCCATGGCATCGGTCACCTTGGCGTTTTCCGTGTTGTGCGCGATGGACGCTGCCATTTCTTCCACCGATGCACTGGTCTCTTCCACGCCTGCAGCTTGTTCGCTCGCTGCCTGACTCAGGCTTTGCGCAGTGGCACTCACCTCCTCTGACGCGCTCGCCAAGGCTTGGGCGTTGCTATTGACATCGGTCACTACCTGGGAAAGACGCGCCACCATCTCGTGCATCGCCAGCAGTACCTGCCCTGTTTCGTCTCGGGAGGGAGCATCAATCGCGACGGTCAAATCCCCTCCAGCAATCCGGTGCGTCACATCGACGGCAAAGGAGAGGGGACGAACGATGCTGGTGGTAATCCAAGTTGCCAAGAGCACGGATACCACCAGAGAAACGCCCGCGACGATCAGCATATTGCGCTGGGCGGCAGCGATTTGTACGGCCCCGTCTTGGACGCTGGCATCGGCAATGGCTGTGTTGAGATCGACGACCTTGAGCAGGCTGGCTTCTGCCTTGTTGAAGAAGGGGCGGGCGTCGAGAAATTGTCTGTAGAAGGTGACGAACAGCGCTTTCTGGTGTTCTGGCCCGGGGTTTTTGGCCAATTCCGCAAGGGTTTCACCCAACTGTTCATCCATCCTCTTCCACTGCGCCCAGTCGACCTGAAACTCTTTCCACATGATGGTCTCTTCGGGAGTCTGGGGCAGTGGTTCGTAGATGCGGAATCCATGATCGATATTGCTCCAGGCCTTTTGGCGTAGCGCCAGTACTCCAGCAAATTCTTTGCTGGCCTGGTAGTCGTTTTCGTAGATGGCCGCTGCCAGCGTTGCAGATTTGACGGCCGTCTGGCCTTCACTGATGATCAGCAAACCATGTACCGATGGAAGGCGGACTACACCGACTTCCGTGACGGCTTCACCGACACGGACGATTCCCCTATACCCCACAAAACTGGCCGTAGCCAGCGCAGTAAGCATCAAAGCGACGAGCACAACAAGTTTCCACCGGATGGAAAGATCACGAAACATCGACAACTCCTGAGAGGAACAAAACAACATGCCCAGAGTACTGGACAAACCGCCGACCTAACACTATCGATCCACCCAGCAGATACATGGCGATTAAGAATCAAAATTTTGTGAACAAGGATTCGTCGAGATCTGCATGGGGGGCATGTGCTGCTGCACCGGTTTTTTTGGACGAAACAGGTGTGCGATGGGGAGCCGCAGTGCGTGGGGCCGCTTTGCGGGTAGGGTGGGATTCGGGTACATGGGAACCACCATCCACTTTGAAGAAGGTCATCGTTTGTTGCAATTGCTCGGCTTGGCCACTCATTTCCTCTGAAGTCGCAGCAAGCTCTTCTGCGCTGGAGGCGTTTTGCTGCGTGGTCTGATTGAGCTGGCTGACGGCTGCGTTGATTTGGCCTACTCCACTGGATTGTTCTGTGGATGCTGCGGTGATCTCCTGCACCAGATCGGAAGTTTTGCGGATGTTGGGGACGATTTCCGACAACAGGCGACCGGCTTTTTCTGCCAAGGCCACACTGCTGCTTGCGACTTCTCCGATTTCTTGGGCTGCGATCTGGCTACGTTCAGCGAGCTTGCGCACTTCTGCCGCGACGACAGCAAAGCCTTTGCCGTGTTCCCCGGCGCGCGCTGCTTCGATGGCCGCATTGAGTGCGAGGAGGTTGGTTTGGGCTGCGATGTCATCAATGATGCCAATTTTGGTGGCGATCTGTTTCATTGCAGTGACTGTGGCTTCCACGGCTTCCCCACCGTCCACGGCATCCTTGGCGGCTTTGCTTGCCATGCCGTCGGTGATCTTGGCGTTTTCGGTGTTCTGCGCGATCGAAGATGTCATCTGCTCGATGGATGCGCTGGTTTCTTCGACCCCGGCAGCCTGTTCGCTGGCCGCTTGGCTGAGTGACTGCGCCGTAGCACTGACCTGTTCCGAAGCACTGGCAAGTGCCTGTGCGCCAGCGTTGACGTTGGCTACGACCTGGGTCAGTCGCTCAATCATTGCAGCCATGGCGTAGAGCATTTGGCCGGTTTCGTCTTTGTTTTTCGCATCGATGTGGACGGTTAGATCCCCATCGGCAAGTCGGTTGACAGCTTCGAGCGCCTCCTGCACAGGGATGGTGATGCTACGTGTCAGGAACCATGCCAAGAGCAATCCCAACACCACTGCAGAAGCAGCGAGAGTAATCATCATTTGGCTGGCAGACGCGTAAGCAGCTTGCGCGGCTTCGTAGTCTGCACGGGTTCCTTGATCCTGGAATGCGACGTTGTCGTCGATGGCCGCTTGCCAGGCTTGGGATGCCGGGCGTGCATCCTTCATCAGCAAGTCGATGGCTTCTTCGTTTTTGCCCTGCAAACTCAACTCGACAACCTTGTCGTTGAGCGGCCGGGCAATTTGTGCAGTGTCCCGAATCTTGGCGCGAAATGCCTTGCCTTGTTCGCTGGCGGGCAGTTTGTTGAGTTCCTCAAAGGCATCGTTGTACTGTGCTCGGGCGGCTTCGATAGATTTGCGCTGCACTGCCTGGGCATCGGGATCTTTCATCAACAGCAAGGTACGCAGCAAACGCTGCACATCGTTGACAGATCGAACCATTTTGGAGTTGAGGTCGATCTTGTGCATGTTGTCGTTGACGATCTCATCGAGTCGGGATTGCACGCTGGCCATGCCGTTGATTCCGACGAAAGCCAGTCCGAGCATGAGGGACAAGATGAACACAAAACCCAACGATAAACGTACGCCAATTTTCAAATTTGCAAACATGATGTTTCTCCAAAACAAGATGCACCCGAAAAGGGTGCATCCGGAACAGTAGGACAGTCTCTTGGTCTCACAGTGATGTGGGCGCTACCTCGGCAATGGCGGCAACCTGCCCCATCTGGCTGATTTCTTCAGTAGACAGCACGCGTGCGACATTGAGAAGAATCACAAACTTGCCATTGACTTTGGCAATTCCCTCGATGAAGTCCGAGCGAATCTTGGCGCCAAAGGTCGGAGGTGGCTCGATCTCGGAAGTGGGAATTTCCAGCACTGCCTGCACAGAGTCCACGACCACCCCCATGTTCTGGTGTTCTCCTTCGCTCCCGGTCTCGAGTTCGATGATGACGATGCACGTGCTCTTCGTGACCGGGGTGGAAGGTTTGGCGAAACGGGTAGACAAATCCATGACCGGGACGACTGCACCTCGGAGGTTGATCACACCTCGGATGCAACTCGGCATCATGGGAACTTCCGTCAGGTTGGAATACCAAATGATCTCCTTGATGCAGAGGATGCTCAGGGAGAACATCTCCCCCCCGAGCATGAAGGTAAGGTACTGCTTTTCCTCCACCATGGTCTGGGCTGCGGCAGCCCTGATGGCCAGCGCGCTTTTGGAACCAGCTTTGACGAGTGCGTTCACGGGCGCTTCTCCTTAGAACTTGGTGAATTGCGATTCGTCCAGATCTTCGCTGGATGCGTGGGAGTGTGCTGACGATACTTGCCTTGTTGGCGCGGAGGATCGAGCATTTCTAGGCCCAGACTTCTGCATCTGGTGCGGGGCGGGGGACTTGTTGCTGCTGGCCTGCGCAGCACTGTCCAGCCTGAAGAACGACATCGTGTGTTGTAGTTGGGCTGCTTGGCTGCTCATCTCTTCCGATGTGGCGGCAAGCTCTTCGGAACTGGATGCGTTCTGCTGGGTAGTTTGGTTGAGCTGGCTGACGGCGGCATTGATCTGGCCCACGCCGCTGGACTGTTCCGTCGACGCAGCAGTGATTTCCTGCACCAGGTCGGAGGTCTTGCGGATATTGGGGACGATCTCGTTGAGCAGCTTGCCTGCCTTTTCCGCGAGCTCCACGCTGCTGCTGGCGACTTCCCCGATTTCCTGCGCGGCGATTTGGCTGCGTTCTGCCAGCTTGCGCACTTCGGCAGCTACCACGGCAAAACCCTTGCCATGCTCGCCGGCGCGGGCTGCTTCGATGGCAGCATTCAGGGCAAGCAGATTGGTTTGCGCAGCGATGTCGTCAATGATCCCGATCTTCTGGGCGATTTGCTTCATGGCGGAGACCGTCGCTTCCACGGCCTGCCCACCGTCTGCCGCATCTTTGGCGGCTTTGCTGGCCATGCCGTCGGTGATCTTGGCGTTTTCCGTGTTTTGGGCAATCGAAGATGTCATCTGTTCGATCGATGCGCTGGTTTCCTCGACCCCCGCAGCCTGTTCGCTGGCAGCTTGGCTCAGAGATTGCGCTGTGGCACTGACTTCCTCGGAAGCGCTAGCCAAGGCCTGGGCACCGCTGTTGACTTCGGCCACGACTTCGGTCAATTTCTTCAGGGTGTTGTTGACTGCGTTCTTCAGCTCGTCCCAGGTGCCAGAGTAGTTCCGCTTCATGGGTAGAGTCAAGTCACCGCCTTGCATGGCGCCCAGTACGTCCCGCAGCTCTTGGACTGGCTGGTTGACAGCAACCATCACGCCGTTGAGGCCTTCAACCACCTTGCGGAATTCACCCTGGTGTTTGGTGGCATCGGCGCGAATACTCAGTTCACCTTCCACAGTGGCTTTGGAAAGGATATTGGCATCAGCAACCAGGGCATTCACTGCCTTGATGACATCAATCAGCGCTTTCGCCAGCATGTCGTTGTCCGAACGGACATTGACCACTGCGGTCAGGTCGCCCTTGGAGATGGCCAAGGCAGCATTGGCTTGCTGATTGGTGGCGTCGATCAATGCATTGAGGTTGTTTTTGATGATGTTGTAGTCGCCGCTGTATGCAGCAGTGATCTTGGGCGGCATGTCCCCCTTGGAAATGCGATCGACATATTCCGCAGTGACATTCAAGGGGTTGACGATGTTGGTAACAGTTTCGTTGACACCGACGACGAGCTTGTTCCATCCCCCCTGGAACAGGTCGGGATTTGCACGCTTTTTGAGTTCCCCATTGGCTGCTGCCTGGATGATGATGTCGGTTTGAGCGAGCAAATCGCTCATCATCTTTACGACGGTATTCAGATTGCCTTTGATAATGTTGTATTGCCCTTTGTATTCCTTCGTGATGATAGGTGGAATGACGCCTCTGGATATCTGCTCTACGTAATCGGCTGTGACATTCAAAGGGTTGACGATGTTGGTGACAGTCTCGTTGACACCGACGACGAGCTTATTCCACCCACCGACAAAGAGATCGGCATTCGCACGTTTATCGAGTTCCCCATTGGCTGCTGCCTGGATGATGATGTCGGTTTGAGCGAGCAAATCGCTCATCATCTTTACGACAGCATTGAGGTTCCCTTTGATGATGTTGAAATCTCCGTTGTAATGGTCGACGATGACGGGTGGAATGATGCCCTTGGAAATGTTTTCCACGTATTCAGCGGTGACGTTGAGCGGGCCAATGACCGCATCCAGGGTTTTGTTGACACCTTCGACAATTTGGCGGAAGTCGCCTTGATGCTTGGCAGCATCGGCACGGGTTGCCAACTTCCCTTCCACTGCTGCTTTGGAAAGCATCACTGCATCGGCGATCATGGCCTGCACTGCTGCTTGCATCGTCTGCATGGCTTTGGCAAGTATGCCGACTTCATCGGTACCAGAGACATCAAGCTGGAAGTTGAAGTTCCCGGAAGCCATTTTTTCTGCCCCAGCAACCAGCGAGCTGGTGGGGATGGTGATGCTCCGGGTGATGAGCCAGCCAATCACTACGCTCAGAAATACGCCGATACACGCCAGAATGGTGAGAAGTTGGGTGGCGGCAGCCGCTTCTTCCGCAGCATTGGTGCCGGCAGCGGTCATCAATTCGTCCTGGAATTTGTTGAGCTTGGCCACACTGTCGAGGTACTCAGCTTGGGCAGTGCGCACTTCCCCTTGCAGGAGGGCAGCAAACACTTCCCTTGGTGCATCCGCCTTGATAAGCTCCAGCGCTTTCTCTTGCGCTTGGAGATACCCTTGCCGTGCGGCGTTGAGATCCCGAAGCATTTCCTTGCCCTTATCGCTAGTGATACGTTTTTCCAAAACGTTGATGTTGTCAACAATCTTCTGGCGAGCTTGCATCAACCCATCCAACGCTTTTTGGCGCTCGGCGCCGTTGAACAGGTACGCATTGCGCAAATGCCGCGCAACGACCGAGACGTTTTCCGCAATCGTGGTTGCGGCAACAACTTTGGGATATGCGTCGGTAACAAGCTCTTGCACATCGTGATCGAGCTGGGTGATGCGCCCAATGCCAATGATGGCAATCACAACGAGTAATGCCACGGTTGCCGCAAAACCTATGGCGAGACGAATACCAATTTTCAGATTGGAAAACATTGCATACCCTTTCCTAAAAATTACCCAAAAACACCGAAACGCACAAACCAGAACAAAACACTAACCAACTATCCCGCATAGTTGGAACATACGGAGCGGTGGATGCTACGTATTGCGTCCAAGTACATAAAGATGGAACCATATCTGCAATAGCTATGCAAATTCGGGCATGGCTTGCCCAGCCTTTTCCATAACATGTCTCACCAAAGCGGGAACGTCCAAGATTAGCGCCACTTCGCCACTGCCCAGGATGGTCGAACCGCTGATACACCGGGACTGGCTGAACAATTGCCCCAGTGGTTTGATGACTGTCTGGAATTCTCCCAGCAAGGCATCGACCACCAACCCGGCTTTTTGTCCGGCGTGTTTGAGTACGACGATATTTTCCCCTTTGGCAGGTTTGCCAGGAATGGAAAACAGTTCCCGGATGCGGATGAACGGAAGCACTTCCCCCCGCAGATTGGTGTAATCGTGCCCAGGTTCGGCGGAGTACGCCACGCATTCTTCAATCATGTCCAGCGGAATGGCATAGACGGATTTGCCCGCACTGACGAGGAAGCCGTCGATGATGGCCAGGGTTAGCGGCAGGCGAATCGTGACGATGGTTCCGACGCCTGCTTCGCTGTCGATGCCGACTGTTCCGCGCAAACTCGCGATGTTGCGCTTGACCACGTCGAGCCCCACGCCACGGCCAGACAGATTGGTGATCTTGTCCGCAGTGGAAAACCCTGGTTCAAAGATCAATCCAAAAATTTCGCTATCGCTGAGGTGGTGACCGGATTCGACCAAGCCCCGTTCGATAGCCTTGGCCAGGATGCGGTCGCGCTTGAGACCACCTCCATCGTCTTCCACTGTGATGACGATCGACCCTGAATCGTGGTAGGCATTGAGACGCAAGGTACCTTGCACGGGCTTGCCCTGCGCCGCACGCACTTCCGCAGATTCGATGCCATGATCCATCGAATTGCGTACCAGGTGCATGAGGGGATCACCGATCTTTTCGACCACCGTTTTGTCAAGCTCGGTATCTTCTCCGTCGATGATGAGCGTGATGTCTTTGCCCAACTCGCGCGAGACATCGTGTACGACGCGCTGGAAACGATTGAATGTGGCGCCAATGCGCACCATGCGCAACTGCAAAGCGCTATCGCGCACTTCTTCGACGAGGGTGGCGAGTTTGGATGTGCTTTCCTGCAACTCGAGGATCATCGTGCGGTGCGCAATCATGTTGACGCTTGCCCCCGCGATGATCAACTCGCCCACCAGATTGATGAGCTGATCGAGTTTGTCGGCATCGACGCGGATCGAACGACTTTCCGCCGCGCCCATTTCCTTGATCTGTTTCTGCTTGGATAGTGCAGCTTCGACTACCTCGGGCCGCACTGAACCTTGTTCGACCAGAATGGCCCCGATGGGTTTTTCCGGAGTGCGTGCCTGGGACTTCAGCGCCACTTCCAGTTCCTGTGCGGTGAGGGTGCCGCAGCGAACAAGCATGTCTCCCAGCAGGGTCATCTCTCCTTGCTGTTGGCCGATGAGGTTCACGTACTCGGAAATGAGGCTATGCGGCGGCAGGATGATGAGTTGACAGTCGTCATGCACGAATTCGAAAGCACTCTCGATCGTGGCTTTGTCTACCCTGGTTTGGTACGCGATTTCGTAGCCGAGGTAGCAGAGTTCCGGATCCATCTGGGCGGCATCGGGCAGTCCGTCGGTGACGGTCTCGATACCCATGATCTTGCCCATCGTTCCCAGGTACCGGATGAAGGACAAGGGGTCCATTCCATTGCGCAACACGTCAGGGCTAAACCGCACCGAGATATGCCAATAGTCTGTGACTGCGCTGCTTCCTCCTATGCGTTGCACGCTGTCGGCGTCTTGCTGGTTGTCGCCTTTGGCTACGACTGCGGCAGGCTCGGCGGCGGCAGGAACCGCCGGTTTGGGCGTATCCATGTAGACCCGCAACCGGGTGGACAGAGGTTCTGCTTGTTCCACCAAGGTTGCATTGGGTTCCCGTTCCCCCGCTGCCAGTCCATTGATCAGCGTGCCAACATAGTCGCAGCAAGCCAGAAGGAGGGCAACGAGGTCGCTCGTCAGTGGTTGAGATCCTCCCCGCACACGGTCGAGCACGCTCTCGACGATGTGGGTGAATCCAACGATATGGCGCAGGCCAAACAGCCCCGCAGAACCTTTGATGGTGTGGGCTGCCCGAAAGACAGCATGGACTACCTCTTCCAAATCATCCGACTTGCCTACAGTAAGCAAGGCGGTCTCCATATCCAAGAGCAGTTCCCTGCTCTCGATGATGAAAGTTTCCAGTGCGTCATCAATGTCCATCTCCGCTCCTTCCCCCTGCAACACGCGGCCCCATGACCAGATGGTCACCGAAATACGCTGCGATGTTTAGCAATTCGAAAACTTCCAGCACCGGTGGGCTGTGCCCCATCAACCGTAATTTGCGGTGTTCGGCGAGTGCCGTCTTCTTGGCCAGCATCAACAACTGCACCCCTGCGGTATCGATCTCCGTGACACCGGACAAGTCGATTTCCGTCAACGGTGGATTGGGGAGCAGCGCAGTCTTGAGTTCCATCGCACGGTAGATGGTCAGCTCTCCTTCGATGCGCAAAACATTGGCAACACTCATGGCAGGCACAGCCGGTGTACGGCTCCGATCAGTTGTTCCGGTTGAAAAGGCTTGACAACCCAGGCACGCGCCCCGGCAGATTGCCCTTCCCGCTTTTTGGCTTCGTCCGACTCGGTAGTCAGCATGATGACCGGGGTGAATTTGTACACCGGCATTTGCTTGACCGCCTTGAGGAACGCAATCCCGTCCATGACGGGCATGTTGACATCGCTAATGATGAGGTGAATTTTCTGCCCTTTGAGCTTGGACAGTGCATCCCGACCGTCCACCGCATCCACCACATCGTAGCCCGCGCTTTTGAGGGCAATACCGACGACACGCCTCATGGAGGCAGAGTCATCGACGATCAGGATCGTTTTTGCCATGGTACTCCTCTAAAAAAACCGAATGTCTGTGTTGCCGGTGGGAGCAGCCACTCCGCCGTCGTGAACGATGTGCTGATCGCTCATGACGTAGCTGCTTTTCATATCCTCCAGGTATTGATGGACATCTACCGGTTGCAGCATGCCTTCGGCAGTGAACCGCTGCAATTGTTCGTGCAACACTGCCGGGTAGCGATCCATATTGCGTTCCACCTGGGTCAGGATTTGGCTGAGACGATCCTGAAACTGCATCTGAACGAGTGCCTGATTGACTTCATCCTGGATGCCGACGCTTTCCGTGCGCAACGAGTTGCTGGCTTTCGCAAAGGCATCAAGGATCGAACGAAATTCCGTCAGCACGGTGGAGATGGTCTGGTTTGCCACATCCATTGATCCCCCTTCCTGGCTGACCGATTCCTGCACTACGGCACAAGTGTTGGTGATCGCAGCGCTGATGACGTTGACTTTTTCCGCGATGCGCTTGCCAGTTTCTCCGGATTGGTTGGAAAGCATCCGGAACTCTTTGGCGACGACTGCGAACCCTCTTCCCAAATCGCCCGCACGCGCAGCCTCAATGGCTGCATTCAGCGCGAGCAGATTGGTTTGTTGGGCAATGCGTGCGACGTCAGCAGCCATCTCTTGCAATTCGCTCGTGAAGCGGTCCAGGCTTTGCACTTTGGTCAACATCGCTTGCAGGCTTTGCATGGCGGACTGTTGCACCTCGATCAGGGTTCGCAATTGCTCTTCACTGCGAGCGAAAAGAGCTGCCATGGCGTTGTCATGCTCCATGTTGCTCGTTTCCTGCGCAGCAGCGCGAACGCTGGCGTCGAGCTTGTCCACGATTTCTCCGAAGCGGCGTACGAGATCGTTGGTGGCGCTTTCCATTTGGTCTCTGGAGGAACCGATGTGGTTCTTCCAGACGGGAATGATTTTTTCCCCGAGGTGAGTTTGACCTTCGACGAAATGGTGAATGGCGAGTTGCACGGCGAGGGAACGCGCCTGCATGGTAGCCCCCAGCCAAACGCCGCCTGCCAGCAGTAGCGAACCAACGATGCAGGGAACCCAGCCAAAGTCGGCAATGACAAGCAGGGCCAATGCACCAGCACCACCCAAGGTCACGCAAGACCAAAATTCAAATTGCAACCGCTGAGGCACTTTCATGTCAACCCGATGCAGCACTTCGGAGTGATGTCAGCACCCCGGGAAACAACCACTGCGTTTGCACACCCCAACGTGAAAACCGGTCGGACGAACCCTGCCGTGATGTCGGAGGAAATGCGCAATAGGCAATGTTGCTTGCCATGGCGATTTGCATTCCCCATACGCCCACTACACACCCTTACGGGCGTATCGAATGGTCGGCGTATGGTAAGAATCCGCCTCCAAATCGGGGCCCCAAAGCAGCAGGGCGGGCGCATTATGCATGAATGCCCTGGACTGTTCTCTGGGGTATACAGCGTGCTACGAATGGTGTGGCGACGCTGTTTTCTTTCGCTTTTTCTTAGTCATTACAACGCTTTTCCATGTGCGATTCGGGATAGTGTGCCTACGTAGAATGGATCGGCAGGCGCTGAGCATGCAAGTACGTCCCGGTGGCTGCCTATCCTTTTTTCTTCCTTCCATTCCATGCACATTCCCGCTCGCATAGACGCGCCATGGGCTCACCATTGCGCCGCTGTCTTGGATGTTTTGGCGGTCTGGTTCTGCGCAGGTCTGGCATACCGTGTGCTCGTGTACCAAGCGCATGTTCCCAAGGTTTTGGGCCTGCTTCCCAACTATTACGCGGAGCTGAGCCTTTTGGGTACTCTGGTGTTGTTGTTGGTTTCCCTGGGTGGGATGGGGGGACAGCGATGGATGGCGATTGAGCAATCACTGCGAGCAGTTGTAGTTGCGTGGTTCGTAGCGGTGCTGGCTTTGGTGGTGTGGTTGTTTTTGACCAAGACTTCGATCGAGGTCTCCCGTTTGTGGTTCTTGGTATGGGCATGTATCACCCCAGTGATGCTGGTGTTGCAACGCATGGCCTTGCTCGCTGCGGTTGGCTGGTTGCAGGGGCGCGAAGGAAGCGCACAGTCGATCCTTGTCGTGGGAGACGACAGTGCATGTGACAAGGTGCGGAAGGCCGTTGCCTCGAATCCGTGGTGCGGATACAGGGTGCGTGCTTCGATGGCTCCGGGAATCCTGCCTGCGGCATCTGCGTCCATGCAGGCATGTGATGAAGTGTGGCTGTGCCTGCCTTTGGGTGACGACCACGCCATCCAGTCCGCGTTGCATGCCTTGCGCCACAGTATGGCGAATATTCGCATCGTGCCGGATGCGGCCGTCTCGCGCTATCTGCATGGTGGGGTGCAGGAACTGGCTGGGGTGACATTGCTCGACGTTTCCACGACACCCATGACCGGGACGATGCGTCTGGCCAAAGCAGTGGAAGACTTCGTGGGAGCCTCGCTGATCCTATGTTTGATTGCCATTCCGATGTTGGCTATTGCCGTGGCTATCAAGGTAACTTCCCGGGGGCCGGTGCTCTACAAGCAACTGCGCCATGGCTGGAACGGCAAACCGATCTGGGTCTACAAATTCCGCACGATGGTCGAGCACCAGGAACCGGATTTCCAGGTCACGCAAGCCACCCGCAGCGATCCCCGCGTCACCCGGGTGGGGGCGTTTTTGCGCAAAACCAGCCTGGATGAATTGCCGCAGTTTCTCAACGTCTTGCAAGGCAGGATGTCGATTGTTGGCCCGCGGCCTCATGCCGTTGCGCACAACGAGTACTACAAGGAACTGGTTCCGGGGTATATGCGCCGCCACACCGTCAAACCCGGCATTACAGGTTGGGCGCAGATCAATGGCTATCGCGGGGAGACGGATACGTTGGAGAAGATGCAGCGCCGGGTCGATTACGACATGTACTACATCAACCATTTGTCGATCTGGTTCGACCTCAAGATCATCCTGATGACGGTCTTCAAAGGCTGGGTACACCACAACGCCTATTGATGGTAGTTCTGGTTCCGCCCTCCTCACAGCATCCCCCGCTGGAGGAAAGAGTGCCGTCCAGCCTGGAAATAGCCTACTGAAATAGGTTTTACGCCTGCAAAGGGAGCACTGGGGCGTCGATGCCCAGCCAGCGTTGGGCAGCATTGCGCACAGCATGGGGGTTGCCGCTGGCCATGAGCCGCAATGTTGGCGCGGTCATGACAGGACTACGGGGCGGTAGCAAGCGTGCGGTGTGGCGAGCCACGGGGATGCCGGTGTCGAGGAATCGCACCTCGGTTCCTGCAATGCGCTGCATGGTGTCCAGGGCAAAAGGGTAATGGGTACATCCGAGCACGATGGTGTCGATGCCCGCAACGCCGAAGGGGGCGAGGGCGCCAAGGTACCGGGTGCATAGACTTTTGATCTGCGGCTGGTCATCTGCCTCGATGGCAGCGGCCAGTCCGTCGCAGGGTTGGTAGACGAAGTGCGCGCAATCGGCAAGAGAAGTCGATAAGGCACAGAATTTCGGGCTTTGGAGCGTGCCCCGTGTTGCCAGTACACCGATCCGCCTACTGCGACTCAGCATGACTGCGGGCTTGAGCGCAGGTTCTACCCCCACGATGAGTAGGCTGGGGTACTCGCTGCGCAGCACGTGAATAGCCGCTGCGGTGGCGGTGTTGCAAGCGACGACCAGCGCACGCAAGCCAGCGTGGGCGAGCTGCGCAGTGATCGTCCGCGAGCGTGCAACGACAAAAGCCGCATCGCGCTCCCCGTACGGGGCATGGGCGTTGTCCGCGACGTAGACAAAACTATCGTGGGGCAAGGCTGCGCGCAACTCGCGCAGAATGCTCAACCCACCGATGCCGCTGTCAAATACGCCGATGCAGCCATCGGCGTCGGGCTGTGCGTCAACAATCACGCTGCCGGGTAAGGTCCGGACAGGCTATCGATGCATCGGTAACACCCAGGGTGATCCGTCGCTGCCATTCGATTGGGCCGGTGGTATGCACGCTGGTGCCCTGGCTGTCCACGGCAACGGTGACGGGCATGTCCTGCACTTCGAATTCGTAGATGGCTTCCATGCCCAGGTCGGCAAATGCAAGGACTTTGGCTGCGCGGATGGCCTTGGAAACCAGATACGCCGCGCCGCCGACGGCCATGAGGTACGCGCAACCGTGCTTGCGTATCGATTCAATTGCGATGGGGCCGCGTTCTGCCTTGCCGATCATCACGAGCAACCCGGTTTGCGACAACATCATCTCGGTGAAGCCATCCATGCGCGTGGCCGTCGTGGGGCCGGCGGGGCCTACGGCTTCGTTATCGACGGGATCGACGGGGCCTACGTAATAAATTGCTCGGTTGCGGAAATCGACGGGGAGGGGTTCACCACGTGCGAGCATGTCTTGGATTCGTTTGTGGGCTGCATCGCGCCCCGTCAGCATCTTGCCGTGCAGAAGCAGGGTTTCCCCGGGTTTCCAGCTCGCCACTTCCTCGCGGGTCAAGGTATCCAGGGATACGCGGCGGCACGCATCGTTGGGAGCCCAATCGACCTGTGGCCACGAGTCCAGGCTGGGGGGGGTGAGGTAGACCGGGCCATCGCCGCGCAAGGTGAAGTGGGCGTGGCGGGTGGCGGCGCAATTGGGAATCATCGCCACCGGTTTGCTGGCAGCGTGAGTGGGGAACATCTTGAGTTTGACGTCGAGCACTGTCGTCAACCCACCCAGGCCCTGTGCGCCGATGCCCAGCGCATTGATCTTCTCGTACAGCTCCAGCCGCAGCGCTTCCTCGGGAAGGAGTACGGCCCCCGTTGCTGCGCGCTCTTGCAATTCGTACATATTGACGGCGTCCATCAGGCTTTCCTTGGCCATGAGGACAGCTTTCTCTGCTGTGCCACCGATGCCGATCCCCAGGATGCCCGGAGGGCACCAGCCTGCACCCATCATCGGGAGCATTTTGAGCACCCAATCGACGACGGAGTCCCCGGGATTGAGCATCGCCAGCTTGCTTTTGTTCTCGCTGCCCCCGCCTTTGGCGGCAACAGTGACTTCGACGGTGTTGCCGGGAACGAGTCGGCAATGCACGACGGCGGGGGTGTTGTCCTTCGTGTTTTTGCGCAGGAATTGCGGATCAGCGACGACGCTGGCGCGCAGGGTGTTTTCCGGGTGCAGGTACGCCTTGCGCACACCTTCGTTGATCGCGTCTTCGATGCTGCCGGAGAACCCCTCCCAGCGCACGTCCATCCCAACCTGGAGGAAGACGTTGACGATCCCCGTGTCTTGGCAAATCGGCCTGTGTGACGTGGCGCACATCTTGCTGTTGCTCAGGATTTGCGCAATGGCATCCTTGGCAGCGGGGCTGCGCTCACGTTCCCAGGCACGGGTCAGATGCTCGATGAAGTCTGCGGGATGGTAGTAGCTGATGAACTGCAGGGCAGCAGCGACGGACTCGATCAGATCGTCCTGGCGGATGGTGGTAGTCATAGAACGCAAGCGGTACAGAAGGAAAGAGGATGGAATGGGAGAAGAAGAAGGAGATAGGAATAGGGAGGAATAGGGTGGGATCGAACGAGGCAGGCTCCCACGGAAATCGCAAAAGTCAATGTGAAGCCGATGCAGCAGCGTGTGAACTCATGATCTTGTCGGTATAGGCGATAGCCATGGCCGAAAACAAGAACGCGATATGGATCGCCGTTTGTGCGATGAGGACGCGGTTTTCGTAATTGGCCGCGTTGATGAAAGTCTTGAGCAGGTGGATGGAGCTGATGCCGATGATGGCCGTGGCCAGCTTGACTTTCAGCACCGAGGCGTTGACGTGGCTGAGCCATTCGGGTTGATCGGGGTGGCCTTCCAGCCCCAGGCGGCTGACGAAGGTTTCGTACCCTCCGACGATCACCATGATGAGCAGGTTGGAAATCATCACCACGTCAATGAGCGCGAGCACGACGAGCATGATGATCGTCTCATTGAGGGTAGTGACCGTAGCGTCCGATTTGTAGCCAATCCCGGTAACAAGCGCTTGCAGCGCATGGGGATTTCCCCATGCGGCTTCGAGCAGGTGGACGAGTTCGACCCAAAAGTGGAAGACGTATACGCCTTGCGCGGCAATCAGCCCCAAGTACAAGGGGAGCTGTAGCCAACGGCTGGCGAAGATAAAACGCGATACCGGCTGCAGGGGACGCAGCACGGAGGTATGGAGGGGATGTTTGGTGGACACAGCTTTACCTGTCAGTCAACGTAGGCTCATGATCCACTTGACGAGGGCCTGTGCCTCGTCGGGGGTCAGTTGCGGATTGGGGGGCATGGAAATGGCGCCCCAGTTTCTAGAACTGCCGCGCATGATTTTGCTCGCCAATTTGCTGGAGGCATTTTGCTTGCCGTATTTTTCGGCGATGCTCTCGAAAGAGGGGCCGACGACCTTGTTAGATACAGCGTGGCAGGACATGCAGTTCTTCTGCTGTGCCAGCGTCAGATCCGCAAGCGACAGGGTAGGGAGGAGGGGAAGAACGACCCCGAGAGCGATGCCAAGCGGTATACGTACCATGATGCAATCCTGTGCCAACCCAGACGTCACACGCCTCCCAGGCTACGAACCATGCGACGATGTCGACGAGGTCATCATCCACAAACCCTTGGGGAGGCGCAAGCCATTGTAGGAGGGCATCTGGCCGCTGTTTATCATCGGGAACACGTGGGAGCGAATCATGTATCTGCTGGGACTGGGTTTGGCATTATTGGCCTTGAAAGTGCTGGAGGTAGACCCTGTGGCACAGTGGTCGTGGTGGCAGGTATTGCTTCCTTTCGTACTGGCAGCGGCGTGGTGGTCGTGGGCGGATGCCAGCGGGTATACCAAGCGCAAGGCGATGGAACGGGAAAGCAAGCGCAGTAGCGAACGGCGTGCGCGCATCCAAGACAATCTCCGTGGAATTCACCGCGATGGCCGGTGATAGCCGGTATTTCGAATCGTGCCGTCAGGGTGGATTTTCCCAAGGAAAGTGCATGAAGATATTGTTGGTGGATGACGCACGGTCTGTCGTCATGGTGATGACTGCGCGTTTATCGAGTTATGGGTACGACGTCATTGCAGCCCCCAATGGTCAGGAAGGGGTGGAGGTGTATGCGAAAGAGGCCCCCGATCTGGTGTTGATGGACGTGGAAATGCCCATCATGAACGGCTTTGAGGCAGCCAACCGCATCCGTGCCATCGAAGCGACCCAGCAATGGGCGTGGACACCGATCATTTTTCTCACCTCTTCCGACACGGTGGAAAACCTGGTCACAGCCATCGAGGCTGGTGGGGACGACTTCATGTCGAAGTTTGTGCCCGAACCTGTGCTCAATGCCAAGATGAAGGCCATGAGCCGGATTGCGATGCTGCGGCAGAGCCTGGCTCGCGCCAACCAAAAGTTGCATGATTTGGCCAGCCAGGATGGGTTGACGGGGTTGTGCAACCGGCGCACGATGGATCTGCGTTCGGATCAGTATTGGTTCGAATCCACGGCGCGCGGTGATGCTTTTGGTTTGTTGATGCTCGACATCGACAACTTCAAAAAATATAACGACCACTATGGGCACCAGGCTGGTGATGACTGTTTGCGCATCGTGGCCCAAGCCATTGATCGGTGCGTGGGCGTGTTCCGGGAGCAGCATCCCGGTAGTACGGCGTTTGCGGCACGGTATGGTGGGGAAGAATTCGCAGTGATCGTCCCCGGGGTCGATGTTGCGGATTTCGAGGCGCTGGCGCAGTCGGTCGTGTATACCGTGCGCAATCAAAACATCCCCCACGAACGCAACGGTGACTGGGGTGTGGTCACGGTCTCCGTGGGCGGGGAGTGGGCGCCCCATGCCTCGGGTGCTTTGGTGGGGATGTTCCGGCAGGCCGATTCCCGCTTGTACCAGGCCAAGCAGCGGGGGCGGAACTGCGCGGTGACTGCAACGTAGTGTGTGGAGTAGTGTGCGCTGTGGTGTGTGATGTGGTGTGTGATGTGGTGTGTGATGTGGTGTGTGATGCAGTAGCTGCTTTGCAGCCCATGCTCCGCAAGGCTTCTACGTTTTTTGCGTCTGCGATCAGGTTTCCAGTGCTGCGTGCTGTTGTTGCACTGTGGTTGCTGGGGGGTGCAGGAGTCGCGCTCTGTGCCCACCATACGATTCCGCCCAGTGCGCCGGGCGGTGTGCTGGAAGTCACTGCGCCTCCCTGGATACGTATCGACGGCAAGGTGGAGCGGTTGTCCCCGGGGGCGAGAATTTGGGGAACCCACCGAATGCTCGTCATGTCCGCATCCTTGGTGGGCAGGCCGTGGAAGGTGCGATACATCCGCGACCCTCAAGCGCTGATCCACGAGGTGTGGATCATGGGTGAAGATTCGTCTGGCATCGGTGGCGCTGCTCTGTAAGCAGTCTCGTCTTTGTCGCTATCGCGGTCCTTTGCGCCGTCTATGCATTGCAGTCGGTGACACCCGGGTTGGGACAGGGATTGGAGAGGGATCGCGTACATGGTGAGCCCAAAAAGTGGGAGTACGACATGAGTGCCAAAGTCTTCGTCAAGACGTATGGCTGCCAGATGAACGAGTACGACTCGGACAAGATCCTCGATGTGCTGCGTTGCACTTGGGGCTATGCGCAGGCGCAAGACGTCGAAGACGCAGACCTGATCGTTTTCAACACCTGTTCCGTCCGGGAAAAAGCCCGGGAGAAACTGTATTCGGAGCTGGGGCGGGTTCGTCTGCGCAAAAAACCCAGCGCATTGATTGCCGTTGGAGGGTGCGTGGCCAGCATGGAAGGCACCGCAGTGATCGAGCGCATGCCTTGCGTGAACGTCGTTTTTGGGCCGCAGACGCTGCATCGGGTGGGGGCCATGGTGCAGGAGTACCTCCGCACCCGTAACCCGCAGGTCGATGTGGGTTTTCCGGGAATCGAGAAATTCACATACTTCCCTATGCCGCAGGTACATGGCGCCAGCGCTTTTGTCTCGATCATGGAAGGTTGCGGCAACCGGTGTAGCTACTGCGTGGTGCCCCTGACCCGTGGCGAAGAGCAGAGCCGCCCCATGCGCGAGGTACTGCGGGAAGTGACCTGCTTGGCGAGCCAGGGTGTTAAGGAACTGACCCTGTTGGGGCAGAACGTCAATGCGTGGGCTTCTCCGCTGCCAGCAGAGTCCGGCCTGGGGCTGGATACCTTATTGGAGGAAGTCGCCAACGTCGCTGGGATCGAACGCCTTCGCTTTCTGACCAGTCACCCCAGGTTTTTTGTTCCTGGGCTGGTCGATGCGTTCGGGACGATCCCGAAGTTGGCCAGCCAATTGCACTTACCAGTGCAGCACGGTAGCGATCGCATCTTGGCTGCAATGGGGCGGGGCTACACCGTGGCGCAATACATCGACCTGGTGCAACGATTGCGAGCGGTCCGCCCAGGCATGTCGATTGGTAGCGATTTCATCGTTGGGTTCCCTGGCGAAACCGAGGAGGATTTTGCACAGCTCATCAAGTTGGTCGATCTCGTCGAATTCGACAACAGCTTCAGTTTTTTGTACAGCCCCCGCCCCAATACGCCTGCAGCGCTGCTGGAGGACGATACCCCGCGCATGGTCAAGCAGCGCAGGCTGCGTCAGTTGCAAGAAGCAATCACGCAGAACATCGAACGCATCAGTGCCAGGCTCGTCGGCACAGTGCAGACCGTGTTGGTGGAAGGGCCTTCCGCGCGTGACAGCGCAGAACTGGCGGGCCGCACGGAATGCAACAGAGTGGTGAATTTCCCAGGCGTGCCTTCCCTGGTTGGGCAGATGGTTCCAGTGCGGATCACCGAGACCCGCACCTACAGCCTGCGTGGGGAGTGCCTACAGACGTTCCATCGTTGCTAGGAAAGCGGTGATCAACAGGGCGATGGGCATTGCAGGGTTCAACACGTAGCCTGCATGACGGGATGAAGCAAGCGGGTGAGGTCGGCAATCGGCATCGGGCGACCATATAGATAGCCTTGGTAGTTGTGGCAACCCATGTCGTACAGAAAGTCGCGCTGGGCAACGGTCTCCACCCCTTCTGCAATGACCGATAGACCCATGCTCTGTGCAAGGGCGATCACCATCCTCGCGATGGCTGCGTCGTTCGGCTCTACGAGGATGTTGCGCACGAAGCTCTGGTCAATTTTGAGCTGATCGAGTGGCAGCCGTTTGAGATACGCCAGGGACGAATAACCCGTTCCGAAGTCGTCCAGCGAGAAGCGCAGCCCGATCGACTTGAGCGCATTCATCTTGCCGATGACCGTTTCAACCGTTGAAATCAACAGGCTTTCGGTCAATTCGAGCTTGAGATGGTTGGCACGGGCACCGGAATGGTGCAGGGTGTGCAATACCTGTTCGACGAATTCATCTTGGTGGAACTGTCTGGCGCTGACGTTCACTGCGATCGTCAAGTGTGCCGTGGCAGGGTCGTCAGCCCAGCTTGCAAGCTGTCTGCACGCTTCTTCCAATACCCACCGCCCTATGGAAACGATCAAGTGGCTTTCTTCCGCCATGGGGATGAATTCTCCCGGCGGCACCATACCCCGTTGCGGGTCTAGCCAACGGATCAATGCCTCGAAGCCCAGGATACGCCCGGATTCGTCGACTTGGGGCTGGTAGTACAAGCGGAACTCGTTTTCCTGCAAAGCGCGGTGCAGGTTGTGTTCTATCGAGGCGCGGACGTTGACGATGGCCTGCATCTGTGGGTCGAAAAACCGCAGGGTGTTGCGTCCAGCTTCCTTGGCTTGGTACATCGCCAGCTCGGCCCACTTCAAAGGTTCTTCGATTCCGTCGATCTTGGCGCCATCAAGCAGGGTGATGCCAATGCTGCAACTGCGCCGGTGTTCGACTTCGTCGATGGTGTAGGGCTGGCATAGCGCTGCGAGGACCTTCACCCCCACCATCTTGGCCTGGTTGGCGGCGTCTTGCGGCTGGGCGCTGAGGTCCTCCATCAGGACGAGAAATTCGTCGCCGCCCAGGCGTGCCACCGTGTCTCCTTCACGCACGCACGCTGTCAGACGCTTGGCGACCTGTTGCAAGAGCTGGTCGCCTTTTTCGTGCCCCAGCGCATCGTTGAAGGTGCGGAAATCATCCACATCGACCTGCAATAGCGCGCACTGATGTTGGTGGCGGGCACTGGAAGCCAGCGCCTGGTGCAGGCGGTCGGCAAGCAATTTCCGGTTGGGCAGTTTGGTCAGAGGGTCGTAGAACGCAAGCTGCATGAGGCTTTCTTCGGAAGCCTTGCGTTGGGTGATGTCACTAAAAATGGCGACGTAATGCGTCGTGACTCCGGCAGCCTCGCGTACGGCGCTGATGCTGAACCAGGCAGGGTACTCCTCTCCGTTTTTGCGGCGGTTCCACAACTCACCCTGCCACATCCCCGTGAACCGGATTCCGGCCCACATGGCATCGTAGTACGAGGATTCCTGGCGGGCGGTTTTCCACAAGCTGGGGGTTTGCCCCAACACTTCCCCTGCGGTGTAGCCCGTGATATCAGTGAACGCACGGTTGATTCGCAGGATGACCTGGTTTGCGTCGGTCACGATCATCCCTTCGTGCGATTCAAAGACCGTCGCTGCGATGCGGAGATTCGTCTCGGCTTGCTTGCGTTCGGTGATGTCGCGCAGAAAAACGAAGAACTGCCCCCCAGGTACATCCCGGTAGGTGGTGCTGACCTCGACGTTCCACAGCGAGCCATCCTTGCGTCGATGGATGGACTCGAACTGCGCATTGCCTTCTTCGATGATTTCCTGGATGTGCTTGAGGGTTCTGGCTGCGTCTTCCTGGGTGGTGAGATGGTGGATACGCATTCCGAGCAATTCGTCACGGGTGTATTTGGACAGTCTGCAGTAGGTGGGGTTGGCGTCCCGAACTTGTCCGCGACCGTCGAGCGAGAGGTAGCCGTCCAGCGTGGTGGCAAGGATGCTTTGGTAAGCGTCGGTATGCTGCGCGAGCATGTCTTCCCTAGCCATGGCTTGCTGAAGCATGCGCAACATGATCCAGCCGAGTAGCATGGAAAGCAGCAAAAAGCCCGATGCCACCCCGAGCGTCATGGTGCGTTCTTGCTTCCAGTTCGAGAGGTGGTCTTCGGTCGCAAGGCCCACCAACACCGTCATGGGCGTGGAACCCATGCGTTGGAAGGTGATGATCCGATCGATGCCGTCACTGTTGACCGTGGCATCGTAGGTGGCGGATTCGACGCCGGAAGCTGCCAACTTTTGCAATCGCTCGGACACTTTGTTGTCGCCGATGCGACCGCCTACGCGATCAGCAATGGAGGGGTAGCGTGCAATCAAACCCAAGTCAGCGTCGCGCAGGACGATGGCATCTTGCGGGCCTATCGAGAAACGGGAGAGCATTCGCGCAAAGTACTCCGGCGTCGTCATGGCATAGACAGTTCCTGCAAAGTGTCCGCCCACTGCGTCGTACCGCTTGCTCAGGACCATGGCGTATCGATCAGGAGCGCGTAGCAGAAAAGGCTTGGTGACGATCAAGCCCAGGTTGGGGCGTTCTTGGTGGCGAGAGAAGTGTTCCCGATGGGCGACGTGGACACGGGTGCGGGGGTCGGCAGTACGGTCAATCAGTATCCAGCCTTGCGCGTCGGTGACAGCAATGGCTTCGATGTGGGGCAGCCGCTGTTCATAACGGTTGACCAGGGCGCCCATGGCTGGAAGATCGATGCTGCCATGCGCAAGGAGTTGGTGTTCCAGTTCATCGCCAAGGGCACTGAGCGCCAGATCGACCATTTCCATGCCATCGGCCACCTCGCGGTTGACAGCCCGTGCGATGTTTTGGGATAGGGTGCGTGCATTGGCTTCGTGCTGCAACTTGCTGCGGTGCAGGGAGTACCAGGACAAGCCGAAAACCAGGATGTTGCTACATACCAGGCTGACGATCAGCAACGAGCGAATGGGCCATTTCGACTTCATGCTGTGTGCTCTGTATCCAAGGTTGGGGTATCGAACTGGACAGCATTGCGCCCGGAGGCCTTGGCGCGGTACATCGCGGTGTCGGCATTGCGCAGGATGTCGTCCTGGCGGAGCTGGCTACCCACGAAAAGGGTCACACCGATACTGACTGAGCTGAGGTGCTCGATGGTCTGGGATCGGGGAGTGTCCACCGTGAGGGTATAGGGTACTGACAGGGCTGTACAAATTTTCTTGGCGATGTGCTGGGCTTGCGAGGCTGAGTACGCTCGTTCCTCGTCCAGCTCGGTCAGCAGTACGACGAACTCGTCGCCCCCCAGACGGGACACCGTATCCGCAGCACGCACACATGCCGAGATTCGCCGACCCGCTTCGATCAACAGCGCATCGCCTACCAGGTGCCCGTAGTTGTCGTTGAGCGGTTTGAAATTGTCCAGGTCGAGCAGCAGCACCGCGCAATGGCGCCCGCTACGCTGGCTTGATGTCATCGCTTGCGCCAGGGCGTCTCCCAGCATTCGTCGGTTGGGGAGTTGGGTAAGGGGGTCGTAGAACGCCATCCGATGTACCTGGTTTTCGCGTTCCTTGCGGTCATGGATGTCTTGCATCGAACCAAATAAGCGTTCGACGTTGCCATCCGCACCGGTATGGACGTAGCCTCGCCCCAGGCAGATGCGGGTTTGCCCATCTGCACGAAGAATTTCCAGTTCCAGCTCGAAGGGTTCTTTGTCGTGTAGTGCCTTGTCGATGACTTCCCGCAACCGTTGCATGGATGTCGTGGAGAAGCACTGGTCATGTTCGGCAAAGGGCGGGGCACCCTCGGCAGGGTCACGCTGAAAAAGGCGGAACATCTCTTGCGACCAGGTGACGGTATCTGTGCCGATATGCCATTCCCAGCTTCCCACGTGGGCAATGCCTTCCGTGCGGGAAAGCATGGCTTCGTGCTTGGCCAACCGCGCCTGGATCTGGGTGCGTTCGGTGACATCGCGCAAGAAAACGAATAGGTGCATGGCATCGCTGCGATGAACGATGGTGCTGATTTCGACGTTCCAGACAGAACCATCCTTACGGCGGTGGCAAGTTTCAAAAAGATCGCGGCCTTCCCGCATCAGCTTCTCGAGGTGCTGTGCGGTGGATGCTGCGTTTTCCACGGCTTCCAGATCGGGGATGCGCATACGCAGCAATTCCTCGCGGGAATACCCAGACATTTGGCAGTAGGCGTAGTTCACGTCCAGCAGCCGACCTTCTGCGTCGGTTTTCCAGAAACCATCAAGGCTAGTGTTGATGATGGTCTGCATCGCTGCTGTACTCTCCTGCGAAGCATGTTGGGCTGCCTTGAGCGCAGAGATATCGACATGGGTGATCGTCACCCCCGTTTGCGCGTGCATGTGCCATGGCAGGACACAGCAGTGGAACCAGCGCACAGGCTCGTCGGGACAACGACAAGGGTACTCTGCCTGAAAGAGGGGAGATTCCCCATGGAGTACGGCTTCGATGCCGGCAGATAGATTCGGAAAATCGTGGCAGGGAGGGCAACTGGAGCGGTAGTCCTGACCAGATGGGGCTATTCTGCAGCTACGGCATGCCGTGTGGGCTGGGTGATCGGCAAAAGCACGCCAGCGTTCGTTGACACGGATCAACGCACCCTGGGCATCGAGGACGGCGACTTCTGCAGCCACGGAATTCAGAATTTGCACCTGAAAAGCGAGGCTGTCATGCAATGCCGCCTCTACCGACCTGCGATGCGACATCAGCAGAAGGACGCAGACTCCAACGCCAACGAGAGTGAGAGCGAGCGCCCAAAAGAACAGCCCATGGTGATACGAGGGCGAATGAGCCAAGGCAACATGGGCAAGGTGCGCGCTCATGAGGGTTTGGATAACGGCGAAAGTGGTGATCAGTAACGCACTCACCCGTTCGAAACGGATAGCAGCCCATAGCACGATCAGCAATGTCAGGCAATAGGACACCAGCCCATACGTTGTTTCGACCTTGTCATTCCAGAACGGCAGGCTTCCTACCGTAGCAAGCAATACCAAGCATCCAAGAAAGGCCCGGATGTCGGAGGAAGAAGGAAAGGTGCGATGCGCCCACCACGTCCACAGTGCAAGAAGAAGAGGAGTGAATAGCAACACGCCCAAAACATTACCCTGCCACCAATGGATGGCAAGCGGGAGCGGGTCATCGACGATGTCCGCCAATTGCTGGGACAAAAACCAAACCATCGCATGGAGTGCTGCCCCCAGTGATGCGGACATTGCCAGCACAAAAAAATCCCGAGGGTGCCCAAACCCAGGGTCGAAGCGTTCATCATGGGCAAGCACCCTGCAAGAGAGCGCGGCAGCAGCGGTGCATCCCATCGCGATCAGCGCTGCATTCCACCATGGGTATCCCTGTTGAAGTTGGAGTAGCCATGCGCCAAGAAAGACAACGGGGATGTACCCACGTCCTCCCAGGATCAACGCAACCAGGGCAATGCCGGCTGGAGGCCAGAGCAGATGGCCACCACAAATCGGTATGGTGAAAGCGTGCTGCGCAAATGCCCCTGCCAGAACGTAGGCTGCAAGCCAAGCCAATCGCGCAGCAAGGGACTGCGGCAGCGTAGCCAACCCGGCAAGGGAAGAGCGGGAAGTCATGTGGGGCAGGAGGTCAAGCACGCGCCGCCCCAGGAGGAAACGGCAGAACGACAGGGAAGTACAAAAAGGAGAGATTCAAGGGCGCACGAGCGTGGCTTCGAGCTGGAGTGCGCGAATCCTGGTTATGACATGCGTGGCCTGCACACGGGAGGAAAAAGGACCTACGCGAACCCGGGTCAGCTCTTTGCCACGGGCGCGTACCTCTTGCAAAGTCACTGGGAAACCATGGCCTATCAGCCTTGCTTGTACTGCGTGGGCGTTGGCTGGATTGGCAAAAAGACCTGCGTTGACGAAATACGGACGAGCCACTGCGGGCACGGCTGGGGCAGTATGTGGTGGGATATGTGGCACGGGAGGCACAGCCTGCACTGCTGCGGAAACGGCCGGCGCGGGAAGTGGCTGCAAGATCGGTGCGTCTACCGCTGGCGCGGGGGCAGGGGGTTCCCCAGAGGAAGAAGCTGGGGATGGGACGGCAGTCGCCTGAGGCTCTGAAGAAGGCGAAGATACCGGGGCTACTGCACTAGATGCAGTCTCGGAGGCAGGCAGTGCCATAGGAACGGCAGGAACCGCCGGACAAGTGACTGGTGGGCAGGAAGCTGGAGTGAGCGCCGCAGAAGCAGCCGGGACGACGGGGCCGGAAGCGCTGGCGGCAGACACCGCCCCAGGGGCAAGGGGAAGCGCGGGCTTGGCGGGGAATAGGACAAACACCAAAAGCCCGAGTATCCAAACGAAGAAGTTGGCCATGAGGATGCGGATCAGACGCCGACGCGTACTGGCGATCTGTTCCAGTGCCGTGCATGCATCCTGCAAGGTGGGATGTGCAGCCAGCGCACGGTAGACCAGAGTACGGCACCGTGCGTGGAAGAGAAGGTCGCCGACGGCTCCGGGAATCAGGAAAGCCAGTACCAAGAGCGAGGCCATGATACCAAGCTCAATGGGCTGCGGCCAGCGCAAAACCAGGCGCCCCAAGCCCAGTACCAGCAAGGGAATGGCCGTGACGAGGGCCAGGTACGCAAGCAGCGCCCCCCACATCTTGCGGAACACCATCCAATTGATGGTGTTCAGGCTGGCGGCCCAGTTCCAGGAAGGAACGTACCAGCTCGTGCGGTTGCTGGCTTCGAGTTTGGCGAATACGCCGAGGTAGTGGTCGGGATGGAGTTCGCCGACGATGGCACGGTACAGGGAGGATACGGCAGGGTAAGGAAAGCGATCCAGCGATAGGGGAGGTTCGGTCTCGGCCATGCACTATTCTTGCACGCACCCTTTCCGATGGTTCGACGCGCTTACGCCTGCTTGCAATGCCTACACCCTCCGTTTGCGCTACCCACCACACTGTTTGTGTTGCGCCGATGCTCGACCTTACGGATCGGCATTGCCGACATTTCCACAGGCTCTTGACCAAGCGTGCGTTGCTCTATACCGAAATGGTCACTACGGGGGCTTTGTTGCATGGCGACGTTCCACGCCATTTGCGCCATGACGAAGACGAAGCCCCCGTAGCCTTGCAGCTCGGGGGTAGCGACCCAGCAGAACTTGCGCAGTGCGCCAGGCTGGGGGAGCAGTGGGGCTACACGGAAATCAACCTCAATTGCGGCTGCCCCAGCGAGCGGGTGCAACGGGGTGCATTCGGGGCCAGCCTGATGCAGGCGCCGCACCGTGTGGCAGAGTGCGTGGCGGCGATGTGCGACGCAGTCTCCGTGCCGGTGACCGTCAAACACCGCATCGGTATCGACAAGATCGAAAGCTACGACTTTGTGCGAGATTTCGTCGGTACTGTCCACGAGGCCGGGTGCCACACTTTCATCGTGCATGCCCGCAACGCCTGGTTACAGGGGCTGTGCCCGGCGCAAAACCGTAGCATTCCCCCTTTGCGGCCACAGTGGGTGTACCAGCTCAAGCGCGAATTTCCCCAACTTTGCATCGTCCTCAACGGTGGGGTGACGACGAACGAAGAAGTACGGATGCACTTGGATCCAGTGGACGGCGTGATGCTTGGCAGGGCGGCCTACAGATACCCGTGGCTGTTGCACGAGTGGGATGGCGCATTTTTCGGCACACAGCCCAGGACGTTGGATCGGGATGCCATCGAACGGCAGATGGTCGAGTACATGCACCGCCAAGCCCGGGAAAACGGCACCCCATGGCCATCGATTGCCCGGCACATGCTGGGGCTGCGGCATGGCTTGCCTGCTGCACGGCGCTGGCGGCAAGTGTGGGGCGATGCCTCCTTGCGCCAGGAAGCACCGGAACGGGTGATGGAGTGGGCACGCATAGGCGTGCTGCCGGTCAGGCAAACAGCTTTGGCCAAGATGCCTCCCGCCGCGCAGCAGTTGTAGGAGCGGCGGCAGCCGTAGAGGCAGGTGTTGCGGGAAGTCTCTACGCCCCCTTGTTGACCTGCGTCATCTTCATGGCCGAAGTCAGCAGTGCGCTGAGTTCGGTCATATTGCTCGGAACGATGAGTGTGGTCGTGGCATCGGCGGCGACACGCGAATAGGCTTCGATAGACTTTTCTGCCACTTTGAGCTGCACGGCTTGTTCCCCCCCGGGCTGGCGGATCGCAGCAGCGATGCGCTCAATGGCTCGTGCGTTGGCTTCGGCAACGGCCAGCGTGGCCTGGGCTTCGCCTTGGGCGCGGTTGATTTCGGCCTGTTTTTCCCCTTCGGAACGGGCAATAAAGGCTTCGCGCTCGCCAGCCGCGATGTTGATGTTTTCCTGCCTGCGGCCTTCGGAAGCGGCGATAAGCGCACGCTTTTCGCGCTCGGCTGTGATTTGCTGCTGCATCGCGTGCAAAATTTCCTTGGGCGGGGTCAAGTCCTTGATTTCATAGCGCAAGACCTTCACCCCCCAGTTCGTTGCGGCTTCATCAATGGCTTGTACTATCTGGGCGTTGATGATTTCTCGTTCCTCGAACGTCTTGTCGAGTTCGAGCTTGCCGATGACGGAACGCAGCGTCGTTTGCGCCAACTGCGAAATAGCAGCGATGTAGTTGCTGGCTCCATAGCTTGCGCGCATCGGGTCGGTGACCTGGAAATACAGGATTCCATCGACCTGTAACTGCGTGTTGTCGCGGGTGATGCATACCTGGCTGGGAATATCCAGGGGAATTTCCTTGAGCACGTGCTTGTACGCGACCCTGTCGATGAAAGGCATGAGCAGGTTCAACCCTGGGGTGAGCGTACCGTTGTACTTGCCCAGCCGCTCGACGACCCAGGCATGTTGTTGGGGAACGACCTTGACTGACTGGGTGACGAAGACCACAGCAATGATGAAGAGGATGACGGCGACTTCCATGGCAACTCCTTGTAACAACGGGGACAGGGGAATCAAAAGTCTACGTATTGGAAACGGGGGGTGTAGGCTCCAGGAGCAGACGAGTCCCTTCGATAGCTGCGATGTAGTACCGGCCTGGGCTGGGGAGTATGCCGCCGGTGGATGTGCGCAAAGCGCCCTCCCATTGCGCGCCACGGTATTTGAGCTTGCAACTGCCGTCGTCATTCCACCGTTCCACGTGGACGGCAGTGCCAATGTCTAAGTTGACATCTCCGCTGGCTTGCGCCGGAAGTTTGGGGGGTTGGCTGGACTTGTATGAGCGCCAGGCCAGTACCGTAGCACCGCCGACAAGGGCTGCTGCAGACCACTGCATCGATTCGGGAAGACCAGCATGGGCGCTGAGTGCGCCCGCGCAAAGCCCAACGGCGATGAGCAGTAGATAGAACGTGCCCGTCGCCAACTCGGCTGCGACGAGGATTCCCGCAGCCACCCACCACCATGTTGCCTCGGTTGGTTCCATTGCATGTACCTTCTTTGCATTACTCCCCAAAAAAAAACAACTGCTTTTTTTGGGGGGCTATCGTCCATTGCGAAAGCGCGGCGTATCTATTGCTCCACCCAATGGGCAGGGAGGCATTGTGCTGTAGAAATGCGTTCTGCGGCGCTAATCCTACAAAGACGATATGACGCCATACCGCACCCATAGCGGCGCGTGGTCGCTGTATTTGCGGTCTTTGATCACCCCGCCTTCCACGGCTTTCGCAGCCATCGAAGGAGTGGCGACGTGGAGATCAATGCGCCATCCCACATTGTTGGCATAGGCTTGTCCACGGTTCGACCACCAGGTGTAGCCTTCCCCTGCGGCGTCAGGGTACAGCGAACGGTATACGTCGACCCAACCGCTCGCGTAGAGTGCATCAAGCCAGGCACGCTCTTCGGGCAGAAAACCGCTGTTTTTGCGGTTGCCTTGCCAATTCTTGAGGTCGATTTCGCGGTGGGCGATGTTCCAGTCTCCGCAGACGACGATGGGCCGTCCTTCCCGCAGCAAGGCATCCATCACCGGGCGGAACATCGCCAGAAAAGCGAATTTGGATTCTTGTCGTTCGGCGCTGGCCGATCCCGAGGGAACGTACACCGATACCACGCTCCAACCTTCGAAATCGGCCCGCAAAAACCGCCCTTGCTCGTCGCATTGCGGGTCGCCCACGCCTTCGATGACCCGCAAGGGCTGTGTGCGACAGTACATCCCGACCCCGGCGTAGCCCTTGCGTTGCGCAAGGTAGAAATACCCCTTGTACCCCTCAGGGTTGCACAGGGTCTCATGGAGGTCGCAGTACTGCGCACGAACCTCCTGCACGCAAACGACGTCGGCGCCGCAGTCACGCATCCAATCGAAAAATCCTTTGGATGCCGCGCTGCGGATTCCATTGAGGTTGGCGGTGATGATCGTCGGCATGGAATCCCCGGACATGGGAATGGACCGGCACAGGTTACTGTGCAAGTCGCGAAGCGGCTTCTCGAAGCTCCCTTCGCCCAGCGGGAGAGGGGTTGGTTGGGAGGGAAACTGCCATGACTTTCATGATGGAGGGAGTCTGTGCAATGCTATGCAATGTCATGGCAATGGGCAGTTATTCGGCAAAAGTCGCCCGGAAAGCATAGTTCCCGGGGGCCAATTGATCGAAAACGAGGGCTGCGCGATACGGGTCGATGCTGCGCACGGTAGGCAAGCGGGTACCCACTTTGGTTCCGACGATGGTGGGCATCTTGCCTTTTTCTGGGGTGAACAGCGTCAACGATAGTCCGTATACCGGTTCGGCGCCCCGCACTGTCACGTCGAATTCCAGACGCCTACCCGCGTACACGGAAGACAGTTTCACCCGCTCCCGATCCTGCCACCAATGCGCCACTTCGCCCGCAGACGCCAGCCATAGCCTATCCCGGTAGCGCTGCACGTGTGCAAGGAACGGGGGCATGGCCGAACGCAACACGCTGCCCGGGCCGAAATTCTGGCTATGGACGCTGAGCAGGCCCAATGCTCCCATCGACTGCGCCAAATCGAAGTCGTCGATTAGCGCTTGCAGCGTGCGCTGCGAGTTTTGTTCCGCCAGCCCGAGGTTGATGTCGTCACGCTGTGTACGGGCCAGCACCACCAGCGATTGATCGGGCTTGATGCCTTCCAACTTCGCGATGAATGGCAGGCGTCCTTCTTGCCGGTTGGGGTCTGCGGCATGGTGGCGGATTCCGTGTTTTTGTAGCAAGATTTCTGTCGTGGGGTCGTAGCCTTCCGTGGGAGCACGGAACCCGCGTATGTGCGACGTATCCCCCAGCACCGATTGCAACTGGGAAATCATGCGAACGATGCGTTGTTCCTGTTCCGTAGCCGGCTGGCCCCGAAAGGAGACATGCTCGTCGCCGTGGTACCCGACTTCGAATTCGGCGGCCAACGCTTGCACGACTTGCGGATACTGCACGGCCAGGGAAGTCAGCAAATAAAAAGTCGCTTTTCCACGAATGTCCCGCAGCATGGCAGCGAAGTCGATCGCATGGGGGAACCCCTCTTCGGTATCCATCTCCAGAATATGCGCAGCTTGTACCCCGTTGGGCCATGCGGCGCGAACGATCACAGGCTCCCGACGTAGCCACCGCAGGGTGTCGTCGATGATCTGGTGGGCATGAAGGGGGCGTGCCTCCCAGCTCGTTTCCGCAAAGGCATACACCACAGCCCTGCCCACGCTGGGAGACGTCTCGGAATACAGTACCGCACCCTCTGCCTTGCGTTCTTCTTCCAGGATACGGGGCCAATTCATGAACCGTCCTGCGATGGATTCCCCGCTAAGCCGCAACAGGGCTTCCGTTGTCTTGCCCATCCAGAGTCGGCTGCCTGCTTCCATTTGGGAGGAGACAGGCATTTCCCCGTTCATCGTCAAGTGGCGGGATTCGGACTCGGCTGGGAGTTCCCCCACCCATTTCGCTCCCAGCCCTTCGAGGAACTTCCATCCAGCCCAATCTCCGGTGTCCGAACGGGTTCCCGTTGCCCAAGTGGCCAGCACCCCGCCTCCACGACTACGGAACCCCTCGATGGCCTCGCGTTCTTGCAGGCTCAGCGCCAGGGCGGAAGGCAGTACCAGCACCCCGGCGGGCAATGCTTGAAGGAGCGCAGGGTCATCAATCTCGTCGAAGGGGAGATTGCGCCCCTCGAAATACTTTCTCCAGGGGTCGAGCAAGTTGGTGTAATTGCCGCCAATGCGCTGGAAGTACCGGGTTGTGTTGGGAGATGCGTAGAGAACGACCTGTTGCCCGGGCTGGGCAAAGTGGGCCATGGCGCCGGAAACGCCGATGACAGGAACCCGCCAGCCTATTTGCTGCATCGTCATGACGAAGATGAGCACGGCCCCGGCAACGACCATGATGGCCAGCAGAGGCAGGTATAAGCCGATGCGCAAAAATGGCGATCGCCGACTGCGGCGGTCTTGGGAAGAGGAATCGTCGATGTCCATGGCTGGGGTGCTCCGTGGGTAGCCTGTAATGCGCCAACGCACTGGCCTTGCTTCACACTGGTGGGGACTGGGCTACGTCCTGGGGGGCGGACGGGGTGTAGGGGGTCAGGAAAATTGGGTCCTGTACACCGCTGACGTTGGCGGTCGGGTCGAGCTTTGATCGACTGGGTTTGCGTTTGTCTCGCAATTTGAAGGCAAAAAAAGCGCCGACGCCGACAATCATCGTTCCGATCGTCGTCACGAGGATGACCGTTGCGAGGATGGAAATCAGATCCATGTCAGCACTTCCTTATCGATGTCTTGTTGATTCTTGGAAGCTTGCGCCCAGGCTGCCTCATAGCTTCCCTTCGCGATCAAGCTTGCCCCACGTCATGGATTTTCCCCGCCATTCCTCGATCGTCGCGAATACCTTGGAAATGTCGGTGATATTGATGTAGAACAAGCGGAACATTACTGCGTACAGGATCATCGCAGGGTCTTCTTCTTCAACGATGACACAGTATGCAGCGGCCACGACGTCAAGCATGGTCAGTTGCAGCCACCAGAAAAACAAAAGGCTTGCTAGCCCCATCGACAGACTGACGTAGACGAAAAACAGATTGCCCAACAGGGTGGAGAAGGGCCACATGATCCCTTCAAACAGCATGTACCACAGGATAAAGCAGTTGATTCCGGACTTGCGTGGACTCCATAGCGCGTGGCTGTGCTTGGAAATCGCTTGCAGGATGCCACGGGTCCAGCGGTAACGCTGTTTGATGAGGTCGAGCAGACGACTTGGCGATTCGACCCATGCGATGGCGTTGGGTTCGTAGGCGATATGCCACCCCCGCATGAGCATTTTGAGCGTGAGGTCGCAATCTTCCGCAAAGGTGTCGTGGTCGTAGCCGCCCACTTGCTGTAACACCGACTTGCGGAACAGACCAATAGGCCCTGGGATGATGTTGACGGAACGAATGAAGCTCTGCGCCTTGCGGGCCATCGCCAGCCCCTCAATGTATTCGAGGGATTGAATATTGGTCCAGACATTTTCCCTATTGAGCACCTTGACGTTGCCCGCTACTGCACCGATTGCAGGATTTTCGAAATGCCGCACGCAGACGCGCAGCGTGTTGCGGGACAACTTGGTATCGCCATCCATGTTGAGGACAAATTCCCCACGTGCGAGCGTCATGCCGGTATTGAGGGCCTCGGCTTTGCCTCCATTGCGCTTGGTGACAACCCGAACCCGCACGGTGCGGCTTTCGCGTGCGACGGCCATCGCTTTTTCGTAGGTGTCGTCCGTCGATCCATCGTCGACGACGATGATTTCGTAGTTGGGATAGTCCAGTACCAGCAAGGCCCGCAAGGCAGGCTGGATCACGACCCCCTCGTTGTACGCAGGAACCACGACGCTCACCATGGGGAGCGATTCTTCTTCGCGGTACAAGGGGCCGGTGGATGCCCGTACCTTGTACAGGGACTCGATGTGGTCGAGGAACGAGTAAAAAATTAGCACTGCGTAGCGCAAAACCAGCAGCGACAGGAAGACGAGCAGGTATAGGGAAACCAGCGATAGCACATAGCCTTCGAACAACGCAGCAAGCGAACTTTCCTCATCGCTGACTGTCTGGTAGCTGGCAACGAGCAGCCAGCCCAAGCCAAACACGACCAGGAACGCCACGGCGTACCGCAGCATTTGCCTCACTGGCAAGAACTCCGTATCGTGAATCGATGAGACTGATCGAAAAACCGCTGCTTCAGCGCCATAGCGTTTCCCACTGCACGGTAGCCGATTGGGCGCGGTAGGTAGCGCCATCTCGCCAACTGGCCATCGACCACAGCCCTGCCTGGATCGTGGTGTCCTTGGTCAAGGGGTATCGCCCCCCAAGGCTGAAGCTCCAGCTATTGCCGGCGTCGCCGTACATCCGTGTTCCGACCTGCCCAGAGCCGTAGAGCAACCAATCCTGGATGAGCCACTCTCCAGTCAGGCCTGCAAAGGCCGTCCCCGAACCTTGCGATGGAGACCAGTAATTGGGGGTGTTGAACGCTGCGTGGCGGGTCTCCAAGCCGAATATGGGCTTGACTTTGCCACCCCACACCGGCCATCCAGGCAGGAAGCTGGGGGAATAGCTCCAACTTGAGGTGGCAAGCTCGTTGCCGTCGGATATCTCGTAGTACTGGATGCGCCCGAACACGCTGCCCATCGTGAAGGAGAAGTTCGCATCGGCAGTCACAAAGCTTGCAGTCAGTTCCTTTTGCAAGGCATGTGGGCTACCGGCCATCTTGCCCCAGTACATCGTCCCGGTGGCAACGTGGAGCGCATCGTTGAAGAATTGCATGCGCCCTACGAGGAACAGCTTGGCTTGATCCCCGATCGGGGTGGACACTTCCACGCCTGGTTTGAATGGGAGGGTGGGATCGCGGTAGCGGAAAGTCAGCGACTCGACGTGTTCATTGGGCCACGGCATCGGCAACCAGTTGTGGTATTGGTCGACTTCGACTTCGAATATCCGCGATCCGCTGTCGTCCCGCCACTGGTGGCGAACGAAGGCCGATTGCGCTTGAATGTCCCCCGAATCGGAAGACGTACCCAGCCCGTATGTGGTGCGCGGGCGCAAGGCCGTATTCGCTAACTCTAGCCCCTCCTTGGCTGTTTCATTGTCTGGATCCTTGGATAGGACGCTGCGGTACATGGGGCGTGCCAAATCATCACGCCCGCTCCACCGCTGCAGGTTTGCCAGACCCAAGGTGGCATCGATGGCATAGGGGCCACGCAGCAAAGGCTGGTACAGCGGAACGGCTTCGCGCATCTTGCCCGTCCACGCCAGGCTATTGGCCACTGCCAGTTGCAGTTCGTCGTCCATCGGCTCCGTGGCATGGAGTGTCGACCCCAGCTTTGCAACTTCGCGGTATTGCCCAGCAGTGAAGAGATCCATCACTTTTTTCTGGCTGGCCGTTCGGGTCACGGGTCGATCCACCTTCGGGCGGTACGGCGTCGGTGTGGGGACATACGTGAAAGAGGGCAGGAATGCAGCAACCGTCGCGGCAGTGGCTGCAGAAACCTGGACAGGCACTGTAGTCTCGGCGGCGTTCTGAGGGTTGGTCGCGTTCCCACCTTGGTTGGCATGGGCTTTGTGGGTTGGGTCGACCTTTTGGCTTGGACCCTCTTGGTGCGGATTGGTCTGATCCGGAACATTGGTTGCCTGTGCTGCCTGTACTGCCCAGGCAGCCGGGAAAGAAGGCAAGCGTACCTGCGGCCCGGCAGCCCATAAGGGTGCGCAGCAGCACACTCCTCCTATCCACAGCCCATACAACCAACGCATCGCAGCCCCTCAACCAGGTGAACCAGAGGACATCCGCGCCGACCTGCGGGCACGGGGAATGTTTTCTTTGGCGACGACGACCACTTCGCCGTCTCCTGCGTATTTGTAGAGTACTGGCTCAGGATCGGGGTCAGGCCGCGCTACCTTGGCGGCTACTTTGACTGCTACGTTGGCAGCCACGGCTTCGGCGCGTGGTGACACAACGGGGGGTGTAGGTTGCACGGGGGCCGTAGCAAGCTCGACAGTGCGATGGGTCGGCATTGTGCGCGTCATCGGCGGTGTCGCAGGCTGTGTGCTTTGCGCAGTGAGCGCCTCGACTTGCTCCGCACTGAGTGCAGCCAGCGCACTGTAATCGGGCAAGGTGCTACGCTGCGCCAAATGGGCCAGCGCTTCCAGTTCGAGCTGGATTTCTTCGGGCTGAACGATGAAGCGCAAGTGCGTCAAGATCGCATCCACTCCCGATGCGCTACTCCCCTCCGCACCCGTGGCATCGTGCCGCACTTTGAATAGACGTTCCAGAGTTTCCGGCAATACCGTTTGTGGACAGGCGTTGAGAAAGAGATAGCAACAGTGTTCGTCTGCCGTAATCAAGTCCCCAGGGCGGGAAATGCCGACGTTCGCAATGATGTCTGCCATCGGGATTCCCGTGCATGGCTGGCCGATGACCAGCGAGCAGGGGATGTTCAAGGTCGACGCACGATCAAGGATTTGCTGCGCCTCCTGCGCAAACCGCTGGGGCAGCAGATAGCCGTGCAAGCGCGTAGGCAGCACGCTGGAGAGGGCAGCCTCGAAGTTGATGTCGACGTCACGGCTGAAAATTTGCCCTTTAAGCGAATCCAGCAACAGGGGATATCGCGCCAGGGGTACGTCGCGGTGAATGACCAGGTTCAGCCCCAGCCGTAGTAGCAGCGCTTCGTTCTGGTACCGCAGCGAGGCCGCTTTTTCCTGGACGATGATCCGGGCATAGCGTCCCATGCCCATGCGCAAGGTATGCACGGCTTCGGCGAGCTGTCGCAGGACGGTGTTGCGTTCGTAAATCAGGATGCATATTGCAGATCGCAGATTGCGCGTGGCATGCATCATCCCCACGAGGGTATCGACGCGCTGCCACACCCCGGGTGTTTGCTGTACCAAGGCATCCACGTCTGGGTCCATATAAAAGTACCGCGTTTCCCCCGTATCCGGCGGTGGTGCATCCCTGTCTGCTCTGGCTTCGGAAGCCGTTCCGTCATCTGTGTTGCCCATGCGTGCAGCGCTGGCGTGGTACAGACCCGCATCGGCGGTGGTCAACTGAAAGCTGCGCCCTGCGACGGTGCCATCGCGCGATTGCCAGTAGTCGAAGGACAGTTCCAGCCCATTGCGGGACGCAGCGAGGCGTGCGACTCCGTTGAGCTGATCCATCAGGGCATTGATCGTGTTGTCGTGGGTATCCGAGGTGCGTGTCAATACCAGCAGGATGGTGATGCGGCGTGCAGATGCCCAGCGATGCAGCACGGCCACTTGATCGAGAGCCAGGATCACATCGTGCAACGATAGGAGGTCATCGGCCTGATCGAAGAGCAGGTATCCCCCATCCTGCACGGAAAAATGGTCGAGTTCGGCGACGAAAGCATCAGCGCCGAAGCGGAAAATCTTCTTGGCAAACTCGTCTTGCAGCAGAAATACCTGCAACTGGTGCATGGAGATGGCGTGACCAACCTGCAAGGTGCGGTAGGACTCGATGCGCTGCAAGAACACTTCTGGCGGTGCGGGGAGCAAGAGCACGCAGGGAATTCCGCTGGCCAAGGCATCGCCCAGATTGCTCGCGAGCATGGGAAAGCGAGCAGCAGCCGTTTCGGCGACGAGGATGTATACGCCCCCCGCAGCCAGCCCATCCGTCAAATTGGGAAGCCCGGGGATGGCAAGCCGGACAGTTTGTGTGTCCGCAGGAAAGGTGTCCATTGGTTTAGCGTGGCAATCGGTTCGCAGTCGATGATAGAGGAAACGCTTTCACGCAAACGAGGGCTTAGGGATTTATGGGTTTATGGATTTTTCAAATCCGATTCCGGTTGGCGAATACGTCGCCTGCTGCCTTGTAGACTCTGCCGTGCTTACGTAGTACTGCCGTGCTGGATTCCGTAGGCTTTCGGCGAATCTGCCATTCACAATTCCGCCAGAGATTTCTTGCCGGATTTCTTTCCATGAAAAACCGTTTTCTGCTTCTTCTGACCCTGTGGTGGATTGTCGTATCCACGGCGGGTTGTTCTCTCCTCCCTGCTTCCCGCAGTGCCCCAACGGCTGCCGCCGCTGCCGCGCAACGAGCGGCGTCGGCACCCAAGTCTGCGCAGCACAACGCGGAGGACTTGTTTTTGCCTGCCTCGGCGCTGGAGGAACCCGTGCCTACAGCAACGCTGCCGCGTTCCCCAGCCTTCGATCCAGACCGCTTGCTACCCCGCTTCGGCGCTGCACGGATGGATCAGGTGCTGCTGTACACCTCTGCCGCCAACGCGGTATGGATGCGTGCCGCAGGGCTCGACCCTGCGCAGGCGCCCAAGCTTTGGGAAGGGTTCCTGCGCAAATACAAGATTCCGTATCGCAAGCTCTCTGTGGTCTCGCAGCTTGCCCAGGCGCCGGTGGGGACGCTGGTGCTTCCGTCCCAGGTCGCTCTCGACGCGCAGGAGCGCGACGCAATCCTGGCGTACCGGCAACGTGGGGGCAGCGTATTCGCCACATGGCTGGCCGGTACCCGTTCGCCGGATGGGAAATGGCTGGGGCTGGGTTTTTTGCGCGATACCTTGGGCGTAACCTTGCTTGGCGATACCCGGGATGACGACACCATGTTTTTTCTGACCCTGTATGGTGATTCCCCCGTCACCCACCATCTCTCTGCGGGAGCGCGCGTGTGGCTGCCACGCACTCCGGGGTGGTACCCGCTACGGTTAGCGGGCGCACCCGCTGCGGCGCACATGATGGATTGGGGACGATCCTTCGAGGCACACACCCCGGGAGGTCCTATTCTGTATGACGAAAAGCGCTACGAATCCGGGCACCTATCTCGTTCCGTGGTGTGGGGTGTTCCAGAAGCAGTTTGGGGCGGAGCCGATGCGCGTTTCCTCGAAGCCATCCTCCACAATGGCTTGTTGTGGACGTTGCGCCAGCCCGATGCCTACTTGGCAACGTGGCCCTATCCCTATCGCAGTGCTTTTGTCGTCGCGATCGAAGGGCACGATGGTGTGACCGATGTGGACATCGACTTTGCGCGCATGTTGCGGAAATCGGGTCTGCGTGCCACGTACTACCTGCCCAGCGAAGAATTGGATGCTCCGGAAGTTGTCGAGACGATGCAATCGATTCTTGCCGACGGGTTCCATGAGTTTGCCTACTATGGCGATCACCTCAAGGGCTTTGCGCGGCAGACCCCCGAAGTGCAGGCCGAGCGGTTGGAAGCGATGCGCGATGCTGTTCGCAAAGCTGGGTTGCCCGTGGAAAAGGATGCGGGGTTTCGTGTGCCGTTCGAGTCTTACGATGTACATACCAGCGCGCTGCTGGCCCAAATGGGGTTTGGCCACCAACTTGCTTTTATGGATGTGACCGATGCCTGCGTTCCGAAAATCGCTCCCACTAACCTCATGGGGCCTAAGCCTGCTATCCCGCTGGTGTTTCTGCCCAGAACCCTGATGGGGCTGGAAGATTGGCTGCTTGACAACCCAGATACCGGCGTGGATGATTTCTTCACGATGCTCGACCGCAATGACCGCATGGGTGGGCTGTCGATCGTGACCCTGCCTACCGCATCCATGGTACCGGCTGAACAGCTTCGGCTGTTTTTCTCGACGGCCCAAGCCATGCCTCCCGAGGTATGGCGTGCGCAGGCAGGGCAAGTTGCGAGATGGTGGACGCAGCGGGAGCAAACCTCGGTGCGTATCGAACCTATCGTCTCTGCTGCAAGCAGGCTTCAATCAAGCATGCTCCAACTCATTGTGACGGTACCCGAAGGGGCGACATACAGTCCTGCCGTGTATCTTCATCTTCCCAGCCCGGATGTGACTGCAAGACTGTCCCCGGTGGCATCTTCCACGCCTACTCCAGCGATCCACACTGTCGATCCGTGGCGGGTGGCGGTATCGCTGGAAGGCATTCCGCCCGGTACGCACCGCTGGAACCTGGACTTTCCCCTCCATCGCGAGGTTTTTTCCATCCACTGATCCCCCCTATTCCCATGCTGCACCTCTCTCATCCTCAACGTATCGTTTCGTGGATCTGCTGCGCGCTGCTTGGCAGCACCGGTGCCCAGGCCCAGCCTGCGGGCCAGCTCTACGACCCCGTACCCCCAGCAGACTCTGCCTACCTGCGCTATGTGTTGTCTGCGGTGCAAGGCTCGCTGGAAGTCAGCCTGGGCGATGCCGTGCATGGGGTCGATGCCCAAAAGGTCAGCGCATACCGCATCGTCCGGGCTGGTAGTCACCGCGTGGGGGTACGTGCTGCGGGTTCACGTAGCCCCTACCGGTATATCGATGTGGAACTCACTCCCTCTGGCGCGACGACGCTGGTATTTCCGGATGCTGCAGGGAGTCAACCTCCCTTGCGTTTTCAGGATCAGGCCAATACCAACAGGCTCAAGGCACGTATCACGCTATACCACTTGGCCGATAAGGCAGGCCCTGTGCATCTGCAAGCAGGTACCCGAACGGTGTTTTCCAACGTTGCATTCGGCAAGACGGCCAGCATGCAGGTCAACCCGGTTTCGGTCACTTTCGACGCCATGGATGCCGGGAACCCGACCAACAAACTTGCTACGGCATCCGTTTCCTTGCAGCAGGGGGGCACCTACAGCTTATTCCTGCTGCCCGGTACGCTACACCCCACTTTGTTGACTTTGCAAAACCAGACAGAACGCTATACCCCCAAGCCCTGATTTCCCCTGTGTTTATTCCTGACGATGAGGTTGACTATGCACACTTTTTCCTTTCGTTCCATCCTCCGTACTGACCTTGCTGCGCTTGCGTTCTGTGGAGTTGTCTTGGTGCTGTGCGCACTCATGCTGCCTGGTGCGCAGGCTGCCCCTGCCCACGCCAGTCCCGTTGTGATAGGCAAGGACGGTTGGCTCTTCACTCCCTATGAATTCGCTACCGAAGCCGACAAGGTCGATACCGAAGCCAGCCTTTCCATGCTGCAGAAAGCCCATGCGTTGTTTGCGCAGCGGGGCATCGCGATGGTGCTGGTGCTCATTCCACACAAGATTCGTGTGTACGCGCACCATCTGCCCGATGACAAACCCTTGGACGCATACACCGCGCAGAAATATGACTACGCTGTGCAGACGCTGCGTGCAGGGGGGGTGCCCGTCGTGGACCTGCACAAGCCCTTCTTGACGAGCCCCTTGCGTGACAGCGATACCCTCCTGTTTTTCAAGACGGATACGCACTGGACTCCAACAGGGGCGATGCTGGCTGCCGAGAGAGTCCGAGCGACTTTCGACGCCGACCCCGCCTTGCGCGCAGCCTTGGCGGCGACTCCGCCTGCCCCATTCCTTCTCCACCGGGATGCCAAACCGCGAGCCAGCCGCACGCGGGATCTGGCGCGTTTGCTTCCTGCTGGAACCACTGCACCGCCTATCGAAAGAATCCTGTACTACCGCGTAGAGCGGGAAGGGGGGGCGGGAACAGCCAATGCAGACCCCTTGGCAGCGGCATCTACTGTCGCCATCACGGCCATTGGAAGCAGCTTCACCTTTTCAGGCACGGGGTACCCGGACGCCTTGCGCTATACCCTGCAGCGCGATGTGCTCGACATCTCGCTCCCTACTGACCAAGGCCCTTGGTATGGGATGGATCAATACCTGCGTGACGCTTCTTTTCGGGAAACGCCGCCCAAGATCATCTTGTGGGAAATCCCGGAGCGAGAGTTGCGTTCTCCGCCCAACTATCCTTTCCGTGATCCGCGCTATATCGTGGACAACGCCAAATGGCTGGAATCGCTCACGGAACTATTGCGCCCCCAAGGCGCTGCGGTTCGCTGAACAGCGTTGTGGTGTGTAGGGAGTGCGGGAGTAGGTGAGTACCCGCAATCTCTGCACTCACACCACCGCGTTGTCTTCTTCACCGGTACGGATGCGGATCACGCGATCTACCGGTGTGACGAAGATCTTGCCGTCCCCGATCTTGCCGGTTCTGGCGGTTTGCAGGATGGCATCAATGCAGCGATCAAGGTTCTCATCGGCAACGACGACGTCGATTTTGACCTTGGGTAGATAGTCCACCACGTATTCGGCACCCCGGTACAGCTCCGTATGGCCTTTCTGGCGGCCAAAGCCTTTGACTTCCGTGACGGTCATCCCGGTCACGCCGCAATCGGACAAGGCCCTGCGTACTTCTTCTAGCTTGAATGGCTTGATGATGGCGGTGATGATTTTCATTGCGTGTCCTCCTGCTGCATGGCGTGTGGGGCACTGCGCACCGGTCATGCCCGATAGCGCTGGGTGATGGGATAACGCCAGTCCTTGCCAAAGCTTCGGTGCGTTACCCGGATACCGATGGCAGATTGCTTCCTTTTGTATTCGTTGGCGCGCAACAGACCTACTACTTTGGTGACGACTGCCCGGTCGAAACCGGCCCGGACGATGTCCTCAATGCTTTCATCGTTTTCCACATACCGAAGGAGGATGGCGTCGAGCACATCGTAGGGCGGAAGGCTATCTTGATCTGTTTGGTCAGGACGCAGCTCTGCACTGGGCGCACGCTGCAGGATTCGGTCTGGGATGGGACATACCCCGCGTCCATAGGGATCGTTCTCGTTGCGCCATTGCGCGAGGCGGTACACGACCGTCTTGTACAAATCCTTGATAACAGCAAACCCCCCGGCCATATCGCCATACAACGTGCAATACCCGGTTGCCAGTTCGGACTTGTTTCCCGTCGTCAACACCAGGGAACCGAATTTGTTGCTCAACGCCATGAGCAAGGTGCCGCGAATGCGTGCTTGCAGATTCTCTTCTGTCGTATCGGGATCCGTTCCTGCGAATGGTGGAGCCAACGTTGCCAGGAACGCATCGAGAGCAGGAACGATGGACAACTCGTCGTAGCGTACGCCCAGGGTTTGCGCCAACTGCCGGGCATCGGTCAGGCTGATATCGGCGGTGTAGGGCGAAGGCATCATCATGGCATGGACGCGCTGTGGCCCTAGTGCGTCGACGGCAATGGTCAACACGAGCGCGGAATCGATACCGCCGGACAGCCCTAGCAGTACAGAGGGGAAGCCGTTTTTTTCGACGTAATCCCGAACGCCCAGCACGAGTGCGTCCCACAGGTCAGCATCGGCAGAACGCTGCTGTGCGATGGGTGCTGTCAGCCAGAGGTGGGTGGCTGTGTGTTCGACGTCGATGAGCAAATCGTCTTCGACGAAACAGGGGGACATGCCGCCGAGTGTGCCATCCGCGTTGAGCACAAAAGAACCCCCCTCGAAAACCATCTCGTCCTGTCCCCCTACCAAGTGAGCGTATACCAGAGGCAAACCGCAGTCAAACACCCGTCTGCGCATCATGGCCTCGCGCTCCACGCCTTTGCCCCCATGGAAAGGGGAAGCGTTGATGACTGCCAGGCATTGGGCGCCGGCTTCCCGGGCGGCCCGCGCAGGCGCTTCGTACCAAGCGTCCTCGCAAATCAGCAACCCCACTTTGATGGGGGTTTTCCCCGGCCCACATACCTCGAATACGCAGGTATCCCGCGAGGAAGCGAAGTAGCGACGCTCGTCGAAAACTTGGTAATTGGGCAGCTCCCGTTTGGCGTACCGCGCAACGATATGGCCATCACGCACGACGCTGGCTGCGTTGAACCGCGAAGAAATGGCCATGGAGCGCGAACGGTGATCCCGGCCAAAAGGGTGGCCCACGACCACAGCCAACCCTGTGAGGGGACGCAATGCTTCCGCCAGTTCTCGCACGGCATCGTTGCATGCAGCAACGAAAGAGGGCCGCAGGAACAGATCTTCCGCAGCGTACCCGCAGATGGATAGCTCAGGCGTGAGTACCAACGATGCACCGGCCTCGTAAGCACGGCGAGCTGCAGCGATGATTTGGCGTGTGTTGCCTTCGAAATCCCCGACGACCAGGTTGCACTGGGCAACGGCAATTCGGCAGACCATGCCTGCCTCAGGCATCAATGGTTCATCCCCAGTTCGGAAGGATCGAGCAAGGCTTGGATGTTCATGACGATGAGGGTGCGTTCCCCTTGGGTGACCAACCCGGTGATGAACCGGCTATCGACCATAGTCTGGAACTGGGGAGCGGGTTTGATCGTATCCGCACGCACGCTCACGACGTCAGAGACGGCATCGACGACTACGCCGATGACTGTTCCATGCACGCGCAGGACGATTACGACTGTGAAGTCGTTGTATTCGGCATCCGGCAGCCCCAGTTTCAAGCGCATATCGACGATCGGGACGATCACCCCCCGCAGGTTGATGACTCCCTTGACGAACATCGGGGCATTGACCATGCGGGTAGGCTCTTCATACGAACGAATCTCCTGCACTTGCAGGATGCCAATGATGTATTCCTCCGTGCCAAGGCGCAGGCTGAGGTACTCGCTTTCGCCAATCCCAGCGGTAGAAGAGGGGGAAATCTTGGATGGTTCTGGAGAGTTCATGCAACGATCCTTGGAGGAAACGCTCTGTAAAGGAAACGCAAAGGAAACGCTATGCGTTATGAAAAGGAAACGCTATGCGTTATAGAGGAAACGCTATGCGTTATAGAGGAAACGCAGAGCGTTAGTGCGGAAAATGTCCGCAACCCTTGACTGCCCGTGCGTCGCACCGGCCACTGCGCAGGAGACGAATCCGAGTGTAGCTTTGCGTTATGTCGGCGAGCGTGGAGCCTATTTACTGCACGCAATCCGCAAAGTACCCCACGCTGCCATCGGGCTGGACTTCCTCGACCAAGCCGTGGATATCGGTTTCAAAACCCGGGCACTGCGTGTTGAACTCGCGAGAGAAACGCAAGTAGTCGACGATCCTGCGGTTGAAGACTTCGCCCGGGATGAGTAAAGGAATCCCAGGGGGGTATGGGGTCACCAACCCCACTGTCACCTTGCCTTCCAGCTCGTTGATGGGAACGCGGACGGTCTTGCGCAGCGCGATGTGCGCATGCGCTTCGCTGGGCTTCATGGCCGGCGCCAACTCGCTAAGGTACATCTCGGTAGTCAGGCGGGCAACGTCATACCTGGCGTAGAGTTGGTGGATGCGCTGGCATAGGTCGGCCAAGCCCATTTCTTCGTACTGTGGGAACTTTTGGCAGAACTCGGGCATCGACTTCCACATCGGCTGGTTTTTGGCGTAGTCGTCCTTGAATTGCTGTAGCGCAGTGACCATGCTATTCCACCGCCCTTTGGTGATGCCGATGGTGAACATGATGAAGAAGCTGTACAGCCCGGTCTTTTCCACCACCACCCCGTGTTCGGCCAAGAATTTGGTGACCACGCTTGCGGGAATGCCGGTGGGTGCGAATCGTCCGTCCAAGTCGAGCCCAGGGGTAACCACGGTGGATTTGATCGGATCGAGCATGTTGAAGCCATCAACGATTTCGCCGAATCCATGCCAGTCCGTGCCAATGCGTTGAGACCGTGATTCCCCACGCAACACCCAGTCGTTGGGTTGACCGATGCCTTCTTCGGCCAGCGAATTCGGGCCCCAGACGCTGAACCACCAGTCATTGCCATATTCCTGCGCAATCTTGCGCATCGCACGCCGAAAGTCGAGCGCCTCGGCAATGCTTTCCTCGACCAGTGCCGTGCCCCCAGGCGGTTCCATCATCGCGGCAGCCACGTCGCAGCTTGCGATGATGCTGTACTGCGGGCTGGTGCTGGTGTGCATGAGATATGCCTCTTTGAACAGGTGCCTATCGAGTGTGATCGACTGGGCATCCTGCACGAGCACATGGCTGGCCTGGCTGATCCCGGCGAGCAGTTTGTGGATCGACTGCGTCGAATACACCATCGTGTTTTTGGGGCGGATGCGTTCTTTGCCCATGGCGTGGTAAGTGCCATAGAACGGATGGAACGCTGCGTGGGGCAACCAGGCTTCGTCGAAGTGGATGTTCTCGACGAAGCCGTCGAGCATCGACTTGATCGTTTCGGTGTTGTAGAGCACCCCGTCATAGGTTGACTGTGTCAACGTCAGGATCCGCGGTCGGATCGTCGTCGCTTGCAGTGTGGGCAGGTGCTTGCGAATGAGCGGGTTGCTCGCAATCTTGGCGCGGATGCTCGCAGGCTCGAATTCGCTGCTGGGGATCGGCCCGATGATTCCAAAGTGGTTGCGCGTGGGTTTGAGAAATACGGGAATCGCGCCGGTCATGACGATCGCATGCAGGATCGATTTATGGCAGTTGCGGTCGACGACAACCACATCGTTGGGCGCCACGGTGTGGTGCCACACCATCTTGTTGCTTGTGCTTGTCCCGTTAGTCACGAAAAAGCAGTGGTCGGCATTGAAGATGCGTGCGGCATTGCGTTCGCTTTTGCCGATCGCGCCATCGTGGTCGAGCAGTTGGCCCAGTTCTTCGACGGCGTTGCATACATCTGCGCGAAGCATGTTTTCCCCGTAGAACTGGTGGTACATCTGCCCCACCGGGCTTTTGAGGAAGGCCACGCCGCCGGAATGTCCGGGGCAGTGCCACGAGTACGAACCGTCCTCGGCGTAGTCCAGGAGGGCCTTGAAGAATGGAGGCTGCACGCCTTCGAGGTAGCTTTTGGCCTCCCGAATCAAATGGCGTGCAACGAATTCGGGCGTGTCCTCGAACATGTGGATGAATCCGTGCAGCTCGCGCAGGATGTCATTAGGCAGGTGCCTGGACGTCTTGGTTTCCCCGTAGACATAAATAGGTACGTCAGCATTTTTGCGGCGTACTTCTTCAATGAAGTGGCGCAGGTTCAAGACGACGGGGTCGAGACCTGGCCCGGCTGAGAACTCCTCGTCGTCGATGGACAGAATGAAGGCACTGGCACGACTTTGCTGTTGGGCAAATTGGCTCAAGTCTCCATAACTAGTGACCCCCAGTATCTCGAAGCCTTCCGATTCGATGGCCTGCGCCAAGGCACGGATGCCCAGCCCCGAGGTGTTTTCGGACCGAAAGTCTTCGTCGATGATGACGATGGGGAAACGAAACTTCATGGATCACTCGCTCGCACTGGCCTGATGAGGCAAAAAAGGCAGAAAGTGTACGGGGCAGGGGGGTTTTGATTCCTCTTTCTCTGGCTACTCCGTATAGTCGATGGCGGGCGAAAGTGCCCGCCTACAATGCTTTGGAGCCGTTGGGGCATCTTCGATTTGTGTCTGTGCCCCTGTACTTTTTCGTGTTGTATTCCCTGTTTTGTCCGGATGAACGACGCTACCCCTCCCGCTGTACCTGATGAACTGGCCCAGGAGTTCGTCCGCTTTGCGTTGGAGTGCGGGGTGCTGCGTTTTGGTGAATTCCGAACCAAGGCAGGCCGTTTGAGTCCGTATTTCTTTCATGCCGCCTTGTTTTGTGACGGTGCCAGGCTCGACCGTCTGGCGCAGTTTTATGCGCGTCGCCTGTTGGAAGAGGGTGTCGAATTCGATGTGCTCTTCGGGTCTGCGTACAAGGGGATACCCCTTGCAGCGGCCTTGAGCGTAGAGCTGGCCCGGCGCGGGCACAACAAGCCCTTTGCCTACCATCGCAAGGAAGCCAAGGATCACGGGGAAGGTGGTTTGCTCATTGGCGCTCCGCTGCAGGGGCGGGTACTCATCGTTGACGACGTGATTTCTGCGGGGTCTAGCGTGCGCGAGTGTGTTTCCCTCATCCGCCAAGCTGGGGCTATACCCAGTGCCCTGCTGATTGCGCTCGACCGCCAGGAAAGGGCTACGGAGGACGGGGTACAAGAAAGTGCCGTCCGTTTTGTCGAGCGTAGTTTCGGAATGCAGGTGGTATCGATCGCTCGGCTGGACGATCTGCTGGACCATCTGCGCTACAGCCATGATGAGGTGTTCGCCGGGGTGTACGACCGGGTTTTGGCGTACCGCCAAAGGTACGGCGCATAAGCTGTGAACCGGTACATGAATCTGAGGAATTGGAAACAGGCAATGGGGCACAGTGCCGTGCAAGGGGCGCTGGCTCGCGGATTGCGGTGGCTCCTGCCTGTGGGTATGGCGGTGGGGTATGCCTCTGGTGTGATGGCCGGAGAGATTTACACATGCATCGATGGGCAAGGACGCAAGCTGACTTCGGATCGTCCGATCAAGGAATGCCGGGATCGTGAGCAACTCATGCTCAATCCCAGCGGCACGGTCAAAGCTCGGATCGGCCCGGTATTGACCGAACGGGAGCTGGGGTTGCTGGAAGCGCAACGTCGCAGGGAAAAGGCGGAACAGGATCGGCTGTTGGAGGAAAAGAAGCGTGATCGGGCATTGTTGGCGCGCTATCCCACTCCGGAATTGCACAGCAAAGATCGTGCAGCAGCCTTGGCCAATATCGACCGGATCAAGCAAATTGCTGCACGACGTATTGCGGAACTGAAGAAAGATCGGCAGAAACTGCTCGCTGAGGCAGATTTCTACAAGCAGGACCGCAGCAAGATGCCGGCCAAGCTATCCCATCAGATCGATGAAGTGGGGCAGGCCTTGGCGGCACAAGATCGCTTCCTCGCAGAACAAAATGCAGAGGCTGAACGGATCAACAAGCGTTTCGACGAGGAGTTCGCTCGCCTGACCCCGCTATGGCGCATGGCAGCAGAGGCCTACATTCCTTCAGACGCACCGGCAGAAGATCTCCCGCCCCCCATTACGGAGTGAGAACCTATTGCAGTAGGCAGGCGAGCCGCCGCCGCGTGCAATGCGATGGCGCAGCCCCTACTGGAATAGGTTCTGAGAGCAGCGCTTTGTTCGTGGAATAGGAAGCCATCCGATGGAGTGGGGCGGTAGCGCTCCTGTGCAAGTCGCGAAGCGGCTTCTCGAAGCTCCCCTCGCACAGCGGAAGAGGGGCTGGTCATTCACCCGTTCACCCCAACAATTTTTGGCGCAGTAGCTCGTTGACCTGCTGCGGATTGGCGCGGCCCCGGCTGGCTTTCATGACTTGACCGACGAGCGCATGGAACGCTTTGGCGTTGCCACTGCGCACTTCGGCCACGTTTTTGGGGTGGGTCTCGATCACGGTATCGACGATGCCATCCAACTCCCCGGTGTCGTTAAGCTGTTGCAGCCCCAGGTCGGCGATGAGGGCATCGATATACGTTGCTGCGTGGGTTTTTCCGTGCGTTTTTCCGTGCGTTGGCACGGTGTCGTCGGTGGGGGTAGGCTGGGTTTTCCAGAGGTGGTCGAACCCGGTCTTGGCACCGCTGATCGACAGGATGCCCTCTTCCACACGCTGGATCAGGCACGCCAACATGGCGGGGGTGACTGGCGATACAGCAATGGATTGGCCTTCGAGGCGGCGCGCCATTTCGCCGGTGATCCAGTTGCAAACAGCCTTGGGTCGGCCACACGCGGCTACTGCAGCCTCGAAATAGGCTGCGACGTCACGATCCTGCGTGAGTAGGGCAGCGTCGATAGCAGACAGCCCATGCCCATGCACTATGCGGTCGGCAACGACTTGTGGCAGCTCGGGCATTTCCGCTCGTACCTCGTCGATCCATGCCGGGGCAATGTGCAAGGGTGGCAGGTCGGGGTCGGGGAAATAGCGGTAGTCGGCGGCGTCTTCCTTGGATCGCATGGCCCGCGTTGCTCCGGTATCGGGAGCAAAGAGCACGGTGGACTGGATGATGGCCCGTCCTTCTTCGAGTTCCCGGATTTGCCACGCCACTTCGTAGTCAATGGCCTGTTGCATGAACCGGAAACTGTTGAGGTTCTTGATCTCCCGCCGCGTTCCGAGGGGGGCACCGGGTTTGCGCACGGAAACATTGGCATCGCAGCGGAAACTGCCTTCTTGCATATTGCCGTCGCAAATGCCGATCCAGGTCACCAGCTTGTGCAGCGTTCGGGCGTATGCAACGGCCTGGGCACTGGAGCGCAAGTCTGGTTCGGTGACGATTTCGAGCAAAGGCGTTCCCGCACGGTTAAGGTCGATGCCGGTGTGCCCCGTCCAATCTTCATGCAAGGATTTGCCCGCGTCTTCTTCGAGGTGGGCGCGCACCAAGCGAACGATCAAGGATGCACCCTCGAATTCGACCTTGACCAGCCCGCCTTGTACGACGGGGATGTCAAACTGGCTGATTTGGTACCCCTTGGGCAGATCAGGGTAAAAGTAATTCTTGCGGGCGAAGACACTGCGCGGGGCGATCTTTGCATCCACCGCCAGCCCGAAACGAATCGCACAGTGGACGGCCTGTGCATTGATGACGGGCAACGTGCCTGGGAGTGCCATATCGATAGCGCAGGCTTGCGTGTTGGGTGGGGCGCCAAATGCCGTCGATGCCCGCGAAAACATTTTGGAATGGGTAGACAACTGCACGTGGGTCTCGAAACCGATGACGACCTCGTAGCCATGGATCAACGGTGCAGTCATGCGGATGGCCCTCCTGCCTGGTTGGGCGTGGCGCAAACCACGGGGGAGGGGGAATCCAGTCGTGGGCGCTGTCTATGCCAGTCCGTGTGTTGCTGAAAACGGTGCGCAATGTTGAGCAGGCGCGATTCCGAGAGGTGCTGACCGATCCATTGGATTCCGATCGGCAGTCCCGACTTCCCAAACCCGGCAGGGACGCTCATGCAAGGCAGGCCAGCGAGCGAAGCAGGCAGGGTGAAGATGTCGGACAGGTAATCCGCGAGTGGATCGTTATCGTGGCTGCCCAGCAAGCGTGCGACTGTCGGCGATACCGGGCCGGCAATCACATCACACTGCAGAAATGCCTGGCGAAAGTCATCGGCAAGCATTCTGCGAATCCGTTGGGCTTGCAGATAGTAGGCGTCGTAGTACCCATGCGAGAGGACGTAGGTGCCAATCATGATCCGGCGCTGGACTTCCATGCCGAAGCCCTCGGTGCGCGTGCGAACGTACATATCGTCGAGATCGACGGGGTTCGCGGCACGGAAGCCATAGCGAACCCCGTCGTACCTGCCGAGATTGCTGGAAGCCTCTGCCGGGGCAATGATGTAGTAAACGGGAATCGAGAGGGCGGTACGGGGCAAGGCAATGCGCACCCGGCGCGCACCAAGCTTTTCCATTTCGACGAGGGCGGCCTCGACGGCGCAGCGCACGTCTTCATCGAGGGTGTGGGCGAAGAATTCGTCAGGAATGCCGATGCGCAGCCCCGTGAGATCGTCGGCCAATTGCGCAGTGAAGTCCTCAGGGGGAATATCCAGCGAGGTGGAATCGTGTTCCAGGTCGGGGCCGCATAGCGTGCGCAACAGCAGGGCGCAGTCTTCTGCCGTGTGGGCCAGCACCCCAGCCTGATCCAGACTCGACGCATAGGCAACCATTCCATACCGCGATGCGCGTCCATACGTGGGTTTGATGCCAGTGACGCCACAGTACGAGGCAGGCTGGCGTATCGATCCTCCCGTATCGGTACCCGTAGCGGCGGCGGCCAGTCCGGCGGCTACGGCTGCTGCGCTGCCGCCCGAAGACCCCCCTGCGATGCGGGTGCGATCCCAGGGATTGCGCACTGGGCCGTAGGCCGAGTTCTCATTGGCAGAACCCATGGCGAATTCGTCGCAATTGAGCTTGCCCAGGGTGATGGCACCAGCCTCGTGGAGCTTGCGAACGACCGTGGCGTCGAAGGGGGATTGGTACCCCTGGAGCATTCGGGAACCAGCAGTGGTACAAAAATCCTTGGTGACAAAGATGTCTTTGTGCCCTAGCGGAACCCCTTCCAGCGGGCCAGCAGTCCCGTGGCCAAGGCGTTCGTCGCAAGCGCGTGCCTGGGCCAGGGTGATCTCTTCGCGCATGTCGAGCCAGGCACCGAGGTCGGCGTGGGCACGGGCACGTTGCAGATAGTGCGTGGCGACTTCGACGGCAGAGAGCGTGCGCTGGCGCAATTGCGCGGCAAGGCTGGCCACAGTCCATGTGGCGGGGTCACTGGGGAAGGGGGTCATGACGGGGGAATAGATGAAATCGATAGCGCTTGGCGGCGCAGCATTGGTGGCCGTTGCATGACGGCGCAGAGGAGATGGCGCAAAGTGGGATCAATCCAGCACTTTGGGAACCAGGAACAGCCCTTCTTCGACAGAAGGGGCGTTGCGCTGCAAGAGCGCACGCATGTCCAAGGATGGGGGTTCTCCGACGCGGTCTTCGTGCAGACGCAAAGGAACTTCCAAGCCAACGTCCATGGGGTGCGCCAGCGGTGTGACCCCCGTCGTATCGACGGACTGGATGGTTTCGACGAGGCCGAAAAAAGCATCAAGTTGCTTGTGCAAACATTCCCGCTCTGTGGGGGCGGGGTGGAGCCGGGCAAGCCTGGCGATGCGGTCGATGTCAGCGAGGGAAAGGGGCATGGCAAGCGGGGAGCGGCTGAAGCAGGCTGCGCTGCTGGTCGTGACAGGGGGCACGAGATAGGGTGAACAGGCCCTAGGGTACGCAAGGCTGCGTACCCGTCGGGTATTATCCCCCTGCCCAATTTTGGGGCTTGGTGTTTGGGGCTTGATGTGCATTGGGTTGGGGGCACTTATGGAGTTTGCCCCGTTTGGTTTGGCCTGCATGAGGTCTTTTTTTGCCTTCACGCTCCCCTTTGCTCGCTGTATTCTTCTTCCTGCCTCCCCATTACTTCTCCATTACTCCCCATTTGTGTCCGGTTTTTCCCTGCTTGCGCGTAGGCATGGTAGGGTGGATGCACAAGGGGTTGTTGGCGTTATTCGTCCCGTTTTTGCTTTTTTTCAACATCTTCCCTTTTTCTCTCTTCCCTATCCCTTACTACTTCCATTTTTGAAGTGCGTGGGCAGTTGGTTTGCCTACAGCGGAAGTTGGTGCTGTCGTGTCAAGCTGCGATGGCTGATGCTTGCCGCGACGAGGAATAGGGTATTTTTAGGATGAATTCGTATGCTTGGAGCGTTCCGACATTATTTTTCGACCGATTTGGCGATTGATCTGGGAACTGCCAATACGTTGATTTACACACGTGAAAAGGGGATCGTCCTGGACGAACCGTCTGTTGTCGCCATTCGCCATGAAGGCGGCCCCCAGGGCAAGAAGATCATCCAAGCCGTGGGCAAAGACGCAAAAGCCATGCTTGGCAAGGTGCCTGGCAACATCGAAGCGATTCGCCCGATGAAAGACGGGGTCATTGCCGATTTCACCGTCACGGAGCAAATGCTCAAGCAGTTCATCAAAATCGTCCACCCGCGAAGCATCTTCCGCCCGGGGCCACGCATCATCATTTGCGTGCCTTGTGGATCGACACAGGTGGAACGCCGGGCTATTCGGGAATCTGCACTGGGTGCCGGGGCCAGCGATGTGTACCTGATCGAGGAACCGATGGCGGCTGCAATCGGTGCCGGTCTGCCGGTGGCAGAGGCTCGGGGTTCGATGGTTGTAGACATCGGCGGGGGTACCACCGAAGTGGGAGTCATCTCGCTGGGAGGGATGGTGTACAAAGGCAGTGTTCGTGTTGGTGGCGACAAATTCGACGAAGCGATCATCGGTTACATCCGCCGAACCTACGGCATGCTCATTGGCGAGCCGACCGCAGAGATCATCAAGAAGGAGATCGGTTCCGCGTTTCCGGGCAGTGAGGTGCGCACCATGGAAGTGCGGGGGCGCAATTTGTCGGAAGGGGTGCCGCGCAGTTTCAAAATTTTCAGCAATGAAATTCTCGAAGCGCTGACCGATCCCATCAACAGCATCGTCTCTGCCGTCAAGAATGCCCTCGAACAGACTCCGCCCGAGCTGGGAGCGGACATTGCTGACCGGGGAATGATGCTGACGGGGGGGGGCGCTTTGTTGCGCGACCTGGATCGTCTGCTTGCAGAAGAAACGGGGCTACCCGTGCTCATTGCCGAAGATCCGCTGACCTGTGTTGCCCGGGGGTGTGGCCTGGCGTTGGAGCACATTGAGCAGATGGCTTCTATCTTCACCAACGAGTAAATCGGCGAACTGGCATCGAGCCAGCAACCATCAAGCTCCACAGGCTGCAAGTTTGGGCTGTCGTGTGGTTATCGTTTTTCCTCCTTGTTGCGTCTGATGCAGGCTGGCACGCTGGGAAGTGCTCCATCCCCATTCTTCAAGCAGGGCCCTCCGGCGCTGTTGAGGCTATTGTTTTTTGGCGCCTTGTCGTTGTTGTTCATGGTGGGTGACGCCCGTTTGGGTGTCATGCAACCGATCCGCACTGCCATTGCGGTGGTTCTCTATCCCGTGCAGATGCTGCTGCTGCGTCCAGTGGCATGGATGCATGGTGCGGCACAGTACTTTCATACCATTGAAGATGCGCGCGCCAAAGAGGCTGCTGCGCGGCACCGCTCGAATCTGCTTTCGCAGCGTGCGCAGCAAGTAGAGCAACTCATTCTCGAAAACGCACGATTGCGGTCCCAGCTCGGGCTTCGGGAACGTCTGCCTGTTTCGGCACAAGCGGCGCAGGTGTTGTACGACGTCCCCGACCCCTATGCCCGCAAGCTCGTCATCGACAAAGGGGGGCTTGTCGGCGTGGTGCAGGGTTCGCCTGTGCTGGATGAAAACGGTGTGTTAGGCCAAGTCACCCGTGTGTATCCCATGTCCAGCGAAGTCACCTTGCTGATTGACAAGAATCAAGCGATTCCTGTATTGAATGTCCGCTCCGGCGTGCGTGGACTGGCTTTCGGGGACGGCATTCCGGGACGGGGTACGCTGGAATTGCGATTCCTCCAAACCAATGTCGATATGGCCCCAGGGGATTTGCTGACGACTAGCGGCATTGATGGGGTCTATCCACCGGGGTTGTCGGTAGCGCGGGTATTGGCCGTCGATCGCGTCAGCGATTCGGCCTTTGCCCGGATTTCTTGTTTGCCTGTGGCACGCATGGCGTCCACAGTCCATGTACTTGTGCTGCAACCCTTGCTTGCCCAGGCATCGACTGCCGAGGCCGTGGCGCCGCCGCAAGCTGCTTCGCACTGAAGGCCTTATGTTGGTAGGTTATTGCACTGGCTGCGCTCCCATGCAAGCTCCCATGCAAGGCATTCCGCACCCGCCCCTTGGGCGGTACCTTGTCCCGATGGTGATGGGGAATCTTTTTTCGCTGGATGCACGCCATGTTCTCCTACTGGGTGCATTCCCCATACTTCCGCTGGTTGTATTTCACATTCTCCTTGGGGGAGAGGGCAACAAACGCCCCTCTCCCAGCGGGAGAGGGGCGGGGGTGAGGGCGATCACGTACTCTTACCGAAATAGGCCCCAAGCAATCTGGACGGACGTTGACGTATTCGCAGCAATTTTGGTATGCGGTAAGAAGGGTGCAGGGTCATGGTGATGCGCCGTGGAAAGCCGTTGCTGCTTCCCGCGCAACCCCGGTTCATTTGGAGTAGCCTGGTGGTGGCGTTAATCTTGGGCATTCTGCTGCCGACGCTGGTGCCGAATCGTGCAGTGTGGGTTCCGGACGTGCTCTCGGTCGTGCTCGTGTTTTGGATGCTGCACCAGCCAGACCGGGTTGGACTGGGTATGGCTTTCGCGTTGGGACTCATCCGGGATGTGCATTGCGGTAGCGTGCTTGGCGAGCAAGCGTTGGCGTATACGTTGCTCGGTTTTTTTGCATTGCAAATGCGGCGCAGACTCGAATGGTTCGGTTTGTGGGAGCAAGCAGTGCAGGTTTTCCCCTTGTTCCTGTTGGGACATGGGGTCGTGCTGATTTTGGAAATGGCGATCTCGGAAAAGATCCCCAACGGGTCGATGTTGCTGGCGCCCGTGCTGGAAGCCATGCTCTGGCCTGTGGTCACGTTGTTGTTGCTATTCCCCCAGACGCAGTCCGCAGATCCGGATGGGACGTTGTGAGTAGCATGGGGTTGGACGATCCGTTGCGTGCATGACCGTTTTTCGCAACATTCAGCAAGAAATCGCCCAGTTCCGATTGCGGGTGTTGGTCGCAGCGGTATTGGTGTTGTTGTGCTTTGCCTTGGTGCTGGGGCGGCTCGTTTTTCTACAGGTGATTCGCCATGCAGAATTGCGTGAGCAGGCCGAAAGCAATCGCACTGCCATCGTCCCCATCGTTCCCAATAGGGGGCTGATCCTGGATCGCAATGGCCTGGTGCTGGCCAACAATTATTCGGCCTACATGCTTGAAATTACCCCGTCGAAAGTCCAGGACCTCGACAGCACCATTGATGGGCTTGCGAAGGTTCTGGAAGTGACACCCTGGGATCGTCGGCGTTTCAAAAAACTCTGTGAAGAAGCCAGAAATTTTGGTTCGATCCCGTTGCGCAGCAGATTGAGTGACGCCGAAGTGGCACGTTTCGCAGTGGAGCGGTACCGATTCCCTGGAGTGGATATCAAAGCACGTCTCTTTCGGCACTATCCCCAGGGCACGTTGGCAAGCCACGTCGTGGGGTACATCGGCAGGATCAATGTGGAAGAGCAGGAGAAGATCGAAGAATCCGAAGATCCTGCCAATTACCGGGGAACGCAGTACATCGGGAAGCTGGGCATCGAGCAAAGCTACGAAGCTTTGCTACACGGTACGACGGGGATCGATGCCATGGAAACCTCAGCCGCTGGGCGGGCCGTGCGTCGATTGGCCAGCCAGAGCGCCAAGCCGGGTGATACGGTTCGGTTATCTATCGATATCACCTTGCAAAAGCTCGTAGAAGACTTGTACGGTGACCGCAGGGGCGCGCTCGTTGCCATCGATCCTCGCAATGGGGAGGTATTGGCATTCGTGAGCAAACCAACCTTCGATCCCAACCTGTTTGTGGAGGGCATCGATCAGGACAATTGGCAACTGCTCAATGGATCTCCGGACAAGCCCTTGCTCAATCGGGCGTTGCGGGGAACGTATCCACCGGGGTCTACGTACAAGCCGTTCATGGCTTTGGCTGCGTTATCGACGGGAGCCCGTTCTGCATCGACCGTGATTCATGATCCTGGGTACTACGTTTTTGGTGGCCACCGTTTTGGCAGCCCGGAAAACGAGCGTGGAGGCATGATGAACATGCATCGTGCCATCGTCGAGTCCAGCAACGCCTACTTTTATTCCTTGGCCAATGAGATGGGTGTCGATGCCATCCATGATTTCATGCAGTCGTTGGGGTTGGGGCAGATCACGGGAATCGACCTTCCGGGGGAGGTGCGGGGCATCTTGCCAAGCCAAGCTTGGAAGCGCAGTTACTACCGCCGCGCACCATTGCAAAAGTGGTATGCGGGAGAGACGATTTCTTTGGGGATCGGGCAGGGATACAACAGCTTCACGATGCTGCAGCTCGCGCTGGCAACGGCCACCATTGCGAATCATGGTCTTCGCAATACGCCACGACTGGTTCTTTCCGTCCAGGATACAAGTACGGATGCCGAAGTCCCGTTGACAAAACAGCCTCCTGTCAATCTGGGATTGCGCCGGGAACATCTGGAAGTCGTCCGCAATGCGATGGTGGGCGTGACGACCGAAGGTACTTCGGCGCGGGTTTTTGCTGGCGCGGGCTATGTGAGTGGCGGCAAAACGGGTACGGCGCAAGCCGTTTCCTTGGGCAAGAACGAGCGCTACAACGCTGCGCGCATGGCAGAACGACAACGAGACCATTCGCTCTATATCGCTTTTGCACCGGCGCACGCACCAACGATTGCCTTGGCTGCCATCGTCGAAAACGCTGGCTTTGGCGCAGCGGCGGCTGCACCCATTGCGCGCCGGGTTTTCGACTACTGGCTCTTGCACCAGTTACCCAATGAAGAAGATATGGCTGCCGTGCGAAAAGGGCAGGCATTGGCTCCGCTACAGGCACCGCGCATGGCGATTCCTGACCCATCGTCTCCTCCGTCGCTGCCCGCCAGTGCCACCACGGTAGCCTTGCAACCATGACCACTGCTTCGCGCTATTGGGCAGACTGGAGCACCCGGGACTTTGCGGAGCTGGGTCGATCGGGCCATGCCGCCAGCACCATTGCGGTGCTTCCGATCGCAGCGGTAGAGCAGCACGGGCCACATCTGCCATTGCAAGTCGATGCACGTATCGTGGAGGGAATCATCGCGCAGGCCGTGCCCTTGTTGCCTGCCTCGCTTAGGGTGCTGTTCCTTCCGGTACAAGCGATTGGGCTGAGTACCGAGCACGCATGTTTCCCCGGGACGTTGCGCTTGCGGGCCGAAACAGTGTTGCGTCTGTGGACCGAATTGGGGGAATCGGTTGCAGCATGTGGGATACGCAAATTGCTGTTTTTCAATGGACACGGGGGCAACGTGGGGCCGATGGATGTCGTCGCCCGTGACTTGCGGTTGCGTTGCGGGTTGTGCGTGTACAGAGCAAACTGGTTCGACTTGCCATGGCTGGATGCAACGGGCGAAGAAGTACGCTCGCGTTGCACGAGCCGGGAGTTGCGCTATGGCGTCCATGCCGGAGAAATCGAAACTTCCCTGATGCTGGCCTTGGCCCCGGAGTGGGTGGCGATGGAGTGGGCACAGGATTTCCATTCCTCTGCCGAAGAACGCAATGAACGGTTCCCGATCCTTGGGGGATGTGGGGCCAAACGCACATGGCTTGCGCAAGATTTGCATTCGAGTGGTGCGGTGGGCAATGCCGCTGCTGCGACTGCCGAGCTCGGACACACCATCTTGCAAGCTGCCGCGCATTCCTTGGTGCGGTTGCTGGCCGAGTGGGATCGACTCGACGCTGTTGACATTGCAGCGCAATCAGCCCCGTGAGTTGTGTGCCATGGCTCCTTCTTGGGGCGCAGGGTAGCGTACGGTGATCACCTCGATTTCTTCGATACCCGCAGGCGTGGATAGCCGCAGTCTGTCGCCCTCATCAGCCTTGATCAAGGTGCGTGCGATCGGGGAAATCCAGCTCACATCCCCACGAGAACTATCCGCTTCGTCGATGCCTACGATCCGTACAGTGCGGGGCACCCCGTTGGCGCTGGCATAGGTGACAGTGGCCCCAAAAAAAATCTGCGTCTTGCCGTGGTGTAGCGCGGGGTCACAGACGGCGGCGTTTTCCAGTCTTTTGACGAGAAAACGAATGCGGCGGTCGATTTCCCGCAGTCGTTTTTTGCCATACAGGTAATCCCCGTTTTCAGAGCGGTCACCATTGCTTGCCGCCCAATGGACGGTCTCTACCACGCTCGGACGTTCGATATCGACCAGGTTGTGCAACTCATTTTGCAGAGCAGCAAAGCCTGCGGGGGTGATGTAGTTCTTGGTTCCCGCCGGCAGCGCAGGCGTGGAACTGTCATCGTCTGCGTGGTCAGTGTCGGTTTGCTCTTTGGTGAAAGCCTTGCTCATGGGGTGGGGTTCAATTTGTAGGCCCGCTTTGGGTGGAATAGCGCGGGGGAAAACGGCCACAGGTAAGATACCACCATGGGGTGGAGAGCTGTGAGATCTGCTTGGAGAATTGGCTTGGCAGAGGCCAGGGTTGCGCCTATGGGTGTGGTTGCCGCTGCATTTCTTGCTGTGCTCGTCGGCCTAGGGTTCCCTTCCTCTGCGCACTCTGCACGGGTGGACGTGAGTGTTTTTGGAACGATCGAACATGCACGTTCCGATAGTCCATACCGGTACAGGCGCTTCGTCGATGACCAGGGCACATGGAACCGGGGGAGCGTCTTCGGGTTGCAGCTTGATGCAGAGTTGCAACCGGGTTGGCGCGCCACGGTGCAGTCGAGACTAGCCCCGTCCATCCAAAGCGATGATCGTTGGGAACACACTTTCCCATGGGCTTTCCTTTCTTGGCGGCCTGAAGACGATTGGAGGGTTCGGGTCGGCAAGGTTCGTGCACCAGGATATTTGCACGCGGAGAACATGGATGTTGGCAGTACGTTCGCGTACGCCCAGTTGCCGATAGAGATGTACTCCCTCTCTCCTTCGATGGACATTACTGGCGTGCTGCTCAACAAAGAGTGGGCGTGGGGCGTTGGAGATATCGGCCTTGATGCGTACTGGGGCAAAAGCAACATCCATTGGCGCATGTTCTTCCGGGAAGGACTGCCCGGTGTGCTGGAACCTGGAACCAAGTTCATGCCGTTGTCGCTGGATCTGCGCGGTGCATTGCTGGCGTACAGAATGCGTGATGATGTGTACCAGATTGGTTTGCATCACATCCATAGCGAGAATGACGAAGGGAATTTTTGGCCCCGGCCGATGTTGGTCGAGCCGATCCCCGGTGTGCAGTTCTACGATGTATTTCCTAGCGCGGAACGGCATGGATACAAGCGCCTGGCGCTGTGGATTCTGAACGCTGGCGTCGACGTTGGACTGGGGGATCGGTACCGTATGAGCGCGGAGGTCGCAGTACGTAGGTCTGACCGGAAGTTCGAGGGGCTGAATGCGACGGGCGGATATGTTGCAGTACGCCGTGACTGGGGGGCATGGACTCCGTACGTTTCCGTAGCGCATCTCCGGTCACAACGCGGAGTGCTCCAGACTTACCACGCCATGGATCAAACGACAGTACCCAGCGCAGTGCCTGGCGCAGATTTGATACGGGCTTCGCAAATCATTGGCGCAGATTCCTTGCAACCCTTTGACCAAGGATCGTGGGCCATCGGAACCTCGTATTCGATGACTACCAATCAGAAGCTCAAGATTGAGTGGGTGCGCACCCGGATTGGATCGGTACCAAGCATGGTGGACATGGTGGATATTCCCAGTGGTGTGGCCGGGTGGGACAGATCAATCCACTCTGTTGGCGTGTCGTATAGCTTTGTCTTTTAGCGGGTGTTGGCGGCTGGCGCTGTCCGGCCGTCTAGTCGTTGCTCTGTCGTTGTCGTATCTTGGGTACGTCGTTGCCCTGTTTTCGTAGACGTTGGCGTGGATAACCGTCGGCGTGTTTGCCGAGATGGTATAGAATTTTGGTTTTCCGGCGCGGGAATAGCTCAGTTGGTAGAGCGCAACCTTGCCAAGGTTGAGGTCGAGAGTTCGAGACTCTTTTCCCGCTCCACACTTCACCAACGTTCGCAATAGCTTGGTGAAAGCATGGGGCACATGCAGTTTCCGTGAGGCGCGATAGCAAATCGGTTATGCAACGGACTGCAAATCCGGAGAGCCCAGTTCGACTCTGGGTCGCGCCTCCACCAATTTTTCCCTGATTCATTTGCCTGTGCCTGTTTTCTCTGCCTCTGTGCGTCTGCCTGCATATTGCTGCTCTGTTGCGGCAAGGACGAAGTGGGTTTCGACACCACAGTAGTGGTACCGGGGCTGCCTTGTCGTGGTGTTCTGTTGCTGTGCGCGGGTGCATGCAGTGCATCTGGGCTTGCTGGATAGAATCGCGGCCTTTTCCGAATCTGGGTGCGGTATTTTTCCCAAGGTTCTTCCAAGACAATCATTTTTTCAGGAGCCATCGGTGCCAACCATCAATCAGCTAATTCGTCATGGGCGTACGGTAGAGCGGGTGAAGTCCAAAAGCCCCGCGATGGAAGAGTCTCCGCAGCGACGTGGTGTATGCACTCGCGTCTATACCACCACTCCCAAGAAGCCCAATTCGGCTTTGCGCAAGGTAGCCAAGGTGCGTCTCACCAACGGGTTCGAGGTCATTTCCTATATCGGAGGCGAAGGGCATAACCTGCAGGAACACAGCGTGGTCCTCGTGCGTGGTGGTCGGGTGAAGGATCTGCCCGGTGTGCGTTATCACATCGTGCGGGGGTCTTTGGATCTGCAAGGGGTCAAAGATCGCAAACAGGCCCGCTCCAAATACGGTTCCAAGCGGCCCAAAGCCAAGTAAGTGGGTATGGATACCCAGGCCATGCACGCATTCAGTGTGTGTGCATGGCCTGGTTTTTTGGGGAATTGTTTCCCGGTGCATGCAGTGCCGGGTTTCGTCCTCGGTGAGCCAACAATGCAGCGAACGTATCAAGCGAACGATGCAGGCTTGGCAGGTGGCCCTGCGAAGGGTCGAGTAAGTGGGGAGAAATTTGCTCCCCTGGGTGTTTGGGACGCAAGCTACTGCACAGTGACGTGGCTCAACGTCGTCCGGCGCCAACTGAAGCAAGAAAGGAAATAGTGATATGCCTCGTCGTCGTGAAGTTCCCAAGCGGGAAATTCTTCCTGATCCCAAGTTTGGTAGTGTCGAGCTTTCCAAGTTCATGAATGTCATCATGGAAGGTGGCAAGAAAGCTGTAGCGGAAAGGATCATCTATGGCGCGCTCGATCAAATCGAAAAAAAGCAGCCTGGCAAAGATCCTTTGGAAGCGTTCATGCTGGCGATTAACAATGTCAAGCCTTTGGTGGAAGTCAAATCCCGCCGCGTAGGGGGAGCCAATTACCAGGTACCCGTCGAAGTTCGCCCAGTACGCAGGCTGGCTTTGTCGATGCGCTGGCTGAAAGATGCAGCGCGCAAACGCAGTGAAAAGTCGATGGCTTTGCGCTTGGCCAATGAGTTGTTGGAAGCTGCGGAAGGGCGCGGTGGTGCGATGAAAAAGCGCGATGAAGTACATCGCATGGCGGAAGCCAACAAAGCCTTTTCGCACTTCAGGTTCTAGCTTTTTCTTGTTCTCGTATTCATGCAGGGGCTGTGCGCGCAGCCCCTTGCGTTTTTTTGTTTGCGTATCCAAGGATTCATCATGCCTCGTCATACTCCTATCGAGCGCTACCGCAATATCGGTATTTCTGCGCATATTGATGCCGGCAAAACCACCACGACCGAGCGCATCCTTTTTTATACCGGCGTCAACCACAAGATCGGTGAAGTGCATGACGGCGCAGCCACCATGGATTGGATGGAGCAAGAGCAGGAGCGCGGTATCACCATTACCTCTGCCGCGACGACTTGCTTTTGGAAGGGCATGGATGCGACGTACCAAGAGCATCGCATCAACATCATCGATACCCCTGGTCACGTCGATTTCACCATCGAGGTAGAGCGTTCGATGCGTGTACTCGATGGTGCTTGCATGGTCTATTGCGCCGTGGGTGGGGTGCAGCCGCAGTCTGAAACCGTTTGGCGCCAAGCCACCAAGTACAAGGTTCCCCGTTTGGCATTTGTCAACAAAATGGATCGAACGGGTGCCAACTTTTTCAAGGTCTACGAGCAGATGCGCCTGCGCTTGAAGGCGAATCCCGTGCCTATCGTGGTGCCGATCGGGGCGGAAGAGCACTTTGCCGGTGTGGTCGATCTCATCAAGATGCGTGCTATTTATTGGGATGAAGCATCCCAGGGGATGCGTTTCGAGTACCGCGATATTCCTGCGGATCTTATGGACCTGGCCAAGGAATGGCGCGAAAAAATGGTGGAAGCTGCTGCGGAAGCTTCGGAAGATCTCATGAACAAGTACCTGGAAGAGGGGAGCTTGACCGAAGCGGATGTCAAGCAGGGCTTGCGTTTGCGCACGATTGCAACGGAAATTCAGCCCATGCTGTGTGGTACGGCTTTCAAAAACAAGGGTGTGCAGCTCATGCTTGATGCCGTCATCGACCTGCTGCCTTCCCCGGTAGATATTCCGCCGGTGCGAGGGATCGACGACGATGGTGCCGAAGCCTTCCGCAAAGCCGACGACAACGAGAAGTTCTCTGCGTTGGCGTTCAAGCTGATGACTGATCCTTTCGTGGGGCAATTGACGTTTGTGCGTGTGTACTCTGGCGTACTGACCAAAGGGGACACGGTATTCAACCCCGTGCGTGGCAAAAAGGAACGGATTGGCCGTATCGTGCAAATGCACGCCAACAAGAGGGAAGAGGTCGGGGAAATTCGTGCTGGAGATATCGCCGCGTGCGTGGGACTGAAAGATGTCACGACTGGCGAAACCTTGTGTGACCCTCTTGCGCCGATCACCTTGGAGCGGATGGTTTTCCCTGAACCAGTCATTACCCAGGCAGTGGAGCCCAAAACCAAGACCGACCAGGAAAAAATGGGGATTGCCTTGCAACGCTTGGCGCAGGAGGATCCGTCATTCCGTGTCAAAACCGACGAAGAATCCGGGCAGACCCTGATTGCAGGAATGGGGGAATTGCATCTGGAAATCATCGTAGATCGCATGAAACGCGAGTTTGGCGTCGATGCCAACGTTGGCAAGCCTCAGGTGGCGTACCGGGAAACGGTGCGCAAGACTGTGGAAGATGCAGAGGGCAAATTTGTTCGCCAGTCTGGTGGTAAGGGCCAGTATGGCCACGTTGTTTTCAAGATCGAGCCCAACGAGCCGGGCAAGGGGATTGAATTCATTGATGCCATCAAGGGCGGGGTCGTCCCCCGTGAGTACATCCCGGCGGTAGAGAAGGGTGTGAATGAAGCGGTCATGCAAGGGGTTCTTGCTGGCTACCCGGTAGTCGATGTCAAGGTGACGTTGCACTTTGGTTCGTACCACGAAGTCGATTCCAGCGAACTCGCCTTCAAGATGGCGGCCATCTTCGGTTTCAAGGAAGGCTGCCGCAAGGCCAATCCGGTCATTCTGGAGCCGATGATGGCTGTGGAGGTCGAGACTCCGGAAGACTACGCCGGCAATGTCATGGGTGACTTGTCGTCACGCCGTGGCATGGTGCAGGGGATGGAAGATATGGCTGGTGGTGGCAAAGCGATCCGTGCTGAAGTGCCCCTGTCGGAAATGTTCGGGTATTCAACGACATTGCGGTCGATGTCGCAAGGGCGTGCGTCGTACACGATGGAATTCAAGCACTACCTCGAAGCGCCACGCAATGTCTCCGAGGCGATCGTTGCAGCACGATCCTCCAAGTAGTAGCAGAGAAACAGTATCGGCATCGTTGCCGCAAACGTCTGCGATTGCGCACCCCGGGGTGCCCGTGCCCTGGGAGTTCGTGACGGAATGCAGACGCAAAACCACGACACGGGAAAGCTCATTGAAGAAAGCAAAACATGGCCAAGGAAAAATTTGCACGCACCAAGCCCCACGTGAATGTGGGAACGATCGGACACGTGGATCATGGGAAGACGACGCTGACGGCGGCGATTACGTCTGTGCTGGCGGCGAAGTACGGTGGTTTGGCGAAGGCATACGACCAGATCGATGCCGCGCCGGAAGAAAAGGCGCGGGGGATCACGATCAACACGGCGCACGTGGAATACGAGACGGCTGGACGGCACTACGCGCACGTGGATTGCCCCGGGCACGCGGACTACGTGAAGAACATGATCACGGGTGCTGCGCAGATGGACGGAGCGATTCTGGTGTGTTCCGCAGCAGACGGCCCGATGCCGCAGACACGCGAGCACATTTTGTTGGCGCGTCAGGTGGGAGTGCCGTACATCGTGGTGTACCTGAACAAGTGCGACATGGTCGACGATCCCGAGTTGCTCGAACTGGTCGAGATGGAGTTGCGGGAACTGCTGGACAAATACGACTTTCCTGGCGACAAGACGCCGATCATCCATGGTTCGGCGAAGATGGCGATGGAAGGAGACAAGAGCGAGCTGGGTGAAGGGTCGATCATGAAGCTGGCTGAGGCTCTCGACAGCTACATCCCGACGCCGGAGCGTGCGATAGATGGGACGTTCCTGATGCCGGTGGAAGATGTATTTTCGATTTCCGGACGTGGAACGGTGGTGACGGGTCGCGTGGAGCGCGGGATCATCAAGGTGGGGGAAGAAATCGAGATCGTGGGGATTCACGACACGCAGAAGACGACATGCACCGGGGTGGAAATGTTCCGCAAGCTGCTCGACCAGGGGCAGGCCGGGGACAACGTGGGCGTGCTATTGCGTGGGACGAAGCGGGAAGATGTGCAGCGTGGACAAGTGCTGTGCAAGCCCGGGAGCATCAAGCCCCATACGCATTTTGTGGGAGAGGTGTACGTGCTGTCGAAGGACGAAGGCGGGCGGCACACGCCGTTTTTCAGCAACTACCGTCCGCAGTTTTATTTCCGGACGACGGACGTGACGGGCGCGATTGAATTGCCGGAAGGCAAGGAGATGGTGATGCCTGGGGACAACGTGACGATCACGGTGAAGCTGATTGCGCCGATTGCGATGGAAGAGGGGTTGCGGTTTGCCATTCGTGAAGGGGGCAAGACCGTGGGTGCTGGGGTGGTAACGAAGATCATTGCGTAAGCAGGAGACGGATGTGGCAAACAAACAGAGAATTCGTATCCGCCTCAAGGCCTTCGATTACAAGCTGATCGATCAATCAGCGCAGGAAATCGTCGAAACGGCGAAAAGAACTGGCGCTATCGTTCGAGGGCCTGTGCCCTTGCCTACCAGAATGCGACGGTTCGATATCTTGCGCTCCCCCCACGTCAACAAGACCAGTCGGGATCAGTTCGAGATTCGCACGCACCAGCGGCTCATGGATATCGTCGATCCGACGGATAAGACCGTGGATGCGCTGATGAAGCTGGATCTGGCTGCTGGGGTGGACGTGGAGATCAAGCTTCAGTAATTTTTCAGGCATTTCTGTAGATGCGATGCGACAGACTGGATCGCAATTCCGGTCTGGGGCGGTCACAAGGGCGTATCGCCCTTGCTGCTGCATGTACAGCGAGCGCCTCGCAACTCCACGAAGATTTGCATCCCAGTGGTTCGAACCTAGCCTATGCCATGGCATGTTTGCCATGGTGGGCTGGGTTCACTAGTGCTGGGTTCACCAGTTTTTCGCTGCAAAAAAGTGTGCTGCGGAATGCATTAGAATAGTAGGCTTTTCGCGGATTGGACGCTCTTTTACCGTATGCGAAAGTAGTACGTGTAGTGCATGCATCCAGGAAAAGTCGGCATGGCCAATTGCAGTCATGCTGATCAACGATAACGGAGAAAATACCATGGTTCAAAGCAATCAAATGGGGTTGCTGGGCCGTAAGGTTGGAATGATGCGCATCTTCACAGACGATGGGCTGGCAGTGCCAGTCACCGTGGTGGAAGTCGCCGACAACCGCGTCACCCAGGTCAAAACCCCCGAGAAAGACGGCTACGCTGCTGTCCAACTCACATTCGGAACACGGAAAAGATCCCGTGTAAATCGTCCACTCACTGGGCATCTTGCCAAGGCGTGCGTGGAACCTGGCGAATTACTCAGGGAATTCCGCCTTGATCCCGATCTCATTAGTCAGTACAAGCCAGGTAGCGTCGTACCTGTCAATGCACTGTTCCAGCCTGGGCTAAAGGTTGATGTGCAAGGCACATCAATCGGGAAAGGGTATGCCGGTACGATCAAGCGACACAACATGTCTTCGCAGCGTGCATCGCACGGCAACAGCCGCTCCCATCGTGTTCCCGGTTCTATCGGGATGGCGCAGGATCCGGGGAGGGTTTTTCCAGGGAAGCGCATGACTGGGCATCTAGGTGATGAAACGGTCACGGTGCAAAATCTCGAAATCGTCCGTATCGACCAGGAACGTCAGCTTTTGTTGATCAAAGGGGCGGTTCCGGGTGCCAGTGGTGGTTTTCTTATGGTTCGCCCTGCAGCAAAAGCCAAGGTTGCATCCGTGATCCAGGCAGGGGGGCAGGGATGAAAATCGATATTCTTAACGAGCAAGGACAGCCGGTTTCTACCATAGAGGTAGCGGACGCAGTGTTTGCACGGGAATACAACCAAAGTCTGGTTCATCAGCTTGTGGTGTCTTTTCAGGCCAATGCACGTCAGGGTACCCGGGCACAAAAAGATCGGGCCCAAGTGCATCACTCGACCAAAAAGCCTTTCAAGCAAAAAGGTACTGGGCGTGCACGTGCAGGGATGACTTCATCACCACTGTGGCGTGGAGGCGGGCGAATTTTCCCCAATATGCCTGACGAGAACTTTCAGCAAAAATTGAACAAAAAAATGTATCGCGCTGGGATGTCGTGCATCCTGTCTCAATTGCTGCGTGAAGGTCGTCTTGCTGCTGTGGAATCTGTTGCAGTCGATACGCCAAAAACCAAGGTGCTTGCAGCCAAATTTCGGGCGATGCAACTTGATTCGGTACTGGTCATTGCACCAGAAATCGATGAGAACTTGTATCTTGCATCCAGGAATTTACCGCACGTAGGAGTTGTGGAGCCTAAGCACGCGGATCCTGTTTCCCTGCTTCGATTCCGCAAAGTATTGGTGGCATGCCCAGCACTCGCTACCCTCCAGGAGATGTTTGCATGAATCCCCGAAACATACATCGAAGCTCTTCGCAGGATCGGTTGATGCAAGTGCTGATAGAGCCTTGGGTTACCGAAAAAGCGACGAACTGTGCCACGCAACAAAATACCTATATCTTCCGTGTTCTTCGGGATGCAACAAAGTTGGAAGTCAAGGCGGCGGTAGAGTTATTGCTTTCCGTACAGGTAACCAGGGTGACGGTAGCCAATGTGCGCGGCAAACTCAAGCGCCGTGGAAACCAGATTGGTCGCCGGGCCAAGACGAGAAAAGCATTTGTAACTTTGGCCCCAGGTAACGTATTGCACCACGTTGAGGGAGTAAGCTGATCATGGCAGTCGTTAAGATGAAACCCACGTCACCTGGACGGCGTGGTGTGGTCAAGGTACTCCGCGACCATTTGCACAAAGGGGCGCCGTATTTCTCGCTGGTGGAGCATACGCACCAAAAGGCCGGACGCAATAATAATGGTCATATTACGGTACGGCACCACGGTGGGGGGCATAAGCACCACTACCGCATGGTGGATTTTTGTCGCAACCGCGATGGAATACCCGCAAAAGTAGAGCGTATCGAATACGACCCCAATCGTTCTGCGCACATTGCGCTGGTCTGTTATGCAGATGGATGTAGGTCATATATCCTTGCTGCGCGTGGGATGGAGGTCGGTTCCACTGTCGTCAGTGGCCCCCATGCTCCCATTCGCGTTGGAAACACGCTTCCATTGCGCAACATCCCTTTGGGTTCCGTAGTGCATTGTGTGGAACTCAAACCTGGAAAAGGTGGTCAACTTGCGCGCTCTGCTGGGGCGTCTGCGGTGCTACTTGCTCGGGAAGGAAGCTATGCGCAGCTACGACTGCGTTCCGGGGAAATGCGGCTTGCGCACATCGACTGCCGTGCCACGCTTGGCCAGGTTTCCAATGAAGAGCACAGCTTGCGCCAACTCGGCAAAGCTGGCGTAAAGCGATGGATGGGGATTCGTCCCACTGTTCGTGGTGTCGTGATGAATCCCATCGACCACCCCCATGGTGGTGGTGAAGGACGTACCGGAGAGGGGCGTCACCCGGTTGACCCATGGGGCAACTTGACCAAAGGTTATCGGACGCGGAACAATAAGCGCACGCAGTCGATGATCATCTCACGCCGCAAGAAATAACGGAGAGCCCTGATGACACGTTCTCTCAAAAAAGGCCCATTCGCTGACCACCACCTCGTAGCAAAAGTCGAAAAGGTCATTGCTACCAAAGATAAAAGGCCGATCAAAACTTGGTCTCGTCGTTCGATGATCCTACCCGAGTTCATCGGTGTGACGATTGCCGTGCATAACGGACGGCAACACGTTCCCGTGTATATTACTGATCAAATGGTTGGTCATAAGCTCGGAGAATTCGCACTGACTAGGATGTTTAAAGGGCATCCTGCAGATAAAAAGGTTCAGAAGAAGTGAGGATCTGCGCATGAATGCCTCCAGTGTTGATAAAGATCTCGTGCGGGCTAGCCTGCGCGGTGTGCGGCTATCTGCCCAAAAAGGCAGGCTTGTAGCCGATATGATCCGTGGTAAACCCATTGCGCAAGCTATGGATATTCTCCGGTTTACGCCCAAGAAAGCTGCCCAGATTATTCGTAAGGTTCTGGAGTCGGCGATAGCCAATGCCGAATTCGGAGAAGGCTGGGATATCGACACCTTGTGTGTACATACTATCCACGTCGAACAGGGAACGAGTTTGCGACGTTTTACAGCCCGTGCCAAGGGTAGGGGTAACCAAATCAGGAAGCCCACGTGCCATGTGTACCTGGCTTTGGCTATGCAAAAAGCTGGCACACAAACCGTCACGAAATAGCTGGAAACGGATTGAGATATGGGACAAAAAATTCATCCTACGGGATTTCGGCTTTCCGTCAGTCGCAACTGGTCTTCTCGTTGGTATGCGCATGATAGAGATTTTGCAGGCATGCTCGCTGAAGATATCAAAGTGCGTGATTACCTGCGTGTCAAGCTTAAGAACGCATCGGTATCCAAGGTGTTGATCGAGCGACCTGCGCGCAATGCCCGAATCACGATTTTTTCGGCTCGGCCTGGTGTCGTCATCGGTAAAAAAGGAGAAGACATCGAAAATCTCAAGCGTGACCTGAGTCGTCAGCTCGGGGTTCCTGTGGCCATCAATATCGATGAGGTACGCAAACCAGAACTGGATGCAAAACTGATTGCTGATTCCATCACGCAGCAGTTGGAAAAACGTATCATGTTCCGCCGTGCGATGAAACGTGCCATGCAAAACGCAATGCGGTCTGGTGCTCAGGGTATCAAGATCATGTCATCAGGGCGCCTCAATGGCATCGAGATTGCACGCACGGAGTGGTATCGCGAAGGTCGTGTGCCGCTACACACGTTGCGTGCTGACGTTGATTACGGTACTTCTGTTGCCAAGACGACGTATGGTGTGATTGGAGTGAAGGTTTGGGTATATAAAGGTGATACTCTGGGTCGTACAGATGGTGTTGCCATTGATCCGAAGGCCGAAGAAGATCGCAAGGCGCGCTTTCCCCGCAAAGAGGAACGTGCGGCTCGGCCAGGAGTAGATCGCCCGGGAGCAGATCGTGTTCGTCAGCCACGGCGTGTCGTTGGTGTCGCCACAGAACCCGTGGAAAAGAAAGAAGAACGTCCCTCTGCTGAAGAGGGCGCTACCCCCAAAACGACTTTGCGTCGCGTTCCCAAGGTGGAACAAGTTGACGCCAAAGGAGAATCAGCATGATGCAACCTGCGCGAAGGAAATACCGCAAAGAGCAAAAAGGCAGGAATACAGGCGTTGCCACGCGTGGTGCCACAGTAGCTTTTGGTGATTATGGGTTGAAGTGTGTGGATCGCGGTCGTCTGACTGCTCGTCAAATCGAGGCCGCGCGCCGCGCCATCACCCGCCATGTCAAGCGTGGCGGGCGGTTGTGGATTCGTGTTTTTCCTGACAAGCCTATTTCGCAGAAGCCGGCAGAAGTCCGCATGGGAAATGGAAAAGGCAATCCGGAGTTCTATGTAGCGGAAATTCAACCAGGCAAAATAGTTTTTGAAATTGTTGGCGTTGCGGAACAGCTCGCGCGAGAAGCTTTTCAGTTGGCTGCGGCCAAGCTACCTTTGCGTACGACGTTTGTTGCACGCATGGTTGGACAGTAAATGCTGGAGTCATCATGGAAATAAAAACGAATCAGTTGACTACATTGCGCGCCATGGACATCGAAGGATTGCGCAAAGAAATCCGAGAGCGTCAAAAGGCGTATTTCTCTCTGCGAATGACACGCAAGACCGATGTTCAGTTTTCTGTACATCAATTGCGTATGGCGCGACGGGGTATTGCCGTAGCGAAGACGATTCTTGTGGAAAAGTTGCGGTCTTCCTTGACTGCCTGAAAACAAAGGGTGAAGCATGTCTAGTGAAAATTTGGCAGCCGAAGTGACTCCTGGGTTAGTGTCTGCGGATGATGTGCAAAATAGTGCAAGCGCACCTAGAAAGTCTTTGCGTAGAACTTTGGTAGGCAAGGTGGTCAGTGATCAACGCGCCAAGACTGTAACTGTTTTGGTTGAGCGCCGTGTTCGGGATAAGTTGTATGGCAAAGTTGTTGCCCGTAGCAACAAATTTCACGCCCACGACGAGGACAATCAGTACAAGATTGGCGACATGGTGGAAATTGTGGAATGTAGGCCGATTTCCAAAACAAAGTGCTGGGTAGTGTCGCGTTTGGTGCGGGAAGCGTCGTTGGTGTAAAGTGTGAACATGCGATGACGGCAACGTAAAATGTGCCAACGTAAAATGTGCATAAGCCAGTACTATAGTTAGAAAAAAAGGGGACTTTGTTGGTTCCCTTTTTTTTTGCGTGTGCATACCAATTTTTTTCTATAAGTATAGTCTACTGGTTTAATATATTACTTCTTATGTTGTCGTGTGCTGTATTAAATGAAAATTAACGATCTGCAATGAAGTTATGTTTAGTTTCATTTCATTAAGTAAAATTTTCTGTTTTTTAGCGGTAGTTAATCTATTTTTCTTTTCTAGTAGTGTATCCGCAGAAGAAAAAGCCATCCTTGGTAAAGAGCCGTGGTTATTTTATGAGTACGATCTGATCAATGAGAGTTTTTCCCCAGGCATTCAGGATTCTATAGATGTAATTTGGAAATTTGACAAGATACTCAAATCTAATGGGATCCAGTTAGTTTTTGTTCTGGTTCCTGTGAAGATGAGGATTTATGAAAAGTATTTACCGAACGATCTGATCATGAAACCTTTCATGGCAGAGAATTATGATCGTATCCTCAAGAAACTGGGCGAACAAAATGTAGCTGTTGTTGATCTGAATACAGCGATGTTGAAGAGTTCAGATCGTGACTCTGATATGCCATTTTTCTTCAGAATGGATACCCATTGGTCGCCAACAGGGGTCATATTTTCTGCAAAAACTATCAAAGAATATCTGGCAAACAAAAAAGAATTTCAAGATATTTTGAATTCGATTCCAAGTACGAATTACATTCTCACGCAGAGTAAGCGTAAGGTGCATTCCAAAATTCGTGATTTATTAATGATGTTACCGCAAGATTCTCCTGCTCATCGTTATCCATTAGATAGGTATTATCAAGTAAGTGTCAGCAAATCTGCGGTGAAAGAAGACGTTATGGGTGCAACCTCGCTAGGTAGCATTGCATTGGTGGGAACCAGTTATTCTCAAGACTGGACTGGTTTTTCTGACGCATTGCGGTATGTATTGCAACGTGAGGTATTGACTGTTGCAGTCAATGCAGATCAAGGACCGTGGGTGGGAATGTTGAAGTATTTGAGAAATGATGCCTTCCATAGTGTTCCGGCCAAAATTTTGCTTTGGGAGATACCGGAGCGAGCGATGATCGCTCCACCGAATTTTTTGTATCGTGCAGAACGCAACAGATTCGACAATGCTGAATGGCTCTCCCGCGCTGGTGCTTGGGTTCAGCAAACATGCACACCGTCTACCATCACGACCAGTATTTCTCCACTAAGTTTGGGTATATCGGCCAAAGTTGCTGAGGGGATTTCCGCATCCAATACCAAAGATGCGGATTTTGTCGAGTTTTCTTTCCATCCAGCCTTACAGGCCAAAGACTACATTAACGTGATGCTATCGACTACTGGTGGAAATATCACTGTGGAAGCATTTGAAAAATCCAAGCCTGCGCGGCGTGTTTCTTTGGAAGTGGCCAACGATGGTGCAGAACACGTGTTGAAAACGCCCGTCGCTTTTGGTCAGCAATCGGTAGATCGTGTACGCATTTATCCCGGTGCAAGTGGGTCTTTTGCACTGCGTCAGTGGAAAGTGTGTCAGCAGAGCCTTCCCTAGGTTCTCCTAGTCTGGGTCTGCAAGAAGGTGCAAAACTTCTGTATCTTGCAAGACTGGTGCATTTTCTGCAGTGTGATAGCCCCGATTCAGCGTATTTGAACCCAGGTTTTTTCCAGTCTTTTCACGCTGACGGGGTACGCGGTTCGTAGCTCTTGTGCAAACAAACCGATGCGCAATTCTTCCAGCATCCAACGGTAGTCTAGTAGTCGCCCTTCTGTTGGGCCGCCACGTTCCTGCACTGTCTTCCAGTATCGCGATTCGACTGCCCAAATTTCCTTGGTTCGTTCCTGGTCACGCGCAGGGTCGTCCTTGCATTTGTCCAGCCGCAGTGCCATGCCGCGCAGATACCGTGGGAAGTGTTGCAAGGCTTCCCACTGTGTTTCTACAAGAAAATGCTTGTGCAGCAAGTGCCCCAGTTGCCTCCGTATATCCTGCAAGGTATCTGTGGGATAAGCGCCATCACGCACCTTGCGTAGCACGATTGTGCATTCCTCCAGTATCACCAGGCACTGTTTGCAGACTTCTTGGTGTACTAGTGCAAGCCTCCCTTTGCCTTGCTCCAGCACTACCTGAAATTCTTCTGGATTGGTTGGTTGCGGTCCTTGTAAAAAAGCCCTATCGATAGCCACAGCCATGATTTGCGGGCGCAACTCTTCGACCGATTTGGTAAGGCCCCATTCCGCCGCCAGCTTGTGCTGAAGCAGCGTGAACAAAGACCGATCCATCGATGGTGGCAGGCGTTTGTCCAGCGTTTTGAGCAGTGCCCCGATCTGCAGGGCAACCAGTCTGCGCAGCCCTTCGCGATGCTTCTTTTGAGCGATGCCTGCTTCGTCGAAGACTTCGATGGTGACGAACTCTCCTGCGTCGATCAGCGCGGGGTAGCCGATGAGCTGCACCCCTTTTTTGTGTACTTCCAGCATTTCAGGCAGTTCCCCAAAGGCCCAAGTCGTATACCGTATCTCGGCGTCCATGGTTGTGGGTACGGAGCTGGTGCTGGGTGAGGGGGCAGACGTTCCTCTTGTGGACTGCCGGGGAGCATCGTTGCCAGTGTGTGGCGCAGTACACGTCGGCACGGTGCTGCGCAGACTGGCCAGTGCCTGGAAAGCGCTGCGTGCTTGGTCTTTCCATGCGGCTTTGAGCGAGGCAAGGCAGCGTCCTTGGTCGATCACGCGCCCATGTTCATCCATGATTCGAAAGTGCATGAGCAGGTGTGCAGGCATCGCCTCCAGCCGGAGATCGCTGCGTTGTACCGCAAAGCTGGTGTCAGTGTGTACCTTTTTCAGCACTGCATCTAGCAGGGAGCCTTGCCCAAAAAACTCCGGTGCAGCGAGTTCCATGGCGGTTTTCTGCGCCCATTGCGGCACGGGAACGAGTCTGGCCCGAACTCGTTGTGGCAAGGTTTTGGCCAGGGCCAACACTTTCTCTTCGAGCATTCCGGGAACCAGCCATTCACACCGTGCTTCCTGCACTTGATTGAGAACGAATACGGGCACATCCACCGACATCCCGTCTGCGGGATGACCGGGATCGTGCAGATACCGTGCTGCGCAGTCCACCCCTCCTAGCCGTAGATATCGGGGGTAGTTCGTGCTGGTGACGCTGGCGGCTTCGTGCCGCATCAGTTCGGATCGGGTCAGTTTCAGTACATCGGCGTTTAGCCTTACTGCATCCCGGTACCAAGACTCGAAGGTACTCCCCGAGCACACATCTTGGGGAACGTGCCGGTCGTAGAACGCAAAGATCACCTCGTCATCGACCAATACGTCCTGTCTACGCTGCTTGTGCTCCAGTTTGGCGATGTCCTGAATCAAGCGCTGATTCGCCGCCAAAAAGGCCAATGTGTTGTTCCATCGTCCAGCCACGAGGGCTTCTCGCAGGAAGATTTCCCTCGCTCCCGCCGGATCCGTCGTTGCGTAGCGCACCTTGCGTCCGCTGTACACCACCAGGCCATACAGGGTGGCCCGTTCCAGTGCAATGACCTGCGCGCTATGTTCGTCCCACTGTGGGTCGAGTACCTGCTTTTGGAGCAGGTGGGCGCCGACGATCTCGATCCACTGCGGGTCGATCGTGGCCAGGGTGCGCGCATACAGCTTCGTCGTTTCCATCAGTTCGGCGGCGACGATCCAGGAACCGGGTTTTTTGCGCAACCGTGCGCCTGGATGGGGAAGGAATTTGATGCCCCGGGCGCCGAGATAGCTTCCGGCGTCTTTGTCCTTGGTCAGCTTGACTCCCAGGTTTCCGAGAAAGCCAGCCAGCAGCGAGAGGTGGATTTGTTCGTAGCTTGCAGGGCTGGTGGACAGCAGCCAGCGGTGTTCGGTCGCGACTGTCAGCAATTGGCTATGCACATCAATCCATTCCCGAACGCGGCGGGTGTGTAGAAAATGCTCGCGCAGGAGCTGTTCGTATTTGCGTTGGCTTAGTTTGTGCCGGGTTTTGCCATCGCCGCGTTGCTCGTGCAGCCAGTGCCAGAGGGTCAGATACCCCGTGAATTCGCTGCGCTCGTCGTCAAAGCGGGCATGGGCACGATCTGCAGCCGGAGCAGCATGGGCAGGCCGCTCCCGTACATCCTGCACGCTCAAGGCGCTGGCGATGACCAGCACTTCCGCTAGCGCTTGGCGGGATTGCGCTTCCAGCAAGATCCTGCCCACGCGGGGATCCAGTGGGAGCTTGGCCAGGGTTCGGCCCGTATCGGTCAGCGCATTGCGTTCGTCGACGGCGCCCAACTCTTGCAAGAGTTGGTACCCGTCTGCAATCGACCTGCCGGAAGGCTGGTCCAGGAAGGGGAAGTCTTCCACTGCGCCCAGGCCTAGGGATTTCATTCGCAAAATCACACTGGCCAGGGAACTGCGCAACATCTCCGGGTCGGTGTAACGCGGTCGTTGCAGCAGCGATGCCTCGTCGTACAGCCGGATGCAGACACCGTCTGCCACCCGTCCGCAACGGCCAGCGCGTTGCATGGCGGCGGCCTGGCTGATCGGTTCGACCAGAAGCTGTTCTACCTTGTTCCGGTAGCTATAGCGCTTGACCCGCGCAGTCCCGATGTCGATGACATGCCGGATTCCCGGGACGGTCAACGAGGTCTCTGCCACATTCGTAGCCAGCACGATCCTGCGATGGTGGTGCTCGCAAAAGATGCGATCCTGTTCGTCGCTGCCCATGCGTGAGTAGAGCGGCAACACCTCGGTATGGCCCCAGATGGGTTTTCTGGCGACATAGGCACGCAGATGGTCGCTGGCTTCGCGAATCTCCCGTTCCCCCGGCAGAAATACGAGGATGTCACCCGCCTGGTGTATGGGTGCCCACAGCTCATCGACTGCATCGGCAATGGCATCGGTCCAGTCATGATCTTTGGTAGAAGTGAAAGGCCGGTACCGGTATTCCACAGCAAAAGACCGGCCCGGAACCGTGATCACCGGCGCTGGAATGAGCGCGCCACCACCCGGTGGAGAGAGTGCGAAATGCTCTGCAAAGCGTTGGGCATCAAGGGTGGCCGAAGTCACAATCACTTTCAGATCCGGCCTTTGTGGCAGGATGCGCCGCAGATACCCCAAAAGGAAATCGATATTGAGCGTGCGTTCGTGCGCTTCGTCGATGAGCAGGGTGTCGTAGGCGCGCAGCAGGGGGTCGCTTTGTGTTTCGGCCAGCAGGATGCCGTCTGTCATCAGCTTGAGGATCGTGTCCTTACCGACCCGATCCGCAAATCGGACTTGGTACCCGACGATCTGCCCGACGGTCGTATCCAGTTCGCTGGCAATCCGGCGGGCGATGCTGCTGGCGGCGATTCTGCGCGGTTGGGTGTGCCCAATGCGCTGGCGTTTGCCGTGGCTTTGTTGTCCCCGCCCCAGGGCCATCGCCATTTTGGGGAGCTGGGTCGTTTTGCCCGATCCGGTTTCTCCGCAAACGACGACGACCTGGTGGGCCTGGATGGCCGCCATGATCTCTTCTCGATGGAGATTGACGGGCAGGGAAGAAGGAAATTCGAGCTTCACGAACGGGAAGCAGCCTTCCCGGGAAAGGCTGACGATGGAGGAAGGAAGCAACTATCCAGAACCGGCCTTCAGGCCGGGATTACGGCTTACCGCCCTGAAGGGCGGGGTTGCAAACCGGTGTTGGTTTTTCGAGGAAAGGGCGTCAACCGTTCACTACAGCACGTGAGACCGTGGTCAGCAGGGCACGTCAGCCCATGCAGCAGTGTGATCCATGCATCAAGCGTGCGGATTCCACGAATCCTTCAACCCCACGGCCAGATTGAACACCGGCCGTTCTGGAGTGTGGTCGATGCGGTCGGCGACGAAGTACCCGTGCCGCTCGAATTGAAAGCGGTTTTCCTTGCGGGCGTTGCCCAAGGAAGGTTCGATGAATGCCGACAACACGCGCAGGCTGTTGGGCTGGAGCGATTCCAGGAAGTCCTTGCCACTGGCGTCGGGCTGGGCATCCCGAAATAGCCGGTCATACCAGCGCACTTCGGCAGGAATGCCGTCAGCACGTGCCACCCATGTAATGACGCCTTTGACTTTGACCGCATTGCTGCCTGCGGTGCCGCTTTTGGTGTCGGGCAGCAGACGGGCATGCACGCGCAGAACCTGGCCTTGCTCGTCATGGTCGGCATGCGTGCATTCGATGACATGACCATATTTCAGCCGCACCTTGTTGCCAGGGAACAGCCGGAAAAACCCTTTGGCAGGCGTGTCCTGGTAATCGCTGCGGTCGATCCACAGCTCCTTGCCCATCTTGAAAGAACGCTGGCCGCGCTCCGGGTCATGGGGGTGTACGGGAGCATGGCATTCATCCAGAAAGCCTGTCCCCATGACTTCGTCCCAGTTATCGAGAACAAGCTCGACGGGGTCGAGCACGGCCATAGCACGCTGGGCGTTGCGATCCAGTGTCTCGCGCAAACAACCTTCCAGCGTCTGGTAGTCGATCCAGCTATCGCTCTTGGAAACGCCGATCCGTTCCGAAAAAAGATGCAGGCTTTCCGGGGTGTACCCCCTACGGCGCAGCCCGGCGATGGTGGGCATACGGGGGTCATCCCATCCTTGTACATGGCCCTGGGATACCAATTGGGCCAGCTTCCGTTTGCTCGTGACCACAAAACTGAGGTTGAGACGGGCAAACTCGATCTGCTTGGGAGGGGGCGCCTGGATCAATCCACCTTCTAGCAGCCGCTCCAGCAGCCAGTCATAAAAGGGACGTTGGTCCTCGAATTCGAGGGTGCAAATGCTGTGGGTGATGTTTTCCAGCGCATCCTCGATGGGGTGCGCGAAGGTGTACATCGGGTAGATACACCAGCGATCCCCCGTATTGTGGTGCGTGGCATGCCGGATCCGGTAAATCACGGGGTCGCGCAGGTTGAGGTTGGGGCTGGCCATGTCGATGCGTGCCCGTAGCACCATGGCCCCATCGGGGTACATGCCTTGGCGCATGTCGGCAAAGCGTTGCCGACTTTCTGCCTGTGGGCGGTCGCGGAATGGACTGTTCACCCCAGGGGTTTCAAAGTCGCCCCGATGCGCGCGAATTTGTTCCGGGGTCTGCTCATCGACATAGGCGTGCCCCGCGTCGATGAGGTATTCCGCTGCGCGCAGCATGAAATCGAAGTAGTCGCTGGCTTGGTAGAGATGACTGGTTTCCCCATCATGCCAGTCGAACCCGAGCCAGCGCACAGCGTCGATGATTGCGTCGACATACTCCTGGTTTTCCCTTTCCGGATTGGTGTCGTCAAAGCGGAGATGGCATACCCCGCCATAGTCCCGCGCCAGCCCGAAATTGAGGCAAATGCTTTTGGCGTGGCCAACGTGCAAATATCCGTTCGGTTCCGGGGGGAAGCGTGTACGGATGCGAGCCGGATCTAGAACCCCGCGCCGATGGTGCGCCGCATCCCCCGGAGTGCCCCCCCAGCAGCGCTGGGCATAGGCGTTCCGGGATAAATCGGACTCAATGATTTGCCGAAGGAAATTGCTTGGGGGGAGGGGCTTGCCAGGAGGTTGGGTACCACCGCCCTGGCAGACAGATGGGGTAGGGGAACTCATCTATTCATTGTATGGGGCCTACCTTGACCCCTCCCGCACGTCCGTCCACCCCTGTTGTGGTGTTGCGCTGGACTGCCCAACAAACTTGGACTTAGAACCTATTCCAGTAGAGGCTGCGCCATCGCATTGCACGCGGCGGCGGTGCTCGGAATCCTCATGTACTGTCAGTACATTCCGGTTCCTGCGCTCCGGCGCCACGCACACTGCTTCGGCTCGCCTGCCTACTGAAATGGGTTCTTACGCAAAATTGTCCCAGTTAGGCAACCCCACACAGATAGTACAAAGCAGTACGGAAAGTGGGTATAAAGGTGCTGGGGCGGTTTTGCGTACGTACTACAAACGTTAGACAGACCAAGAAGTCAAATCGTACGAAAGACGGTCGATCCAGTCTTCCACTTCGTAGTCGCTCAGTGAAAGAGCAAAAGCCGCAGCTTTGCCACCTTTCATCCATTCCACGCTCTTCATGAAATGAAAGCGCTGGATGGCTGCCTCGGCGATCAGGTTCATCGCCACGAGCTTTGTCACGGCTTCCGGGGTTCTGGTGTCTTCCAGCATGGCGTAATCATGGTGCAGACGGATCGACAGGCATAACGTGGTCGATAGTTCCCAAGAACGGGCCATGATGGCACCGACGAGCGCATGGTCGGTCTGATGGATGCTTTGCTCGACCTCGGTGAACGTGCGTTCGGTTTCGCTGTTGCACAGTACGAGCGTGCGCTCGTACTCTGGGAACCGCTGCATCAGTAGTGGGATGCCTACATCGCAAAACAACCCGAAGGACTGCGCGATGTCTTCATCGATCACCCCCAACCCCCGCGCAAGACGCGACATCACGTAGGAGCGCTTGGCAGAAATATCCCAGAAGTAGGTGAGTTTTTGGGGGTCTCCCTTGACGAGGTTGCGCAGCACCAAAGTCGTGACCAGATTTTCCAAGCGCTTGAATCCGACGAGTGCTACAGCCTGCTCGACAGTCTCGCATTTGCGGGAAAGGGAAAAGGCCGAGGAGTTGACGGTACGCAGCACTGCAACGGAGATGGTGACGTCGCTGACGACAAGCTCGGCAATCTTGTGCAAATCAGGGTCATCCGACTGCACTTCCTGCTGTAATTTGACCAAGGTCATCGGGCGCGCAGGGATCCCGATGCTTTTGATGATGCTGTGGGTTTGCGAGTCGGAAAGTTCTTGCTCGACTTGCTGGATGCTCGAAGGTCGGTTCATTGTTGTGCTTCTGGAGTTGTGGCTAGATGCTGTCGGAAACGGACAGAACCCATGCGGCGTGACCAATGAGTGGAAGGCAGACGGAATGGCCTCGGGAAGAAGTAGCCTTGGGAAGATGCGGTCGATTCAGGTTAGGAGATGCCTGACAAAAGCCTCAATGGAGGGAACCTCCGGCGGCAATGCGGTGTAAGGAAGCTGCTCTCGATCGAGGATGGCGCGCATTCCCCGGTCGATTTCCAGCGCCTGTTCTTCGTCCTGGAATCGTCCCGAACGCACGTACTTGCGATCTCCACGCAATACCAGGATATTGACGTTGTCGTTTTGGCGGTACCACTCCAGAATTTGTTCCCGGGTTTTGGCCACATCGCAGATGTTGTCCACGTAGTTTTCGTTATAGAACAAAATCTGTGGCAAGGAACATTCCGTAACCAAAAAATGCACTTGGCCGTCGATCAGGCTCAACATCTGATACTGGCGTTGCGCAATGAAGTACTGGTTTTTCAGTACCTCGAAATTCTGCTGCCACACCAATGATTTGGCGTAGTCGGGGATGGTTTCGACCGACTTGTTGTGCAAAGTGAGGTACAGGACGATCGCAGCGGAAAACAGCGACTTTTCGCTACCCGGGCCACCGATGATGTTGATGACTTTGGTGGGGTACATGCGCATCTTGGTCTCGGGCAGGTGGTTGACGACATTGACATACCGCACACTCATGGCAAACCTCCTGTCCTGCTTACAACGAACCAATTTCCAGTCTACCACCGCCTTAGAACCTATCCCAGTAGGGGCTGTGCCATCGCATTGCACGCGGCGGCGGTGCTCGGAATCCTCATGTACTGTCAGTACATTCCGGTTCCTGCGCTCCGGCGTTGCGCACACTGCTTCGGCTCGCCTGCCTACTGAAATAGATTCTTATTGCAGGACAAAAAGGCTCGAAAAAATCCACTGTACAACCCTTGCGATAGGACTCTGTTCTACAACATGCAAGAGACGCTGGGCATTGGGGTGCCACGCAAAACAGTCAGCCGAGCCAATAGCGAATGATTTTTTGGGTTCACGTTTGGTGTAGTAGCCTGCCGGAATAGGCTACTTCAAGTAGTGTTTTGGCGTTCGAATCACAGCGAATCAATCAGCCCGGAGCCACGAGTTGCAAGATGCGATGGTGGCTGAGACGTTCCTGTACCGCAGAAGACGGTAATGCAGCCTGGATTTTGGGTGACCCCTTCGACGTGGGGTGCATCAACGGGGGTTTGAGCAGTCCACCCCCTTCTTGCAGCACGATGACGACGTCAGGTTGGTTGAGGGAAGCGCTGCGTCGCGTCACGATGGCCGTGCTGCCATTGTCCAGGCGCACGAAGGTGCCTGGGGGATAGAGGCCAACGATACGAACCAGCGCTTGTTCAACGTCCGAACCGGATTGCCGTGTCTGTTCCAGCAGGTATTTGGCGGATTCTTCGGCGCTGCGCCCTTCGCGGGAACGGCGCGGGCTGATCATCGCTGCGTAGCGATCAATCACTCGCAGGATGCGCGCCAGCGTCTCTTCGGTGGGCGCAGAGCGCACAGGTGCAGAAGAGGGAGATTCGTTATGGTGCAGCTCGACGATGCGTAGCCACAGGTTGTCATCGATACCCAAGCGTGCGAGCAACATCGCGCCCTGGCTGGCGTGTACCGAAATCGACTGTTGTTGTTCCGGGGTAGGACGGCTGCCCTGCGTAGCCAGTTGGTCTTGCAGCGTCGTCATGGCGATGTTCATCGTCATTGCTGCATATACCAAACCGTCCCGCTGCTCTGATGGCAGGGCGAATTCTTGGGATACCAGGTGGCAGAGCACCGCACAAACCAGCGCATGCGAGGTGCTGTATCCCACGGGGGAATGCGTGGCAAGCTGAAACAACAGATACAAGCCCACGTCGGCGTCACGCTGGAGCAGGTCGCGCATCCACTGGTCGTACTGGGCAATGCGCTGCACAAACTCTTGGACTTGGGAAGGGTGGGTCAGCACCACCCCCAGGCCAGCTTCCAGATCCGACCAGAGTGCCAGAAGGTCTTCGTACTCGTCTTCGGAATGGAGAACGACGCCCACGATGGAATAGGGATCCACGAAGAACCGCAGCGGGCTCCCGTATCAGTCCCGGAAGTTGTCGAACCCCAAGGGGTCGTCGGGGAACTCTTGCCGGATCAGGGCAATCGTGGCTTGGAGATCATCGCGCTTGGCGCCACTGATGCGCAGCTTGCCATCTTGCAATTGCGCTTGCACTTTGCGTTTGCTGTCTTTGACCACGCGCTGAATCTTTTTGGCCAGCTCCGTATCGATGCCGCTGCGAATCTGGATGGTCAGCGTGACCCGATCCCCCCCCGCTTTGTGGATGTCGCCCTTTTGCAGGAAGCGCACATCCACATTGCGCTTGGTGAGCTTGTTGCGGAGGATGTCTTCGATTTGGGTGAGTTGGAAGTCCGCATTGCCGATCAGGACGATGTCTTTGTCCTTCCATTCGATCGCTGCGGGGGTTCCCTTGAAGTCGAAACGGGTGGCTACCTCGCGACTGGTGTTGTCGACAGCGTGCCGGACATCGACCACCGAGGCTTCACAGATCGTGTCAAAGGAGGGCATAAAAGAAGGAAAAAAACGTACCAGAAAGCGCGCACCGGAGCGGAAATCACCGCTGCATGGGTATCGAGGGAATGCACGCAGGCGTCGAATCGACCTTGGCAGGGGGGTGCGACAATTCTGCCATGGACGTTTTGCGCAATGTTTCTCTGCGGTCGTTCAACACCTTGGGTGCGGATGTGCAAGCGCAAGCTTTGGTGCAAGTGGCTTGCGAGGCCGATATTCATGCCTTGCTCGGGGACGCGACGTGGCGCGACGTGCCGATACTGATTCTGGGCGGGGGCAGCAATATCGTGCTGACTCGCGACGTTCCCGGGCTTGTGCTCTCTGTTGCGCTGCGCGGGCGCAGGCTGGTTCGAGAGACCGAGCACCTTCGCATCGTCGAGGCTGCCGCTGGCGAGCCTTGGCACGATTTCGTTGCCTGGACGCTCGATAACGGCTGGCCCGGGCTGGAAAACCTCGCAGGCATTCCTGGAACGGTGGGCGCTGCCCCGGTGCAGAACATCGGCGCGTACGGGGTGGAGCTACAAGATCGTTTTGACGAACTCGACTACATCGACCTGCGCACGGGGCAGACCGGCACACTAGGTGCTGCCGAATGTGGCTTTGGTTACCGCCAATCCATATTTCGCTACGGTACTTGGCTTGCAGAGGGAAAACGAGCGGGCCAAGAGGAACCAGACAAGCAGGGTGCGGCATCCCTGCGAGGCCATGCCTTGATCACCCGCGTGCGTTTTGCCTTGCCAAAGGTGTATCAGCCGGTGCTAGGGTACGCCGACATCGAACAGCGACTACTGGCTGCTGGAGGGGCAGAGCCGGATGCGCGCACGCTCTTCGATTGGGTATGCGAGATTCGCAGCGCCAAGTTGCCCGACCCGCGCGAACCCGGACTCGGTAATGTGGGGAGTTTTTTCAAGAATCCGACGGTGAGCGAGGAACAGTTTCAGCACATCATTGGTCGCCATCCGCATTTGGTTCACTATCGCCTGGGCGATGGAACGATCAAGTTTGCCGCTGCGTGGATGATCGATGCTTGCGGTTGGAAGGCCCAGTCGATGGGGCCAGCGCGGGTGTATGCACGTCATGCCATCGTGCTTGTGCATCCTGGCGGGCCTGCGGCCGGTGCGGAGGTGCTGGCGTTGGCCCGGGCCATCCAGGCCAGTGTGTGCGAGCGGTTCGGGGTTGTTCTTGAAATCGAACCTGTCGTGGTGTAGCGCCTGTCCCAGCATGGATATGGGAACCTTGACCTGGCATTTTTTTGGGCCTTGCGGCTGCTCCAAAGGCCCTACGTAGAATCTTTCTTGCTTTTTCTTGCTTGGGCACGGCATTGTTTGCACGGCACCTTCGGCAATCTTCTTGCGGTGCGTGGGTTGCGTTGATACCTTCCCAACGTCTTTGTTCCGCTCCTTTTTCTTTTTGGCTTGGGCCTGCTTCCCCGAATGTTGACCTTTCAGCAGTTGATTCTGCAATTGCAGACCTATTGGGACGCACAGGGTTGTGCGTTGTTGCAGCCTTGTGATATGGAAGTGGGCGCAGGGACCTCGCACACCGCCACGTTCCTGCGAGCGCTGGGGCCGGAACCATGGAAAGCCGCGTATGTGCAGCCCAGTCGCCGCCCCAAGGATGGCCGCTACGGCGCCAACCCGAACCGCTTGCAGCACTATTACCAGTACCAGGTCGTCCTTAAGCCGGCGCCGCGCAACATCCTCGATCTGTATCTGGGTAGTTTGGCGTCGATGGGGCTGGATCTGCGAGTCAACGACGTCCGTTTCGTCGAAGACGACTGGGAAAACCCCACTCTGGGCGCGTGGGGGTTAGGTTGGGAAGTCTGGCTCAACGGCATGGAAGTAACACAGTTCACGTACTTCCAGCAGGTTGGCGGGATCGATTGCCGCCCTATCACCGGGGAGATTACCTACGGGTTGGAGCGCTTGGCCATGTACCTGCAGGGGGTAGACAACGTGTTCGATCTGGCCTGGACTCAGGCGCCAGACGGTTCCGTTCTGCGCTATGGGGACGTGTACAAGCAGAACGAGGTTGAGCAATCTGCCTACAACTTCGAGTACAGCGACGCAGCATTCCTCTTCGCCTCGTTCAGCGCCCATGAAGCCCAGGCCAAGCGATTGATGGAAGCGCAGTTGGCGTTGCCGGCTTATGAGCAAGTACTCAAATGCGCGCACACCTTCAATCTGCTTGATGCACGCGGTGCGATCAGCGTGACGGAGCGTGCCGCCTACATTGGCCGCATCCGCACGCTGGCAAGACTGGTGGCGCAAAGCTATCTGGACAGTCGGCAACGGCTGGGTTTCCCAATGGCTCCGCCGCAATGGGTCGCTAGCATGGCAGGCATCGGCTCCTAAAGCGCCCATTCTTTCGCTTTGCATAGGCTCTCTGCCTCTTCCCCCGGCGCTGCGTGCGTCTTTTCCTGCCATGAATCTCGCGTTATGAATCTCTTGGTTGAATTGCTGGTCGAGGAGCTGCCCCCCAAGGCGCTGGCCAAATTGGGGGCAGCGTTGGCCCAGGTGTTGTGGGAGCAGTTACAGCAACTGGGCTTGGCGGGTGCGGAGTCGGTCATTACCCCCTTTGCCACCCCGCGACGGCTGGCCGTCCACGTCACGCAAGTGCTGCCGCAGGCGCCGGACAAACCCGTGCGTCATCGCCTCATGCCCGTTTCCGTGGGGTTGGATGCTGCGGGCCAGCCCACGCAAGCCCTGCGCAAAAAGCTGCTGGCGTTGGGCGTGGCCGATGTCGAAGCCGTGGTGCCCACGCTGCTGCAGGTTCCCGATGGCAAGGCCGTAGCGCTGTGGTTCGAGCAAACTGCCGTCGGCGCGACGCTGCAAGCGGGCCTGCAGCAGGCGCTGGAAACCGCACTGGACCGTCTCCCCATCCCCAAGGTGATGAGCTACCCGCTGGAATCGGACTGCGCCCTGCCCGGATGGAACGTGGTGCGTTTCGTGCGCCCTGCGCATGGCTTGGTCGCGCTGTACGGAGATGCTGTCGTCGACGTGACCGTTCTGGGCCTCCACGCTGGGCGGACTACCCAAGGCCATCGTTTCCTGGCTTCGGGGCCGTTGTCGATCCCCAGCGCTGACGAATACGAGCTTGTGCTGTACCGGGATGGCAAAGTGGTGTGCGGGTTTGCCCAGCGTAAGCAAGAGATCCTGCGCCAACTCCATGAAGCCGCAGAAGGGGAGGGTGCTCGTGTTCTCGAAGACGAGGCACTCCTCGACGAAGTCACCGCGCTGGTCGAATGGCCTCGCGTGCTGGTGTGCATCTTCGAGGCGGATTTTCTGGAGGTGCCGCAAGAGTGCCTGATCCTGACGATGCAGGCCAACCAGAAGTATTTCCCGTTGTTGGACGCTGCGGGCAAGCTGCTACCCAGGTTCTTGGTCGTCAGCAACATCGATCCCGCAGACCCTGCCGCCGTCCGGGGCGGTAACGAGCGTGTGGTGCGGTCGCGCCTGAGCGATGCGCGTTTCTTCTATGACCAGGATCGCAAAAAGACCTTGGAATCCCGCGTCGCGGGCTTGGACAAAGTCGTCTATCACCATCGGCTAGGCTCGTTGGGGGATCGGGTGCGGCGCGTGGAATCGATTGCCGAACGCATCGCAGGCAGGCTTATTGCCGTAGGCAAGCGCATTCCTGCAAGGTGCGATACCACCCAGGTCGATACCTTGGTCGACAACTTCGTAGATATTTCAGTCGATACCCTGGTGGATCGTGTTCGTTGCGCTGCCCGCTTGGCCAAAGCGGATCTGCTGACCGACATGGTTGGCGAATTTGCCGAACTCCAGGGTGTCATGGGAGCGTACTACGCACGGCACGACGGGCTGCCCGAGGACGTGGCGGAGGCCATCGAAGACCACTACAAGCCCCGTTTTGCCGCAGACACCTTGCCGCGCAACCCTGTGGGCACCGTTTTGGCCTTGGCGGACAAGCTCGAAACCTTGGTCGGCATGTTTGGCATTGGCAACCTTCCCACCGGGGAAAAAGACCCCTTCGCCCTGCGCCGACACGCGCTGGGCGTCGTGCGAATGCTCATCGACAAGGGTTTGCCACTCGATCTTGACACGCTGCTGACCGACGCCCATGCAGCCTTTGGGGCGGTGCGGGCTGCGTCCCCGGCAGGAGGCTGGGATGCTGGGGTATGCGCCGCATTGCAAACCTTCTTTTTGGACCGGCTGGCTGGATATTTACGGGAACGGGGGTACACCACTCGGGAAGTGGATGCCGTGCTGGCTTTGCGTCCCCAGCGTCTGTGCGAATTGCCCCGGCGCTTGGCCGCAGTGCGCGCCTTTGCGGCATTGCCCGAAGCTGCTGCGCTGGCAGCAGCCAACAAGCGCATCGCCAACCTGTTGGGCAAGTCCGATACGACGGTGGCGGCCTCTGGCTCTTTGCAAGAAAGTCTGTTCACCGAAGCCGCAGAACGCGCCCTCTACCAAGCCATGCAAAGCACTTTGGCCATTGCCCAGGCCAAGCGGGCAGAGGGCGATGACACGGCATCGCTGCAAGCACTGGCAGCGTTACGTTCCCCGGTCGATGCCTTTTTCAATGAAGTGATGGTGTTGTGCGAAGAGCAGGTCGTTCGCAGCAACAGGTTACGGCTGTTGCACACGCTGCATCAGGCGATGAACCAGGTGGCCGATCTGGCACGGCTGGCTTGATTCCCCCTCATTTCCCCTTGACTTCCGACTTCCGGGAGACTGCCCATGACCCCTATCAAGCTCGTCATCCTCGACCGCGACGGAACGATCAACCGCAATAGCGCGGAATACATCAAGTCGCTGGAAGAATGGATTCCCTTGCCCGGAGCATTCGAGGCGATTGCTGCCCTCAATCATGCAGGGTGGCACGTCGTGCTGGCTTCCAACCAATCTGGCCTAGGGCGTGGTCTGTCGGAAGTGTCCGATCTCAACGCGATCCACACCCGGATGAACCAGCAGCTTGCCGCTGTCGGTGCGCGCATCGATGCGATCTTCTTTTGTCCCCACACCCCTGATGAAGACTGCCACTGTCGCAAGCCCCGCTCTGGCCTTTTCGAGCAGATTGCGGAGCGTTTCGGAACCAGCCTTTCCGGGGTGCCTGTGGTGGGGGATTCGGCCCGCGATCTTGTCGCTGGCGCCAATGTGGGGTGTGAGCCGCATCTGGTGTGTTCGGGCAACACGGTTGTGGAAGACGGTGCGCCGCTCCCTGCGGAATTTCCGCCCAATACGATGGTTCACCCTGATCTGGGAGCCTTTGCCCAGTATTGGATCGACCGGCACCAAGCCAAGGATCGCTGTACTCACACTTCGTAGCGGTGCGTAGCGCTCATTGTTGACAGTCTTCACGAGTCGGCCATAGTCGGTACTCGTCGTTACCGGTCCTGATCGATCTTTTTCCCGCACCGTTCTCTTGGATCATGCTTCGCTGCTTGCGTTCTCTCCTCCACATGATCTGGATGGGGATCACGGTTATTCCCTGGACGATGGCCGTGTGGTGGGTATCCCTGTTGCGATCCCCGGCGCAGGCTTGGTGGTATGCGGTGGGGTGGTTCCGTGTCGTGATCTGGGGTACTCGCCACCTGCTGGGGATTCGTATGGAAGTGTTGGGGCTGGAGCACTTGCCTGCTGAAGGGCCTGTGGTCTTGTTGTGCAAACACCAGTCTGCGCTGGAGACGCTGTGGATTCCGACTTTGATCCCGCACCGTCTTGCGTTCGTGTTCAAGAGAGAGCTATTGCAGATCCCGTTTTTCGGCTGGTCGATGGCGCGGCTCGACATGGTTCACATCGACCGCAGCGCGCGGGCGGTTGCGATGAAGCAGGTCATCGAGCAAGGAACGCGCTTGCTGGGTCAGGGCACGTGGATCATCATGTTCCCGGAGGGGACGCGCGTCCCCCGGGGCAAGGCAGGCACATACCAAAGCGCCGGAGTTCGCCTTGCTGTGCAGGCGGGGGCAACGATTGTCCCGGTGGCCGTGGCCACAGCGCGTTGCTGGCCCAAGCAGGGGTTTTGCAAATTGCCCGGCGTGGTGCGCGTGGCGTTCGGGCAGCCCATCGCAACGCAGGGGCAGGAACCCAGGGAACTGCTGCATACCGTGCAGGCGTGGATCGAAGGGGAAATGCGTCGTATTGACCCCGAGGCCTATCCGGATTGCGATGAAGCCAAAGGATTGGAATAAGGGAGAGGAGTGCCCTCTGGAAGAGCACCTGCATCCCCAGGCCCAGCGCACCGTGCAGTTGGGCGATGTGCTGGTTGGCTACTTGCACAAAACCACGCGCACTACCCGCTTGCGATTGGTCATCACCGTGTTGGGGCTGGAGGTGCGTGCGCCCCGGAATGCGACGATTGCGCAGATCGAGCGCATGATCCACGCTCATGCCCAGTGGGTGCTGGATCGGCTGCGGATCCCCAAAAATCCTGTGCAGCCCCCCCTTAGCGCGGAGCATGCTTGGCAAGATGGGGACGTTTTGCCATTTCTGGGTGCGATGTATCGCATCCACGTTCCTGCTGTGGAGGAACGCAGCGTCTTGTCTCTGCACCCCATTGCCGAAGAGGGCAAGGTAGTCGAGATCGAGCTGGGCAACGTCACCCCGTTGCGGGGTATGGCAATGCGCAGCATGGCGAATGTCCATGGGCTGCTGCAATCGTGGCTTATGCAGCAGGCCATGGAACTCGGCAAGGAGCGCTTAGATCATTACGCGCCGATGCTGGGGGTGCAGTGGACGCAACTACGGCTTGGCAATGCACGCACCCGATTCGGCAGCGCGCGCCGCGATGGCCGGATTCGTCTGAATTGGCGTCTGATCCATTTCCCCATGGCGTTCGTGGACTATGTGGTCGTCCATGAACTAGCCCACCTGCGCCACATGCACCACGGCCCCCAATTCTGGGCATTGATCGAGTCTGTGTTGGCGGACTACCGGCAACGTCGCGCTATTGCACGCCAGATGCCGGGCATCACCCTGGGCGGGCCCGCAGTGCGGAGACCACCGCCCTGTAGCCAGGGTGGAGCGAAGCAGAGCCTGGGAGCGCGATAACTGGTATTGATGGCCCAGGCTGGTTGACTAAGAACCTATTCCAGTAGGGGCTGCGCCATCGCATTGCACGCGGCGGCGGTGCTCGGAATCCTCATGTACTGTCAGTACATTCCGGTTCCTGCGCTCCGGCGCCACGCACACTGCTTCGGCTCGCCTGCCTACTGCAATAGGTTCTCAGTGCGAGCGGCGATTATTTTTTGTGCCGTGCCCCAGGGTCCCGTACCACCAGCACCGGCAGGTTGGTGTGCGATAGCACCGAGTGGGCTACGCTGCCGAGTACCAGCTTGCCCAGGCCGTGGCGGCCATGGGAGCCCATGACGATCAGGTCGGCATGGGACGATTCCGCAGCTTCGACGATGCCGCGCCAGACGGTGTGCGCTTCGACCACGGAAGTGCCGGGAGCGATGCCTTCCGCCTCGAAAAGTTCCTTGGCGGCATGGACTGCAGAATGGGCTTCCGCCAAGGCTGCGCTCAAATACTCCGCCTGTCCGTAGGCAAAGTCCGCTCCCACCCCTGTGAAAGGGTAGGGGTCGATGACGTAGAGGATCGTGACGGCGCTGGAAAACGCCTTGCTCAAGCCAACGGCCTTGACCACCGCGTTGTGGCAGGTGGGTGAGCCGTCTACGGGGACGAGGATCCGTTCAAACATGCTTGGGCTCCCGAGGCTGGACGCAACATGGGCGAGGCTGGCGGCGATGGCAATTGCAATACGGGGGAACGGAAATAACGCTTAGATGTCCTCGGGAACCATCTTGATGGAGCCGCAGGGACATTCGGCCACGCAGATCCCGCAACCCTTGCAGTAGTCGTAGTTGAATTCGAAGCCCTTGCCAGGCCCCAGTTTGATCACGGCGTTGTCCGGGCACACCCCGTAGCAGTTGTCGCACTCGAAGCAATTGCCGCACGAGAGGCAGCGCCGCGCCTCGAACAGGGCGTTGCTTTCGTCAAGCCCGCCTTGTACTTCCTCGAAGGTGGACTGTCGGCGAATGATGTCGAGCATCGGACGAACGGTCTTTGGCGCATCGCTGTAGTACCAGGTGTTGAGCTTGTCAAACGAGGCGACTTCGCTCTTGGGCGGTGGGTCATAGACCTTGCCTTGCAACCAAGCGTCGATGCAGCGTGCGGCTTTCTTGCCATGACCAACGGCAACGGTGACGTTGCGGTCAGCAGGAACCATGTCCCCACCGGCAAAGATGCCTGCATGGCCGGTCATCATCTGCTTGTCGACCTGTACTACCCCATCTTGCACGACGAGCCCCGGTACGCCATCGACCAAGGAAAGATCGACATCCTGCCCCAGCGCCAGCACGACGGAATCGGCTTCGAGGGTCTCGAACTCGCCAGTGGGCTGGGGAAAACCCTTCTCGTCGAGGGCCATTTTTTCGACCGTGATCGATGATTCGCCCGCTTGTTTGATCGTCGAGAGCCACTTGATCAGCACGCCTTCTTGCAGCGCTTCTTCGACCTCGAAGTCGTGCGCAGGCATTTTTTCGCGATTGCGGCGGTAGACGATGATCGATTCGGTGGCGCCGAGCCTCTTGGCTGTTCGCGCTACGTCGATGGCGGTGTTGCCACCACCGTAGACGACGACGCGGCGGCCCAACAGGGGCTTTTCTTCACCTTCCATCGACCGCAGGACGGAAACGGCGTCGAGGATCTTGGCAGAGTCCCCGGCAGGGATGAATGCACGCTTGGCAATGTGCGCCCCCACAGCCAAGAAGACAGCGTCGAATCCGCCTTGTTGCTGTGTTTCAAGCACATTGCCGACTTTGGCGTTGTAGCGAATCTCGACCCCCAGCTCAGCGATGCGCTGCACTTCGGCGTCGAGCACCGTGCGTGGGAGCCGGTACTGCGGAATACCAAAGCGCATCATTCCCCCAGGCAGTGGCCCGGCTTCGAGGACGGTGACCCCATGACCCATGCGCGCCAAGTGGTACGCGGCGGACAGCCCCGATGGGCCGGCGCCGACGACGAGCACTTTTTTGCCAGATCGTGTGCGGGGAGCATCGAATGTCCACCCGCGCTCCAGCGCCTGGTCACCAAGAAAGCGTTCTACCGAATTGATACCGACAGGCGCATCAAGCTGGCCGCGATTGCAGGCGTTTTCGCAGGTGTGGTAACACACCCGCCCCATGATGGCGGGGAACGGGTTGTCTTCGACCAGGGTGCGCCAGGCTTGTTCGTAATTGCCGGATTCGGCATGGAAGAGCCAGCCCTGGATGTTTTCCCCCGCAGGGCATTGCAGGTTGCAGGGGGGAATGCGGTTCAGGTATACCGGACGGGAAGTACGCCACGAGCCGGTGTGGTTGGCCAGCGAACTGCCCACGTCCAGGGTGATGGCAAAGGGTTTTTGCATGGTTAGTGCTCCAGAAAATGCGAGGCCCCCGGCAGCGGCGCGCTATCGGTGCGTTGTCGGCGCACAAGCCTTGCGCGGGGGCAGAGAGGGATCAGGCGCTGGCCGAATCTGCCACAGTGTTGAGCAGCCCGTAGCGGCGGATGTTGCGGTCGGCAATGGCCTGCAGGCGGGCAAGGGTTGCCACATCCGGGCTTTTGCCGAAGAGATGGGCAAAGCGCCGTTGGGGCCGGAGGTACTCTTCGACAGGAACCTGGCGGCGAATTTTGCGGACATCGGTGATCTCCCCGCGTTCTGCCTCGAACACCGGGAACATCCCGCTTTCGACGGCAAGCCGGGCGAGCCGGATCGTGTCGTGCGAGGCAGATCCCCACCCGAGCGGGCAAGGGACGAAGAGGTGCAGGTATCGCGCTCCGCGGATCGTCATCGCCTTTTTGACCTTGTATTCGAGGTCGCGCAGATCGGCAACGGTCGCCGTGGCGACGTAGGGAATCTCGTGCGCCATGGCAATCTGGGGAACGTTTTTGCCAATGCCGAACTCGTTGCCGGGATGGTCCCCGACGGGCATGGTTGTCGCGGTACGGGCCGTTGGCGGCGTTGCGCTGGAACGCTGCACGCCGGTGTTCATGTAGGCTTCGTTGTCGTAGCAGATGTAGAGCACGTCATCGTTGCGCTCGAACATCCCGGAAAGGCAGGCAAAGCCGATGTCCGTAGTGCCTCCATCGCCACCCTGGGCGATGACGCGCACGTCGGTGCGGCCCTTGGCCTTGAGTGCGGCAGCGATGCCGGTCGCGACGGATGCAGTGTTTCCGAAGAGTGAGTGAATCCACGGGATCTGCCACGAGGTTTCGGGGTAGGGGGTCGAAAACACTTCCAGGCAGCCCGTGGCATTCGCAGCGATGAGCTTGCCGCCCGTGGAAGACACGGCTGCATCGATAGCGTAGCGCGCCCCAAGCGCTTCCCCGCAACCTTGGCAAGCGCGGTGGCCAGAGTTGAGCGAGTTGCAGCGCTGCACATCGGCCTGCACGCTGCGTTGTTCCGGCGCTAGCAGCCGGTTGCCGACGGTAAAAGTGCCCGTCTGGTAGAACTTGATGGTGGTCGGTTCCATAGTGCTGTGATCCTTGCTGTGATCCCGAAGAGGTCAGAGGTCAGGCGATGCCTGCAGCGACGACGCCGATGTCGCGCAGGATGCCTTCTGCGATAGGCCCGGAACGGCGGGTGGCTTTTTCGCGCTCCAACACCCGTTTGACGACATCCCAGTCCAGATCGAGGAAGGTCATCCACTCCAGCTTGTCGGCGATGGCGTCTTCGAAGAGCGTATGCAGCGAAGCCTTGGTGATGGGGCGTCCGCCAAGACCGGCAACGACGGTCAGCACCGTCTGGGGCCGATCACGCACGGCACTGCGCACATCGCGCGAGACGATTCCGCCGATCCCGACGGCAAAGCATTTTTCGACGACGACGATGCGGGATGCGCCTGCTGTGGCTTCTCGAATCGCAGAAATCGGGAAGGGACGGTACGAGGTGATTCCCAATACGCCGATCGAAACACCTTGGGCACGCAGCTCATCGACGGTGTCCTTGATCGTCCCCAGCACGGAACCCATGGCAATGACGATGGTGCTGGCGTCTTCGATGTGATAGGTTTTGATCAGCCCGCCGGAATCACGGCCAAACTCCTTGCGGAATTCCTCGGCGACCTGAGGAATCAGGTCGAGGGCTTGCATCTGTTTGACGTGGGCCAAGTAACGCACTTCGGTGAAGGCTTCGGGGCCAACCATTGCGCCGATCGATACGGGGGCGTCGGGGTCGAGCACCTGGCGGGGTTCGTAGGCAGGCAGAAAGCGGTCTACCTGTTCTTGCGTCGGGATGTCCACGCGCTCGTAGGCATGGGTGAGGATGAAGCCGTCCATGCACACCATCACGGGTAGCGAGAGTTCTTCGGCGATCTTGAAGGCCTGGATATGCAGGTCAAGCGCTTCTTGGTTCGTTTCCGCAAAAATTTGTAGCCAGCCAGCATCGCGCATCGACATACTGTCGGTGTGGTCGTTCCAGATGTTGATGGGGGCGCCGATGGCACGATTCGCCACGGTCATCACGATCGGCAGCCCCAATCCGGAAGCGTTGTAGACGGCTTCTGCCATGTACAGCAGCCCTTGGCTGGCGGTGGCGGTGTAGGAACGCGCCCCGGCGGCGGAGGAACCGATGGCCACGCTCAATGCGGCAAATTCGGACTCGACGTTGAGGAACTCGCAGTGGGTGATTTCCCCCGACTTCACCAATTCCCCCAATCCCTCGACGATGTGGGTTTGCGGGGAGATGGGGTATGCGCAGATGACTTCCGGGCGGCAGAGCGCAACGGCCTTGGCAACGGCGTGGGAACCTTCGCACTGTTCAAGCATGGCATACCTCTTCTTGTTTGTCTTGTTTGTTTTGCATCTTTTGCAACACGATGGCGTGGGCTTCCCGCGCTGCCGCCTGGTTGCCCCTACAGACTGCGCCGGAAAACTTGTGTTCTATGGCGTGGAGCACTGCGTCGAGGCTGATGGGGCCACCAAGCGCAGCAAAGGCGCCCAACAGGGGAACGTTGGGGACGGGGCGCCCAACGTGCTTGAGCGCCAGTTCGGTCGCAGGGACGGTGGCCACACGCTCGGGGCGCAAGCCCTGGATGAATTCCCCCAGGCCCATGTCCTCGAAAGAATGGGTGGAATTGATCAGGATGTATCCCTCTTTATGCAGCCCGGTGAGCACGCCAACCTGGTGGAGCAAGGTGGCATCCTGAATGATGATGGCATCAGGCTGCATGATGGGTTCGCGAAGCCGGATCTCGATATCGTCCATCCTGCAATAGGCGATGACCGGAGCGCCGGTGCGCTCGGAGCCAAAACTGGGAAAAGCTTGTGCATGACGCCCGCCGAGGAACGCGGCGATGGACATCATCTCCGCTCCGGTGACAACGCCTTGGCCGCCACGACCGTGAATGCGTACCTGAAACATGGTTGGATCCTTAAAAAAACACCACCGCGAAAGGCTACGGGCCAGTGCGGTGGGTTTCGACGACAACACCCGCGATTACATCACGGGCAACAGGGCAAAGCTGCGGACAACTTTTGCCGACAATGGTTCTGGTGTGGGGGATATCGGGGCTACGCTACGATGTCGTCAGACAGTCAGTCCACCACGGCGGCGTACACCAGGTTACTAAATAGCTCGCGGTAGTACTCGCGCTGATTGGGGGCTTGCAACATGAGAATCGCTTGCAAATCCTCTGCAGGGTCGACGAAAAAGGTTGTCCCGGCCAACCCACCCCAGAAGTAGGAGCCGACCGACCCTGCGACGAGAGAAGGACCGCGACGGGTGCGCACGGCAACACCCAACCCGAAACCATGCGAATCGCTGAGCAAGGTGCGAGACCCAGCGCTCCATATTGGCAAATCATGCACGTGGTCGGTAGTCAGGAAATCAACCATCGACGAGCTGAGCAGGCGTTGGCCACCAAATTCTCCGCGCTGCAATAGGCATTGCAAGAAATGGGCGTAATCCGTCGCCGTCGAGACCAGCCCGCTTCCGCCAGAAGCCATGGGTACGGGTTGGCGAACATCGTGGAGACGAACGGGTACCCCACTGCGTGGACAACTGGCAAAAGGTTCGGCGATGCGCACGTGGTGCCAATCCGGCACGCCAAAACCCGTGTCCACCATGCCGAGGGGTTCAAAAATGCGGGAGCGCAGCCACAATGGCAAGGGTTGCCCACTAACGACTTCGATCACCCGGCCCAACACATCTGTCGCGTGACCGTACTCGAAAGCAGCCCCAGGGTCACAGACCAGGGGAATTCGTGCGCATTCCTGTGTCCATTCCGCCAAACTGCCAGGGTACGAGGGAGTACGCAGACGGGCGTACTGACGGTGAACGCTGCTGTTGCCCAGAAAACCATAGCTCAACCCTGCGGTGTGCCGCATGAGGTCGTGGACAGTCATAGGGCGGCGCACGGGCCGAGGCAGGGCGCCGTCTTCGTGCAGTACTTGCTGGGAAGAAAACTCCGGCAGATAGTTCGCTACTGGCTGACCTAGTAGCAATTTGCCTTCTTCGACGAGCATCAGCGCAGCGACGGAAATCACTGGCTTGGTCATCGAGTAAATGCGAAATATCGCATTGATCGGCATGGAGCTGCCTGAGGCAGGGTCACGCACTCCCACTGCGCTGCGCAGTACACATCGCCCGCGCCGAACTACCAACGCGACAGCCCCGGGCAGTCTGCCGAGGCGTACTTCTTCGTGCAGTACACGCCCCAAGCGATCCAGCCGTGCTGGACACATGCCTACTTCATCGGCAGGGGATTCTTGCAAGCGCATCGACAAGAAGTCGGAAATTCATCGTGCCCCATGGAGACAGCGACAACCCACACCAATCCGGCTAGGGCCAGCACACATGGTTATGTCGCGAGAACCATCGCGACTGCCGTCACGCCAACAGCGTCAAAACTCAGTGCGTGACACTGATTCCCACCTCTAGGCGGATCAATTCGAGTTGACCTTGCACTTCGCGACTGATGACCACTGCATCGCGATCAACTGGGGGATAGTATTTCCGGATCAATTCCGTCAATTCATGCTGCAACTCGGGGAGCAGGCTGTGCCATGTTTCCTGATCTTTGAACACGGCGCGCAAGCGAGTGCTGGCAACCTTGGCACTGGACTCCTGCCGATCCGAATTGCGAGCCCAAAACCATTTGAGCAGCGCAGTAGACAAATCGGACTTGGATTCTTTGGTTTCGATATTCATTTTCGTGGTCCTAATAATTTTTGCAGGAAACTTTTGGGACGAGGCTCTGTGAAGCGCATGGGCAATACAGATCCCAGAAAACGCTCTACGACATCTTTGTATGCCTCGGAAGGCTCGGTACGATGGTAATGGATAACAGGAATGCCTTCGTTGGAAGCCTTCAAAATCACTTCGCTTTCCGGTATCACACCGATCAGCGGGACATGCAACATGTCCTGAATGTCTTTCATTTCAAGCATCTGCCCTTCAGTGACCCGGTCAGGATCGTAGCGTGCCAACAGCAAATGCTCTTTCACAGGCTCCTGGGACTCGACAGCCCGCTTCGTCTTGCTGGCAAGTAGTCCAAGAATCCGGTCCGAATCCCGTACCGAAGAAACTTCCGGATTGGCGACGACCAAAGCATCGTCCGCGAAGAACATGGCCATCAAGGCACCAGCTTCGATACCTGCCGGGGAGTCACAAATGACGTAGTCGAACCCCATTGCAGCCAGATCGTGGAGCACTTTCTCGACACCCTCGACAGTGAGGGCATCCTTGTCCCGCGTTTGGGATGCAGGCAGGATGTAGAGATTTTCAGAGTGCTTGTCCTTGATCAGAGCCTGGTTGACGGTGGCCTCCCCTTGAATGACGTTGATCAGGTCATACACGACACGCCTCTCGCACCCCATGATGAGATCGAGATTGCGCAACCCCACATCGAAATCGATGACCGCAGTCTTGTACCCTTTGAGTGCCAATCCTGATGAAAAACTTGCACTTGTGGTGGTCTTTCCCACTCCACCTTTGCCGGATGTAACGACGACTACTCTTGCCATGAATCAATCTTTCAATAATGCTGTCTGACTATACCGGATTCGGTCTCGACCGGACTCTGGCCGCCACGATGCAAGGCCGATGGGGGAAGATGGGGGACGTAGGAAGCGCAGCCTGCATGCAGTGGGTCTACCACAGGTTCCTGGCGAAGGTATTACTCCCATCGCTGCAATTGTTGAAGTACTTTTGCGCACGCTGCCTCATGCTCCGTGCATCGCTGACGTTCTTGTTCCACAACGACCAGTGGGGCCTTGGCAACGAAGGCAGGATTGGAAAGTTTGGCGCGTGCTTTGGCAATTTCTGCCTCCAGCCGTGCCAATTCCTTGCGCAGCCGGGCTTGTTCGCTCGCAGCATCGACGGCCACGGCGAGGCAAAGGTGCGCGTCAGCGGCAACGAGGACAGGGGCAGATTGCGTCGATGTGTTCCAAGCTGCTTCATCGTGCAAGATACGTACCCCTTCTAGCCTAGCCAACCCGCAAAGCAAAGGGGTTGCCATGTCGAGGAACACGGCATCCACGCCGGGCGCGGGGTGCAGCAGCAATGCGGGCCTGGCCGCAGGAGATAAGGCCATCTGGCTGCGTAGGTTGCGACAAGCATCCACCCAGTTTTGCAATCGCTGCATCGCCGTGGTTGCTGCATCGTCCTGATTGCCAGCGTCAGATTCTGGGTAGGGAGCCACGGAGAGAGACGACGCAGTGACTGGCATAGCCGGTCGGTCCGTGCATGTACGGGATCCGGCCACATCGGCGACCTTTTGCCATAGCTCCTCGGTAACGAAAGGAATCAGCGGATGCGCCAGCCGCAGGATGGCTTCCAGCGTGCGTAACAGGGTGCGCCGGGTCGCACGTTGCTGTGCCTCGGAGTCAGTCTGCAACTGCACCTTGGCGATTTCCAGGTACCAGTCGCAGTATTCGTTCCACACAAAGGAATAGATCGCGGTGGCAACGTTATCGAGGCGGTATGCGGCAAACCCGGCATGCACTTCGACAATCGTTGCGTGCAGACGGGAGACGATCCACCGGTCGGCAACGCTCGTGCCGACGGCAGGGGTATCGAGGCCGCAGTCGTACCCTTCGCAGTGCATCAACACGAACCGGCTCGCATTCCACAGCTTGTTGCAGAAGTTGCGGTATCCCTCGCAACGCTTGGTGTCGAAATTGAGGGTGCGCCCCAGCGTGGCAAGGGACGCAAAAGTCAGTCGCAAGGCATCCGCACCGTAGGCCGCAATACCTTGGGGGAATTCCTGGGCGGTGTTGCGGCGGATTTGTTCAGCCGTCTCGGGTCTGCGCAGTCCTTCGGTACGTTTCGCCAGCAAATCAGGCAGGGCGATGCCGTCGATCAGATCGACGGGGTCGAGCACGTTGCCTTCGGACTTGCTCATCTTCTTGCCCTGGGCATCACGCACCAGCCCGTGCAGATATACATGCCGGAAGGGAACCTGACCGGTGAAGTGCGTCGTCATCATGATCATCCGGGCGACCCAAAAGAACAGGATGTCGTACCCAGTCACCAACACCGAAGAGGGAAAGTACAGCGCATGGTCGGACAAAGCTACGGTCCCCGCAGCATCGTTGGCATCTTTCCATGGCCAACCGACGGTGCTGAAAGGCACCATGGCGGAGGAAAACCAGGTATCGAGCACGTCTTCATCCTGTCGCAGCGGGCCGTCGTAGCCCGCTGCCCGGGCTTGGGATGCGGCTTCGTCGGCGTTGCGGGCGACGTAGACGGCGCCATCATCGCCATACCAGGCAGGAATTTGGTGCCCCCACCATAACTGGCGGCTGATGCACCAGTCCTGGATGTTGTGCATCCACTGGAAGAAGGTGCTGTTCCAGTTCTCGGGGACAAACCGCACAGCTCCGGATTCGACGGCATCAATCGCCTTTTGCGCGATGCTGCGCTGGGTCGGATCGCCAGTAGCAACTTTGCGGGTCGCCACGAACCATTGGTCGGTCAGCATCGGTTCGATGATCTGCCCCGTGCGTACACAGCGCGGCACCATCAGCTTATGGGGCTGCACCCGCACAAGCAGCCCTAGTGCTTGCAAGTCGGCCACGATGCGATCACGGGCGACGAAACGATCCAACCCTTGGTACGCCGTAGGCATCAGCGTAGGACGGGCATCCCCGGTGCCACCAGCGCCAGTGTCTGGATCGAAATACAAGGGGGCATCGCGCAGCGTTGCATCCAGCCCCAGCACGCACACCATGGGGAGCCGATGCCGCTGCCCGACTGCGTAGTCGTTGGCATCGTGCGCGGGGGTCACTTTGACCACACCGGTACCAAATTCTGCATCGACGTATTCGTCGGCAATGATGGGGATGGTGCGCTGGCATAGCGGCAATGCCACATGTTTGCCGATCAGGTGGCCATAGCGCGGATCGGCGGGATGCACCATCACGGCCACGTCGCCCAACAGGGTTTCCGGCCGCGTCGTTGCCACGATCAGCCCGCGCTGGAGTGAGCCATCGACCTCCTGCTCTCCTTCGACGAAGGGATAGAGGATGTGCCATAGCGACCCATCCTCTTCCTCGCTCTCGACTTCCAGGTCGCTGACTGCGCTGTGCAGCACGGGATCCCAATTGACCAACCGCTTGCCACGGTAGATCAGCCCTTGCTCGGCCAAACGAACGAAGGTCTCTGTCACGGCACGCGAGCGTTCCGTATCCATCGTGAAGTATTCGCGACCCCAGTCCACGCTCGCGCCGAGGCGGCGCATTTGCGTGGTGATCGTCTTGCCACTCTTGTTCTTCCAGGCCCAAACTTCGGTAACGAAGCGTTCACGTGACTCCGTTACCGTCTCCCCCAAAGTGCGGCGATCCAGCCCGCGTGCTTGGAGCTGCCGCTCCACGACGATTTGGGTCGCGATGCCTGCATGGTCGGTCCCGGGAATCCACGCGGTGTTGTACCCCCTCATGCGGTGGTAGCGCGTGAGGCTGTCCATGATCGTCTGGTTGAACGCATGCCCCATGTGCAGCGTTCCCGTGACGTTGGGGGGAGGGAGCTGGATGGCAAAGTTGTCCCCCGCCATGGCAGCCTGTTCGCTGGGGCTGCCCGTGCCGCGCCAGCCAGCGGATGCGTATCCTCTGGTCTCCCATTCAGGGCCCCAGCGGGCTTCGATGGACGCGGGGTCGAAAGACTTGGAAAGGCTTTGCAGCGCTGGTTGGTGCAGGGAATCGGGCATGGGAACGTCACCGAGTAATCGGCCGCCTAGTACAGTGAGGGGGCCAGTGGGGGGACAACGGAAAATAGATGGGGCCAACTGGACGGGGCCATCAGCAAACAAGGGCACTGCAAGCATCCGGGAATAGCCGGGAATAGCCGTTTATGGCATCCCTCCACAGTTCTTTGTAGGACTGACGCAAAATTGCCCCAGCAAGGCATACCCACGCAGATAGTACAAAACAGTACGGCAAGTGGGGATCACGACGCTGGGGTGGTTTTGCGTAAGTCCTACTTCGACTTCGGATATGTGCCAACAGCCTCTGTATTGACCGTACACGGCGCCATGAAAACGCCGCAAAATGTGCGCGTTGCCATTGTACGAACCGCCCCTGGGATGCAGGTGGTGGTCTTTATGTCTACAATTTTTGGCTCTCCCTTTACCGGGCTATGGGTATTGCACGGTAGATGTACTACCCTATTTGCATGAAACTTTCCGCAATCATCATCACCCACAACGAACAGGCCAATATAGGCGAGTGCATTCGTTGTCTCGACTTTGTCGATGAGGTCGTCGTACTCGACCATGGGAGCACGGACGACACCGTACACATCGCCCGGTCCTTGGGCGCACGGGTGCATACCACCGACGATTGGCCCGGGTTTGGGCCGCAAAAGAACCGTGTGCTTGATCTGGCACAAGGGCAATGGATTTTGTCTATCGATGCCGACGAGCGCGTCACCCCGGAGCTGCGGCAAGAAATCCTTCGGTCGATTGCCTGCGATACCGCAGACTGTTTTGCCCTTCCCAGGCTGTCATGGTTCTGTGGCAAGTTCATTCGCCATTCCGGCTGGGCGCCCGACCTTGTCGATCGTCTTTTCAAGGCCGGGACTGCACGGTTTTCCAACGATCTGGTGCATGAAAAGCTGCTTCCCCAGGGGCCTTCGCACCGGCTGAGTACGCCGTTATTGCATTTCAGTTACCGGGATTTTTCTGATGTGCTGCGCAAGATCGACCGGTATTCCACCGCTTCCAGCGCGCAGGCCTATGCACGTGGCAAGCGTGCCAGCGTGCTGGGCGCCATGGGCCACGGGTTGTGGGCGTTTTTGCGCACTTTCTTTTTGCAAGCGGGGTTTTTGGACGGCGAACATGGATTGGTGCTGGCCATTGCCAGAGCGCAAGGGAGCTACTACAACCATCTGAAACTGTGGCGGTTGTGCCAAACGAATGGGGAATCCATCACTGCGATCGATCCGGTAATCCACAAGGACGGGTTGTGAAGCAGTCGCTGCCATGCGTTCAACTGGGTGGGTACACTGCCCAAAACAGGGGGTAGCTGGCGGTTGGCTGTTTCCATGCTCTTTGGACTGGATACGCGCTGTCTGTTCCTCTATACCTGTTTTTTCGTCCCAGCGATCTTTCCCATTCCCAGGTTAGGCTAAGCCGTTGATCGGGCTGGTTTTGGGATAGATGGGAACCGAGTCGACTTTTCCATGTCTCCCATGCTTCGTTGTGTATTGCGTTGGTGCTGCCTGTGCTTGCTGGGCATGGGCCTTGCCCCCTCCTGGGCACAGTTTCGCGTCGAGGTTTCCGGCGTAGGGTTGACCCAGTTGCCGGTCACCGTCGCGCCCTTTCGGGGACAAGAGGAGGCAGGGCAAAAGATGTCCGGGATCGTCTTGGCCGATCTGGAACGCAGCGGTCGTTTTCATGCTGTTGACGTCACGCTAGGTGCGGTCGATGAAAACGCGATGCCTCCTCTGGGGTCGTTGCGGAAGGCAGGGTCAGACGCTGTGGTTGTGGGCAGCGTCACCAGGCTGGCAGATGGGAAGTTCGACGTCCGTTTCCGCTTATGGGATATCGTCCAAGGCAAAGACTTGGGCGGGCATAGTTACGTCGTCCCCCCACATCGGTTGCGCTTAGCAGCGCATAAAGCGGCAGATTACGTCTACGAAAAATTGACTGGAGACAAGGGCGTTTTTTCGACCAGGATTGCCTATGTCACCAAGTCTGGCTCCCGGTATCAGCTTTGGGTTGCCGATGCCGACGGCGACAACGCGCAATCTGCATTGACCAGTCCGGAACCGATCATTTCCCCTGCTTGGTCACCCGATGGCAATCGGTTGGCATACGTGTCGTTCGAGGCGCGCAAACCTGTCGTGTATGTGCATGACATTGGTACCGGCAGGCGCCGTATCGTCGCCAATTTCAAGGGTTCCAACAGCGCCCCAGCCTGGTCTGATGATGGCAAAACCTTGGCTCTGACGTTGAGCCGCGACGGTGGCTCGCAGCTTTTCCTGCTCCATGCCGACGGAGGGGAGCCGCGCAGGTTGCTCCAATCCTCCAGCATCGATACCGAACCCACCTTTGCGCCAGATGGCAAAAGTATCTATTTCGTCAGCGACCGGGGAGGGGCGCCGCAAATCTACCGCACGACCTTGACCGGGCGTAACGTGGAACGGGTCACGTTCGTGGGGAATTACAACGTTTCCCCGTCGATCAGCCCCGACGGCCGCTGGATGGCTTACGTTGCGCGGGTGGGCAATGAATTCAAACTGCATCTGATGGAATTGCAGACCAAAGAGCTTCGCGCCATCACGTCGACCGTCGCGGATGAAAACCCTGCATTCGCACCGAACGGCAAGATGTTGATCTACGCTACGCAAATCGACGGAATGGAAGCGCTGATGACCACCACGTTGGATGGACGGGTCAAGGCGCGGTTGAGCGGGCAGAGCGGCGATATCCGCGAGCCGGACTGGAGCCCTTTTCTGGAACAGTAACGTTGTAGTAACCCAAAGGAGTGGAACGATGAAAACATGGTGGATAGCGATGGCTTGTGTGGTTGCCTTGGCTGGTTGTGCCACCAAGGTTCCCTTGAATGAAGTGCCGGTGGAAACTGCCGAGCCTGACCCTATGACGCAGCAGCAAGACGATGGGGCCGCAGCCGTGGATACTGCGCAGCCAGCAGCCACCGATCTTTCCCCCGCTACCACAGAAACTGTCGTGGACGGTGCCCCCCTCACGAACATCATTTATTTCGACTACGACAGTACCATGATCAGACCTGAGTTCCAGTCTGTCGTCGCAGGCCACGCGCAAAAGGCCCTGGGCAACTCCTCGCTGCGGTTGGTGCTGGAAGGTCATGCGGACGAAATGGGCAGCCGCGAATACAACCTGGCTTTGGGGCAGCGCAGGGCAGAGTCGGTGCGCAATTCCTTGACGATCCTGGGAGTCCCTTCCAGCCAAATCGAAGCCATCAGCTTTGGCGAGGAAAAGCCCGCCGTACTGGGAGCCAGCGATGATGCGTATGCCAAAAATCGTCGGGTGGAGGTGCGCTATCCATGACTTGGCCGATCTGCCCTGGGCAGTATTCGGTGGCATCATGGTGCAGAACGATGGTGTTTGCCGTTGGGGTATGCGGTAGCGTCAGTGCCAGCGCCGCCTTGTTTGAAGACGGCGAGGCGCGCAAAGCCATCCTGGATCTGCGCCAGAAATTTGAAAGCCAGAAGCTGGCCGTGGAACAGGCCAAGCAGGCATGTACTACCCATGGTGCTTCGCAGGCAGATAGCCTATTGGCTTTGCAGCGACAAATCGAGCTGCTGCGTGGGGAACTTGCGCAGTTGCGCGGGGAACAGGAAAAGCTGGCCGCCGCCCTGGCCGAAGAGCAGCGTCAGCGCAAGGATGAGACACGTAGTGTTGCCGACCGCCTCGGGAAGCTCGAACCTGCCAAGGTCAATGTTGACGGAGCCGAATTTGTCGCAGATCCTGCCGAGCGCAGAGAGTACGACGCGGCAATGCAGGCTTTCAAGCAGGGCGACTATCTTGGCGCGCAGCAGCAGTTCGTTGCGTTCATTGAGCGGTATCCGGGCAGTGGTTACCTGTTGTCCGCGTTCTTCTGGTTGGGGAATGCCCAGTACGCGACGCGGGACTACAAGGAAGCGATCTTCAACTTCCGTGCGATGGTCTCCCGCGCTCCCAAGCACATTCGTTCCCCGGAGGCCATCCTCGCCGTAGCCAGTTGTCAGCTCGAACTCAAGGATGTGCGGGCAGCGCGCAAGACGCTCCAGGAGCTGATTCAGACGTACCCGAAGTCCGAAGCTGCCGTTGCAGCCCGGGAACGTTTGGCAGCCCTCAACAAGTAATCTCCCTCAGCAAATCGGCACATACCCCAGCGGTATCGACCCATCGTGACCCTTTCATGGCAGGAGCGCTTTGGCGCAGTCGAGCGATTGCTGGGTTCCGTCGGTGCGCAGGCCATTGCCAGCGCCCACGTCGCCGTGGTGGGGCTGGGTGGGGTGGGGTCGTGGGCTGTCGAGTCTTTAGCGCGTAGCGGGGTACGCGCTCTGACGCTCGTCGATTTCGACGACGTGGCGCCAGGGAACATCAACCGCCAATTGCATGCCACCGATGCCACAGTGGAAATGCCCAAGGTCGCTGCGATGCGTGACCGGGTGCTGTCCTACCATCCCCAGTGTCTCGTGCATTGCGTGCCGCAGCGAATAGGCGTGGAACAGACTACGTTGGCTTGTCTGGAGGGGGTAGACGCCTTGATCGATGCCTGCGACGAGGTCCGTGCCAAGGTTGCCCTCGCGCAATGGGCGCTGGCCCATCCGCAGTGTGCTTTCGTCATGGTTGGGGCGGCTGCGGGAAAGCGCTGCGCGCACCTCGTGGACGTTGCCGACTTGGCAGAGGTTTGTCACGACCCGTTGCTGGCCAAGGTGCGCAACGCATTGCGCCGAAACCTGGCCATGCCACGTTGTCGCGGCAAGGCGGGCCTTTGCACTGTGTACAGCCCGGAGCCTATGCCGACCCTATCTCCCACTGCGCAGCAGTCCTGCCCGACTTGGGGGCTGGGAAACCACGGGTGGGGTTGTTTGGTGAGTGTGACCGCCACTTTGGGGCACTGCGCTGCGGGCTGCATCGTGCAGCGTCTCGTAGAGTGTGCCGGGGAGCGGACAGTGGCTGTTTTGCCGCATTCCTGACTCGATACAATCTTCGGTTCCGTTCCGGGCTTGGCCCTGCGGGCGCTTCGGGATGTTAGCTCAGTCGGTAGAGCAGCGGACTTTTAATCCGTTTGTCGTGGGTTCGATCCCCGCACATCCCACCAACACTCCCCGTTCGTTTCCCTTCCCTGTTCCTCCCCTTGCGTTCGTTGCCGAAGTGGCGTCGACCGAGGCGTCTTTGCGCTGTGCTGGCGTGCAAACCGTTCTCCTGCTACTGGCCTCCAACGTCTTCATGACGGTGGCGTGGTACGGACACCTCAAATTTGGCAGAGACTGGCCGCTTTGGCAAGCGATTGTCGTTTCGTGGGGAATCGCGTTGATCGAATATTGCCTGGCCGTACCGGCCAACCGGATGGGTTACGGGCAGTTCAGCGGGTTCCAGCTCAAGATCATCCAAGAAGTGGCCACGCTCACCGTGTTCATCGGTTTTGCCATGCTCGTCTTGCGCGAGCGGTTTGCCTGGAATTACGCCATGGCTTTTTTATGCCTGGCGTGTGCGGTGGGGTTTGCCTTCTACCCCCCGGCAACTCCGTAACCCGTCGCACATGGAAGCTGTGCAAGGTTTCAGGCAGTCGTTGGATTCCTGGCTGCATACCGTGCAGCCAGGCAAACCGGCATAGTGCAGGCGTATGAGCTCTGTATTCCATTTCACTTTCGTTCCCTGGTTTCGGTCGGTCGCTCCGTACATCCACAAATTTCGGCACCAGACCTTTGTTGTGGGGCTATGTGGGGAGGCCATCGCCGCAGGAAAGCTTCCCAGTCTTGCTCAAGATTTGGCGTTGATCCAGAGCATGGGTGTGCGGGTCGTGCTGGTCCATGGCTTTCGTCCACAGGTTAACGAACAACTTCGAGCCAAGGGACACCAGTCCCGCTACCACAAAGGGATTCGCATCACCGACGAGGTTTCGCTTGACTGTGCGCAGGAGGCAGCCGGCCAGCTTCGCTACGAAATCGAGGCCGCATTCAGCCAGGGGCTACCGAATACCCCGATGGCTGGGGCGACGGTGCGGGTCATTTCCGGCAACTTTCTGACTGCACGGCCTGTGGGCATCGTCGAAGGAGTAGATTTTCAGCATTCCGGGGTGGTACGCAAGATCGATACCGCCGGAATCCTTCGCTCGCTAGACATGGGCGCGCTGGTACTGATGTCTCCGTTCGGCTTTTCACCGACAGGGGAAGCCTTCAACCTCACGATGGAAGAAGTGGCCACGTCCGTGGCTGTGGCATTGCAGGCCGACAAATTGTTGTTCGTGACGGAAATTCCCGGTATCGCTGCCATTCCCACCCAGCCCGTGGGGCCGGACAACCCTATCGATACGGAACTCTCGCTGGCTTTGGCAGAAAAGTTCCTCGCAGAGCTGCCCGAAGCCAATCAACCCACCAACCCAGCCTTTTACTTGCAGCACTGCGTCAAGGCCTGCAAGGGAGGGGTGGAGCGCAGCCACATCATTCCTTTTGCCGTCGATGGGTCGATCTTGTTGGAGGTCTACGTGCATGATGGCATCGGCACGATGGTTGTCGATGAAAAGCTCGAAAGCCTGCGTGAGGCCACCGTCGACGACGTCGGCGGCATCCTCCAGCTCATCGAACCTTTCGAAAAGGACGGAACGATGGTCAAGCGCAGCCGCACGGAAATTGAGCGGGACATCGGCTTGTATACCGTCATTGAGCACGATGGAGTGATCTTTGCCTGCGCTGCGCTCTATGCCTACCCGGAAGCGCGTACCGGAGAAATGGCCGCGTTGACCGTATCCCCCGATGTGCAGGGGCAAGGCGATGGAGAGCGTGTGCTCAAGCGCATCGAACAGCGTGCGCGGCTGGCAGGGTTGGACAGCATCTTCGTGCTGACGACCCGAACCATGCACTGGTTCCTCAAAAGGGGTTTCATGCAGGTTGACCCCGAGTGGCTGCCCGAAGCGCGCAAGCGCAAATACAACTGGGATCGGCGCAGCATCGTCCTCGTCAAGAAGTTGCACGAGTCTGCTGCGCCCTAGCCGACGTGGGTTGGGTCAACGGGCCTTGTCATGAACCATCCGTGGGCCATCCCTGTAGGTGGTCTTCGACGAGGCTGGCGAGTGCGGCAATCCATTCCGGGTTGTCGTTGAGGCTGGGAATGCAACCCAGCCATTGCCCCCCCGCTGCAAGGAAGGTGGTACGCGCTTCGTGGCCGATTTCTTCCAGGGTTTCGAGGCAGTCGCAAACGAAAGACGGGCACACCACATCGACACGGCGGATGCCTTGCCGGGCCAGCTCGACGAGTGTGGCTTCCGTATACGGCTCCAGCCACCGCGCCCACCCCACCCGGGACTGGAAGGTGATGCGGTATTGCGGAGGGGACAAAGCCAAGGCTTGGGCAAGTTTTTGCGCAGTCTGCAAGCACTCGTCGCGGTAGGGGTCTCCACGATCCACGGTACGTTGGGGTAGCCCGTGAAAACTCATCAGCAGCACATCAGGCTGGCCATGTTGTGCCCAGTGCCGACGAACCGTCGCCGCCAGCGCTGCGATATATCGGTCATCGTCTCCGAAACTCCGTATTGATCGGAACTCCGGCTGGTTAGGTGCTGCGGCTGCCCATTGGCCTACGGCGTCGTTGACGCTGGCTGTGGTCGTTGACGAATACTGCGGGTAGGCCGGCACGATGAGCACACGCCGAACCCCCTGCTCTTGTAATGCATCCAGCGCAGCCGGAATGGCGGGTTGACCGTAGCGCATCGCCGTATATACCGTTACCGCATGGCCGCGCCGGGCTAACGCGGCCTGGAGCCCTGCGCCCTGGCGCTGTGTCCACACCAGCAGCGGGGAACCTTCCTCAGTCCAGATATGCGCGTACTTGGCTGCGGAAGACTGGGGGCGCGTGGGCAGGATGACCCCATGCAACAGCAACCACCATAGCGGCCGTGACATATCCACGATGCGACGGTCGCTGAGGAATTCGCGCAGATACCGGCGCACATCGCGCACGGTGGGGGAAGCAGGTGTGCCCAGATTGCAGTACAGCACGGCGGTGGCAGCAGGGGCGGAAACCATCGTGCCATTGTGACTGCAAGGCGCTGCATAGGCCGCCGTATCACATCGCGAATGCCGTCGCTTCTACAACGGGAACAGAAAACGGAAATAGAAGCGTTATGCCGGGAAGGAGCGACGGAAGTGATGACGGCTTATGCAGCAGCCTACGGAAATAGGCGCCTCGGGCGGTTTTTAGGGTGGAAAGGGGCGCACGTAAAATCCTGCGTTCCTTTGGCTATGCACTGAAAAAAGGCCCACCATGACACTGCCTGCTTTGTCGGATCGCGATGGAAAAATCTGGATGGATGGGCAGTTGGTGGAATGGCGGGACGCAAAGATCCACGTTCTTACCCATACCCTCCACTACGGTTGTGGAGTGTTCGAGGGCTTGCGTGCCTACAAGACCAACGCTGGCACAGCCATCTTCCGGCTGGAAGACCATACGCGCCGCTTGTTGGATAGCGCCAAAATTTTGCGTATGCGCATCGGGTTTGGCATGGAGGAAATCATGCAAGCCCACCGAGACGTGGTCCGGGCCAACGGACTGGAATCGTGCTACCTGCGCCCTCTGGCCTGGATTGGTAGCCACAAGCTCGGCATCAGCCCCAAAGGGAATACCGTGCATCTGATGGTCGCCGCATGGGCATGGGGTGCTTACCTGGGCGATGAAGGCTTGACCCGGGGGATTCGCGTCAAGACATCAAGCTACACCCGGCATCATGTCAATGTCTCGATGACACAAGCCAAGGCGGTGAGCAACTACACCAACTCGATCCTGGCGAATATGGAAGCCACGGAAGACGGCTACGACGAGGCTTTGCTACTCGATCCCCACGGCTTCGTCTCTGAAGGGTCGGGAGAAAACCTGTTCCTCGTCCGCGACGGCGTCGTCTACACGCCGGATCTCTCCAGCGGCGCGCTCAACGGCATCACGCGCAATACGGTGCTTGGCATTTGCAGCGATCTGGGGATCCGGGTCGTGGAAAAACGCATCACCCGTGACGAGGTGTACGTCTGCGACGAAGCCTTCTTCACAGGGACTGCCGCAGAAGTCACGCCCATCCGCGAACTGGACCGCATCGAACTCGGCAAAGGCGCTCACGTTGGTCGTCGTGGCCCGGTGACGGAACAAATCCAGTCGGCGTTTTTCGACATCGTCCATCACCGCAATCCCAAGTACTCGCACTGGTTGACGATGGTGTAGGCCACGTCCACGTCGCAAAGCTCCCACCGATGGTGTCCCAGCGGAAAGGGTATGCGTAGAACGTAGTTGGTGCATACCGTAGAGCCATGGGGCCATGGGGAGAAGCACCCCGCATGGCTCTACACCATGGTGTCCACAGTGCTGGTCGATTCGGCAGGTTCGTATACCTGCTGTAGCAGCGTAACCCACCCTTCTTCGGTAGCCGCTTCTTCCGCTGCCTTCTTGATCTCCCCGGCCAGGCGTTCCTGCTCGGAGACTTCACCGTCCTCGTTCGTATCGAGAGGGTCGTACGTTGCATTGGTCTGTGATGTCGCGGAACCCGCCCCGGGTGCGCCACCGGGGCCACCGCCTGAACCCCCACCAGGCCCCCCCGCCGCGCCAGGCCCACCACCCGGAGGGGGCCCACCGGCTGGCCGCATCCCGCCCGGGCCGCCGGGGGGTTGGCCTGCGGCATTGGCCTCGCCAGGGGCCGATGGCTCGCCACTGTCGGACATGCCCCGGCTTTGGGCAAACTCCATCGTCGTAGGAGGGGGTGGCAATACTCCGCGCATGCCGTCGGCAAGCTCTTCCTGTCCCAGACTGCCGTCGCTGTTGGTGTCCATCGACGTAAACAGCGCCTTCGAGTCGAAGGACTGTCCCGTCTTCGTTCCCACATCATCCAGCATGCTTTGCAGCTCTGTCGAATTGACGCTACCGCTGCTGTCGGCATCGACCTTGGCAAACAATTTTTCTTGCATCGGACTGCGTTGGAGCCATGTGCTTCCTGCTGCGCCAATGCTTGCAATGGAACCCATCGTTGTATCCTTTCCGTGATCGTCAATCATCCTGGCATCCAACGCCAGCGCCACGGATTGTTGGCACCCGATGTGTCTGCATCGTGTCTCGCAAGTGAAAGCCCATGTAGCTCGCGTTTCCCCAGATACTTGCTTGTCATGACGCTGACAAGGATCAGTGCGAGAGGCGCTTGGCAGCCAGTGCAATCCCCAGCGCCAAAACCCCTGCGACCAGACCGACCAGGGCATCCGCCCCCAGCGCGACTACCGGCGCGGCCCACCCAGCCATGGCACTGATGTGGTCGATGCCGTGTTCGATGGCTGGGATGCCGTGCGCTAGGATGCCCCCGCTGACGAGAAACATCGCCACCATCCCCAGCAAAGAAATGGCCTGCATCAACCGGGGAGCCAGGGCGAGGATGCCTACCCCTGCGCGGCGTTGCAAGGCACGCAGGGGGGTAGTACCTGTGCGCTGGCTCCAATACAAGCCCAGGTCGTCGAGCTTGACGATCAGTGCCACAACACCGTAGACACCCACGGTCATTGCCACGGCGATTGCGGACAACACGGCTGCTTGCACCGGCCATGGACTCTCCCGCACGGTGCCCAACGACAAGACGATGATTTCCGCCGAGAGAATGAAGTCGGTGCGAATCGCCCCTCGGATGCGCGAGGATTCGTGCTCCGGAGCCTGTGCTGCAAGGTCGGCAGCGTGGGCAGTGTGATCGACATCGACCACATGCGCATGGGCAGGGTGGTGCTGGGCATGAGCGAGCTTTTCCACCCCTTCGTAGGCCAGATACACCCCGGCGATCACCATCAGAGGCGTCACGGCCCAGGGCACGAGCGTCACCAGGACGAGCGCCAGAGGCACCAACACCAGCTTATTGCGAAAAGACCCTTTGCATACAGCCCACACCACCGGTAGCTCGCGGTCGGCATGTACTCCGGACACCTGCTGGGCGTTCAGGGCCAGGTCGTCCCCCAGTACCCCCACGGTTTTTTTGGCTGCCACTTTCGACAGAACTGCCACATCGTCGAGCAAGCTGGCGATGTCGTCCAGTAGGGCGAGAAGACTTGTAGCCATCGTGGGGTGGGGAACGTGAAGCAGCAGCGGGAGAACGGTCTGAGGTTGCGATAGCCAAGCAACATGGGCAAAACGTCATGTAGGGCCATTGGCATGGCGAACATAGGCCTCGAATTCTTCGAGCGGCAGCGCAGGCCGGAATAGGTAACCCTGGTACAGCACGCAACCGTTTTGTTGCAAAAAGGTGCGCTGCTCGGTGGTTTCCACCCCTTCGGCGATCACCGACAAACCGAGGCTTTGCCCCAGCGATACCACCCATCGGACGATGGATGCACTATGCGAATCTTCCGGCACGTCGGAAACGAAAGAACGGTCGATCTTGAGTTTGTGCAATGGCAACCGTTTGAGATAGCTCAAAGAGGAATACCCGGTACCGAAATCGTCCAGCGAAAAACTCAAACCACGGCTGCACAACAGAAGCATCTTCTCGCGAACGGCTTCGATATCTTCCATCAGCATCGTCTCGGTCAGTTCTAGTTCGAGTTGGTCTGCATGGATACGGTGGCGCTGGATGGCATCCAGGGTGCGTTCGACGAAGTCCGGCTGGCGAAATTGCCGTTGACTGACGTTGACGGCCAGTGCCAGTGTGCGCAATACCGCATCCTGCGACCATGCTTGGAGCTGGGCGCAGGCTTGTTCGAGTACCCACTGCCCGATAGGGAGGATGAGGCCGTTGGTCTCCGCTGCGCCAATGAAGTAGGCTGGGCCGATAAGGCCACGCCTGGGATGTTGCCAGCGCAGCAATACTTCAGCGCCGACGACCAGGCCCCCAGCATTGACCTGGGGTTGAAAGTGCATACGGAACTGTTGTTGGGCCAGCGCTTGGAGCAGTTCCCCTTCAAGCGTCGTCCTTTCGGTGGCATCCGTTTGCACGATGTGGAAAAGAAGGAATAGCAGGGTCGTTGCGGCCAAGGTTTGCACCCACGTCCCGGGGACACGCAGCGTATCGTCCAGGTTGTAGCCTGGAAATAGCATTGCCGTGGAAGAAGCCAGCGTGATGAACGCCCCAATACATAGCATCGCGATTGCGTGGCGAATCCACAGGGGTTCTTCCCGAAACGCGATCAACGCCGCAAGCCCCAGTGGCAACAGGTACAAATGCGTAGAACGGGGGGCGGAAATGGTGGGCGCATCGAATACCAGGGCAATGGTGCCCACCAGTACCGAGAGTATGGAAAAGAGCAGCACATTGGCGTAGCGCACTTGTCCGCGCGTGAGCAGTGTCAGCACAGCCAAGCCGGAACCGATCAGTACCAGATCCATCCCGACGAGGATCCAGTGCCCTTGCCACAGGAAGATGGTGCCCCACAACATGCCCATGACGATCATCGTCAGGCTCGTCATGATGAGCATGCGGCGCTCCCGACGCTTGTGCAACAGCACCAGATCCGACGCAAACCAGAGCCGCAATAGATGCTGGGTCATGGGAACTACACGGAAAAAAGCGTCGAAATCAGCGCAAAGCAGGCGCCAAGCCTGAGGACACAAATTCATTGTAGAAGTGCTCTGCGCCAGACGCCTCCCCGTTGGCAACGGGCTTTGCACATCCCCGGCGCTGATCGCGACTGCCGTCGCTCGCACAACGCAATGGTTATGCCGCACTGTTGCTAGGAAATCGGTGGTAGAAAAGACGATGGGATTTTTTGGGATGAAAATCGCCCACGTGGATACCGAACTGTCGCCCCAGTTGCTGGCTGCCGTCGAGGACATGCCAGCATTTCCGAAGAGCGCGCAGGCTATCTTGGCTTTGACGCAAGACATGGCTTGTTCGCCCAAAGAGCTTGCCAGGGTCATCGAAAAAGATCCGGTCGTGACGCTCAAGGTGCTGCGCGTCGTTAACTCCGCGTACTACCGCCTACCTGACCCCATCGCGTCCATCGACCACGCCGTCGTTTTTTTGGGGCTGAACACGATCAAAAACCTGGCGCTAAGCATTTCTGCGCTGCACACAGTCCATGCCAGCCCTTTGTCCCATTTCGATGCGCCCCGCTATCTCATGCATTCGCTCGTCACTGCCTCGGTGGCAAGCAGGCTCGAACACGGCAGTGCGTCGCACGACTATTTCATGGTCGGCTTGCTCCACGATTTCGGCAAAGTGGTCATTGCCCACGCTATGCCGAAGATGTATTGCCGGGCGCTGGAAATGAGTTTTTGGAATTCTTTGACGTTGCACCAGGCGTTGGAAGATGTGGTGGGCGTCGATGATGCCCTCGTCGGCGCCAGATTGATCGAACAATGGCATTTCCCCGATGACCTGGTGCAATCCATTCGCTACCAGAACACCCCATTGGCGATGGATACAAACATGATGGCGCACTTGGTAGCAGCGGTTCGTATTAGCAATCACCTTGGTTACGGTTTTGGGGCGAGGGAGGGTGTTGTGCAGCCTCTGCCGCATACGGTAATCAAACGTCTTGGCGCAGATCTGCCAGAGTTGGTACGCCGCCTCGGTGATATTTCCGCGTTGCTGGAAGACGCAAAACACTACGCACAATCCGATTTGGTCGAGGGAATAGCCCCATGACAGACGTTCAACCTTCCAGCACCAATGTTTTAAGCGCTGGCATTGGCACCTTGCTGTTCGTCGATGACGAGCCTAGCATCCTCTCTGCCTTGCGCCGTCTGTTCCGGGCCAAGGGCTTTCAGGTGCGGGTGGCCGAAAGCGGGCAGGCGGGGCTGGATTTGCTGGAAAGCGAGCCGGTAGACCTCGTCATCTCCGACATGCGAATGCCGGAGATGGATGGGGTCGCCTTTCTGGAGCAAGTGCGCCAGCGCTGGCCAGATTCGATGCGGCTGTTGCTGACGGGCTATGCCGACGTCACCTCCGTGATGGGTGCCATCAACAGGGGAGAGATATACCGCTACGTTGCCAAGCCCTGGGACGACAACGACATCGTCCTGATTGTTCGCGGCGCCTTGCAGCAGCGTGCGATGGTGCTGGAACAGCGCAGACTGCAAGCGCTGGTGCAGCAACAGAATGAGGAGCTGAAGGAGCTGAATGCGGGTCTCGAACGCAAGGTGCAGGAGCGCACCGATGAACTGCAAAAAGCGAATGCTGCGCTTTCCGACGCCAACGAGCTACTCAAAGCCAACTTCATCACCTCGATCAAGGTTTTTACCAGCCTCATCGAGCTGCGCAACAGCCACATCGCCGGGCACTCGCGCAGGGTGGCGGATATGTGCCGCAAACTGGCCACACGCCTGGGGCTGGACGGAAAACAGACGCAGGAAGTCTTCGTCGCAGGTTTGTTGCACGAGATTGGCAAAGTCGGTTTTGACGACGACATGCTCAGCACCTCGGTCGTCATGCTCACGACCAAGCAGCTCGACATGTTCCGAAGACACCCTGCGTGTGCCGCGCAGTTGTTGCTGCCGTTGAGTGATCTCCGAGGGGCTGCAGAAATCATCTCCAACCAGCTTGAACGCTTCGATGGCGGGGGCCACCCTTACCAGTTGTGTGGGGATCAGATTTCGATGGGCGCACGCATTCTTATCGTCGCCTGTGACTACGACAGTCTGCAAATTGGCGTGCTGGCCCAACGCAAGCTCGACCCCGCGCAAGCCAAGGCGGTCATCATTCAGGGCCGTGGTCGGCGTTACGACCCTCTCGTCGTCGATGCCCTTGTCGCGCTGTTGTGCGATGCCACCCGGCGTAACGGTGGAACAGGGCAGCTTGCGGAATTGATGCTTTCGACACGCGACCTACAGCCCGGGATGGTGCTTGCGCACGACCTCGTCACCCCAAGCGGTTTGCTGATGCTGACTGCGGGCTACGTTCTCGACGAGATGGTGATTCAGAAGATTGTCGATTTCGAGAAATCGATGGGGTTGCGGCTGATGGCGGAAGTCAAGGCATCGTGACTACGCAACGGCCTTCAGTTTCGGGCCCACGCCGTCGGGCTAGTCCGGGCAGCACCGCAAAGAACAAGCGCCCGGTTCCCAGCACGGATCAGCGCTTGTTGCAGCTCTATGCTGCGATGGTCGAGTGCGGGCAAACCATCATTCGCAGCCGCAGCCGGGGTGTGCTGTTCGGTGACGTGTGCAGGCATCTCGTCGATGCTGGTGGTATGCGCGCTGCGTGGGTGGGCATCTGGAATCCGTTGGAGCACCGGATTTGGCCTACGGCGCGCTATGGGAAGGGATTGGGGTATTTGCAAGCGCTCAGTCTGGGGGGGAAGGTGGGGGTACACCTTGGTGGCAGCCTTGCCGAGCAGGCCATTGCCCGCAACGAGCTGGTGTGGTCTGACGACGTGACCACAGACCCCGGTATGGAGTCGCTGCGCGAGCTGGCGAGTCCGCTGCAGTGGCGGTCTGCGCTGGTGGTGCCGTTGCAGCTTGGGGGGGCAGCATGGGGGGTGCTCAATGTCTATGCCGAGCAAGGCAAGGCTTTTGACGCAGGGGTACGCAGCCTTTTCGAGCAGCTTTCGGCCAATATCAGCCATGCCCTGGACATTTTTGAAAACGATGCGCAGCGTCGCGAGGCCGAATTTGCCCTGCAGGAAAGCGAAGTGCGCTACAACGCGCTGTTTGCCAGCAGTTGCATGCCGCTCATCGTTCTGGACCCCAAAAGCGGCCGTATCGTGGATGCCAACATCCGCGCCCTTGATTTTTATGGCTGGAACCACGCGGGGTTCACCTCGATGTGCGTTGCGCAAATCTACGTCTGCGATCCTGAAACTGCGATGCGCGAACTCCATGAGGCTGCGGAATGCACCTTCGTCAGTCTGGAACATCGGCACCGTTTACACAGTGGCGAAGTGCGCGATGTGGAAATTTTTTCTAGCCCAATTCACATCGACGGAGGCAAGTTTCTGATTTGGGCCGTGCATGACGTCAGTGAGCGCAAGCGCCTCCATGCCAAGATGCGCAGCGCGCAAGCCCTGACCCAGCGATTCATCGATCACCTTCCCGGCGCTGCCTTCGTCAAGGACAAGGACTTGCGGCTGATAGTGGTAAACCGGCACCTCGGCACTATGCTTGGCGCGGAACCCCATACCCTGGTCGGCAAAACGGCCTACGACTTGTTTCCCCCGGAGTTTGCCCATAACGCGACCCATTTCGATCAGGAGGTGCTGGCCGACGGCAAAAGCCGCACCATGGACGAATTCTTTGAAGGGCGCCATGCCGAAACCACCTTGTTTGTGATGGAGGACGATACCGGAGAACGGTTTTTGGGTGGGCTTAGCATTGATGTCACGGATCCCGGCCGGATCCGCGAACGCACTCGCGGCTTGCTTCAACTCAATGAGTTTGCAAGCAAGATGGACGAACCCGCCTTTCTGTTGCAGGGGCTGGAATCTGCACAATCGTTGACATCAAGCCAGATTGGCTTTCTGCATTTCGTCAGCGCGGACCAGCAACACTACGAAATGGCCGTGTGGACGGCATCGACGCGGAATTTCTGTAGTGCCGACTACCCCACTCATGGTTCTCTGCATACTGCGGGGGTATGGGCGGACTGCTTGCGTCAGGCATGCCCTGTCATTTACAACGACTATTCCACCGTGCCCCATAAGCACGGCTTGCCAGAGGGGCATCCTGCACTGAATCGGTTCATCACGGTGCCAATCATGGAAGATGGGCTTGCTCGCATTTTGATTGGCGTGGGGAACAAAAGGAATGCGTATGACCAGATCGATACCGATACCCTGCTGCTCGTGGGCAACGGCATGTGGCGAATCATCGGACGGATGCGTGCAGAGCGTGCCTTGCAGCAGCGCCTGCAGGAGATGAGTGCGTTGTATCGGGATCTGGCCGAAGCGCAGTCCCAATTGCTGCAGTCGGAAAAGCTCGCGTCTATCGGGCAACTCGCAGCCGGGGTGGCGCACGAAATCAACAATCCCATTGGGTTCATCAAATCGAATCTGGGTTCTTTGGCGGATTACGTCGCCAAGCTGCTCGATATCGCCAAGGCGTATGCGCATACCGAAGATGAGCTGGAAGCCCAGGGTATTCATAGTCCCGCCTTCGAGGAACTGCGCCGCCGCAAGGCGGAGGCCGACTTCGATTTCCTGCTGACCGATTTGCCCGAACTGATTGAGGAATCGCGCGAGGGGGTTGAGCGTGTCGGAAAGATCGTGATGGATCTCAAGAACTTTGCCCGTGTGGGGGACTCGGACTTCGGCTGGGCGGACATCCACGCAGGGCTGGAAAGCACGATCAACGTCGTGTGGAACGAGCTGAAATACAAGGCCGACGTGGTACGCGAATATGGCGAACTACCCTTGGTGTTTTGCGTGGCATCCCAAATCAATCAAGTCTTCATGAACCTGCTGATCAATGCTGCGCAGGCTATGACGACACGCGGCACCATCACCGTGCGCACCGGCGCAGTAGGTGACGAGGTGTGGATCGAGGTGCAGGACACGGGCTGTGGTATCGACCTCGCCAAACAGGCGCGCATCTTCGACCCCTTTTTCACAACCAAGCCCGTGGGGCAGGGAACGGGCTTGGGTTTGTCGATTGCGATGAACATCGCCAAGCAACATCAGGGCAGCCTGACTGTGCAATCGCAGCCAGGAGAGGGGACTGTGTTTCGCATGACCCTGCCAGTGTGTCCTGTCACCGGGAATCCGCCGCAGTGAAGGTCAAGCCTTCTCCAGCCCCATCGACGCTGCTCTACGGTTTTCACGCCGTGGGCGTGCGGCTCAAGGTTGCGCCGCGCAGCATCGTCGAGTTGTACGTCGATGCCGACCGGCGCGATGCGCGCATGCGTCAACTTTGCAGCCGTGCCGATGCATTGGGCGTTCCCCTGCAGGTAGTCGATGCAGCGCGGTTGGCAGGGTTGTGTGGGGGCACGTCACACCAAGGGGTCGTTGCAAGGGTAGTGCCGTTGGGCCGGGAGCATTCGCTGGAGGACTGGCTCGATCGACGGGACAGTTCCCCTACGTCCGGCGTAGCGCCGGATCCTCTGTTGTTGCTGGTCCTGGATGGGGTGACCGACCCGCACAACGTGGGTGCGTGCCTGCGCGTGGCGGATGGCGCCGGGGCACATGCAGTCATCGCCCCCAAGGATCACGCTTGTGGGCTGACCCCCGTCGTGGCCAAGGTGTCCAGTGGCGCAAGCGAATCCGTTCCCTACTTTCTGGTCACGAACCTCGCATGCACCCTACGCGACTTGCAGGATCGGGACGTGACCCTTGTCGGGCTGGGCAGCACCGCCGCACGGGTACTCTACGCTGCCGATTTGACCCGCCCTGTTGCGCTCGTGCTAGGGGCCGAAGGCAAAGGTTTGCGGCGCCTGACGCAGGAATGTTGCGATGAGCTGGTGTCAATCCCTATGCTCGGTGCGGTGGAAAGCCTCAATGTCTCCGTCGCCAGCGGTGTGTGTTTGTACGAGGCACGGCGTCAGCGTACATCGTGAGGATGCCCGGATGGTGAGGGGATGGGCTGCGATTCCATCCACACTCAGCAAGTATCCGTTGCTATGGGCTTGCTAGTATTGCGAGGCTTGCGCAAGGCGCCGATCAGGACAAACACCCCGGGCGCGAGCAGTAGCGTCCAGATGATTTTGTCGAGGTGCTCGCGTACCCAGGGGATGTTGCCGAAAAAGTATCCGACGGTAATGATGCTGCCCACCCACAGCCCTCCGCCAGTCACGTCATAGAAAGTGAAGCGTTTGCGATCCATCTGGGCAACGCCAGCGACAAAGGGGGCGAAGGTGCGCAAAAAAGGCAGAAAGCGCGCCGCTACGATGGTGATGGGGCCATATTGCTCGTAAAACGCATGCGCACGGTCAAAAGCGCTTTTGCGGAACCACCGCGAGTTTCCCCACCCGAACACCTTGGGGCCGAGGTAGCGCCCAATGGCGTAGTTCGATTGGTTGCCGGCGACTGCGGCCAGCCATAGCAGTCCGACGGCGTACCCGTAGTCCATCAGCCCCAGCCCACATAGCGCTCCGACGACGAAAAGCAGCGAATCCCCCGGCAGGAAGGGCATGACAACGACGCCCGTTTCCACGAAGATCACTGCGAAGAGCAGGGCATATACCCATGTTCCATGCGCTTGCACCCAGTTGTGCAGATGGACATCCACATGCAAGATGAAGTCCATCAAGGCGAGCAGTACATCCACAAAGTGCTCCGATAAGAATGGCGCAAGTTTGCGCTTTAACTTGGTGGCGTTCTGGGCAGGTACACCGTGAACGTCGTTCCCTCGCCTGGCGTGCTTTGCACCTCGATATGCCCTTGGTGTTTTTTGACGATGCCGTAAGACAAGGACAGCCCTAGTCCCGTACCTTTGCCCACCGGTTTGGTCGTGAAGAAGGGGTCGAAGATGCGTGGCAAGTGTTCCGGGAGGATGCCTTTGCCGGTATCTTGCACTGCAATCCAAATCTGCTGGTCATCAAACCCTGTGCGAATGGTGATTTTTCCCTTGCCATCAATGGCGTGCGAAGCATTGACCAGCAGATTCATGAATACCTGGTTGAGCTGGAAAGGGTAGCAAGTGATCTTGGGGATCCCGGCGAATTCCTTGGCGACCTCGGCCTTGTATTTCAGCTCGTTCCAGACGACGCGCAGTGTGCTGTCGATGCCTGCTTCGATGTCCGAGAGCTGCTGTTCGGACTCATCGACGTGCGAAAAATTCTTGAGATCCTGCACGATGCGCGTGACCCGCTTGAGGCCGTCGAGCGACTCCGTCAGCAGCGCGGTGATGTCGTCGCACATGAACTCGAAGTCGATTTCCTGCTTGACTGCGCGGATCTGTTGCGCACAGTGTGGAGGCAATTGCTCTTCAATTTGTTCGTAGGCGGAAAGCAGGCGCAACAGGTTGGCGACGTAGTGTTCCAGCGAACCCAGGTTGGAATTGACAAAACCCACGGGGTTGTTGATTTCGTGGGCAACGCCAGCAGCAAGCTGCCCGATCGACGCCATGCGCTCGGACTGCAAAAGTTGGTTTTGCGCGGCCTCCAGCTCTTTGACGAGCACGGCCAGGCGCTCTTTTTCCTGTCGCAGGGATTCGTTGAGCCGGTGGAGGTCGGCAGTACGCGCCATGACCCGCTCTTCCAGCCTATTGCGCGATTCGAGCAGCGCTTGCGCATCCAGGGTGCGCTGGGTGATGTCCTGCACGCTGAACACGCGCCCAATGATCTGTTCTTCGAGGAACTGCGGATGCGATGTCAGCTCGAAAACGCGGCCATCCTTGTGGTGCAATGTGTCGGTGGTGTCGGTATGGTCGACGATGGCATGTAGCCGGGCACGCAGCGTTTCGCTGTCCTCGACGGACGTAGCGATGAATTCCAGCACGCCAGCGTCGTCCTGCACTTGCAGCAAGGTGTCCGGCAGCTTCCACAAATTGCTGAACTGGCGGTTCATGCCGTTGATCTTGCCGTGCCAGTCGAGCACGAGGATCCCGTTCCCCGTCGATTCCAGCGTGGCGCGCAGTTGCGAAAGCGTTTGTGCCAGCGTGTCCTGCATCTGCTGCACGCTTTGCTCGCGTGTGACGCCCATCATCAGTAGTAGGGTCTTGCCCTCATGCTGAAGCAGGTGGACTGTTTTGGCCACCGTGAGCAGTTCCCCATCCGCAGTGCGGTACTGCCCTTCCTGGTTGTGGATTTCCGGGTAGTTTCCCGCACGCACATCGTCCCAGAAAAACACATCTTGCAAAGAGCATTCGATGTCGGTGATCGGCATGCTCAGCAAGTGCTCGGTGGAATACCCCAGCGCCTGCACCACGGCATGATTGACCATCACGATCCCGCTGGTGTCAGGGTCGACGACGAGTAGCAGCTCTGGACAGTGATCCAGTACCAGTTGGGACAGGCCGTTCATTTTTTGCCGGGAGTGGGGCGGGCAGGGTTGGCGTCGAAGTAGTAGCTCACGCGCTTGCGTGGGCTTAGGTACACATACACCTCGCGGGGTACCTGGCTGGGGCGGATGGCCTTGCTGATGTTCAGCTCCGGCTGGCTATCCATGTCCAGAATGATGGCTTCTTCCTTGGGGACATCAGCGTCGTAGACGACGACGATCGGTTTCATGGGGTGCGCGGTATTGACGGTGGAGACCATCCCGATCAGCCCGTTGGAAAGTTGAACGATCGTCCCGGGCGGGTAAACCCCCAGGCAGCGGATGAAGGCGCTGAGCAGCTTGGGGTCGTATTTGCTTCGCATCTTGGCGAACATGAGCGACAAGGCTTCATGCGGGGTGAGGGCATCAATGATGAGGGGCGGGTTGCACAGCTCGTCGTAGGCGTTGGCGATGACGACGATGCGCGCAAGCAGGCTGATGCCGTCGCCTTTGAGCTTGTTGGGGTAGCCGGTTCCGTCGAACAGCTCATGGTGCTCGCCGACGATGTGAAGCGAGGCTGGGGCGAGCTGCATCTTCTTGGCGATTTCCACTCCGTACGTGGGATGCAGCTCGAAGAAATTGCGCTCGGCCGGGGTGAGTGGCTCGGTCTTCAGCAAGATTTTGTCGGGCACCTCCTTGCGGCCAATGTCGTGTAGCAAAGCGCCTACGCCCAAGGCCCCGACGATTTCTGGGGGAAATTTCAAATCGCGCGCCATCATCAGCGAGAGCATGGTGACGTTGAGCGAGTGGAAATACAACTCCTCCCCACCGAGCTTGTCGCCCATGACTTGGATGGCGAGTTCCGGGGAACTGAGGATCGAGTCTGCGATCTGGTGTACGAGCTGGGTGGCTTGCTTGAGTGTCTCTGCCGGTTTGCAGTAGAGGTTTTTTTCGATGTCACGCACCGTGTGCGCTGTGTTGACAAAGGCTTTTTCAATACGTTCCGCTGCTTCCCTGCGCAGGCGCATTTGTTCCATCATCGCCCGCTTGGCGAGCATGGCGGGGGACGGTTCGAGAGGCTGGATGGGCAGCGAAGGCGGTGGCGGGGAACTGCCAGGTTCGTGCAGATGGATGTTGGGGTCACTGAGATCCGCGCTGTAGCGCAGTGCCTTCAACCCCAGGCTGCGCAGGGTCTGAATCTGCTCGTCGTTCTTGATCTTGAAGTGGCTGAACGGAAAAGGGTGATCGAACCATTTCATATCCAGGTGGATATACAAACCCACCTGGAGTTGATCCATCGTGACGAACTGTTCCTCTGCCATAGCGTCAGGGCATCAGGGCGTCGTCCAGTCCACCACGCCTGTCCACGCAGTCAGGATGACCACAACCCCGAAAGCGATGCGGTACCACGCAAACCCGACGAAGCTGTGCGAGGACACGTAGCGCAACAGCCAGCGAATGCAAAGCCATGCGCTCAGAAACGATACGCCCATGCCTACAAGGAAAAGCGGAAAGTCGGCCACGGACAGCAATGCACGCTCCTTGTACAAGCTATAGACCCCGGCGCCGATAAGGGTAGGGATAGCCAGAAAGAAAGAAAACTCGGTTGCCGCCTTGCGCGACAGGCCCAGGAGCATGCCGCCGATGATCGTCGCTCCACTGCGGCTGGTTCCCGGAATCAGCGCCAGACATTGCACCAGCCCCACCTTGAGCGCATCGCGCCAGTGCATATCGTCGATATCATGCACATCGACCAGGGCAGGGTGCCTATCGTGGAGGCGTTCCGCCCACAAGATGACGAATCCACCGAGGATGAATGTCGTGGCCACGACTGCGGGGGTAAACAGATATGTTTGGATCGTCTTGCCCAGCAGCAGCCCGAATACGACGGCTGGGGCAAACGCTACAAGCACATTCCCTACGAAACGACGGGCGTGGCGGTCTCGGTAGAAGGTTGTAGTGACGTGAGAAATTTTGGGCCAATAGACCATCACCACGGCAGCGATGGCTCCAGTCTGGATTGCGATATCGAAGACTTTGGCCTTGGCATCGTCAAAACCCAGTAGGGCCCCGACGAGGATCAAATGCCCTGTCGAGGAGATGGGTAGGAACTCTGTCAGTCCTTCGACGACGCCGAGCACCACGGCTTGGAACAAGACTACGAGATCCACGGCATCACTCCCAATGTATTGAACATTATCCCCATTCGATCGGAAACAGCCATAGTGCTTTTTCCGGTAGATGTGCCCCTGCCATCGCGACAGCCGCCGCTCCTAGAAGGGATTGATGCGTTGCGCACTGGGGTAGGTGCGAAGGCAGTCGCGATAGCAATGAAAACGCCCCCGAAGGGGCGTCGTCAAGAGCGCTGGAACCGGACTCCCGGCACTCAATGAAATTTCATCATGATCGGCACTACAAGCAGCGCCACGATATTGATGATCTTGATGAGCGGATTGATGGCAGGGCCGGCCGTGTCCTTGTAGGGGTCACCCACGGTATCGCCGGTCACGGCGGCCTTGTGGGTTTCCGAGCCTTTTCCACCAAGGTTGCCGTCTTCGATGTACTTCTTGGCGTTGTCCCAGGCCCCACCCCCCGTACACATCGAGATGGCGACGAATAGCCCGGTCACGATGGTTCCCATCAATACACCACCCAGCGCGGCAGGCCCGAGGACCAACCCAATCACAATGGGGACGGCAACGGGTAGCAGCGAGGGGATGATCATTTCCTTGATCGCTGCTGAAGTCAGGATATCGACGGCTGTGCCGTAATCGGGCTTGCCCTTGCCGGTCATGATGCCCTGGATTTCCTTGAACTGACGACGCACTTCGACGACGACTGCACCGGCTGCGCGGCCCACGGCTTCCATTGCCATGGCGCCGAAGAGGTAGGGAATCATCCCGCCGATGAACAGACCGATGATGACCATGTGATTGCTGAGGTCAAAAGTGATCGTCGACCCTGTCGTGCTGAGCTTGTGGGTGTAGTCGGCAAAGAGCACCAGCGCGGCCAGCCCGGCGGAACCAATCGCATAGCCTTTGGTCACAGCCTTGGTCGTGTTGCCGACGGCGTCGAGGGGGTCTGTGATGTCCCGCACGTCCTTGGGCATGTGGGACATTTCCGCAATGCCCCCAGCGTTGTCGGTGATGGGGCCATAGGCATCCAGCGCAACGATGATCCCGGCCATGCTCAGCATCGATGTCGCTGCGATGGCAATGCCGTACAGCCCAGCCAACGCATACGCCGTGTAAATAGCCGCGCAGACGAAGAGCACAGGCCACGCCGTCGAGCGCATCGATACCCCCAGCCCGGCAATGATGTTGGTTCCATGGCCTGTAGTGGAAGCCTGCGCAATGTGGCGAACGGGCGGGTACTGCGTTCCGGTGTAGTACTCGGTGATCCACACCAACAGCGCAGTCAGCACCAAGCCGACGATGCAGGCACCAAAAAGGTTCGTGCTGGCGACGATGACTCCGCTAGAGAGCGTGAGCGTGTCTGGCAACATCCATTGCGTGACGCCGAAGAAGGCAACGAGGGACAGCAACCCTGCAACGATCAGCCCTTTGTACAAGGCAGGCATGACATTGGTCATCCCTGGTGTTGCCTTGACGAAAAATGACCCGATGACCGATGCAATGACGGAGACTGCGGCCAACGCCAGGGGATACACCACTGCGGCAGTTCCCGCGCCAGGCAACATCAGCGCACCAAGCACCATCGTGGCAATGATCGTGACGGCATAGGTCTCGAACAAGTCGGCAGCCATGCCTGCGCAGTCGCCCACGTTGTCTCCGACGTTGTCGGCAATGACGGCGGGGTTCCGGGGGTCGTCTTCTGGAATGCCGGCTTCGACTTTGCCGACGAGGTCAGCGCCTACATCGGCTCCCTTGGTGAATATCCCCCCGCCAAGCCGGGCAAAGATCGAAATCAGCGAAGAACCGAAGGCCAGGCCAATGAGCGGATCCAGCAAATGGGGATCGACAGTCGTGGCTGCCCCCAACAGGAACCAGGAAAACCCCGTAATACCGAGCAACCCTGTGCCAACGACGAGCATGCCCGTGATGGCACCGCCACGGAAGGCGACATCCAGCGCTGGACCGATGCCCCGGGTGGCGGCTTGCGCAGTACGCACATTGGCGCGGACGGAGACGTTCATCCCGATAAACCCGCAAGCGCCCGACAGTACGGCCCCCAGCACGAATCCCACGGCGGTGGAGTAATCAAGGAAGACTGCGATCAGCACCGCCAATACCATCCCGACGATAGCGATCGTCTTGTATTGGCGGGCAAGGTACGCAGCGGCACCAGTCTGGATGGCACTGGCAATGTCTTGCATACGCTGATTGCCAGCATCTTGGGAGAGGATCCAGTTGCGTGCCCAGAATCCATACGCCACGGCGACCAGGCCACAGGCCAGCGCCAGAATGAGAGCCGAATTGGCAGTCATAGATCAATTCCTACAGTCGGGAGGTAAACAGGGAGGGTGCCCGCAAAGCACAGCAGTGGTGCTTCGCCCGAATCCGGGATGGGCTGCGGGGGGGAGCGTGGTGGAACCACGAGTCAACCCCGCGAGGGGAGGAGAAAAAAGAAGAGAAGAACGGGTTATTTGGCAGCAGAACGCGCAAAACGGTTGCGGAACTTTTCCACCCGGCCACCCATGCTATCGACGGACTTTTGCGTCCCCGTATAAAAGGGGTGCGACTCGCTTGATGTATCCAGCTTGAAGAGCGGTAGGCGGCGCCCGTCTTCCATCGCGATAGTTTCCCGCGTATTGGCGCAAGAACGGGTCACGAATTGGAATCCGTTGGACAGATCTACGAAACAGACCTCTCTGTATTCCGGGTGAATTCCTTCTTTCATTGTTTCTCCATGTCGTCTGGGTGATGAGAAAAGTGGCGATGGCAGGGAAGCAGTGACAGATCGTCGCCCATATTGGAGGGGCTATAGCGTCAAGCTTCCTGCATCCGAAAAGCCCTCGATTATAGGTTGGGGGCCTCAAGGCCAATTTTGGGTTTTTGTGAAACGGATGCGCAGGAATCCCGGTCAGGTACATTCTTGCGGCACCCCTAGCCTGCGAATGCGCTGCAGGTTCCATGGCTTGATCCTGCCAACATGAATCACGAAGTCCCCTTTCCCCTCCATGAGATCGACATTCCACCTGCAACTGCTGGCCTGCGCATTGTGGGTGTGCATCTCCCCTTGCGTTGGGCCGACTATGGGCTGATCGCCTTCGATATGGATTCCACGCTCGTCGCCATCGAATGCGTGGACGAACTGGCCGACATCGCGGGTTGCAAGGCGGAGGTGGCAGCGATTACCGAAGCAGCGATGCAAGGCAAGCTGACAGACTACAAGGAAAGTCTGCGCCGCAGGGTCGCGCTGCTCCGGGGAGTGAAGCTATCCCAGGTAGACGCCGTGGTGCGGGAGCGGATGCGGCTGAACCCGGGGGTGGAAGCAGTGGTTGCAGCATGCAAAAAAGCCGGGTTGCGGTTGTTGCTCGTCTCCGGCGGATTCACGCTGTTCACCGACCACATCCGTGATCGATTGGGGTTCGATTTCGTCCGATCCAACGTGCTCGAAGTGGAAGGGGATGCACTGACGGGCCGCCTTGTCGAGCAACCTTGGGGTGATATTTGCGATGGCGCGGAAAAACGCCGTATGTTGGAGCAAACGTGCGCACAACTGGGCATCTCTCCCCGTGCAGCCATTGCCGTGGGGGACGGTGCCAATGATTTGCCGATGATGCACGCAGCAGGGCTTTCCGTGGCCTACCACGCCAAGCCTGCGGTGCGCGCCCAGGCTATGGTGTCGATTGAAGAGGGGGGGATGGATCGCTTGCTCGAATTGTTCGGGCGGTAAAGGTCGAGCCTCTATTGGTGGAGCCTCGATTCCTCCACACCTCGCTATCCTGCTCTTCTGCTACGCTGAGGGCGCGAAAGGTCGTCTGCGTGGGGGCTTGTGCAAGTACCGGTGGGTGCTGCCTGAGACTGTTGCCGCGCTGATCCTCGCGCATCGCATTCCACGAAGCCCACGCCACTTGAAGGAGATCGACATGGATGGAAAGACCCCGAAGACTGCCGGAACTTGCCCAGTGATGCACGGCGGCAATACAGCCACCGGCACATCGAATATGGATTGGTGGCCGCATGCGTTGAATCTGGACATCCTGCACCAGCACGACACCAAAACCCATCCACTCGGGCAAGGCTTTTGCTATCGGGAGGAGGTCCAAAAGCTCGACGTCGCCGCGCTCAAGCAGGATTTGCGTGCGTTGATGACCGATAGCCAGGACTGGTGGCCCGCTGACTGGGGGCACTACGGTGGATTGATGATTCGCATGGCATGGCACGCTGCGGGTTCCTACCGCGTGGCCGACGGTCGTGGCGGTGCCGGGACGGGCAACCAACGTTTCGCGCCCCTGAATTCCTGGCCCGACAACGTCAACCTGGACAAGGCGCGTCGGCTGCTCTGGCCGATCAAGAAAAAGTACGGCAACAGGCTGAGCTGGGCTGATCTGATCGTTCTGGCCGGGAACGTCGCGTACGAGTCAATGGGGCTGCAAACTTATGGGTTCGCCTTTGGCCGGGAAGACATTTGGCACCCCGAAAAAGACACCTACTGGGGTTCGGAAAAGGAGTGGCTGGGAACCAGCCGCTACGACGGAGAAAACCGCCAGACGCTCGAAAACCCGCTCGCAGCCGTCCAGATGGGGCTGATCTACGTCAACCCCGAAGGCGTGAATGGTCAGCCCGACCCGTTGCGCACCGCGCATGACGTGCGCGTGACCTTTGCGCGCATGGCGATGAACGATGAAGAAACTGTTGCCCTCACAGCCGGGGGACACACAGTGGGTAAGTGCCACGGTAATGGCGACCCCAAGCTGCTGGGGCCTGACCCCGAAGCTGCCGACGTCGAAGACCAGGGCTTGGGCTGGCTCAACAAAACCAGCCGGGGCCTGGGCCGCAATACGGTGACGAGCGGCCTTGAAGGCGCCTGGACGACCCATCCCACCCAGTGGGACAACGGCTATTTCCACCTGCTGCTGCACTACGACTGGGAACTGAAAAAAAGCCCCGCCGGTGCTTGGCAGTGGGAGCCTATCCATATCAAGGAAGAAGACAAGCCGGTCGATGTGGAAGACCCGTCGATCCGCTACAACCCCATCATGACCGACGCCGACATGGCGATGAAGATGGATCCTGCGTACCGAGCGATTTCAGAACGCTTTGACAAGGATCCCGCGTATTTTTCGGCAACGTTTGCGCGTGCGTGGTTCAAGCTGACCCACCGCGACATGGGCCCGAAGGCGCGGTACATCGGCCCCGAAGTGCCCCAGGAAGACCTGATCTGGCAAGACCCCGTTCCCGCAGGCCGCAAAGACTACGACATCGGCGCAGTCCAGGCCAAGATCGTCGCCAGCGGACTTTCCATCGCAGACATGGTCAGCACCGCGTGGGATAGCGCACGCACCTTCCGTGGTTCCGACATGCGCGGGGGAGCGAACGGTGCGCGTATTCGCCTGGCCCCGCAAAAGGACTGGGAAGGCAACGAGCCAGCGCGGCTGGCGAGGGTTCTCCGCGTGCTGGAAGGCATCGCCACCGCAACAGGTGCGAGCGTGGCCGATGTCATCGTGCTGGCGGGCAATGTCGGCATCGAACAAGCTGCCAAGGCTGCGGGCTTTGACATTACCGTTCCCTTTGCCCCTGGGCGTGGCGATGCCACCGATGCGATGACCGACGCAGCGTCTTTCGATGTGCTCGAACCCCTGCACGACGGGTACCGCAACTGGCTGAAAAAAGACTATGTCGTCAAGCCGGAGGAGCTACTGCTTGATCGCACGCAGCTCATGGGGCTGACCGCCCCGGAAATGACTGCGCTGGTGGGCGGAATGCGCGTGCTGGGAACCAACCATGGCGGAACCCGGCACGGGGTGTTCACCGACCGTGTGGGTGCCTTGACCACGGACTTTTTCGTCCACTTGACAGACATGGCCTACGAGTGGAAGCCGACGGGCGCCAACCTCTATGAAGTGCGGGAGCGCAAGACGGGAACGCTGCGGTGGACGGCAACCCGCGTCGATCTGGTATTCGGCTCCAACTCGATCCTCCGCGCCTATGCGGAGGTCTACGCCCAGGACGACAACCGGGAGAAGTTCGTCAAAGACTTCGTGGCAGCCTGGACGAAGGTGATGAACGCCGATCGCTTCGATCTGGTGTAGGAGCTTGTGGCTGCTGGGGTGCCGTTTTTGCGGACACTATCACTACTGATTCGGACTCGCGCAATCTTGCCCTCTGCAATGAGGGCAATCGCGACTTCTGTTGGAACCTATTCCAGTAGGGGCTGCACCATCGCATTGCACGCGGCGGGCGGTGCTCGGAATCCTCATGTGGTGTAAGTACATTCCGGTTCCTGCGCTCCGGTGCCACGCACACTGCTTCGGCTCGCCTGCCTACTGAAATAGGTTCTTAGCCATCGACTCCATATATCTCGACAGTTTTCAATTTGTTCATGTGGTGACGCTTGGCGCAATTAGCGTTACGCCAGGGAAATATGCGGCGTAGCGGCGCGTATCGCGGGTCAGGACTGGATGACCTGACACTGCTGCGTGCGCACCGATGAAAAAATCGCCGAGAACATTGCTCTTCGTCCCGCCTTGTTGGCGGTAACGTACAAAAGCCTTGCCGGCGAGGAACAATGCCGGGCGCGGTAACTCAATCAGCACCAGCCCTAACTGCTCGATTGTTTCGTCCAGTGCCTCAACGGTCGAAAAGGTCAGCGACAGTTCGGAGTAGATGATCGGGTTGATCGCCAGCCGGTGAACTTTCGATTGCGCGCGCAGTTGGCCAATGGACCAGTCCGCCCATTCCGGATCGTTTTCCAGAACGTCCACCAATACGTTGGTATCGATCAGCAACATCAGCCTTCGCCACGCAGTAGCGCCATCAGGTCGTCAGTTCGCCATTTGACATCTGCCTTACCACGGGCCGATTCGAAGTGGTCGGGCTTGCGACTGAGCCGTACGCCTACCTTGTGAATGACGACATCCCCTTCACGATTGACCGCAAAATCTACCGAACAACCGGGTGCCAGATTCAGCGCATCGCGAATCTGCTTGGGGATGGTGACCTGACCCTTGCTGGTAAGTGTCGTCGACATGTCACGGCTCCTGTTGTATTACAAATATATTCATTGTAATACTCGATAAAGTGGGCCCCGAATTCAAGACAAAAACCTGAATCCGTGTTCCCTTCGACTAGCACCTTCCTTGCGGGCCTGAATGCATGAATTTCGAGCGTTCTGCCTTGGGTTTGGCCCTCGTCACCATCGATCCAGGGAACATTCGGTCGGGATATCAGGGCAAATCTGCCATATCAGTGCCTTCAATCAGCGCATTTCCCACATCTCGCGCAAACCCACCCCTTCCGACAATCCGGAATCCGCAACCTGTGGGTCGTGGCGCTCGCGGGCCATCATCCCGAAGATGCGGCAGTCCTCAAGGGAAGGCCAGAAGTGAAAAAGCCCAACCGAGAACGGTTGGGCTTGATGTAATGGTGGCCTGGGGCGGAATCGAACCACCGACACAAGGATTTTCAGTCCTCTGCTCTACCGACTGAGCTACCGGGCCACGAAGCCAAACATTGTAGCGATAGCTGCGTTCACAAATCCCCGTACTGGGTGTTGCTGAGAGGCGAGGGGGGTTCATGCTCTTCCAGCAACTCGGTGTCTTCGAAGCCCGTAGGGCGTTTTTTCTTGGGGTCGGGGGTTTTGCGCAGGCCGGAGGAAGTGGGAGTGGGGTCGAGGGCTTGCCTGAAAGCCAGTACCTCGTCGGTGCCGATAGGGTCAAAAAACGTCCCCGAACGGGCAGGATCACGCGCTGTGGTACGTAGGCCAGTTCGTGGTGGGGGCGACACAGTAGAGGTGGCAGCAGATGCCGAAGCCGATGCGGCAGGGGATGCAGCAGCGGGAGCGGTAGCAGTGCTGGTATGGCCCGCAGAGGTGGCGGAGGCAGCGATGCGTGCGGCGGTCGTCATGCCGACATCGTTGGTAGCCGAAAGAGGGGACGTGCAGCGCCAGTACACCGATTTGATCAGCAGGCTGTGCTGGGATTGGGCGCTATCGACGATGCAACGTTCCAAGTCTGCCATGATGTCTTGGCGGACGATGCGGGGGTCGCGTACATCGATCATCACGACGAATTGGCGGCCTTCCCGATCCAGAGTCAGCACTTTGAAGCTATAGCTGGCTGCGAGGATCTCGCTACGGAGCATGACCTCGCGAACGACTTGGTACACATGCTGTCGGTGATCCTGCCGTTGCGTCTTGGGAGGGGGTGAGCCGGGTTGCGGCCGGGACGACGCGGTGTGGGGGTTGGTCGCTGGAATCGACCTGCGTAGGAACCACCGAAGCAATGACATACGCCTTCCTTTCTGCGACCGTTGTAAACCCATGACTTGGACGGGGAGTGGGGACAATGGCGCGAAAGATCGTAGCACGCCCCCATTCAGGGCTTGGCTCCCACAGTGTGCAAGCTGTTGAGCATCGCACGATGCACTACGTCGTCCAAGGCACTATCGACGACGGATTGGTCTGCCAATACGCGCAAGCTATAGCTTTCGAGCAGCCGTTCGACGGTGCGGCTTGTCATCGACTGTGTCTGTCCATGCGCGTCCGCAAAGAGGAACATGGTTCGCTGTGGGCTGATCCACGTCAGTTGCATGCGCGCCCAGGTCTCCTTGTTCCATAGTTCGAACCAGGTTCCCACCTCCAAGCCTGCCGGGGTTGGTGTGGCGGGGGGCAGGGCATCTGACTTCGGCAAATCGGGACGAACGGTGGGAAGCTCGTCTTCTTCCGGCATATCCATAAACCCGGAAGCCTTGGCTTCCGCAGGAGCTACCCAGTGGTCGTGTGGCGAAGTCAGGCTTGGCGCCAACCCATGGCGTGACGGAGGAACGACCACTGGAGGAGAGGTGGTCTGGAACGCTTGCTGGTGGAGCTTCATCAACACATCGAAGAATGCGCTCGTTGCAGTGGATGGGTAGTCAATCAGCTTGAGGCCCTCGCGCAGCGTGGAGAGCAGGCGGGGAACGAGTTTGGTTAGCTTGCTGACGTTTTGCCGGGTCAAGTCGGGCTGGGCGCTCCACAGCAGGGCGTTGACCAATTCCTTGTAATGCCCGGGGTCTTCGTCATTCTTGCCGTGGTGCAATTCGGCACAAGCCATGACTTGCGTCCAGGGGCCGCAGAGGAACTCCGCAATGGGCGCGGGAACTCGCCGTAGCTCCGGCAATAGCTCCAAGGCAGCGACCATTTTTGCGGCGATTAGATTGCGCGCTTCGGCCTCCTGCAAGGCTTTCACCGCAGTTTCGGGGGCAGCGCCGGACTTGCGGTCACACGTCGCGGCCCACATCGTGCGGAGCTTTTCCAATGCATCGACGAAGGGCGCATCGTCCTCAATGAACTGTTTGCACAACGGCACTACGCAGCGGTATAGCGACATCACAAATGCCCCGAAGTGCGGGGCATTGACCGAAGCAAACGCGAGGCCTCTTTCGGTGATTTCATTGAGCAGCGCACGTGCCGGGTGTTCTCGATCCCGAAAAAACCGGGGATCGACGATGACCATGCGCAGCAGCGCGGGTTCAAGGTTTTCGATAACCCTGCGGATAGGTTCGAGCAGCCGCTTGTCATGAACGATGTTGTCGACCATCAGGGATACGACTTCAATGCCCAACAACTGTTGGGTATCGCTGCATCCGGTCAACAGCATTTGGCGTACAGCCTGTGGAGTGGATTCTTGCAAAGTGGCTTCGAGCAAGGCGCGCTGGTCTGTAGCGAGCACTGCATCGGGTTGCGTGGGCGTGGCGTCGTCGAATGCGGCGGGCACCGTCCCAGCGTAGCGGATGCCCTCATCGCAGGAGGCAGGGTGGGTATCTTCCCCGGTCAGCAGCGAGTGCAGGTTGTCGATCGTGAGGTGACCAGTCGGCGCGAAAGAAGGCGGCGAGGCAGATTCTGACGTGGCGGATTTCTGCAATGCAGCAGCCAAGGCAGCCACGCCCTGGCTATGCAGATAACCACACAGCCCGGCATACAAGTCCTGCAAGGCCTTGCCCAGTACCGCAGGCATCGTGTGGTTGAGCCAGTCCATGCGCACTTGGGCAGGAATGGCTGTGTGGACGAAAGACTCCTGCAATGCAGTGAGGTAGACCACCGGGCGCAAGGGGTTTTGGGTGGGACGAACGGCAGTCAGCCCCAGCATGGCGCAGACAAAGCCGTCCAGCTCGGTCAGCGACTGTTGCGTGATCTGGCGAATCTCCTGTAAGGCGCGAACCAGTTGCATCTGTTCCTGCATCTGGCGTGTATTCATGTGCTGCAACTGCTTGTGGTGCAGCCCGGCACAGGCCATGGATTCCAGCGGGGAATCGGGGATGCGGCGGTCTTCGAGGTATCCACGGAGAACGACAGCAAAGCGCTCCGCCAGTGCGCGAGCCTTGTCTTCCAATAGCTTGATGCTCAAACGCAGCCGGTCGCGTTCCATGGGGCTGGACTGCTGCCGTGCGGCGGTCTCCAGCGCGCGCCGCACGGCAGACAGCACTTGCATGAGCAACGGCTTGCCATCCATGGCAGCCTGCTCAAGGATGTCCAAGAGCAAGGCTTGGCGTTGATCCGAATCCAAGCGGGGCACAGGCCGATCCTGTTGGCGGGGGGCTAGTGCAGAGATTTGAACCGCGCTCGTTTCGGCTTGGCGCCTTCTTCACCCAGGCGCAGACGTTTGTCGGCCTCGTACTCGTGGTAGTTGCCGTGGAAGAAGAACCACTGGCTATCACCTTCGCAAGCCAGGATATGCGTGGCGATGCGGTCGAGGAACCAGCGGTCGTGGCTGATGACCAAGACAGCCCCAGGAAATTCGAGCAACGCTTCTTCCAAGGCGCGCAGGGTTTCCACGTCGAGGTCGTTCGAGGGTTCGTCGAGTAGCAATACATTGGCCCCGGCAATCAGCGTCTTGGCTAGGTGCAGCCGCCCGCGTTCACCACCGGAAAGGGTGCCGACGCGCTTTTGCTGGTCGCCACCATTGAAGTTGAAGCGGCCGCAGTAGGCACGGCTCGGCAGGGTGAATTTGCCGATGGTGAGCATGTCCAATCCACCGGAAATATCTTCCCAGACGGTTTTTTCGTTGGCGAGGTCGTCGCGATGTTGATCGACGAAGGTCATCTTGACGGTGCTGCCGATCTTGATCGTTCCGCTATCCGGGGTTTGCTGACCGGAAATCATGCGAAACAGCGTGGATTTGCCTGCGCCATTCGGCCCAATGATCCCAACAATGGCGCCGGGGGGAATTTGGAAGCTGAGTTTGTCGATCAGCACCCGCTCCCCATACGCTTTGCTGACGTTGCAAAACTCGATGACGTCGTTACCGAGTCTGTCGCCAACGGGGATGAAAATTTCATTCGTTTCGTTGCGCTTCTGGTATTCGTGGTCGCACAGCTCTTCGAATCGCGCCAAGCGGGCCTTGCTTTTGGCTTGGCGGGCTTTGGGGTTTTGGCGTGCCCACTCCAGCTCTTTCTTGAGCGCCTTGGCGCGGGAATCTTCGCTGCGTTGTTCCAGCGCCAACCGGGCTTGCTTCTGTTCCATCCACGCGCTGTAGTTGCCCTTGAACGGGATCCCCGCTCCCCGGTCGAGTTCCAGAATCCATTGCGCTGCGTTGTCGAGGAAGTAACGATCGTGCGTCACAGCGACGACGGTTCCCGGGTAGCGCTGCAAAAAGACTTCGAGCCATTCGACGGATTCGGCGTCAAGGTGGTTCGTCGGTTCATCGAGCAACAGCATGTCCGGCCGTGATAGCAGCAGGCTGCACAGGGCGACACGGCGCTTTTCGCCGCCGGAGAGCACCTCAATGCGCGCATCCCATGGGGGTAGGCGCAGAGCATCGGCGGCGATTTCGAGCTGGTGTTCGCCTTCCAGCCCGGTAGCGGAGATGACGGCCTCCAGTTCGGCTTGCTCGGTGGCCAGCGCGTCGAAGTCCGCGCCTTCTTCGGCATACGCGGCATAGATTTCTTCGAGTCGGGCTTTGGCGGAAAGCACCTTTTGCATCCCGGATTCGACGCATTCGCGTACGGTTTGCGTGGGATCGAGCTGCGGTTCCTGCGGAAGGTAGCCAATGTGCAGCCCCGGCATAGGAGTGGCCTCGCCCTCGATGTCCCGATCCAACCCCGCCATGATCTTGAGCAGCGTCGATTTGCCGCTGCCATTGGTGCCCAGCACCCCGATCTTGGCGCCAGGGAAGAAGCTCAGCGAAATGTCCCGCAAGATCTGTCGTTTGGGAGGGACGATTTTGCCGAGATGCTGCATCGTGAAGACGTACTGAGCCATGAAAACACTTTCGTCTATGGGATAAGGTGGGGATTATCGGCGCCTACTCGTGGGGGTCTGCGGGGCTATGCAGGGCTACGGTCAGCACGACTTTTCCCTCCCCCAGCGCCGCGATCGCGACTTCCGTCGCTCCTACAACGGGGGGGCAGAAGCGTTGTGCTGGGGTGGGAACTTCGGTGGTTGCGATGGTTTTCGCTTCAGAATTCCACCGAATAGCCGTAGTGCCCCGTACCCAATTCCTGCCGAAATACGATCGCAGAGCGCCAAGCGTCAATGCGTACCAGCTCGGGCTGGGGCATCGTGGCGGCGTTGGGTAGCACGCGGCGGGGCGTGCGATCCCGGGCAGGGTGGGTAATGACGAACGTCAGCCCGCGAACCTGGCCTGGCGCCCGGACTGTAAAGGTAAAGCGGTTTTGCAGTAGCGGCCCCGGCAGAAAAGACACACGTTCGCGCATCCGCCACCACTGCGCGATGTCTGCACTGGTCGCAGCCCACACTTTTGTCTTCTGCTGGCGAATCCGCTGAAGATAGGCGGGAACCTGCGTGGCCATCGACCCTTGTGGGGAATAGTGCTGGGAATGCACGGCCAACACCCCTAGCGCTCCTGCTTCCGCCTGGTATTCCGCATCCCGTTGCAGCGTGGTGCGCAGGGTTTCGGTATCCAATTTCAACCCCAGGTACGTCAGATCGTCGCCTTGGGTTCTGGGCAACACGACCAAGGCTTGTTCGGGGCCGAGATTGGGTTCGGACTGGGAAAAACACGGAACCCGGGTTTCGCAAGCCCCAGGCCCGGCAACGTGGTGGCGAATTCCCAGTGGACGCAGCAGTTGTTCCGTCGTGGCATCCCAAGACTCTGCCGGAGCCCTGAACCCTGTTACTGATAGCGTAAGCCGGGAGCCGAGCACGTTCTTCATGTCGGCCACCATCGCTTCGAGCCGACCTTTCTGGATATTTTTCGGCTTGCCTTTGAAGCCATACCCTGCATCGCCCAAATAGCCGATTTCATGCCGAGGAACAAGGCGTTCGAGCACGCTGCGATATCCCAGTGCAGCGCCAGTCACGGCGAAAAACGATCCGCGCAGGCCGAACTGTTCCAGGTGCGAAGCAAAGTGTTCCGCGTTGGCAAAGCCGTCTTCCACGTCCATCACGAACGTGTGTGCCCAAATGTGGCCATTGGGCCAGCTTGCCTGACTGACGGTGGGTTGGCGTTGCAACCATGCCATGGCGCCGTCGAGCAAGCTGGAGAGCCGTTTGCGTTCGTCGTAATCCCAGCTCGATTCCGCAAACCCCAGGTACACCCTGCGGGATGCGCCTTTTTCCAGGAAAGCGATGGCGCCATTGGTCTCTGGCGGCTGAGGAAAGCGCTGCCAATCAACATAGCGTGCGGCCAGGTTCGCAGACTGGACGCGCACAGGGGTTTCCGCTACTTCACCAAGAAAAATACGCTCGCCGACTGGAACGGGCCAAGTCAGCGGGCCATCACCGAAGGGTTGGAGAAAGCGCTCGTTCGAACCCAATGCCACCTTGCCGGTCACACGCATGTCCAGCATCGTTTCCAGAAAGCCGTACCCCACCCAGCGACCGGTTCCATCACGCGCTCCGGTTCCCCACGTCAACAGAACGCTGCCCCCGGCTTCCGCATAGCGGGTGATTGCAGCGCGTTCTTGGTCGTCGAGCAGAATCGCAGAGCCGAGCACCAGCACACCGGGAGCCAACCCGGCGAGAAGTTGAGGACGGGAGACTTCCCGAAATTCGGTGGTCGAGCGACGCAAATAGGTACGCCAACGGTCGGTCAGTGCATCGTAGTTGGCGCCGTTGGCGGCAAAAAAAGCGTGTGTCGCCGGGCTTTGGTATAGGTAGTGTGGACCAGAAGAGGAGGCAAATGCCCATGCGGCAGAACCAGGTACGAACGCGAAGCACCATACCAGGATCCATGCAAAGAAGCACTCCGGCGCGACGCTGCGTGCCCCGACAACGCGCAAGGCATTCACGGACGCACCGGGTTCCACGAAGGGTCGAGCACACTCGCAGGTGCTCCGGGCAGCTTTTGCGAGGAGGTCAGGGAATCGGACACCATACTGTGGATGCGATCTACCTCGGCAGGGGTCAGCCATTGAAAGTCATACGCGGGCTCGAGGATGCCCACAGGCGCCGTGGTCACCACATAGTCTGCGCGGCCTTGCTGCCGGGGCCGACGGTCACGGAAAGTCAGGCGGATAGTGTCCCGAATGAACAACTCGGTTTGGTCGAACCACTGTGCCCATGGATGGGGGAGTGGCAACCCCGCCAACACTGCCAGGTACAACCCGGAAAGCAAGGCCAAGACGGAAGATCCTCCCGCAAGCAGGAGCCATGCGCGCAGAGACAGCGCTAGCCATAAGCGATGCAGGGGATGCCAGTCGAAAGCAAGAGACATGGATGAGAGGCAGGAACCCAAAAAGTATAGCCATCGACCATGCGAGAATCTCCGAAAGAAAACTATTGCTGGTAACGTGCCACGTGGTTTTCTGCCTGCCCCGGTATCCTTGGTTTTTTCAAGAACCGGTTGGAATTTGAAAGCATCGGCTGCGCAATGTTCCCTGTTGTAACGATGTACTTTCTGCCCCTTTTTTGGCAAATTGCTTGTTGTATTGCCTAGCCTGCGGCTAGGTTCTGGGATCGCTAATTCGGCCAATACATGTGGCCTCCATTGGCATCAACGGGCCTTCCCAAGGCCGCTTCTTGCTATCGATGTTCCCGCCTGACGGTTTCCCCGACGTCTGCCACCCAGCATAGACTGGGTGTTGTCGTGCGCCAAGCTGGTGCGTCGATGGCTTTGGCAGTCGTGCAGGGAACTGCTGCACATAGGGTGTGCTTTTATGCAATCTGACGAAATTTCCCTGGCACCATCCCTCGCCCAATCCCTGCAAGCCCAGGGCCACGCCGAATGCACGCCGTTGCAGCAACGGCTCATCCCTGCGTTGTGGGAATCCACGGATCTGCTCTGCGCAGCTCCATCGGGGGCGGAACGCACCATCGCTTGCGCTGCAGCACTGCTCCATGTGCTGGATTCGCAGCCGCTTGTGCAATCCACTGCGCAGTCTGCACCTCAGGAACGGTTGTGCCCCAGGGTGCTTGTACTGGTTGCCCACCGGGATCGTGCCGCGCAAGTGGAAGAGGCTTTTTTTGCGCTTGCCAAATCAGCGGCGTTGCCTTTCTTCTGTGTGGATTTGGGTGCCGCAGCAGCCAAGGTTGCGTTCACGCAGGCCGATGTCGTCGTCGTGACCGGGAACCGTGCGGTCGAAGCGCTAGAGCGCGGAACCCTCGACCTTGGGCAGGTGCAGAGGGTTGTCGTCGATGACCTTGATCGTGTGCTGGAGATGGGCTGGCAGGATTCGCTGCACCGGGTGCAAGCTGCACTGCCTGCTTCCGCGCAAGTCGTGGCTTTTGTGGGTAGGCTGGGGCAAGAGGCATGCGCATGGGCGCAATCGCGCCTTCGGGAGCCCAGGCTGCTCGATCTTTCCGACGTATCGACGCAGCCAGCAATGTGTGGACTGCGTGCGCACCCGGTGGGGCGTGATCGAAAAAGGGAATTGCTGTTGCGCTTGCTACCCGGATATGCGTCGCCAGTGCTGGTGTTTGCACGCACACGCTATGTGGCGGATGCGTTGGTGTCTGGCTTGCGCCGCGCTGGGGTCGAAGCCGTCGTCGCGCACGGGCACAAAAGCCCTGCCGCACGCGAAGCTGCCGCACGCAGTCTGCTGGAGGGCAAGGCGCGTGTCCTCATCGCAACGGATTTTTGGGCACGCGGTGTCCAGCTTGGGCGCTGTGCAGTGGTCGTGCAGTACGACACGCCAATTTCCCTGACCGATTTTGCGTGGCGTGCATCGCATTTGGAGAATGGGGAAACCCCTGGAACGGCTGTGTTTTTGCGTAGCGCGGAAGAGCAGGCCAGCTTGCAGACCATTGAGCAAGCACTGGGTTGCCCTGTTGTCGTCGAAGAACTCCTGGGGCCACCGCCTCGGGAGGACGACGCCGCAGTACAGACGGATCAACCTGTGTTGGAAAGGCCAGCCCGTAGGCCGCAACGCCCCCCCCGCGTTGCCGGTGCTACTGGTGGTGCTGCAGGGATCCTCATCATCAAGGAATCTGCCCCTGCTACGCAGCCAAAAACGGGAATGCGTACCAAACCGAAAGTGCGCTCCAGCGTACCCAAGCCCGCTACCAAGGTACGTGAGGACATCCCACGCCGCAACAAGGAACCCCGTACGCAGGAGCCGCGCAGTCACCTGACGGCTGCGGAATTGGCTCTCCTATCCCCTGGGCGCGGAGGGTTTTCCGGGCCGCGTTTCAACAAGGACAATGGCCAGCCGGATCCCATGCGTACCAGCGTGGACATCATGCGTAGCCGGGGAGGAGATATGGCTAGCATGGCAAGCTACGGCGCCGAATCGCGCGACCCCGCCGAGCTGAAGCACTTGGACGCCGTCTCGCGTTCGATGGTGCGCAGAAAGTTCCGCTAAGAGTAAGGGCCTATCAGGGCCTATTTCGGTAGGCTACAAGCCTAGGCCACTCTCGCCCATTGCGACTTCCATCGCTCCTACAAGGGGGCCATGCCTACACGGGGCGATGCCTACCAAGGTGGCTATGTGCCCCGTTTCTTGTACCAACGGCTCTTCCACTTTGCCACGTCGTCGAGGAGGCAGTAGACGACGGGGACGACGACAAGGGTGAGCAGCGACGAGGTGATGACCCCGCCGATGACGGCTTGTCCCATCGGGGCGCGCATTTCCGATCCTTCGGACAGCGCCAGCGCCAAGGGCAGCATGCCGAACACCATCGCCAGCGTCGTCATCAGAATAGGGCGCAGCCGCACGCGGGCGGCAAGCAGCAGGGCTTCGTTGCGTTCCATCCCATCAGCTTGTGCGCGAATCGCAAAGTCCACCAGCAAGATGGCGTTTTTGGTCACCAGGCCCATCAGCATTACGATCCCGATCACCGAAAACAGCGACAGGGTCGAATGGAACAACATCAGCGCGAGCACGACGCCGATCAGCGTCAGCGGTAGCGACGTCATTAGCGCCAACGGCTGCAAAAAGCTGTGGAATTGGCTGGCCAAGATCATGTAAATGAAGATCACTGCCAGTACCAGCGCAGACAGCGCGTAGCCAAAGGCTTCCGCCATGTCTTTGACCGAACCGCTGAACTTGTAGCTGTACCCCGGTGGCAAGGCCATGCTGTCCATGGCCTTGCGGATGTCTTCGGACACTTCCCCGGCCGAACGGCCCGACACATTGCCGGTGATCGATACCTCGCGCGTCAAATCCCGGCGGTTGATGCGGTTCGACCCCGTCGACTCGCGAACATGGGCCACCTGGTTGAGCCGTACCATCTGCACGCTCCCGTCAGCCAAGGCGACATTCGCCAGGGGGAGCCGCTCCACATCTGCTGGCCGTACGCGTAGGGCGGGGGGAAGGCGGACGACGACGTCGTAAGTCTGGTCATCCGGCGCGCGCCAATTGCCTACCGTCACGCCGGCCACTTGGGTGCGCAGCGCTGAACCCACCTGTCCAATCGTTAGGCCCAGGTCGGCGGCCAAATCGCGGTCGAGGTCGATGTCCAGGGTGGGCTTGTCGTTTTCAAGGCTCGAGTCGATATCGACCAGCCCGGGAATGGCCCGCACTTTTTCGAGAGCAAGTGCGTTCAGGCGGGCGAGTTCTCCCTGGTCAGACCCCAGGATCGAAAACATGATTTGTTTTTGCCCGCCTACGGGGTCCCGCAAACCAACGTGCGTCACGGTGACCCCGGCAACCTGCCGCAGCCGCTCGCGCAGCAGGATAGACATGGCTTCGACGCTGCGCGTGCGATGCTTGCGGTCGTGTAGCCGCACGTAGGTGTTGGCGTAGTTCTTGCCTTGCGCGGAACCGACGTTGATCGTCGTCAGCGTGTAGCGCACCTCGGGCATGGCACGCAGCATGTCGTCGACAGCGCGGGCCTTAGCTTCAGTCACTTCGAGCGCAGACCCGACAGGGGTATGGAAAGAGAGCGTGATTTCCGAAAAATCCGACTTGGGAACGAACTCGGTGCCTAGCAGTGGAAGCAATGCCACGCTGGCCACAAAGACCCCGATGGCCAGCAACACCGTGATGGCCTTGTGATGCAACGCTTTGCGCAGCAAAGCCTGGTATTCCTGCGCGATCGTTTCCGTCGCATGGTCGAACCAGCCGGTGACGCGCCCAATCGTTCGGTCATACAGCGTGCGTTGCGTCGTGCCTGGTTCTTCGAGCAGGGGGTCATGCCAGATGCTGGAGAGCATGGGGTCGAGCGTGAAGCTGACGAACATCGAAATCAGCACCGCAGCAACGATGGTGATGCCGAACTCATGGAAAAACTTGCCGATGATCCCGCCCATGAACCCGATAGGTAGGAACACGGCGACGATGGACAGCGTGGTGGCCAGCACTGCCAAGCCGATTTCCTGCGTGCCGTCCATTGACGCTGAAAACGCATCCTTGCCCATTCGCACGTGGCGGACGATGTTTTCCCGCACGACGATGGCATCGTCGATGAGCAGGCCCACGCATAGGCTCAGCGCCATCATCGTGATCATGTTGATGGTGAACCCGAGCAGGTGCATCACATAGAACGTTCCGATCAGCGCGATGGGCAGCGTCAGCCCTGTGATGACCGTGGACCGCCACGAATTCAGAAACAGGAAGACGATCAGAATGGTCAGCATTGCCCCTTCGAACAGCGTCTGCCGCACGTTGGAGACGGCCACACGAATCTGCCGCGCACCGTCGGTGATGGGGGTGAGTTCCACGCCTTCCGGCAGTTCGGCGCGCAGCGTCTCGATAGTGCGGTACAGCCCGTCCACGACCTGGATCGTGTTTTCGTCCTGCGACTTTTGCACTTCCAGCAGCAGAGTGCGTTGGCCGTTGTAGAGCGCCAGACTGTCAACCTCGCTGGCGCCATCGACGACCGTGGCGACCTGGCCCAGGCGCACCGTCGTGCCCTGATTGCTGGCAATGATCAGCCGCGAAAAGTCTTCGGGGCGGTTGATGCGCCCGGCAATCTGGATCAGCCGATCCTGCTTGGTCGAACGGATCGCGCCGACGGGGATGTCCTGGTTTTCCTGGCTCAGGGCGGCAACGACCATGTCTGCGGTGACGTGGTACGCCTCCATCGCAAGGGGGTCGAGGTGGATACCGATTTCCCGCCACGTTCCGCCGACGAGCGTCACCGCACCAACGCCCCGTACGTTTTCGAGGCGCTTTTTGAGCGTCTGTTCGGCCCACACCGTCAATTCGACGGGAGACCAAGCCGATCCCTCCTTGGGCGAGACGGCGACGGACCAGATCGGGCGGCTGGCTGGATCGAACCGCAGCACGCGGGGTTCCTTGACCTCGTCGCGCAAGGATGCGCGCAGCGTGGCCACTTTTTCCCGCACGTCGTCAGCAGCCTTGCGCCCATCGATGTGCAGGCCGAATTCGATGACGACGACGGACTGGTTCTCGTAGGAGTTCGAGGTCAGCGCTTGGATCCCCGCAATCGCATTGACCCCTTCCTCGATCTTTTTGCTGACTTCGGATTCGACGATTTCCGCAGACGCTCCGGGGTACTCGGTGGTGACGACTACCACGGGGAAATCGACGTTGGGGAACTGATCGACCTGCAAGCGTTGCAGCGAAAACAACCCCAGCACTACCAGTGCAAGCATGACCATGGTGGCCAGGACGGGGTTGGCCAGGCTGACGCGGGTAAACCACATGGCGCAGTCAGGGCCGGATGCGCACGCTGGTGCCGGGCCGCAGGGTGCCGACGGTGCCGTCTACCAGGGATGCCCCTTGGGCCAACCCTTCGATGGCGACCCAGGTTTGCCCGTCGTAGTCGCCGCGAGCACCAGTGCGCACGGTCTGGTGTTGTACCTTCCCTTCCACGATCCGTTGCACGTAAGGGGAAGCCTTGTCTGTACGAACCGCGCTGAGGGGAACAGCCAGCGTGCGCACTGACCCCGTCTGCACGCTGCCCCGCGCAAACAATCCATGGCGCAGTGGGGGGTAGCCAGCTTCGAGCACGAGGGTCACGGGCACAGCGCGTGCGCTCGTCGCAGGGCTGATGCGGGCGACGCGGGCATGCAATGCTGTGGGGATGCCATCGACACGCAAAGTCGCGGATTGCCCAACGCGAACCGGAGCAGCTTCCGCAGGGCTGAGCGACACCTGCCATTCCATGCTCGTGATGTCGACGATATCGAGCAGCCGGGCTTCAACTCCGACGCGTTCTCCCTGCTCTACATATTTGTGGGCAACGTACCCTGTAATGGGGGAACGCAGCGTCGCATCGGCCAATGACTTGGCTGCCACGCCTGCAGCCGCCTTGGCCTGCGCCAAGTTGGCCTGCGCGGCATCCAAGGCCGAGCGGGCATGATCGAACGCGGTGGGCGACAAAAAACCGCTGGCACGCAGCGCCTGGTTGTTGCGGTCGGTACGCAAGGCGATGTCCACTTGCGCTTGCGCAGCACGAACCGTCTCTAGTGCCTGCTGGTGACGCAACCGTGCTTCCATCGCATCGATTTCCGCGACAACCTGCCCAGTGCGAACGGGGTCGCCCTCACGCAGCCGCAAAGTAACAACCTCGCCGGGGATGCGTGCCTTGATGAGCGCGGTGCGTTGCGCTTCGACAGGGCCGGAAGCGAAGACGATTTGTGCGAGGTCTATGGACGTAGCCTGCACCACATCCCCGGCAGCGAGGTCGACTGTGACTGCGGATTGCAATGCGGCGTGCTGGCGCACCCCGGCCTCTTGCCGACGTACACGATCCCAAAGCGCACGTCCTATGCTGACAGTGAGCAGAACCAATAACAGGGCTACGAGGGCCCATCGCACGCGCGCACTCATCGGCTATTCACCGGTCGGCTACTTGTGGGACTATCAGCCGTCACGGAGAGGGGCATGATGGAGACGCGGGGGATGCCGCAGGTACAGACTGTCGTAATGCGAACAGTTCCCGTATCGAGAGCACCGCGAACAGCGAAAAACAGAGGAACGTCCAATTCGCGATAGTGCCACCCAGAAAAACCCAGTCGGAAGAAGAGCAATCGCCGGTGGCATCAAAGAACATCGGCAAGGCCTTCCCCAAGGGGAGATTGGTGATCTGGCTGTACCAGTCCCGCCCGCAACTACCTTCCAGGGGCGGATACCACTGGATCCAGCTCTGGCGTGCAGCGACGACCGCGCCAAACAGTGCAAACATCAGCAACAAGGTAGCACACACACCATGCACGACGCGCCGACGAACCAGCGCAGCCAGCCCGGCGACGAGTGCCAGCGCAAGCAGCGCATACCGTTGGACGATACACATCGGGCAAGGCTCCACGCCAGTTTGGTGCTGCAAATACACCCCGTAACTCACCATCATCACACAGGCGATGCCAACGAAAGCGAACACAGCTCGGCCGCTAAACCATGCGAGGAATCGACGGTATAGATAGATAGCACGCGCAAAATCAAACACCTCCCCCGCAGTGCGGGTGGAGGTGTTGGAAGATGGGGAGACGATGAAGGAACCTGGCGCCGCAGAGGCGTCAGGAACTTGCCGGGGCGCTGCCGGGGGTTCCGGCTGGACCGGCTGCGCTGGAAGGGGCGCTTGCGGAGGAGTTGGAGGATTGCTTGGTGAGTTCATCGAGCGCCTTGCACGACGGGGAGCACACAGCTTGCGACTTGCCCAGAATTTTCTTGGAAACCATTTGGGATCGCGCGCGATGCTTGCCGCACAAGAAGCACGACATGGTCGCAGCACCGAAAGACGATGCAGCGGTGAACGGAGACCCGGAAACCTTGGACTTGTAGCGCAAGCCGTCGGCAACGATTTTGGTTTTGGTATCAGCTTTAGACATGGTATGCGAATTTTACGGCGGCTTGACCATGGAATACCAGGGGCATGCGGAGCAAACCTCGTCAGACTGGGGTACTTTCCGATGCGAACCTGTACCCGAAATGGCGATACCGAGGAAACGCTACATTCCTGCGCTTCGCTCTTTTCTCGCATTTCCTATTCGCATCTCTCGTGAGCCTCTTGCAAAATTCCTGCCGAAGCGAATAGCCGACTGCATTTGTCGCCTATAAATTGCGATTTTTTGGAGTCAAAGGGCTGATTCCGGAGTGGAATCGTTCCTGTATCTATCCTGAAGGTCGATATTTCATGATTCAGCGCGAACGGAAGCCGACATCTGCGGATGCCGTGGATTCCAAGGCGGGAGAAAGGGGGATCATGATCGCAATCGCATCAATTGGTCGGCGCACAACGCCAGTACGCCGAACATCAGGTGGCTCATTACTTTGGTAGCGCCCCTGACCATGAGGTGGCTTGCGCCAAACTCGTCCTTGAGGCGAGCGTTGGTGCGCTCTGCAGCGGTACGTTCGTTGTAGCGAATGGCTTCGTGAGGCAAAAACTCGATCTTCTCGCCTCCACGCGGATTGTGGTCAATCAGCGGGACATGGCCCAGGTTTCGGCTGTCCTCCCGGAGATCATGGCTGCAATAGGCTGCATCCATCAGATCGTAGAGATTCGTCACCCGCTGGGCGCTGATCCGCGACAAGGGGATGGCAGCACGACTGTCGTGCATCGAGGCCGAGGACAGCAATGCAGCGATAGGCACGCCACAGTCGGCCGTGTCGAGGTGCAATTTGTAGCCATTCCAACTGACCTTGTAGCCTTGAGCATTGGACTTGGTACCCCGATCACAAGCTGTGGGAATCTCCTCGATCATCTCAGCCAGTGTTTGTATACGCTGACGCGCTAATGGGGAGGTTTTGGCCGTCTGCTGGCGTTCTTCCCCACTCTTTGGGCGCCCACGCCGCCGCTTGGGCGCGACCGGCGTATCGCAGACTGTGGCCGTTGGCTGGGATGCTGGTGGAGCGTCGGTCGCTGGGGTGGTTGTGGGAACGGATGACGGCGCTTGTGTTGCCTTGACCGAACAGGGGCGCTCGCGTGCTTCGATGGCTGTGCCATCCCGGCTGATGTGCCCAATCAGCTCCTTGCCGAGGTGTTTTTGGATCAAGGCTTCATGCACCCGCTCGGCCAAGCGGGCCTTGGCAAATTCGTCGAAGGCGCGCGAGAAGGTGGCTTCCGAAGGCAGCACTTTTTGGGTCGGAAAACCACAGATGCGGCGCAAGGAACGATCCACGGACAGACGTTCGATCAACCCCACCGTCGTGGTAATCCCCAATACCACCTTGGCGACAAAAGCGTTTGCCAGCCACGAGCGTTCGTGCGGCGGGCGACCGAGACCGCACCACGATGCCCGTACATACTCCTCAAGGCGAACCCACTCCAGGGTATGGATCACTTTCTCCAGTTTGGGTGTCAACGGCCCCACCTCATTCCAGAGTTCGGGCAAAAGCTCTTCCTGGACAATGCTCCAGCGTTGCATGAGAAGTTCGCGTCGATTACTATTCATTTTGCGGGCGTTCGATGTCGGATTGAAGAACTTCATCTTGCCAGAAATGGCGCGCCCGCACCCGATTTTCTTGCCTCAACCAGCAAAAATTCAGCCTCGGAATCGGGGTTTTGCAAGAGGCTCTCGTATCTCTCAATACACCATGGCAAGAACTGTTCATTGCGTCAAGCTTGGCATCGAAGCTGAAGGGCTTGACATCCCCCCTTACCCCGGCCCCTTGGGGCAGCGCATCTGGGCCAACGTGAGCAAGGAAGCGTATGCACAATGGGTGCGGCGCCAGACGATGCTGATTAACGAATACCGCCTGAACCTCTCCGACCCGCGTGCCCGCCAATACTTGGCCCGGCAGATGGAAGCCCATTTTTTTGGCGACAGCCCTGAGCCTGAGCCAAATCCTGTGGACTCGACGGGCGGATAGGCAAAACACAGATACCCCCCTACCGCCCACGCAGCAGCATCGCATCGAGGTCTTGCATGGTGAGCTGTTTCCACGTTGGCCTGCCGTGGTTGCAGACGTGGGCGCGGTCGGTTTGTTCCATCGTTCGCAATAGCGCATTCATTTCGTCGATGCCAAGGTTGCGGTGTGCACGCACGGCGCCGTGGCAGGCCATCGTCGCCAGCAGCCGTTGGTGACCGCGTTCCAAGGCGGTACTCGCGTCGAACTCGGCCAGGTCGGCCAGCACGTCGCGGGCCAGCGCAACGACATCCCCTTGGGCCAACGCGCTCGGCACGGCGCGAATCGCCAACGAGCGGGCGGAGATCTGTCCCACTTCCATCCCCAGCGCAGACAACGTATGTTCGTGCGTCTGCGCCGTTGCCAATTCGATGGGGCTGGCAGCAAAACTGGCCGGAATCAGCAGCCGCTGCACCGGCAGGCGGGGGCAGGCATCCGTTTGCGTGCCATCCACACGCAGTGCGCCCCATTGTTGTTTGAGCTGCTCGTACACGATGCGCTCGTGCGCGGCGTGCATGTCAACGATCACCAAGCCCAGCGTGTTTTGCGCCAGGATGTACACCCCATGCAACTGGGCCAGCGCAAAACCTAGCGGCTGGGTGGTCGATGGCTGTTCGCCCATATCTGATTGGCCACTGTCGCTTTGCTGTGGGCTGCCTACCGCAGCAGGGGAGGGCGCCGGGCTCCAGAGCTTTTGCAGCGCTTCGACGCCGTGCGCGATGCCCACAGCGTCGAAGTGCTGTTGCGTGTCGTAGACCACGCGCCGCTGCATGGGCGCTGAAGGCGGTGTGGGCTGTGCAGGCGCGGAGTTGGGGGGCAGTGGCGTATCAAGGCCACGGTGCATGGCCACCACGGTTGCTGCGCGGGCAGTGGGATGGGCGCAGCGCAAGGCGTCTTCCACAGCGTGGCGCACTGCGCCGTACACCGCCTGCCCCTCCCGAAACCGCACTTCAATTTTGGTGGGATGCACATTGAAGTCGACCCGCTGGGGGTCGATCTCTACATACAGTGTGTGTACCGGCTTGCGTTGTTCATGTAGGACGTCTTGGTATGCGCTACGCAAGGCGTGGGCAATGACGCGGTCACGCACATAGCGGCCATTGACGTAACAGTACTGCCGATCCGAGCGGGCACGCCCGGCATCTTCCAGCCCGGCGCGCCCCCACACACGCACCCCAGGCACGGCGTTGGCTGGGGGGTCGATCCACACCGACTGTTCCACGAATTCGGCACCCAGCACGTGGGCGATGCGCTCTTCAAAAGCCGGCAAATCGGCGTGGGTTCCCTCCCCCAGGCGTGGGAATTGTTCGACGAGCTTGCCGTCGTGCCAGAGGGCAAAGCCCACTTCCGGGTGCGCCAGCGCGTGGCGGCGCAGCGATTCGATGCAGTGGGCCAGCTCCGTCGCCGTGGATTTGAGGAACTTGCGCCGCGCCGGGGTCGAAAAAAACAGCTCCTGCACATCGATGGTCGTCCCCTGCGCTCGCGCTGCGGGTTGGAGTACCCCGGTCGCGGCGTCGAGCACGTAGGCCATGCTCTGCCCCACTGCGCGGGAGGTGATCAAACACTGCGCGATGGAAGAAACCGCAGCCAAGGCCTCCCCCCGAAAGCCCAGCGTCCCTACAGACTCCAGGTCGGACAAACTGGCGATCTTGCTCGTCGCATGCCGTCGGAACGCCAGGGGCAGTTCCTCTTGGGGAATGCCGCAGCCATCGTCTTCGACGATGATGCGCCGCACCCCGCCAGCGGCCAGCCGCACGTCGATCTGCGTAGCCCCGGCATCGATGGCGTTGTCCAGCAACTCGCGTACCACGCAGGCAGGGCGCTCCACCACCTCGCCCGCAGCAATCTGGCTGATGAGCAAATCGGGCAGTTCACGAATGGGATTGCGCAGGGGTGGCATCGAATAGGAAGAAGAAAAGGAGGGCAGTTTACGGATTCCATCCAGCGCTGTTACCCCATTCCCCTGCGCCCGCAACTCGGCAACAATTCTGCTTTCTCTCTCCCACATTCTCTATTTCCCGTTCCCATGCGCACCCTTCTTGACTTTTTGCCCATCGTGCTGTTTTTTGGCGCTTACAAGCTGTATGACATTTACATGGCCACGGCGGTGTTGATGGCGGCTACGGTTGTGCAGATGGGAGTGGTGTGGGCGATGGATCGCAAATTGCAGGCCATTCACCAGCTCACCCTCGGGCTGATTCTGCTGTTTGGGTCACTGACCCTGCTGCTGCATGACGAGCGCTTCATCAAATGGAAACCCACGGTGCTGTACGCCGCAATGGGCATTGCCTTGGGCGCTGCGGCGTGGGTGTGGCGCAAGAATGTGCTCAAAATGATTCTGGGTAGCCAGCTCGATCTGCCGGATTTCGTATGGATGCGCCTGCAGCACGCATGGGTGGGTTATTGCGTCTTCATGTCAGCGATCAATGCCTACGTCGTCCTGCTCTACAGCACCGAAACCTGGATGTATTTCAAGCTCTGGGGCTATGTATTCCCGCTGGTGTTTCTGCTCGGGCAAGGCGTGTACATCGCCCGCCATTGGACGGAACCCGCCGGGGACACCCCTTGACCGACCAGCCCGACCCTGTCGTCGATCTGCAATCGGATGCGTCGATCGACCCGTTCCTCGACACGCTGTGGATGGAAGAAGGGTTGGCGGCGCTCACGCTTTCTGCCTATCGCCAAGATTTGCGCACGCTGGGACGCTGGCTGCATGGCCACGGTAAGACGCTGCTCCAGGCCGACGCTGACGATCTGCTAGGGTTTTTTGCAGCACACCACGCGCGCACCAAGGCGACGACGGCGAACCGGCGCCTGACGGTCTGCAAGCGGTTCTACCGCTGGGCGCTACGCGAACACCGCATTGCCCAGGACCCCACGCTCACGCTGCTTTCCGCCCGCCAACCGTTGCGCGTGCCGGACAGCCTGACCGAGCGCCAGGTCGAAGCTCTGTTGGCCGCGCCGGATGTCCACACCGCGCAAGGCGTGCGGGACCGCACGATGCTGGAGCTGATGTACGCCTGCGGGTTGCGCGTGACCGAGCTTGTCACCCTGCAATGCCACCAGGTCTCGATGACCGAACTGGTGCTGCGTGTGGTGGGCAAAGGCAGCCGGGAGCGGATCGTTCCGTTTGGCGAGATCGCCGGGCTGTGGCTGGAACGCTATATGGCGCATGCACGTCCCGAACTGTTGGCGGGCAAGGCCTCGGTCGATCTGTTCGTCACCCACCGGGGCAGCACACCGGGGACGGCGATGAGCCGGATGATGTTCTGGATGCTCGTCCGCCAATATGCCGTTGCGGCGGGCATCACCCAACAGCTTTCCCCCCACACGCTGCGCCACGCCTTCGCCACGCACCTGCTGGATCACGGTGCCGATTTGCGATCCGTCCAACTCCTGCTGGGGCATGCCAATGTCTCCACCACGACGATCTACACCCACGTCGCCCGCCAACGCCTGCATGATCTGCATGCCCGGCACCATCCACGAGGGTAGGGGTGGTGGACAACTGCCATGACTTTCCTGATTTAGGGCGTTTGTGCAATGTCATGGACCAGGTTCCCTCACCCCCCCAATGCCAACACAATCTGGCGGACTGCGCGTTCCACGGCGAATTCCTTCTCGAACAGCTTTCTACAGCGGTTTTGTAATTCGGCGCATTCAGTATCTTGATCGAGTTTGTCCAGCAATGCCAATGCCAGGGTTTCCAGCATATCCACGGAATGGGTTTCACAGACTTTGCCGATGTCTTCTTTTCGGATCAAAGTAACCAAGTCATTGCCATGGTTGACGTTGGCCAACACGGGTAACCCGCTTTGCATGTAGGTCAAAAACTTCCCCGGGATATTGTGGGTTTTGTGTTTGGGGTCGAGCGCAACAATGCCAGCGCAGCATTGGGCATACAGTGCGGGGATTTCATCCGGTTCGATTTCGTCTTGAAACAACACATTGTTGAGCCGCCTGCGCACGGTTTCTTTTTGCAATCGCCTGGCTTCGCTACCACGGCCCACAAAAAGAAACCCCACATCCTTGCGTGGCTGCAAGCGTTCTGCAAGGTCGATGAAAATATCCATGCCTTGCGCAACGCCCATATTCCCCGCATAAACAAAAACCTTTCTCCCTGCAAGGTGGGTATCTTGCAGGCAGATAGAGCAGGCTTTCTTTCCCACCGTGCCCAGCCAATTTTGCAAAACCTCTATCTTCTTCCCGGCGCTTGTCTGCTTGGAAAAATAGCCAAGGTTGCCGGGGGATTGCACGCCAATGATGTCTGCAACGGAATATTGATATTTTGCGATTGCGCTGAATATGCGGTAAAGTGGACCCGAATGTCAAGACAATTTTTCGGTTGATTTAAGCTGTAGCTGTTGACACACACAACTGCACGGCGTTGCCCCGGTTTTTGTCTTGGTCTTTGGTCTCCTTTTCTTTCCTCTCCCATGGCTGTTGGCAAGCGAAGCGCGTCAGGCCGAAGGCAAACCCTTGTGGGTAAGCACGGGTGAGAGCTGTGGGGATGTGGGCAAGCTGGGCGTTTTGCAAGCTTGTCCACATCCCCACAGCGACCCCCTGCTTATCCAGCAAGTGCCATGGCGCGGGCCTGCGTACTCGGGTTGTCTGGTTTTTCGTTGCTGGCCTGATCTGCGTATTTGTCGATGATCAACGCGCCGCCGCCGCTAGCGTTCGCATAGACCGCATCTGGCGTTTCGTATTGCAATGACTGATGTGGCCGCTCGCTGTTGTATAGCACGAAGTAGTCGCTCAGTCCCAGCAGCAACTCGTCCACCGTCGCATAGCCCTTGAGGTAGATGTCCTCGTACTTGACGTTGCGCCACAACCGCTCGACAAAGATGTTGTCAAACGCACGGCCTCGCCCGTCCATGCTGATGGCGATCTTTTCTCGCTCAAGTACGCCGGTGAAGTCCGCACTGGTGAACTGCGAGCCTTGGTCGCTGTTGAATATCTCGGGCTTACCAAAGTTGCGCAGCGCCTCTTCCAAGCAGTCCATACAGAAGCTGGCATCCATGCTGTTGCTGATGCGCCAGCTCAACACCTTGCGGCTGTACCAGTCCATCACCGCCACCAAGTACACGAAGCCTTTGGCCAGGCGGATGTAGGTGATGTCGGTGCTCCAGACCTGGTTGGGCCGGGTGACCTCCACACCGCGCAGCAGATAGGGGTACACCGGATGCTGCGGGTGTGCCTTACTGCTGTGGGGGCTTGGCGCCATCCCCTGCAGGCCCATCTGACGCATCAGGCGTTGGATGCGCTTGCGGTTGACACCGCAACCCATGGCCTTGCTCATCATGACCGCCATGCGCCTGCTCCCGTAAAACGGATGTCGGGTGTACTCCTCATCAATCAGGCGGCTGAGCTTCTGGTCGTCTTCGTCGACAACCTTGGGCTGCTGCTGGGCGTAGGCCGTCGCACGGGAAACGCCTACAAGATCACACTGGCGGGTGACCGCCAGGTCGTCATTCATGTCAATCCAGTCTTGGCGTTTCATGACAGGCTCATCCCGGACTTTTTTTTGAGCCAGTCGAGTTCCATCTTGAGACGCCCGATCTCGCTATACAGGCGATCCGGTTCGCTTTGCGCATCCAGCGGCTTGGGGCCGCGTTTGCCTTCGAACAGTGTCTTGGCCTGCTCTTGGATGGCTTTCTTCCACTGGCAAACCTGCACCGGGTGGACATCAAATTCCTGACCAATCTGGTTGATGGTCTTGCCACTGCGCAAGGCTTCCAACCCCACCTTCGCTTTGTACTCTGCGGTGTGGACTTTGCGCTTCTTCGTTTCACTCATGATTCTGGATCCCCTGGATTGAAGAACATCTTAAATTTTTGTCTTGAATTCGGGGTCCACTTTACGGTAAGGAATGCCGCGTGGCATCAATTGCATATCCACAGCCCATTCGGGGAAGATGTCCCGAACGATCAAATACCCTTTGCATTGGGAAGATTTCTTCAGCGCCCCGGCCAAAGGCCCATGGAAGATGGAAGGGGAATACCAGACGACGCCATCCCACCGTTGGGCGGACAAAGGGCTGGCGCGCAGGTTGCGGAGCATGGCAAACGGCATCCAACCTTCGCCCAGCGTGCGGCGTACGTAACCGATGTCCTTGGTTTGCGGGGCGCGCAGGCGCAATACCTCCGCGCCTTCGTAGTCATCGATCCGCCAGAGCGTTTCCAGCCCCGGGGTGGGGAGCAGAACCGTCAGCGCATGGCCTTGGCGCACGAACTCCCGCGACAAATCGCGAAGCTGCACTGCGCCCGAAGTGCGCAATGGTGGAAAGGTATCTGCAATCAGCGCGAGCCGCATCGTTCCTTGCTCCTGGCCACCTAGTCGCCCTAATACCGCTTCCAAACCACGCGGTTCACATAGTCTGTATAGCTGTGGATGATCCGCACCACCTTGTCGGCAACATTCGGCATGGCGTAATCTGCCACCAGGCGCAGCGCGCGGTCGGCACCGCGTGGTTGGCTCGACAGAATCCCCCTATGTCGTGTCTGACAGAAAAGTCGGATTTTTGATGCGTGTACCCGATACTTTCGGGATGTGATCCGGAATTGAGACCGGATTACAAATTTTTTTGCGGTCGAATTCTGACAAAAACCATGTTTCCTACCCAAAAAATTTGATTATTGGTGAATGAAGGGAAAGCTATCCTCTGCAACCACTCATGCATCCCTTGAAAAAGACCGTCGAGCGGCATCAAGCCGCACGACGGATGGGCGATGGCGTTTTTCGCTTGGCATCAATCCATTGCTGACGAACCACCATTCCAATTCGGTAAAAATTCCGTGCCAAGACTGACAACGAAACATAGCGTTTGAATCCTTTTATTCCCTCATCGGGGCACATATCCAAACCAAAGTGTTCTAATCCATTGATAGCCGACTCTACAGCAGAATGCGCTTTCCGTAGTTTCACAAATGTCTCGCTCGATTCTCGTTCTTTCTCCACTTGGGAACAGCGCCCTTTCTTTGGCAAAGCAGCACAGCCTAATAATGTTGCCAATTTCTTCTGATTCTCTTGGCTGTGAAAGCCTTTATCAAAACTCACGGCATTCAAAGTCGGGAATCGTTCTTTTGCAGCTTCAACCATTAGTATAGCAACTTCGTTATCTTCTTGCTTTTCCATAACGTGGTGATGCAAAATAAAACGATATTGATCTTCCAGAATACAAACCTTGACTCCCAATTCCACTGGCACACCAGCCTTGCCTTTGCTTATCCATTCCGTATGCGGTTCAAACAGCGAGAATATCTTTTCCGAATGCGGAATGCGTTCCCCGTTGATCACCCTACGGCGAATCTGATCTGATAACTTTTCTGCATGCCCTATGAAGACCTGCAGCTTCGATACCAACCCTTGCTCCCGTGCGCCGATCTGCGATGTAGCCAAGACGACTTCCTGCCTTGTTTGGGTGGCACGCTCGAACAGCTCTTTGGCCTGCTTGAGATATTCCTCGCATGCTTCGTGGATGGCAGCTTCCTTTGCTGCACGTTTGGCTTCATTTTGGGAATGAGAGCGCCGAAGCCGCTGAATATGGCGATACTGCTTTTTGAATTGGCGATAAGAGTGTTCATGCTGACGCCAGCCAGACAATTTATGTTTTTCCGCCAATTTTGCACTCCATGCAATGATCTTTTGTATAGCATCAAAAAGAAGATTCAAATCGGTTGGAAAATGTACATCTGTTTCAACTACAAAGGAATCACAACGACCGTGTAGAACGTCGTCCGGGCTTTTTTTTACTAGCGTATGGCCGGTTTTGACCACAACTTGATTTATTCGATCAAGAATCTCTGGGGTAAATAACCTCAAATTATCTTTCAGGGTTTGCACGTTGTATTTTGTCTCATCATACCAGTCAGTATGCCCAAGCATTTGTCGCAATGTACGATGTTGATTCACAAGCTCTTGCAATCGGTCGTAGTCGATATTCAGACCCAATCGAACCACACCGATGACAAGAATTTGCCACTGCGACATACCTGGGCGACCCATATGCGCTTGTACCTTTTCACCAGAATGGAGGACCGGGAGAATTTCTGAGAGGATAGAGAAAACTTCTTTGCGTACGTCTGGTGTTGTGTAGATGTACTGAAGTCCTAGCAGCAATTTGGGGATATCATCGCGAGAACGCAGATCAAGCTGAATGTTAGCGATAGGATCTTCGCCTAATTTCATCTGAGGATTGATGACAGAGCGCATGTAGCCCCCAATTATTTTAATGAAGATTGAAATAGGATGAAAGTATTATATCAAAATGAAAAAATTGGTGTGTAATGCGGCATCTTATGCATAATCTCATGGAAATCGCAGGAAAGCGGCTCAATCTTCAACCCCCCAAACGTAGCGTACCCTGTTGATTTTGCATGGTTTTCCCTTTTTCTGTCAGACACTATGTCACAGTAGATGCCCGATGGGATGGTTGTTTGGGCACGCTCAATCACCCAGCAGAACCGAGCGGTCGTAAAGAGTCTCCGGGGCGATGTCGATATTTCCTGGCCAAACAACCGTGCCGTAATCGACATGTGCGCCAAAGAAAGCATTAGAAACCTTCAGTCGGCTAAATGGCCTTTTATCAATCAATGGCGACATATCAAAAAGACGACTTTCCCCATTCTCGAATTTCAGCATCAGTTTATAGCCTGGCAAAGCCTGAACACTCAGCACATCAAGAAGATCATTCATTTCAACATCCACTTATTGCAGCGGAGCAATCCGGAAAGGCTCTTCACCGTTTACGGCGAGTTCCCAATCGGCAAAAAGATCGTCGCGGTGCAATTCCACCCATGCTTGAACAAGCTTCAACTGCTTTGGTGGAAAATTTCCCGCTAATACACGACCATCTTCCATGGCAATCGATGCCTTGAAGTTTTAATAGCGAACATGAAAGTGCGGTAGGTGATGCCGCTCGTTGTCTTCAAATAGAATGGTGATAAGGATTCCGTAAAATATACTTATAGTTGGCATATATTGTCCCCATAAAAACTTATGAATTTTTGTACTCTAGCACAATTTATTGCACCTGGCCCCTTTGATGCGCTTCGATGTCACTGCTGTACATACCGGGCGTTTCAGATTCAACCGTTCACCGGCGGTAGTGGTCATGACCCAGCGCTTGCCGTCGCCCAGCCGCTTCAGCCATCCGGCCTTCGGCACTGTTCAGAAAGTAGTCCGTTTTCTTTATGCCTAAGTCGTCGAAGAACACCTGATTCAATTCGTAGTCATAGTTTTGGCCTGTATGCACCAGCACATGCTCACAGTGCCTGTCCAACGCTGCGAGTACGCGGTACCTACACCCCACACCCCACCGTATCCGGCTTTTCCCGGTCAAACACCTCATTGGCCCATAGCAGCACCACCATTTCGTCGGTGCCCACGTTGGTGATGTTATGCGCTCAGCCGGGAATAGTGTCCACCACCTGTGGTTTGTCACCGGACGTTCGCAATTCCACCCGTTCATCGGTCAACAGGTGGCGAAAGCGGAACAGCGCCTGCTCCTTGATGACCAAGAATTTTTCCGTCTTGGTGTGGTGGTAGTGCCCGCCGCGCGTAATGCCGGGGTGGGCTGGGAAGCAACTGAATTGGCCGCAATCCGGCGTTTTGAGCATTTCCACGAACACGCCGCGCGGGTCTGCGTACTGGGGTACCTCGTAGGCAAAACGTTCGGTGGGCAGGTAGCTCACATACGTGGCATACAGGGCACGCGCCAGGCCAACACCACGTCCTCCACAACCAGGCGCAATGTTGTGGCAGAACGTGGCCACCACAGAGACGGCCTCTCCCCGTTGTGGCACATGGTTTCACCCAGTGCTGAGCACTCAGCCCTCAGCACTCGCATAACATTTATGTTATTCTAAGACATGGAATACGCGATTGATTACTACAGCGAAGGCGTGGAGCAAGAAATCCTGGCGCTGCCAGACACCTTGGCGGCGCGCTATGTTGTCTTGACGCGGCGCATGGTGGCTGTTGGTCCGAACCTTGGAGAGCCGCACACCAAGTCGATGGGGGATGGCCTGCTGGAACTGCGCCTCAAGGGCGCGGAAGGCATTGCCCGGGTCTTCTACTGCACGCAAGTGGGCCGGCGCATCGTGATGCTGCACAGCTTCATCAAGAAGACCAGCCGCACACCACCGCGTGAACTAGAAATTGCACTGAACCGCATGAAAGAGGTGAAACATGGCCACACACGATGAAGTCATCAAGAAGCTGATGAGCCGTCCCGGCGTAGCCGCCGAAGTTGAACGCATTGAGCGCGAAGAAGGGGAGCTTCTGGATGCGCTGCTCAAAGCGCGCCACGAGGCGGGCTTGACCCAGGCCGAGCTTGCCGCCCGCATGGGCACGCAAGCCCCTGCCGTTGCCCGTCTTGAGCGTGCACTGGCCACGGGCAAGCACTCGCCCTCGGTCGCCACCCTCAGAAAGTACGTCAAGGCCTGCGGTAAGGAGTTGCACCTACAGGTGTCATGACGTCGGTCCCATGACTATCAACCGATTTGAAGACCTGATTGTGAGTATTCCAGTCCAACGTGACCGGTCTTCGCCAATCACACAGATTCGCCCCTGTCGCACTGAACTACACCCCACACCCAACCGTATCGGGCTTTTCCCGGTCAAACACCTCATTGGCCCACAGCAGTAGCACCATTTCGTCGGTGCCCACGTTGGTGATGTTATGCGTTCAGCCGGGAATAGTGTCCACCACCTGTGGCTTGTCACCGGACGTTCGCAATTCCAGCCGTTCATCAAAATCCTTGTCGCATGGGTCATACCGCACCACCGGACATCACCATGTTTGCCCGTCCAGGTTCCAGCGGATGCCTTCAGGCAGGTTGAAAAAGGCAAATGGATTCAGAAACTGCCTGCGCCAAAGCATGGCGCGATCCACAGCGTTGAGATTGGCCTCATCGCACGTGGGTTGCCATGCGTTCATGATCACCTCAAGCTGGCGATTCACGATGTCGATACCCTCTTCACGGCTCAGCAAGTAACTTGACGACGCTGCAATGCACGTCGCAAGCTGGCTGCTTCGGTCACCGCCGTGAATCAGCATGGCCTGCGATGCCTGCTGCCCTACGCGGGGCTGAGGGCAAATGTCGTAGGCGGGTGTCAGCGTCAAACGCTGCCCATCCCAAAAAGCAGCATGGTTGCGGGCGTGGTCATCCGTATTCCCGCACAAGATGTTGAAAACCAGCCTGCTGAACAGTTCCCGCAAAGTTTCCCTGGCGTTCACAAAACGATGGCGGATGATCTCTGCCAGCTTTTCATAGCTGGCATAGGCAGCCATCATCTCGTCCAGCTCCAACATCGTCAGTGCGGAAACCATCGCCCGACGGTGCCACGCGCTGCCCTGCCGCACACGGTCGAACCGTTCAACCAGCAACACGTCCTTGCCCAAAGCCGACCGCAATTGCACCGGCGCTACATCCAGCCCAACCTTGGCGGCTAAGCGCATGGCAAGGAACTCGGCTTTGACCACGTTGTACCAATCGCTGCTTGTGGAAAACTTGGCGATGAATTTGCTGTCAACGTCATCGATCAACACCTTCGGCCTGGCGCCGCCCAACGACGTTCCATGCAGCAGCGACTGATCCAGATCGGGGGACAAGGGGATACCTTGCTCGATCTTTTCCACAGCGGTCTGCAATTCCACCAAAGTGGCCTGCTGCGCCAGCCGTGGCGCATAGTGCGTGGGCGAACGTTGAAAGTCCAGCGCGCCCACCCTGTTGGAACCCGATTCCAACAGATACGTCAACTCATCCAGTTCCACCTGCGCCGCATCTGCCCCTTTTGCACCCAGTGTGCGATGAATCAGCACACGGCGGCCCCAGGCATCTGGAGACGCATCGCGGATGCAGCCGGGCATATTCCAACCCGGCGCCAGGGGGATATACCCGGGCTGCAAAGGCAATTCCGGTGCATACAGCGGGATGGCATCCTTGCGGGCAAGATAACTACGGCCATAGTGGAACGCCAGCCGCGGCCCCTGACGGGACAGCAAACCCGCCACCACGGGTGCATCGGCCTGTGGTAGCCACACCCAGACATAGGCCTGTGCATACGCAACGGCTGCGTCAGAAATCATCCTGCACAACCTTGGCTTTGGCTCTGACGGCTTTGGGCAGCAAAGCCAGTTTTTCGCGGTGGTGGGCCAGTGTGGATGCCAGACAGCGTTCATCCTGTTCAAACAGGGCCACGCCGCAAATCGATGCCACCTCAAACACGGCACCGATGGAACACGTGGGGTCGCCCCGCTCGATGCGTTGCAACAAAGCGCGGGAAACCCCCGCACGCATGGCAAGGTCAGTCGTGGTCATCGCGTTTTCCAAGCGCCCTTCGCGGATGAGGGCACCAAGCAACTGCATTGCGAGCAAACTGCGTTGGGAATAGGGGCGGGATGCAGGCTTGGCCATGTTTGATTCATTGATGATTCACCAGCGATGATATGGCTTTTTTATGAACCATGCATAAGAGCCTACTGAATTGGTGTGGTGGTAGTGCCCGCCGCGCGTCATGCCGGGGTGGGCTGTGAAGCAACTGAACTGGCCGCAATCCGGCGAAGGTTGTTGGTATAGGAAATCACACTTTGTGTGAATTTGCGCATAGCACTTCAGCGCCCCGGCCAAAGGCCCATGGAAGATGGAAGGGGAATACCAGACGACGCCATCCCACCGTTGGGCGGACAAAGGGCTGGCGCGCAGGCGCAATACCTCCGCGCCTTCGTAGTCATCGATCCGCCAGAGCGTTTCCAGCCCCGGGGTGGGGAGCAGAACCGTCAGCGCATGGCCTTGGCGTACGAACTCCCGCGACAAATCGCGAAGCTGCACTGCGCCCGAAGTGCGCAATGGTGGAAAGGTATCTGCAATCAGCGCGATCCGCATCGTTCCTTGCTCCTGGCCACCTAGTCGCCCTAATACCGCTTCCAAACCACGCGGTTCACATAGTCTGTATAGCTGTGGATGATCCGCACCACCTTGTCGGCAACATTCGGCATGGCGTAATCTGCCACCAGGCGCAGCGCGCGGTCGGCACCGCGTGGTTGGCTCGACAGAATCGCCAACCCCTGCCGCACCCTGTCCACTTCCAGCCCCACCATCATGACCACGGCTTCCTCCATCCCCTCGGGGCGCTCATGCGCTTCACGCAAGTTCAGGGCGGGCAGGTTCAGAATCGATGCCTCCTCGTTGATCGTCCCGCTATCCGACAACACAGCCCTGGCCCCCATTTGCAGCCTGACGTAATCGTGAAACCCCAGTGGTTTGAGTAGCCGCACCAAGGGATGAAAACGCACGCCGGTGGCATCCACGCGCTTTTGGGTGCGCGGGTGGGTGGAGACGATGACGGGCAATTGGTACTCCGTTGCCACCATGTTGAGCACGGCGACCAATTTGGCAAAAGCGGTATCGGGTTCGATGTTTTCTTCCCGGTGCGCGCTCACCACAAAGTACTGGTCTTGGGCCACATCCCAACGCGCCAGCGCGTCAGAAGCCTGAATTTGCGGCATGTAGTGGTGCAGCACTTCATACATGGGGCTGCCGGTTTTGATGACTTGGTCCGGCGGAAGTCCTTCGCGCAGCAGGTATTCGCGCGCAATGCTGCTATAGGTCAGGTTGATATCTGCCGTGTGATCAACGATGCGGCGGTTGATTTCCTCCGGCACCCGCTGGTCAAAACAACGGTTGCCAGCCTCCATGTGGAAGATCGGCACTTTGCGCCGTTTGGCCGGGATGACCGATAAGCAGCTATTGGTATCGCCCAGCACCAGCATGGCATCCGGCTGCACCTGCGCCAAAACGCCGTCCACGGTCGTGATCAGATTGCCAATCGTGTTGGCGGCGCTGGCGCTGCCTTCGGCGCTGTGCAAAAAGTAGTCCGGTTTCTTCACACCCAAGTCGTCGAAGAACACCTGATTCAATTCATAGTCATAGTTCTGGCCCGTATGCACCAGCACATGCTCACAGTGCCTATCCAACGCCGCCAGCACGCGGGAAAGACGAATGATCTCCGGCCGCGTACCGACGACCGACATCACTTTGAGTTTTTTCATACCTACACCCCACCGTATCCGGCTTTTCCCGGTCAAACACCTCATTAGCCCATAGCAACACCACCATTTCGTTGGTGCCCACATTGGTAATTGTCATGCGCCCAGCCGGGGATGGTGTCTACTACCTGTGGCTTGTCGCCGGACGTTCGCCATTCTCCAAAGCACCGTAGACCGATACATGGCCTTGCGAATGCTGGTGTACCTTGGCCTGCTGTACCAGGATTTGATTCGACGCGGCGAGGTTTTGCCCAATGGCCGCCTGCCCCCTGTGCTGCCGATCGTGCTGTACAACGGCGCTGCCCGTTGGACGGCGGCGACCGAATTCAGCGAATTGATCCCGCCCGTGCCGGGTTTGGTGGAGAAATTCAAGCCGAAGTTCCAATACTTGTTGATTGCGAAGAATCACTACACCGAAAACACCTTGCCCCCGGTCAAGAATTTCGTTGCAGCGCTGTTTCGGCTGGAACAGGTTTCCTCGCCCGAGGCACTTTTGCCGTTGATAGCGTCCCTGCAAGAATGGCATGAGAATGACGTAGATGTTCGGAGAATGTTTGCGATATGGATACGCGCAACGTTGATGCGCAAAGCACCATACCAAATTCAGTTACCCCAAGTCGATGATTTACAGGAGATTAGCATCATGTTGTCAGAACGGATTGAAGAATGGGCCAAAGGGTATGAAGCGAAGGGGATGCAGGTTGGGATAGAGCAAGGAATGGAACAAGGCTTGCTGCAAGGTAGACAACAAGGGATGCAACAAGGAATGCAGCAAGGCTTGCAAACCGGCATGAATCAAGGCCAGCACCTGGAAGCAATACGTACCCTGCACAAGCTACTGGCCAAGCGTTTTGGTGATGTGCCAGCAGCGCTGATGGCGCGCATCGAAGCGGCGTCGCTCGAACAAATTGAAGGCTGGTTCGACTTTGCCCTGGACGCGCCGACGTTGGAATCGGTGTTCGCCGATCACACGGGTGCGCCTCTGTCGCACTGAACCCTAAAGTGATAGAACACGCGCAAAAATCGAGCGATATGCACGCTACATGGATTGACCCAGACGATGCGCCGGAACTGACAGAAGAATTTTTCGAGCGCGCAGACCAGTACGAAGGCGAGCAATTGCTACGGCGTGGTAGCCCCAAATCCGCATCGACCCAAATACCGATTGCATTGCGTCTGGATGCCGACGTGCTTGCTGCACTGCGTGCGACCGGGGACGGCTGGCAAACGCGCATCAATGACATGCTTCGCGCATCGCTCCATCTGGCTGGGCGTGTGTAGCGCCGGATTGTGTTGGCGCTGGTGGGCATGCGACCCAAACCAAGCTACAGCATCGGTGCCATTGCAGACGATTGCTATCCGTAGAGGAATGTTGCAGTCCATTGCAGCCGACACCACCGGGTAGCGAAATACCGACACTGCCAGTTCGGCTTACGCTCAAATCAACTCTGCGGCCAGGCGCAATCTCTCTGCCGTCGTAGGCAGACCGCCCAACTCCAAGGCGTAAGCAAAATCTTCTGGGCTGGACTGCGGCTTTTTCCGTCTCGCGCGCATTCGCTTGAATGCAGCAATGGCATTCACGGAATCCAAATCCCACTGGTTGACGATGAAGGTGTCAGGGTCGATCGCCTCAATGCCGTACTCCATCAATACCGAATTCGGAAAGTCCTTCAAATTCGAAGTCACGATGCAATCGGCATGACCCGCAATGGCAGCGGCAAGGACGTGAACGTCATTCGGGTCGGGTAACACGATCCCACCGGCAATCGATGACCAGGCAGACTCCGGCACCTCCCAGTCGGAAATTGCATCACGCATGCCATCGCGTCTTGTCCACAGTTTTCCGGCCAGATCGGGGCGTTGCTTTTCGAGGGACCGTATCCACTCGTCCTCAATCTTCGTCGTCCATTTCGCAGCAAAGAATCCGGCAGTGGCCAAGCTCATCAACGCATCTGTCATGGCCAGTGGAAACAGAACGCACGCATCCAGCAGTGCCGTGTAGCGAGCGTGCCCAGCCATCAGTAATCCAACCCCAACTCACGGGCGTTGTCGGCGAGTCGCTCCAAAGCGTTGGCCTGCTGGGCGCGCATGTTTTGTGCGTATGCCAGCAAATCCTCTACAGCAATGCGGCGATGCGAGCCCACCTTCCTGTGCGGCAAGCGCCCCGCCTCCATCTCCTTGATCACGAAGGGTCTGGAAACATTTAGAAAATTGGCTGCCTCAACCGTTGTCAATTCTTGCTCGGTTGGCATCAAAACGACAGGATGCCCCTCGCTCATGATGCCCAAGAGCTGACCGATCAACTTGAGGGCAGCCGGTGGAACCTCGACGGTTGGATGCTCCCCAGAGTCTGTGGTCAACGTAATGGCCGCTGCCCGAGAGTGGTCAAGGGAGGCCATGATGCAGCGTTGAGCCACGCGAACCATCTCCTTATCCTTGGCGTTCAGTGGTGGGGGAGCCACCTTCCTAACACGATCGATCGTTCGCATATGTCTCTCCTTTACCCCCAGGGGGGCTAACTTGTCTGCCTACAGGATAGCACAACAAGTGCAATAAACAAAACAAGTGCAACATGAACCGATTGCATTGCGTCTGGATGCCGACGTGCTTGCTGCACTACGTGCGACCGGGGACGGCTGGCAAACGCGCATCAATGACATGCTTCGCGCATCGCTCCATCTGGCTGGGCGCGTGTAGCGCCGGATTGTGTTGGCGCTGGGGGTGGGGGAACGGGGTACCGGTCGTGACAGAGGGTCAGTTGCACCGCTTCAGCGGTGCGGGCTGCGTTCCCACGCTGGATCGTGGGAACGATCGGCTACACCCCACACCCCACCGTATCCGGCTTTTCCCGGTCAAACACCTCATTGGCCCATAGCACCACCACCATTTCGTCGGTGCCCACATTGGTGATGTCATGCGCCCAGCCGGGGATGGTGTCCACCACCTGTGGCTTGTCGCCGGACGTTCGCAATTCCACCCGTTCATCGGTCAACAGGTGGCGGAAGCGGAACAGGGCCTGCCCCTTGATGACCAGGAATTTCTCCGTCTTGGTGTGGTGGTAGTGCCCGCCGCGCGTAATGCCGGGGTGGGCTGTGAAGCAACTGAATTGGCCGCAATCCGGCGTTTTGAGCATTTCCACGAACACGCCGCGCGGGTCCGCGTACTGGGGTACCTGGTAGGCAAAACGTTCGGTGGGCAGGTAGCTGTTTCGCCATACCATAGGGGCATGGCCACCGAACACGATAGCAGCTACAAATTTCTGTTCTCGAATCGGAAGATGGTTCGTGACCTGATTCAGGGGTTTGTAACCGATGACTGGCTCTACAGCCTTGATTACGACTCGCTCGAAAAGGTACCCGGCAGTTACATCAGCGAAGACTTTCGCCAACGGGCTGACGATGTGGTCTGGCGCATCAAAGTGGGAGGGCAGTGGGTCTACCTGTACCTACTGATCGAATTCCAAAGCAGCGTAGACCGCTACATGGCCTTGCGAATGCTGGTGTACCTTGGCCTGCTGTACCAGGATTTGATTCGACGCGGCGAGGTTTTGCCCAATGGCCGCCTGCCCCCTGTGCTGCCGATCGTGCTGTACAACGGCGCTGCCCGTTGGACGGCGGCGACCGAATTCAGCGAATTGATCCCGCCCGTGCCGGGTTTGGTGGAAAGATTCAAGCCGAAGTTCCAATACTTGTTGATTGCGAAGAATCACTACACCGAAAACACCTTGCCCCCGGTCAAGAATTTCGTTGCAGCGCTTTTTCGGCTGGAACAGGTTTCCTCGCCCGAGGCGCTTCTGCCGTTGATAGCGTCCCTGCAAGAATGGCATGAGAATGACGCAGATGTCCGCAGAATGTTCGCGATATGGCTTCGCGCAACATGGATGCGCAAAAAACCATACCAAATGCAGTTACCCGAAGTGGATGATTTACAGGAGATCAGCATCATGTTGTCAGAACGGATTGAAGAATGGGCCAAAGGGTATGAAGCCAAGGGGATGCAGGTTGGGATAGAGAAAGGTATTGAGCAAGGCTTGTTGCAAGGGATGCAAACCGGCATGAATCAAGGCCAGCACCTAGAAGCAATCCGTACCCTGCACAAGCTGCTGGCCAAGCGTTTTGGCGATGTGCCAGAGGCGCTGATGGCGCGCATTGAGGCGGCGCCGCTCGAACAAATTGAAGGCTGGTTCGACTTTGCCCTGGACGCGCCGACTCTGGAATCGGTCTTCGCCGATCACACGGGTGCGCCCCTGTCGCACTGAACTACACCCCACACCCCACCGTATCCGGCTTTTCCCGGTCAAACACCTCATTGGCCCATAGCAGCACCACCATTTCGTCGGTGCCCACGTTGGTGATGTCATGCGCCCAGCCGGGGATGGTGTCTACCACCTGTGGCTTGTCACCGGACGTTCGCCATTCCACCCGTTCATTGGTCAACAGGTGGCGAAAGCGGAATAGCGCCTGCCCCTTGATGACCAAGAATTTCTCCGTCTTGGTGTGGTGGTAATGTCCGCCGCGCGTAATGCCGGGGTGGGCTGTGAAGCAACTGAATTGGCCGCAATCCGGCGTTTTGAGCATTTCGACGAACACGCCGCGTGGGTCTGCGTACTGGGGCACCTCGTAGGCAAAACGTTCTGTGGGCAGGTAGCTCACATACGTGGCATACAGCGCACGCGCCAGGCCGGTGCCCACGCGCTCTGTCAACAGCGTGGTACGGCACGCGCCGAATGCCTTGATCTGCGCGGCCAGTTCGCACAGTGTGGTTGGGTACTCTGGGGCCAGTACCCCTCAACATACCCTCTTTGCCTGTGTTTCAAGAATATTCAGCATGTTTGTCGCTAAAGCCACTCTGTCGTAATGCTTTGCTGCAATTGGTCCATTAGCCTTAAAGCGATTGAGCAATAGTGATTCATCTGCCAAGCGTCGCAGGTTTTGAATCAATGCCTCCGGATTTTCAGGCTCGAATAGCAAACCAACATCTTCCCGCTCAACAATGCCTGCTGATTCACCCTGTACCCCGTGTAGCACCGGTATAGCCATGCCCATGCATTCGAAGAGCTTGGACGGGATGACGGTGGTGAACAGTTTGTCCTTCTTCAGGTGGATGATGGATGCATCCAGCAGCGACCAGTACCGCACTACCTGGTCTTTAGGCACCGAATCCACAAAGATGACGCTGTCCAGTCCTTCGGCTTGTGCGCGTTGGCGCAGGGCGGTTTTGTTGGCGCCGTCGCCCAGCAAAATGAAGCGGAAGCGGTCACCGTCAGGTGCGGATTTCAGTGCCTTGGCTGCATCCAACACCGTATCAAGTGCGTGTGCCAGACCATGCGTGCCAATGTAGCCAGCCACAAACTTGCCTTGCAGCCCATACTGCTGCAAAAGCGCAGTGTCTTTTTCCGTAGGGGAAAAACGCGTAATGTCCACGCCGTTGGTCACCACATGAATCTTGTTGCCATCCACGCCACGACGCATCAACGCAGTGCGGAACGCATGCGTGACAGACACAATGGCGCTGGCTTTTCTGTACAAGAACAGCTCTACCTTTTCCAGCAGGTCCAGCACCTTGCTAGCTTTCATGGCACCCACCACGCGGATAGATTCAGGCCAGATATCGCGCAGCTCAAATACCCATGGCACGCACTTGAATAGGCCACACGCGTAAGCTGCACAAACTGTGAAGAACTGTGGGGATGTGCCCACCACAATGTCCACTCGGCGTACGAACAAGCTGGCGAGGAAGCCCGTGACCATATAGCTCAGGTAGTCCAGTGTGCGCTTGGCAAAACCCTCGTTGGCTGTGATGTATGTCCAGACGCGGATTACGCGGATGCCGACCATGGTTTCTTCATGCCAGAGCCGGTTTCGGTAGCCGTCAAACACCTTGCCTTTGGGGAAATTTGGCGCACCGGTAATCACCGTCACTTGGTGACCGGCTTTCACCCACTCGCGGCAGTGCTCAAAGGTTCTGCTGGCCGGGGCATTCACCTCGGGTGGGAAGTTGTCAGTCAAAAATAAGATGTGCATGTGATGGGGGGCAGGCTTTCAAGCGATTGAATGGGCCCAACGGAAACGTAGTGTGCAGGTGCCTTCTACCAACTGCACTGCCAGGCAAACATTGGGCAGCGAGCTTCCAAACCGGGGGTGCCAAGTACTCGGTTCCAGCCGGGCCTGGCCATGCTCAATCTGCCATGTCAGCGTAGTACTGCTAGGAAGCAAAGCGGTGCCTTCTTTTTGGTTGGGGTGTATCTGCACCTGCAGGTCAGGGTGGAAGTGGAATCTGGCCTCGGCCGTATGGTGCGGGCCATCTACCCAATCCATCACGGTCAAACCCTCTTCGTCCATACGCCAAGTGCGGTGGTGCATGGGCTTGCCGGGCAGGCGACCGTAGCCGTTGTGAGCACAACTGACTTGGGTAGTTGAAGCGTTCGCTTCATGCTCGATATGCAGCCCTACGGGGTAAGCCCGGCGTGCCACCCGAAACCCGTCCCACACTTCCGACGAATCTCGTCCGTCCACCACCACGGTGTTATGGGCAGCCGTGCCGCGTTGACGCAACCTTTCGGCGCTGGTGCCGTAGCAGGAAGTGCCTGAATTCACCAATACCCGCTGTTTACCCACAGACAGCTCAAAACTCAAAGTGTCAGCATGGGCATGGCCGGGCAGGTAGTCTGGCCCCATCGGAGCTACGTCCAGCAATGCCACGGCCTGACAACGGGCCAAGCGCACATAGCCACTGTTCGTAAGGTGTACAAAGGCTGGTTTCGGGGGGGCTGGAACATCGGGCAGTACCCGGCGCATATAGCCATCCAGTTCGAACACGCTGGGGGCAATATCGAACGCTGTGTCGTTGAACAGGCTGATCTCACCGTCTGGGTGGCACATGGTCTGCAACCATGCATGCATGGCGCGGGCACGATGAGGCCAGTCCGCTACCTGCAACTTTTGCGCGGTGCTCAGTCTGGAAGCAAAAGCCTTGGTGGCATTGACCAAATCCAGCATGTCTTCCAGGGCCAGAGCGTGGTACATGGTACTGCGCTCAAAGTGGCCGGCGTCCGGTAGTACCTGTTCTGGCACTTCACGGGCCAGTATTCGCAAGCCTTTTGCCAGCCAGGCATCCGCCTCTTTGCCCTCGAAAAACAATCCCGCCAATACCAGGGCCTTGGCATTCGCAAACAGGTGATTGCCTAGTAGGTGAATTTCCAATCGGTTGGTTAGCCAGCGCACCTGAATAGCCAGGCTGTGCAAAGCGGCAGGGGCAAGTTCCGTACCACGCAATACCCATTTGATCCAGTTCACTATCCGCAATGACAGTGGGTAAGGCTCCCAGCCATTGCCCAGGCTTGGGGGGGTATGTGCAATCCAATCCTCTACCAGCGCCGTGTGCCAAGCATGGCGGGCTGGGGCATCGATGGCATTGAGGTCGTCGAAATAATGCTGGTTGTAACGCCAGAGTTTCTGGCGTTGTGGCCCATCCCAGCCTATTTCATTTAGTTGACCCGCTTCGTGCAAAAAAACGAAGCTGCGTGGGCCAGTCATAGACGGTAAGCGTCGGGCGGGTAATTGCCAGCCGCCTGAGGGTGCTGTGCGTTGCGGCGCTGGGCGCAGGTCAGGCTTGGGCCGCCAAACCCGGAACCACACCCGGCCGTACAACTGTACCGGGCGCAGATAGCGCAGCGTGTGCCAATAAAGGCCTGCCTGGCTCAACCAGCCCATGATGGTCAGCCGGCCAATTGACGTTTATCGGCAAGCAACTTTGTAAGCACCTTCACAATGCGTTCACCCGTGCGGCCATCCCACTTTTCCGGGATGGCGCCCTTTTTCCAGCGCCCGGCAAACAGCTTGTCCAGGGCAGGGGCAATGGCAGCGGGGTTGGTGCCAATCAGCTCGTTCGTACCGATGGTGACGGTCTCAGGGCGTTCGGTGCTGTCGCGCAAGGTCAGGCAGGGCACGCCCATCACAGTGGTTTCTTCGGTAATGCCACCCGAATCGGTGATGACAGCCTTGGCGTGCTTCACCAGGTAGTTGAATTCCAAGTAAGGCTGCGGGTCGACCAAGTGGAAACTGTCGGGCACCTCATTCAGGTCGCGCAGCGTGTTGGCCGTGCGTGGATGAACTGGAAACACTACCGGCAGACCGTGTGTGCCATCAGCAATGGCGCGCAGCAAACGGGCAAAGCCGTCGCCCTGGTCTACGTTGGCAGGGCGGTGCAAGGTCACTACAAAGTATTCACCTGACTGTAAGCCCAGCGCGTCCCAGAAGTCAGGCTTCTGCAGGCGGTTCATGTTGGCCAGCAGCGTGTCGATCATGGTGTTACCCACGAAAAAAATCCGCTCGTCCCCCACACCGCTCCTACGCAAATTGGTGTTGGCCACCTCGCTGGTAGTGAAAAACCAGTTGGTAATAGCGTCCGTGACCATGCGGTTGATCTCCTCCGGCATGGTCCAGTCCCCCGACCGAATCCCGGCTTCGACGTGAGCCACAGATACATGCAGCTTCTGCGCTGCAATGGCGCAAGCCATGGTGGATGTCACATCGCCTACCACCAAGCACAGGTCGCTTGGTGCCTCCAGCAACAAGCGCTCATAGCGTGTCATGATGGTGCTGGTTTGCTCGGCTTGCGTGCCGGAACCCACTTCCAGGTTCACATGTGGTTCGGGGATTCCTAACTGGGTGAAGAAGTCACCGGACATTCGTGCATCGTAGTGCTGGCCAGTATGAATAAGCCGATACGAAAGCGGTCGCACTAACTCCTTATTGTCATTATTGCGTTCCAGCGCACGAATGATCGGGGCGATTTTCATGAAATTTGGCCGTGCCCCGGCGATGATGTCAATGAACTTCACTGAGTCACTCCTGCAAGCTCAATGCTGATCCGACTCACCTCTAGAACCTCATCAAATGGGATAGGGCTTGGAGCATAGCCTTCCATTGCATCAACAAAGACTTTGGCACAGGCCTTCTGCCCCTTATCCTGTCGCCACAAATTCATCTTGCTGAAGCCCGGCCAACCAAACCCGGTCAGCTTGCGGTAGTTGTCGAGTTGCAAAACGCGCCCAGCAGCAAATATCTCTAGCCGCTCTTTGGGGAATGCTTTGCTACCGTTAGCAAAGTAATGCACCGTCCCGATAGAACCATCCGCGAAGCCTAGCTGCAGGCTCACCGTGTCCTGGGTCGGGGAGTCCATGCTCGTCCGCTGCCAGGAAGTCAGATGCACCCCGGCCAGGTAGCGGAGAAGATCAATGAAATGGCAGGCTTCGCCGATGATCCGCCCACCGCCCGCCTCCGGGTCCTGTGTCCAATGGTCGGCCGGAATCGCCCCGGCATTCACCGTCATGATGAAAGATTTCGGCCCGGTAACGCCTGCCAACAACTGCTTGATCTTCTGCACCTGGGGAGCAAAACGACGGTTAAACCCCACCATCACCATGGGTTCAGATGACTGACGCTGGCAGCACTCGGCGTAGGCTGATTCGATTTCCGCCAACTCAGCCAAAGTCAGACACAGGGGTTTTTCAACGAAAACGTGCTTTCCCGCACGCAGTGCCTGCAGCACGAAACGGGCATGGCTGTCGTGCTGGGTCGTAATCACAACCGCATTCGTCGCGGGGTCTGAAAAAATACGGCCGGTATCGGTAGTGGTTTCGTCGAAACCGTATTTTCGCCCGGCATGCACACCACTCACCCCCGCACTGGAAGCCACACTGCGAAGATGTGCACCCGCTCCCTTGAAGGCCGGAATCAATACGGCCGTCGCGTAATTGCCTGACCCAATGCAACTCACTGAAGCCTTGCCCGATCCAGCCTCAGCAACCGAGATCGGCGTGGCTTTCAGCGAAACCGTCCTTGCGGCCGCCGAAATTTCCAAACCCGGGTATGCCAACAAAATACCCAGCGAAGGCCCCGCCCCACCCACCAGTTCGTAAGCCTTTTCAGCCTCGGAAATGGAAAAACGGTGCGAAATCAACGGTTTAACATCCAAACGCCCATCCGCCATCATATCCAGCACGGCCTCAAAATTGCGCTGTTCCGTCCAACGCACAAACCCCACCGGATAATCCTGACCCTTCTCTTCGTAATTCGGGTCGTAACGCCCCGGCCCATAGGAGGCCGAAACCTGGAAGGTCAGCTCCTTCTTGAAAAAATCATCTCGCGACAATTCCAGACCGGTAACCCCCACCAACACAATGCGCCCACGCTTGCGGCACATCAACGCCGCCTGATGCATTGGTTCACTACTCTTGGTGGCCGCCGTCACGATCACGGCATCCACGCCGCGCCTGCGGGAATACAGCTCCGCAGCCTTGACCGGATCTTGCCCTGCGGCCAGATCCACCACCTCGGCGCCCAAGCGGTGGGCCAGCGCCAGCTTCTCCTTATCGAAGTCCAGGCCAAGCACACGACAACCATGGGCGCGTAAAAGCTGCACCGTCACCAGACCGATCAACCCCAGACCGGTGACCACGACGGTCTCCCCCAGGGTCGGCTGTACCAGGCGAATCCCCTGCAGGGCAATGGCCCCCAGCACCGTAAAAGCCGCCTCTTCGTCGGATACGGCATCGGGCACCTTGGCACAGAGATTGATGGGCACGCTCACCACCTCGGCATGCTTGCCATTGCTGATAACCCGCTCACCCACTTCAAACCCGGTCACACCGGTTCCAATCTCGGCCACCCGGCCCACATTGCAATACCCTAGCGGCAAAGGCTGATCGAGCTTGTTAAACACCGTCTCAATCGTGGGCTGCAAACCATCGGTCTTGATCTTGTCAAGCACCATGCGCACCTTGTCCGGCTGCTGCCGCGCTTTTTCAATCCAGCCCGCTTTGCCGAACTCAACCAACATCCGTTCAGTGCCGACGGAAACCAGTGTGTTGGTGGTTCTAACCAATAGCTGACCACGTTTAACGCTGGGAACGGGAACTTCGGCCACTTCGGTCGCACCCGTTTTAAGAGATTGGAGTATCTGTTTCACTTATTTTCTAGCCTCAATCAACATGAACAACCCTGCCTTGGGAAACAACCAGCGAACTAGGCGGCACGGTCACTTCCCGCCAGATACAAGTCCTCCCCGCAGGATGCACGATTCCAAAAATCATGCACCTGCCGCTTTTCTGCATCCTGTTGTTCAGTCATGCAAGGCTTCCTCCCAAAACCGGTGAGTGTTCCCCAGCCTCATCCACCAACTGCCGATGCACCGCCGCCGTGCGCACGCCAGGCCAGATATAGATGCTTCCCCCAAGTCGGCACGGCCTCGCTCATCCATCCCCAAAGTTGGTGCTGGCGGTACGGTACTACTCGCCTCATCGCTCCCCCACCCGGCGAAGTATCGTTTCGATCACGGCCGCCGAGATGCGGAAATCGGAATCATGCAGGCGAGAGAACACCGCTTTCGCCGAAGGAATCAATCCGCGCGATTTGGCCATCCCGATCACCGCCGCCGTACCCGCAACGCGCAAGCCATGTTCTTGCGCCACGGCCCGACCTGCGCGCTCGTCCATCAGCAGCAAGGCATCCCCACCTTCTGCCAAAGCAATGCGAATACAAGCAGACTCGCCTTCGTCCAGGTCCGGCAAGTCCGGTTTGTCAGGCACCGCCGACGGCCAAACGCGCAAGAAGCCCGCAGCTTTGGCAGCCTTGATCGCCTGTTCATCGCCGGTCCCCAACCCCGACAACACCTCCCGTCGCACCTCGTCGGGCATCCACACCACGCCAAACAACGTCACCAGCCATGTCAAACCCTCCACCCGCGCCAGGCCAATCAACGGGCTGGCATCGGTCAGGACGAGGCGAGCCATTCGTCCAGCGTATCCATATCCCGTGCTGCCTCGGCACCATCCAGCCTGACAACGGGAATTCCCAGACGGGAAACATGCGAGGCAAACTCGGACACGCGCATCCCGGCCAAATGCGCGGCACGCGACAGCGACAGATTTCCATCACGAAATAATGCGGTAGCGAATGCCGGACGAACCCCTCTGGCTTCCAGAACACCCAAGGAATCGATGCCGATCATCACCGCATCCGGCGCGTTGCGATTCATGACGACCACCACATCATGATGAGCCAGTCGCAAGGCTTCGCTGGGGTTGTTTTTCAAACTACTGACATTCACCGTTTCCATTCCTATCTCCAGTAGGCATGTTTCATAGGAATAAGCGTATCACAAGACCCGTTCACTGCTCTCCATACTGTTCCACCCTGGGATCGGGCCGTCCAGGCCCATACACCCGTACCAGTCGGCACGATTCGCAACGCAACAAGCCCAACCGTTGTCGTTTGAACGTTTGCCCACCACAAAGTGGGCAGACTTGATCACTTATGCATGCGCTGTTCCTCGTTGTTCTCTTGGGGACTGCGCACCGGACGCGGAATCAGGCGGCACGGTCACTTCCCACCAGATACAAGTCCTCCCCGCAGGAGGCGCGATTCCAAAATCATGCACCTGCCGCTTTTCCGCATCGTGTTGTTCAGTCATGCAAGGCTTCCTCCAAAAACCGGTGAGTGTTCCCCAGCCTCATCCATAAACCGTCGGCACCACAGCTCGACGCACAGCAACGAAAGCAGGGTATAGCTGGCATCCACCCGGCCCGCATCGTTGGCGGCGATCAATTTCTGCACGGCAATCGGGTCGAACAAACCGCGTCGGCGCAGGCTGGCTTCGCCCAGCACGTCCCCCAGCAATTCCCGCAACTCGAAACGCATCCAGCGCCGCAAAGGCGCGCCGAAGCCGCTCTTCGGCCGATAGATCGCGTCCTTGGGCAGATAGGGCTCCATGGCCTTCTTCAATACCCATTTCCCCTCGCTGCCGCGCTGCTTGAAGCGGATCGGAATCCGCTGCGCGAACTCCACCAACTCCAGGTCTAGGAAAGGCACGCGCACTTCCACCCCGGCGGCCATGGACATCTTGTCGGTATAGATCAGGTTATGGTCGGCGAGGAAGAAGCGCTGCTCCAAGGCCAGCATTCGCTCCAGCGGCACCAGGTCACTCGGCAGCCCGGCAAGAAAGTCCAGCATCGGCGCACCGGCTTCCGCCTCGCCCACGGCGGCACGGAATTCCGGCGTGTATAGCGCCATCAGGTCGTCCCGTCGGCTCCAGGCAAAGTAATTCACCAGCCGCGCATCGCCATCCAACGCCGCGCAGTCGAACGCTTTGCGCAAGCGCCGCCCCCAGGCCCAGCGTTGGTCCAGAGTGCCTGCCAGTCCGGCCAGCCCTTGGCGCACCGGGCGGGGAAGCCAGTGCCAATAGCGCTCCGCCAACACTGCACGATGCCGACGGTAGCCAGTAAACAGGTCGTCCCCGCCAGCCCCCGACAGCAAAACCTTCATGCCGCACTCGCGCGCCAGGCGGCTGATGTACAGCACATTCAGCGGCGCCGGGTCGGCCAGCGGTTCGTCGAGCTGGGCGACCATCCCGGCCAGATCCTCGGCCATCCGCGCCGCATCGACACGCACCACCTCCAGCAGCACGCCCAGATGTTCGGCCACGCGCCGCGCATAAGGCAGATCGTCAGCGGTGCCCGCTTCCGTGCCCCCGGCCGACTCGATGGTGAAGCAGCGGATATTCGGATTCCGCTCCCGGGCAAACACCACAACGCTGCTGGAATCCAGCCCCCCGGAAAGAAAGGCCCCCACCGGCACATCCGCCACCAACTGCCGATGCACCGCCGCACGCAAGTGTTGCACGGTACCGCTTACCGCCGCCAATTCATCCATGGCAGACGGAGCATGACGGAACGCGGGCAGGCGATACCAAACCACCCTTTCCTCAATCACCCCGTTCCGCACCCAGATCCATTCACCGGGGCCGAGCTTTTTCACATTGCTGGCCGGTGTGCCTTCACCAGGGCACCAGAGAAAGCTCAGGTAACGATGCAGCGCCGTCGCGTCCAGCGGGCCAAGCCTACCAATCAAAGGCAGCAGCGCCTTGATCTCGCTGGCGAAGGCGAAATGGCCTGCATCCGCGCAGTAATACAAAGGCTTCACCCCCAAGGCATCGCGTGCCAGTAGCAGCGCGCCGCGCTCCGCATCCCATAGGGCGAAGGCAAAGATGCCGTTCAGTCGGCGCAGAGTTTTGGCCAGGTCGCCGCCGTGCGCACGCCAGGCCAGATACAGATGCAGCAAGACCTCGGTATCGGAATGGCCGCAAAAGACATGGCCTACGGCCTCCAGTTCGGCGCGCAGTTCGCGGAAGTTGTAAATCTCGCCGTTGAACACCAGCGCCACGCGGCCGTCTTCGCTGAGCATGGGCTGATGGCCGAGGGGCGAGAGGTCGAGTATCGAGAGCCGCGCATGTGCAAGGCCAATACCACGCTCGGCATCCATAAACACACCCGCATCGTCCGGCCCCCGATGTTGCAGGGCGGCAAGCGCCGCACGAAGGTTGTCTTCCTGCAAGGTGAAGGGCGGGGAAAAGGAGATACCGACCAGCCCGCACATGCTCTTGTGGCCTCAATCGTACTGAGGTACGCGCGGGTCCGGCCGACCCGGCCCATACACCCGCTTCACCGGCAGCCGCCCCGTCAGCCGCATCTCGCGCACCTTGTATTCAATCAGTCGCATCACATCTGCCCGCAGCCGCGCCCAGGCATAGCCGACCCAGCCCGTGCGCCAGGCACCTTGCCATAGCCAGTGGTAGAGGAATAACAAGAGATAACGGAACGGAACGCGATAGAAATTCTTTTTCAGCCACATGCGCCGCTGCAAAGCAGAGCCAAACAAACGCGGGGTATCGGCCAGCGCCGAGTTATTGAACGCAATCACGGCCTCGGCCGTCGTATAGCGGTTCTGCTTTTCCAGCCAATGGTCGAGGTCCGGGCTATCGTGGTGTTCCATAACGCCTGCAACGTACTCGATGTGCCCCTCAACAATAGGATGCTCATTGACAGCAATGTCTGTAAAACGGCATTTGTCGGTGCACCATGCTCGAACCAAGCGTTGATGGACGGGGAGTTCTCTGCCCATCAGCCATAGACGACGTTCCATCGATAAACCAGCCGCTTTGCCGGATCGCATGGCTGCACACAAATTCGCCTTCAAATTGGCGGACAACCGCTCATCCGGGTCCAGCTTCATAGTCCAGGGCGCGCTGATTGGCAACTCCCGCAGAGCGAAATTCCACTGGTCGCCAAAGCCACGGAAACGGCGCTGCACCACATGCACACCATGGCGCAAGGCAATCTCCACCGTGTCGTCCTGGCTGTAGCTATCCACCAGAAATACCTCCTGCGCCCAGCCCTTCAGGTTATCCAGCACGGCCTCCATGTTGTGGCCCTCGTTGAGGGAGATCATCACCACAGCGACAGGGGCGATACCGGGCGGCCATGCCATGGCTTGGGGTTTGTCAGGCATGGACTGGCCCTCTTGACGCAAAGCGGTTTTGCGCGCGATACATGTAACCTCGTCGCCATAACCCAGCTTGCCTTGCAGCCATCGCAGCGGCCATAGCCCCCCCCCCCACGACAACCATGGCGAGACGATAAGCATGCTCGACCCAGCCGGAGCGCGAATTTGCCGGACGATTTTCCGATGCCGCAACGGGGCGCGTAACCACCCCTTGCGTGCGGTTGATGCCTAGTGCGGTGCGCAGCAGGGCGAGAAACCAGCCGGAAAACGAATCACTCGTCAGCACCCTCTCTGCGGAGAACCCCGCCGCCTCGACAGCTTTTAACAGCGTCTGCCGATTGAAGTAAGTCAGATGGTATGGCTCGTAACTTGTCCATCCCGGCAAGCATGCTTCCCAACAATCAATGTTCGGCACAGCGATGTGGACGATGCCCTCCGGCTTCAGCAGCCGAAACACGTCTTGCAGAAATTCGACCGGTTGCTGCACATGCTCCAGCACATGATTCATGACCACCGCGTCGCATTGCCTGTCGTCCGGCAATTCAGACAAAAACCCGCAGTGCATTGCAATGCCGCATTCCCGTTCAACGTGGCGGCATATAGGGGCGGACAAATCGCAGCCCATCACATCAAATCCCTTGGTCTTGGCCACTTTCAGGAAACTGCCGCTGCCGACACCTATTTCAAGCAGCCGGTTGCCCTGCCGTGAATGAGCGGCCAGGCGTGCCAAGGTCTTACGGTTGTTCCAAGCCTCGAACCATTCCACCCAGACCGAAGACTTCCGCGCTTCGTAACCCTCGCCAAACCACTCGTCCTCCATCCGCTCATTAGCCTGCGGCTGCCAGATTGACGGGGAAAGCACCAGACGGCACGATTCGCAACGCAACAAGCCTAACGGGTACGCTTGAAATCCTTGCTTGCCGCAGAGTGGACAGATTTGTTCACGTATCAAGCGTTGTTCCTCATTGTTTTATTGGGTTCTGCACAACGGAAGCGGAGTTAGCATTACGCTGCCAAGTTGCTGAAATAAAAGAAAACGTCCCGTCCGCGCAACGCTTCCAAGTATATTGGCCAGCAGCAGCGTAACTAGTTCCGGCTAAACATGATCGCATTTGAGGGTCGGCGATTACTCCCTCCAAAGCCCTAGCAATGTCATTCGGGCTTTCTGGATCGAAATACAACCCTGCACCCTGCAATATCTCCGGCATAGGCCCTCGATTAGATGAAGCCACAGGCAAACCCGAGGCCATGGTCTCGAGGAGGATGTTGGGCATGTTTTCGCAACTGGAGGCAAACAGGCCCAAGTCAGCCCTATTGTAAATCGCGTGTAACTGCTCGAATGGTATAGGGCCGTGGTAACGCACCCACGCATGCTCAGGGTCGCACCGTACTATATCCGCTTGCAAGCGGGACAATGCCGAAGGATCTGCTGGACCTACAAGCTCCAAAATCACCGGCCACCCTGTGCGTTTTCGCAGTCGAGCAACTCCTTCAACGACATGCCATTGATGCTTGTATGCTGTAACGGTGGAAACATACAATATACGGTATGTCTTATCGGCCGTATAAGTTTTAATTGGGCTTTGAACGCGCGGCGGTTGGAAAAATCGATTATTCAGGCCGTGCGGCACGATGGCGGTGTTTAATAAACTACCGGTGACTTTCTCTACGCCTTCCTTGGCATAATGGGTCAAAAATATCAAGCCATCTGCCGAGCGGAATGATCGTTGCAGCACTGCGCGGAGCATGATGAATCTGAGCGTCTTCATAGACCAACCATACCGCAGCAACTCCCCCCATTCGAAGGGCAACATGTTCCGGCTCATAGTGACTACCGGGTGAAAATCACCGGCATAACTGCCCCCGGGCACAAATAAAACATCGCAACCAGCCTCTCGTGCCGTAGCCGAAAGGCTAAACCTCTGCCATAGGGTTCTTTTCAATAAGTTGCCTTCCAGTGCCGGAGGGGCGACCTTCTCCAGCCACGGGCGATCATCCAGAAGCGCAAGCGTGGCCAAACTCCCCCAGACGACCACCCTACCAATTCCAAACGCCGTGGGGTCGGCGGCGCGAAGCAGTTCGATCAGATGCGTACGCCCACCGCCAGCGCTCAGGTTGGTTGCGTCGATACCCACAGTAATACCGTACGCGTTGTCAGAGAAATGATTAGCAGTGCTCATTCAAAACAGCGTGCCATATTCAGTGGATAGTGAATCCGATGTCTATCACAGGCTGACCCGATAAATTTTGCTCCATAGTTCGAACTGCACCAGAGCAAATAGGCGCTCGCCATTGCCACGGCCCCGGTCTTGCCCTTGCAGCAAACTACGCACTGTCATTTGATCGAACAGACAATTTCGGCTGGTCAAGGTATCCCAGAACAATTCACGGAATGGCCCGGTTTTCAGCCACTCGGACAGGGGAATGGAAAAACCTTGCTTGCGCTGCCTATTGAACTCCGGCGGCAGCACCCGCGCCGCCAGACGCTTGAGCAGAACCTTCTTTTCCTGCTCGGTCGCCTTCAGACGCGAGGGCACCCTGCGATACGCAAACTCGATCACCCGATAATCCAGCAGCGGTGCGCGCACCTCCAGCGAATTCAACATGCTGGCCCGATCCACCTTGACCAGGATGTCGTCCGCCAGGTAGTTTTCGAAATCCATGCGGGTGGCCCGTTGCAACAAGTCATGCTGCTTAGGAATGCGTCCGACACGGATGGACTCGGCGACCAGCGGATGGCCTGCGTGACCGCGCATCAAATGCCGCCGCGTAGTGGTGTCGAAATAACTGGCGATCAGCGGCAGGCCGTCTCTCAAGTCCACATCCAACCCTTGCAGCCAATTGCGTCCTTTTAGCCCAACCGGCAACCAGTGTTCAGCCGCCTGGGCCACGCCACGGCGTAACCATCCGGGAACGTGAGTGAGCCGCCGCCGCATCCACAGAAGACGGCTGTAATGACCATACCCCCCGAACAACTCATCGCCGCCATCGCCACCCAAGGCCACGGTGCAATACTGGCGCACCAGATGACAAACCAGCCAGGTGGGGAACATGGAGGAATCCACCATGGGCTCGTCGAACTGGTGTGCCAGGGTAGGCAGCAGGTCGGCCGTGGTGGACTCGGCCATTAGCTCTGTGTGCTCGGTGCCAAAATGCCGGGCAATCAGGCGCGCATGGGGGGTTTCATCCAGCTTGCCGTGGCCGGGAAAGCCGATGCTAAAGGTGCGCACCTGGCTTGAGCGACGCACGGCCATGGCCGTGACCAGGCTGGAATCCACGCCGCCACTGAGCAATATGCCCACCGGCACATCCGCCACCAGTTGCCGGCCCACGGCCTCCTCCAGCAGGGACTCCAGTTCATCCAGCAGCGCGGTTTCGTCGGCGCTATCGGCGGCGGCATCCAGTTCGGGCAGTTGCCAGTATCGCCACACCTTTGCCGTGCCACTATGCAGGTCGAAGCGCAGGGCATGAGCCGCCGACAACTTGTGATACCCCGCCAGAATGCAACGCTCGCCTGGAACGTAACCCATGGCGAGGTAACAATCCAGCGCATCGGGATCGATGCGCCTCGGCAGATTCGGGTGGGCCAGCAGAGCCTTCAATTCGGAGGCGAAATAGAGCACGCCCTGATCCAGCCGGTAAAAAAGGGGCTTTTCGCCCGCGCGGTCGCGCGCCAAAAACAGCTCTTGGCGCGGCGCATCGAAGAGGGCAAAAGTGAACATGCCATTGAGCCGCGCCAAACACTCGTTGCCCCACTGGGCGTAAGCTGCCAGCAGTACCTCGGTATCACTATGGGAACGAAAATGGTGGCCCAACGATTCCAGTTCCCGCCGCAATTCTGCGAAGTTGTAAATCTCGCCGTTGAAGACGATGGACAATCCCCGCTCCGCCAGATGCATGGGCTGATGGCCCAGGGGCGAGAGGTCGAGGATGGATAGACGACGATGCGCGAGGCCCACCCGGCCATCGTCCGACCACCATTTGCCCGCATCATCCGGGCCCCGGTGAATCAGGGTGTCGCGGGCAGGGGCTAACCAAGCGCGATCCGCCTGAGGTGCCGTACTGCCTGCGCCGACTATTCCGCACATGTTGTAATTTTCCTGATCCACTCATCGGCCAGTCGCATGGCAAGTTTCTCGCCCAAGAACGCTTCCCGAAAATAACGAAGCACAAAATGCGGCGAACCAACTGAAAAAGCCAGCGCCGAAAACAAACCGGCAAGCGTCGCCGTGTCACGCCGAGCCTTGAGTTCACTAATAAAACGTCGGAATCCGACTAGCTGGTCGAGCGCGACCCCGCGCTCGACAAACTGCCAAAACTTGGCGAATTCGCTATCCGTGCTTTCCGCAGCCACAGGATCAGCTAGCCCCCGCTGGCGAAGAAGATAACTGACCAAAGCCACACGCGAGTCGATCTTTTGTCTGCGCCCCCCCTCGTCATGGGATATTTGATCGACGTGATGCCGGATACGCACGAGAGACTCATCTACACAGCCTAGCTCACCGACTTCCGACAGGCGCAGCCAGAGATCGTAGTCTTCGGCGCGCTTGATTCGAGTGCGGTACCCCCCCACCGCCTTTATCGTTTTGGTTCGCACAAATGCCGAGGAGTGCGCAAAGAATCCCTTTTTCGTAATCAAACGGTTTACCAAATCCTGGTGGTAGGGTGGGTACTTATAAAACTTGGTGGGTTGGCTGCTCTCATCTATTCCGGTCAGCCCGGAACCGATCAATACGAATTCTTTCTTTGAACTAGCCAGGGCGTATTGAACGCTCAATCGATTGGGTTCGCACAGATCATCGGCATCGAGGCGTGCGATCCATTCCCCCCTGGCCTGGCCAATACCGACATTGAGCGAATCGGCCAGGCCGGTGTTCGGCTTGTTGATGACCTGTATTCGCCGATCTCTGGCTGCAAAGCCATTGATGATATCGAGCGTTGAATCCCGGCTGCCGTCGTTGACAATGATGAATTCAAAGTCAGTGAACGTTTGCCCCAAGACGCTCTCAATGCTTTCGCGGAGCCAGCGTTCGCCGTTGTAAACGGACATGAGTACGGTAATAGGAACGATCATAACTTTACCCAGCGATCAGGCAACAATCCACGAAACCCCCAAAACATCGCCCCCTCGCGCTTTTCGAACCCCGGCGCAATGACGATACTCTCTGGAGTTTTGCCCAACCAAGCCCCCCACCAGCTAAAGGTGCTATTGGCGATGATGAAATGCTGACATTGGCTTATCAGCCAGAGGTCGGCGTAGGCCACGGCATCGCATTGGTTGTGATTCACGAGCGTAACGTGATCATCGCGCAGAGGAATACGTGCTCGCGCGGCCTGGGGTTGATCGGAGAAAATGTAGTACTGCGCATCCGGCGCCTGCTCTTGCATGACCTTAATTGCACGCTGGTAATAGTCTCCGGGGGCGTTATTTCCACCAACGCCTAGCGCTGATTGGGCCGGTGCATCAAAAAAGCGGACATGAACGGCAACGGCATTCGTGGCCCGAATACGCTCCGCCATCTGCTGATTAACGGTATCCGTGGGTGGGTGAATGCGCAGGTCGGCCCGGATCTGGGGCTCGATGTCCTTGAAGTAATCTTCGCTCTGCCAATAGCCCTCCAGATATACCGTGCCACGGGGTTTGAAAGTGAGCAACCGTTCATCGAAATCAACACTCTCTTGCACAAGATATTTTCGCTGTTCGAATGGCAGCCGCTGATTCCACTTGCGCTTGAGGTAGCGACGTACGCGCGCAAATGGCTCCAGCCTTTCCGCAGCCGTAGCCTTGCGGCAGGGAATATTGAAGTGATCGAGTTGGTAGTGTCGGTTGTATTCATGATCGCGCACAAAACCGCTGACGTCGTCAAGGGCTAACTCGGCACCATTGACCAACGCCAAGCGACGAGCAGCGGCATAGATGAAAAGCTGATTGCCTAGACCGCCGAAGATACGGGGAATGATTTTTGATATTTTCGAAGCCAAACTAATTACCCTTTCACGGCTGCGGCAGACATGGTCCTATTGAGATCAAGGCAATGACCTGCCTGTTACTCGAAGCTGTTGGGAACATGCGCCGACTAATACCAGAAAAGTCTGGATTACCGCAAACCGTGGAAACAGTGAGGAAATGCATAATACAATAAAGAAAAAATTCATAATATCATATCCGGGCGCAACAAAGTAGTTGAGAGATAAAAAAAAGATTAAAAGACTCAGTAGCATAGGATTTATATAATAGCGATTGCCAATAACGCGTAATGCAGTCTCCTGCAAAATCAGAAGTGATGCTGCCACGATGGCAAAGGGAATATAAAAAAATATGGATTGATTCACGGCCGCCAACATATATTCAAGCACCCCCCCCAAACCCATATAAAATCCTTCAGGAACAGTGTAACCCAACACTTCCAGATGAATGGCATCATGTCCTAAATCAATCAAACGCCAATCTACCGATTTTGTAATAATCGCCCATCCACCACCTAAGATTTCTGGATTGACAAATGATACCCGCCAGAGCTGCTCAAAACTTTCGAACCGTCCAATAATGCTAGGAATAATTAGCCACAATTGATCCCAATCAATTATATCCCTTGCTGTTTTAAGCAAAACACCGATAACATCTAGCCCTGTAACGCTACCAGAGCTACCAAATAAGACTAGATAAACAATGTTGCGACTATAGGTTGTCAAACTTAGTGAGACAGTGGCCAACACTCCTGCCACAATAAATAAAGGCCATCGGCGATCTAGTAAGGAAAATGCCAACGGTGCCAAAACTACCATAAGCGCAGCCGATCGACTGACAGTGCTGACACCCAAAAAGGCGCTGTACAGTCCCAGTACTACGACTAGCAGGAATGAGCGTCGGCGGGTTCTTAGATAAAGAAAGACCAACAAAGCGGGAATGACAAGTTTTGCCAAATAGGTAAGGATGCCGCTCAGTCTATATGGAAGTTCAGGTGGAAGAACACCGGTAAGTCCAATCCCCATATGAAACATCCAATTGTTTAGCGGGATCATCAACAAGACTATCAAAATAATGAGCCCCGTGGATATTAAGGATGTCGTGAGGCTAATTTTCTCCGTAGCGAACAAGTTGTCGGATGTAGGCACCTGATGGATATTTGCTACCAGTCGAATTAAATGATGGTCTTGGATAGACTTCTTCAATATCCGGGTCAAAATACCTGCGATAAACAGAAATACTAGGAGGAATATGCCTACTTTATAGAAAATTTGCAAGGACTCCAAGCCAGTGTAGTAGAACGGTCTGTGTATCTGAAACTGATATTTATCAGGGAACAGGTAGAAATATGGCATAGTGACAGCCTGAGTAACAAAGGCTGACCAGACAAACACTTTGAATGATAAAAAGCGGCTGCTACTTACCCAGATCAAAGCAGGTAGCATGCAGGCCATCATGATCCACCAAGCGATCGCTGTTTCAGCCTGATCAGCAAGGAGCAGCGCCAAGGTAATAACTAGGCTGAGAAGCCCCAGGCGACTGAGGAGTTTTTTGGGGAATATGAATTTGTTCATAACAACCATGGCCGAATTGATGCTAAGGTATTTAGCTCACACTTTCACCGCCACGCACTGCCAGCCGAAACACGCCAGATCCTCCGCTTCCTTGTTAGCCCGAAGCGCAAAATACGCCAGTCCCATCAAACCGTAAGCATATAAGCTAGCGGCCATACCTAGTTGCCGCGTTGGCGCTCCATGCTGCCCAATCGACTGATTTCCTGTCTCAGCAGCGCATACCAGTCACCATGGGCCACTAACGATTCGATGCGAAATCTGCGCTGCTCCCGATGGTGTTGGTACCAATATTTTGAGAATCCGCTGCAAAAGTGATAGGGGGCCATGTGTACATTCGAGGCGAAAGGGGCGGTGAGGATCAAGCAACCTCCCGGTTTGAGCAAGCGTGCAAATTCATCGAGTGCGTGAGTGGGTTCTGGTACGTGCTCCAGCACTTCGCTGCAGAGAATAGCATCAAAACTGGCATCTGATTCTGGCATGGCCGTGATATCGCTAACCAGATCAACGTGACTCGTGTCCCATGACTCATTTTACAAGCTTTCATTGACGCTACCGACTGCGCCTTTTTATTAATAAAAATCCTGAGACACATAATTTAAGTGGTAACAAAACTTTTTGTTTTTTAGTTCACCAGCACCAGCATCCAGTAGTCGAACCCCGGAAGGTAACGCTGCAAGGGTTTTCTGCAGCCAGACTTGCCGCGTTATTTCATTCGTATTATCAATTACCACGCAACCCCCTTTTTGATTATTCTGGCCGGGTTGCCAGCAACAAGGCAATTGTCTGGAACGTTCTTTGTTACAACGCTACCCGCTCCGACGATTGAACCATTTCCTATAGTTACGCCTTTGAGGATGATCACATTATTTCCAATCCAGACTCGATTATTTATGATCACATCTTCAGAAATCACATTAGCGACTCCCTCTGATGACCAAGGATGGAAGTCTGAATCAAGAATTGTTACATTCCAGGATACAGCACATTCGTCACCTATTTTTACTTTCTTTTTGCATTTAATGACTGCATTGGATGCAATGTAGGTGTTATTTCCAATTTCAAGAGTGGCGTTTTCATAAATGCAAATTGATGAGCCATAACCAATAATAGATATTCCAGACAAATCAAGCGTTGCCGCATCATAAAATTCAAGGTTGATGCCTGTATGTTCAAAAGATCCAATACCACCGCTGCCGTATCCTAATCTGATATAATCTCCATTATTTTTCGTTCTAATTTTAACATCTGATGCACAGAATAGTTTGAGTCGAGATGTTATAATTATCGGGAAAAAAGGCGCCGTCATAAAAAACGGGCTTTTCAATATTAGATTTACATAGATTGTTGATGGAATGTATTTAAAATATTTGTAGATGTGATTTAGTTGCATTATATTTAATTATAAATGATTTTATTTAATATTTCTGGGATTATAGATTGAGCCAAAATTTAAAATGCACATCCATAAAAAATATATTGAAGAAAATAGGATGGCTGCAATCACAACGCCTGGCAGTCCTGCGATATTTGCTCCTAAAATATTTAGGGCAACGCCCAAAATGGCTGTAAATATTTTTGGCCAAATCATTGCATGGGGTTTTAGGTCACATAACAATTTCAAGCCCAATAGTTGCCCGGCAGAAAATAAACCACCGGCAAGCAGCATCCATGGCAGCAAATAGGATACTGATCTATAGACTGGTGCTACCAATAGTGAAAATATCCAACGATGAGTACCCATAGCAAACAAGAATGCCAGCAGCGTTAACCCTAGACAAAGATATACCAGTCTCCAACTCAAGCTTTGGACGTTGGCAATGCGTTGCTGATTTGTAGCATCCCCTGATTTTTGAAAAAGTACCGGCCCAAGCAAGGTCGTGGCCAAACCCGTCGCAAGCATAATCGGTGTATAGCCAAGCTGAAAAACTACTGCATATTGGCCTACCAGATCGGTGGATGCACAGCGCTGCAAAGCCCATCGGTCAGAAGCTTGCTGTGCCCAAGTAAAGATACCCCAGGTTGATATTGGTAATGAATAAAGCCACATCTGCTTCCGCCAGTTGTCCGCCGTATTTTTCATTTGCACTTCAGAATGGACTAATTTATTTAAAAACAAGAATTGTGAACTACTAACAAGTAAAGCTGACACTGTGTATCCAATTACAACTGCCGTGCTTGAACTACCTATCCACCGTATTGCAGCAACGGCTAGCACAATCTTAAGCCATGAGTCCAAACTGCTATGAAAAGCTACAATTGCACGCTGCCGTGCCGCATTCTGAATGCTGCTTAATGCTGCGTTATATGCGCTGAATACTGAAAAAATCAGTGCCGCACTAGCAAGACCTATCCATTGTACATGGTCAAACCAATATAATCCCGCCAGTAATATCGTTCCAAGGGTTGCAACTGCAAGCGTAGCATAAGCCATGATCTGCACTGATGCCTGAAAATAACCGTAAAGATCAGATTTTTCGCAAGCGATTGGATAATAACGGCTAATGCCAGCGATCACACCACCCATCACAACCTGGTTGATTAGGCCTGCTACAGTCAAACCCAGTGCTAATTGACCGTACTGTGCAGGGTCAATGTATTCGGTAAGAACTCTCAGCAGAACAAATGAGCCGACAACACTGGCAATTTGCCCAGCAACAATCCAACCGCCTTCCTTTGCTATGCGCGAAAAACGGTGAATATAAAGCAAACATATCTCACATTTCGTAATATTCACGATACCATGCCACAAAGTGTTCAATTCCCTGTTCCACAATAGTGGTTGGTTTATATTGAAATTGTTCCACCAGATCAGACACATCGGCATAAGTGTCCAAAACGTCACCAAGCTGCAAGGGCAGCATTTTGATTTCAGCCTTTTTGCCCAAGGATTTTTCCAGGGCGGCAATGTAATCCATCAATTCGACAGGGCGGTTATTGCCGATGTTGTAAATGCGCCAGGGTGCTTTGCTGGTGCTGGGGTCGGGCTGGTCGCCAGACCAATCAGGGTTGGGCGCTGCGGGTTTGTCCAGCACCCGGATGATGCCTTCGATGATGTCATCAATGTACGTAAAGTCTCTTCGATGCTTGCCGTGGTTGAAAACCATAACAGGCTCGCCAGCCAGAATGGCCTTGGTAAATTGGAACATAGCCATGTCTGGCCGACCCCAGGGGCCATACACGGTGAAGAAGCGCAAGCCGGTTGTAGGCAGGTGATAGAGGTGGCTATAGGTATGCGCCATCAATTCATTGGATTTCTTGCTGGCTGCATACAGGCTCAAAGGGTGGTCAATGTTGTGGTGTACTGAATAGGGCATGCTGGTATTGGCGCCATATACGCTGGAGCTGCTGGCATATACCAGGTGATCGATGCCGTTGTGCCGGCAACCTTCCAAAACGTGGGCAAATCCAACGATGTTGCTATCAATATAAGCTAGTGGATTTTCGATGGAATACCGCACCCCGGCCTGGGCAGCCAGGTTGACCACACGTTGCGGTTTGTGCGTGGCAAAACATGCTTCCATTGCTTGGCGGTCTGCCAAGTCCATACGCAAATGGGTGTAATGGGGATGGGCGGCGTGCTGTGCGAGGCGGGCTTCTTTGAGCGCGGGATCGTAGTAGTTGTTATGGTTGTCGATGCCAACGACAACGTCGCCACGCTCCAGCAGGCGCAAAACCAATGCAGACCCAATGAACCCGGCAGCGCCAGTGACCAATACTTTCAAGCTATTTGCTCCCAGAGCTTATAGAGGCTGTGAGGCCGCGTATGCAGCCATGTGCTGCTTGGTTGCTGTAAGCAAAAGTACCAGCCAGGCCGCACATGTCAACGATTCGGTTTCGGACGTGGGAAAGGGGAGGGGGCTTTCTCCGCCGCACGGCGGGTACCCCGCATGGACGGCGGGGGAGTGTACGCGGGGGGTTTGGGGGGTACGTCCGATGTTCTGTGGGTGGGTTCAGCCACATCGTTCCGATGGGTGACCGATTCCGCACCGGGTGGCTTCCCCGCAGTGCGCCCAACGCTCCCAAGCCTTGGCGGCACGCGGGTGCAGGGCTGTTGGTCAGGCTGTGGACCAGAGAGTATTCAGTCCACGGCGTTGCATCCCCGGTCTGAAAATCCACCAGATACGGGGTGACGTTGCATCCCACTGCCTCGAATTCAGCCATGGAGCGCAGCCTCGACACCTTGCAGGTCAGACTTGATGTAATATGGATTGAAAGCCATAATTCCATTGCATGAATTGGACTGTTCTCCTCCACGATACCTTTCTCGACGAGCTGGCTTTGTTGGCTGAGGGCTTGCAGGACGAGGTGCTGGCACATGCGAACTTGCTGGCGCAGTTTGGTCCCAACCTGGGGCGTCCCACGGTTGACACCCTCAAAGCTTCACGGCACGCCAACATGAAGGAGCTTCGGTTTGACTGGAATGGAGAGGTTTGGCGCGTAGCTTTTGCCTTTGATCCCAAACGCCAGGCCATCCTTTTGGTGGGCGGTGACAAAGGCGGTGCTGACCAGCGGCGCTTTTATAAACGGTTGATTGCGATTGCTGATGGCCGGTATGACGAGCATCTGGCAACGCTGCAGAAAAAGGAGTTCAAGCATGGCAAGAAAACTCGATGAAGTGATGGCCGCTTTGCCCAAAGAGCGCCGCCAGCGTGTGCAGGCCCGCGCAATGGAGCTTGCCACCCTGAAAGACTTGCGGCAAGCCGCACAGCAGACCCAGGAACAGTTGGCTTCTGCCCTGGGGGTTGGTCAGGACACGATCTCTCGGCTTGAAAAGCGCAGTGACATGTTGCTGTCCACCCTGCGTCACTATATTGAGAGTATGGGCGGGCAACTGAACCTAGTGGCGCAGTTCCCGAACCGTCCGCCCGTGGTGATTGAGCACCTGGGGAGGGAGCTTTCGACCAGCCGCAACAAGACTGGCGCAGTGCAGCGCCGTGGCCGCTCTGTTGCATCAGGTGCTGCAAACTGAACTGCATTCCAGGGGTCCCATCGTTACAGTGGCCAAAACACTCTCCTTGGGTGGCCTACCGTATGCACACAATTTTTCGCCGGTATGACGAGAACCCCGCACCGGTGTTTGTCAAGAAAGATGTCCGATTTTTCAGCCGGGTGCGATTCCAAGTGATGTGGTACCCCTGGGAGCGAGGGCATCTTGCCCTCGAAATACCCGAGGGCGAGATGCCCTCGCTCCTTGGTTTTTGGGACATATTCCACATTACTTTGCATCGCCCCCCCCCGCTCGGGCGAGGTCTTGCGGGATCACATTGATCGCCAGCCAGACGATCGCCAGCGGTTGGATCGCAGCATCGGGGAGCAAAGGAAATCGAGTGGGTTGTGTTTTGTCGGTATATATTGACAACTACCGACGTAATACAACATCATGCGGTATGGAAACTTCGCAGCAGACCATTCTGAATCTCGCCGCCCAGCGCGGTCTCATCCGCCCGTGCGATCTCGATGCGCGGGGTCTGCCCAGTGTCGCCCTCACGCGGCTGGTTCGGCAGGGGCTGCTCACCCGTGTGGGTCGCGGTCTGTATGCCTGTCCTGATCGCAGCATATCTGAGCACGGCTCCCTGGCGGAGGTGGCACGCAAACACCCGCAAGCCATCGTCTGCCTGCTGTCGGCTCTACGGGTGAACGATCTCACCACGCAGTCACCGTTCGAGGTCTGGGTCGCCATTCCCAACAAAGCGCGTGCGCCGAAGATGGATTACCCACCGCTGCGCATCGTTCGCTTCTCAGGTGCCGCGCTGACGGATGGAATTGACGAGCACCAGATCGATGGCGCGACTGTGCGTGTAACCAACGTCGCACGTACCGTGGCCGATTGCTTCAAGTTTCGCAACAAGATCGGCATAGATGTTGGGATGGAAGCGCTACAAGAGGCATGGCATACCAAACGCGTGAGCATGGACGAACTCTGGCGCTATGCCACGCTGTGTCGCGTGGCCAATGTAATGCGCCCTTACATGGAAAGCCTGTCATGAACCAGCGCAACACGGCTGCTTCGGTGCGGGCGCGCCTGCTCACCCGCGCCCGCGAGACCCGGCAAGACTTCAATCTGGTCTTGACCCGCTACACCCTTGAACGCCTGCTGTACCGGCTCAGTGTCTCGCATCATGCCGACCAGTTCCTGCTGAAAGGCGCGCTGTTGTTCGACTTGTGGTTCGATATTCCGCATCGACCGACGCGGGACGCGGACTTGCTGGGTTTTGGTTCGGCCGAGTTGCCGCACCTCGAGGCGGTCTTCAAGGACATCTGCGCGATGGAGACTGATGACGGGGTGACGTTTCGACCGGACACTGTCCATGCGGCGGAGATTCGCAAGCAGGCCAACTATGCTGGCGTGCGCGTGACCTTACTTGGACTGATCGATGGAGCACGCTGCCCGATTCAGGTCGACATCGGCTTCGGCGATGCCGTCACACCAGGGCCGGAAGATGTCCAGTACCCCGTGATGCTACCGGAGTTCGCGGCGCCGAAACTGCGCGTCTATCCGCGCTACACCGTGGTGGCAGAAAAGCTGGAGGCGTTGGTCTCGCTCGGCATCGCCAACAGCCGAATGAAGGATTACTTCGACCTTTGGATCTTGTCGCGGTACACCGAATTTGACGGCGACACCCTGCGACGTGCGATTCGGGCAACCTTCGATCGACGCAAGACGATGTTGCCCCTGGACACCCCCTTTGGCCTGACGGATGCTTTTGCGCAAGATGCGCAAAAGCAGAGGCAGTGGCAGGCGTTTTTGGGAAAGAACAGACTCGAAGCGCTGCACCTGGAGGACATCGTGGCATCACTTCGAGATTTTCTGCTCCCAATCATCGCGGCAGCGAACGTTGATGCCGACTACTCGCAACACTGGCCATCTGGCGGACTCTGGTCATCAGTGGTGGGGTGATACCGGTGTTTGTCAGGAAAGATGCCCGATTTTTCAGTCAGACACTCTCACTTCCGGGGAACGTCCGATGTTCTTTGGGTGGATTCAGCCACACTGTTCCGATGGGTGACCTGTTCCACAACGGGCGGCTTCCCGCAATGCGCCCAACGCTCCCAAGCCTTGGCGGAACGCGGGTGCAGGGCTGTTGGCTGGGCAAGGCCCGCCATGACTTCGTGGTGGGGGGCGGCGATGGGTTGTTCCAGAGCGGGTGTACGTTCAAGCCACGAAAGAGCAGGGAGAGGTCATGCCGTTGCCGAAAATCAAACAGGATGTCTTCTTCCATCTCTGCCTGCGATGGGGAAAGGTCTTCCCAACGCTGTTCTGCAGAACGCATCATGTGCCCGATGTGTTCGGGGTTGATGTCGATGGGGTAGCCTTCTTCCAGACAGAGCCATGGCCAGATGCGTGCCAAGCCGCTCAGAAAATCCACGAGCGGCCATGGCGTGGTTACTTGCCTGCTTGCACTTGGGGCGCAGCCCCAAAGGGGTTGGCCACGCACTTGGAGCGTGAGCTTGCCCCAGCCCAAGCCCTTTTCTTGCCGTGCGTTGGCTGGCGTGATGTGGCAAGTCCAGAAAAGCCCTTGCTCGCTACCTATTTGTATAGCTTGATCCATTGTTCAAATTGTGGAGCCTCCTCCATTCCCGGGGCGATTCAGACGTGGTACTGGCCGGTAGTCTTGCTCTGGGTCAAAACAAGTTGCATCTGTACCTGGCAATGCTTGAATCAGGCCTCGCAACATATTGGAATGGTCTTTAAATACCGTCATCCAAACAGACCAATACCCCGTGCCTTGCATCGTCAAAACAATTTGATGTCTCATCGCGGGAGTGTCTTGACTCAAAAGGTTTTGAAGAGAGTCTTGCGCCACATCCCACGCTTCTCGGCGGTTTTGCCAACGCCGGTCAGAGGCAGTACTATTTTGCAGGGTGCAGTCCAACCCCACCAACGCGATCATCCTGAACAATACTCCCCTATGCGCCGGATAAGTTCGCCACGCGCCTGCTGATAGTGGGTAAAAACTACGTCCTTGCCATGCACTGCACTGCCGTGGATCGTCGCTGTGGCATGGAGGCTAACGGCGGTTTTCTGCTCCCGAAACACTTGCCCTTCTTTTTCTGTGAATACCACACGTGCATCAGTTTTGCTGATATTTCCACCCCCTGTGGGCATATGCGAACCCTGGAAGTAGGTGTTCAGCATCATGGCCACTGCATCCAGCACAGTGGTCTTGCCCTTGCCGTTGTTACCGATGAGGACCGTAAAACGCTCATGGAAGTGGAAGCGTGCAGCTTCGTAGCGACGGAAATTTTGTAGAGTAATGTGCAAGAGCTTCATGGTGTACTTGTCAGACTAACCGCATATTGCAAGTGAGCAATGCAACAATCCGACCACTTTTCTTTACTAAGCGCATAAAGCGGGGGATCTGCAACAAACATATATCATGTTTTGTAATATTCACGATACCATGCCACAAAGTGTTCGATGCCCTGTTCCACAAGAGTGGTTGGTTTATATTGAAATTGTTCCACCAGATCAGACACATCGGCAAAAGTGTCCAAAACATCACCGGGCTGCAAGGGAAGCATTTTGATAACCGCCTTTTTGCCCAAGGATTTTTCCAGGGCCGCAATGTAATCCATCAATTCGACAGGGTGGTTATTGCCGATGTTGTAGATGCGCCATCAGTCCATCCGCAAATGGGTGTAATGGGGATGGGTAGCGTGCCGTGCGAGGCGGGCTTCTTTGAGTGCAGGGTCGTAGTAGTTGTTATGGTTGTCGATGCCAACGACAACGTCGCCACGCTCCAGCAGGCGCAAAACCAATGCAGACCCAATGAACCCGGCCGCGCCAGTGACCAATACTTCCAATCTATTTGCTCCCAGAGCTTATAGAGGCTGTGAGGCCGCGTATGCAGCCATGTGCTGCTTGGTTGCTGTCAACAAAAGTACCAGCCAGGCCGCACATGTCAACGATTCGGTTTCGGACGTGGGAAAGGGGAGGGGGCTTTCTCCGCCGCACGGCGGGTACCCCGTGTGGACGGCGGGGGAGTGTACGCGGGGGGTTTTGGGGGTACGTCCGATGTTCTGTGGGTGGGTTCAGCCACACCGTTCCGATGGGTGACCGATTCCGCACCGGGTGGCTTCCCCGCAGTGCATCCAACGCTCCCAAGCCTTGGCGGCACGCGGGTGCAGGGCTGCTGGCTGGGCAAGGGGTGGCGGCGGTTGTAAAAAAGGTACCTGGTTTTCACGTAGGCATCCACGCTACCGGGGGTGGGGGATTGACGCGATTCAGTGCGATAGGGGGAAATCTGGTGGATCCGCAAATAGGGATTCCAAATTCGGTGCATCCAAAACACCGTCGATCCATGCTTCGATTTGTTCCAACGATGCTGCATCAATGTGTGCCATCAAAGTTTCTGGCACAGGGCCAAAACGCTTGGTCAGCAGTTTGTGCAAGATCGATGCTTCTCCTTCGCGTTTGCCTCGCTCCATGCCTTGCTCTATGCCTTGCTCTATGCCTAGCAGCATCCCTTTGGCTTCATATCCTTTCGCCCATTCTTCCAGCCGTTCTGACAACATGACTCTGATCTCCTGTAAATCATCGATTTGGGGTAACTCTATTTGGTATCGTTTTTTGCGCATCAATGTTGCGCGAATCCATATTGCGAACATTCTCCGCAAGTCCGGTTCATCTGCAAGCCATTCTTGCAGGGATGCAATCAAGGGTTGGAGTGCTTCGGGTGATGCAAGCTGTTCGAGCCGAAAAACTGCGGCAACAAGGTTGTTGAGTGGGGCCAACGTGTTGTCGGTGTAATCGTTTTGGTCGATAAGCAGGTACTGAAACTTCGGCTTGAATTTCTCGACCAAGCCCGGCACGGGTGGGATCAACTCGCTGATATTGTTAGCCGCAGTCCAACGGGCGGTACCGTTGTATAACACGATCGGCAGCGCAGGGGGCAAACGGCCATCGGGCAAAACTTCACCCCGTCGTACCAAATCCTGGTACAACAAGCCCAGATACACCAGCATTCGCAGCGCCATATAGCGGTCTACGCTGCTTTGGAATTCGATCAGCAAGTACAGGTAGACCCACTGTCCGCCCACTTGGACGCGCCAGACTACATCGTCGGCGCGTTGGCGAAAGTCGTCGCTGATGTAGCTGCCCGGAACCTTTTCAAGCGTGTCGTAATCCAGGCTACGTAGCCAAGTATCTGGAACGAAACCCAGAATCAGGTCGCGCACCATCTCCCTGTTCGAGAACAGAAACTTGTAGCCGCTATCGTGTTCGGAAGCCATGTCGTGATGGTATGGCGAAACAGGGGGAGTACGGTGGGTTCATCCATAGTCGTGTGGTGGTGTTTCTGCCCGGATTCAGAGCACGCCGGTCAGCGTGTGGCGCGGTACACGGTCAACCCCAGCCACTCATGCAACGCGGCGTTTGTCAAGAAAGATGTCCGATTTTTTAGTCAGACACTCTCACTTCCGGGGATCATCCGATGTTCTTTGGGTGGGTTCAGCCACACCGTTCCGATGGGTGACTCATTCCGTACCGGGCAGCTCTTCGTGAGTGGGGCACTGGACGGGTTCACCAACTTATCCGCCGTGGGCCTCGTTATTTTTCTACTGAACTATAAAATACCTTGCATTTACGTAGTCATAGCGCAAAATATTTGTTTACTTTTTGTTTGCAGGGGTTGAATGATGCTTGTCGAGTTCAGAGTGGAAAACTTTCGCTCCCTGCGCGAAGAGCAGGTGCTGAGCCTTGTCGCCTCCAAGGACAAAACGCTGCACGACACACACACAGTGAACACAGGGCTCAAGGCGGCCCCCGGCCTGCTGCGCAGTGCAGCCATCTACGGTGCCAATGCCAGCGGCAAGTCCAACCTGATCAAGGCGCTCCAGTACATGCGTGGCGTTGTTGCCGAGTCGGCGACGGTCATTCAGCCAGGTCAGACCTTTGCCGTGCAGCCATTCCGACTGGACGAGCAGTCGGCCAAGGAGCCTACCGCCTTGGAGGTGACTTTCATCCTCGACGGTGTCCGCTATCAGTACGGTTTTTCAATGACGACTCAGCGTATCGTCAGCGAGCACTTGCTGGTCTACAAGGCCTTCAAGCCTCAGCGTTGGTACGAGCGTCGCTACGATGCCCGGACGGGCAAGGATGTGTATGAGTTTGGCCCCGGACTCAAAGGGCCGAAGAACCTTTGGGAAGGGGCGACACGTCCGAATGCGTTGTTCCTGTCGATGGCGGTCCAGCTCAACAGCGATGTGTTGCGCCCAGTATTTGATTGGTTCGTCCATCGCCTGGTGATCTTCAATGAACAGGCCAAGCTCAGCCCGCAGGTGTCCATCCAGATGTTGCAGCAGGCCGAAGGTCGTCGGCAGATCTGTGACTTCTTGTCGGCAGCCGATATCAGCATTGCGGATATTGAAGTGGTCACCCGCAAGGTGCCTGGCCAGGCTGTGCATTTCGATCTTGTTGCCGGCAAGACTGAGGTGCGCAACGAGGAGGTCGAGGAGCACCAGCTTCGTTTCTCCCACGTGACAGCACAGGGCCGGGCGGTCTTGGATCTGATGGATGAGTCGAACGGTACGCGGAACCTGCTATTTCTGACTGGCCCTGTGCTGCACATCCTGCGTACAGGACTGACGCTGGTGATCGACGAGTTGGACACCAGCCTGCACACCTTGTTGGTGCGTGAGCTTGTGCGACTGTTTCACCGTCCCGAAATCAATACCGGTGGTGCGCAACTGATCTTCACGACCCACGATACGTCCTTGCTGGATGCCCCGGATATCTTCCGCCGAGACCAGATATGGTTCGTGGAGAAAGATCAAGACCAAGCCTCCGCGTTGGTCAGTCTGTCGGAATTCAGCCCGCGCAAGAATGAGGCCCTGGAGCGTGGTTATTTGATGGGCCGGTATGGCGGCATTCCCTTTCTCGACCATGCGCTGGGGGTGCATCCTTGATGGCGCGCGACCATTCCCCGAAAGAGCGCCAACGAAAACAGCTCGAACGCAAACTGGCTCGACGCGCCAGTTATGACCGCATCTTGATCGTCTCAGAAGGCAGCAAGACAGAGCCAAGCTACTTCGGCGAGATTCGGCATGCCTACCGGCTGCACACTGCCAATGTCGCAGTCCATCCCAGTGAGTTGGGAACCGCACCCATCCAGGTCGTTCGGTACGCCAAGGAGCTGTTCGAGTTTGGCGACAAGCACAAGAACATCCAGCAGCGAGCATTCGAGCAGGTGTACGCTGTCTTTGACCGTGATGATCACGGTAGCTACTTCGATGCCTTGCAGGTGGCAGAGTCGCTCGACGGCAAGTTGAAAAACGACAACAAGCAATTCGTACGTTTTCAGGCGATTGCATCCGTGCCGAGTTTCGAGCTTTGGCTACTATTGCACTACGAAGACATTCAGCACCCGCTGCATCGAAATGAGGTCATGCGACGCCTCAAAATCCATATCCCAGGCTACGAGAAGGGGGCAACGCGAGCCTTCAGCATGACCCGGGAGCGGTTGTCCGTGGCCACGCAGCGCGCCAAGGCGTTGGCTGCCCAATTCAATGCACGAACGGAGCCGGAACCGTTCACAGCGATTGTCGAGCTGGTGGAGTTACTGACCCATCTTCGAGCGGAAATACCCACATAGCACGGGATTCCCGCTTTCGCATCCATACCGAATCCCCATCGGGAGGAAAGCGGTGTTTGTCAAGAAAGATGTCCGATTTTCACTCATGATTCTGGATTCCCTGGATTGAAAGACATCTTCAATTTTTGTCTTAAATTCGGGGTTCACTTTATCAATAAATTTATGGTTTTGTTTCTGCTAAAAGCGCTTTTGTAAGCCTGTTGACTTTATCTGCAAAGAATCTTTCGCTCCACAGCGTCAAGCTCATTTGTTCGGCTTGGGGAAGAAAGGGGGCCACGTCTTGCGCTGCCAGTGGCCAGTTGATCGACTTGATTTTTGCAGTGAGCGCGTCGGCTAACCATGGTGCATCTACTGGCACATGTTGGCCCTGCCATGGGCCGGTTTGGTGCAAGGCGTGCGCCAAATGCAGCAAATTGGGCCGCGTCTTTTGCTTGCAGTACCAGGCAAAGTCAAACCAGTCGCGGCCTTTCAGGTAGGGACGGCAAAGCAGGGCATGCAGTTTGAGGGCATAGTTGCTGGGCAGGTCTTGTGCGCAAACTTCAAAGTCCACCGGGAAGTCCAGAAAGTGCCAGCATGTATTGGGACCGGCTGGCGGGTTGGTGTCAATTTCCAGTTTGACCTTGAGCTTGCGGGCGTTCTTGGGATCAAAAAACGATAGATCAAGTTGGCGACCGATGGAGTCGTCCTTGAGCATGGCCTGGCGCACGGCCTTGTCCATGTGGCTGCGGTCAGTCAAGTCGCATTGCACGCCAAATTGCGCCAAAACCGTCGTCAATGCGTCAAAGTAATGCACCCATTGAAAGGCCGGGTTGGGTTGGAGCAGGATGAAATCGAGGTCTTCAGAGAAACGTGGCAGGCCGTGCAAGATGCGCAGGCTGGTGCCGCCCTGGAAGGCAGCAATATCAAAGAAGCCGCCGCGCCACAGTGCATACAGCGCAAGTTCTTGCAACATTTCTTTCAGTGCCTGCTCTTCTTGCACGGCATTGCCAGCCGCGAGGGTTTGCAGGCGTTGACGCAGCAGGTCAATCATGCGGCATGTACAGGTTGCATCATTTTTTGTAGTGATGTGGTGATGGTGTTCATACGCTTGTGGGCATACACCTGTTGCAGCGCCTGCCACGCAGAGGCTGGCGTTTGCTGCAATAGCTCTGCATCAATGCGCATGGATTGGGTCAGCATTGGGAGGTCGGTATCCTCCAGCTTGCGCAGGCAAACCATATCCAGCAATGCCCGCAGGGGCTGGGCCACCAATGCTGTTTGACCAGTAAACGTATGCCGATCTACTGCCGCCAGAAGATGTCCTGCCTGCAGCGCAAGCGGATAAAAGCGAAACAAGCCCAAAGACCTCAGATTTACCTCCAACCGCCGCCGTCCAGGCACTACCGACAGCGTGACCGGCACCGCTTCTGGAATCCAGCCATGAAAGCGCAACGCGGTTTCGAACGAGATATACGAGCCTGGTTGCAGTGCCTGCGCCAGCACAAACGGGTGCGGCGGCTGGCTTTGCAGATGCGGTGCCAGCAGGTATAGCCCACGGCGCAGTTGCAGCAGCTCGCCATGCTGCAACGCGCGGTTCACCAAGTTGTAGCGCCGCTGTGGCGTGCCATCCAGTAGACGCGCCAACTGTGCTTTCGAAATAACCCGCCCACCCCAACCAGCCAGGATGAGCTTTTCTGTGAGTGTCTGCATTCATGCATGATACTTGCATAAAATGAAAGTTTTGTGCATTTTTATAGCCCGTTATGGCATAAAGCTTGTCATACAGTGGGCACCATCGGCGTTGCTTGATGTGCAGCACTTCTATCGCTTCCTCGCACCCAAGAACAATGCGATGGCGCAGCCCCTACTGGAATAGGTTCTTTGTTCGCATCGAAATCCGCGATAGGGGAGCGGAATTTCTCTACACTGCGAGACCCCATCCCAATGCGGTATACGGTCTACCGTATTGCGTGGGGATTTTCTGGTTTGCTGTAGCAAACTGTGGCGCTGTTGTTGGGCTTCTGCCTATTCCTCCTCGTCCAAGGGGCTGCTGGTATGGATGTCGTGTTTCTCGTGTACGGCTTGGCCTTTTTGGCGATGGGGATGGGAATCGCCTTGCGCTATGAATACCAAAGCGAATTGGCGTTGTCGCACATTCTCCCGCTGCTGGCGGGGTTCGGGTTCAGCCACGGCTTGTTGGAGTGGACGGACTTGTGGCGCGTGGTGCGTGGCGATCCAGACTGGCTGACGGTGGCGCGGCCTGTGTTATTGCTGGTGTCTTTTCTGTTCCTGATGGAGTTTGGCCGCCGACTGGTGCGGGTGTCGCTGGAACCATCCGCATTGGCCACGCCATGGGGCCGCTTGTTGGGGGTGGAGTTGTACGCACCCATCCTGCTTGCCATCGCTGCCTGGGTGGGGATGTCGGACAAGCCCTTGTTGGCGCTCAACATTGCGTCGCGCTATTTGACGGGCGTGCCCGGCGCCGCGCTATGTGGCGTGGGGTTCCTGCTGTACTTTCGCAACCGGCTCGTGCTGTATATGCCGCAGTCGGAGCACCGGAGGCTGCAATGGGCCAGCTACACCGCCTGTGCTGCTTTTTTGGGGTACGCGCTGTTTGGGGGGCTGGTGGTTCCCCGGGCGGACTGGTTCCCGGCTTCGGTGCTCAGCCAGGAAAGTTTTGTGGAGGCAACCCAAATCCCCGTGCAGTTGTTCCGCGCTGGGTGTGCCGTGTTGATCGCGGCTGCGGTGCTGGCATTACTCAAGGCCTTCCATCTCGAAGGCATCCAGCGGCTGGAAGATGCCCGCGCCGCTGCCGAGACTGCCAACCGCACCAAGTCGGAATTTCTGGCGAATATGTCGCACGAGATTCGCACGCCGATGAACGGGGTGATTGGCATGACGGGCCTGTTGCTGGAGACAAAGCTGACCGATGACCAGCGCGAATATGCATCCATCGTGCGCAGCAGCGGGGAGGCCCTGCTTACGTTGATCAACGACATCCTCGATTTCTCCAAAATCGAAGCGGGCAAGCTGGAGCTGGAGGAAACGGATTTCGATCTGCGCGAACTGCTCGAAGAATCCGCCGACCTGCTCGCAATCCGCGCTGAGGAAAAACACCTGGAACTGGTCTCCCATGTAGACCCCGCCATTCCCACGCTCTTGCGGGGTGACCCAGGCCGCCTGCGGCAGATCGTGATCAACCTCGTCGGCAACGCCATCAAATTCACCCCCGCCGGGGAGGTGGCTGTGGAAGTGTCGCAAGAACAGGGCGCCCCGCAAGGTAGCGTGCTGCTGCACTTTGCCATCAGCGATACGGGCATCGGCATTCCGGCGGACAAAATGTCCCAGTTGTTCAGCGCCTTTACGCAGGTGGATGCGTCGATGACCCGCAAATACGGTGGCACCGGCCTGGGACTATCGATTTGCAAGCGGTTGGTCGAGAGGATGGGTGGGGACATCGGGGTGCAGAGCGTGCCCAACCGGGGGTCTACGTTTTGGTTCCGCTTGCCCTTCCTCACCCAGCCCACAAGGCAGGGATCGCAGCCCCAAGGGCGGTTGGAAGGCAAACGGGTGCTGGTTGTCGATGACAACGCGACCAACCGCCGCTTGCTCGACGTGCTGTTGCGCCATTGGGGCTGCACGCCGCTGCTGGCGGAGGACGGCACTTCCGCCTTGGCGCAGTTGGTGACGGAGGCTGCGGCGGGGCGGCGCATCGACGTCAGCGTGCTGGATATGCAGATGCCGGATATGGATGGCCTGATGCTGGCGCGTGTCATCCGCGCTGATCCGCATTGGAAGGCGCTGCCGCTCATCATGCTGACTTCGGTGACGCGAAACGGCGATGCTGCGCTGGCTGCCGAGTGTGGGCTGGCGGCGTACCTTTCCAAACCAGTCAAGCACGCGCAGTTGTACCGTTGTTTTGCTTCGGTGCTGGGCGCTGCGCCACATGGGCTACGGGTAGGGCAGGGGGCAGACCACCGGGCGCCGTCCGGCACGCCCCAACGGCGTTGCAGGATTTTGGTGGCGGAAGACAACCCGACCAACCAGAGAGTGACCTTGCACATGCTTTCCAAGCTGGGCCACCATGCCGACGCAGTGGGCAATGGGTTGGAAGTGCTGCAAGTGCTTGCCACGATTCCCCATGACTTGGTACTGATGGACTGCCAGATGCCGGAGATGGATGGGTACGAAGCCACGCGCAAAATTCGCGCTGCGGGTTCGCATGTGCTGCAACCGCGCATTCCCATCGTCGCGCTGACGGCCGATGCCATGCCCGGCACGCGGGACAAGGCGCTGGCTGCGGGCATGGATGATTACTTGGCCAAACCGATCTCCCCCATGGCTTTGGCGGAGGCGTTGGTACGATGGCTGCCGAAGGACGATGGTGCTGGAGTGGCCCCCCGCCCGCAGGAAAGCGCCGTAGCCCATGCAGCAGTGCAGGGCGCGAAACCGCCGGTGTTCGACCGCTTGGCCACCCTGGAGCGGTTGGGGCACAACGAACGTCTGCTGCAAGAGATGGTCGATTTGATGTTGCAAGGCGCAGTGCAAGACATCGCCGTGATCAAGGCAGCCTTGGAGACCGGGAAATCCGAGCCACTGGTACGCCACGTCCACAGCATCAAGGGCGCAGCGAGCAGCGTCGGCGCCATGGCGCTATCCGCCTGCGCTGCGGGTATCCAAGAGCAAGCGCTGGCCGGGCACATCGACGAGGTACGCACCGCGATACCGGAATTGGAACGATGCATGGCCCAGTTCCGCATCACCGTTGCTACAGAGAGCATGGGTGCAGAACCCGCGTCCCGTTGAAGTGGGCACGGGGCCGGAGCTGCGGCAGCCGCAGGGATGCGCAGGGTATCCAACCGGTGTTCGTTTTTCCATGAACTTTCGATGAACGTTATCGAATCCATTCCTGCATCTCCAGACGGGCTGTATTCCCAGGAAGAGCGCGCTGCTGCGGCCATGCGCAGCACTTGGGTCAGCGTCGTCGTCAATGTGCTGCTGACAGCGGCGCAGTTGGTGGCGGGGGTCGTTTCGCAGTCGCAAGGGCTGGTGGCCGACGGCATCCATTCCTTCTCCGACCTGATTTCGGATTTCGTCGTCCTTTTTGCCGGGCACCATAGCCAAAAGGACGCCGATGCAGAGCACCCGTATGGGCATCAGCGGTTCGAGACGGCGGCTTCCCTGATCTTGGGCCTGCTGCTGTTGGCGGTGGGGGTAGGAATGCTGTGGGCAACTTTCCGCAAGCTGGAAGTGCCGTCCGCAGTGCCGCAGGTACATGTGATGGCGCTGTGGGTGGCTTGCGGTGCCTTGGTGGCCAAGGAGCTGCTGTTTCGGTACATGCTGGCCGTGGCCAAGCGCGTCAAATCCAGCATGTTGGTGGCCAATGCCTGGCATGCAAGGTCGGACGCAGCGTCTTCCCTGGTCGTGGTGGTGGGCATTGCCGGGAACCTGGCCGGGTACCCGCTGCTCGACCCCATCGCCGCGCTGCTCGTCGCCTTTTTGGTGGGCCGAATGGGGTGGAGCTTTACAGCCGAAGCCTTTCGAGACCTGATGGATCACGCTGCCAATGTGGAAGACGTAGCCGCCATCCGCGCCACCTTGCTCGAAACCCCAGGGGTGCTGGGCATCCATGACGTATGTACCCGCAAGATGGGCGACATGATCGTCGTTGATGTACACATCGAAGTCGACCCTACGCTGACGATCGAGGTCGCCCACGAGATTGCAGTGCAGGCCGAAGAGCGTGTTCTGCAGCACCACAGGGTGCTACGCCTGATGACGCACCTGGACCCATGGAACCGCCCGGACCTCGACCACAGCACGGCCGCCAAAACCCCGGGCCGCGAATAGCCTGCACAGTAGCGTTAGCCTGGCGTGCGATGCATTGCTTGCTATTCGCAGTCAGGCGCATGGTGGCACGGCGTGGGTTAGCGGCGCAGAAAGTCGATGTACCAGGGCATGGCTTCCTGAATGCCTGCACGCACATCGTGGGTCGGAACGTAGCCCAACAGGGTGGCGGCTTTGCCGATGTCGGCTTGCGAGTGGCGCACGTCACCGGGGCGGAAGTCGTCGTGGATAGGGGGTCGGCCGTACTCGACGCCGTTGTCAGCCAAGGCATTGCGCAGCGCATCGAACAACTGTTGCAGCGTGGTGCGGCCGCCAACGGCAACGTTGTAGACCTGGTTGCGCGCTGCCTCTTCGGTAGCGGTGGCGGCAAGCAGATTGGCTTGCACGGCATTTGCCACATAGCAAAAGTCTCGGCTGGTTTCCCCGTCGCCATGCAGCATGACGTCTGCGCCAGCGATCATCGCGGCAGTCCACTTAGGGATGACGGCGGCATAGGCGCCGTTGGGATCTTGCCGACGGCCAAAGACGTTGAAATACCGCAAGCCAATGCTGGCAAAGCCGTAGCAACGAGCGTACACGTCTGCGTACAGCTCATTGACGAGCTTGGTTACGGCGTAAGGGGATAGCGGCTTGCCGATGGTGTGTTCCACCTTGGGCAGCCCAGGGTGGTCGCCATACGTCGAACTGCTGGCGGCGTAGACGAAGCTGCGCACCCCGGCGTCGCGCGCGGCGGTGAGCATGCACAAAAAGCCATCGACGTTGTTGGCATTGGTGGCAATGGGGTCAGCCAGGCTGCGGGGCACCGAGCCAAGCGCGGCCTGATGGAGCACATGGTCCACCGCATAGCCCCCTTCATAGTCCCCTTCATAGCCCTCCCACTTGCAAGCACGCTGGCAATCCGCCAGGTTGCGGATGTCGCCTTCCATAAAGCGGAACCGCCCCCACTGCGCAGGCTGCACGCGGCGCTGCACTTCTTCCAGGTTGTGGCGGTAGCCGGTGGAAAAGTTGTCCAGCCCCACCACGCGCTGGTCCAGCGCCAGCAGGGCTTCGAGCACATTGCTGCCGATGAAGCCGGCCACGCCCGTAACGAGCCAGGTGCGTGGCGCAGCGCGCAAGGTGTCTTGCAGGGATTCGTAGGGGGTCATTGGCGTTCCTTGCGCTGGTGGGAATGGTGGGCGCGTGGTGGGAGGGATGGAGTGACGGAATGGCGCAGTGGCGGAGTGACGAATCACAACCGCAAGTCGGATTCGTCCGCACGCAGCAAGTATTTGAGGTCGTAGAGCACGTGGGGCGTTTTGCCCAGCGCGCGGATGCGCTGCTCGCCCATCTCCCGAAACTGGCGGTGCGCCACGGCAAGGATGATGGCGTCATACGCGCCGGGGGTGGGGGCGGCGATGGGGGTGAAGCCGTACTCATGCTGCGCTTCTTCGGCGCTGACCCAGGGGTCGTAGACCTCGGCGACGGCGTGGTATTCGCGCAGTTCGCGAACGATGTCCACCACCCGGGTATTGCGCAAGTCCGGGCAGTTTTCCTTGAAGGTCAGGCCCATGACGAGCACGCGCGCGCCTTGGACGTGAATGCGCCGTTGCAGCATGGCCTTGACGAGCTGGGAGACGACATACGCCCCCATGCCGTCGTTCATGCGCCGCCCCGCGAGGATGATTTCAGGGTGATAGCCGATGGACTGGGCTTTGTGCGTCAGGTAGTAGGGATCGACGCCGATGCAGTGGCCGCCGACCAGCCCGGGGCGGAAGGGCAAAAAGTTCCACTTGGTTCCCGCCGCCTGGAGCACGGATTCGGTATCGATGCCCATCTTGTTGAAGATGATCGCCAGCTCGTTGATCAGTGCGATGTTGAGGTCGCGCTGGGTGTTTTCGATGACCTTGGCTGCCTCTGCCACCCGAATGCTGGACGCCTTGTGCGTGCCAACGACGATGATCTGCTGGTAGAGCCGATCAACGATGTCGGCGGTTTCGGGGGTCGAACCGGAAGTGACTTTGCGGATCGACGACACGCGGTGCTCTTTGTCGCCGGGGTTGATGCGTTCAGGGCTGTAGCCGACAAAAAAGTCCGTATTGCACCGCAGCCCGGAACCTTTCTCCAGAACGGGGACGCAATCCTCTTCCGTGGCGCCGGGGTAGACGGTGGATTCGTACACGACCACATCGCCCGGCTTGAGCACTTTGCCTATTGTTTGCGAAGCGGAAATCAGCGGGCTGAGGTCGGGCCGCTTGTGCTCGTCAATGGGGGTAGGGACGGTGACGATATAGACATTGCATTGGCGCAGCGCTTCCAATTCCGTGGTGTAGCGCAAGCCGGTGGCTGTGCGGAGTTCCTCATCAGAGACTTCGAGCGTGGCATCGTGCCCTGCCTGCAGGGCATGGATGCGTGCGGCGTTGATGTCGAAGCCGGTGACAGGCCGCTTCTTGCCGAATTCCACGGCCAAGGGCAGGCCGACGTATCCCAGCCCGACGATAGCCAGGCGAATGTCTTCAAGGGTTTGGGGTGGGTGTTGCATGGTGTGGTGATAGAGCCGTGATGAAGTCGTGATAAAGCCGGAAAGATCGCTGGAATGCAGCCCGCAGACCGTGTGGGGAGCGGATTTTCTATGGAAGAAACTGTGCGTGCTGTCTCCATCGGCAATGGTAGAGTGCCCACAGTGCCCAGCTATGACGATGGCACCGATACGACCCCTCACGACCCACAAGGAGATCCATCATGACCCCAGTCCACCTTTTCGGTATTTGCGGAAGCCTGCGCAAAGCGTCGGCCAATCGGGGCATGTTGCGCGCCGCCCAGGCCACCCTGCCAGCCAGCGCTGACATGGAAATAGCAGACCTGACCGACGTCCCCTTGTACAACCCGGACATTGCCGCAAAACCTGCCAGCGTGGAACGCGTGCTGGCCCAAATGGGAAAGGCCGACGCACTGGTACTGGCCTGCACCGAGTACAACTACTCGATGGCGCCTGCCCTCAAAAACATCCTGGATTGGGCCTCGCGCGAGCCGGGTAATGCGCTCCTGGCTGGCAAGCCAGCGGCCATACTGGGCGCGGCGGGGGGCATGGGCAGTACCCGTGCGCAATACCACTTGCGGCAGGTATGCGTCTATCTCGACATCCGCCCCCTCAACAAGCCAGAGGTTTTTGCCAATGCCTTTGCGGGCGGCTTTGACGCCGAAGGCAACGTGATCGACCAGACCTTGCAGCAGCAGATTGGGGAACAGATGCAAGCGCTGGTAGCCCAGGTGGTAGTCGGGCGGCGTTGATTGCGGGGCCGGAAGTAATAAAAAACCCCGCACGGGGCGGGGAGGTAATAAAAAACCCCGCACAGGGCGGGGTTGGGAATCAACGGCTTCGCCACGATTACCGGGGCAGCCTCCTAGAAAAATCGCTGGCGGAGCAGGCGGGATTCGAACCCGCGGTGGGTATAACCCCACGCACGCTTTCCAGGCGTGTGACTTAGACCGCTCATCCACCGCTCCAGCGGGCGCGGAGTGTAGCGTAGGGGGTCATCGATACGCTGCATTGCCCCCCTCTCCCCGAAACATCCGCATAGCCAGATCGACGACGGCTTGGATGCTGCCGGTCTGTGCATGGTGGGCGCGCAATTGGTTGGCGTGGTTTCCCGCGTAGGCCACGGTGCGGTGGAGGTGCTCCAGCGCGGGCAGGCTGCCCAGGGAAACCGCATAAGGTTCCAGGGCGCGCAGTGTGGCGAGGATGTCTTCCTGCAAGGATAGGCGCTCGTTCGTGGCGGGGTCGATCACCACGCCATCCAGGCCGAAGCGGCACGCCTGAAAGCGGTTGTAGTTGTAGACAAGGTACATGTCTTCGTTCAGCGGAACGTCCTTGCGTTCGAGCAACATCTTGCACAACGCTTGCAAGTAGGCGGCCAGCGCGGCGGCGTGGTCCACGGTCAGCGGGGTGTCGCATACCCGCAGCTCGATTGTTCCAAATTCGGGCTTGGGGCGGATGTCCCAGTAAAAATCCTTCATGCTGCGAACGACGCCCGTGCGCTCCATCTTCGTGAAGTAGGACTCGACAAACGTATCCCAGTCCAGCACAAAGGGTGCCCGCCCGCTCAGGGGAAAGGCAAACACGGAGTTGAGCCGCGCCGAATCAAACAAGGTATCCACCCCCTGCAGGAACGGGGACGATGCCGACATCGCGATGAAATGCGCCAGATAGCGATGCAGGGCATGGAGCAGATACAACCCCTCGTTCGCGCTGGCGCAGCCGATGTGTACGTGCTGGCCAAATACCGTGAACTGCTTGGCCAGGTAGCCGTATAGCTCCGAGACCTCCCGAAAACGCGGGGTGGCGTAGATGCGCCGTTCGTACCAGCGCTGAAAAGGGTGCGTGCCTCCGCCGCAAATCGCCACATTGAAACGGTCGCCAGCGTCAACCAGCGCGTCACGCATGGTGCGCAACTGCGCCAGCCACGCCTTATATGACGTATGCACATCCGTCGCAACCTCGATCATGCTCTCCGTGATCTCGGGCTTGACGTCACCGGGAAACGGCTTGCGGCCCAGCCAGTGCAACAGGTCTGCTGCAGCGGGGGTGAGATCGTGGTCGCAATGGTCGACGAGCTGCAATTCCAGCTCAATGCCGACGGTCAAGGCTTCGCTGCGCGCAAAAGGTTCGAGGGGCATGGTCAGGGTGCTCCACGGTGGTCTGCGTCGCCGCAGTGGACAAGGGCATAGCGCGTGACGATGGGGCCAAAAATTTCCAGCACCAACGTCATCGCCGCGATGGCGGGCAACTGCTCCAGCACTGGCAATTGCAGGGGCTTCGTCTGTTCGAGCAATAGGATGGCCAGCGCAGACATGGGTGCCATGGCCACACCCGTCCATATCCCCTTGCGAAGCGGAATGCCGCTGGGTCGGGCCAACAGGGCCGTAACGCCGACCTTGACTGCAAGGCGCATGGCAATGATGGCCACAGCCAATGCCATGCCTTCGACCACGGGAATCCATTGCAAAGTGGCCGTGACGAACACGAAGAGCCACACCGTCAACACTTCCCCCAGGGCGCCGAAGTTGCGTTGCGCCTGCCCGAACAACACCCTGCGGTGGCGGCTGACCAAGCCAAAAACCATCGCGGCGACGAGCGGGGAATATTGCAGCGCATGCGTCAATGCAGTCAACAAGAGCACAGCGATGGCAAAGGCCACGGTAGCGTCCTGATCCGCGACGGCCAGGGAGCGCAGGATGGCAGGGACGACGACGGCAAACAATGCGCCCAGCCCTGCGGAAAAAGCCAATACCAGCAATGTGTGCCACAACGCCGGAAAGATGCCGACATCGCTGGTCAGCACCACATAGGCTACGGCAGCTTTGAAGAACAGGATGGCCAGCACGCTGTCCATGGCAGTCAGATGCACGAGCCGATCCGTCACCTGCCCGGCGCTGCGCAATTCATTGGATACGCGCAACACCACTGCCGGAGACGTCGACATCGACAAGGCCGCGAGCAGCGTAGCGACCAGAGGGGATAGCCCCCACATCCAGCCGACCCAGTACACCGCTGCAAAGGTGCCCAGGGCTTCGAGAACCCCCATCATTCCCAGCCAAGGGTTGCGGCGCAGCCAGGGGAAGTGGACGCGGTACCCCAACTCGAACAGGATGAGCGCCATGGCAAAGCTGGCCAACAGCGCAAGGGGCGTGCCGGAAGGGTTGGGCAAAAACCCGCCTTGGCTGGCTGCCATGCTGAACCCGGCGATGCCATACCCACTGATGCGCGGCAGTGCAGCCCACCGGTGGCAGAGTTCCCCCGATAGCCATGCCACGGCGATGGCCGCAGCCCAGACGAATTCCGCAGGAAAGGGCGGCAATAGGGAAATCATCGGCGTGTCCTCCAAACTATGTTGCACGGCCCGCCGTGCGCGGGCGAATCTTGCAATCCGTGGGCAGCCCACGGGGCAAGGCCGATTCAAGAAACCGCTGTGCGGCTGCGTTGCGGTGCGGGGCCTGAACGAACGGGCGTCCAGTCGATGGGGTCTTGTTGCAGCACCATATCGATGTCCAACCCCAGCACTTCCGCCACCAGGGCAGGAAAGCTCACCGCCAGCGCACGCTGGGACCACTGGAGCTGCCGTGCGCGGGCACGCCACAGCGCCAGATGCAACACCCCCGCCAAAGGCTCGTAGGGGTCGTTGTCGAAAGGCTTGTGTTGAAACTCCAGCGCATCGAACATGTTGTGCGGCAGTTTCCACTGGCGTGCCAGCCCGGCTGTGACCTGGGTAAAGCAAAAGCCCACTGCTTGCAACTCTGCGCGGGCGCGCTTGGGTTCGAAAACGCCGACTTTGGCATCCAACGCCACGATATTCGGCAGAGCCACGCGCAGCAGCAGCTCGCCCACGGCGTGGATCATCCCGACGCAATACGCGGCCTGTGGGTCCAGGTGCAACAAGCCCGCGATGGCGCGTGATACCCGCGCTGCATCAAGGCTGTACGACCAGAACTGCGCAAGCTGGATACCCGGAACGGCCTTGAACGTCGCACTCGACGCTGCATGCATCACCAGAGTACGCACCTCGTCCAAGCGCAGCACGGCGAGCGCTTCTGACACCCCGTGCAGCTTGCCAGCCAGCCCCGCTGCATTGGCGATTTGCAGCAAACGGCATGACAACGCTGGGTCAGTACCCAGCAATTGGGCAAGGCGGCGCAAATCGGGCCGGGGCCGACCAAGTTCCGTCAATGCCAGTGCCACGACCCGTGGGATGCTGGGGATGACGAAAGGCGTGGAAAGAAGTTCTTGCAAACCCATGGTGACGAACTGACGCACGACATAGGCCGTACCCACTGCGGGAGGGCGCCACCTGCCGATCTCGGGGAGTGTAGATAGGCTATATCCAAGCCCCATACACACTACACCACACACACAGGCGCGAAGCCCCCGCCGGGGGTGCGGAAATTGGTCGTCTGCCCTGTATACAGCCGCGCCACGAACAGATGCACGACACCGGCGTAGGTATAGGCGCGGATGTCGTACTTCAGCCAGGTAGGTTGTCCGCCGACGTCCACGTAGCGGGTGGGGGGGGCGATGAAGGTTTGCGCGACGATGTCGTGTGGCCTGCGTTGCTGGAGCTGTTCCCAGACGCCGCGCGTGAGTTTGTCGCCCCGGTATGCGGCTTTGGAACCATACCCCGACACGGGTTTGAAAAACAGCTCCCGCCGCCGCGCCCATAACGCAGCCGCGTTGTCGGCAGTCAAGGGCAGGGTGGCGGGGACGACCCGGCCCAGCGTGGCAATGTCTGCGGCATCCGCGCCCCAGGCAGCAAGCTGCTCGGGCTGGCCCAACACAGCCAGGTTGCGCTTATTGGCCAGCAGGGCGTGCGCACGGGGATGGGGGGTAAGCACGACGGCTCCACACTCGGCCGCAGCGCGCAGCGCCTGGGATGTAGCGTCACGCAGCGCAAAGTCGGTCAGGCGGTTGTAGACCATATCCACAGGCTGGCCTTCGTAGGCAAGGTGGTCGCCACACCATTGCAATGCTTGCGGATCGGCGATGTGCGCTTCCACGCCATGCCGGGCGAACAGCGCACGGAACATCTCGAACTCCGGGGCCAGGAATTGTTCGCCGGGCGCCACGTCCACGATGCAGACGGTGCGCAAGGGCGCATCCCCACGCTGCAAGCGCCATTCGGCCTCGAACATCTGCATCACGGCAGCGCCGTGTTCCTGATGGCAGGTGGATGACGCCGTGCAGGGTTGCGCAGCCCAGTCCGCATTCGCAGCAACGCAGGCCAGCGCGGCATTGGGCAGCCATCCCCCAGCGTTGGTGTTGATTTCGATCAGAAAAGCCTCGTCCCCCACGACGTGGAAGTCGTACCCCATGCATGCCCCACGCAGCCCCCAGTCTTGCAAAGCCAGGGGGTCGGCTGCTTGCAGCACATGCTGTGCGTAACCGGGCAGGGCGGCGATGCGCTCGATGGCTGCGACGGCCTCTGCCATCGCAGCGACCGCCCGAGGCGGCACAAACACGGCATTGGCCGCGAACAGATGCGGGCGCAAGTCATGCCAAGGCTGCCACGGCAAATCCCATTCCTGCTCCAGAGCGGCATACAGCCGTTCCCGATCCACCAGCCCGGAATGGGGATCGTGGTGGAGCGCGTCCACCGTTGTGCCGTTGTGGCGATCGTGCAAGGGCATCGAATGGGAGATAAGCATGGGCGCGACTGCTGACTATGGCAACCCCCGCACCACCTCCATCGCCTGCTCGACGCGATCGACGGCGTGGATCGTCAAGCCTGCGAATTCCTTGGCGTGGGGGTTTTTGGGGGCGTTGGCACGGGGGGCGACGGCAATGCCGAAACCGAGTTTGGCGGCTTCCTTCAGGCGTTCCTGCCCGCGCGGCGCAGGGCGCACTTCCCCGGCCAGGCCGACTTCGCCAAAGGCAAACAGCCCGCGCGGTAAGGGCTGGCCACGCAGAGAAGAAGCGATGGCCAACACCACCGCCAAATCCGCAGCAGGTTCGCCGATGCGCACCCCGCCGACAGCGTTGACGAACACATCCTGGTCTCCGCAGGCCACCCCGGCATGGCGGTGCAATACCGCCAGCAACATGGCTAGCCTGTCCCGATCCAGCCCCACGCTTAGGCGGCGCGGGCTGGGGCCTGCGCTATCGACGAGGGCCTGGATCTCGACGAGCATGGGACGGGTTCCTTCGATCGTGACCATCACGCAACTGCCCGACACCGGCTCGGAATGCTGACTCAAAAACATCGCGCTGGGGTTGCTGACCCCCCGCAAGCCGCGCTCGGTCATCGCGAATACGCCGATTTCATTGACCGCGCCGAAGCGGTTCTTGAACGCACGCACCAGCCGGAAGCTCGAATGCGTATCCCCTTCGAAATACAGCACCGTATCAACCATGTGTTCAAGCACGCGCGGGCCTGCCAGCGAGCCTTCCTTGGTGACATGGCCGACGAGCACGATAGCCACCCCGCTGGACTTGGCCATCCGCGTAAGCTGTGCCGCGCACTCGCGCACCTGCGACACCGAACCGGGCGCTGCGGAGAGGTCGTCCGAATAGATCGTCTGAATCGAGTCGATTACCGCGATATGGGGGCGGTGGGTCTGGATGGCAGCCAGGATCGAAGCAAGGCGAATTTCCGCCAGCACCCGCACCTGCGAATGGCCCAGCCCCAGCCTGCGTGCGCGCAGGGCGACCTGGGCGCCGCTTTCCTCCCCTGTGACGTACAGGGTGTTGCGATCTTGCTGGGTGCGGCGCTGCATGGCATCGAGCGTCTGGAGCAGTAGCGTGGATTTGCCGATGCCGGGATCACCGCCAATGAGCACCACGCCTCCTTCGACAAAGCCCCCGCCGAGCACGCGGTCGAGTTCCTCGCACCCGGACGTTGCCCGGGCTAGCTCCTGGGCGTCCAGGCTGCCCAGCACCGCAATCTCCGCAGTGCCTGCAAGGGGTGCAAAGCGGGAATGGGGGGAGTGAGAGGAACCAGTGGGGGCGGTAGGCTCCAGGGTCGATTCGACGAGGGTATTCCACTCCCCGCAATGGGGACACTTGCCCAGCCAACGCGTGTGGGTGCCCCCGCAGGAGGAACAGACATGGGTGGTTTTGGTCATGGGGCGTACTGCGTGGGGGTACTGTGCCAGTCACGAAGCGGCTTCTCCAAGCTCCCCTCGCCCAATGCGAGAGGGGTGGGAGGTGAGGGGAACTGGGGCAGGCCAGAGCGCCTGCCAATAGGCATCGTCCCACGCCCAGAGGGGGCTGGGCTGCCGTACACGTTCTGCAACCCCGGCCAAAAATTCCTGCCGGGGAATGCACCGCGCCCCCAACGAAGCCAAATGCCGGGTATCTTGCTGGCAGTCGATGCGGTCAATACCGCGATGGATACAGCAACACACCAGTGCCGCCAAAGCGATTTTGGACGCGTCCGAAGCGCGGTGAAACATCGACTCCCCGAAGACGGCTTTGCCAATGGCGACGAAATACAACCCGCCGACAAGCTGCCCATCGACCCAGGTCTCGACGCTATGGGCCAGGCCAGCGCAGTGCAAATCCTCATAGGCGATGACCATTGCGGGGAGGATCCACGTCGCCAGCCTCCGGTGCCGGGGGGTCTGCGCGCAACCGCGAATCACCTCGCCGAAAGCCGAGTCGATGCGCACGGTGCAACCGGGTGTCCGGGCAAAGCGACGCAAGGTCTTGCGCAGCGAAGGGTGCAAGCGAAAGTCGGCAATGTCGAGCACCATCCGGGGGTCGGGGTTCCACCACAGAATCGGCTGACCCAACGCATACCAGGGAAAGATGCCCTGGCGGTAGGCGCGAACAAGGGTGGCCACCGTCAAATCGGCCCCGGCGCACAACAGGCCCGGCGCATCGGTACTTGCATCCCACGCAATGCGCGGCGGGGGAAAGTCCTCACCGGGGGCAAGAAATGGCAGGGTAAGCGGCTCTACAGGGCTAGGCATGGGCTGCGGATGGTAGCTGTAGGGCGGCGGAAACCGCGATGGCCACCTTGTACCACCTGCAAAACCATGGCATAGCGCCACAACTTGCGTAACTGCCTCGTCATAAGCGCATGGCTACACTTGTTGCGAGCATTTATTGGGGTGCAGCCCGAATCGTCACCATGTTTGCCCGCGCCGTCCGCATCTCCGCGCTAATCCAGCTTGTCCTAGGAGCGGGAGCAGGGGTATGGGTGGCTTTATTGGCTTGTCCTTCCTGGGTGGGGGTCGTCCTGTTGCCCTTGCTTTGCGTTGCCGTGCTGGCTGCATTCCCCCATTTGGTCATCGTTTTGGCCACGATGGCCCTGTCTGGCTCCCCCGCAGCAGGGCGGTGGCGGGCCATTCTGGGAGAGTGGGGAACCATGCTGTGGGTGTTCTGGGTTGGCGTACCTTGGTCGGATGCCAGCCCCACTTATGTACGGTCTTCGTTACCCGATTCTTCGCGCCTTCCCATCGTGCTAGTGCATGGTTTTTTTTGCAACCACAAAATCTGGACAAAGATGGCGCATGTCTTGCGCCGTGCAGGGCATGACGTGTTGGCCGTAGACCTGGAACCCTTGTTCGCGCCCATCGATGACTACGTGCCCACTGTCGAGCAAGCCATTGCCACTGTGCTGGAGCGCAGCCATGCCCCCCGCGCCATTCTGGTTGGCCACAGCATGGGCGGGCTGGTCATCCGCGCATGGATGCGCACCCACGGTGCCGCACGCGCAGACCGGGTATTGACGTTGGGATCTCCACACTGGGGGACGTGGCTGGCGCGGGTGCTGCCCTTTGCCGCCAATTGCCGCCAGATGATGCAGCGCAGCAACTGGCTGCACGCCTTGCACGCCAGCGAATCCCCCGAAACCTGGGAACGGATTTGCGTGGCGAAAACCCAGCACGACAACATCGTTTTTCCCAACGATGCGCCCTTGCCTACCCACCCAGTGGACACCATATTCACAGGGGTAGGACACATGCAGCTCTGCTTTGACGATGCAGTCGTCGATTGGGTAGTGCTGCATTGCCAGGGTTCGGTATCGTCTGCGGGCTTCGCACGCTGAAGTGCGCGGTTCCGCCCTATCCCCCATGACATTGCCTGCTTCTCCTCCTGCCTCCGCGCCTGATCCATCCCGGCCCTTCGCCAGGGTCGATGCTCCACTGCGCTGGTTCGTCATCGTGTTTCTGCTGTGCCTGTGCGCGGTGGTGGTGATGCACCTCGTTTTTTCCGATGTAGCCCAGGAAATTCGTCGCCAAGATTCCAACGAACACGCACGGGTCTTTCTGTGTGAAGAAATTCTCTACAGCGCCCATGATGTGGAGAGGCTCGTGCAAGGCATGTTGTTGGCGCGGGAAGAAGAAACGTTTTCCCGGCTGCACCAGGCGCTGGAAGTCCAGATATCCCGGCTACATACCAACCTGGACGTTTTGCAATTGGGGGGCGATGCCATCCGCGAGCTATCGCTCGAACCCGATGAAACCGGCAAGACGGCCCGAGTCGTACGGTACAACCCCGCAGGTATCCCCGTATTGACCGAACTGCTCGAAATGGAACCCCACCTCGACCAGATCCGCCGCGAGCTGCATCCGCTGGAAACCCTGTTGAGCCAGCGCTGGCAAGCCATCCAGAATAGAGATTCCGCGAAGGTCCTCGTACTCCATGGTCAACTGACCAGTTGGATCGCAAAGATGGTGCCCTACTTCGACAGGCTGCGGCGCAACGCGAATCGCTTGTTGCTCGATGCCGAGCAACGCATGAATGCCATGGAGCACACGCTCGAAGCGCGCCAGGTCACCATGCAGCGCCTGGAGTTCGTTTTGGCCGGGATCATCGTTTTGCTGGGCATTGCATCAGGCGCCTTGTTTCTGCGCAGGCTGTCCGCTGCCGTTGCCGTAGCCCACACGACGATTGCCCAAAGTGAGCAGGAGCGTTCCGCGAATGCCACGATGCTCGATACCCTCAGCGACGGGGTATATGCGGTGGATACCCGGGGGATGATCACCTTCATCAACAGCGCGGGGGAAGAAATCCTGGGATGGTCTGCCGAAGAGCTTGTAGGCCAGCACGCACACCGCACGCTGCACCATACCCGCCCGGACGGTTCCTACTTCCCTTCAGAGGAATGCCCCTTGCTGAGCGTGCTCCAACACGGCGCCTCGCTCGACGGAGAGGACTATTTCCTCGACCACAGCGGGCAACTGATCCCCATCTCGTACCGCACCAAGCCACTCCTCAAGGATGGGCAAATCGTCGGGGCCTTGCTCTCGTTCCGCAATATCAGCGACCGCATCGCCAGCGAGGCGCGCATCCGCATGCAACAAGCTGCATTGGATGCCACAGTCAACATGATCGTCATCACCCGCAAAGATGGTTTGATCGAGTACGTCAACCCCGCCTTTTGCAAATCCACAGGGTACACGCAGGAGGAAGTGCTGGGCCGCAACCCCAAATTGCTCAAGTCCGGCATTGAGGATCCAGAGCTGTACCAAAGCATGTGGGGCACCTTGCTCGAAGGCCGCCCATGGGAAGGAGAAGTCCACAACCAGCGCAAGAATGGCGAGGTCTATCCCGAACAGATGAGCATCACGCCCATCGTCGAGCATGGGGTCATCACGCATTTCATCGCGATCAAACGCGACATTTCCGAGGATGTGGAACGCCGCACGCGCCTGAAACTGGTCGAAACAGCCATCCAGTACATCGACCAAGGCATCCACATCATGGATGCCGTTCCGCATCCCGCCGGGCCGATCGTGCAGTACGTCAACTCCGGGTTCACGCGCATCACCGGCTACCCGCAAAAGCGGGCGGTGGGGCAGCGCATCAGCGCCCTCTACGGACCAAATACCGACCACAAAAAACTCTCACTCATCATGGACATCATGACGAAAGGCGAGAGCGTGACGATCGAAATGGAATTGCAGCGGCTCGACACCTCCACCTTCATTGGCGAGCTGCACCTGTCCCCCGTACAGGGAGAAAACGGGAAAGTCAGCCATTACGTGGGGCTGCTTTCGGACATTCGCCTGCGCAAGCAAGCCGAAGCTGCGATGCGCCAAGCCCGCGACCAGGCGCTGGAGACCTCCAAGCTCAAGTCGGACTTTCTCTCGACGATGAGCCACGAAATTCGCACCCCGATGAACGGAATCATCGGCATGGTCGACTTGTTGCTCGATACCCGGCTCGACGATGAACAGCGCGACTACACCCGCACAGTGCGCGAATCCGCGCATGCTTTGCTGACAATCATTAACGACATCCTCGACTTTTCCAAGATCGAGGCCGGCAAGCTCAATATTGAAGAGACCGACTATTCGGTGGTGCAGGTCGTCGAAGGAACGATCGACCTGCTCTTTGCCAAGGCGCGGGAAAAGTCCCTCTCGCTGGGCTGCTTCGTCGACCCCTGGCTGCCGGCGCATCTGCGCGGAGACCCCACCCGGTTGCGGCAAGTCATGCTCAATCTCGTCGGCAACGCCATCAAGTTCACCCACGAGGGTGGGGTCGAAGTGCGCGTTACCCGCAACGTCGAATCCCGCCTGCCTTCGCTGCGCTTCGAGGTGCGTGACACCGGCATCGGCATTTCCCCCGAGGTCCAGGAAAAGCTCTTCCAATCCTTTACCCAGGCCGACAGCACGACCACGCGCAAATACGGGGGAACCGGGTTGGGGCTAGCCATCAGCAAGCGGCTCGTCGAACTCATGGGCGGGACGATTGGTATCGACAGTACCGAGGGCAAAGGGTCCACTTTCTGGTTCACCCTGCCGATGGTTCGTGACCCCACCAAGAGCTCGCTCAACCCCTGCGCCGCACTCGAACCCGTTGCCTCGCGCTGCGTGCTCGTCATCGACGACCAACCCTGCGACAGGCAAATCATTGCCGACTATCTTGATGCCTGGGGAGTGGCCCATGCAGCGACGGACAACGTCGAGGCAGCCATTCAGATGATGCATGAAGCACTGAAGTGCCACGCGCCCTACACACTGGTGCTGATTGGGCTGGCCCAGAGTGAGACCGACAGCCTGGCCTTTGCCGGCGTGGTGCGCGAACACCCCAAATTCGACGCGGCGCGCTTGGTGCTGATGACGCTCTTCGACCAACGCGAGCTATGCCAGCAAGCCCGCTCGCTAGGCTTTGCTTCCTGCCTGGTCAAGCCGCTGCGCCAGTCTGTGCTATTCGACTGCCTGAGCGGCCAAAACACCAGCTCCACAGCGGAAGATTCGCAGCCCACGACAGTGCAGCCCTCGCGCCGTCGGGAACCCACCACCGTGCAACCGCCAGGGCAATCGCAGCACATCGTGTTGTTGGCCGAGGACAACGCCATCAACCAGCGGGTGGCCAATCTGCAAATTCGCAAGCTGGGCTATGCCTTGCACATCGTCAACAACGGCATGGAAGCCGTGCAGGCCGTCGAAGATGCCATGTCAGGCAAGATTCCCGCATTCGCCGCAGTGCTGATGGACTGCCAGATGCCAGTGCTCGACGGCTTTGATGCCACGATCCTGATTCGCAAATCCGAAGAGGAAACGGATCGACACATCCCCATCATCGCCATGACCGCCAACGTCATGCAAGGGGATCGGGAGCGGTGTTTGGCCGTCGGCATGGACGACTACCTGGCCAAACCGATCGACCCAGCCCAACTGCGCACCGTGCTACGCCGCTGGATTCAACCCCTCGCCTCCACCACCGCAACCCTGCCCACCGGAGTGGAAACCGCCTTGTCGTCGGAATCCGGCCCCCAAGTGATCAATTTCCCGTGGCTGGAAGAACAGTTTGGCGACGATCAGCAAGTCATCGCCCAATTGCTCGAAATGTTCCGCACCAACACGGCATCCACCATGGAAAAACTGGCCCATGCCGTCGAGCAGGATGATCTACCCAAAGTGGGTGCGCTGGCGCATGAGATCAAAGGAACCTGCGCCAATCTTGGCATTGAGCAGATGTCGACCATCGCTGCGACCTTGGAGCACGCTGCGCGGTCCAGCGACACGGCGCAAGCAATCGCATCCCACCAAGAGCTGCAGAAGGCTTTCCACGCAGCCGTGGACCTGAGTGCATGCCCACGGAATGCGCGTCCTGCAGTGGCAGTCGCCGTACCGGAAGCGCCCCCTGAACCACAACCCGTCAACGTCGCCAAAATTCAGGAACGCTTTGGCAACGATCCCCACGCGATATCCCAATTGCTGGACATGTTCCGCTCTGGCACCGCGCTGACCATGGAAGGCTTGCGCGATGCCGTAAAACAGGGGGATATCCCCACAGTGGCGGCGCTGGCGCACGATCTGAAGTCCACCTGCATCAATTTGGGGGTGGATCAGATGGGATCCGTCGCAGCATCGCTGGAACACGCTGCGCTGGCCAATGCCGCCAGCGAGGTGCATGGGCTACACGTGGCCCTGCGTGAGGCTTTCGAGACGACGATCGAATGGATCGACCGTCGGCGCGAAGACAACTAGGCACAACTAGGCACAACTAGACACAACTAGGCAGTAATCAAGCAGCTTCAGAGCGTCGCGCCGTACAGCCAGGGCTGATCCAGCAGCCCCTCGCCACCCATTTGCATTGAGGCATTGCGGCCCAGGCGGATCAGCCCCGTTGCATGGAATATCTTGCCATTGCGTAATGCGCGGGATTGCACTTTCGCGTTGCGCTTCCATCGCGCCTCCGCAAAGGAATGCAAGAGTTTGGGCACTTCCGCCGCCGTTTTGGAGGTGCTACGCAGACTGCTTGATAGCACCCCCCCTTGCTTCAAGACACGAGCCAGGACGTAGGAATCCTCGAAAGCCATTGCCGCCCCTTGTGCCAGGTACGGCACCATGGGGTGGGCGGCATCCCCCACCAGCGCGACACGGCCAGCGGTGTGTTCCGACGCAGCACGCATCGGCGTGCGGACGCACAAGGCCCAGAGTTTCCAGTTTGGCACGGCGAGGATCATGTCGTGCAACGGCTTGCATGCCACAGCCATGCGTGTGCGCACTTCATTCGCGTTGCCACTGTGATCCCAATGGGACAGGTCTCCGTACACATTGCCATGGACGATTACCACCACATTGAGCAATTCCCCCCTTCGTACCGGGTACTGCACGACATGCATCTTCGGCCCCAGCCATACCGTGATTTGCGAAGACCGCAAGTGCAACGGCAGCCGCGCCTGCGAAATCAACGCACGGTATGCCAAGTGGCCTATGGGTTGGGGCGCTCCGTCGTCGAGCAATTGCTTGCGCACGTCGCTCCAGGCACCATCCGCACCGACGAGCAACAACCCGTTCTGCGCCTGTTCCGTGGCCAAATGGACGCGAACCTGAAACTCCGATTGCTCAAAACGGACGACGGGGCTGGCAGGGAACAGCCGCGCATTCGGCAACGTTCGCACTGCGTCGAGCAGCACCTTCATCATGTCGCCACGGTGGATCGTCAAATACGGTGCGCCGTAGCGCTGAGACATGTCGGAGCCCAAACGTAGCACTCCCAATTCCGTTCCCGTTGCGGCGCAACGGAATTGCAGTCGATCGGGAAAAGACACCACCTCGTTGAGCGCCTCGCCCAGTCCCCACTCGTGCAACACCCGCACTACGTTGGGACCGAGCTGAATGCCAGCGCCAAATTCCTGAAATTCCGGGCTGCGTTCGTACAAAAAAACGTCTGCCCCCGCAGTGGCGCATGCCAACGTCGTAGACAAGCCACCCAAGCCACCACCCGCCACCAAAATCGGTTCCATGGGGTCACACCCAAAAAAACGGCGGATTCTGTAGCCATCGCAACATCGCGCTTGCCACCCTACCGCCCACATCGAAGCTCGAAATTCTAGGAGCGCGCTTCCAGATCAATCCCCATCGCGGCGCTTTCTGGGATAACAGGGTTTTCCTATCCGTCGCTCCTACAGGGGGGCATTCCGATTGGCTGGAGCTTGCCGTAGCACCAGGTCGATACGCCGCTGCACACGGGCTTGCATCGCTGCGTCGCCATGCGCCATATCTTGTTGCACATGCAACCACGCCAACAAGGGACGACGCCAGCCTTGGTGCGAGGCCGTGTCCACGAGCAGCGCGATGCTCTCTGGCGGCAACCGGTGTTGGGGGAACAACACGCCAGCAGCGACCAACCTGGCCAGAGGGTCTTCGATGGCGCGCAAAGCCTCCTGCACGGCAACATTGGTGCTCCCTGCCTGCGCAACGGCCCCAGCGACGATCGAGCGATGGTGGCTGGGGAGCAGCGCGGGGTCCATCTCGTTCCATGCGCCACGCAAATAAGCCCAGTACGCACGCTGCGCAGGGGTGGCGTCTTGCAGAGCAGTCTTGACCCCAGGGCAGTCTGCGCCATCGAGGCTGGCGACCAACGCAGCGCAACGCAATAACTCGGCTTGAATATGCCATTCCACATCCCCGCTGCGGGCGATCTGCGCCTGGGCCTGCTCCCATTCGTAGGCAGCAACGCCTGGGTTTCCGGCAAAGTACGCATCGATATGGCGATGCAACGCACGGTGGGCGCCATGTTGCCAGTCCGGGGCAGGATGCGCGCAGGCCCCCAACCAGGCGATCAGCACGTACAGCAGAAAGCGAAACCTGGCATGCATGGCTGAGTCAAGGTACGGTCAAGGCAGCGTCAAGGGAGCGTCAGGGCAGGGTCTTGCGCCAAAGGCCAAACGCGTTGCAAGTCGTCGGCAAGCTGACCGAGCTTGCGCACGCTGGATTCGACGTCGGAACGCAAAGTCCCCAGGTCTGTGCTGACGCCACGCACGTCTTTGCCGATGGCCTGCGCATGTTCCAGCACCGCATCGACCTTGGCGAGTGTGCTGCGGGCATCCTGCAACGTGGCCTGGAATGCTTGCAAGGTTTGCGTGCCTTCGCGCAAGGCACGGTCGGCGCCGTCGGCCAATCCCCCCTTGCCATACAAGCGCCGCTGGGTTTGGGCAAGCAAGGCGTTGGCGCGCGCAATGGCCGCAACGATGGCGCGAGCCTGTTCCGGGGAACCGAGCACGGCCTCCATCGCGCCGTGCTTGCCTGCCATGCGTTGGGTGACGATGTGCAGATGGTTGAGGGTTTCATTGAGCGCAGACTCTGGCAGGGTCATCGACTCCAGGTTTTCCAGCAACGCACGTGCGTTGGCGATCAGCCTGGGAATTTCCGCAGAGGTATCCCCGCGCAACAGCGTGCGCTGCGAACCGGGGGGAAGAATCGGGTCTTCCAGGATGCCGCTAAATGCGCGGATGTTCGTATCGCCCACCATGCCGCGTTCCAGGGTAAAGACGCTGGACGTGCGCAACCAGCGTGCGTTCTTGCGGGGAATATCGAGCAGCAGCCGGGCCTTGCCATCGTTGGCCAGGTCGATGCGACGGACGCGACCGATCGGGAACCCGGAAAACGTCATGTCCATGCCGACAGTCACGCCTTCGGAGTTGTCGGCGATCAACGTGAGGTCTTGCGTAGGTTCAAACACCCCGCGCGCCACGAGCAAAAAGACGACGAACCCCACCACCAGCAGCCCCACCCCCCACAGCACCAGCAAGGCTTTGCGGTGAATACGGGTGTCGAGCACGTCGTCAGGGGAGGGGGCTACAGCATCCATGATGAGGGACAGTCACGCGAAGGGGTCAGACGTACTGTAGCGACAGCGTGGCCGCCTCCAACCCCAGCAATACGACGAACAAGCGCGTCGACATGGCCGTATCGGGCCGTTCCAGTCTTGCGGCCAAGGGAACCGTGGCGACGGCCCATGCGAAAGCCAGAATTTTGCTGACCAGCAAGGTGCTGACGATGGGATCGAACACACGCCCAATGGTGCGCGTAAATACTGGCAACCCCCAGGGGGAAAAGCCGTACACCACGAGGTACGCCAAAACCAAGGCCAATGCACTGCTGACGACTGCCAGCGCCACGACGGCAAAGGCCTCCGCCAACACACGTGGAACCAGTTCCCTGCGCACCCAAGGCAAGGAGAGATCGTCGATATGCAGGATGCCAACCTTCGGTAATGCCCAAGATGGGGCAATGCGCAAAGCCACGAACAGCGCCGCAGAAAGAGGAATCAATTCCAGGACGAGCACGCGCACGACGACTTGCAGCGCAAGCTGCGAAAGCCCATAACTCGCCGCAGTGACGACGACGATGCGAATGAGCACCAGGCTGAGCAGACTGGCCAGCGCGGCGAACCAGGGCAAAGTCTGCGCAGTACTGGCATGGAGATTGCTCAGAATGGCCGCACGAGTAGCCGGGCGGTAGGTGGAAGGGCTGGCGGCCAATACCAAGGCCAGCGCGCCGAATGCGAAGGCAAACCTCCAGCGCAGTACTGCAAGCTGTAGCGACTGCATGGACGTCGATACCACATGTACAGGCTGCCGGAAAAACCCCGCGCCGAAGCCGACAGGCAAGGCATGGGCCGATGCTTCACACTGCACAGGGGTAGGAGGGGAGGATGGGGGTACTGCGGACATCGTCCAGATACGTCGGTGGAAGGCGCACGAGAAGCAGGCGAGCGCGAATCATAGAGAACGCAGTCCCAACGCAAGACGCCCCTCATCGCGACTTCCGTCACTGCCAGTATTGGGTATTTGTACTGGGTAGGGTATGCAATCTATACTCGTCTTATCGGCTTTTTAGATAGGGCAATCCTCGTTTGTCGTACGCTCAGGCCCAAGTCTGCACAGGTAACGACCGGAAAGCGTCACCGTGTCCCCAATAGACCCTGCCCATGGCGCACGACCTACGATAAACCCAGATAGTCCATGAGGGTTTGCAGGGCAGGGGGATGCAGTGGCGAGGCAGTTTTGGCCTGAGTGAGGCGTTCCTAGCTTGTGCTATGAACAATGAAGAAGGGCAAATCAGACAACGATAGGCAACGTATGAAAGAGTCTTTGGGAATGCAGGAACAGGGTGGCTTTGCTCATGGAAACGTACCGATCCGCGCTGTCGTCACCGCAGCGTTGGCGTGTTGCGCAGCCTGTTGGGGTTCGCTGTCGTGGGCGGCACCCGAAGTCGCAGTGGTCGCCGTGCAGTCCCGCGCCGTGGGGCAGCTCGGCGAATTCGACGCAGTGGTGCAAGCCGTGCAGCAAAGTACGTTGTCGGCGCAAACCTCCGGGCGCATTCTGGGCTTGCGCGTCCAAGCCGGGGATCGGGTACGTGCAGGCCAATTGCTGGCCACCATCGATGACCGCGAAACCCAGGCAGGCGTTTCCCGCGCCACGGCTGCCGTGGCCCAGGCACGGGCAGAGCTACACAACGCCAAAGCCCATTTCGCCCGCAACCGCGAACTTCGCGCCCAAGGCTTCGTTAGCGCCAGCGCGCTCGACACCGCGCAAGCCCAGCTCGACGCGACGCAGGCCGCGATGGAACAGGCCGAAGCGATGGCACGGCAATCGAGCGTGCAACAAGGCTTCACGCAACTCACCGCGCCCTACGACGCGCTCGTCCTCCAAACCCACGCGGAAGCAGGCGATTTGGCTGTGCCGGGCAAATCGATCGTGACCGTATTTGCCCCGCAGGCGCTGCGGGTGGTCGTGCAATTGCCTTTGTCCCGCGCCAAAGCCATCTCTGCCGCGAGCGCGGTCGAGATCGAAATGCCCCAGCCGGATGGTTCCACCCAGTGGATCACTCCCGCTGTCCGCACTCTGTTGCCGGGCGCAGACCCCGTCGCGCAAACCGTGGAATACCGGCTCGACCTGCCCAAGTCGATACAAGGCGTTTTGCCTGGGCAACAGGTGCGTGTGCGGATTGCATCGGGGTTGCAGCAACGGATGGTGATTCCCCGCTCCGCCGTGTTGCAACGCGGCGAACTGACTGCCGTCTACGTGGACAGCGCCCAAGGTTTCGTGCTGCGCGCAGTCCGCCTGGGTGGGGACTATGCACAAGGGGTGGAAGTGCTCGCCGGGCTGACGAACAAGGATCGCGTGGCCCTCGACCCCTTGCGTGCCGGGTTGGCCGGTGCTTCCTCAGTAGGGCGGTAAAGCGCGATGGATAGCGAACGCACTGCGCCCCTGGGTATTTCCGGCACGCTGGCTGCCCAGTTCCAGCGCAACGCCATCACGCCGCTGCTGGCTGTCGTCGCGATGCTGCTGGGGCTGTTCGCGGTGCTGGTCACCCCCCGCGAAGAAGAGCCACAAATCAATGTGACGATGGCCAATGTGCTGATCCCCTTCCCAGGGGCAAGCAGCACGGATGTCCACAACATGGTTGCGCGCCCGGCGGAACAAGTGCTCAACCAGATCGCAGGAATTGAGCACACCTATTCCGTCGCGCTTCCCGGCATGGCCATCATGACCGTGCAATTCCAGGTCGGCGTTCCGCGAACGGAAGCCCTGGTGCGCTTGTACGACGTGCTCCACGCCAACCAGGATTGGCTGCCCGCAGAGCTGGGCACCCATTTACCGATCATCAAACCCAAGGGCATCGACGACGTTCCCGTCTCCGCCATCACGCTGTGGAGCGAGGATGCGATAAGCGCCGTCGAGCTGGAGCGCGTTGCGCACACCATCGAGGCCGAGCTCAAAAGAATCCCCGGTACGAGGGAGATCAAAACCATCGGTGCTCCCGGCAGAGCCGTGCAAGTCTGGCTGGATCCCACCCGGCTACGTGAACGCGGCGTCGATGTGCTCCAACTGCGCTCCAGTCTTGCCGGGGCCAACACCAGCCTGCCCGCCGGGGCCGTCTTTTCCACCGAAGATTCGACGATGGTGCAGGTGGAAACAGGCCAGTTTCTGCGCGATGCCGACGATGTGGGCAATGTAGTCGTCGGCGTCCACCTTGGCGTTCCCGTCTACCTGCGGGAGGTGGCGCGGATTGAAGCTACCGCGCAATTGCCCAGCCGCTACGTGTGGTTCAGCCCCGGCGCAGCGGATGGGGCAGCGAATGAAGCACATACCGCAAAGCGAGCTTATCAGCCCAAGGCAGCAAATGCGGCAGGTAGTCAGACCACGCTGCAAACAGGGGCGGTATACCCGGCGCTGACGTTGACCGTGACCAAGAAACCGGGGGTCAATGCCGTCGATGTCTCCAGCGCAGTGCGGCAGCGTGTGGAGATGCTGCGCAATACCGTCATCCCCGCGAACGTCCACGCCACCGTCACCCGCGACTACGGCCAAACCGCCGCAGAAAAAGCCAACAAGCTCATCCAGAAACTCGCATTTGCCACGGGGTCAGTCATCCTGCTCGTCGGGCTGGCGCTGGGCAGAAGGGAAGCCATCATCGTCGGCGCGGCGGTCATTCTGACCCTCACCGCCACGCTGTTTGCTTCCTGGGCGTGGGGGTTCACCCTCAACCGGGTCTCGTTGTTCGCGCTGATTTTTTCGATCGGGATCCTCGTTGACGACGCAATCGTCGTCGTCGAAAACATCCATCGCCACCAGCAGCTTACGCCCGGCGCATCGCTAATCGACATCATTCCCCGTGCGGTCGACGAAGTCGGCGGGCCGACGATCCTGGCAACGCTGACCGTCATCGCAGCACTGCTGCCGATGGCTTTCGTCACCGGGCTGATGGGCCCCTATATGGGCCCGATCCCGATCAACGCCAGTTTGGGCATGGCAATCTCGCTGGCCATTGCCTTCACCATCACGCCCTGGTTGGCCGTGCAATTCATGCATAGCCATTCCCACAGCGCGGGGCACGCCCCCAGCGGCCTGGGCGCATGGTTGCAGCCTTTCTTCGCCCGGCTGCTCGCTCCCTTTCTGGACAGCGCGCGCAAACGCTGGATGCTGCTCGCAGGCATTCTGGCTGCCTTGTTGCTATCGGTAGGGCTGACGCTGGTCGAATGGGTGGTGCTCAAGATGCTCCCCTTCGACAACAAGAGCGAGTTCCAAGTCGTCGTCGATATGCCTGCGGGTACGCCGCTCGAAGAAACCGCCGCCACATTGCAAGATTTGGGCGCGTACCTTGCCCAGCAAAAGGAAGTGCTGCACCTGCAAGCCTATGCGGGAACGGCGTCGCCAATCACCTTCAATGGCCTGGTACGCCAGTACTACCTGCGCTCCAGCGTCGAGCAAGGCGATTTGCAGGTCAACCTGGTCGACAAAAAACACCGCAACGAGCAAAGCCACGCCATTGCGCAACGGCTGCGCCCCGGCCTCGAAGAAATCGCTCGTCGGCACCAAGCGCGGATCAAGGTCGTGGAAGTGCCCCCCGGCCCGCCGGTGATGTCTGCGCTCGTTGCCGAGGTCTATGGCCCAGACGAAGCCGGGCGCAACCAACTCGCGGCCAGGCTGGAAAAGGTCTTTGCCTCGACGGCGGATATCCACGCCATCGATACCTCGTTGCAGGCCGATGCCCCGCGCACCTACCTGCGCGTGCGCAGACAACGCGCGGAATCGCTGGGAATTCCCGTCGCTGTGGTGGCGCAGACAGCGGCCATGGCACTGGGGGGCAGCCACGCTGCATACCTGCACGATGGCACGTCCAAATACCCCGTTCCCGTCGTCCTGCAGATGCCGCTGTCTACGCAAGTCGGGCTGGATTCCTTGTTGGCCATGCCACTGCGTGCGGCCCATGGCAAGCTCGTTCCGATGTCCGAACTGGTTTCCGTCGAACACGGGATCATCGACAAGCCCTACTACACCAAGGATTTGCAAGAGGTGAGTTACGTCTATGGCGACATGGCCGGCAAGCTCGATTCCCCGCTCTATGGGTTGTTCGCGATTCGTTCCCGCTTGGCGGAGGCAGCCTTGCCTAATACCGGCGAGGTGGGCGAGTACTGGATTCGCCAGCCCGAAGACCCTTTCCGCCAGTACGCAATCAAATGGGACGGAGAGTGGCAAATCACCTACGAGACGTTCCGAGACATGGGGGCAGCCTACGCGGTTGGTTTGATCTTGATCTACCTGCTCGTCGTCGCGCAATTCAAGAGCTATCTCACCCCCTTGATCATCATGACGCCCATTCCCCTGACCATCATCGGCGTAATGCCGGGGCACGCGCTGCTTGGAGCGCAATTCACGGCAACGTCGATGATCGGGATGATTGCACTTGCCGGGATCATCGTTCGCAACTCGATCCTGCTCGTCGACTTCATCGAGCTACAGCTTTCCCAAGGGATGCCATTCCGGGATGCGGTAGTACAGTCCGCCAGTGTGCGGGCGCAGCCCATTGCCTTGACAGGGCTGGCGGCCATGATTGGCGCGTTATTCATCCTTGATGACCCCATCTTCAATGGTCTGGCCATCTCGCTGATCTTTGGAATTCTGGTCTCTACCGTACTCACCCTGGTGGTCATTCCCGTCCTGTATTTCGCCCTGTACCGGCGGCGGGTTCCATCGGCTTGATGCAGAGGATCAAGGGCGCAATCGAGAACGCAGGAGCATAGGTATGGCACATATCGTCATCGTGGGAGCAGGAATCGGCGGGATGCCTGCCGCATACGAAATGCGGGAGGTACTGGGTTCGGAGCACAAGATCACCGTCCTCAACCGCACCGATTTCATCCAGTTCGTCCCCAGCAACCCGTGGATAGCCGTGGGGTGGAGGGAGCGCGACGAGGTTGTGCTGCCCATCGCCCCCTACCTCACCCGCAAGAAGATTGGTTTCATTCCCAAGGCCGTCACCCACATTGACCCCGAACGCAGCCGCTTGACGCTCACCGACGGGGAAACGCTCGACTACGACTACCTGGTGATCGCCACAGGCCCCAGGCTCACTTTCGACCACGTTCCTGGGGCGGGGCCGGTCGATTGCGGGGGAGGGGGGCTGACGCATTCGATCTGCCGCGTCGACCATGCTCTCGATTTGTACGCAGACTACCAGCGCTTTTTGCAAGCCCCCGGGCCGATCATCGTCGGCGCCTTGCCCGGAGCCAGTTGTTTCGGTCCCGCCTACGAATACGCGATGGTGCTTGACACCGACCTGCGCAAACGCAAGCTACGCCACAAGGTGCCCATGACTTTTGTCACCAGCGAACCGTATATCGGACAACTGGGGCTGGGTGGCGTGGGGGACAGCAAGTCGATGCTCGAATCCGAATTCCGCAACCGCGATATCAAGTGGGTGGCCAATGCCAAAGTCACTCGCGTGGAACCGGGCAAGATGTACGCAACCCAGTACGACGACCTAGGCCACGAAGTCAAAGAGCATGTGATTGACTTCCGCCTGTCGATGATGTTGCCCGCGTTCCAGGGCGTCGAATGCGTCGCCGCCGTTCCCAATCTGTGCAACGCCAAGGGGATGGTGCTGATCGATGAATACCAGCGCAGCAAGGCATACCACAACATCTTTGCCGCCGGGGTATGCGTGGCCATCCCGCCCGTCGAAGAAACACCCGTTCCCACCGGAACGCCCAAAACCGGCTTCATGATTGAGAGCATGATGTCCGCCATCTGCCACAACATTGCCGACGAGCTGGCAGGACGTCCCGCCGTGGCAACCGGCACCTGGAACGCCGTATGTCTGGCAGATATGGGCGATACGGGCGCAGCGTTTGTCGCCTTGCCCCAAATCCCACCACGCAACGTGAACTGGTTCCGCAAGGGCAAATGGGTACACCTGGCCAAGATTGCGTATGAAAAATATTTCCTGCGCAAACTCCGCAAAGGCACGTCCGAACCGATCTACGAAAAATACGTCATGGGATTGCTGGGCATCAAACGATTGAGCGATTCCTGATTCGCAAGCGGTTTTTTTTATCCACACACTAGGAGCATGTAATGACTATTGAACGGTATATCCGGGTTTTCGCAGGGTTGGTCGTGATCGTCAGTCTCGCGCTGGGCGTGGAAGGCAGCCCGGTGTTCTGGAGCACCTGGGCATTGGCGTTGACGGCATTCGTCGGCCTCAATCTCTTCCAATCGGGATTCACCAACTTCTGCCCGCTGGCCATGCTCCTCAAAAAGCTGGGCATTCCGGAATGCCGGACGTGACTAGACTGACCAATGACGCTGCCCGCACGGATGTGCTCCATCGCCTGCGCAGGGCGGAAGGGCAAATACGTGCAGTGCAGCGGATGATCGAAGAAGGCGAAGACTGCCTCAAGGTCAGCCAGCAGTTCATGGCAGTTCGCAAGGCGCTCGACAGCACCTACTTGCGGATGACGATGTGCCTGATGGAGCAGGAATTCGGCACCTGCATCTCCGAAGACCCAGCCGAACGCGAGCGGATGCGCTCTTGGCTGAAGGACATGGAAAGTCTGTTGGCTGGCGTGGGGTGATCAGGGCTGGGCTGTCAATCGGCTCCTGAGCCTTTTCTGAGCGGCGTTGTCACGCTGCCCTAGTTGTCGACCGTTATCCAAAGCGTTCCGCTCCCGGACAACGGCTGTTTTTACACTCCGCGCTTTTTGCGCTCCCCCGGAAGGAAGCAGCGGGCGCCTGATGTCGTTCGCAGGGGTATGGTCGGCCTGGCTCCCACAAGCCTTGACCCGACGCCCCTCTCCCCTCTTTCTTCTTTGTACCCCTTGCCCCTGAAGGAATGCCCGTGCATACACGCAGACAAGTTTTGGCAGGACTGGGTGCGATTGGCGCACAGTGCTTGGCATCGACCGCGCACGCTTTTGACCCCTTGGGATGGTTTGGCGCCAAGATCGAACGCGGTGCCCGCCTGCGTGTGTTGCGATGGAAACCATACGTCGATGCAGAAGAGGCGATGTTTCTGGCGAATTCGCAGCGCTTTGCGGAAAAGACTGGGGTGGAAGTCCGCGTCGAGTCCGACGTCACCGAAAACTTGTTGCTGCGTGCCAGGAAAACTGCTGACAACCAAGTAGGCGCGGACATCATTTTCGAGACCGCCGACAACGTCCATTCTTTCCCCGAAAAACTGCTGGATTTGACGGCGCTTGCCGAAGACTTGGGCCGCAAATACGGTGGGTGGCATCCGACCATGCGCGTGTACGGCATGCACCACGACCGGTGGGTGGCTTTGCCGCATGGGGCGCTGCCCTATTGCCTGACGTACCGGATCAGCCATATCCGTGCGGCAGGGTTCGAAAAAATGCCCACCAACCTGGGGGACTTTCTGACGTTGTGCCAACGGCTGGCCCAAAACGGCACCCCGGCGGGGTTTCCACTGGGTCGTTCCGCTAACGACGCAGCAAGTTGGACGCACTGGTGCCTGTGGGCGCACGGCGGCAAGGTTGCCAATGCAAACAACGAAGTAGTGCTGTATTCCCCGGAAACCATCGCTGCCTTGGAATACGCCAAGCAACTATTCCAAACCTTTCGGCCGGAAACCCTGTCTTGGGTCGATTCGAGCAACAACCTCGCTTTTCTAGCCGGAGAGTGCAGCCTGACTGCCAACCCTGTGTCGATCTACGCAACAGCCTTGCGCGCCAACGATCCCCAACGACGCGCCATGGCTGCGGATATCGACCATGCTGCCTTCCCCATTGGCCCCGTCGGCCAATCGACCGAGTCCGGCAGTATGTCGCTCGCCCTCGTTTTCCGGCACACGCCGTACCCCAATGCTGCGCGGGAGTACTTGCGCTGGATGATGGAAAAAGAGCAATACGACCCCTGGCTGGCTGCGTCGAAGGGATACCTCAGCCCGCCTTTGGCCTACTACGAAAAGAATCCAGTCTGGACGAGCGACCCCAAAGTCACCCCCTTTCGGGACTTCACCCGTCGCATGTTGCCTATCGGCCATGCCGGGAGCCTGGGCAAAGCAGCTTCGGCAGTGTTGGGGCAGCTCATCGTCGTCGACATGTTTGCCGACGTATGCGGCAACAAGAAAACGCCGCAGGAAGCAGCCAGCCATGCCGCTGCGCATGCGCGCAAGTACTACAGCGCTTGAACCGCTTGAACCTCATGGATCGTCCCGATCCATGGATTGATTACGCCAAATCGTAGTGATTGGCCGATTCGTTTTGTCTGTACATGCTCAACGTCACGCAACGTATTTCCCTGAGTTTTGTCTTGGCCGTGGTCACGGTCCTGCTGGTTTCGGTGCATTGGTGGCTGCATATTCAGCGCCTGCAGGATGTCTGGGCGCAGGAAAGCGAAGTCGCCCAAGCGGGTACGGAAGTCAACGGCGTCATGCTGGAACTTCGCCGCGCCGAAACTGCGGTGTTGACGTATTTGCTCAGTCACGACCCGCGTGACCTGGAAACGTACGAGATTGCCCGCGATGAATGGCCTAGGCGCATGGCTCGCCTGCGGCAACTGTTGATCATGCATAGCGCACGCCGTACTGTCGTCGATGCGCTCGACTCCGCCATCACAGAGCGGTTTCGGACTTTTCGCGACCTCATCGATCTTTCGAGCGAGCAACACGAACACGACACGATGCACCATGTGCTGGGCGGCGCATACCAACAGCAATCGGTAGAGCTGCACGCGTACTTCACCGAGTTCCGTGCGCTGCAAGTGGACCTTTCCGAGCAACTGCGCAGCGAGACGAGGGATCAGCAGCGCCGGATCGCCATGTATTTCCTCTACGGGGCGGGGCTATTGGTCATCGCATTCGGCCTGTTTGGAATCGGTACCGTGCAAGGTATCCGCAGGCCCCTGCGCGTACTCATGCAAGGTGCTGCCCGCATTGGCAGCGGCCATTTCGACCATCGGATCCCCCATGATCGCAAAGACGAGTTCGGCGTGCTGGCAAACCAGTTCAACATCATGGCTGAAGAGATTGCCAAACATGATCACAAACTCAGCCAAGCCCTGCTGCTCAGCGAGACCGTACTGCTCAATTCGCCGGTGGCCATGGCCGTGTACCGTTCCGATGGGAAGTGCCTGCTGGTCAACGAGGCCTACGCCAAACTGCTGCACACCACGCGCGAAGCCGTATCCAAGCTAAGCCTGTTTGGCATCGATGCATGGATTCGCACCGGCTTTTGCGACGAATGCCTTGCCGCCTTGCGCCAGCAAACCCCCCACCAATACGAAGTGACCATCGAGGGACGCGCCGACAAGCCCGCGACCTTCGATTGCAAGATCTATCCCTTGCGCTTGTACAACGAAGACCATCTGCTGCTCCAGTTGATCGACCTGACAGAGCGCAAAGAATTGGAAGCGCAGTTGCGCCATATCGCCTTCCACGACCCGCTCACGCATCTGCCCAATCGCCGCTTGCTCTTTGATCGGATGCATAGAGCCATCGTATACAGCAAGCGAAACCATAGCCAATTGGCGGTGTTGTTCATTGATCTGGATCACTTCAAGTCGCTCAACGATACCTACGGGCACGATGTGGGGGATCTGTTCCTCATCGAAGTGGCGCGGCGGTTGCGAAGGATCGTTCGCGATTGCGACACGGTTGCTCGTTTTGGCGGGGATGAATTCGTCGTGCTGATCGAGAACCTTGGCGAAGACCCCGAATCCGCAAGCGACGCTGCCGAGGCCATTGCCGAAAAGATTCGCGCCGTGCTGCGCGCCAAATATGAGCTGGGCGAGCACACCTATTGGGGAGCGGGTTCGGTAGGAATCGTGGTGTGCGGTGGGGAAGAATGCGACGATCCTGACCACATCCTCCAACGCGCTGACGAAGCAATGTACGCAGCGAAAAATCGGCAAGGCAGCAAGTAGGCCGTAGAACCAATTTGGGTAGGCATGTGATGGCGCAGCCCCTACTGAAGTAGTTTCTAGGTTCTTAGCAGGGGTATCAAGGGAAGGAGGGAAGGGCCTACGTTTACCCCCCCATTTCCTCCACCGCACACGATAGCTCCAGCCATTCTTCTTCTGCGGTGTCGCATTCTTCTTGCGTCTGCTGCAGTCGGGTGCCCAGATCGGCGAGGGCCGTAGGGCACTGGGATTGGAGCAACTGGGATTCGAGGGCAGCGCATTGCTGGCGCAGAGTTTCCACCCGCGCTTCGATGGCTGCTAGGCGGCGCTGCAGGGTTTGGAGGGAAGGCTGAGAGGGCTTGGCCGACTGGACAGCAGATGTGGGCCGGGCAGCGCGGCTACGGGGTGGAGCGCGATCAGCACGGGCGCGGTCGAGTACGTAGCGCTGGTAGTCGTCGATGTCGCCATCGAAGGGGCTGACTTGCCCATCCGCCACCAGCCAGAACTCGTCACACACGGCGCGTAGCAAGGCTCTGTCGTGGCTGACGAGCAGCAGCGCGCCGGAAAAATCATTGAGCGCGACAGCCAGTGCCTCCCGCGCAGTGAGGTCCAGGTGGTTCGTCGGTTCGTCGAGCAGCAGCAGGTTGGGGCGTTGCCAAACGATCATGCACAGCACCAAACGTGCCTTTTCCCCGCCGCTCATACTGCCTACGCTCTGATGCACCATATCGCCGCAAAACTGGAAGGTGCCGAGCACATTGCGCAGGTCTTGTTCCCGTGCGGTGGCTCCGGGATGGGTGGGAGGCAGGGCGTTGCGCAGGCGGAGCAGGTGTTCCAGCGGGGAATCATCCAACCGCAGCACATCGACCTCGCTTTGCGCGAAGTAGCCGATGCGCAAACCCTTGCCCTCGGTGCGCCGACCGTCGAGCGGGGCCAACACCCCGACGATCGTCTTGACCAACGTGGATTTGCCCTGCCCGTTGGCACCCAAAATGCCCACGCGCTGCCCAGGCAGCACGGTACGCCCCACCCCGCGCAGGATCACGGTGGGGGCTGCGGCCTGGTTGCCAGCGGTGGGGTGGGCCTCGATGTCGGATTCATCCGGGTCTGCTCCATCCCCCGCCGTTGCCGGGGCATAACCGCAATCGACCCGATCCAGCTTGAGCATCGGGTTGGGAGAATGGGTGGGCTGGGCGAACGAAAAACGCAATTCGGATTCGGCCAGCACGGGGGCGATGCGCTGCATGCGCTCCAGCGCCTTGACCCGGCTTTGCGCCTGCCGTGCCTTGGTGGCCTTGGCCTGGAAGCGGTCGATGAAGCGCTGCATCCGCGCAATCTCTTCCTGTTGGCGGGAATATGCAGCCTGCTGATGTTGCAGGGAGTCGGAGCGCAGGGTCTCGAAAGTGCTGTAGTTGCCGCCGTAGCGGTGTAACGCGGCGTTGTCGATGTGTACGGTCACGGCAGTGACGGCATCCAGAAACTCGCGGTCATGGCTGATGACGACGAGCGTTCCCGCATAGCGCTGCAACCAGGTTTCCAGCCACACCAAGGCATCGAGGTCGAGGTGGTTGGTCGGTTCGTCGAGCAATAGCAGGTCGGAAGGGCAGATCAGCGCCCGCGCCAATTGCAGGCGCATCCGCCACCCCCCGGAAAAACTTGATACGCTGCGGCCTAGCTCCGCGCTGCGAAAACCCAGCCCCAGCAGCAGGGCCTGCGCCCGCGCGGGGGCGTCGTGCGTCCCGGCGTCGTGCAAGGCAGCCAGCGCATGGGCAAGCCGAACGCCGTCGTGGCTGGCCTCGGCCGCTTGCACTTCCTGGCGCGCACGCAGGAGCGCGGCATCGCCGTCGATCACATACTCGGTGGCAGGCTGATCGGTATCGGGCAGCTCCTGCGCCACCTGCACCACACGCCAATGCGGTGGTAGCGTGCATTCCCCCCCGTCATCGTCGATAGCCCCGCTCCACAGCGCGAACAGGGTGGATTTGCCCGAGCCATTGCGCCCGACGAGCGCAACCTTTTCTCCCGGCCAGATCGTAAGGTTGGCGCCGGAAAGCAGCACCTTGCCACCGCGCCGAACGGTCAGGTCTTGCAGACGAAGCATGGAAAGGACAAAAGCGGGACGGACATCCGTAGAGGTAGGTGGCTAGGGATAGAGGCGGGAATAAAGGCAGGGGTATGCACGGAAACGGAGAATCGGCATCACCTTAGAACCTATTTCAGTAGGCAGGCGAGCCGAAGCAGTGTGCGTGGCGCCGGAGCGCAGGAACCGGAATGTACTAACAGTACATGAGGATTCCGAGCACCGCCGCCGCGTGCAATGCGATGGCGCAGCCCCTACTGGAATAGGTTCTTACATGGGCACGACGCATCCAGCCATGTTGTGGGAGCGACAAAAGTCGCGAGATGCCGTCGTCAAACGGCAAGGAGGGCGTCGCGGGTCAGTAAGGCGACGAGGTCTTCGCCGGCACTCGTCTCCAACCACACCACTTCGAGCTTGGGGAATGCGGCCTCGAAGCGCGAACGCCCGTGGCCGATTTCGAGCACGAGCACGGCGTCCTTGCCCATTTGCGCTGGGGCATCCTGCACCAATTGGCGGATGAAATCCATCCCATCCGTGCCACCAAGCACGTTGCCATCAAGCGCCAGCGCCGGTTCTGCACGGAATTCCGGGGGCAGGGCGGCCATGGCGGCTGCGTCGACGTAAGGGGGATTGCACAGGATCAAGTCGTAGTGGCTGCCAGTTTTGGGGATGCCGTCGCAATGCCGTAGCGTGATGCGGTCGTGCAGGCCATGGCGGTCAACGTTGATGCGGGCGACTTCCAACGCTTCAACGCTGACGTCACTGGCCTGTACACGCACATCAGGGTATTCCATCGCGGCCAGCACTGCCAGGCTGCCGTTGCCGGTGCCGAGGTCGAGCACACGGTGCATGTCTTCCCCCAGCCAGTAGTCCAGACTGCCTTCGACAAGGATTTCTGCAATCAGCGAACGGGGAACGATGGTGCGTTCATCGACGTAAAAAGGAACGCCCATGAGCCAGGCTTCCTGCGTCAGATACGCGGCGGGCTTGCGCGTGGCGATGCGTTGGGTGACCAGCTCGTCGATGTACGCCAGCTCTTGCGGGCTGATGTGCCGCGATACCGCTTTGTCGCTCGTCAGACAGGTGTCCAACGGCAGGCTCAGCCGCCACAGCACCAGCCACGCGGCTTCATCGAGGGCATTGGTCGTGCCATGCCCAAAAGCCACCCCCGCTTGTTCCAGCTTGGCTTGCATTTGGGTGACGCAATCCGGCAGCGTCAACCCCAGTTCCGGTTCGATAGGCATGGCTTCAACCCGTTGGGAATCAGTGGGCGCCATCGGGGAAAGCCAGCAATTCCAGCACCCTGCGATACATGTTTTTGAGATGCTGCAATTCTTCGACCCCGATGTGCTCATCGACCTGGTGGATGCTCGCGTTGCGCGGCCCCAGTTCGATGACCTGCGGACAGATGCGGATGAGGAAGCGTGCGTCGCTGGTTCCCCCTCCTGTCGAGAGCTGGGTATGTACCCCGGTTTCAGCCAGGACGGCAGCGGCGACCGTATCGACCAGCGTTCCGCGTGGGGTCAGAAAAGGCTGGCTGGCTTGCGTCCAGACGATGTCATAGCGCAAGCAATGCTTGTCCAACACGGCCTGCAAGCGCGATTGCAGCGAATCGGTGCTCGACGCCGTGCCATAACGGAAATTGCAATCGACGACGACCGTGCCAGGGATGACGTTGTCCACGCCAGTGCCAGCGTGGATATTGCTGACCTGCCAGGTCGTCGGTTCGAAGTCGTCATTGCCTTCGTCCCACACGGTGCCGACGAGCTCGGTCAATGCCGGGGCAAGGCGATGGACGGGGTTATCGGCCAACTGGGGGTAGGCCACGTGCCCCTGCGTTCCCCGCACCGTGATTTTTGCGGTCAGCGAACCACGGCGCCCGTTCTTGATTTGGTCCCCCACGGTGTCGATCGACGTCGGTTCGCCAACGATGCAATAGTCGATGCGTTCGCCACGCTGCTGCAAAGCGTCGACGACGCGCACCGTGCCATCGACGGCGGGGCCTTCTTCATCGCTCGTCAGCAGTACGCCCAGCGACAGCGGCGCGTCAGGGTAGCGCGCCAAAAATTCCTCGACGGCGATGACGAACGCAGCGACAGAGCCTTTCATGTCCGCAGCGCCGCGACCATACAAAACGCCATCGCGTACGGTGGGCGCAAAGGGCGGGCTGATCCAATGCTCTGCCGGGCCGGGAGGAACGACATCCGTATGGCCTGCAAAAACAAACAAGGGCGCATTGGGGTTGGCGGTGGCCCCACGTCGTGCCCATAGATTGCGCACATGGTGCTGGGGCGGGCCGCTATCGTGGTGCTCGACGGCAAAGCCCTGCGCAGACAGGCGAACGGCCAACAGAGCCTGGCACCCTGCGTCGTCAGGCGTTTGGGAAGGGCAGGCGATGAGTTGGCGCAAGAGTTCGATCGTCATTGGGGAACGTCCAAAGTAATGTCGGTGAAGGTGGCTTGATCGTCGGCATCGTCGTCGGAAGTGGCGGACTTGACCTTGTCGCGTGCGGCAAAGTCGTTTTGCAGACGCCACATCAGGTTGGTCGGGGAGTCCGCGTTGGAAATCCCTTCCTTGCGCTCGACGATGCCGGAGAAGATCAGTCTTGCAATGTCCTGTTCGTAGGTCTGGCTGCCTTCTGCCATCGACTTTTCCATGGCTTCCATGATGGCAGCGAAATCTCCGGCGGCGATCAGCTCCGACACGAGCTTGGTATTGAGCATCACCTCGACGGCAGGGGAGCGTGTTCCCGCGATGTTGCGCAGCAAGCGTTGGGAAACGATGGCTTTGAGCGCAGCGGCCAAGTCGCCCAGCATCGTCGCGCGCACTTCGACAGGATAAAAGCTCAGGATGCGGTTGAGCGCCTGGTAGCTGTTGTTGGCGTGCATGGTCGCCAGGCAAAGATGCCCCGTCTGGGCGTAGGCGATGGCAGCGGTCATCATTTCCCGGTCGCGAATTTCGCCGATCAAGATGACGTCGGGCGCTTGGCGCAATGCGTTTTTGAGGGCGATTTGCGCGGACTGGGTATCCGTTCCCACCTCGCGCTGGTTGACGACGGAGCGTTTGTTTTTGAACAGGAATTCGATGGGATCCTCAATCGTGAGGATGTGCCCGGACATATTGATGTTGCGATGGTCGATCATCGCCGCCAGCGTCGTGCTTTTCCCGGCGCCGGTGGCGCCGACCATCAGGATTAGCCCGCGTTTTTCCAGTATCAGGTCGGCCAACGAGGCTGGCACGCTCAACGAGGCCATCGAGGGGATCTCGTTGACGATATAGCGGATCACCGCAGCGAAAGATCCGCGCTGACGCATGGCGCTGACGCGGAAGCGACCGATGCCTGGCATGGAAAGCGCCATGTTCAGCTCGTTCAGCTCGCGCAATTCCTCGATGCGCTGCGCAGGCAGCACTTCCAGCAGCAGATTGAGCGGTGCGTCCGGCGGGAGGATCTGGCTATTGACCGGAACGCACACGCCATTGATGCGGATCAACGCAGGGGAATGGGCGGACAAGTACAAGTCGGAAGCCCGCTTCTCTGTCATGAGGCGCAGGATGCGCTCCATGGTGCCCGTGCCGGAAGGACTGGTAGTAGCCATGGGGGAGAAGGTGGAAAGAGGAAAGCAGAAGGAGGAAGGTCGCAGGCCAAGAAATTCGGGCCGCTACTCGCCTAGGCTGGGCAGGTTACTGTGCAAGTCGCGAAGCGGCTTCTCGAAGCCCCCCTTGCCCAGCGGCAGGGGGATGGGGTTGCGGTGCTGGGGGGTGAGGGCAACTGCCATGATGTTCCCCATGTTGTTCCTAATGCAGGGCCTCTGTGCAAGGTCATGGCAGTTATTCCCGCAACAGGTCATTGAGGCTGGTCTTGGCGCGGGTTTGGGCATCGACGTGCTTGACGATGATCGCGGCATAGAGGCTGTATTTGCCGCCTTCCTTGGGCAGGCTACCGCTGATGACCACGGAACCGGCAGGGATGCGCCCGTAACTGACCGTGCCCGTGGAACGGTCGTAGATCGGAGTGCTTTGCCCGATGTAGACCCCCATCGAGATGACCGAGTTTTCTTCGACGATCACCCCTTCGACGACTTCGGAACGCGCGCCGATGAAACAGTTGTCCTCAATGATCGTGGGGCCGGCCTGCATCGGTTCGAGCACGCCGCCAATGCCGACGCCACCGCTCAAATGCACGTTCTTGCCGATCTGCGCACAGGAGCCAACCGTGGCCCAGGTATCGACCATCGTTCCCGTATCGACGAAGGCGCCGATGTTGACGTAGCAAGGCATCAGGATCGTTCCCTTGGCCAAGTGGCAACCTCGCCGGGCAACGGCAGGAGGAACGACACGCACGCCTAGCTCGCGCATCGCCACTTCATCAAGGCCCTGGAATTTGGTGGGCACCTTGTCGTAGTACCGCAAGTCCCCCCCCTGCACCAGCGCGTTGTCACGCAAGCGAAAACTGAGCAAAACGGCTTTTTTGATCCACTGGTGGGTCGTCCACTGCCCCACCCCTTCCCGCGTGGCGACGCGAAGCCGCCCCGCATCAAGTTCAGCAATGACGTGCTCAATGGCATCGGTCAATTCTTTGGGAGCGTTGTCCGCGTTGAGGTTGGCGCGGTCTTCCCACGCTGCGTCGAGAAGGTTCTGCAAGGAAGAACTCATAGATCAAGGAAGAATCAAGGAAGAAGGAAAAAAGAAAAACGAAGAAGTCAGGGAGAGAAGAAAAAAAGGAACCGCGATAGGGTCAACTGCGAAATCGGGTCAACGTCGAACTCAGGTCAGCGGCGAAGAACGAATTCCCGGATGCGCCGCGCTGCGTCGACGCAGTCTTCGACCGAGGCCACGAGCGCCAAGCGCACGCGCCCGGAACCGGGGTTATGGCCGCCTACGCTACGCGCAAGGTAGGAGCCTGGGAGCACCGTCACATTGTAGGAAGCGAACAAATCCCGAGCGAATAGGGTTTCGTCCTGCGGGGTTTTTTCACTTCCTACCCCAGCCCACAGATAGAACCCAGCGTCGGGCAGGGAGACATCAAGCACGTCTTGCAAGATGGGCAGAACCTGCGCAAATTTTTGCCGGTAGAGCGCACGGTTTTCGACGACATGTGCTTCGTCCGACCACGCTGCAATGCTGGCAGCCTGCACGGCAGTGCCCATCGCGCAACCGTGGTATGTGCGGTAGTGCAAGTATTGGGAGAGGATGTCGGCATCCCCCGCGACAAAACCGCTGCGCAACCCCGGCGTGCTGCTGCGCTTCGATAGGCTGGTCAGCATGACCAGACGGCGGAAGTCCGTTCGCCCTCGCGCATACGCAGCCTGCAAGCCACCGAGCGGAGGCTCGTCGCGAAAATAGATTTCGCTGTAGCACTCGTCTGATGCGATGACGAAGCCATAGCGGTCGCTGCGCTCGAAAAGCAGCTCCCACTCCTGCATCGGCATCACCGCGCCTGTGGGATTATTGGGAGAGCAAACGAACACCAGCGCGGTACGTTCCCAGATTGTTTCGGGAATGCTCTCCCAGTCCGTGGCAAAGTTGCGTGCCGGAACGCTGGGAACGTAATGCACTTCCGCGCCAGCCAACAAGGCTGCGCCTTCGTAGATTTGGTAGAAAGGATTGGGACAAAGCACCACCGTAGCCGAAGAAGCAGAAGTGGCACTGGCAGAAGAGGGGAACACCGCCTGCGCCAGCGAGAACAGGGCCTCCCGCGAGCCGTTGACGGGGAGGACTTGCGTGGCGGGATCGCAGTCCACGCCGTAGCGCCGCGTCACCCACCCTGCACACGCAGCCCGCAAGGTGGATTCCCCTTGCGTGGCCGGGTAGTTGGCCAAGGCGCTGGGGTGGCGCTCGATGGCTTGCACCATCGCACGGCGAATGACCTCAGGCGTATCGTGCTGCGGCTCCCCAATCCCCATGCGGATCGAACGGTATGCAGGATTGGGCGTGATACCCTCGAATAGCTTGCGCAGCCGCTCGAAAGGGTAGGGCTGCAATCGATGAAGAAGCGGGTTCATAGCAAATCATTATCCCGGATCGATTTTGGGCTTTGTGCCGATAAAGTCGTAGCAAGTACGATGCTGTTTTGTTGGATGCACCCGTGAAAATCGCGTTCCGCATTTCCATATTCGAACTCCTCTTTATTTCTTCATGGCCGATTTGCAATGAGTCGGTATCCGTTGCGTGCTGACGCATCGGCACTGCCTCCCGCAGCTTTTCCCTGGTTGACTTCTCTCGTGGATTTCTCGTGGATCTGATCGCAATTCGCCCGGAACAACTTTTCCTGGGCATGACGCTGCGCTACACCCTGCGCGATGAAAACGGCAAGATTCTTCTGATCAAGGGGCAAACGATCGAGTACCCCGCGCAATTGCAGGGGTTGCGCACCCGCAGGGCGATTTATGTCGAAATCGACGAATCCGACGAAGGGGTTCGCGCAGTGATGTCGGGCATTTCCGCGCTGAACCTGGCTGGCGCGCCAATCAAGGACTTCTCCAAGTACTTGAGCATGCGCAAAACTTCCAAGCACGATGAGCATTCGCCAGCCACCATCGTCCAGCTTTGGAGCGATATCGAGGCAAAACTTGGCGTTTTGCTCGGGAGCATCCGCACGCCTACAGAATTCGTCGAACGCATCGGTGTACTGGAAGAGCAGACCACACAGCTTTTGACCCAGAATTCCGACGCTGCGCTATTCCTGCTCTTCCATCGTGCCGTCACGCACTATGGAGGGTATAGCGCACTGCATTCGTTGTTGTGCGGATGCCTGACCTGTGCCTTGTCGAGAATTTTTCTTTTGGAGGAAGAACAGCGCGTTTCGCTGGTTCGCGCCGCACTAACGATGAATGTGGCAATGACCCATTTGCAGGATTTGCTTGCGCTACAGAAAACCGCGCCCACCCCCCCACAGCGGCGTGACATCGACCGGCACCCCACCATCGGGAAAGAACTGCTTGAAGCTGCTGGAGTCACCGACCCCGTCTGGCTGGAATTGGTGGCCACCCACCACACTGCGCCCAATGAGCCTGGGAATTTCGGGCAGTGGCCTGTCGTCCCCAAATTGAACAAAATCCTCCAAACCGTGGACCGCTACACCGCTGCGATGAGTCCACGCAAGTCCCGTATTGGCAGAACGGCGCGGGATTCCGTGCGCAGCGTCGTCGTGCGGGAAGGGTCTTCCAAACACGACGAGGTCGGCACCGCGCTCGTCTCGCTGCTGGGGTTGTCGCCTCCGGGCACCTTCGTTCGGCTCTCCAATGGGGAAATCGCCGTCGTGCTACGGCGGGGGGGACGCCCGGCAGAGCCTGTTATTGCGAGCATCCTCAACCGCAGCGATGACGTCATCGCGGAACCCCGCGTGCGCGATACGGCCCGCGATGGTCTGACAATCGAATCGACCTTGCCTGCACATGCAGTGCGCGTCAGCCTCAACCCGGAAAGCATGCTCCGCTTGATTCCCCGGGGTTACTCACAATAACGGACTGCATCCCTGGGGAAGTATTCGTACCCATGCCCATTTTTCGTGGCTGTCATCACCCGGGCGTTGCCCCAGCTTGCGCGCTGACCATCGGCAACTTCGACGGCGTACACCAAGGCCACCAAGCCATGCTGGCTTTGTTGCGTGCGCAGGCACGGCAGCGTGGGCTGCCTAGTTGCGTGCTTACTTTCGAACCGCACCCGCGCGACCATTTTGCGGCAGTGCAGCGCGACCCTTCCTTGGCGCCCCAGCGCGTATGTACCTTGCGTGACAAGCTCGACGACCTGCGTCGCCTGGGTATCGATCAAACCATCGTCTTGCCTTTCGACCGCGTTTGCAGTCTGCCGCCGCAAGAATTCATCGACAGGGTTCTTGTGCGGGGGTTGAAGGCGCGCTATGTGCTCGTCGGCGACGACTTTCGCTTTGGTTCCCAGCGCATGGGCGATTACGCTTTGCTCGACAAGCAGGGGATAGCCTTGGGCTTCGACGTAGGGCGAATGAACCAATACGAAATCCACGGCGTGCGGGTATCGAGTTCCGCAGTGCGCCAAGCTCTGGGGAAAGGGCGCATGGACGATGCCACCCGCTTGCTTGGGCACCCTTACACCGTCTCCGGGCACGTGCTCCACGGCCGCAAGCTGGGGCGCGAACTGGGCTTTCCCACCCTGAACCTGCGTTTTGCGCACTGGAACCCCGCCGCACGCGGGGTCTTCGTCGTTCACGTCCATGGCCTGGGGGAAGCACCCTTGCCTGGCGTGGCCAACCTGGGGGTGCGGCCTTCGCTGGATTCCCGCGACGCCAATCGTGGGCGCGTGTTGCTGGAGACGCATTGCCTGGAATGGCCACCCACGCTGGGCGAAAAAGGGGGCTACGCTAAACTGATTCGGGTCGAGCTGCTGCACAAGCTGCACGACGAGCTTTCTTATCCCTCCCTCGACGCGCTCGGCGCCGGCATCCTTCGCGACTGCCAAGATGCCCGGGCCTTCTTCGCGCAACGGCGATGACCCCCCTTCGATGACCCCCCCTTCCACTGCGGCCTCCTCCACTGCGGACGAGTACCGCAAAACCTTGCAGCTTCCCGATACGCCCTTCCCCATGCGGGGAGACTTGCCCAAGCGCGAGCCCCAGTGGGTGCAGGACTGGCAACAACGCGGCATCTACCAGCAGATTCGCGCTGCCCGCCAAGGTACGCCGCCCTTTGTGCTGCATGACGGCCCGCCCTACGCCAACGGCCCCATCCACATGGGGCATGCACTCAACAAGGTGCTCAAGGACATGATCGTCAAATCCCGCCTGTTGAGCGGGTTCGATGCAGCGTTCATCCCAGGGTGGGACTGCCATGGTCTTCCCATCGAAAACGCCATCGAAAAGCAGCATGGTCGCGCCCTGGCGCGTGATGCGATGCAGTCCTTGAGCCGCGCCTATGCGGCATCGCAGGTGGCATTGCAGAGCGCGGACTTTCAACGGCTGGGCATCCTTGCGGACTGGGAACATCCCTACCGCACGATGGACTTCCACAACGAGGCCGAGGAAATTCGTGCGTTCCGGCGCATCGTCGAACGCGGATTCGTCTACCGGGGCCTCAAGCCCGTGCATTGGTGTTTCGAGTGCGCATCCAGCTTGGCCGAATTCGAAATCGAATACCGCGACAAGCATTCCCCATCGCTCGACGTCGGCTTTCTGTGCCGGGAACCGGACAAGGTTGCGCAGGCTTTCGGGCTGGCAGCGCTGCAGAAAGACGTTTTTGCGGTCATCTGGACGACAACGGCTTGGACGATCCCTGCCAACCTTGCGCTCAACCTTCACCCCGCATTGCACTACGCGCTGGTCGATACGGAACGCGGCTTGTTGTTGCTGGCGCAGGAACTGGTCGAGACCTGCCTGGCCCGGTATGGGCTGCAAGGCGCGGTGCTCGGTACCGTGGCCGGGGAACGGCTGGATGCGATCCATTTCGAGCATCCGCTCGCACGCGTCGATGCCGGGTATGACCGCCCCAGCCCCGTATACCTGGCCGACTACGCCACCGCGCAGGATGGCACGGGGATCGTCCACGCCGCTCCGGCCTATGGCATGGAGGACTTTCGCAGTTGCCTTGCGCACGGCATGCGGCACGATGAGATCCTCCACCCCGTCGGGCCTGATGGACGCTATGCCAGCGACTTCCCGCTCTTTGGCGGGCAGCACATCTGGAAGGCGACGCAGGGCATCGTCCAGTCCCTGCGCGATGCGCAGCGGCTCTTTGCACTGGGCGATGTGCAGCACAGCTACCCCCATTGCTGGCGGCACAAAACGCCGGTGATCTTTCGCGCTGCGGCGCAGTGGTTCATCCGCATGGACGAAGGGCAAGGGGTGCTAGCCCGCGACCCCGCTCCCGAATCCTTACGCAAGATGTCGCTCGACGCCATCGAGCAAACGAACTTCTTCCCCTCCAGTGGCAAGGCGCGTTTGCGCGACATGGTGGCCAACCGGCCAGACTGGTGCATCAGCCGCCAACGAAGCTGGGGCGTGCCTTTACCGCTATTCCTGCACCGGGAAACGGGCGTGCTGCATCCCCGCACGCTGGACATCCTCGACCAGGCAGCGGACATCGTCGAAGCGGGTGGCATCGAAGCCTGGAGCCAGCGCAGCACGGAATCCATCCTTGGCGAAGCGGATGCGGCCCTCTACACCCGCAGCACCGACATCCTCGAAGTCTGGTTCGACTCCGGCACCACGCACACCACCGTGTTGCGCGGTTCGCACCCCGGTTGCGGACACGACGAAGGCCCCGCCAGCGACTTGTACCTGGAAGGGCACGACCAACACCGGGGCTGGTTCCATTCCAGCCTGCTGACCTCTTGTGCGATGTACGGGCACGCCCCGTACAGAGCTGTGCTGACCCACGGGTTCATCGTAGACCCGAAGGGCCACAAGATGAGCAAGAGCGCTGGCAACGGCATCGACCCGCAAGACATTTGCAAGAAGTACGGCGCGGAAATCCTTCGGCTGTGGGTGGCCTCCAGCGACTACTGCGGGGACATCAGCGTCGATACCAAGATTCTGGATCGCGTGGTCGATATCTACCGCAGGATTCGCAACACGCTGCGGTTCCTGCTGGCCAACACCAGCGACTTCGACCCTGTGCGTGATGCCGTCGCCACCGATGCGCTCGTCGAGATTGACCGTTACGCCCTGGAACACGCCGCATTGCTGCAAAGGCAAATCCTCACAAACTACGAGGTCTACGAATTCCACCCCGTGGTCACGCTGCTGCAAACCTATTGCAGCGAGTTTTTGGGGGGGTTCTACCTCGACATCCTCAAGGATCGGCTGTACACCAACGCTGCGCATTCGATAGCTCGGCGCAGTGCGCAAACCGCGCTGTACGCCATTGCCCATGCGCTGATCCGCTGGATGGCGCCATTCCTGAGCTTCACTGCCGAAGAAGCCTGGGCCGTGTTGGGCGAGCAGGGAATGACCCCCGAAGCCACCCGTGCTTCGGTGTTCCTCGACCGCTTCGTCAAATGGCCCGAGGTGGATGCGTCGTCCCCATTGCACCAGCGGTGGGAGCGCATCCGTGCGATCCGTGACCTGGTCAACAAGGACATTGAAGTGCTGCGCGCTGCGGGTCAGGTCGGCTCTTCGCTGCAATCGCAAGTGTGTATGGATGCCGGTGGCGAGGACTACGCGGCGCTATCGCACTTGGGGGCAGATGCCAAGTTCGTCTTCCTGACCTCCTCGTTCGCGCTCCATGCTGGGGACGCACTGCGCGTCGAAGTCACCCCGGCACCGGGGGACAAATGCCCACGCTGCTGGCACTATGTTCTCGCAGCCGATGCCGACCCCGCTCACCCGGGCCTATGCCTGCGCTGCGCCAGCAATCTGTTTGGCGAAGGCGAAGTGCGCAGTATGGCTTGACCATGGGGTTTTTTGATGGCACGTACTGCTCCTCGTCCCGTTCGTTCTCCTGGTGTTTCTGCGCAATCCGGTGCCCTGTCCTGGATGGCGTGGTTGTCCGTATCTGCACTGATCATCCTCGCCGACCAATTCACCAAAGTGCTGATCGTCGGGTTTTTTCAGGTGGGGGAGGCCCACCCGGTGACGGGGTTTTTCCGGCTCATCCGCGTACACAACGCCGGCGCGGCGTTTTCGATGCTGGCAGATGCCTCGGGCTGGCAGCGCTGGTTTTTTATCGGGTTCGGCGTGGCGGCTGCGCTGTTCGTGGTGTGGATGCTGCGCACGCACGGGGCGCAGAAGTTGTTCGCCTTTGCGCTGGCCTGCGTTTTGGGCGGGGCTGTCGGCAATGTGATCGACCGGATCGTGTATGGGCACGTCATCGACTTTCTGGACTTTCATTGGGCGGGAGTGCATTTCCCCGCTTTCAATGTGGCCGATAGCGCGATTACCGTCGGCGCTGCGCTGTTATTGCTCGACGAATTCTTGCGAGTGCGACGGCAACGTTGACCATGCACAACGCTGCACTCTGATTGACGGTTCGGCTAGGCAGCGGATACCGACTGGCACAAATCCCCGTGCGACAATCTTTGCGCTATTCGGCTTTGCCTTGGAGGGCATTACCCTGTTCTCGATTCTTACGAGCCTCACGATCAACCCTGCCAATGCTTACCGTTGATCGTCAATATGCCTTATTACGGTTTGTTCTTTCCCCGGAGTTCATGATGAAAAAAACCCTGATTGCCGCAGCGTCCCTTTGTGTAGTGGCTGCATCCTATGCCGAGTCTTCCGTAACCGTGTACGGCGTGGCGGATGTATGGATTGGGCGCGAATCGCAAGTGGCTCCCAATGCTTCGCAAACCGTGATCGATAGCGACGGCGTGAGCGATAGCCGAGTTGGTTTTTATGGGGTAGAAGAGCTTGGCGCGGGGTTGCAAGCCAAATTCCTGCTCGAACAAAGTTTCCGCATTGATTCTGGCGCCACCAGCAACAATGCCGCAGAACAAGGCAACGCCTTCAATCGGCAAGCCTATCTGGCGTTTACGAGCAGCACCGGAGAAGTGCGCATCGGCAAAACGTTTACGCCTTTCGACGATATCAGCGGCCATGGTCACGCTGCTTTCGATTCGATCTTCTCCCCGCAGGAGCACGTCTGGGTCAGCACCAGCTACATGGCCAACCCTGCCAACACCGTGTACTACGCAACGCCCAACCTTGGCGGTTTCAGCGCTGCGTTGAGCATGAGCCTCGGTGAGGACAAGGACAACCCGAACACCGGCAAGGCCAGCGCGGTCAATTCGGTCAGTGCCCAGTACGCCGATGGCCCGCTGTACGTGGGCATGGCATACCAGGCGGAAAGGGGACAGGGCGATGGCGCAACGACCGTCAAGTACTTCCGCTTCAACACGACCTACGACTTGGAAGTTGCCAAGGTACTGTTCGGGTATGGCAGGACCCAGAACATGGGGTTCGGTTTCAGTGGCGCATGGGATTTGCCGTCCCAAAACGCACTGGTGAAGGACTGGGAACTGGGCATTGATGTCCCGATGTCCTCCGATCTCGTGGTCTCTGGCGGTATTGCCGGTTCCAGCGACAACGCTGCTGCGCTGACGAACAACCAATCCCGCCGTGGTTACGGCGTGGCAGCGGCCTACACGTTGTCCAAGCGGACGATGGTCTATGGTGGCTACCAATTGCACAAGACCAAGGACGACAACAACACGGACAGCGTCTCTGCACACATTACAGGGATGGGCGTGCGCCACGCATTCTGAAATCGACAATCTGTACAGGGTTGTTAGGCAAGGCGCGCTGCTGGGTGTGCCTTGCCTCTTTTGTTCGACCTTGTCGCGTTGGACTTTGTCGTTTTTCCCCTATCCTTTCCCCTATCGTTTTTGGCCGTTCACCGGCCTTTTTTTTCGCCTGCCGTGCGCCGCGTCATCCCGTCTAACAAAGCAGCCCGCATGAGTTTGGGGGGGCTGTTTGTTCTCTTGACGCTGATCCTTGCAGTGAGCGCGCTGCATAGACACTTGGCCCAACGCACGGCAGTGCTGCAAACCGCGCAGGCTTTCCAGTTCAGCCCATACATTGATGTGGGGCTGGCCATCGAACGTGGGCTGCCCTGGGATGGCGTGGCCTTCGGCATCCATTCCCCCGCAACCATCGACCCCGCCGCGCTCGCTACTCTGCCCGCATTGCGCAGCGTTACCCTGGCCTTTGCCACCGGGGAATGCGGTAAGGAACAGTGGGGCGGTTTCGATGCCCAGCGCTTAGTGCAAGCAAATCTGGCCGCCTTACAGCGCGCAAACCTGGGGTACATCATCGCCACCGGTGGAGCCAGGGCGCCTTTCCACTGCAACGACTCGCAGGGTATGGAGACCTTTGTGCAGCGCTATGCGTCCAGCCACCTGCTGGGTTTCGATTTCGACATCGAAACCGGCATGACGGAGGCAGAGATGCGTAGCTTGGTTCGCGAGGTACGTCGTGCAGTCGATCGCCATCCCCATCTGCGATTCAGCTTCACCATCGCAGCCACGGCAGTGGAGGGGGATTCGGGCGGCGTCAACGACACCGGTCGCAGCGTGCTGCAAGCCCTGGCTGATGCAGGCTTGACCCGCGTGTTCGTCAACCTGATGGTCATGAACTACGGCGATCCATCCGCCGGAAGTTGCGTGGTGCGCGAAGGACATTGCGACATGGTGGCCTCTGCCATGCGCGCTGTCGAGCAAGTACACCGCCATTACCGCATTCCATACTCCCGCATCGAAGTCACTCCGATGATTGGGGTCAATGATGTGCCCCACAACGTCTTCACCCCGGAAGACGCTGTGGCGCTGCGGGAGGCCGCCCAGGAAAGAGGGCTGGGCGGACTGCACTATTGGTCGCTTAACCGGGATATTCCTTGCGCCGACCCCGCTTCTCCCACCTCTGCGCTCTGCCATGGCCTCCCCACCATCGGCAACATGGACTTTGCCCGGTTGCTGTCTGGCAGCGTATCGGCCAGGGATGCGGCCACAGATGCGCAGCCTTGTATCGATGGGTCCAGATAGCCTACGTTTTTTCCCCTCTTAGGACTGAGGACTCAGGACTTGGGAATGCCAAACCGCCCCAGCATCGTTCTCTCCACTTGCCGTACGGCTTTGTACTGACTGCGTGGGGTTGCCTGGTTCGGACAATTTTGCGTACATCCTTCTTCTATCGTATTTCGGAGCACACCACCATGCCCTCCTCTCCCTTGACAACCTGCCACGTCACCGTCGAACCCTCTCATGCCGTGTTCACCGTGCAATCTGGAGAGACGATCCTTCAAGCGGGGTTGCGGCAGAACGTGCAGTTGCCTTACGGTTGCCAGCGCGGTGTATGCGGTGTATGCAAGGTGCAAAAAACCGCTGGAACGGTGCTGCACCTGGAGCATTCCCCTGGGGTGCTCCGTCCTGAAGAGGAAGCGCAAGGCATGGTGCTGACATGCTGTGCCACGGTGGTCGATAGCGACGTGGTATTGCAATCCCGCGTGACACACGGGCCGACCGTGAGCATCTCCCGGAAATTTCCGGTGCAAGTCATCAGTTTCGAGAAGGTGAGCCACGACGTCGCCATCCTCCAGCTTCGCCTTTCCGCCAGCGACCAGCTCGACTACGAAGCTGGCCAGTATGTCGATGTGCTGTTGCCCAATGCTGTACGGCGCAGCTATTCGATGGCCCGTGCGCCGCATATCGCGCCGGGGTTGTTGGAATGGCATATCCGCCACTTTCCCGCTGGGCATTTCAGCAACCACGTTTTCCAGAATCTGCGCGTGGGCGATGTGTTGCGGATCGAAGGCCCCCATGGCACGTTCCGCTTGCAGCAGGACAGTGACAAACCCATCATCCTGTTGGCCAGCGGTACCGGCTTGGCCCCCATCGGCGCCCTCCTCGAACAGCTACAACACTTGGGGAGCCGACGGGACATCGCCTTGTACTGGGGGGGATACCGGCCCAGCGACTTCTACCGCGATGCGTGGATTCGCGCCAAACAAGCCGAGATGCCGACGCTGCACTACGTTCCTGTTGTGTCCAATGCCCGGCCGGAAGATGGGTGGACAGGGCGCACTGGATACGTCCACCAGGCTGTGCTGGACGACTTTGCCGACCTGCGCGGGCACCAGGTCTATGCCTGTGGCGCGCCGGTCGTCGTTGATGCCGCACGCCAAAGTTATGCACAGCGCGGGTTGCCCGCAGAAGAGTTTTTTGCCGATGCCTTCGTGTCGCAGGTGGATCGAAAGACGGAAAACTGAACTTGCAATGCGGGAATAGGGAACCCCTACGACATGCATAACCGCTGTCGCACTGCGAAAAAAGGCGTTGCTACACTGGCCGCGAACCTGTGCGGTGCTGTCGATGCATGCGGTGTTTGGGATGTTTGGAATGTTTTGGATGCAATGAGCAGGGCTGTTGGCACAGTGCAGAAGAGGAATTTGCCGTGACGTCAGGGGAAGAAGAATTCGAGCGCTTGCGTGCGCAGGGGTTTGCGCGCGTTCCCGTGTCCTTGCACACTTTTGGCGATTTGGATACCCCGCTTTCGCTCTATTGCAAGCTCACCGGCGGGGCGGCCAACAGTTTCCTGCTCGAATCCGTGGTTGGGGGGGAGCGTTTTGGCCGGTACAGCTTCATCGGGCTGCCTGCGCGCACCATGCTGCGGGTTCGTGGTTTCGGGGCGCAGACTCGCACCGAGGTGCTGACGGACGGCGTCGTCGTGCAGACTGACACTGGCAACCCGCTTGACTTTCTGGCCGCGTACCAGTCGCACCTGCGCGTGGCAGTGCCGCCGGGAATGCCCCGGTTTTGTGGAGGGCTGGTGGGGTACTTTGGCTACGACACGGTTCGCCATATCGAAAAAAAGCTCCAGGCCACCTGCCCGCCCGACGATCTGGGCTGCCCGGACATCCTGCTGCTGCAATGCGAAGAACTTGCCGTGGTGGACAACCTCGGCGGCAGGCTCCACCTCATCATTTACGTCGATCCCAACGAACCCGGCGCCTATGCCCGCGCCGTCGAACGGCTGGAAGTGTTGCGGCGTAGCCTGCAAGCGCCAGTGCAGGTGCCGCAGCCTGCGCCGGGGCCTACATCCCCCCCACAACGGGACTTTGCCAAGGCAGACTACCTTGCTGCCGTCGAACGCGCCAAACGGCTTATCGAGCAAGGCGACTTCATGCAGGTGCAGGTGGGGCAGCGCATCCGCAAGCCTTTTGCCCATGCGCCATTGAGCCTGTACCGTGCGCTGCGTTCGCTCAACCCCAGCCCGTACATGTACTACTACCACTTCGACCCCGGGCAGGATGGGGGTGGGGCTTTCCACGTCGTCGGTTCCAGCCCGGAGATTCTGGTTCGGCAGGAGCGCGTGGGGCAAGGTGACGAAGCCCGGGAAAAAGTCACGATCCGCCCCCTGGCAGGCACGCGCCCCCGGGGCGACACCCCCGAGCGCGACAAAGCGGCGGAAGAAGAATTGGTGCGCGACCCCAAAGAACGCGCCGAGCACGTCATGCTGATCGACCTGGCCCGCAACGACATCGGGCGCATCGCACGCATTGGCAGCGTCCGCGTGACGGATGCCTTTTGCGTCGAACGCTACAGCCACGTGATGCATATCGTCAGCAACGTCGAAGGCGAGCTATGCCCTGGCATGAGCCAGATGGACGTATTGCGTGCGACGTTCCCGGCCGGTACCCTGACCGGCGCGCCCAAGGTCCATGCGATGGAATTGATCGACCAGCTCGAACCGGTCCAACGCGGCATCTACGGCGGCGCTTGCGGGTACCTGAGCTATTCCGGCGATATGGATCTGGCCATCGCCATCCGCACCGGAATCGTCAAAGGATCGAACCTCTACGTCCAGGCCGCAGCAGGCATCGTTGCGGACAGCGTTGCGGAAATGGAGTGGCGCGAAACCGAGGCCAAAGCCCGTGCCTTGCTGCACGCGGCGGAGATGGTCGAATCCGGCTGGGTGTAGCGGTAGTTGTAGCTACGCAGAGCACATTGCGGGACGTTGCGGTATCTGCCGTACCGTGACATGGGCACAGTGGGGACAGCCGGAAACCCGCATCGATACCCTACAACATCCCTGTCCGATCCCCCTGTGCAAAGCCCATGGCTTCCCATGCGGGGCCTTGGGTACAGCCGATGACTTTGAAGAGCTCGCCCATTTCGTGTTCCCACAGCAGCGTTTGGGCGCGGATGCGCGCAGCGCGGTCGCAACGTTCCAGCCATTGCGCGGCGCCACAGTTCAGCAGAAAGTGCGCTTGGGAGCAGTAGCCCAGCAGTTCCAGGCCGACGTCCGTCGCGGCTTCTGCGATGCCGCTGAAGTCGACGTGGGCGCTAAGGTCTTTGTCGCCAACGTCTTGCAGGGGATCGAAATCGACCCGTTGCGCACGATGGCAGGCAACGGTGCCGGTGCTGCGCTGGGGGTGGTAGTACTCGGACTGGGGAAAGCCATAGTCGATCAGGAATAGTGCTCCCGCTTCGAGCCGTTCGCCCACCGTGCGCACCCATGCCTGGGCTTGGGGGTGGACTTCGGTGAGGTAGTCATGCCCTCCGTCGATGGGGATCGGGGGGCGCAATAGGGTGGGGCGGTCTGCCCATGCGAACCCTGCGCCGTTGGCATCCAGCCCCACGCCGCGTTCCTGCCATTGCCCATTGCAGCGTGCGAGGAGCCGAACCGGCATGGCGTCCAGCACCTCGTTGCCGACGATGACACCGCGCAGCGTGTTCGGTAGCGCATCGACCCAGCGAACACGGTCGGCGTAGGCCGCCAGCGTAGCCTGCTGGCGTTGCCGCAGGGCAGGGGAGAGGTCCACGATGGTGTAGCGGACTACCGTGGTGCCCAGCTCGTCTAGGGTGCGCAGCAGTTGCACGGCCAGCGCACCGGAGCCAGCGCCGAATTCCCAGACTTCCCGCGTGCCCGTGGCTGTCAGGGCCTGGGCCACTTGTCGCGCCAGCGCCCATCCCAGCAGGGGGCTGAGTTCCGGTGCAGTAACGAAATCCCCGCTTTGGCCTGTGGCGGAGAGCATGTCGGCATTGCGGGCGTAGTAGCCCAGCGCGGGGGTGTACAGGGCCATCTCCATATAGCGATCAAAGCCCATCCAACCGCCCGTCTCAGTCAGGGCTTCAGCGATGTACTGCGCCAGCGGATTGGCCATGGGGTTGGAAGTAGAGCTGGGAGTAGGGTGGGCTGTAGGGCTGCAAGCAGAACCAGAAAGAGGACTGGAAAAAGTGCCCGAAAGGGTGCTGGCTACACTGGATTGCATCGGTAGGGTTCGGGTAGCAAAGGGGGCGGCATTGTCTGGCAGCGCAACGGTTCGCACGGTGTTGGTTACGGGGGGAGCGCGCCGCATTGGGCGGGCCATTGCATTGATGTTGGCGCGGGAAGGGTGGAACGTGGGCGTGCATTGCCGTGGCTCGTGCGCCGAGGCGTTGGAAGTGCAGGCCGAATGCGCGGCATGGGAGGGGCGCAGCGCGGTGTTCGATGCCGATTTTGGCGATGAGACTGCGGTGCGCGGACTGGTACCGAGGGTGGTGGCGGCATTGGGGAGGTTGGATGCCATCGTCCACAGCGCATCCGTCTTCGAGTTCGACGACGTGGCCAGTTTTGGGTACGCAGCGATGGAACGGCACATGCGCGTCCATGCCGGTGCGGCAACCCTGTTGGGCAAGGCCTTGCATGACCATGCCAGTGCGCGCGCAGACACGGCGGTGCTGGTGGTACTGCTCGACCAGAAACTCTGGAACCTGAACCCCGATTACCTGAGCTATACGCTGTCCAAAGCGGCGATGGAAACCGCGACGACCATGCTTGCACAAGCGCTGGCACCGTGTTTGCGCGTGGTGGGCGTAGCGCCCGGGCTGACATTGCCCGGCCCGACGATTGATGCCGAGCGCTTTGCCGCGCTGCATCGGCTCTCGCCCTTAGGGCGTTCTTCGATGCCGGAGGACGTGGCCGCAGCCGTCTCTTTCGCGCTGGCCAACCCTGCGATCACCGGGACGACCCTGCTCGTCGATGGCGGGCAGCATTTGCTCCCCCTTGCGCAAGATTTTTCCCGAATGGTCAGCCTGGACACACTATCCACATGCCAGTCTGCGCCCATCGCTCCCTGTTTCGCTCCCTGTTCCCTCGCAATGCAGACCACAGACAGTGCAAGGGATCCCGCAGAAACGGGGGGGCAGACGTTGTATTTGACCGGGTTGCGTTTTGAAGCGCGAGTCGGGGTGCTTGATGCAGAGCGCGTGCAGCCACAGCCGATCCAGGTCGATGCAGCGCTCTATCTGGGGCAGTGCCCCCTGTTGCCGGAACAGGACGATATTGCCTGCGTGCTGGACTACCGCAGCGTGCGCGCCATCTTGCTCGAAGAATGCCACCGTGGGCACGTGCATTTGCTCGAAACCTTGCTGGGCAAGCTTTGCCAGCGGCTCCAGCAGATTCCGGGCGTGCTGGGCGTGCGCATCAAAATCACCAAGCTGGCGGTGTTTGCCGACTGCGAAGTCGCGCTGCAGATGGAGGTGGGACGGTGGTCGTGAGGAGCTTTTGTCGTAGCGCCTTGGGCAGGGGGCAGCATGGCCATCGCTGCGATGCCACGGCGTGGGTACGGTCGCGATGGTTTGCGCGGGGTGGCAGGGGAACCACGGCTTCTCGCTCCTGCAAGTGCCTACGCGCTTCCACAAAGGAATCTATCCGTTCAGCGTTTGCAGGTCTATGATGATTCCATGGAACGCTTTTTCAACACCGCTGGCCCGAATCAACCCGCACTGCACTACACCTTGCCTCCGTTGGAACGGGTGGATTGGGCAGAGCTGTCCTGGTTGATCGACGCGCAGCGGTATTTCGTGCTTCACGCGCCGCGCCAGACGGGCAAGACCGGTCTGTTGCTCCATTTGGCGCAGCAGCTCAATGAGACAGGGCGCTACCGGGCGCTCTACGTCAACATCGAAGCCGCGCAAGCTGCGCGCAATGATGTCGGGGCAGCGATGGGGACGATCCTGTCTACCCTGGCGCGCAGCGTGGCGCTGCAATGGCACAGCCCGCAATGGGCCAGCGCAGCCTTCGATTCCACATCCCCCAACGCCGACAGCTTGACCACCCTGTTACAGCGATGGAGCCTGGCGAGCGACAAACCCCTGGTGCTCTTCATCGACGAAGTCGATGCCCTGGTGGGCGATGCCTTGGTGTCCCTGCTGCGCCAGATTCGCGCCGGGTACGCACAGCGGCCTATGGCATTCCCCCACAGCATGGTGCTGTGCGGCGTTCGCGATGTGCGCGACTACCGCATTCACCGTAGCGATGGCGAGGTCATTACCGGCGGAAGCGCCTTCAATATCAAGAGCGAATCGATCCGCCTTGGCGATTTCACCCAGGCCCAAATGGCCGCGCTGCTGGCACAGCACACCGAGACAACTGGGCAGACCTTCGACGACAGCGTACTCCCAGAACTCTGGGAAGACACACGCGGCCAGCCTTGGCTCGTGAATGCGCTGGCTTTCGAGGCATGCTTCCGCTTGCCTGCATTGCGCGACCGTTCCTGCCCCGTCACGCTCGAACACTTGCGCCAGGCCCGCGAGCGGTTGATTCTGCGTTGCGATACCCACCTCGACCAACTCGCCGACAAGCTGCGCGAACCGCGTGTGCGCAGCGTTATCGAGCCTGTGCTGCAAGGGGAAGACTTGCCTACTGACGTGGGCGACGACAACCGGCAATACTGCATCGATCTGGGCTTGCTGGCGCGGCGTGACGGCGCGCTCCTCGTCGCCAACCGCATCTACCGCGAGGTGCTGCCCCGCACGCTCACTTCTGTGCTGCAAGACAGCCTGCAAGGCCACGCCGAACCCCGCTGGTACGTTCGCGCCAACGGTCGCCTCGATATGGTGGCCCTACTCACCGCCTTCCAACAGTTCTTCCGCGAACATTCCGAGAGCTGGCTCGACCGCTACTCCTACAAGGAAGCAGGCCCTCAGCTTTTGCTGCAAGCCTTTTTGCAGCGCGTCGTCAATGGGGGAGGGCGCATCGCCCGCGAATACGGCCTCGGGATGGGGCGCACCGACCTGTTTTTGCAATGGCCACTCACCCCGCAAGGCTTTGTCGGCCCACTACAGCGCGTCGTGCTCGAACTCAAAGTGCTGCACAGCACCCGCCAGTACACCCTGGAGCAAGGCATGGCGCAAATCGTCCGCTATGGCGACCAATGCGGCGCAGACGAAGCGCATCTGCTGCTCTTTGACCGCAACCCGCACGTGCCCTGGGAACAAAAGCTCTACCGTAGCGAACATCACCATGCGGGCAGAGCAGTGATGGCGTGGGGGATGTAGGGATGGAACGCTTTTTCAACACCGCTGGCCCGAATCAACCCGCACTGCACTACACCTTGCCTCCGTTGGAGCGGGTGGATTGGGCAGAGTTGTCCTGGTTGATCGACGCGCAGCGGTACTTTGTGCTGCACGCGCCGCGCCAGACGGGCAAGACCGGGCTGTTGCTCCATTTGGCGCAGCAGCTCAATGAGGCAGGGCGCTATCGGGCGCTCTACGTCAACATCGAAGCCGCGCAAGCTGCGCGCAATGATGTCGGGGCAGCGATGGGTACTGTGCTGGGCGCTTTTGCCAGCGCTGCGGACGTGTACTGGAACGACGCCGCCTTGTGCGCCTGGACACGCGACGTAGCCACCACGGGGGAACGCGGCGATGCCCTGCGCCGCGTTCTGGAACACTGGGCACGGCTATCGCCAGTGCCGCTCGTGCTATTCGTCGACGAAGTCGATGCCCTGGTTGGCGATGCCTTGGTGTCCCTGCTGCGCCAGATTCGCGCAGGGTACGCACAGCGGCCCACAGCATTCCCCCACAGCATGGTGCTTTGCGGCGTTCGCGATGTGCGCGACTACCGCATTCACCGTAGCGATGGCGAGGTCATTACCGGCGGGAGCGCCTTCAACATCAAGAGCGAGTCGATCCGCCTTGGCGATTTCACCCAGGCCCAGATGGCCGCGCTGCTGGCACAGCACACCGTGACCACCGGCCAGACCTTCGACGACGGCGTACTCGAAGAACTCTGGGAAGACACACGCGGCCAGCCTTGGCTAGTCAATGCGCTGGCTTTCGAGGCCTGCTTTCGACTGCCTGCGTTGCGCGACCGTTCCTGCCCTGTCACGCTCGAACATCTGCGCCAAGCCCGCGAGCGGTTGATTCTGCGTTGCGATACCCATCTCGACCAACTCGCCGACAAGCTGCGCGAACCGCGTGTGCGCAGCGTCATCGAGCCAATCATTGCCAGCGAAAGCGGCAGCGTCGATCTGCCCGACGACGATATTCAGTATTGCCGAGACCTTGGCCTGCTTGCCCCAGGGCGGCCTTTGTCCATTGCCAACCGGATTTACCGCGAAATCATCCCGCGCCAGCTTACCTGGAGCACGCAGGAAACAATGGCACAGGAAACGGCTTGGTACGTTCGTGCCAACGGTCGCCTCGATATGGTGGCACTGCTTACCGCCTTCCAACAGTTCTTCCGCGAACATTCCGAGAGCTGGCTGGACCGCTACGCCTACAAGGAAGCAGGCCCCCAGCTTTTGCTGCAAGCCTTTTTGCAGCGCGTCGTCAATGGCGGAGGGCGCATCGCCCGCGAATACGGCCTCGGGATGGGGCGCACCGACCTGTTTTTGCAATGGCCGCTCACCCCGCAAGGCTTTGTCGGCCCACTGCAGCGCGTCGTGCTCGAACTCAAAGTGCTGCACAGCACCCGCCAGTACACCTTGGAGCAAGGCATGGCGCAAATCACCCGCTATGGCGACCAATGCGGCGCAGACGAAGCGCACCTGCTGCTCTTCGACCGCAACCCGCATATTCCCTGGGAACAAAAGCTCTACCGCAGCGAACATCATCATGCGGGCAGGGCAGTGATGGCATGGGGGATGTAGAGATGGAACGCTTTTTTAATACTGCTGGCCCGAATCAACCCGCACTGCACTACACCCTGCCGCCGTTGGAGCGGGTGGATTGGGCGGAGTTGTCCTGGTTGATCGACGCGCAGCGGTACTTTGTGCTCCATGCGCCGCGCCAGACGGGCAAGACCGGGCTGTTGCTCCATTTGGCGCAGCAGCTCAATGAGACAGGGCGCTACCGGGCGCTCTACGTCAACATCGAAGCCGCGCAAGCTGCGCGCAATGATGTCGGGGCAGCGATGGGTACTGTGCTCGGCGCTTTTGCCAGCGCTGCGGACGTGTACTGGAACGACGCCGCCTTGTGCGCCTGGACGCGCGACGTAGCCACCACGGGGGAACGCGGCGATGCCCTGCGCCGCGTTCTGGAACACTGGGCACGGCTATCGCCAGTGCCGCTCGTGCTATTCGTCGACGAAGCCGATGCCCTGGTTGGCGATGCCTTGGTGTCCCTGCTGCGCCAGATTCGCGCCGGGTACGCACAGCGGCCTACGGCATTCCCCCACAGCATGGTGCTTTGCGGCGTTCGCGATGTGCGCGACTACCGCATTCACCGTAGCGATGGCGAGGTCATTACCGGCGGGAGCGCTTTCAACATCAAGAGCGAGTCGATCCGCCTTGGCGATTTCACCCAGGCCCAGATGGCCGCGCTGCTGGCACAGCACACCGAGACAACTGGCCAGACCTTCGACGACGGCGTACTCGAAGAACTCTGGGAAGACACACGCGGCCAGCCTTGGCTAGTCAATGCGCTGGCTTTCGAGGCCTGCTTTCGCCTGCCTGCGTTGCGCGACCGTTCCTGCCCCGTCACGCTCGAACACTTGCGCCAGGCCCGCGAGCGGTTGATTCTGCGTTGCGACACCCATCTCGACCAACTCGCCGACAAGCTGCGCGAACCGCGTGTGCGCAGCGTCATCGAGCCTGTGCTGCAAGGGGAAGACTTGCCCACCGACGTGGGCGACGACAACCGGCAATACTGCATCGATCTGGGCTTGCTGGCGCGGCGTGACGGCGCGCTTGTCGTCGCCAACCGCATCTACCGCGAGGTGCTGCCCCGCACGCTTACTTCTGTGCTGCAAGACAGCCTGCAAGGCCACGCCGAACCCCGCTGGTACGTTCGCGCCGACGGCCGCATCGATATGGTGGCCCTGCTCACCGCCTTCCAACAGTTCTTCCGCGAGCATTCCGAGAGCTGGCTCGACCGCTACTCCTACAAGGAAGCAGGCCCCCAGCTTTTGCTGCAAGCCTTTTTGCAGCGCGTCGTCAATGGGGGAGGGCGCATCGCCCGCGAATACGGCCTCGGGATGGGGCGCACCGACTTGTTTTTGCAATGGCCGCTCACCCCGCAAGGCTTTGTCGGCCCACTGCAGCGCGTCGTGCTCGAACTCAAAGTGCTGCACAGCACCCGCCAGTACACCTTGGAGCAAGGCATGGCGCAAATCACCCGCTATGGCGACCAATGCGGCGCAGACGAAGCGCACCTGCTGCTCTTCGACCGCAACCCCCACGTGCCCTGGGAACAAAAGCTCTACCGCAGCGAACATCACCATGCGGGCAGGGCAGTAATGGCATGGGGGATGTAGGGGGCGCATCGGCATATCCCCCCCCGTGCCACAATTCCTGCCATGCAGCTTCCTTTTGAATGGGTTTTGGGCTGGCGCTACACGCGCACTAGCCGAACCACCGGGAACGACGCTTTCCTCTCCTTCATCTCCGGCGCGTCGATGCTGGGGATTGCGCTGGGTGTCGCCGCGCTGATCATCGTGCTCAGCGTCATGAACGGCTTTCAGAAGGAGGTGCGTGACCGCATGCTTGCCGTCGTTGCGCATATCGAGCTGCTCTCGGCGGACGGTGCCGCGCTGCCGGATGTTCGCAGCACCATAGCCCAAGCCATGGCGCATCCGCAGGTCGCCGCAGCAGCGCCGTTCATCGCCGCGCAGGCGCTGTTAGTCCGGGCGGACGGCACCCAAGGCGCCATCGTTCGTGGCATCGACCCCGTGCGGGAACCGCAAGTGGCAGACATGGCTGCCGGGCTGGGCACCGCCTTGCACGGGCTGCAAGCCGGTGGATATGGCGTGGTGCTGGGTAGCGAATTGGCGCGGCGCCTGGGGGTCGAGGCAGGGGGTCGTGTCACGCTTGTGTCGCCCGGCGGGCAGATGACCCCGGCGGGGGTCGTTCCAAGGATCAAGCAGATGACTGTCGTCGGCACCTTCGATTCCGGCCACTTTGAATACGACTCTGCGTTGGCGCTGCTGCATATCGACGATGCCGCACGCATCTTCCGTATTGCCGGCCCCAGCGGGGTGCGGCTGCGGCTCCACGATCTGCACCGTGCGCACGTGGTGGCGCAGCAGTTGCAGCAGACGCTCACCGGCCCGCTGCGCATCAGCGACTGGACGCGCCAGAACCGCACCTGGTTCATCGCAGTGCAGGTCGAAAAGCGGATGATGTTCCTGATCCTGACCCTGATCGTCGCCGTCGCGGCGTTCAATCTCGTCAGCTCCCTCGTCATGACCGTCAACGACAAGCGCTCCGAAATCGCCATCCTGCGCACGCTGGGCGCCAGTCCGGCCAGCGTGATGGGCATCTTTGTCGTGCAAGGCGCGCTGGTCGGGGTGTTGGGAACGCTGAGCGGGCTGGCACTGGGCTTGGGGGTGGCGTGGAATATCGATGTCATCGTTCCGGCCATCGAACGGCTTTTTGACGCGCATTTCCTGCCGCAGGAGATTTATCTGATCCACCAGATGCCCTCTGACCCCCAGGCGGGCGACATCGTCCCTATCACCCTGATTTCGCTGGCGCTCGCTTTCGTCGCCACCCTGTACCCAAGCTGGCGGGCCAGCCAGGTCGATCCTGCACAAGCGCTACGGCATGAATAGCGCGATGGCTAGTACATACAGTAACTACGACACGATCAGCGAAAGCACCGAAGTCGTGCTGTCCGCACGCGGGCTGGCACGGCGTTTCGACGACGGCAAGCTCGACGTGCTTGTTCTGCAAGGGATTGATCTCGACGTCTACGTTGGCCAGACGCTCGCTATCGTCGGTGCTTCGGGTTCGGGCAAAAGCACTTTGCTGCATCTGCTGGGGGGACTGGATACGCCGACGGCGGGCAAGGTGCTCGTGCAAGGGCAGGATCTGGCGGAGATGGGCGAATCCGAACGCGGGCGGTGGCGTAACCGCCATCTGGGCTTCGTCTACCAGTTTCACCATCTGCTGCCCGAGCTGGATGCGATCGACAACGTTGCGCTGCCGCTGTGGATTGGCCGACGCGATAGGGCAGAGGCTGCGCGCACCGCGCAGGAAATGCTCGGCAAAGTCGGGTTGGAACAGCGGTTGCACCATCGCCCGGGGGAGTTGTCCGGCGGGGAGCGCCAGCGCGTTGCCATTGCACGGGCCTTGGTGACGTCACCCGTCTGCGTGTTGGCCGACGAACCCACCGGCAATCTCGACCGCAACACGGCCCTGGGTGTTTTTGGCCGGATGCTCGAACTGGCGCGGACGCAGGGAACCGCCTTCGTACTTGCCACGCACGACGAAAGCCTCGCCACCCGTTGCGACCGCTGCCTGCATCTGGTGCAGGGCGCCCTGCAAAAGTGCTGAGCGGGTGTACGGGCCTTGTGGGTCGACGTGCATTGCCACGGTGGGGAACCCCCTGACGTCGCGCGAGGGGAACGCATCCACCGGGTGCTTTCTGCATGGGATGTAGCCAGCTTCGCGACCGTGCGCGCCATGGCGCACGCCACTGGCGCCAGCTACACGTTGGGCATCCATCCGCTGTATGTATCCCGCTCCCCCGACGAGGCCCTGGACGAGCTGGAACGGGAACTGGAACGCGCTGTGAACGACCCCGCCCTGGTTGCGGTGGGGGAAATCGGCCTGGATCGGTACGTCGCAGCCGAAATCACCCCATCGGCCTACGCACGACAGCAGTGCTTTCTACAACGGCAACTCGCGTTGGCCCGTCAGCATGATTTGTCGGTAGTGCTGCACTCCCGCCGTGCGGTGGATGATGTGGCTGCTGCCTTGCGCCGGGGTTCGCCCCAAGGTTGGCGCGGCGTGGCCCATGCGTTTGCGGGGAGCGCGCAACAGGCGCGAACCCTGGTGGGGCTTGGGCTGAAGCTAGGGTTTGGCGGCGCTTTCACCTACACCCGCGCATTGCGTTTGCGGCGGCTGGCGCAGGAATTGGCGCTCGACGATATCGTTCTGGAAACCGACGCGCCCGACATGCCCCCGCAGTGGATCACCCCTGGTGCTTCCTGTGGCGCTTCCTGTAGCAACTCCGATGGCGCTCCAGATGGCACTCCATACAGCAGCGCGGAACTTCCCCGCATCGGTCAGGCACTGGCTGCATTGCGCGGGGATAGCGTCGCGCACATCGCGCAGGTGACTACGCGCAATGCGCTGTGGGCTTTGCCACGGTTGGGCCGCACAGTAGATGTCCGATAAATAAGGGCAGGAAATATGCCGAGAATCTTCGACAACATCGAAAAACCGCTATTGCCCGCCTTGCAGGAATCGCTGCAAGTTGCCGAGCGTGCTGACTTTTGCGTCGGGTATTTCAACTTGCGCGGCTGGCGCCACCTTTCCGGGTATGTTGATCGGTGGGCAGGCGGCGAAGGCCAATGCTGCCGATTGCTGGTTGGCATGCATGTGACCCCCAGCGACGAGCTTAGGCAGGCCCTGCGCACACGCGAGGACGACGATCAGATCGACAACCAAACGGCGCAACAAGAAAAGCGCCGCATTGCGGAAGAATTTCGCCAACAACTGATCTTGGGCGTTCCAAGCAATGACGACGAAGCTGCACTGCGGCAACTTTCGGTGCAGATTCGTGCCAAGAAGCTGTTCGTCAAGGTCCATCTGCGCCACCCGCTGCACGCCAAGCTGTACTTGCTGCATCGGCAGGATGCCAACAATCCGGTCACAGGATTTCTGGGTAGCTCCAATCTGACACTCGCGGGCCTTGCCAAGCAGGGGGAGCTGAACGTCGATGTGTTGGAGCACGATGCCTGCAACAAGCTGATGGATTGGTTCGAGGATCGCTGGGGTGACCGCTGGTGCATCGACATCTCCAAGGAACTGACCGACATCATCAACGAGAGTTGGGCAGGTGAACGTCTGGTGCCGCCCTATCACGTCTACCTCAAGATGGCCTTTCACCTGGCTCAGGAAGCGCGTGCCGGTCTTTCAGAGTTTCGGATCCCCTCCGTCTTTGGCGAAACGCTGTTCGACTTCCAGGTCGCTGCCGTCAAGATTGCCGCGCACCATCTGAACAAGCGCGGTGGCGTCCTGATCGGCGACGTGGTCGGACTGGGCAAATCGATGATGGCCACCGCCCTGGCCAAGATATTCGAGGACGATTACCACACCGAAACGCTCATCATCTGCCCCAAGAACCTCGTTTCGATGTGGGAAGACTATGCCCACCGGTATCGCCTGCATGCCAAAGTACTGCCGTTATCCAAAGTACTGACCGAACTCCCGGAGAAAACCCGGCGTTACCGGCTGGTCCTCATTGATGAATCGCACAACCTGCGCAACAAGGAAGGCAAACGCTGGAAAGTCATCCGCGAATACATCAAGCGTAACGCCAGCCTGACTGTTCTGCTCTCGGCCACGCCTTACAACAAGACCTACCTCGACCTTTCCGCGCAACTGGCCTTGTTCCTACATGAAGATACCGACATCGGCATTCGCCCGGAAAAACTGCTGACCGAGTTGGGCGGCGAGCACGAATTCATCCGCCGTCATCAGTGTGGCGTGCGGTCGTTGGCGGCATTTGAGAAAAGCGAAATTCCCGATGACTGGCGCGATCTCATGCGCCTGTACATGGTGCGCCGCACACGCGGCTTCATCATGCAGCACTACGCCCGCGAAGACGAGCGCGGCAAATACCTGCTGTGCTCGGATGGCCGGAAATCCTACTTTCCGAAGCGTCTGCCCAAGAATCTCCGTTTCAAAATCGATGATGCGAATCCGTCCGACCCCTACGCACGGTTTTATTGCGCCCCGGTGGTCCATGCGATCAACGAGCTAATGCTGCCGCGCTACGGCCTGGGCAACTACATCGCGCCCAAGCCCAAGACACCGCCTACGGCACAACAGGCGAAGATCATCGAGGGGCTTTCGCGCGCGGGCACGCGCCTGATGGGCTTTTGCCGCACCAATCTGTTCAAACGCCTGGAAAGTGCCGGCCCGGCATTCATCCTGTCCATTGAGCGTCACATCCTGCGTAACTTCATCGTTCTGCACGCAATCGAAAACGGCCTAGACATCCCGCTGGGTACGCAGGGTGCCGAACTGCTGGATACACGCCATTACGATGAGGACCCCGATGGCCTGTTGGCTGATGACAATGGTGACGATGACCATGACCATGACGTTACCGATCCGACAGCCACCAATGGCCTACGCACCGAGGCCGACTACCACGCCCGCGCTGCCAAGGCCTACAAGGCCTACAGCGGTGCGCTGAAAAGCCGCTTCCAATGGCTTCCGGGAACACTGTTCACCAAGGAACTCGCCCAAGACCTGCTCACGGATGCGCAATCCTTGCTCCGGCTATTGCGTCTTTGTGGCGAGTGGAAGGCCGATGCAGATACCAAGCTGGCTGTACTCATCGAACTGATCAACCAGCGCCACCCCAAGGAAAAGCTGCTCGTCTTCACCCAATTTGCCGACACCGCCCGTTATCTCCAGGCACAGTTGGTCGCACGTGGTATCAAGCAGGTGGAGGAGGCCACCGGGCAGAGCGCAGACCCGACTTCATTGGTCTGGCGTTTTTCGCCGGAATCGAACGGCAAGCGCGAGCAGATCAAAAAGGCCGATGAACTGCGTGTGCTGATTGCGACCGATGTGCTCTCCGAGGGCCAGAACTTGCAGGACGCGCACATCATCGTCAACTATGACCTGCCCTGGGCCATCATCCGCCTGATTCAACGTGCTGGCCGTGTCGACCGTATCGGGCAGCAGTCTGACACCATCCTCTGCTATTCCTTCGTGCCGGCTGATGGCGTGGAACAGCTCATCAACCTGCGTGCCCGGGTCAAGCAACGCCTGATCGAAAACGCCGAGGTCGTAGGCTCTGACGAAAGCTTCTTCGATGATGACACGGATGAAGAATTGATCCGCGACCTATACACCGAGAAGAACGGCATCCTCGACGACGACGGCGACACCGAGGTTGACCTGGCCTCCTACGCTTACCAGATATGGAAGAACGCCACAGATGCCGATCCATCGCTGGCATCCAAGATTGAGGCCATGCCCAACGTGGTGTATGCCACCAAGGCCCACGAGCACCATCCCGCATCGCCTCGGGGCGTGCTGGTCTATATGCGCACTGCCCACGGCAACGACGCGCTGGCCTGGATGGACGAGGCTGGCAAGCCGGTCACCCAGTCCCAGCTCACCATTCTGAAAGCAGCGGCCTGCGCGGCAAACACCCCGGCCCTGCCACGTACCGAACATCACCACGCGCTCACGCAGCAAGGGCTGGCCCACATCGTTGAAGAAGAAAAATCCTTCGGCGGAGCGCTGGGCCGCCCCTCTGGCGCGCGCTGCAAGGCCTTCGAGCGACTCAAGCGGTATCGCAACGGCCTGGACGACAAGCGGGACTTGTGTACCACGGATGCCCATGTGCGCGAGATCGACCGCGCCCTGGAAGAGATGTACCGCTACCCCCTTTACCAGACCGCCACCGACACCTTGAAGCGCCAACTCAAGGCCGACATTGACGATCACAAGCTGGCTGCATTGATCCTGAACCTGCGCGAGGATGGCCGCCTGTGCATCATCACCGAAGATGAATACCAACGTGAGCCGAAACTCATCTGCACCCTGGGGCTGGCATGAACATGGACAAACTACAAATCGAACGCCTACGCGACTGCCTCCAGTCCTTCGACTTCCAACGCCTGTTTATCGAGGAGCTGGGCTGGTCCCACGTCAAGGGCACCAAGTCGATTCCCGTGACGGTTCAGGAACATACCTGGCAAGCCACACCCATTGCCGCGCTCTCCGGCGTGGTCGCTTTCATGGTGGTCGGGCTACCGGAGCAGCCCGCTCGCCTCGCTATCCATACAGCGCTGGCCCAGCACACCCACGAGAACCTGATCCTCTTCGTGGACAGTGAAAAAAGCGCCCATGCCACCCAAAGCCTCTGGCTCTGGGTCAAGCGGGAAGGCAGCAAGCGCTTCCAGCGCGAACACCTGTATGTCAAAGGCCAGCCCGGCGATCTGTTCATCTCCAAGATTTCCGGCATCGTGGTGGACATCAACGAGCTGGACGAGCACGGCCATTTCCCCCTCGCCCAACTGGTAGACCGCATGAAGTCCGCGTTGGATGTGGAACGGGTCACCAAGAAGTTCTTCAAGGAATACGATGCCCAGCGCCTGGTCTTTGTCGAACTGATCCAGGGCATCCCCGACGAGAGGGAGCGCCGCTGGTATGCCTCGGTGCTCATGAACCGGCTCATGTTCGTCTGGTTCCTGCAACGCAAGCATTTTCTCGATGGCAGCAATACGAACTATCTCACCGACAAGCTGGCCGAGAGCCAAAGCCGGGGCAAGGACGGTTTCTATACCGGCTTCCTGCAAGCGTTGTTCTTCGAAGGCTTTGCCAAGCCCGCCGAGCAACGCACCAGCGAAGCCAAGCGGCTGATCGGCGACATCCGTTATTTGAACGGCGGCCTGTTCATCCCCCATCGCCTGGAACGGGAATACGGCCCGGCCATCCGGGTCCCTGATGCCGCGTTCGAAAACCTGTTCCACCTATTTGCCGCCTATTCGTGGAACCTCAACGACACACCCGGCGGGCTGGATAACGAGATCAACCCGGACGTGCTGGGTTACATCTTTGAGAAGTACATCAACCAGAAAGCCTTTGGTGCCTACTACACCCGCCCGGAAATCACCGAATACCTGTGCGAGCGCACCATTCACCGGCTCATCCTGGCGCGCATCAACCAATTCCTCACCCCTCTCCCCCTGGGGCCGGGGGTGAGGGAACCCGTTGCTCGCAAGTTCGATAGCGTGGCGGACCTGCTGATGCAACTGGATGCCGGCCTTTGCCGGGAACTGCTGACCCAGGTGCTGCCCGACCTCAAGCTGTTGGACCCGTCTTGTGGCTCAGGCGCTTTCCTGGTCGCCGCCATGAAGACGCTCATCAACATCTACTCGGCGGTCATCGGGCGCATCAAATTCCTCAACGACAAGGGCCTCACCGCAACGCTCAAGAAATGGGAAGCCGAACACAAGAGCCTTGCCTATTTCATCAAGCGCACCATCATCAGCGACAACCTGTTTGGCGTGGACATCATGGAAGAGGCGACCGAGATCGCCAAGCTGCGCCTCTTCCTGGCCCTGGTGGCCTCCGCGCAAACTGTCGACCAACTGGAGCCGCTGCCCAATATCGACTTCAACATCGTCGCCGGCAATTCCCTGGTGGGGCTGCTGCACGTGGATGCCCACGAGTACGAAAGTAAAGCCGGCGCCCAGGGCGACCTGTTCCGCAAGAGCTACCGCCATGTGCTGGACGAAAAGAACCGCAAGATCGACCTCTACCGCCACACCGCCGCCTGGACCAGCGGCATGGACATCTCCAGCCTCAAGGCCGAAATCGAAAGCCACAAGACCGAGGCCCAGGCCACCCTGAACGAGCTGTTGCTGAGCGAGTGGCACCGCGCCGGCATCAAATTCGAGGAAGCTACTTGGGACAGTGCCACAGGCAAGGAAGGCAAGCCGAAAAAGCGCAACCTCACCATTGCCGACATCGAAGCTCTGCAACCTTTCCATTGGGGCTTCGAGTTCGATGAAATCCTGAATAAACGCGGCGGCTTCGATGCCATCATTACCAACCCGCCTTGGGAAATTTTCAAACCCAACGCCAAGGAGTTCTTCCAGGAGCACTCCGAGTTGGTCAGCAAGAACAAGATGACCATCAAGGAATTCGAGAAGGAACAAGCCAAGCTATTGAAGAAATCGGAAATTCGCGCCGCCTGGCTGGAATACCTGTCCCGCTTTCCACACGTCTCCGCTTGGTATCGCGTAGCGCCCCAATTCAAGAGCCAATCGGCCATCGTGGGCGGCAAAAAGACCGGCAGCGACATCAATCTCTACAAGCTGTTCACTGAACAGTGCGCCAACCTGCTGCGAGAAGGTGGTGATTGCGGCATCGTCATTCCCTCCGGCATCTATACCGACCTGGGTGCCAAGGGCCTGCGCGACCTGCTGTTCGACCATAACAAGGTCACTGGCCTGTTCTGCTTCGAAAACCGTAAGGAGATTTTTGAAGGGGTGGATAGCCGTTTCAAATTCGTCGTGCTGACCTTCGAGAAAGGTGGCAATACAGAGCGATTCCCCGCTGCCTTCATGCGCCATGACACGGCGGAATTGGCGGGCTTTCCGCGTGAAATGGGCCTGCGGTTGTCGGTAGAGCTTATTCGGCGGCTCTCGCCGGATTCCCATTCGGTGATGGAGTTCAAGAGCGAAACGGACATTCACATTGCCGAGAAGATGCTCCGGTTCCCATTGCTGGGGGAGGAAATCGAGGGGAAATGGAATGTGCGGCTGACAAACGAATTTCACATGACCAACGATAGCCATCTGTTCAAGACTGAACCTGGCAAGAATCGGCTGCCGCTATTCGAAGGCAAGATGATTTGGCACTTCGAACACCGTCTGGCGGAGCCACGCTATTGGGTGGAAATGGAGGAGGCTGATAGCGCTCTGCGTAGCGCCCGTATTCGTAACCTCAAGCAGCAATTCAAGAAGCTGGGGATCGAAGATGAAGCGACACTTGAATCACTTATCCGTGCCGACCAGGTACCACTCGACCATCATCGCTGCCGTTTTGGTTTTCGCGATATTGCCGCAAGCACTAACGAGCGTGCCATGATCTGTACGGTATTGCCGCCGCACGTTTTTGCAGGTAACACGCTCAACCTTCTGCAACCCTACGATTTTGATGTTGGAGTGGACGGATGGAAATGTGCGCTTTCCCTCGATGTAGTCGAACAACTTTTCGTTGTCGCTTGTTTCGATAGTTTTATCGTGGATTGGTTGTTAAGGCAAAAAATCACCTCGCACCTCAATATGTTTTACGTGTATCAGGTGCCGGTGCCACGACTTAGAAAAAGCGACCGAGGGTCGCATCCCATCGCCGAGCGGGCGGCTAGGCTGATTTGCACTGCCCCCGAATTTGCCGGTCTAGCCAAAGAAGTCGGCCTCAAATCCCACCATGACGGCGTAACCGACCCCGCCGAACGCGCCCGTCTGCGCGCCGAACTCGACGGTCTGATCGCCCATCTCTATGGCCTGACCGAAGCCGAGTTCGCCCATGTGCTCTCGACCTTCCCTCTGGTGGCCGAACCGGTCAAGATCGCCGCGCTCAATGCCTACCGCGATGTCAAAAGGGGCCTGATCCAATGAACAAGCCCACCCAACTGCAAAGCCTCCGCGTCCGCAACTTCAAGGCCATCGTCGATAGCCGGGTGGTCAAGCTCGGCCCGCTCACGGCCTTCATCGGCCACAACGGCGCGGGCAAATCTAGCCTGATCGAGGCGCTGGAGACCTACCAAGCCATCGTCCGCGACGGACTGGACGCGGCCATGCAACGCTGGTTCGGCATTGAGCACGCACGCCACAAGGGCCAAGAGGCCAAGGAGCGATTGGGCGAGCCGGTCAATCCCATCGCTTTTGAACTGGCGCTTGGCCCCTCGCCCCGCAAGGTGTCGCGAGTGACCCTGGCGGTCAACAACGACCCGGCTGCCAACCAGATGTTCATCGTCGATGAACGCATAACCTTCCCTGACAAGATCACTACCTTCGAGGTTCTCGCCCCCAAGGGCACCGCGCAGATTCCCGCGAAAGGCCGCTCGATGTTCAGTGCGCCGAGTAAGGATGTATTGGAAATCGCCTGCCATATCCTGGATTGGCAGTTTCTGACCCTGGTGCCGGACCGCATGGGTGTTCCCGTTCCCCAGCAACGCACCGGTGGCGGCGTGCGTCTGGCGCGGGATGGATCCAACATCGCCGACTTCCTGCTTGATCTGCGTCGGCAGGACCAGAACGCCTTCGACGGCATCGTCGAAACCATGGCCTATGTGCTGCCCTACGCCAAGGATATCCAGCCTTCGCTGACATCATCCGAGATCGAGCGCAAAGCCTGGCTGCAACTGACCGAAGCCGATTTCAAGGTGCCGGGCTGGATGCTCTCCACCGGCACGCTGCGACTACTGGCTTTGCTGGCTCTGCTACGCCACCCCAAGCCACCGCCCCTGATCGTGGTGGAAGAAATCGAGAACGGCCTCGACCCGCGCAGCATCCATCTGATCGTGGAAGAAATCCGCAACGCGGTGCTGGACGGTACAACCCAGGTGGTGCTGACCACCCACTCACCCTACCTCCTCGACCTGCTGACTCTGGAGCATTTGGTTCTGGTCGAACGCGACAACAAGGGACATCCGTGCTTTCTTCGCCCCGCAGATAACGCAAACCTTCAACGCTGGGCCAATGACTTCGCCCCCGGCAAGCTCTACACCATGGGTTCGCTTGGCGAGGCGCAACAATGAAGGTCGGGTTCGTCTTCGAATGCGGCCCGCAGGGCGCAGACAAGCAGGTCTGCGAATATCTGGCGGCGCAAATTCAGCCCGGCATCATTCCTGTTTCGCGGACGCTGGATAACAAAGCCAACCTTCTAAAAGACGCCGGCAAGGTGGCCGCAGCCCTGCTTGCTGAAGGATGCGAACGGGTTCTGGTCGTCTGGGACTTGCGACCAGCCTGGCCCGACAAGAAGCGCAAACCCTGTCGCAAGTTCGAGCGTGATGCGATTCTTGCTTCTGTCAAAAATGCGGAGATTGCAGGCTCGCCGGTATTTCTCGTTTGCGTCGAACAGGAGTTGGAATGCTGGCTACTTGCAGACGAGGCAAAGCTATCCGCTTATCTCTCGACCGATGCACACAGTTACGCAGCAAAGCGGGAACGAAAGCCGGACCACGTAAGCAATCCCAAAGCGGTCATGATGAATCATTTCAAAGTGGCACGCGGCTGGCGGTACGAAGATCGAACACATGCTGTAAAAGTCGTGCAGTCTGGCGAGTTGGACTTGAGGAAGCTGCGACGCTCACCCACCTTTGCACGGTTTGAAACGAAGTTGCTTGAGGTAATCGCTTAGGGGGCGCGAGTACATGGCAAAGAAGAAACAACTGGTTGTCATGGTTTCCTCGACGGTATATGGCATCGAAGAACTGCTGGAACGTATCTATGCCATCCTGACCAGGTTCGGCTATGAGGTGTGGATGTCGCACAAGGGCACCGTGCCGGTGATCTCGACCAAGAGTGCTTTCGACAATTGCCTGCATGCGGTGGAGCAGTGCGATCTGTTCCTGAGCCTCATTACTACGCATTACGGTTCGGGCAAGGAGGATGCATCAGTACTGTCGATTACCCATCAGGAATTGCTGCGGGCGATTGATCTCAACAAGCCGCGCTGGGTTTTGGCGCATGACCAGGTGGTGTTTGCCCGCACCTTGCCTGCCCCACTCACACCATCGTGAGCTGATCCGCCCAAACCAAAGCATCCAGGTGCGCCAGGTTGATGTAGTCGCCGGTCAGGTGTAGGGCAGTGGCTGTCGCGGCGAAAGCTTCGTCGTCGACGTTTTCGCAAGCCAGCGCCAGGCGCAGAAAAGGGGCCAGCACTCCCCGGTCATGGAGCAGGGCATCCGTCACGGTGGCTGGCAACGCGATGGCCGCAAGGGCGTCTGCCAGCGGTAGCCCCAGCATCGTGTCCAGCAGGGAAAACACGCCCGTCACGAAGGCGCTGTCGCAGTCCTCGGGGCTGAGCAAATCCTTGGCCAGCAGCTCCATCAGCCGCCCACGCACCACCGCTGCCGTTGCTACCGCCGGGGCCACATCTCCGTTGCCCGAGGTCGTCAGCAGCAGTGCTGCCCAGCGGAAGAGTTTTTTGAGGCCGAGGATCATCACGGCGTGGCGGAATGACGTGATCTCGCAGCTCAACCCGAACCCGGCGGAATTGATGAACCGCAGCAGGTTGAACGAGAGCGTGGGGTCGTGTTTGAGCACGGCTTCGATGTCGTTCGTGCTCGCCTGTCGCCCTACCAGATTGAGCAACTGGATGATCGTGGCCTGCGCGGGGCGTACCGTTCTGCCACGCAGCAGCACGGGTCGGGCGAACCAGTAGCCTTGGAATAGGTGGCAACCCAGTTCCCGCGCAAGCTGAAATTGCTCCGCAGTCTCGACTTTGGTGGCGATACGGCGGGCGTTCGACGTCTGTTTGGCCTGTCGCACTGCGCAAGCCAGCGCCTGCGTGTCGAGCCGACCCAGATCCAGCTTGATGAAACTGGCCAAAGGCAGCCACCCGGCATACGCAGGGGTTAGCACGCTGTCCTCGAAGCAGAGGCGAAACCCACGCTGGTGTACGTCGAACAGCGTGGGCAGGTGGGCCTCAATGGCCTCTGCTGCATAGGCTTCTACGGTATAGGCCTCGGTTGCATGGACGGCTTGGGCTGTGACGGGCGGAATTTCCAGCACCACGCGCTCCGGCTCGACAAGGTCGAGATGCCCGCCGGACAAGGTGTGGTGCGTGCAGTTGACGAACACCGGCCTTTTGCTGTTCCAGACATCCAGGTCTGCGCTGGAAAGCAGGTTGAACAGCAGCGCGGCATCGCTGGCTGCACTGTAGACGCCATCCGTGCGCGATCGGTCGAAAAGCTCGTACGCAAAGATGGTGCGCTGCGCATCCAGAATGGGCTGGCGCGCGACGTGTAGCGGGATGTCGGCAGACACGGAAGAGAACCCGAAAGTGGCGTGATCAATCCTGCCCAAACAGGTCCCGCGTGTAGACCTTGTCGGCCACGTCGCGCAGTTCCGCAGTCATGCGGTTCGCAACGATCACATCGGATTCGGCCTTGAACTGGGCAAAGTCCGGCACGACGCGGCTATGGAAAAAGGTTGGCTCCTGCAACGCAGGCTCGTACACGATGACTTCGACCCCCTTGGCCTTGACCCGCTTCATGATTCCCTGGATGCTGCTGGAACGGAAGTTGTCCGACCCCGCCTTCATCACCAAGCGATGGATGCCGACGACCCTGGGGTTGCGAGCAAGAATCTGCCCAGCGCAAAAGTCCTTGCGCGTGGTATTGCTTTCGACGATGGCGTGCATGATGTTTTGCGGAACGTGCCGGTAGTTGGCCAGGAGCTGTTTGGTGTCCTTGGGCAGGCAATAGCCTCCATAGCCGAAGCTCGGGTTGTTGTAATGCCTGCCGATGCGCGGATCCAGGCATACCCCGTCGATGATCTGGCGGGAATCCAACCCATACGTCGCGGCGTAGGTATCGAGTTCGTTGAAGAAGGCCACGCGCATCGCAAGGTAGGTGTTTGCAAACAGTTTGATCGCCTCGGCCTCGGTGCTGTGGGTGAACAGGACGTCGATGTTTTTCTTGACGGCCCCTTCCTGCAGCAGCGCGGCGAATTCCCGGGCTTCCTCCGACAGGGCGCCGACGACGATGCGCGAGGGGTGCAGGTTGTCATGCAAGGCATGCCCTTCGCGCAGGAATTCGGGGGAAAAAAGCAGCCGGGGCACCGGGCCGCCCGCTTGCTGGTATTGGTCGAGCAAACCCTTGGTATAGCCCACAGGGATCGTGCTCTTGATGACCATCACCGCCTGCGGTTCGATGCGCAGCACATCGGCCACGACGGACTCGATCGACTTCGTGTTGAAGTAGTGGGTTTGCGGGTCATAGTCCGTGGGGGTTGCGATGATGACGAAGCGCGCACCCCGGTAGGCGTCTTCCTTGTCCGTTGTCGCACGGAATTGCAAGGGTTTGTTGTGCAGAAAGTCTTCGATGTCCGAGTCTTCGATCGGGCTTTCCTTGCGGTTGAGCTTGGCGACTTTCTCCGCGACGATGTCAAGCGCGACGACCTCGTGATGCTGGGCAAGGAGCATGGCGTTGGAAAGGCCGACGTAACCGGTTCCTGCAATGGCGATCTTCATGGGTAAGGAGTACATGGGGGTTGTCAGGAGGAAAGTATTGTGAAGGTATTGTGTAGGGATGCGCGGCGGCTGCAAAAAATGGCCCCCCGTAGAATCTTCGGCACCATGTCTGCTGTCGTTTTCGATGCCATCATCAAGGATTACCCTGCCGCACGGGGGAGAAAAAACGGGGATCGACAAGGGAAAAAGTCCGACCTTCGCGCCTTGGATGGCATTAGCCTGCACATTGAAGAAGGGGAATTTTTTGGGCTGCTTGGCCCCAATGGGGCGGGCAAAACCACGCTGATCAGCATCCTTGCCGGGCTGGTGCGGCCTACGCAGGGCAGGGTGTCCGTCCTCGGCTGCGATGTGGTCTTGCAGCCGGAACAGGCGCGGCGCTTGCTGGGGATCGTCCCGCAGGAATTGGTGTTCGACCCCTTTTTCCGCGTTCGGGAAGCGCTCGAATTCCAGTCCGGCTACTTTGGCATGCGCGGCAATGGCGCGTGGATCGATGAATTGCTGAGCAGCCTCGGGCTGGCTGACAAGGCGGATGCCAATATGCGCACCCTCTCCGGCGGGATGAAGCGCCGGATGCTCGCCGCGCTGGCGCTGGTTCACAAACCGGCAGTGATCGTCCTCGACGAGCCGACTGCCGGAGTCGATGTAGAGCTGCGCAAAACGCTGTGGCAGTTCGTCGCCAGCCTCAACAGCCAGGGGCATACCGTGCTGCTGACCACCCACTACCTGGAAGAAGCGCAGGCACTGTGTACGCGCATCGCGATGCTGCAACAGGGTAGGGTGGTCGCGCTGGATACCACAAGCGCATTGCTGGGCAGCGGTGTTGGCGTGCTGCGTTTCCGCGTGGATCGTGCCTTGCCAGCAGCCATTGCTGCCACCGTGCGGGTGACGGGGGAATGGGTCGAGATGCCCGTGGGCGATGCGCGCTCCATCGAAGACTGCCTCGCCGCCGTGCGCCAGGCCGGGGTGACTGCAAGCGACGTAGAGATTCGCCGGGCAGACCTCGAAGACGTCTTTTTGGAAGTAATGCATCGGGGAGCGCGGGTATGACCGGCTGGAAGATGCTGCTGTACAAGGAAGTGCTGCGCTTTTGGCGGGTGGCGGGGCAGACCATTGCCGGGCCAGTGTTGACGGCGATGCTGTATCTGCTGATCTTTGGCAATGTGCTCGACGAACATGTGCGGGTATACGACGCAGTGCGTTACACCGCCTTCCTCGTTCCCGGCCTGGCCATGATGAGTCTGTTGCAAAACGCCTTTGCCAATAGCGCCTCGTCGCTCATCATGGCCAAGGTCATGGGCAATGTCGTGTTTCTATTGCTCTCCCCGCTGACGTATGTGCATTGGTTCCTGGCCTTTGTCGGTGCTTCCGTGCTACGCGGGTTGCTGGTAGGGGCGGGGGTTTTTCTGGCTGCGGGGCTGTTTGTTCCCGTCGGGTTGGCGCATCCGCTGTGGGTCCTGGCCTTTGCGTTGCTGGGCGCGGTGTTGATGGGTTCGCTGGGCATCGTTGCGGGGCTGTGGGCGGAGAAATTCGACCAGATGGCGGCCTTTCAAAACTTCGTTGTGATGCCCATGACGTTTCTGAGCGGGGTGTTCTATTCCACGCACTCCCTGCCCCCGCTGTGGCAGACGGTCAGCCGCTGCAACCCGTTTTTCTACATGATCGACGGCTTTCGCTATGGGGTCTTTGGCGTTAGCGATGTGGGCGTGTGGCACAGCCTGGCCGTCGTGGGCAGCAGCACGCTGCTGGTTGCTGCGCTGGCGTTGCAGTTGTTGCGGTCGGGATACCGGCTGCGTTCTTGATCTTTGGACTGCTTTGTACTGTCTGCGCGGGGTTGCCTAGCCGGGACAGTTTTGCGTACGTCCTTGCGTACGTCCTATTCTTTTTTTCTTTCTTGATCCATGGAACGATTCCGAATCCTCGGCGGGGTTTCTCTGCACGGCACTGTGGGCGTTTCCGGCGCCAAGAATGCTGCCTTGCCCGAGATGTGCGCAGCCTTGCTGACTGATGCGCCCGTCACCCTGCGCAATGTCCCCTCCTTGCGGGATGTCGCAACCCTTCACGCACTGCTGGGCCACATGGGGATGCGCATCGACCAGCCCGAGCGCGATGTCCTCGTGCTCGACGCCCAAGCGTTGCACACCCCCGAAGCCCCCTACGAGCGCGTCAAGACGATGCGTGCGTCGGTACTGGTGCTAGGCCCCCTGCTTGCACGCTGCGGGCAAGCCCGCGTCTCGCTGCCCGGTGGCTGCGCAATTGGCGCGCGCCCCGTGGATCAGCACCTCAAGGGGCTGGCGGCAATGGGTGCCGACATTGCCATCGAACACGGGGACATGGTGGCCCGGCTGGCCCCAGGCCGCACGCGGCTGCGCGGAGCGCGAATCAGCACCGACATGGTCACCGTCACCGGCACCGAAAACCTGCTCATGGCCGCAACGCTGGCCGAAGGCGAGACGATCCTCGAAAACGCCGCCCGCGAACCTGAAGTCTGCGACCTGGCCGAGATGCTCCTGGCGATGGGCGCACGCATCGAAGGGCACGGCACCCCGCGCATCCGCGTGGAAGGAGTAGAGCGCCTGCATGGCTGTTGCCACACCGTCGTTGCCGACCGCATCGAAGCAGGCACCTTGCTGTGTGCCGTCGCTGCGGCGGGGGGCGATGTGCTGGCGCAGGGTGGGCGCATCGAGCACCTCGAAGCCGTCGTCGAAAAGCTGCGCGATGCTGGCGTCGTCATCGCTGCGGTTCCGCAGGGCATTCGCGTGCAATCAGCCGGGGCTGCGTCGCTGAAGGCGCAGAGCTTCCGCACCTCGGAATACCCCGGTTTCCCCACTGATATGCAGGCGCAGTGCATGGCGGTGGACTGCGTTGCCAAAGGCACGGCCAAGATCACCGAAACGATTTTTGAAAACCGCTTCATGCATGCCAACGAGCTGGTTCGCCTGGGGGCCAACATTCAGATCGACGGCAAGGTCGCGATGGTGGAAGGAGTGCCCGCCCTGTCGGGAGCGTGCGTCATGGCCACCGATTTGCGCGCTTCGGCCAGCTTGGTCATCGCCGCGCTCGTGGCCCAGGGGGAGACGTGGATCGACCGGATCTACCACCTGGACCGGGGCTACGACCATCTCGAAACCAAACTCGGCGCTCTGGGCGCCCGCATCGAACGGGTGGCTTCGTCCCGCACTGCATCATGATGATTACCCTGGCGCTTTCCAAAGGACGCATCTTCGAGGAAACCTTGCCCCTGCTGCACGCGGCAGGCATCGAGGTGCTTGACGACCACGAACGCACGCGCAAGCTGATTTTGCAAACGTCCCACAGCGATGTGCGCCTGCTCGTCGTTCGCGCTGCGGACGTGCCCGTCTACGTGCGCCACGGCGGCGCCGACCTCGGCATCACGGGCAAGGACACGCTGCTCGAATACGGCAGCGCGGGCATGTACCACCCGCTCGATTTGCAGATTGCGCGTTGCCACATGGCTGTGGCCGTTCGCGAGGACTTCGACTACGCCAGCGCCGTGCAAATGGGTTCGCGGCTGCGGGTGGCGACGAAGTACCCGTCGATCACCCGCGAATTCTTTGCGAACAAAGGTGTACACGTCGATGTCATCAAGCTCTACGGCAGCATGGAGCTGGCGCCCCTTGTCGGCATGGCCGATGCCATAGTCGACCTGGTTTCGACAGGCGGCACCCTGCGCGCCAACCACCTCGTCGAAGTCGAGCACATCCTCGACATCAGCTCGCACTTGGTCGTCAACCAGGCATCCCTCAAACTCAAGCAAACCGCCCTGCGCCCGATCATGGACGCCTTTGCCCATGCGGTAGGTTCCCCGCAATCTTCCCGGTAACTGCCATGTTCTGCACCCCTTTGCGCCTGTCCACTTTCACCGACAACTTTGCCGCCGCGCTGCAAGAGCGACTGCACTGGTCCCGCGCCCTGGATGCGGACATTGATGCACGTGTCGCGCAGATCCTGGCCGATGTGCGCCAGCGTGGGGACGCCGCCGTCCTCGAATACACGGCGCGTTTCGATGCACTGCACGTCGACTCCATGGCGGGGCTGGTACTGGGTGCTGAGGACTTTGCGCAGGCTTTCCACCTGCTGCCCGAGGCCCAACGCAACGCCCTGCAATTCGCCGCACACCGGGTGCGCACGTACCACGAAGCACAGCGCACAGCGTGCGGGGGGGACTGGAGTTACCACGACGAAGAAGGCACGCTGCTCGGCCAGAAAGTCACCCCGCTCGACCGGGTGGGTGTGTACGTCCCCGGCGGCAAGGCCGCGTACCCTTCGAGTGTGTTGATGAACGCGATTCCCGCACACGTCGCGGGGGTCGCGGAGATTGTCATGATGGTGCCGACCCCTGGTGGAGAGCGCAATCCGCTGGTGCTGGCCGCTGCGCACGTGGCGGGCGTGACGAAGGCGTTCACGGTCGGGGGCGCGCAGGCCGTGGCTGCGCTGGCTTTTGGCACGGCCTCCATCCCCAAAGTCGACAAAATCACCGGGCCGGGCAATGCCTACGTCGCCAGCGCAAAGAGACAGGTTTTCGGCATCGTCGGGATCGACATGATCGCCGGGCCTAGCGAAATCCTCGTGCTGGCAGATGGATCGACCCCGCCGGACTGGGTGGCGATGGATCTCTTCAGCCAGGCCGAGCACGACGAGCTGGCGCAAAGCATCCTGCTCTGCCCGGACGTAGGCTACATCGACCTCGTTGCTTCGGCCATCGACCGCATGCTCCCGGACATGCCCCGGCGCGACATCATCGCCAAAAGCCTGACCGACCGGGGGGTGCTCATCCATACCCGAAGCATGGAGGAAGCCTGTGCCATCAGCAACACCATCGCCCCGGAACACTTGGAAGTGAGCAGCCGCGACCCACACCGCTGGGAGCCTTTGCTACGCCATGCAGGGGCGATTTTTCTGGGCGCCTACACCAGCGAAAGTCTTGGCGACTACTGCGCAGGCCCGAATCACGTTTTGCCGACGAGCACGACGGCCCGGTTCAGCTCTCCATTGGGTGTCTACGACTTTCAGAAACGCAGCAGCCTCATCGAAGTCAGCGCCCAAGGCGCCCGCACCCTGGGCCACGTAGCCTACATCCTCGCCCAGGGCGAGGGCCTCGAAGCCCACGCACGCTCCGCGCAAATGCGGTGCCATGCGTTGGAGTGAGGGTGTCAACGCGAGAAAAGCGAGGAAATAATGAATCAAGTAGAAATCATCGAACAAAATATTGCCAAATTGGATGAGGCTTCTTTTGCAGAGTTGCGAAATTGGTTCATCGAATTCGATCACGCCCGATGGGAGAAAAAAATTGAGGCGGATTCGAATGCAGGAAAACTGGATTTTTTGATCCATGCAGCGATTGGGGAACACCAGGCAGGAAAAACGAGGGAACTTTGATTCACAAAACATCCACGAGTTTTTGGGCATATTACGAGAATCTTCCGCTGGAGATTCGCTCTCTTGCTGACAAAAATTTCAGTTTGCTGAAATCGGATATTTCTCATCCTTCATTACAGTTCAAGAAATGCGGTACTGTGTATTCGGTTCGCGTTGGTTCACACTATCGGGCATTGGCCACCACAATTCAAGAGGGATTCCTCTGGTTTTGGATAGGAACCCATGCAGAATATGACAAATTGCTTTCGTAAAAGATGTATCTTCTCCATCATTTCCGATTTCAAAAGTGATTGCGACGCTGAGTACCTGCCCCAGCGGAATGCCCTATGCGCACATTCGGTCCGCCCCTGTGGGAAGGAGTGCATCCCGGCTCGTGAGTAACCCTCCCGCAACAGATCGCAAAACCCAAGGAGCACACCCATCATGCCAAACCAACGCATCATCGTCCTGACCGGCGCAACCCGTGGCCTGGGCCGCGCCTTGCTGACCGAACTGGTTGCAGCCGGGCATACCGTGGCGGGCTGTGGGCGCAATGCACGGGACATCGAAACCCTGCGCGCCACGTACCCTGCGCCACACTCTTTCGCCACCGTCGATGTGCGCAACGATGACGAAGTGGCGGCGTGGGCGGTGGAGGTCTTGCAATCGGTCGGCGTGCCGGATTTGTTGGTCAACAACGCGGCATTGATGAATACGCCCGCGCCGTTGTGGAAAGTCCCCGCGAGCGAGTTCGATACGCTGATGGCCGTCAACGTTTGCGGCGTAGCCACAGTCATTCGCCATGTCGTCCCGGCGATGGTGCAGAACCGGCGCGGTGTGATCGTGAACCTGAGTTCCGGTTGGGGCCGCAGTGTGTCCTCCAACGTAGCGCCGTATTGCGCAAGCAAATGGGCTATCGAAGGGTTAACCAAGGCATTGGCCGAAGAATTGCCCGCCGGCATGGCCGCAGTGCCGCTCAATCCCGGGATCATCGATACGGATATGTTGCGGCAATCCTTTGGTGCAGCGGCTTCCGGCTACGAATCCCCAGAACATTGGGCGCACCGTGCAGCGACATTCATTCTTTCTTTGGGGCCCAAGGATTCGGGTAAATCTTTGAGTGTGTCGTGAAAGGGTGGTTGCGGGGGCATGGCGGGTACAGCCGGTTACGCCGCCCTACCGCATCCTGCGTGACGAGGCCGATCTGGATGCCGGGCTGGCCGAAGTGCGCACGGCCGTTATCCAGAAACTGGCAAACGGCCCAGTTCAGTTGTGATATAAAGGCATAACTATTCCGGTTGATAAAATATAAACCAACTAACAGGCACATAGTTACCAGTTATTAAACATCATGGCGACACTCGCTTTTTCAGCGCCAAACGAACTTCAGGAACTCTTGGGAACGCGCCTGAAGCGTTTGCGCTTGAGCCGCAACCTGGATCAGCGCACGACGGCGGAAAAGGCAGGTATCTCGGAAAAGGCGTTGCGCAACCTTGAATCCGGCCGAGGCTCGACCGTGGAAACCCTGCTGCGCGTCCTCAAGGCGCTGGATCACCTGCAAGGTCTGGACATGCTCGCCCCCGAGGCCAGCGTCAATCCGCTCGAATTGTTACGGCAGCCCAAGCCGCCGCAACGTGTGCGCCGTCCGCGCAAACAGAATTCGGTAGGCTAAGCCCTCATGGACACACCCGTCATTGAAGTTCGCATCTGGGGCGAGCGCGTCGGCGCGGTGGCACCCGATCCTCGCCTGGGCTGCTATGTCTTTGCCTACGACCCGGCTTGGCGGCGCAACGGCATCCCACTGGCCCCGCTGACCATGCCACTCGACGACCTGCGACCCAGCTTCGCCTTTCCCGAGTTGTCCGAACCAAGCTACAAACGCCTGCCCGGCCTGCTGGCCGATGCCCTGCCCGACGACTTCGGCAATGCCCTGATCGATGCCTGGATGAGCGCCAAGGGTGTCGAAAAACGCGCCATTACCACGCTCGACCGCCTGGCCTACATGGGCAAGCGTGGTATGGGCGCGCTGGAGTTCAAGCCTGCACGCGGCTCCCACCGCGAGAGCGCCGAACCGCTGGAGATGAAAAACCTGGTGGAAGCCGCGCGCAAGGTAGTGCATAGCGACTTATCCGGCGATGTCCAGGCACAGGCCGCACTCGCCAACATCATCCGCGTCGGCACCAGCGCCGGTGGCGCTCGCGCCAAGGCTGTTGTCACCTGGAACCCGCAGACGAATCAAATCCGCAGCGGCCAATTCGACGCCGCGCCGGGTTTCGAACACTGGCTGCTCAAGTTCGACGGCGTCGGCAAGGATGCCGAACTGGGCGGCAGTGCCGACTACGGTCGCATCGAATACGCCTACTACCGGATGGCCGAGGCGTCAGGCATTCGCATGTCCCCCTGCCGCTTGCTGATCGAGGGCGGTCGCGCCCATTTCATGACGCGCCGTTTCGACCGTGATGTTGCCAACAGCCAGACGATCAAGCACCACGTGCAAACGCTCTGCGCCATGAGCCACCTCGACTACAAGCAACGTGCTACGCACGCCTATGCCCAGCTTTTCATGGCCATCGCGCAACTCCAGTTGGGCGACGAGGCCAACGGCCAAGCATTTCGCCGCATGGCCTTCAATGTCATGGCGAAGAACTGCGACGACCACACCAAAAACTTCGCTTTCCGCCTGAAGCAGGGTGACTCCTGGGAACTGGCGCCGGCCTACGACGTTACCCACGCCTACAACCCCAAGGGTGCATGGACGTATCAACACCTCCTGAGTGTCAACGGCAAGTTCAGCGGCATCACCCGCGCCGATCTGTTGGCCGAGGCCGACCGCTTTGGCGTCCGCCGCCCACAGGATGCGCTCAAGGATGTCCGCGCCGCCCTCGACCACTGGCCCGAATTTGCCAAGCAGGCCGGGCTGGGTGAGAAAGCCATTCAAGCGGTTCGCGACGATTTCCAAGTGCCGCCATGACACAAACACGCGACGAACCATATGACAGAACCTTACTATCGCTGCTGACCGACCGAAAGGAAGCTGCTGCCTATCTTGATGCGGTCATTGAGCAGGAAGACTCCGCTGCGTTTCAGGTCGCACTGCGTCATGTGGCCAATGCTCAGGCGCAGCAAGGTGATCTGGATGCAAAAGACTGACTTGATGCGTTGTCAGAAACAGATACCCCAACGCTGTTATCAATTTTCAAAGTACTGCACGCCGTGGGTTTGCGACTCACCGTAACGTCGGCGCATTCATACATGCCATCGCCACGTCCCCGATTCGGTCGCCACGATCCCATTTTGCAAGAGCTATGGGCGGTCAAAGCCGCTATGAATGCCGAAGCGGGTTACAACATCGGCACATTTTTCGATTTGTAACATCTTCCTTGATGAGACAGGGGACACCGTGTTCAAGATAAGCATTTCTCACAGTCTGACCTCTGATGCCCGGGTTGCTGCATCTGCAATGGTCGCCAAAGTGCTGCGTGAGCTGGGTGTCTGCCCTCCCAATGCGGCCTTGTTGTTTTCCACTTTTGGCAATGATCACGCCACCTTGCTGCAAGAACTCACACAATTGCTGCCTGGCTGCCCCATTGTGGGGGGCAGTTCCAACGGGGAAGTCTCACGCGAGCAAGGCTATCGGGTGGGTTCATCTTTGCTGATTGTGTTTGCCAGCGACACCATCACTTTTCGTGCCGGTGTATTGCGCAATTTGACGTTTGATAACGAAGCCTTTAACCTGGAAACCGCCATGCAGCAATGGCAGCAGCAGGGTATTGAGATCAGGTTTGACAAAGGCTACTCACCCATGCCCGCGTTGGGTTTGCTGTTTCCTGACGGTTTGGGGTTGGATGGGGGGTCAATAGTCCGGTTGTTCTCGGACACTTTTCCAACCACCCACTTTTTTGGAGGGGCCAGCGCCGAGAACTTTACGCTCACTCAAACCAAGCAGTTTTTCAACCACGAAGTGCTGCACAACGCCGTGCCCTATCTTCTGTTTTATGGCCCCTTACGACACCACTGGGCGATAACTGAGGGGTTGGACTCGGGTTGGCGTGCGGTGGGTAAGCGCCTTGATGCGCAGTGCGACGGCAAATACATCCACACCCTTGCGCAAAAACCTGCCGTTGACTACTTGGCTTCGCGCTACCGCCTCCAGGGGGGGCAATTGTCTGTCTGTCACCCCTTTGTGATTTACCCAGACCGCGGCAGCGACGTGCATTATTTTCGGGATGTCATTGGCTATTGCGAGGCCACGGGCAGACTGGAATCCATCAACCTCTTGCCAACGGATTGCCAGATTCAGCTCACCCAGCCCGATCCCGCCACCATTTTGGCTGTATCGCGAAAAAACATTCACCAGGCACTAGCGCACTACCCAAGTACAGATACGCCAACGGCAGCGCTCTGGTTTTCTTGCGTGAGTCGCGCTTTGGTGCTGGCGAACGATGCGGCTAACGAGTTTGCAACCGCAACAGAGGCAATAGCATCCGATTTACCGGTGGCCGGTTTTTATACCTACGGCGAAATAGCCCCCGCACGCACGACGGGTCACAACACCTACCACAGCTCCACACTGGTCACACTGCTTTTGGGCGAAGAGCCTCTGACCAGCACCGGTATTTTTGGTCAGCACCATCAATTTTCAGCAGACAACCTGGCACAAGATAACAAAGCGCTCACGCAGGCGCTGGAAAACACCAGGGCTGAAATACAACGCCTGCAAGACGAACTAGCACAGTGCCGATTACTTAATCGCGTGGCATCGCACAGTCGAACCGAAGAGATGATGAAAAACCGCGCCTTGGCGCTACAGTTGGTGTGCAGCCTACTAGATACCCGGTTTGCCGACTTCAAACGTCTGGCCATGAAAGGCGACCCGCCCAAACTCAACAAACTGGGGTTGGCTCGATTGGTCAATGACTTGCATCAGCAACAGTATGGCAAGCCCTTTCCAGTGATGCTCAAGCAACTGGCCAACCTGTTGACGGATCAGATTGACGTTCCCTGTCATGGCCGTCCCAGCCATCCCGAATGATGCAATACCCCCACTGTGGAAGCGTCGTTTTATGGTTTTTGAGTTCTTTCACGTTAATCCAACTGTTGCCAATTCACACCCGACCTGTCGCGCATGGTGGCATCCGAGGCCCTGTTATCCACCTTTGATGTAAACACCATTCCCGTAGAAGCCCTGATGTTTCATGCAGGTTATTTGACCATTGACAGCGTTGGTCAAATACCTGGGCGGCTGACATTAACGCTGAAATACCCCAACCTGGAAGTGCAGGCCAGTTTGAACAACTGCCTTTTGCACAGCCTGACGGGCAGCTTGAGCGTGCCGGAGTCCCATCAGGATCGCCTGTATGACCTGCTCAAAACCCAAGACTTTGCCGGCCTCAAAAACCTGTTTCACGCTTTCTATGCCAGCATTGCCAACGACTGGTATCGCAAAAACGAACTCAGTGGCTACGAGGGCTATTACGTCAGCATTTTCTACAGCTACTTTGCTGCACTTGGCTTGCACATTCAACTCGAAGACCCCACCAACTTTGGCTGCATTGACATGACCGTTCTGTTCCATGGCCAGGTGTTTTTGTTGGAGTTCAAGGTGGTCAAGGGCAGATCGCACGGGGGCGCACTGAAGCAAATCAAGGAACGCAACTATGCGCAAAAATACCAGCATCGGGGTGAGCCGATTCATCTGATCGGTGTGGAGTTCAGCAAAACCACCCGAAACATTGTGAGGTTTGAGGTTGAAACGATGCAGGTTTTGTAGCTGCTAACGCATACCAGATAAGCTTATCGCCGATTGCATCGACAAACAAATTTCGATTGAAAACCCAAACCCCGCCCTGCAGGGCAGGGGGAGCCGACCCCGGCCTGAAGGCTTGTCGCTAATTTTTGGCTGCCACAAAAGGCAATCCGCCCACGCTCAACAAACTGGGACTGGCGCGACGGGTCAATGACTTGCGTTAGCAACACAGTATGGCCAGCTTTTTCCACGGATGCTCAAGCCACTGACCGACATCATGACAGACAAAGATGACTCTAACTTATTGTTTTGATTGAAGTTTTTACTTTGTTTTGGTTACATCATCGCCGGTAAAAAATAATGCGGTCATTTTTCACACTGGGTCCAAAACGGGTTCAATCTGACCTCTACACCCACCAAGGCCATGAGTGAAAGCCAACACCAGGCTGAGGAGGGTACGAACCAGGTCGTTGGCGGTTTTTCATCTTCAAGGAGTTTGTGATGCGCATATGGAAGTTTCATGCACCCACTTTGGCAGAACAAGGCGGCACAGTGTTGTCCGACTACCTGGCCAAAATGTCTTACCTTGCTTTTGACCATGCCATTGGGGTGAGTGAGGGGTTTTGGGTGAATGTGGTGACGGGGCCTACAAACACCATGGCTACGACAACGACGACAACAACTTCGACCAGCACGTCATCGTGGGCGACAACTACTACAACAACGACTTCGACAACCTTACCCGACGCGGGCTTAGAGCCCATTTCTGTAGGCAATATGCCCTTAATTGCAGCATGAGGCGGGGGGGCTAAACGATTACACTCGTTGCCGAGTCATATTCTTTCAATTTTGGTTTGGCAGGCGTAGCAACGGAAAAGTCGGCGCGTTAGGGTGACGGGTTGGTGATGATCGGTTGATAAGGGGAACGAAAATGTTTCAGGTACTGATGAACGGGATTCGGGCGCTGGCGGAATGGCTGGAGTCGGGAAATGGTACACATTCCGGCATGCGGTCTGCTTCTACTGATCGCGGCTCTGCTCAAAGCCGCGTAATGGTCAGGAAGTCGGCGCTGGCGAGACGGGGAGTCAGTGGATTTTTCGAATCCGGCCGCTTTATTTTGTCAGTCTGGATAGCCCTGTTTTCCTTGAGTGCATCCGCCCTGACGATTACTCATAACGGGGGAGTAATTTCCGGAACGAGTACAAACCTTACTTACGCCAAGGCAATCTGGAAGAGCACCGAGGCGCACGATTCCACCTTCAATTCAAACAACGCTGTCAATTATCTTCTGATCGATGATGTCTATCGTACAGGATCACTTGTGATCACAAGTCCGTTGAAGGCAGGGCAGAAACTGTCGCTTTACCGTCTGGTTGGAACCTCAAACAATTACACAACTCAACTAGTGAAGACGATCGATGGGCCCAACTTCCTGCTGGTTAACTATGTGGCGCAGCCTGGAGAATATTTGGTCGAAATGCGTTTTGCTGGCGAGGATTACCCCCATGTCAGCTTCGATTTTTTTCCGGATGGTGACGGGAAGTCCTGTAATCATCTCCTACCGACAACCAACTGGACCTGCGAGCAATCCTGGTTGCCCGCCCACTACCGGAAAGATGTTGAGCCGTGGATACGCTCTCAGATTGGTCAGATCGCGTATCGCATTGGGGCGGTGGGCTATGCCAAGGAACTCGCCGATAAAAAAGTGGAAATGTTCGATCTTGCTTTTGATGCGGGTATGGCTGCAGCCCGTGCATATGCATCGTCCTCGCAAAGTTCTCCAGGTGCGAAAGTTGACGCGACTGCGGCGGCGAAAGAATTCCTGGATAGTAGACTCGGAAGCGTTACTGCAATGGTGTTAGATGCTAACGGCATTCAAACTATTGGCGTAGCGTTAGAGTCACTCAACAACCATTTGTCTATTGCTGCCCCACTCTTAAGGTTACTCACTGGCATTGATCCAAAAACTGGGGAGCCTCCCAATGTTGTGACAGTGATGCTGGATGTCCTCGATGTAGGTGAAAAATTGGGTTTAGACATCGTGTCGATCATGGGCAACAGCGTCGGAATAATCTCGCTTGCCGAACTCGAAGAGCGCTTCAATGAAACCAAGATCGCCTGGGCCATGCTCCAATCGTTGATTCAAGACAACTACGGCAAATGGGACGGCATGGTTGTCTCCGCCGGATTGACATCCGGAAGCAACCCGACCATGAACCAGATTATTGACGGATTCGCGGCTAAGCTTGGCTATGAGAATCTACCTTTGCTAGAAAACAAGTACGAGCGCGCCCGCGTAAATGCAATATTCCAAAAAGGCGCCACGGAATTGGGTGACTGGGTATCCACTCGCCGCACGATGGCAAACCCGTTCAATGACGCAGACTTTGACGGCGTAGCCAACACGCAAGATTCGGCGCCGAATGACCCGTCAATACCAGCACCAACCACCTACACACTCACTGTCACCAGTTCCGGTACAGGTTCCGGTAGCATCGTCAGCACGACTGCCGGCATCAATTGCGGTAACGATTGTTCGGAAAACTACACGGCGAACGCCAGCGTAACGCTAACCGCCACGCCGACCGCTGGCGGCACATTCACCGGCTGGTCCGGTGGCAGTTGCAGCGGAACGTCCACCACCTGCACCCTGACCATGGACGCAGCGAAGACGGTAACGGCGAGTTTCGCACCGGTTCAAGCTGCCGACAGCTTCACGCCGACCAGCGACTTCACCGACAACAGCGACGGCACGGTAACGCATAAGCTCACCGGGCTGACGTGGATGCGCTGCGCGATGGGGCAGACGTGGACGGGGGCGACCTGTTCCGGCACAGCCAGCACCTACACATTTGATCAGGCCAAAGCGCTGACTTCCGGCTTTGCTGGCAAGACCGATTGGCGGTTGCCGAGTCCTTGGGAACTGATCAGCATTGTTGACTACGACAACTACAATCCAGCTATCAATGGCACGATCTTCCCGAATACATCGAGTTCGTATCCGAGTTCACTATTCTGGTCAGGTTCGTCCAGCGCCTACCATACCGGCGCGTGGGACGTGGATTTCAGTGATGGCAACGCCTTTGGAAACGGCCGCAGCGGCAGCAACCGCGTTCGTCTAGTACGAGGCGGGCAGTCTTTGGGAACCTCCACCACCCCGGATTCAGACTTTACGGATAACGGGGATGGCACCGTCACCCACAAGAAGACCCACCTGACGTGGAAACGTTGTGCCGAAGGGCAAACCTGGATCGGTTCCACCTGTAGCGGCACGGCTAGCAGCTATACCTACGATCAGGCCGTCGCACTGTCCGGCAGTTTTGCGGGTCAGAGCGATTGGCGCACCCCGAACATCCAGGAACTGCAATCCATACTCGAGTACGCCAACTACCCACCCATCAACACGACGATCTTCCCGAATACACCGAGTTCGCATTTCTGGTCAGGTTCGCCCTACGCCGGCAATTCTGGCGTAGGGTTGGTCGTGGATTTCCGCTATGGCAACGCCGGAGCCGGTGGCCCGAGCAGCATCCTTCCCGTTCGCCTCGTGCGTGGTACACAAACCTCTCCCAGTGTTGATCTGGCCTCGGGCCTCGTTGCCTATTATCCCTTCGATGGGAATGCTAATGATGCGAGCGGAAATGGACATCATGGGACCACATCGGGCGGGGTCAGCTTTGTCACTAGCCCCGTTGGCAGTGCCGCATCATTCGATGGCACAAGTGGAACAAAGATTCAGATTCCGAACAAGGCACTGAATAGCCTGCCAAGTGGTACCGTTGCAATGTGGTTCAAGCTAAATAAGTCATCGACATACAGTGTGTTGCTTGATAAGACTCATACATATGTAGCGAACTACTTCCAGTTACTTGTCGAACCAAATGGCGAGACTCGGGTTGGACTGGATTATGGATCGTCATCGACTTCAGACCCGGGAATAGATTGGTCCCGGCGTGCCAAGACAAAAGCGACAACTGGGCAGTGGTATTTTCTGGTATTTACTTGGGATGGATCAAAGTGGGTCTATTACTTTGACGGCCAGCTTGATTCACAGTTCGCAACTTCAAAGGTGCTACAAAACTTCGACTACCCGGTGTATATCGGAGCCGGCGTGGACTACTTTCAACCTCTCAACGGACAAGTCGACGAAGTCCGCATCTACAACCGCGCCCTCTCCGCCGCCGAAGTCCAGCAGCTCTACGGTGCAGTAGCCACCCTAGCCTCGCTATCCCTAACCGCCCCCGCCACCCTGCAATCCTCGGGCAAGACGACGCTCAGCGCCAGCGCCGCCTACTCCGACAGCACAACCAAGACCGTCACCCCCACCTGGACTAGTTCCAACCCGGACGTGGCTGCGGTGTCCGCCACGGGCGTGCTCACCGCCGGCAGCGTTGCGGCCGATACCCAGGTCACGCTGACCGCCAGCTATACCGAGAACGGTAAAACAGTCACCGCCAGCAAGACGCTAACCATCAAGGCCGCGACTGTGGCGCAAGCGCCGACTATTGTCACAGTGATCGCCGGTCAAGGCCAGGCGACGATCAGTTTCACCGCCCCAACGGACAACGGCGGCGCGGCGATCACTGGCTACACGGTGACCGCCAGCCCCGGCGGACTCACCGCCAGCGGCACGGCCAGTCCGTTGACTGTCACCGGTCTCAGCAACGGCACTGCCTATACCTTCACGGTAAAGGCGACCAATAGCGCCGGTGCCAGCGCGGCTTCGGCGGCCTCCAACAGCGTTACGCCGACCGCTCCGGTAACGAACGGTGCGTGCGGCAGCGCCCATAACACGGCATTGACGAGCGCGCCGGCCAGCGGCCTGTGCACTAACGGCACGGCCGGCGCAGTGAGCGGCAGCGGCCCGTGGGCGTGGAGTTGCGCCGGTAGCGGTAGCGGTGGCGGCAGCACGGCGCAATGCAACACGACATCCGCGGCGGTCAGCGGCACCTGCGGCAGCGCCCACAACACGGCATCGTCCAGCGCGCCGACCAGCAGCGGCCTGTGCGCCACCGGCACGGCCGGCGTGGTAAGCGGCAGCGGCCCGTGGGCGTGGAGTTGCGCGGGTAGCAGTGGCGGCGGCACGGCGCAATGCACGACCACATCGGCGAAGCCACCAGTAACGTTGACGCCAGGATGGAACCTGCTGGGCAACGGCGTCGAGGCGGATATCGATGTGACGCAGACTTTTGGCGACGGCAGCAAGTTCTTCACGATCTGGAAATGGGTGACCAGCGGGAGCGCAGCGGGGATAAGCTACCCGGCCTGGGCCTTCTACACCCCAAGCCTGGCCGATGGTGGCCAAGCCTACGCTGCCAGCAAGGGCTACGAGTTGCTCGCCGTCATCAAGGGCGGTGATGGCTTCTGGGTGAATGCCAAGACAGGCTTCACCTACGCCTTGCCGGCGGGCACCCCGATTGCCTCGTCGAGCTTCCAGCCGGAAGGCGGTTTTCGCGCCTTGGGCGCGGGTTGGCGCTTGATGGCCACCGGCGATAACCCGACGCCGACCCGCTTCAACGATAACCTTTCTCTCTCGCCGCCTGCTCCCGGAGTGATCGCCGAGAATATCAAGACCTTGTGGGCATGGGATGCGGATCGAGGCGGCTGGTATTTCTGGGCGCCGAGTCTGGTGAATAGCAGTGGTTTGGCGAACTACCTGAGCAGCAAAGGCTACCTGGATTTCACTACGCTGCCGTCCACGCCAACAGGCACACTTTCACCAACGACAGGGTTCTGGGTGAATATGCCGTGAAGTAGGCACCGGCGGGACGGCGCATAATTTGGCCATGAAAAAGTTCACGAGGTTGAACCACGTTTTGCCGACGGCGGCTGTGCAGGGAGAGCGGCCGCTCAGATAACTCAGGTGACAGACCGCTCCCGGCCATCAGCCGACACTGACGCCACTGAATATCCCCACCTCTGAGCGTCGGATCCAGGCGGGATAGCGGTCATCCATCTACCTGCACGACTGACTCAGCCGTGGGAGACCGTTCCCAATCGTTGCATCAACTTGACCGCCACGCTGCGGCTGCGTCCCTGCGCTTTAACTCCCGTATTGCGCTTCGCTTCATACGGGCTACGTTGCTGCCTGACCCACGCAAAATATAAGTGTCATTTTTGCCTCTAACGCCCGTCTGGCTTGCATTGGTAGCTATCAAATTCATAGTTCATGGCACGGATGAAGCGTTGCGCAATCCGTGAGTTTGTGAGCTTGGGGCGGGCATGGTGCTTTGTGGAAGCGGCATCCTGCCGCTTTCAACTTGTCAAGCGCCAAGATGGCGCTTCTACAAAGTGCCATTTGGCATTCCACACGGATCATCGGGAAATCTGACGTTTGCCGTGCCTAAAATGAAATAAATCCCTACCTCAAATGACCCCATGATTCGCAAAAAGCTCCCCATTGGCATTCAGACCTTTCGAGAAATTCGGGAAGAAGGGTATTACTACGTTGACAAAAGCGGCCATGCCGTGCGTTTGGCCAACGAGGGCAAATATTATTTTTTGTCGCGGCCACGGCGGTTTGGCAAGAGTTTGTTTTTGGATACGCTGAAAAACCTGTTTGAAGGACAGCAGGAATTGTTCAAAGGTCTGGCCGCCGAGACCTGCTGGGACTGGAGTCGCAAGTCGCCGGTGATTTTTATTAGTTTTGCCGAAGGGGTGGTGCATAGCCGTGAAGCGCTGAATGCCAAAATCACTGAGCAATTGGATGTCAATCAAGAGGTCTTGGGCTTGCATACTACCCAGCCCCTGCTCTCTGCCCGCTTTAGTGAACTGATTCGTTTGACCCGAGCCAAGTACGGCTTGCGCGTGGTGGTGTTGGTGGATGAATACGACAAACCCATGCTGGACAACATCACCAACCCCGACATTGCCAGCGAGATGCGTGATGGTCTGCGTGATCTGTATTCGGTCATCAAAGGGCAAGATGCCAATGTTCAATTTGCCATGCTCACGGGCGTTTCCAAATTCAGCAAAGTGAACCTGTTTTCTGGTTTGAATAACTTGACTGACATCACTTTGGATGAACGCTACAGTGATATTTGTGGCTATACCGATGCCGATGTCGATACGGTGTTTGCACCAGAATTGCCGGGTTTGGACCGTGAACTGATTCGCGAGTGGTACAACGGTTACAACTGGCTGGGCACTTCGGTCTATAACCCTTTTGGTTTATTGCAGTTGTTTGACACCCGCAAGTTTAAGCCCCATTGGTTTGAAACCGGTACGCCTGATTTTTTAATTCAACTGTTGCAAAAGCGCCAGCAATTCACCCCCGACTTGTCGCGCATGGTGGCTTCCGAGACCCTGTTATCCACCTTTGATGTAAACACCATTCCCGTAGAAGCCCTGATGTTTCAGGCAGGCTATTTGACCATTGACAGCGTTGGTCAAATGCCTGGGCGGCTGACATTAACGCTGAAATACCCCAACCTGGAAGTTCAGGCCAGTCTGAACAACTGCCTTTTGCACAGCCTGACGGGCAGCTTGAGCGTGCCGGAGTCCCATCAGGATCGCCTGTACGACCTGCTGAAAAACCAAGACTTTGCCGGCCTCAAAAACCTGTTTCACGCTTTCTATGCCAGCATTGCCAACGACTGGTATCGCAAAAACGAACTCAGTGGCTACGAAGGCTATTACGTCAGCATTTTCTACAGCTACTTTGCTGCGCTTGGCTTGCACATTCAACTCGAAGACCCCACCAACTTTGGCTGCATTGACATGACCGTTCTGTTTCATGGCCAGGTGTTTTTGTTTGAGTTCAAGGTGGTCAAGGGCAGATCACGCGGGGGCGCACTGAAGCAAATCAAGGAACGAAACTATGCGCAAAAGTACCAGCATCGGGGTGAGCCAATTCATCTGATCGGTGTGGAGTTCAGCAAAACCACCAGAAACATTGTGAGGTTTGAGGTTGAAACGATGCAGGTTTTGTAGTTTGTACAACGTGTTTTTTTATGGCTGGCTTTGGCCGTGCCCTTGGTCCACAGTAACATCGACCAGCACGTCATCCATGGAGAAAACTGTGCGTACTGCCCCATCACGCTGCATGGAGTAGCGCAGCCGTTAGGGTACCGATACCATGTACTTTGCGTTATGGAGTAAAAAGTGAAATGCAACTTCTCTGAACTCAAGCTCCGCCAAATCGATGCCAACCTCAACCGTTGGCGCAGTGCCGACTTGCCAGCGCGCCCGCCCATAGGCTGGCTCAAGGCCATCCGCGAGGGCCTGGGCATGGCCAAAACGGACCTCGCCGATCGGCTGGGTGTCACCACGTCTACCGTCACCCGGCTGGAGACCTCCGAGGCCGATGACACCATCAGCCTGGCCACCTTGCGCCGTGCCGCCGAAGCCATGGGTTGCGAGTTGCAATACGCCCTGGTGCCCAAGCAGTCCTTGGCCGACACTCTGGAAAACCGCGCCATGGCGTTGGCACGCCAGCAAATGGCATCCATCAGTCACACCATGGCGCTAGAAGCACAAGCGACTTCACACGAGGCTCTCGAATGGCAAACCCGCACCCTGGCTGAGGACCTGCTCAAGGGTCCATGGCACGTCCTTTGGAAACAACCGAAGCGGGAAGCCAAATAGCGATGACTATCAAACTCGACGATCCCCACGGTGCCACACCGCTTGATGCTGACGAGATCGCCAGCCTGATTCCCGGCCACATCACCACGCAGGGCGAACTGAACGAATGGGAGCAACTCAACATCTTCCAGGGTGAGTATTGGGCATACCAACAACGCACGGAAATCCTCACCGAAGACTTTTTGTGCCAGTTGCACAAGCAAATGTTCGGCGAAACCTGGAAATGGGCAGGCCAGTTTCGCAAGACCGACACGAACATCGGCGTTGATTGGTTCAAGATCGGTGTCGAAGTCAAAAATCTGCTCGACGATGCCCGCTACCAGATCGAACACGCCAGCTATCCGCCCGACGAAATCGCGGTGCGCTTCCATCATCGCCTAGTCGCCATTCATCTCTTCCCCAACGGCAATGGCCGCCATGCCCGTCTGATGGCCGATCTGCTCGTCAAGCGTCTGGGCCAGCCCCGTTTCACTTGGGGCAGCCGTAGTTTGGTCCATGTCGGCGAAACACGTCAGCAATACATCGCAGCCCTGCAAGCGGCCAACAAGCATGACATCAGGCCCTTGCTCGCGTTCGCCAGAAGTTGAACCCAACTGCAACCGCCACCACACCACGCTGGCTAAAAAGAAAGTGGCGCGGACGAACCTCCAAGGAGAGAAATCATGTTGACCCTGCGTGCCACCCTGGAACCCGATGGCCATCTCACCTTGCCGCCGAGCCTGCTGCACGAACGCCAGATGTCGGTATTGGTCACTTTTCTTGACGAGATGCCCGCGCCGCAAACACAAGGCAGCGCCGCCGCCACGCTGGCACTGCTGCAATCGCCAGCGTTTCGCAATTTGCCCAAGAGCAATGCGGAGGAAATGGAACAGCGCATCGCCGAATTGCGCAACGACTGGAAGGACGACTGATGCGTCGCGCCTATGTTGATAGCTGTGTGTGCATCTATTGGGTGGAGCAGGAAGCGCCGCAATCCGAAGCGGCTTTGCGCTGGTTGGCGGACAACGCCGATGCTGTGCTCCATGTGTCGCCGCTGGTGCGACTGGAAGTCATGGTCAAGCCGATGCGCCTCCACCAAATCGCGCTCATTGATGCCTATGAATTGCTGCTGTCACGCCAGACCTGGCTTTCCATCAACGATGCGATATTTGCCCATGCACTGGACCTGCGCAGCCAGTTTGGCCTGAAAACGCCGGATGCATTGCATTTGGCCACCGCGCAGCATCATGGTTGCAATGAAATCTGGACCAACGACAACCGGTTGAAGGTGGCGGCAGGAGCCATGGCGGTACATGTCTTGGCAACGACAGACCCATCCAGTCCATGAAGGCTCCAGCCCAACCGTACCCGATGCGCTGACTGCGCGCCTGAAGGAACAGCCTAGGCGTTTCAATCCGATGTTGGAAGCTGCGCTCGTCGCCATTCTCTGGACGGACGAGAAGCGCGAATGGGAGGGCATGCTGCCCAAGATCAAGGTGCCGCCGCCGGAACTGTTTTCGTTGGATTCCTATACGCTACTGTGCGACGATCAACAAGAGGGAAATATAAGACCCATCGTTACTTTTCACCACAAGGAACTTCCATGCTTGCCCATTCGCTATCCCCCTGCATCACAACGAACAAGATCGATGAATCCCGCGATTTCTATATCAGGCACTTGGGTGCAAAAGTCACTTTCGACTGCGGCTGGTACGTCAACCTCGAATTCGGGAGCGGCGCCTCCCTGCAATTCATGGCGCCTCAGCTCGATCAGCCTGTTTGCCATCCCGTCGGTTTGACGTACAACTTCAGCGTTTCCGATGTCGATGCCGAGTTCCAGTCGCTCACAGCTTCCGGGTTGGTTGTAGTCATGCCGCTCGAAGACCATCCCTGGGGAGATCGTGGCTTTGCCATTCTGGATCCCAACGGCATCGTGCTGTACATCTATTCCGAGCGGGAACCCAGCCCGGAGTTCCAGCAATACTACAAGTGCTGATGCCATGTCCGCCAGAAGCATCTCCACCTTGCTCGAAGACATACGTCTTCTCGATCCAACTCGCTTTGCGCTTGTGCAGGCGTTGAGAGAAATCATTCTGGGTTTGGATTCCTCCATCTCTGAGGAAGTGAAGTACGGCGGGTTCTTGTTTTCCGCTCCCAAACCGTTTTGTGGCGTCTTTTCCTACGCAAAGCACGTTTCCGTGGAATTCGGTGCGGGCGCGTCGCTTCCAGACAAGTTTGGCGTACTGGAGGGGGCAGGCAAATTTCGTAGGCACATCAAGCTCGACTCGGCGCAGGATATCTTGGGGAAACATGTCCGCGAATATCTCTCCTTGGCGCTCAAGCTGTCCTCGGAACCGTGAGGACTGCTCAACCACTATTCCATCATGCGTTTGTTCGGACTATTTTTTCTGATTGTCGGAGTCGTGGTCACCATGGCTGCTGTGACTATCGGTATGCCATTCACCGGTGTTTATCTGCTGGGATTCATCGGCACTGGCGGCAGAGAGGCAGGCAAGGAATTGCTGATGTTCTTGCCGGCAACGCTGGGGTGCTTTGGCGTTGGCTTTGCTTTGATCAAGATCGGTCTATCCATGCGCAGACGGTAAGTCTGGCATCGCACGGGCAAGCCAGTAGCCCGGCGGCAGCGCAACGACATACCCCATACGACATTCATGATTCGCAAACACCAATTCACCCCTGCCAACAACACACGGCTACAGCACCTGTGCGGGCCGATGGATTCCCATTTGCGGACCATCGAAGCGCATTTGGCGGTGCGCATCGAGCACCGGCATGGGCACTTTCGCGTAGACGGAGCCAAAGGCCCGACGAACCAGTGCATCGAGTTGCTGCAAGCCCTGTACGAAATGGCCGACCGCCCGATTGAGGACGGGGTATTGCGCACGATGCTCGGCGACCCTGTTCCCGAGCTGGACGAAGCAGCCTTTGCCATCGCCGCAGGCAGGCGACAAGTGCAGCCGCGTTCTGCCAATCAGGCACGCTATCTGGAGGCTATCGCCACGCACGACCTCACTTTCGGGCTGGGGCCTGCGGGAACCGGCAAGACTTACCTGGCCGTGGCCATGGCTGTCGATGCCTTGCAGCGCAGCGCCGTGCAACGCATCGTGCTGACCCGCCCTGCGGTGGAAGCCGGGGAAAGGCTGGGCTTTTTGCCTGGAGACCTGACGCAAAAAATCGACCCCTATCTGCGCCCGCTCTACGATGCCCTGTACGACCTGCTGGGGCTGGAAGCCGTGCAAGGCGCCATCGACCGGCGAACGATTGAGGTCGCCCCGCTCGCATTCATGCGCGGGCGTACGCTCAACGCAGCGTTCGTGATCCTCGACGAAGCGCAAAACACCACGGCGGCGCAGATGAAGATGTTTCTAACCCGCATGGGGCAGGGGTCGAAAGTCGTCGTCACGGGGGATACGAGCCAGATCGACTTGCCCCCTTCCCAACCCAGTGGCCTCGTCGATGCGTTGCACGTGCTGCGCGACGTGGAAGGCCTTGCCGTATGCCGTCTCACCAGCGCCGACGTGGTGCGGCACCCGCTGGTGGCGAAGATCGTCAACGCCTACGATGCGAGTAGCCGATAGCACCCAGCACCCGCTATCTGGACAATCCCGCGCCTATGCGACCCGCTCCCCATCGCTTGCTACTCCTCGTCGGCGCAGTTGCCAGCGTAGCGTTGACGGCGTTCTTCGTGCTCGACGCACTGCAAAGCAACCTTGTTTTCTATTTCACGCCTTCCGAAGTCTTGGCCCACAAAGCGCCGCAGCAGGGGGTGTTCCGAATTGGCGGGGTGGTGCGGGAAGGGTCGGTAGTGCGGACGGGGTTGACGATTGCCTTTCGCGTCACCGACCTGGTGCATGATGTGGACGTGATGTACACCGGTGCTTTGCCCGACTTGTTCCGGGAAGGGAAGGGCGTGGTGGTGCAGGGGAGCTTTGGCGCGCAAGGGCAGTTCGTCGCCAGGGAAGTACTGGCCAAGCACGACGAAAACTACCGCCCCCCGGGGGCACGAACTTCAGCCCCCGCGCAACCCGGCGCCTAGCAAATACGTCTCGGAAGACTGCGTGCGGGAAGCCTGGGGCTTGAAGCGGCGCACAGTGCGGAACGTCTGCCGAAACAGTTGATCCAAGGCGGCATAGCTGCCAGCGTGAAAGGTTTTGGCCACCACGCTGCCCGCAGGATGCAGCCAAGCGCTGGCAACGTCCACGACCGTCTCGACCAGCTCTTCGACCCGTGCGGAATCGACGGAATCGATGCCGCTGAGGTTGGGCGCCATGTCCGACAACACCACGTCAACCTGCCGCCCGGACAGCAATGCGTCGAATTCCGTGCGAATGGCGTCGTCGCGAATGTCCCCGCGCAGGATATGCACCCCGTCGATTTGCTCCATCGGGAGTAGATCAAGCGCAATCAGCAGGCTGTTGCGACCCGCGCCAGGCATCGCTGCCCAGCGCCTGCGCACGTACTGGCTCCACGCGCCGGGGGCGGCGCCGAGATCGACGACGCACTGCCCTGGGCGAAACAGGTGCAGCTTCTCATCGATTTCCTGGAGCTTGAACGCAGAGCGGGCGCGGTAGTCCTGTTCCTGGGCGCGACGGACGTAGGGGTCGTGAACATGCGATTGGAACCAGGCCCGTTGCCCTTTTTTGGTGCTCATGGTGTGCCCCCGATAATCCTGCCATGCCCGCCCTGACCTTGCCCCCCGCGCAGCGCAAGCTGTACCGTGCCGAAGCCCATCATCTCGACCCCGTCGTGATGGTGGGGTCTTCGGGTTTGTCCGATGCCGTCAAGAAAGAGGTCGACGCCGCCTTGCGTGCGCATGGCCTGATCAAGGTGCGGGTGTTCAGCGACGACCGCAGCGAGCGGGAAGCGATGTTGGCAACGCTGGCCGATGAACTCAATGCAGCGCCCATCGGGCATCTGGGCAAGCTGTTGATGCTGTGGCGGGCCATTCCCGAACGCAGCAAACCCATCGATCCCGACCGCAAACCCGGCCCCAAAAAAGTCAAGGTGCTGAAATACAGCAAGCGAGGCGGGCAACGTCCGGAAGTCAAGATCGTGCGGGTGCTGGGCAACCAGCGGCTGACGCCGGGGGGCAAGGTCAAGAAGATCAAACGCGCCCATACCGTCAGCGCGAAGAAAAGGCCGCCTGGGGGGGTGTAGGAGCGACAAAAGTCGCGATGCGGCCTTGCCCCAGTACAACGCCAAGGTTCGCGCATCCTCCCTTGGCCTGCTGTGGGCACTGACGATGTCTACAGCCCCGCCTGCTTACTTGTATTCCACCGTGACGATGTCGTAGCAACGCAGCCCGCCGGGGGCTTGCACTTCGGCGACATCACCTTCGCGCTTGCCGATGAGCGCTCGGGCAATGGGGCTGTTGATGTTGATCCGCCCCTGTTTGAGGTCGGCTTCGTCCTCGCCCACGATTTGGTAGGTTGATCGCTGCCCACTGTCTTCGTCTTCGAGCGTGACGGTCGCGCCGAACACCACCAAGCCATTGGCCTGCAATTGCGCCGGGTCGATGACCTGCGCGCTGGCCAGCTTGGCCTCCAGTTCCTGGATGCGGCCTTCGATGAACCCTTGGCGGTTTTTGGCTGCGTCGTATTCGGCGTTTTCGCTGAGGTCGCCCTGCGAGCGTGCTTCGGCAATGGCTTCGATGACTGCCGGACGATCAACCGTTTTGAGACGATGCAATTCGGCATGCAGTTGCTCTGCGCCGCGTCGGGTCATGGGATAAGTGGCCACCGAATGCTCCAGATAGAAAAAAAAGGAAAAAAAAACGCCGGACGCTTTGTGCTCAGCGATATCGAAGCCCAACAGGGCGTAGAGCCTCCATCGCTGGCACAGGCCGTTCGGCGGCTGGCAGATTATGCCGAATCCCGTTTTTGGTGCATGGGAAGGGCACGAAGCCCCGGCGCCAGCATCCCAAGCAGCCCCAGCACCCATAGCGGAAGCAGCCCCCACTGGCCCATCCACCATGCATAGGGAGTAAGCCCGGTGCGGCCTTGCACGGTGGCATCGAGCACGGTGGCGGTGTGGGGCGCGGCGGCGTGGCGCACGTGCCCGGTGTGGTCGATCACCACAGTGCGGCCGGTGTTGGTCACCAGCAGCAAGGGGCGGGCAAATTCCCGGGCACGCACGCGGGCGATGTGCAGATGTTGGTCCATCGCCAGATGCTCGCCGAACCACCCCAGGTTGCTGAGGTTGGCGAGGATCGTCGGCGCACGGGCCGCATGGGAGAACGACGCAGCCATTTCCTCAGGGAACAGGGTCTCGTAGCAAATCGATGCCGCGATGCGTTGCCCTTGGTAGGTGAGAGGGGGTTGGGGCAGAGGCCCCCGTTCAAAATCTCCGTAAGGGATGTGCAGCATCTCGCGGAACCACGCAAATGGCACGGGGGTGAATTCGCCAAAAGGGACGAGGTGATGCTTGTCGTACTGCCACGGCATACCCAGCGCGACGACGGAATTGGTGTATCCGGCCTCCATATCCCCCAGCGTGATGCCGACGAGGGCTACGCGCTGGGTCTGCGCGTAGTGGTCTGCCAGCTCGCGCCAATAGCCGGGGGGGAGCCTGCGCGGCAGAACGGGAATCGCCGTTTCCGGCGTGAGTGTGAGGGCCGCCGGGCTGCGGAACAGCGCTGCGGCGTACCACTGCAACGATTGCGGGATGCCGCGCCGGGCGTCGAATTTCTCATCCTGTGGGATGTTGCCTTGCAGCAGGCGCACCGATAGTTCCCCGGCAGACTGCGTGGATGGCATGTCCGCAAGATAGGGGGCGATACACAGCGCAAGGAGGAGCGTCAGCATCGACATCGGGCTTGCGCCTACGGTTTGCCAGGTGCGCGCTGCAAGCAAACGGGCAGATAGCGCAGCGATAGCGACCGCCAAGGCGCCGGTGCCGTAGACGCCGACCCAGGGAATCCAAGGGGCCAAGGGTCCGTCGATTTGTGCATACCCGACTGCTCCCCATCCAAATCCGCTCCACAGCGTGCCACGGCATAGCTCGGCCAGCATCCACAGTGCGGAAAGAAGTAGGGCACGCAGCAAAGGGGAGGGTGGAGCAGCCCGGACATACCACGCACAAACCAGCACCTGGTATACAGCCAGCCCTGCGGCCAGCGCCAGCACCGAAGCCACTGCCATGGCCGGGGGCATCCCTCCGTAGGTGTGCAGCGATACGAAAACCCAGGCCAAGGCGCACCCAAACTGTGCCAGAGCAAAGCCCGCAGCAACCCGTACCGCTGCGCGGGGGGTGGCACAGGCATCGATCAATGCGGCAAACATCGCCAGCGCCAACCAGGACACCCACCACGCAGTCTGCCCACGTTCCAGCCCTATCGCGCTCCAGCCAGGGGACAGTGAAATAGGCCATGCCAGGCTGGCTGCCTGCATGGCTCCGGCCAGCACGGCCAACGCCGACGATCCTGTTCCACCCCGCATCAGGGGCTGCCCCTGTTGTGCCCAGCGCAGCTTACTGCGGGGCATCGTCGGGATGGCGCACGTTGAACCACTGGACGTAGCCGCCCTTGGCATAGACCACCGAAAAACGCAACCCACACAGCTCGTAGTGCTCCCCACGCTGGGGAACGTGGCCCATTCGGTGCGCAATCAACCCGCCGATGGTGTCGAGTTCCTGCTCCTCGGCGGAATTGCTGCGGTCGATGTGGATGCCCAGCACGTACTCGACCCGTTCGATGGGGGAATCGCCGCTGACGGTGTAGCTGTGATCGGGCACGTCATAGATGCTGCCTTCGCTTTTGCCGGAGTCGAACTCGTCTTCGATGTCGCCGACGATGACTTCGAGCACATCCTCAATGGTGATCAGCCCTGCCACCTCGCCGTACTCGTCGATCACGATGGCCAGGTGGTTGTGGTTGCTTTGGAAGTCCCGCAGCAAGTCGTTGAGTCGCTTGCTTTCTGGAACGAACACGGCGGGCCGCAGCAGACTACGTACCTCAATGCCCGGGTTGCGGTGCCATTTGAGCAAGTCCTTGGCCAGCAACACGCCAACGATGTTTTCCCGCCGTCCTTCGAAGACGGGGTAGCGCGAATGGCCGGAGCAGATCACCCCGTCAAGCATCACCTCTGGCATGGCACCGAGGTCGATCATGTCCATGCGCGCAGAAGGAACCATCACGTCGCCCGCGCTCATCTCGGCCATGCGGATTACCCCTTCGAGCATGTGCCGCGAGTCGGTGGGGATTAGCTCTTGCCGCTCGGCCCGGAGCAAGGTATCGAGCAGCTCGCTCGTCGAATCCGGCCCAGGGTGGATGAACTCGGCGATTTTTTGGAGCAGCGTGCGCTTGTCTTCCCCATCGAGTGGGGGGGCGGAATGATCGTTCACGGTGGAAAAAGCTGGACCCCACAGGGAACACACCCGGCGCGCCTAGTGCTCAAGTAAGCACTCAGGCACCGGCTGCACGGGAATGGCGGGATACGTCCGTTTGCGTGAAGGATAGCGGATTCGAGAAGAGCCTGGGCCTATAACGCCAATCGTTGCGGCGGGCTATGCAGAGACAACCGCAGCACATCGCCCCGAACGGGCGTGGAACTAGCGTTCCAATCCCCCAGCACGAACCGCGCATATCCATCACCCAAGCGATGTTCCCTGGGCCGGTGCGTGTGGCCGTGAATCAGCGTGTGTGCTCCCGCCGCCTGCAGCCATTCCAGCACCAGCGCATCGTCCACGTCTGCATCGGGTTTCCGTTGGGCGCTGCTGGCTGCGCGCAGGGTGCGCGCCGTAGTGCGACGCTCCTGCAAGGACAACGACAGAAATTGCTCCATCCATGCGGGGGAACGAACCTCATTGCGGAAACGCTGGTATTCGACATCGCCTTGGCACAAGGCGTCCCCGTGCGAAAGCAGCCAGCGTTGTCCACCGAAAACCAGGATTGTTGGATCCGCGAGCCACTGGAACCCACATGCCTGGGCAAAGCGGGTGCCTAGCAAGAAGTCCCGATTGCCTGGCAAGAAAAACAACGCGGCCTTGCAGGATGCTGCCTGGAGCACGGCTTGGCAGCGACGCTCCCACACTGCCTGGGCGTGCGGCGCATCAAGCACATCATCGCCAACCCAGACCTCGAACACATCGCCCAGCAGGAATAGGGCGTCGGCAGTGGTGGTTTGCAGATAGTGCTCCCACTGCGCAAACGTTTGTGGATCGGATTCCGACAAATGCACGTCGGCAATGCAATCGACCGTTTGCCAGCCTGGGGGGGCGTCGACGGTCGGCCAGGGCGGGGTGGCGTGCATGGGAGCGTAGGCGAAGGGCGCGCAATGCAATCGTCAAACGACGACGGCTTTTTCGATGACGACATCCTCCACCGGCACGTCTTCGTGGAACCCACGGCGGCCTGTGCGCACGGCTGCGATGCGATCCACGACCTCGCTGCCTTCCGTTACCTTGCCGAACACGGCGTAGCCCCACGACGAGGCATCGGGCGCCTTGTGGTCGAGAAAGCCATTGTTCGCCACGTTGATGAAAAACTGCGCCGTGGCCGAGTGGGGATCGTTGGTACGCGCCATGGCCACGCTGTACGACTGGTTTTTCAAGCCATTGCTGGCTTCGTTGGCAATGGGGGCGTCGCAGGGTTTCTGCCGCATACCAGGATCAAAGCCTCCGCCCTGCACCATGAACCCGGGAATGACCCGGTGGAACAGGGTGTCGTCGTAGTGTCCCTTTTCGACATAGCGCAAAAAATTGGCGACCGACAGCGGGGCTTTTTCTGCATCCAGCGTGAGGGTGATGACGCCGTGGTTGCGGATGTGGAGAGCGACAGTAGGCGTGGTGTTTTCTGGCATGGTGCTTTTTTTGTAGAAAGGATGGTGGGGAAAAGGCCCCGCAGGCAACGCCCACAGGGGGAGGGAGGAAGATTAATCCACGATGCTTTCGTGAATGATGAACCACTGTCGGCCTTGGCGTGCCCAGTACTGGCGACGGAAGATGCTGTCTTTGGCAGACGGTTCTTCGAGGGTGACGATCATGGTTTCTTCTGGATCAACCCAGCGCAGCAACGACAGGGCGCGTGGCGCACGGGGTAGGAGTTTGTCAGTTTGTCGGGTTGTCGCTGGCGCAATTCCGTCAGCATCTACCGCAGGGGCAATCTTGGGGCCGATGGACACCGCTTCGTAGAACGCCCGCAGTGCTTCCGGGTCAGAATGGCTACGCGCCTGAGACCACGCCCGCAGTCTGGCTTCGAAATCTTGACGGTTCGACTGCAGAGAACGGGGATGCACCCAGTGCAGCCGGGGAGCGATAACCACCGGGGTGAGCCGTGGCTCGACCGTTCGCATCAGTTGCTCCAAATCTGGGTTCGAGAGGACGATGCAGCCGTCGCTGGCCTCTGGCGCACGGGCAAATTGTTTGGGCGAGGGGCCATGGAGCCAGATGCCGCTACCCGTCTTGCCCCGGCGTTGGTCGATGGGGTTGGGGTAGTTGAGCGGCAGCGCCCCGGCCCCGTATTCTTCACGCAGCGCTTGGGAAGGAATACGCCCCGTGATGAAGTACACCCCGGTGGGGGTGCGTTGGTCGCCTTCGCTCGTCTTGCCCAGCCCCATTTTTCCAATGGTGACGTAGTAGTTGGCGACGACGACCATTCCTGACGCACGGTTTTCCAGGACATACAGCCGTGCGCGGGAGGCATCGATCGCAATCGCATGGCGAATCTCCGGGGCCAGATGGACAAATTGCGAGGGAACGCGCATCAGCCGTGGGCGCTCGTTGGCCGCCTTACTGCGCAACCGCGCTTCCTCGCGCAAATCTGCCAAGGCATCTTGCCCTGCCTTGCGTTGTGGTGGGAGTGCATCGCCAAATTGCTGCATGGGGCGCGAGCGGGCTTGCAGAAGGTCGCCGTACACCAACTGCGCCAAGGCGAAATGGGGATAGTCACGCACCAGCGCAGTCGCGTACAGCAGGGCAGTGCGGGTATCCCCCAGCAGAATCAGCCTATAGATGTCGAGTAACCGGGACTCCGCTCCCATCGGAGAGGACGACACGGCCGCAGCAGGCTGCACGGACGAGGGCTTGGGCTTGGGCGCTCGTTGCTTGCTTTGGGCGTCTGCTGCTCCCATCGCCAAGATCAAGGCAGCGAGGAACAGGCAGAAACCTACCCGGTACGCACTGCGGCGCACTACGCCCCAGAAGCCCGGACTGCCCAACAAAGCTTGGCTGAACCACCCATAAGCCCAATTCGGCGGTTGCATGGTGTCGCCCTCACTCTTTTCCCGCAGGGCTACGGTATGCACACCTCTAGCCATTGGCCAGGCACAGCACAGTTTCCGCTGCTTCCACACAGAGAAAACCGTCTTTGCTGTAGGGGTAGGAGCGACGGACGTCGCAAAACAGAGCCGACTGTGCAAATCCCATCGCCGGAAGTGGCCCTGCCATCGCGACTTCCGGCGCTCCTACAAGAGATGGATGCGTTGCAACAGATGGATGCGCTGCACTGGGGCCATGCGCAGCCCCCAGCGCGATCAACGCCCGGAGGTCTCGCTCACGATGAGCCACTGCGCGCCAACTTTGCGCAGTCCCAAAGTCTTGCTGCTGGAGACAGAGAGGTCGTCCCCACGGTAGGCTTGGCGGAAGTGTGCTTGCGCCGTGTCGCCCTGTACCTTGACCTGGAGCTTGGAAATCTGCACATGGATGGACTTCTTGCCCAGGATGCGGTCACGGCGCTCCTGTTCCCAGGTAGAGCGAGGGCCTTTGCCGGTGGGCACGGCATCCGGCGCATAGCTGGCCAAGTAGGCATTGATGTCCTTGGCAGACCACGCCTGCGCCCATGCCATCACGGCTTGCTCGACGGCCTGCGTTGGATTGGCAGCCGGCGCCCCAGGAGTGGTAGCAACGGTGGGAGCCTTAGGCGCAGCCGCAACGTCCACAGGCTTGGGCGCAGCGGGAACCAATGCCGGTACCGAGGTAGGTACCGATAGCGTGGCTGGCGCCGAAGCAGACATCGGGCGGTTGGGGGCCAGAGCAGGGGTGGGAGCGGGGATAGGAGAAGGAGTCGGAGCGGAGGCCGAAGCAGTCACCGCAACTGGCGCTGGTTCTGGGGCGGGACGGGTATTGCCCAGATTGGGTTTGAACACTTCGCGAATCAACGCCAGCTTGGGCGGAACGACGAGGTTGCCGCTGTCAAGCTGCAAGGCCTTGTTGTAGGCCTGTGATGCAAGCCGGGCGTATACGTCGCCCAGGTTCTCGTGCGCAGTCGCGTAGCTGGGGTTGGTACGAATCGCCATTTCCAGCGCGATGCGCGCCTTGTCGTACTGTGCCTGCCCTGCATAGAGCACGGCGAGGTTGTTGTACGGCTCAGGCAACTCGGGAAAGTCTTCCGTCAATTTGGTGAAGGTGGCGATGGCGTCGGCATGTCTGCCTTGGTTACGCTGAATCACCCCCTTGAGGAAGCGCATTTGGGGGTCGTTGGGCTTGGTGGCGAGCACCTTGTCCACTTTGACCATCGCTTCGGCAAATTTGTTGGCGCGAACCAACTGGCTGGCATCGGCGTAGTCGTCCGCCAGCACGACCGAGCTGGCACATAGACCGGCGCACAGGCTGACAGATAGGGCCAGCGAGCGCAAAAAAACTTTGGGGAGCAAAGAGCGATTGGGCATCATTGTTGGTGTGACGACAGAATCGATAAAGAAAAAACATCTTCCGGATCGACTGGCAAAAAAGTCTTGCAATGGTCTTGCAAAGAACACTGAGATCGTTGGCACCGAAGCGGCACCTATCTGATTTTGCTGCATTCGATTACCGAAAATGATTGTAGACCAGCCTATTTTTGGGCCATTTTGGTTGGGAGCCTATTTCGATAGGAGCGAAGCCAACGCACGGCACAACAATTTTCTCCCTCAGCGGGGGAGGGGTAGAGTGCGTGAGGAGTGCAATCCAGCCTGAAAATAGCCCTACTGGAATACGCCTTTGGCAAAGTTTTGTTGCTTCTTCTCTATCCGACCAACACGCGATGGGTCTCCACCTCTATAACTCCCTTACCCGCAGCCTCGAACCTTTCGTGCCGCAACGTCCCGGGCATGTCTCCATGTACGTCTGCGGCATGACGGTCTACGACCTCTGCCACCTTGGCCATGCGCGGTCCATGGTTGCTTTCGACGTGATTCGCCGCTGGCTCCAGGAAAGTGGGTACTGCGTTACTTTCGTTCGCAATATCACCGACATCGACGACAAAATTTTGCGTCGCGCTGCGGGAAACGGGGAGTCCCTGCGCACGCTTACCGACCGGATGATCGCCGCGATGCACGAGGATGCCGATGCGCTGGGTGTGCTCCGCCCCACCGAGGAACCCCGCGCCACCGAGTACGTCCCCGCGATGCAGGCACTGATTGGCCGCTTGCAAGAGCAAGGTTTCGCCTATCGCAGCGCTGATGGCGATATGCACTACGCAGTGCGTCGCTTTGCCGGTTATGGCCGACTGAGCGGGAAAAGCCTGGCCGAACTGCGGGCGGGGGAACGGGTCGGCATCAATGACAACAAGGCAGATCCTCTCGACTTCGTCTTGTGGAAATCCGCCAAGGACAGCGACCCCGCCGAAGCGCGGTGGGATAGCCCTTTTGGCGTAGGGCGCCCGGGTTGGCATATCGAATGTTCGGCGATGTGTGCGTCCCTGCTGGGGCAGACTATCGACATTCACGGTGGCGGCGTGGACTTGCAGTTCCCTCACCATGACAACGAAATCGCCCAAAGCGAGGCAGCCCATGGCGTTCCTTTGGCGCGGTACTGGCTGCACAACGGCTTCGTCACCCTGGGGCAGGAAAAGATGTCCAAAAGCCTGGGCAATGTGTCGACGATCCGGGACATCCTGCAGCACGTCGATGCTGAGACGCTGCGATTTTTCCTGCTGCGTTCGCACTACCGCAGCGATGTGGCGTTCACTGGCGCGTCGCTCGACGATGCGCGGCTGGCTTTGCGGCGGCTGTACGGCGCCTTGGCCGCAGTGCCGGTCGATGCAGCTCCCGCCGAAGCATCTACCGCATGTATTGCATCCATGGCATCCATCGATGGGCAAGAGCCTTATGCCGCCCGTTTTCGCAAAGCCATGGATCAAGACTTTGGCACCCCGGAAGCCGTAGCGGTGTTGTTCGATCTGGCCAGCGAAGTACACCGCAGCCACTGCCCACGGCTGGCAGGGCTATTGCGGTCTTTGGGAGGATGCCTGGGCATCCTGCAACAGGAGCCCGCCTCGTATTTGCAAGGTGGCGCTGCGGTGGATCGCGCAGACATCGAAGCCCGCATCGCCCAGCGCGCCCAAGCCAAGGCAAGCAAGGACTTTGCATGGGCCGACCGGATCCGCGCCGAGTTGCTCGCGCAAGGCATCGCGCTGCGGGACACCCCGTCGGGAACGACCTGGGAATCTGTCTCCCGCTTGGGTTGAATCCCCCGTCCACAACGCTGGCGCGATGGCCGCAACCCCCTGGTCGCCCGAAGACAGTGGCGCCGAGACCCCTGCCTACTGGAACGAGGCCTGCGTCTACCTTGCCGAGCGCGATCCCATCCTCGGGCGGTGGATCGCCACGTATGGGCTTGCGCGGCTACGCAGCCGCAACGACGCCTTTGCCACCCTGGCGCGCAGCATCGTGGGGCAGCAAATCTCGGTCAAGGCTGCCCAGTCGGTATGGGATCGATTGCTTGGTCAGATGCAGCCCGCATCGCCCCAAGCATTGCTCGCCTTATCGACGGACACCTTGCGCTCTGTTGGCATGAGTGCCCGCAAAGTCGAATATTTGCGCGATTTGGCTCGGCATTGCATCGAAGGCAAGGTGCATACCGCTGCGTGGGCGGGCATGGACGACGAAGCGATCATCAAGGAGCTGGTCGCGATTCGCGGAATCGGTCGCTGGACTGCCGAGATGTTCCTGATCTTCCACCTGATGCGCCCGGATGTGCTGCCGCTCGACGATATCGGGCTGTTGCGGGGAATCAGCCAGAACTACCTGGATGGCGCTGCGATTGCGCGTCGCCAAGCCCTGGATATTGCCAGCCGGTGGGCGCCATACCGTTCCGTAGCCACTTGGTATATTTGGCGATCGCTGGATCCCATTCCCGTCGAATATTGACCGGGGCGGGAAACGGAGGTGTTCCGGGGGGAGTCCGGGGGGTTGTCGTGCGGAGTTGTCGTGCGGGGTATTTCGTCGAATGGAGCTGGCGTGGCAAAAAAAACTTTTCTGGACTTTGAAACCCCCATTGCCGACTTGGAAAACAAGATCGAAGAACTGCGCTACGTCCAGTCCGAATCTGCTGTCGACATTTCTGCGGAAATCGATCAACTGGCGCGCAAGAGCCAGCAGCTCACCAAGGATATTTACAGCAACCTGACTCCGTGGCAGATCACCAAGATTGCCCGCCACGCTGAGCGGCCCTACACCCTGGACTATGTGGCCGAGATCTTTACGCACTTCGTCGAGCTGCATGGGGATCGGCATTTCGCGGATGACCTGAGCATCATCGGTGGCCTGGCCCGCTTCCATGGAATGCCGTGCGTAATCATCGGGCAGCAGAAGGGGCGCGATACCCGAGAACGCTCGGTCCGCAATTTCGGGATGAGCAAGCCTGAGGGCTATCGCAAGGCCTTGCGGCTGATGAAAACGGCAGAAAAATTCCGCCTGCCAGTCTTCACCTTCGTCGACACGCCTGGGGCGTACCCCGGTATCGATGCTGAAGAGCGTTGCCAGTCCGAAGCCATTGGTCGCAACATCTACGAGATGACACAGTTGCGGGTTCCGGTGATCGTCACGATCATCGGGGAGGGTGGTTCCGGCGGGGCACTGGCGATTTCCGTCGGCGACCAAGTGTTGATGCTCCAGTATTCGATCTATTCGGTCATCAGCCCGGAAGGGTGCGCGTCGATCCTCTGGAAAACCTCGGACAAGGCGCAGGACGCAGCCGATGCCTTGGGCATCACCGCGCACCGGCTCAAGGCGCTGGGGTTGATCGACAAGATCGTCAACGAACCCGTTGGCGGCGCGCACCGTGACCCCAAGCAAATGGCGACGTTCCTCAAGCGGGCGTTGGCGGAGGCACTGCGGCAGGTCAACGATCTCGACCCGCAGGCGCTGTTGGAACGGCGCTATGCCCGCTTGCAAAGCTACGGACGATTTACCGAACTCAAGCCCGGTACTGCGAGTGCCTGAGTGGGGGCACCGGCACTGCTCCGTGGAGCAGGCGCTGGATGTTTTTGCTCCTGCGCTGCCACTGGCTGTAGCGTGCAGCGCCGGTGCCGATTCCACCGCGTTGCTCTGGGCTTGTGCGCAACGTTGGCCTGGGCAGGTGTGTGCCTTCCATGTCGACCATGGGTTGCAGCCTGCGGCGTCGGTTTTTGCGCAGCACTGTGCGCAGTTGTGTACACGGCTTGGCGTTCCGCTGCACTTGCGTGCCGTGGATGCCCGCAAACTCCCCGGCCAAAGCCCAGAAGATGCCGCACGGCGAGCGCGTTATTGGGCGTTTGCTTCCATGGTGGAGCAGATTCGTCAGCAGGGTGGAGTGGTTGCATCAATCGCTCTGGCCCAACACGCGAACGACCAGATCGAAACCCTGCTGCTGGCGCTGGCGCGTGGCGCGGGCCTGCGGGGCCTGAGCGCCATGCCTCGAACCTGGGTGCGAGACGGCATCGCATACCACCGCCCCTGGCTCGACGTGTCCCGGCAAGACATTCGGCGCTGGCTGGCAGGACAGGGCGTCACGTTCGTCGAAGACCCCAGCAATGACGATCCATCTTTTCTGCGCAACCGCATCCGGCAGCAAGTTCTCCCCGCATTGACGCAGTGCATGCCGCAGTGCCTTCACACCTTTGCCCGGAGCAGCGCGCACTGTGCACAAGCGCAGCAGCTCCTCGACGATCTGGCAGCGATGGATTTGGAGCAAGTCGGCGTGCCACCTCGCATCACTGCCCTGCAAACATTGGCTACGCACCGCCAAGCCAATGTATTGCGGCATTGGCTGGCCACCTGCCACGGCGTCATCCCCAGCGCTGCCCAGCTCGACGAGCTGTTGCGCCAAATCGCACACTGCCGTACTCGTGGCCATGCGGTCCATCTCAAGGTGGCAACGGGGCATTGCCAGCGTCAGGGGGATGCACTGCATTGGTACAATATACCCACTCCAACTCATTGAATTTCTTATATGTCTTTGATCGTACACAAATACGGTGGTACTTCGATGGGGTCTACCGAACGGATTCGCCAGGTGGCGCTGCGCGTTGCCAAATGGGTGCGCGCCGGGCATCGCATGGTTGTCGTCCCTTCGGCGATGAGCGGGGAAACCAACCGTCTGCTTGCGCTGGCGCAGGAACTATCCCCCCAGGCATTGACTCCTGCGTACTACCGGGAACTGGACATGCTTGCCGCCACGGGAGAGCAGGTATCCAGCGCTTTGCTGGCCATTGCGCTGCAAGCGTTGGGGCTGCAATCGGTCAGCTACGCAGGGTGGCAGGTGCCCATTCGTACGGATAGCGCATACACCAAGGCGCGGATCGAGTCCATCGACGACGCACGGCTGCGAGCCGACCTTGATGCGGGCAAAGTCGTGATCGTCACGGGCTTCCAGGGGTTAGACGAGGGCGGCAATGTCACCACGCTGGGGCGCGGTGGTTCCGACACCTCTGCCGTCGCCGTGGCGGCTGCGATGAAGGCCGACGAGTGCCTGATTTACACCGATGTCGATGGCGTCTACACCACCGACCCCCGCGTCGTTCCCGAGGCCCGCCGTCTGCACACCCTCAGCTTCGAGGAAATGCTGGAGATGGCGTCCTTGGGTTCCAAAGTCTTGCAAATTCGCTCGGTCGAATTTGCGGGGAAATACAAGGTGCGGCTGCGCGTGTTGTCGAGCTTCACCCCGTGGGATATCGACATCGACGAAGAAGCCAACTCCGGCACATTGATCACTTTTGAGGAAGACCACACCATGGAGCAAGCCATCGTTTCGGGCATCGCTTTCAACCGCGACGAATCCAAAATTTCCGTTCTGGGGGTGCCAGACAAGCCAGGCATCGCTTACCAAATCCTCGGCCCTGTCGCGGATGCCAATGTCGAAGTGGACATGATCATCCAGAACATCAGCAAGGAGGGCAAAGCCGACTTCAGCTTCACCGTCCACCGCAACGACCATCCCAAGACGATGGAGTTGTTGCGCAACCAAGTCGTCCCCAAGCTCGGAGCGATGGACGTGATCGGCGATACCAAAATCTGCAAGGTCTCGATCGTCGGAATCGGCATGCGCAGCCATGCTGGGGTGGCACGCAAGATGTTCCAGGCGCTCAGCGAAGAAGGGATCAACATCCAGATGATCTCGACGAGCGAGATCAAAACTTCCGTCGTCCTCGATGAAAAGTACCTGGAATTGGCCGTGCGCGCTCTGCACAAGGCCTTCGGTCTTGAAGCCGAGCCTGCCTAAAAGGCCATCCCCCTTCCCCCAACGGATGAGAGTGCCATATCCAAGGCTGCGGGGCTAGTAAGAGCTACCCAACATGCGATAATTTCGAGTCTTTTGGAAACGTGACCGAGTGGCCGAAGGTGCTCCCCTGCTAAGGGAGTATGGGGTGTTGAGCCTCATCAAGGGTTCGAATCCCTTCGTTTCCGCCAGAAAAGAATTTCATGTAGTTCTGCACAGCCCCTGAGAAGCCTCGCAAACCTAGTGCAAATCTAGTGTTTACGGGGCTTTTTTTGCGTCCCACTTAGAACCAATTTCAGTAGGCAGGCGAGCCGAAGCAGTGTGCGTGGCGCCGGAGCGCAGGAACCGGAATGTACTTACGGTACATGAGGATTCCGAGCACCGCCGCCGCGTGCAATGCGATGGCGCAGCCCCTACTGGAATAGGTTCTTATGCTGGCCGAGGAGTATGGAGAAGGCCGGATCGTCAGCACGGATGAGCGCGACTTTCATGCATAACGCTGGAAGAACCAGCATCCATTTTGTAATGTGCTGCTTGCCCCGAGTTGCGCAGCGGCCTTGCCGGGGTGTGATGGATTACCCGGATTGCTTCGCATACTTGCGTTTTTTGCCCAAATCCCCGACACTCCTTTTTTCGTTTTTCGATGGGGTCGCGTGCGATTCGATGAAAAACGGAATCAAGCGATAGCAGCCCAGGCTTGCTATCTGGCCCACCAAAGAAAGTGTCACGACATGCCTCTGGATTCCTCCCCCATCTGCGTTCCTTCCTCCCTCCGCATTGAAGCCCTGCTGGCTAGCCTTCGACCGAACGTTGTCCAGTCGATCCAGGCTTACCGGGTGCATGAGCTTGAAGAGGTTGCCAGGACGGCGGGTCATCGCTTCCTCCGCGCCAATCTTGCGACTGCGCAAAGCAAGCAAGAAGTTTTCGACGTCCTTTGTCAGCAATTTGGGCTGGGCGCGACGGCATGCAAGAATTTCGATGCCTTGCATGACAGCCTCAGCGACGGCACGCTCAAGACGGCCGGCTACCTCGGGTTCATCATCGTGTTGGAGCATCTTCCTTGTCATGCGAAATTCGACAAGGAAGCACGTGAGCAACTGCTGGACACCTTCCGGGACGCCGCAGAACACTGGGGCGAGAAAAAGGTGCCCTTCCGCTGCTTCTATTCCTTTTCCGTCGCGCTGCCCGCTGCAGGCGCACGGGGCGCGGATGCCGATGCCGATGCACCGGCGGCTGCCCGCCTACTGGATGTGTCTTTGCATGCACTGCGGATGAGCAGCCCTTTCAACCCGAACCTTTGGTCGTAGCAAAACCTGGGCTGCTCGCTACCTGCTGCGCGAGAGCCAGGTATTCCTCCACGCCAATCTCTTCCGCCCGGCGTTGCAGGTTGATTGGGGCCTGCACGCCGTTTGCCGTCAGCCATGTTCCCAGGCCATGCCGCAAGATCTTGCGGCGCTGGGCAAAAGCCACGCGCAAGAGGGCTTCCAGGGCTTCCTGTTGTGCGGGCGGCGGGCGGTTGGGTAGTGGGATCATGCGTACCACGGCGCTGTGTACCCGTGGTGGCGGGTAGAAACTCTCTGGAGCCACGTCGAGCAATCGCTCGATCTCGTAGTGCGCTTGCAGCATTACGCTCAGGCGGGAGTACTCCGCAGTGCATGGCACAGCCACCATCCGTTCGACGACTTCCCGCTGCAACATGCAGTGCTGATCCTGGATGGCATCAATGTGACGCAACAGATGAAAAAGGATTGGTGAGGACAGGTTGTAGGGCAGATTGCCCACGATGCGCAAGTTCTTTCCATCGCCTTGCGCCGATTGCGCCATGGCCGTGAAGTCCACCTGCAACACATCGGCTTCGACGACGTGCCACCTCGGCTGCGACGACCGCAAACGCTGCGCCAGGTCCCGGTCGATTTCGACGACGGTCAGCCCCAGAGCACGTTCGGCGATGGGTTCGGACAGGGCACCAAGCCCGGGGCCGATTTCGACGAGGTATTCCCCAGGTTGGGGATCAATGGCATCGACGATGGCATCGACCACTGCGCCATCGACCAGAAAGTGCTGGCCGAAGCGCTTGCGTGCGATGTGTCCCCGGCAAGAATGAGGCGGATTGCACGACCCCGACAGGGATCCCGGAACCTTCGTCATTCCGGAGCCTGCCGGTATTCGACATAGGCTTTGGCGCGCTGCGCCTGGTTCCACGTCTTGTAGGCTTCTTCCAGCTTGAGGGCGCGCACTGTGGCGCGTACCGCTTCCCGGTACTGCGCGGGGGGCATGGTTACGCGGCGGCGGTCGAGAAGCTGAATCAGATGCACTCCGAAGCGGGAAATGACAGGCTCGCTGAGCGCGCCGGGTTCCAGTTGTTCGATGATGGCCTCGAATTCCGGGACGAAAACTCCCGGCCCGGCCCACCCCAAATCGCCCCCCTGGGCTGCACTGGCGTCATGGGAAAGATCCTTGGCCACCTTGGCAAAGTCGATGCGACCAGCCAGGATCTGGCGTCGAAGCTCGGTCAGCCGCGAACGGGCGTCGGCTTCGCTCACGCTGGTCGAGGGGCGCAACAGGATATGCCGGGTATGGTGTTCCACGCTCCAGGGGGCAGGCAAGGCAGGGTTGGTTTTTTCCAGCACCTTGAGGATATGGAAACCTGCGCCGGACTGCACCAGCTCGCACACCTCCCCCTGCGCGCAATGCCGCACGGCATGGACGAATGCAGCCGGGTAGCGGTCGGCAGTGCGTACCCCCAAATCTTCCGCAGCAATGCGCAGCGTGGCATTGGAGAGCGTCGTAGCCAGCGTCGATAGCGCCTCTCCCTTGCTGGCATGGTTTCGCAGTGCTTCGGCCAGGGTGCGCAGTTTGTCGACATCGGCAGGACTAGCTCCATCAGGAACCGGCACGACGAGCTGTTCCAGATGCAGCCGCAATTTGGACAAATCCGGCGCTTGTTCTTGCTGCTGCAAATGGTTGTCGATGTCCAGCTCGGAGACGGTGACGCGAGCGATCACCTCCTTTTCCCGCAGGCGCTGCAACAGCAATTGCTCACGCAGTTGGCTGCGAAACCGATCCAGCCCCATCCCTTCGGCGACGACGCGGCGGCGCAGCTCTGCAACATTGGTTTGGTTTTGGGATGCAATGGTGCGTTCGGCTTCGTCAACCGCCGCTTCTTCCACCCGAATCCCCAGTTCCTGCGCAAGTTGCAATTGCCACCGTCGTTGGATCAGCCCTTCGAGCACGTCGGAGCGGAAGGTTTTTTCATCCGGAACGGGGCGGCGTTGCACCGCCAGTTGTTGCAGCACACGCTGGGCTTCGCGTTGCACGTCGGTGAGGGTGATTGGCTCCGAATTGACGAGCGCGACGATGTAGTCGATAGGGCGCTGGGGCCCGGACTCGCCATCAAGCGAAGCACTCCACGCCAAGGTGAGTGTCTGCGCGTGAACGCTGACGATGGCGCCGACGAACATCGCCAGCAGGGAAGAAAAGGAAGATAGGGAAGAACGCGGAAATAGCAAGGGCATGGATTACTCGTAGTGGGAATAAAGCTGGGGAGCAGAGGAAGAGGAAGACGGAAAGGAAGAAACAGGGGAGGAATCGGAAGCCGAAGACCGAAGGCCCGTGTAACCGGGGATGTGTTCCTGCAAAGATTTCAGGGGATTGATGCCCAACCTGCCGAACCCAAAGAATTCAAGCTGAAACATCAGACGGTGGCTGACGCTCGAAGCACCGGTTTGGACCCGCTCCAGCACCACGCGCGCCAACCAGCACCGTGCCACGTGCTCGAAGCCCAGGATCGAATCGACCAATTTTCCTTCATGCATGCTGTAGTTCAGCCGCCCGACGGAATACCAGCGCGCTTCGGCTTGCTGCGCGGATTCGGCGCCCCACTGCAGGGGCCACTGCCAGCCCAGATCTACCTGTTCGCTCGACTCGCGCTGGAAGCGGTAGGCGGCGGAAAGGGTGTGGTACGTCCTGGGGCTGTAGGAGCCATGCAGGGTCGTCCGTATGGAACTGTCGGTTTTGGGGTTGAATTGCATCGTCCCCTCGAAGCCCCAGTGTTCGTTCCAATGGATCGAACCACCCCACAGTACGTCGCTGATCCGATCGACCACAGGCGATTCGCCGGGGAGCGTCACGTTCTGGTCACGCAAGCGCAACCGCTGGGCCACGCCAAAGCTCGCGGCCTCGGCACCTGTGGCTGGGTCCAGCCAGCGTGTGGTCAGCCCCAGGGTCAGCAAGTTGCTGTCGGAGATGCGATCATTCCCCACGAAGGCGTTGGTCGAGTAGATGGAGGAGAGGTTGAAATCCCTCGCGCCCGTGTCATAGACGGGCAGAGCGTGTTGATCCCGGAATGGGGTGAAAACGTAAAAGGCGCGAGGCTCCAGCGTCTGGAGCAATTCCCGCCCGAACAGCGACGCATCGCGCTCGAATACCACCGTGCCATCAAGGCTGAAAGTGGGAACGATACGGGTGGCAGTGCGTTGCCCATCCGCCTGGGGGGTATCGAAGCGGTATCGCGTCGCATGCCATTGCATGGTCGGCAGCAAGGAGAGGGCAGACACCGACAGCGGATACCCCAGCGTGGCAATGCCTAGCGAACGCCAGGCATTGCTTTGGCCGGTCAGGGTCTCGTCGGACTGGAACCGTGTGTGTTCCGCCAGCAGGGAAACGTTCAGCCCGTTGCCCATCTCCCGGTGGTATCGGCTCTGGAGTTGCGGCAGCCTGTCGTAGGGCGGGACGATCGGCGCCGATGCATCTTGCAGCGTCTGCCAGCGCAGTGCCTGCACCCGGTGCGAAACATCTCCCTGTGTCCAGGAGAGGGTTGCTTCGCTTGCCAACAAACGCTGAAAAAGCAGCGTGTCTGCACGCGGAAAGTCGCGCCAGTAGTCATCGTCGCTCACGCGGCGCAACTGCAAGCGCAAGTGCAGCGGGGAATCCCCCCACGCAGTCCACGGGTTGTTCCAGCGGGCTGTGTGGACGGTGTCGAGTCCCCAGCGGCTCTGGTCTCGCAGGGAGTCCGAAGGCATCCAATCCAGGCGCACCGTGCCGTCGTGGCTCGGTTCGAGGTACCGGAATTCGCTGCCGAGCATCACCCCCCTCTTGGTCATCACCGTGGGGGTCAGGGTGGCATCGCGGTTGGGCGCGATATTCCAGTAGTAGGGCACGGAAAGGGAGTAGCCATCGACATTGTCGATACCGACGGTCGGTGGCAATACGCCGGATTTGCGCTGGTTGCCGAGAGGAAAACTCAAGTACGGCACTGGCAATAGAGGCACGCCCAAGAAACGCAGCACGGCATTGCGGGCTGTCCCCTCGTTCTGCTGGCGGTCAAGATCGATCCAGTCTGCGCGCAATTCCCAATCGGGTTCCCCACCTTTCCCCATACCTGCTGCCGTGCTAGTCGGGCAGGGGCAGGTGGTGTATTGCGCACCCTGTATGCGGATGTGGTCGGCACCGAGAAAGTCGATTCGCTGCGCGTGCCCGTGTGCATCGTTGCGCAGCAAGTGGTACGAGGGCTTTTCGAAGAAGCCTGTCCGGGTACCGAGTTGCATCGACCATCGAGGCCCAGCGAATCGATCCCCCGCCTTCCACACCCGCACCGACCCCACCGCCTGCGCCTGGTCGTTGTCGGCACGGTATTCCAGCTTATCGGCATGGACGACGAGATCGCCCTGGGAGAGGCGCGCATCGCCTTCGATGCTGACGTGCTGATCGACCACGCCGTGTACCCGCTGCCCGGAAACGAAGAGAGGCAAGGGTTCGGGCGAGGGAGCACGTTCCCCCAGTGCCGGGCTGGAACGAAGCTCGCCACGGTCTTGCGCCACAGTTCCCTGCACCTTGGTTCCCGGTGCAATGGTTCCCGGTGCAATGGTTCCCTGCGCAGCGGTTTCTTGTGCAATAGCCGCAGTGCGCGACAGCAGCAAGACAACACCCATGGCCACCGCCCGCAAGCGCTGGCCATGCGGGGGAACTTCAACGAGCCTGGCACCCTGACGGGGACAATCCATGGGGGGAAGAAAGGGGCCAAGCTATCCCAACCCCCACACCGAAGAACGCTTGTGCAAGCAAAAAAGTCAACTGGGAAAAAGGATTATCCATGAGCACTGCCCACGGCGAAGGCGCGCCACATTGCATCGACTGGCCCAGCGCGCAACGCCAGTCTGCCTTCCTGGCGTGGTTGCAATCGTTGCCCGCTGCCTTGGGGTTGGAGCCTGCCAGCCTGCGCATGGCCAGTGCCGACGCCAGCTTTCGGCGGTATTTCCGCATCGATGCCGCGCAGACGAGCTACATCGTCATGGATGCCCCGCCGGATCGGGAGGACTGCGCTCCCTTCGTCCAGGTGGAACAACTGATGCGCGAGGCCGGATTGCGCGTTCCGCAAGTGCTGGATTGGGATCGAACCCACGGCTTTCTGCTGCTGAGTGACCTGGGCACGACGACGATGATGCAGGCGCTCGATACCCAACAACCCGATAGGAATGTGTGGATGTACGACCGCGCCATCGACGCGCTCATCGCCTGGCAATGCGCAAGCCGTAGTGGCGTGCTCCCCCCCTATGACCGCGCTTACCTGCACCGCGAGCTGTCGCTCTTTCCAGACTGGTACTTGGCACGGCACCGGCAGATCGTGCTGGACGATGCGCAACGCAACGCATTGCATGCGATGTTCGACGCTATCGTCACGGAAAACCTCTCCTGGCCATCGGTCTACGTACACCGTGACTTCATGCCACGCAACCTGATGCTGCCGGGCGACACCGATGAACGCCTGGGCGTGCTCGATTTTCAGGATGCCATGCATGGCCCCATCGTCTACGACATCGCCAGCCTTGTTCGCGATGCCTTTTTGAGCTGGGACGACGCCTTTTGCGTGGACATCGTCCGCCGCTACTGGTTGACTGCCCGACAGCACGGGCTGCCCGTGGGGGACGATGTCGATGCCTTCGACCGTGGGGTACGGTGGATGGGCCTTCAGCGGCACCTCAAGGTCGCCGGCATTTTTGCGCGGCTGACGCTGCGCGACGGCAAACCGCGCTACCTGGCCGATACGCCGAGGTTCATCGCATACATCCGTGACACCTGCCGCCGTTACCGCGAACTGGATACGCTGCTGCGTTGCATCGACGAGTGGGAGCAGCGCGCTGTCAATGAGGCGAGGCATCGTGATGAATGGCGAGCTTGTCCACCGCTCGGGCAAAGGCATCGACCCGCGCCCAGTCGGTGAACTCGACCACTGCCTTGGGATCCGTCGGGCCGTGGGTCAACAGCATGATGCCCCGGATGATCTGCCGATCCCAGAACGGGTACCGGGGGTAATCCAGCTTGCCTGCAAAGACGTCGACCAAAGCCGGTGTCCACCCCATTCGACGCAACAACTTCTTGGTATACGGGTTGGTTGCGGGTGTATTTTTTCCAGGCTTGCGTGCAACGACGTTCACGCTAAACAACGCCGTGGGGCGTTGCTGCAGCACGTCCTTGTAGGTTTGCAGAAACTCAAGCACTTCGGGACGATGGTGGCCGTACCGGATACTCGCTCCCACGACGATGCGGTCGAAATGCAGGAGAGCCATATCCCGGAGCAAAGGCAGCAAGGGAACCAGCGTAACGGCGTGGCCGCGTTCCGTCAGCACGGTATCGATTCGCTGACATATCCGCATGGTGTGACCATCCGTGGTCGAGTAGACGATGAGCGTTTTCATGAAGTTGCGTAGAAATGAGAGCAGGGGTCATAGCAACAGGGGTGCCGAGGGCGTGGGCGATTCCCGCATCCGTCGAATCTTTCCCGTTGATCTTACGCACGGGCCGCAGTCGTGTGGGCCGCAGTGGCACTGGTTGCAGTGGATATGCCTATGCCCGGTTCGTTCCCTGGTGGTTCGCCTGCTAGGGATGTTCCTCGTCGTTGGCACGGTGGGGATGGCGCACGCTTGCCCGGCGTTTTTTCTGCGCGTGCCGCAGGTGTCGCGTGCGCTGTGCCAGCAGGCAGCCTTGGTTCCCAGCGGGGCCACTAGCGTGCTGGGACAGCCTTTGTTGGTGCGTGATGTCGCAGCATCTCCGGCGCAGTGGCGCGTGCTGGTGCTGGGGGGGATCCATGGGGACGAGTTCTCTTCGGCATCACTGGTCTTTCACTGGATTGGCATGGCTTTGCGGGATCCCTTGGATACGCACTGGCGCTTCCTTCCCGTGTTGAACCCGGATGGCATGTTGCGCAGGCCGGCCACCCGAGTCAACGCCCATGGCGTGGACCTCAATCGCAATTTCGCCACCCCGGACTGGGTCCGGGAAGCGCCCCTGTATTGGGAGCGGCGCACCCGCAAAGACCCCCGGCGCTGGCCTGGCTCCGCCCCCTTGAGCGAGCCGGAATCCCGCTACCTTGCCGAGCAGATTCGCACCTTTGCTCCCGATCTCGTCGTCAGCGTGCATGCTCCCTACGGTGTGCTGGACTTTGACGGCCCCTTGCGCCCTCCCACCCGGCTGGGGCGCCTCTACCTCGACCGGGTTGGGGTATTCCCCGGTTCCCTGGGGCATTACTGCGGTCTGCAACAAGGCATTCCTGTCGTCACCGTGGAACTGCCCAACGCGCTGCGTGCGCCGCCCCCGGCGGAAATGCGCAGGATGTGGGGGGATCTGCAACGCTGGATGCAGAACACCTTGCCGCGCCCTGCTTCCAAGACGACGGGAGCTTCTGCTCCACAGTCCGCGCCGGTGTCTGGATTGCACTGAGGCAGGTCTTTCTTTCCGCAGGCACCCTGCGGATAATGCCTGCACGCTGTGCAAGGTGTACGTTCCGGTGCCGCCATGGGAATTTCCCCGGTTTCTGCTGCTCCCTACTCCGCCATGGGCCGCTGGGCCTATGCGGGGATGCGCGCTCAGCAGTTCGCACAGAAGTCTGCGGAGCAGCCCGACGTCTCCCCTGCCTTTTCTGCCAATCCAGAGACGACGACACCCACCCCATCCCTGTCGGCGGAGGCTTCCCAGTCTGCCCCCGGACAACCCCAGAAAGCCGGGCAGGCTGAACAAGATCGCGGCAATCGCCAAGCCGACCCAAAGACCGACAAGACGGCCGACAAAAAAACCGACGGCAAAGCCCCAGCGCAGTCCGGCGCGGAGGACCCGGCACAGCTCAGCGAAGCGGATTTGGCCCAGCTTACCAAGCTCCAGTCTCGCGATACCCAGGTTCGCCAGCATGAAGCCGCGCACCTTGCCGCAGCAGGCGGGCTGGCGCTTTCCGGGGCATCGTTCTCCTTTCAGCGTGGCCCGGACGGGGCCTACTACGCCATCGGGGGGGAGGTGTCGATCGACGTCTCACCGGGTCGAACGCCCGAGGAAACTGCCGACCGCGCCCGCAGGATACGCACCGCAGCGCTGGCTCCGGCAGACCCTTCGAGCACGGATGTCGCCGTCGCCGCCAAAGCCCAGCAGATGGAATTGCAGGCCCGTGCCGAGCAAGCCAGCAACGAGGGCAATGCGGGAAACGAGGGCAAATCCTCCTCGACGAAGCGCGCCGTCGACCGTGCCTACGGCGTGGAAAGTGATCACCGGACAGGCAATGCCGACGAAGCTGCCAACGTGAAAGGCACCGTGGGGCAACGGTGGGTAGCCTGACATCGCGACTGCCGTCGCTCCTACAACGCAATCGATACGCTGTACCTTTGCCAGGGAACCATGGTGATCCCCAAAAGGGTATGGGATTTGTCGGATCGTCGGCATGGGCCGCAGTCGGCACGTTCTTGGCACAATGCCCCGACCCGGTGCATTGCATCCATTTGCCCTTGTCGACCATGCCCAAACTACGCTGGTTTCCTTTTTTTCTGGTAGTGACCTTGCATTGGGCGGCTTGCTCCCGCCAAGAGCCGGATGCAGTGCAAGCGCCCGTCGTTCCAGCTTCCCATGCAGAAGAAAATCCGGTCGATTCCACCCATCTTTCCCCGTCGCGCCATATCCGTGCAACCAAGCCTTGGAAGATCGCCCTGGTGACGAAGGCCGGAGAAGGGGGCAATTCTTACCCCGTGCGTCTGGGGCGTGGTGCCTTGCAAGCAGCGCATGACTTTCATGTCCAGGTCGATTTGCGCAACCCGGAAGTCGAACGCTATGACGTTCCCCTCCAAATCCGTCTGATCGAACAGCTTGCCAAGGAGGAGTACGACGCGATGGTCGTCGTGCCCATCGATAGCAACATGCTTGTCGCGTCGGTAGAGCAGTTCATCAAGCTGGGCAAACCGGTCATCGTGCTGGATACCCCGCTCAATTCTGCGCTGACGCTGACCCAACTTGCCTTCGACAACCACCAGGCCGGGGTGTTGGCTGCGAATTGGGTGGCCCAGAAACTGGGCGGACGGGGCAAGGTATTGATCCTCGTTGGCCAGGAAGAGGGGCAGAACGCCATCGACCGCCGGGATGGCTTCTTGGACGCGCTGGGCAAGCATGACATCGAGATCCTCGACATGAAATCCGCCAACTGGCTCCGTGCGCAGGCGGAGCAGATCACCCGCGAGTGGCTCGATCGCTTTGCTTCCATCGACGCGATCCTGGCAGGCAACGACATGATGGCGCTCGGCGCTGCGGATGCGATTGAGCGCGCCGGGCGCAAAAACATCCTCGTGACGGGCGTCGACGCCAACCCTGAGGCGCTCGAAGCCATCCTTGCCGAGCGCATGCACCTGACCATTGAGCAGTCCCCCGAAGCACAGGCCCGCGCGGCGGTGCAACTGCTCATCCGCCACTTGGAGCGCAAGGAAACCTATCCTGCGCGTTCCGTATGGCGTGGCATTGAGGTGATCGACCGCAGCAATGTCGAGTCGTACCTCCGCGCCCGGCAAAACGGCTGACTTCCCCCCGGTACACGATGCGTGACGACCATGCGTGCGCTGGTTGACAGGCTTGTAGGGCTGGAAGCGATGACGTGGAATGCGTCCAAGCCCCAGGCCCATGTTGTTGGCGCTACGCCCACTCGCAGCGTAGGCGCCGAGCTGTATTGCCGGGTACGCCAACTGGGGTGGATTGCCTTGCTTGGCATTGGCACTATTGCGCTGGGCGGCATGGTGTCGTTCGGGCAGCAGATCCATGCCCAGCTCTTTGCGCAAGCCAGACAAGGCGCAGCGGTCGTCGACGAATACCTGCTGGGGATCGGCACCAACCTCGACATCACCGCCAAATACCTGGCCACCACGGAGGCCCACGCCGACATCTTCCGCACGGCCCTCGTGATGAATCCGACCCTGCAGGGGCTCTATCTCGTGCGGCCTGATGGGGTCGTACTCGAACAGCAGAACCGGGTGCAAATTCCTTACCTGGGCAGGATCAATGACCAGCCTTGGCTGGGGTCGGTGCGCAAGGGCGACGTTTTCGTCGGTGCGCCACGCTTTGACGGACAGCCTTTGCCACATCTCGTCGTCGCCGTCCCGGTGCCCAATGCTGCGGGCAGCTTTGCATACAGTTTGGTCTCCCGCGTCGAACTATCCCGGTTGTGGACACAGCTCAACCAGATTCGGCTGGGGCAAACGGGCCGCGTGTTCGCAGTCTGCGTGGGCGGTAGGGTGACGTTGCACCACAAGCCTGCGTGGATGCGCTCTGCCATGACTTTCGATGCCCTGTACCCCCGCGCCTGGTTTGCGGGCAATGGCTTCGGGTTGTACGAAACCGCGCAAGGGGGGCTGCATCTGGTGGCCACGGCGCGTTCCCTGCGCTCGGATTTGCGTGTCATTGCCTACCAGCCGCTGGCGGATCTGGCGCAGGGAATCGCCCTCCTGGCCGCAGTGCTGTTGTTCGGCGTAGTCAGTGTGTTGTGGATCGTCTGGCGATCCCGTCAGTTCACCAGAAGCCAGATCGTCGAACCCTTGGCTGCGCTGAGCCGGGGTGCTGGCGAGTATGCGCGGGAGAACATGGCGCATCGCACCGGGGTCGTGGGCCAGTACGAGTTTGCGCACATCTCCGCCTCGCTAGACCAAATGGCACAGAGGCTGTCGACCACCTTGGGCGATTTGCAGCAGCGCGTGAGCGAGCTTGACGAAAGCACCCGCTTTGCCCAAGCCATTCTCGATTCAGAGTCGAACCACATCGCTGTGCTGGACGTAGCAGGGTACATCGTCCAGACCAACGCTGCCTGGAAGCGCTTTGCCTTGCACTTGCGCGCGTGCGCTGGCCCGGACTTGCGTCCGGAAGTGGGAACCAACTACCTGGAAGCCTACATGGTCGGCTTGCCCGTGGCAGAGCGTCTGGCAGATGGCAGCGCGGGAATTCAGGCCGTACTGGAAGGACTGCTACCCATTTATTCCGCCGAATACTGCTGCGACTTGCCCCATGAAAAGCTCTGGTTCACGCTCACCATCACCCCGCTGGCCACGGTGAACCAGGGTGCCGTCGTCGTACATGCCGACATCACGGCGCGCAAGCTGGCCGAACACGCCCAATCCCAAACGCTGGATTTTTTGCGCAAGGTGGCCGAAAGCGTTCCCGGGGTGATGTACCAGTACCGCCAAACCGTGCAGGGCAGGGCGCATTTCCCGTATATCAGCCCCCGCGTGCAAATCTTCGGCCTGACCCCGGAAGAACTGCATCACGACGCTGGGGAATGGTTTGCGCGCCTGCACCCGGACGATGCCCCCGGCGTAACGGAAAGTCTTGCGCAATCTGCTGCCTCGCTCGTCTTATGGAGGCAGCAGTTCCGCATCCGCCAGGCTTATGGCGAGTACCACTGGTTCGAAGGGCAAGCCATGCCCGAACTCGACAGCGCAGGCTGCATCGTCTGGTTTGGGTACTTTGCCGACATCCAAACATTGAAAGATACCGAGGAACGGATCCGCAGCATGGCCTTGCACGATCCCTTGACCGGGCTGCCCAACCGCTCGCTCTTCGATGATCGCGTTGCATCCGCCCTGACGGCATGCCGTCGTGAGCAGTCGCGCTTTGGGCTGATGTTTCTCGATCTGGACAAATTCAAGCCTGTCAATGATCGCTATGGGCATCGCATTGGTGACCTATTGCTGCAAGAGGTAGCGATGCGCCTGTGCCAAAGCATCCGCGCCTCGGACACTGCGGCCCGCCTGGGCGGTGACGAATTTGTCGCGCTGCTTCGCCATGTCAAGCATGTAGACGATGCGATGCTCGTCGCCGAAAAAGTGCGGGCCGCGATGGACGAACCCTTTCCCATCGAAGGGCACGACATCAATGTCTCCGCCAGCATCGGCCTGGCGATGTACCCAGACCACGGCACCAATCTCATTGCCTTGACCCACTGCGCCGATACGGCGATGTACGTTGCCAAGCAACGCGGCCGCAATACCGTTGCGATAGCCGAACGACCCCTGGAGCCTCCCCCCGATGTCCAACCCTGATCTTTCTTCCTTTCCGCTGCACAACCTCGACGTGGTAATCCTTGCCGCAGGCAAGGGCACGCGCATGAAAAGCCGCTTGCCCAAGGTGCTACATCCACTGGCCGGGCGGCCTTTGCTGCATCATGTGGTCGATTTGGCATACCAGCTCCAGGCTCGCAAGGTCGTGGTCGTCACGGGCCACGAGGCCGCGATGGTCGAGGCGTCGATCCCCGCGTGTGTGCCGTCGATGGCAAGCGCCGTGCCAGACATCGTCTGCATACGGCAAGAACCCCAGCTCGGCACTGGCCACGCCGTGATGCAGGCATTGCCAGCCTGTGGGGACGACACCATGGTGCTGGTGCTGTGCGGCGACGTGCCCTTGACGCTGCCAGGCACACTGCAAGCACTGTTGCACGCCAGCCAAGGGAACCAGCTCGCCTTGCTAACGATGGAACCCCTCGACCCGACCGGATATGGGCGCATCGTCCGCGAAGGGGACGCGGTGCGTGCCATCGTCGAACAGAAAGACGCCACCCCCGCGCAGCGTGCGATTCGCGAGGTGTATTGCGGCATCCTCGCCGCCCCCGCGCAACGGCTGCGTTCCTGGCTGTCCCGGGTAAAGGCGGACAACGCCCAGCGCGAGTACTACCTGACGGACATCGTCCGCCTGGCCGTCGAAGACGGGTTCCCCGTCGTCACCCACTGCATTGCGGACACCGTGCAGGTGGTTGGTGTCAACAGCCCGGCGCAACTCGCCGAGCTGGAACGCGCCTACCAACGCCGCGTGGCCGATGCCCTGCTCGACAACGGGGTGCGACTGGCCGACCCCGCGCGCATCGACGTGCGCGGCGTGCTGGAGTGCGGGCAGGACGTCTCCATCGACGTGAACTGCATCTTTGAAGGCCGGGTGGAGCTGGGGGAGGGGGTACACATCGGTGCCCACTGCGTGCTGCGCAACGTCGTCGTCGAAGCGGGAGCACGCATCCATCCCTTCACCCACGCCGAAGGCTCGGCACCCGAAGAGCCTGTGCGCATCGGCACCGGCGCGCTGGTTGGCCCTTTTGCGCGGCTGCGACCCGGCGCCAAGCTGGGTGCGGACGTCCATGTGGGCAATTTCGTCGAGGTCAAAAACTCTACCCTCGCAGAGGGAGCCAAAGCCAACCATCTGGCCTACGTGGGCGATGCGACGGTGGGAGAGCGCGTGAACTTTGGCGCAGGCAGCATCACGGCCAACTACGACGGCGTGCGCAAGCACCATACCCACATCGGCGCGGACGTACATATCGGCAGCAATTGCGTGCTCATCGCCCCGGTGACGATTGGCGCAGGGGGAACGATTGGCGCGGGTTCCACCGTGACCCGCGATACCCCGAACGGAACCTTGACCGTCGCACGCTCGCGGCAGGTCAGCATCCCAGGGTGGAAGCGCCCTGCGAAGCCTGGGCCATGAACACTTCGACACACCCTCCCGGTGTACTTGCCCGGGAGGTGGCCTTGCAGCGCGAACTCGAGCTTGCGCGTGCGGAGCTGCAAGAGTTCACCTACACCGTCTCGCACGATCTGCGTGCCCCCGTCCGGCATATCCTGGCGTACATCCAGGTCATTGCAGAGGACTTCCCCGATCTGCCCGCCGAAGTGCTCTCGCATCTGCAAGTGGTCTCGCAGTCCGCGCACACCTTGGGCGAGCAGATCGAAGGGTTGACCCGGCTGTCCCGGCTGGGAACGCATCCCTTGCGTCTGCAAGCGGTCGATGCCATCGCCCTGGCGCGGGAGGTAGCGGCACAGCTTGATGCCACGAGGCGGGAGGGCGCGGTCGAATGGGCTTTTCCCCCGGATGCGCCCGCTGTGGTGGCAGACCCTGAATTGCTACGGCAGCTCTGGGCCCATCTGCTGGGCAATGCCTGGAAATTCACGCGCGGCAAGGCACTAGCGACGATCCGCATCGACTGCCGTCGTATCGATGGCGAATGCCCGCTGGTGGAATTGGGCATCCGCGACAACGGCGTGGGCTTTGCCAGCAATCAGGCGGCAGCGCTGGGCAAAGTCTTTGGCCGACTGCATTCCAAGCGCGATTTCGAGGGGCTGGGGTTGGGGCTGGTAAGCGTGCGCAGAATCCTCGACCGCATGGGCGGGACCTTGGCCATCGAAGGCACCGTAAACCAAGGCTGCTGCGCCACGGTTCGCTTGCCGACGGTGGTGTAAACGATGCCGGATAGGAAAAAGTTCTTCCAGTTTGCCTATAACGATTTCACGCAGTGAACAAGCAGTCCACTGCGTGAAAGCAACAACTGCTGGTTGACGATCCCCCACAAAGTCATGGCGGTGGCGCAATCTCCCAAAGACCTGGTTCCACAAAGCGCAGCAAAACAGCGCAACGAGTCATCCACGAATCTCGCTATCTTGCTATCTCGCTATCTGTTTACCAAGGCATTCGATGAAGTTGGCCGACATTGCAAATAGTGAAATATCCATCTGCACAGAACAAGACACTGCATCGAACGGCAATTCCGCTGCGATCCATTGCCGCCGGTAAACTTTGTCGTTACATTGATTTCTTCAGCACAAAATAAGAAAAGTAACGAGATGAAATGTCGAACTAGTTGGATCGATGCCTACCTGAAGGAGCATTTTGGACTGACCGCCGAGGACTACTGCTATCGGTCGATGTTCCTCCTCATCATCATTCAGGCGATCTTGGGTGCGATGTTTCTTCTTGTCGGAACACTCAACGTACTGTTGTTCGGCTATTTCGACGCGGTTATTATTGCGCTGCAGTTGGCAGTGCCGGGTCTTTACGTTCTCCTGTTTGCGTACCACCATCGCACTCGGAACACTGTCATCGTCTCGCTGGCAACTATCGGCATCTTCGCCGTTGTGCTCATTGCCTACATCTGGACGTTTGGCAACAACAACGGGTCCGTCTTTGGTGCCATCCTGATACCGCCGATCGCCTACTTCCTGCTTGGCGGGCGGCGCGGCACGCTGGTCACCGTCGCTGTCATCGTGGCAGCACTGGCTGCTCTCTACTGGTCACCCGCGCCTGCGATCGATCCGGAACGCAGTGCCCGGATGCTCGTCGCCAATTTTGGGTTGCTGGTGACTTTCCTCATCATGATCATCGCCTACTACGAGCACAGCCGCAAATCGGCGCACGAAGCGCTCGTGCGCAAGAACACCGAGCTGGAGCGTCTGTCGGTTACGGATCGGCTGACCAGCCTGTACAACCGCACGCACCTCGACGCGGTGCTCGCTGCGGAACTGCAGCGTGCCGTGCGAACGAGCGGGCCGTTTTCGTTGATGATCCTCGACATCGACCATTTCAAGGAAATCAACGACACGCACGGTCATCCTGTTGGCGATGCAGTACTCCGGGGCGTTGCGCGTGTGATGCAGCAGGTAGCGCGGGCAACCGACACGGTCGGTCGCTGGGGTGGTGAAGAATTCCTCATCCTGTGCCCCAACACGGATCTGGACGGCTGCGCTGAATTCGCCGAGCGCATTCGGATCGAGGTCGGCGCGGAAGAATACGGGCCGGCTGGCCACCGCACGGTAAGCATCGGTGTCGCCGCCTTCCGCGTGGGGGACAGCACCGAATCGCTCCTTTTACGAGCCGACGGGGCGCTCTACCACGCCAAGAATAGCGGCAGAAACCGCGTAGAGCGCGAACAGCCATCGGCTTCCATGTGACATGGCTGTTGGAATTTCATTGCTTTTTTTGCAATATAGGGACAGCACAACAATTTTTTTTGCAAATTCACGGAAATGGTGTTAGACAAATACTATGCGCGAAGCAGATACTATTTTTCCTGATGTTCCAGAGTTCTCTGCTCATTTACGCATATTGCGTGAGGTTCGTCTTGCCAACAAAGTGACGAATGAAAACAAAAGAAAGAAACTAACAAAAAAACAGCGAAATATTATCCTAGAGAAAACCGGAGGCCGCTGTCATATTTGCGGCGGACCAATAGATGGAATATGGGTTGCTGGCCATGTTTTCGCACACACTTATGGTGGAGAACATACCTTAGACAATTATCTTCCCGCACACAGAATTTGCAATGCGGCAAAATGGTTTTACGGTACTGAAGAGCTTCAATGGATACTCAAATTTGGTGTATATTTTCGAACACAACTAGAGGAAATCGGAAATCCTGATGCGATATCTTTGGCGAAGTGTTTTTTGGAACACGAAAAGCGTAGAGAGTCACGTCGTAAGGTACCAGCAACAATGGAAACTGCCTAAAAATCGCTTCGAATGGGACGCTCAATATTCGGCCTTCAAGCATGGAAATCACTACTGTTGGCGAGTTACTACATTGGTCTTACGCGAATCTCGCGATGGCTCATTCTGCCATCAAAAAGAAGATTGAAAAGTACGAACGCTCACAATTCATGATTCGTTCTCGCCTTTATGCAGGGTTGAACAAGCAGACCATGAGCATTGGTCCTCTAGCGGACGACGAACGATTAAAAATGGTACTACCGCAAGCTTGCTGCTATTGCGGCAGTCGCGAACATTTATCGGCTGATCATCTCATTCCCACAAAGCGAGGTGGCGCAAACACCGGAGACAATATTGTCTGGGCCTGCCGCTCATGCAACAGTTCCAAGTGTGCCCGCGACGTACTTGAATGGCTGGAGGAAAACAAACAATTCCCGCCCATCTTGCTTCTTCGCCGTTATCTGAAACTCGCTACGGAAATAAGCATTCAGAGAGGCCTGATGAATGTCCCGATTGTCGAAGCGCCAGAACTTCCATTTTCGTTGTCGGCAATTCCGAGGACATATCCACCGCCGAGCCAATTACGCTTGTGGGTGGTTGAAATTTTCTAAATATGGCGTTCACCCACTCGGTGCGAGCGCTACACACCCGCTTGCACCAACGGCGCAATCAGCGTAAGCCGCAACAAAAAAACCGCACGGGCGCAAGGCCCAGTAATCTGTATGAAACGACACCCCTGCCAATCGTTGCCCGACCTCGTCCCCACCTGTATCCGGAGCACATCATGATCCGCAGCATTCAGATCGATGGCTTCAAGTCCATCGTCTCGCAAACACTGGAACTGGGGCGGGTGAACTGCTTCATTGGCGCCAATGGCGTTGGCAAGAGCAACGTGTTGGAGGCCATTGGCGTTTTGGGTGCCGCTGCCAGTGGCAAGGTGGATGATGAATCGCTGCTGCGACGTGGCGTGCGGCCGGGCTTGCCGCGTCTCTACAAGTCATCGTTTGAATCGGCCAGCGTTCCAGTGCATATCGGTCTGAGTGCAAAAAGTGCGAAAGCGAGCTACCGCGTCTCATTGCTCAACCCGCTGGAAAACCCGGAGCCCGCTTGGTCCTTCAAGACCGAAAGGCTGAGCGCAGACGGGGAAGAAATTGTCTCCGATGGTGTGCGCAACAGACGCAATCTGACACCCACCGCAGGCTTGGCCGCCCTGAAGCTGGTGGAAGTGGATAACGCCAACCCTGCCGCCATGTTGATGCAGCGCTTACAGAACTTCGCCATCTATGCACCCAATACGCCGACCTTGCGCGCCATGGTAGGCGACCCCCAATCCCGTAATCCCTTGGGCTTGTCAGGTGGACGTCTGGCCGAAGCCTTCGCCGAGTTCAGAAAAACCATTCTCGATCGTGACGAAGATTTGCTGGACAGCGTTTTGGAACTGGTGGACTGGGTGGCCGATATTCAGACCACGTCGTCCGCAGGCGCTTTGCTCTCCCCTTCGGTGGCGCGCACCAAAAACGTTTTGAAATTCACCGATCGCTTCATGCGCAGGAGCCGCAACACCCTGACGGCTTACGATGCCAGTGAAGGGGCGCTGTACGTGTTGTTTTGCGCCATCTTGTGCCTATCTCCGCACGCTCCGCCGATGTTTGCGATCGATAACCTGGATCAGGCACTGAATCCGCGGCTGGTCGGACGCTTGACCGCCAAACTCGTCAAGTGGCTGGCCAGGGGAGATGCTTCCCGACAACTGCTGTTCACTGCACACAACCCGGCTGTTCTGGATGGCATGGATTTGAACGACCCTGAAGTCAGGCTGTTCGCCGTCGAGCGCAACAGCGAAGGACACACGGTGGTAAGGCGAATCGAGCTCAGCGCCGAACTGAGGCAACTGCATGCCACGTATCCGCTGTCACGCCTGTGGCTGATGGGCAACCTCGGAGCCGTGCCGAATGTCTGATCCCCGGATTGCCTTGATTGCCGAAGGGCCTACGGATTTCATCATCATGGAAGCCGCCCTCAAGGCCGTATTGCAGCGCCCGTTTGTACTCACCCCATTGCAGCCTGAACCCACTCGCCCGGACATAGGCAATGGTTGGGGTGGTGTCTTCAAGTGGTGTCAAGAATTCCGCCTGCGCGGAGCCGTCAGCATTGAGGCCGACCCTACGCTGTCACAGTTTGACCTGGTGGTTGTGCATCTGGATGCAGATGTCGCTGGCAAGCGGTATGCCGACTATGGCCCAACCATGGAGAATGCCGCTGCGACGCTACAAGCTTTGCCATGCGAACGTCCTTGCCCACCGCCAACAGATACCGTGGCCGCATTGGAAGCCGTGCTGCTGAGCTGGCTGGATATTGCGGCACTCGGGCCAAAAAGCGTGTTTTGCATTCCCTCCAAAGCCAGCGATGCCTGGCTGGCCGCCGCAGTTCTGCCGGCCGGTCATGCTTTGCTGACAGGCTTGGAATGCCATCCCCACCTTGAGGCGGCGCTGTCTCAGTTGCCTAAGGGGCAAAAGCTCAGGAAAACCCCTCGAGACTATCGCTCGCATGCAGGCTCCATCTCTCAGCATTGGAAACAGGTGCAAAACCATTGCCTACAAGCTCGCGTGATGGAACAGCAAATACAACCCATCGCACAGGCATTTCCCGCATGAACCCCTCCACCCTCATCCAAATAGCACCGAAGGTGCGCCTAATGGACTATCTGGGTTCAAAGCCCAGAACAAGATGCAAGGACCCGGCAAAACTCTCACGCCTTCTGCAATAGATTGACGCGGAGAGCTGGATCAGCCTGGATTCTGCGGGAGCGAACTGCCGAGGTTTTCTCGCGAGGATTGGGGTAGGGACTCTCACCCCGGCTGTCATGGAAACCATGCGTATCTCCACAAAGTTATAGAAAAACCGCTCTGCTATCCTCCCCCAATCCCCCTTTGTCACCCCCTTGCAGCGCCCATGCTGCCATGGTGGCCCCCCATTTTTGGAGCATTGCATGTGTGGAATCGTCGGAGCCATTTCCAGCCAAAACGTCGTCCCTGTCCTGATCCAGGGCCTTTTGCGTCTGGAATATCGGGGGTATGACTCCTGCGGGGTGGCGGTGCATGTGCAAGGCGGCTTGCAGCGGGCACGGGGCACCTCCCGCGTGGCGGAGCTGCAAGCGCAAATCGAGGCGAGCGGATTTGCGGGCGCGACGGGCATCGCCCACACGCGGTGGGCCACGCATGGCGTGCCTTCGGTCGACAACGCACACCCCCACTTCAGCCACGGCCCCGGCGAACACGCTGGGGAAGGGCCTGGGCGTATTGCGTTGGTACACAACGGCATCATCGAAAACTACGACATCCTGCGCACGGAACTGCAAGAACGCGGTTATGTGTTCCGCAGCCAGACCGATACCGAAGTCGTCGCGCACCTGATCGATAGCCTGTATGACGGCGATTTGCTGCGCGCCGTCCAGGCAGCTTTGCCCAGTTTGAAAGGTGCCTATGCCCTCGCGGTGTTTTGCAAAGACGAACCGCAGCGTCTCGTCGGCGCGCGTGCGGGTTCCCCCTTGGTGCTGGGCGTCGGCCCCGAATGCTCCTCGCTCTATCTAGCCAGCGATGCGCTTGCACTCACCGGGGTGACTGACCAGATCGTCTACCTGGAAGAAGGCGATAGCTGCGACCTGCAAACCGGGCAGTACGCGGTCTACGACAAGACGATGCGTCCCGTAGCCAGCCGTTCTCGCCCCGTGCTGACCGTACATCCCCCCGGCAGCAGTACCGACCTCGGCCCCTACCGGCACTACATGCAAAAGGAAATTTTCGAGCAGCCCCGCGCCATTGCAGACACCTTGCAAGGCGTGGAGCGCATCGACGCCAACCTATTCGACGGCAAGGAAGAGGCCGCCGATGCCATGCTGCGGAGCGTCGATTCCGTGCTGATCCTCGCCTGTGGAACGAGCTACTACAGCGGCTGCGTTGCCCGCTACTGGCTGGAAGCAATCGCAAAAATCCCCACGCAGGTCGAGGTGGCGAGCGAATTCCGCTACCGCGAATGCGTCCCCAACGAGCGAACGCTCGTCGTCGTCATCTCGCAAAGCGGTGAGACCGCAGACACCCTTGCTGCATTGCGCCGCACGCGCGATCTGGGAATGCGCCGTAGTCTGACGATCTGCAACGTCGCCACCAGCGCGATGGTGCGCGAAAGCCGTTTGGCGTACATCACGCGGGCGGGGGTCGAGATCGGCGTAGCATCCACCAAGGCGTTCACCACCCAACTTGCCGCGCTGTTTTTGCTGACGCTGGTGCTTGCCCGCCAGCGCAACCGATTGGACGATGCCCAGTGCGCCGAACATCTGCGCGCAGCACGGCACTTGAGCGCAGCAATGCAAGCCGTCCTCGCGCTGGAACCGCAGATCATGGCCTGGGCACAGGACTTTGCATCCAAGGAACACGCCCTGTTCCTAGGCAGGGGGCTGCACTACCCCATTGCGCTCGAAGGCGCGCTCAAGCTCAAGGAAATCAGCTACATCCATGCGGAGGCCTACCCAGCAGGCGAGCTAAAGCACGGCCCACTCGCGCTGGTGACTTCTGCCATGCCCGTCGTCACCGTCGCCCCCAACGATGCCTTGCTCGAAAAGCTCAAAAGCAATATGCACGAAGTGCGCGCACGCGGCGGGGTGCTGTACGTTCTGGCCGATGCCGACACGCACATCGATAGCGAAGAAGGGCTGCACCTGATCCGCATGCCCGAACACTATGGCGCGCTATCACCATTGCTGCACGTCCTGCCCTTGCAGCTCTTGGCGTACCACACCGCCTGCCTGCGCGGCACGGATGTGGACAAACCGCGCAATCTGGCCAAAAGCGTGACGGTGGAATAAGAGCTTGTTTCGGATAGACATGCGACCGCAGCAGTGTGTACATTGCGGGCACATGGAGAATATGCATCGCGTTACTGTGCACCTGACAGCCTACGTCAATCTGCAAATTTGCCGTACGCCAGTCGGGGAGTGCCCACGTGGTTTTGCGACTAGGAGAATGATTTGGAAAACTTCACGTACTTCAATCCGACCAAAATTGAATTCGGTCTCGACAAGGAGCAATCAATCGGCCGACATCTAGCCGAGCATGGAATCAAGCAAGTTCTGCTGTGCTATGGCAGCGACCGCATCAAGCGCGACGGCCTGTTCCACGTTGTCAGGACAAGCCTTTCTGAGCAAGGCATAAATCTGGTGGAGTGCGGAGGCATTGTTAGTAACCCTGTCGTCTCAAAAGTGCGGGAAGCCATTGCGTTATCGAGAACCCATGGGGTCGACGCCATCCTGAGCGTGGGCGGCGGCTCGGTACTGGACAGTGCCAAGGCCATTGCTGCAGGTGTTTGCTACGAGGGTGACGTCTGGGATCTTTTTATCGGTAAAGCAAGTATCCAGTCCGCGCTGCCGGTGTTTGCAATCCTGACCCTTGCCGCCACGGGCAGCGAAATGAATGCCTATGCGGTAGTCACAAACGAAGACACCAAGGAAAAGCTCTTCATTGGAAACACACATCTTTACCCCAAGGTCTCGATCATCAACCCTGCACGCATGCAGAGCGTCTCGCGGGACTACCTCGTGTACTCCGCTGCGGATGTCTTCGCCCATCTGATCGATGTCTATTTCACGGCCAGCATGCAACCGACATTGCTCTCACGACTGATTGAGTCTCTCATCAATACAGTCATCGAAACGACCGAAACGCTGCTAGCCAACCCGGCTGATCTACAAGCCCGTGGCGAATTTGCTTGGTCGGCTACGTTGGCCTTGAACGGGCTGACCTTTTCCGGTGCCTCTGGATTCAGTTATCCCAACCATGCGATCGAGCACGCTCTTTCCGCACTGTTCAACGTACCGCACGGGGCCGGTCTTTCCGTAGTAGTGCCAGCTTGGATGAAGTGGTACCACAGCCGCAACCCGGTGCAATTCGAGCGATTTGCCCAAAACGTGTTCCACGTGCATTCCGCCGAACAAGGTATTGCCGATCTGAAAAACTGGTTCGACAAAATTGGTACGCCGACACGCCTATTGCAGTTGGGAATCCAAGAAACGGATTTACCGGCCATCGTCGACAACGCACTGACCAATGCCCGTGCATTCGGCATAGCCGATATGTACACGCGGGATGTGGTGACCACCATTCTGCGAAACGCGCTATGAGAAATGTCCCCGCATGCTAATGTGTTTGCGTCTGTCATCGTACCCATAATAGAATTTCGCCTTTCAGCCAGTAGCTCACCGGGATAGAGCACGAACCTTCTAAGTTCGGGGTAGGGGGTTCGAGTCCCTCCTGGCTGGCCATTCGGGCTGGTATCGACACGATGCCAGTGCAGTGGCAGTGCGCCCTCGTTGGGGAACGCTACAGCAACACAATCTCGTAGTGCTGGGGGTCCATCGCTGGTTCGCTGCGCAGGGCAATGGGCTTGCCGACGAATTCGCTCAGACTGACCAGGTTCGGGCTTTCTTCCTCCAGCAGCAAGTCGATCACGCGCGGGGCGGCGACGACGAGGAATTCCCGTGGGGAAAACTGTTTGGATTCCTTGAGGATCTCCCGCAACAGGTCGTAGACCACGCTGCGCGCGGTGGGGATCATTCCAATCCCCTTGCACATGGGGCAAGGCTCGCACAGGATGTGCGCCAGCGACTCCCGGGTGCGTTTGCGCGTCATTTCGACAAGCCCGAGTTGGGAAAATCCCCCGCACATCGTTTTGACCCGATCCCGCGCAAGCTGTTTGCGGAACTCGGCCAGCACGGCATGGCGATGGTCTTCGCGTTCCATGTCGATGAAGTCGACGACGATGATGCCGCCGAGGTTGCGCAGACGAAGCTGACGCGCTACGGCCTGCGCGGCTTCGAGGTTGGTTTTGAAGATGGTGTCTTCGTAGTTGCGGTTCCCGACGAAGCCACCGGTGTTGACATCGACCGTGGTCAGGGCCTCGGTCTGGTCGATGATCAGATAGCCGCCGGACTTCAGCTCGACCCTGCGACCCAACGCTTTGGCGATTTCCTCGTCGATGGCGTAGAGGTCGAAGATCGGCCGCTCGCCCCGGTACAGCTCCAGCTTTTGCGCGGCGGCGGGCATGAATTCCTGCCCGAAAGCGCGCAAAGTGCCAAATTGCTCTTGCGAGTCGATGCGGATCGTGTGCGTGTGCTCGGTGACCATGTCCCGCAGCACGCGCTGGGCCAAGTGCAAGTCCTGGTGCAGCAGCGAAGGGGTGGGGGAACGGGTCGCAGCGTCGCAAATACGCTGCCAAGCCTTACGCAGGTAGGCCACATCGTCGTCCAGCTCCTTATCGGTGGCGTCTTCGGCATTGGTGCGCAGGATGAACCCTCCTGCGCCATCGCCGGCTATCGCTTGCAGACGTTGTCGCAAGCCTTCGCGCACCGTCGGCGAGATCTTCTGGGAGACGCCGATGTGTTCGTCCCGGGGCAGGGAAACGAGCGTCCTACCTGCAATGCCAATCTGCGTGGTGAGCCTCGCTCCCTTCGAACCCAGAGGTTCTTTGGCGACCTGCACCATCAGGCTTTGGCCTTCGAAGAGCTGTTTTTCGATGGGGAGGTGTGCCGCGCCAGCACGTGGGGTTCCGCCCGGTTCCATCGCGGCGCCGGGGTGCCAAACATCTGCCACGTGCAGGAAAGCAGAACGGTCGAGGCCGATGTCGATGAAGGCCGACTGGATTCCCGGCAACACCCGCACCACCTTGCCGAGGTACACATTGCCGACGATCCCGCGCTCCATCGCGCGTTCGATATGCAATTCCTGTAGCGAACCGCTTTCGACGATGGCCACCCGGGTTTCCTGCGGGGACCAGTTGATCAGGATGTCTTCCTGCATGGGGAGTACCTGGTGTGTTGCAGAGATGCGTGCAATGGGTTCGTTCAACAAATGCGGGGCAACTGGTCCGCGCTGAGCCAATCAACGATGCGCCGCCCCCCCATGGCGGTATCGACTTGGACGAAGCGATGCGGATCGTCGACCACTATGCCGATCAGCGCAGCATTGCTGCCCAGGGGGTGCGCACGCAAGGCGGCCAGTACGCGGGCTGCGTCCTGCGCGGCGCAGACAACGACGAGCTTGCCTTCGTTGGCGATGTACAGGGGGTCGATGCCCAGCAGTTCGCACGCACCCGCGACAACGGGGTGGATCGGCAGGGCGCTTTCGCGTAGTGTTATGCCCACGTTCGACTGTTGGGCGATTTCGTGCAAGGTGCCGGCCAGGCCGCCGCGAGTGGGGTCGCGCAGGCAGCGGATGTCTGCGCCGGTCGCGAGTACCTGCGCGACGAGGGTATGGAGCGCAGCGGAGTCCGACACGATCGGCGCAGAAAAAGACAGGTTCTCGCGCTGGCTCAGAATCGCCACGCCGTGGTCGCCCAGGGTGCCGGAGACCAGCAGCGCATCCCCCGGACGTGCGCGCGCGCCACCGAGTTCGACCCCTGTAGGCAATATCCCCACGCCGGTCGTGGCGATGTACACCCCATCGCCTTTGCCCCGTTCGACAACCTTGGTATCGCCCGCGACGACGGGTACGCCAGCCTCTCGCGCAGCCTTCCCCATCGACGCGACGATGCGGTCGAGGTCTGCAAGGGGAAATCCCTCTTCGAGGATGAACGATGCCGTCAAATACAGCGGCTGTGCCCCCATCACGGCAACGTCGTTGATCGTTCCGTGGACGCTCAAGGAACCAATATCCCCACCAGCAAAAAACAGCGGGGTGACGACGTGCGCGTCAGTAGCGACGACGATCCTGCCGCGAGTAGGGTCGAACCCCGGCAGGGGCAAGACGGCGCCATCGTCGCCACGCCCCAGGTAGGGGTTACCCAGGTGACGGAAGAACAGCTCCGCAATGAGCTGCGCCGTAGCCCGAGACCCCGCGCCATGGCTCAGATCGACCACGCCATCGCGCAGATCAAGCTTGTGGAGGGACAACGTCATTTCCCTATTTCCCCATTGCCTATGCATGAAAACCTACCCACGGTGCCGACCATAGCTGTAGTGCGCAGCGCAGGCGCCTTCGCTGCTGACCATGCATGCGCCTACGGGGTTTTCCGGGGTGCAGGCTTTGCCGAAGAGCCGACATTCGCTCGGGGTTTTTTGCCCACGTAGCACGGCGGCGCAGTCGCAGCCTTTGTGGTCGGGAACCGGGTGGTACTGCACGGGGAAGCGCCGCTCCGCGTCGAAGTCGGCATAGGACTCGCGCATCTGCCATGCCGAATATGGCACCTCACCCAGCCCCCGCCACTCGAAAGACGGACGCAGCGTGAACACTTCCTCGATGCACGCCAGTGCCCGGGGGTTGCCCTGGGGACGCACTGCACGGGTGAATTCGTTTTCGACGTCGCAGCGGCCTTCGTTGACCTGCCCGACAAGCATCCAGACCGCCTGCAGGATGTCCAGCGGCTCGAACCCCGCAATGACGACGGGCTTGCGGTACCGGTCTGCGCAATCCGCATAGGCCCGGCTTCCGATCACGGTGGACACGTGCGCCGGGCCGATGAAACCATCAATGGCGACATCGTCCTTCGCTGCAAGCAAGTGCTCGATGGCTGGGGGCGTGCGCACATGGCAACACAGCACGCCGAAGTTGCGCAAGCCCTCGCGCCGTGCGGTTTGCAAGGCCAGCGCGGTGGCGGGGGTGGTCGTTTCAAAGCCGATGGCGAAGAACACCACGTCGCGGCCCGGGTTGTCTCGTGCAATGTGCAAGGCATCGAGGGTCGAATAGACCATCCGCACATCCGCCCCCCGGGCGCGGGCGATGCGCAGGGACATCCCGCCGGAAGCCGGAACGCGCAGCATGTCACCGTAGGTACACAGAATCGCATCGAAGTGGGTAGCCAGCTCGATGGCCATGTCGATGCGCCCGATCGGCAGCACGCACACTGGGCAGCCAGGGCCGTGGATCATCCGCACAGGGGCGGGGAGCACGTCGACCAAGCCGTAGCGGGCAATGGCATGTGTGTGGCCTCCGCAAAACTCCATGAACCGGTACGAACGACCCGGCAAGACCCGCGCAGCGATCTTTTGCGCGAGCACCCCAGCCAGCGCGGGGTCGCGAAACTCGTCGATGTACTTCACTGCGAATCCGACATCTGCGCGAACATCTCCAGCGTGGTGCGTGCCTCTTCGGGGTCGAGCCGAGATAAAGCGTAGCCCGCGTGCAGGATGACGTAGTCACCGATAGACACCTCGTCGAGGAGCGCAACGGACACCTCTTTCTCCACCCCCGCGCATTCCACGCGAGCCATGTCCCCCAAGGGGCCTAGACCCATCTCCACCACCCGTACCGGAAATGCCAGACACATCGTTGTCCCCTTTACCTCACAGAATCCATGGAATCCACAGCGTTCACCGCATGCACGGCTACCCATGCCTGCCCCAGGGCAATGCCTGCATCGCCCACGCAGCCTTGGCGGGGGAACAACAGCGTGTACCCTTGCGCCAACCGGGGAATCTGGGACGATAGCAGAGCGTTGAGAAAGACGCCCCCGGCCAGGGCGACGGTATCGATCCCCGTTTTGTCGCGTGCTCTACGCAGCCATTCGGCCAAGCCTTCGGCAATCGTCGCGTGGAAGACTGCCGCCTGCCAGGCCACGTCGCCATTGCAGTCGAGCTGCCCAAGCAGGGGCAGAAAGTCCAGGCACAGCCGTTCGTCGATCGTCCAGCCACCGCTTGCCGCAGCGGGCCAGCCGTGGGCGTCGATGTGGCGCGCCGCAGCGTCTTCGAGCAGGACCGCCGCGTGCGCTTCGTAGCGCTGGTGCGTACACAGGCCCAGCAGCGCGGCAGCGGCATCGACATACCGCCCCATCCCCGTGGAGGGCGGGCAATGCACTCCACGGCGCAGCATGTCCGCAACGACTTGCGCGGCATGCGCTGTAACCACGGGGTGCGCGGCGGGTGCGGTGGGTACTGCTGGTGTTGCGGGTGCAGAAACCCATTGCGATGGAAAAGGCCGCCCCAGCAAGTGCGAGACCGCGCACGCCATGCGCCAGGGTTCGCGTGCTGCCCGATCCCCGCCAGGCAACGGCAACGGGCGCAGGTGGCCCAGCCGGGTACACGGCACCCCTTCTTTCGTGCTGCCGAGGTGCAGCAATTCCCCGCCCCATGCCATTCCGTCGCTGCCCCATCCCATACCGTCGAGCGCCAATCCGAGGATGGGGCGTGTCCAAGCATGTTCTGCGCAGACTGCGGCGATGTGCGCATGGTGGTGCTGTACACGCACGGTGCGGAGCGCGTGGTGCTGGGCATAGTCTTGCGCAGCCAGCGCGGCGGGGTCGTCGGGGTGCAAATCCATCGCAACGATGGTGGGCCGAGCGCCGAGCAATTCCACCAGATGGTCCACGGTATCGCGCTGGAAGAGGCGGGTGGCAGCGCTGTCGAGGTCGCCGATATGGGGGGATACGAAAGCCTCGTCACGACGTGTGACGCAAACCGTATTCTTGAGATACGCCCCCCATGCGACGACGGAGGGCAGGGTGCTTGGCCGGTCTCCAGGCAAACGAACCGGAACAGGAGCAAGGCCCCGGCTGCTGCGCACAAAGCGGGCGCTACCGTCGATGACGCGCAGCACGCTGTCGTCGCAGCGGGCGACGATGTCCCGGTCGGCATCGAGGATGCCGTCGATCCTTCCAGCCAAGCCCTGCAAGACTTCCTTGGCAGTCCGCAAGATCGGCTCGCTGCCGAGGTTTGCGCTGGTCATCACCAGGATCGTCGGCCACGCTACTTGCAGCCATTGGCAGCCTTCGGGCCGCCCCGCAGCCTCGTGAAACAGCAGATATTGCACCGGGGTGGCGGGGAGCATGGCCCCGACGCTATCCAGCCCCGGCGATACGCCTTCCAGGGGAACGGCGCAGGCACGCAAGAGCACGATGGGGCGCTGGCGCGATTCCAGCCATTCCTGCTGCGCGGCATCGACGGTCGCAATCGCACGCAGGCTGGGCGCGTTGGCAGCCATCACGGCAAAAGGCTTGGCATCGCGCTGCTTGGCGCTGCGCAAACGCTGCACCGCCTGGGCATTGCGTGCGTCGCAAGCCAAGTGAAAGCCCCCCAGCCCCTTGATCGCCACGACAGCGCCGTTACGCAGCCAGTCCCAGGTCATCGTGATGGGGTCGCCGGGCTGGGCGTGGCCCTGTGCGTCAAGCAGGGTCAGGCGGGGGCCGCAGTGCGGGCAGCACTGGGTTTCGGCGTGGAAGCGCCGGTCGGTGGCATCGCGGTATTCGCGCTCGCAGTCAGCGCAGAGGGCAAACGGAGCCAGGCTGGTGCGAATGCGGTCGTAGGGCAGGGCGCGGGTGACGGTGTACCGAGGCCCGCAATGCGTACAGGCGATAAAAGGATGGCGCCAACGCCGGTTCAAGGGGTCGAACAGTTCTGCCATGCATTGCGGGCAGGTCGCCACGTCGGGGCCGGGGGCCGTTGCCAGGGAGTCGTTGGTGCGCTGTGCGTTGGCGCTTTCCAGCACCGCGAATCCCTGCCCGTGCCATAGGGGCGCATTCTCGATCGTGACGGCCTCGACCCGCGCCAGCGGCGGAGCCTGGGCGCGCACGCCTTCGATCAGGGCATCAAGCGCCGTTTGCCGTGCGCAAGCGAGGATATCGACCCCGCCAGGCCCGTTACGCACCCACCCCTGCACCCCGCATTGCCGGGCGAGGCGAACGACAAAGGGACGAAAACCCACCCCCTGCACCAGCCCCCGCACGCCGATACGCAGGCAAGCCACGGGGGCATCCGTCGTCGTGGAAGAGCACGCTGCGACGGCATCAGGCGCAGTCATGCCTAGGTATGCCGAAGTGCGCCGATGCACGTGGACTGGCGCCCAATTACGCCGATGGCTTGGCCGATTCCATCCCCGAACGCAAAAAGTCGAGCCACGCGCCCATGCCTTCCCCTGTCGTCGCTGATAGCGACAGCACTCGGATATCCGGGCGCACGCGCCGTGCGTATTCGATGGCCTTGTCCACGTCAAATTGCACGTGCGGCAGCAAGTCGATTTTGTTGAGCACCATGACGCTCGATGCACGGAACATGTCCGGGTATTTCAAGGGTTTGTCTTCCCCTTCGGTGACGGAGAGCACGACGACCTTGTGCGCCTCGCCCAAGTCGAAGGCAGCGGGGCAGACCAGGTTGCCAACGTTTTCGATCAGCAGCAGACCGCCTTCAACAAACTGGAAGTGAACCATCGCGTGGCCCACGCCGTGCGCGTCGAGGTGACAGCCCTTGCCGGTATTGATCTGCACGGCTGCGGCACCGGTGGCGCGAATGCGGTCGGCATCAAGGCTGGTTTGCTGGTCCCCTTCGATCACTGCGACGCTGCGTGCGTTGAGCGCTGCGATGGTGGCGCACAGCAAGGTGGTTTTGCCTGCCCCGGGACTGGAGACGAGATTGAGCGCAAACACCCCTTTCGACCGCAGCCAATCGCGGTTGGCTCGGGCATAGGCATCGTTTTTGGCGAGGATGTCTTGCTCGATCCGGATGGTTCGCGAGGCACCATCCCCTGCGCCGTGATCATGGTCGTGAGAGTGGTCATGGTCCTCAGAATGATCATGGTCGTGATGGTGGTGCGCGCCGTGATCTCCGGAATGATCGTGGTGGTGGTGACCGGGGTGGGTATGCGCGGCGTTGGGTTGGCCGCATCCGCAAGCAATACACATGGCACAAGCTCCAAGGTAGGGGAATTCCAAGTGGGGGGAATCTGCGCACCGCAGTCGCGGTGCAGAGGGCCGGGGAAAGGGGAGAAGGAGTATGACACCGCATCTTGCGTAACTGGAAATGTGCCGCTGCTACGAGAAAAAGCATGGGTTTTTCGGCATCGGCAATGCCCAAAGGGCGGTACGTACAATTCCTGCAAGTCGGGGTGTGGCGCAGCTTGGTAGCGCATCTGGTTTGGGACCAGAGGGTCGAAGGTTCGAATCCTTTCGCCCCGACCATCTCTGCGGCATGGCCGCAAGGCCCGGTTCCCGGGCTTTTTTTCTTCCCTCTTGGAAATGAGACCGTCAGACGATGCCGGTGCCCATTGCGCCCTCAGGGGTTATGGAATGGTGGCCAAGTCGTCGCGGGCCGTTGTCCGGCCAGAGGGTGTCGCGTTCCTGTGATTGTTCGTATGTCCGATTCTTCCGCTCGCCTCGCGTATTTCCCGGTGTCGTTTTTCTCGATCGTGATGGGGCTGGCCGGCATGGCCATCGCCGTTCAGCGCGCCCAATCCTATTTGGGCCTTCCAGGCAATGCTGGAACGTGGCTGGCCTTGTTTGCAGCCCTCGTGTTCACGGTACTGGCTTGTGTTTTCGTCCTCCAATGCCTCCGCTACCCTCAAGAGGTAACCAAAGAGTTGGCACACCCGATCAAGCTGAGTTTTTTCCCCACGCTGTCGATCAGTTTGCTGCTGCTAAGCATCGCGCTGGAAGCCCTATCGCACGATCTTTCTTTGTGGCTTCTGGCCCTCGGTGCCCCATTGCAATTGGGGTTCACCTTGTTCGTGATGTCCCGTTGGATCGGGCTGACGCACTTTGAAGTCGTGCATTCGAACCCTTCCTGGTTCATCCCCGTCGTGGGGAACATCCTCGTTCCTGTTGCAGCAGTGAGCCATGGATGCATCGAAGTCTCGTGGTTCTTTTTCAGCATCGGGCTGGTGTTCTGGCTGGTACTGCTGACGATCATCCTCAACCGGGTGATCTTCCACCACCCCCTGCCGGAAAAACTGCTGCCTACCTTTTTCATTCTGATTGCACCGCCTGCAGTGGGTTTCATCGCCTACGTCAAGCTGACGGGGGATATCGATGCGTTCGCTCGAATCCTCTATTACACGGCGTGTTTCACAGTACTGCTGCTGATCTCGTTGAAGAAATTTCTCGGGTTTGTTCGGTTCTACCTGTCATGGTGGGCGTATTCCTTCCCACTCGCCGCCTTCACCATCGCCAGCATTCTGATGTACCACCGCACTGGACAGTCCTTCTTCCAAGGGGTAGCTTGGCTGATGTTTGTCGTGGTCAGCGTTGTCGTTGCCGGGCTAACGGCGCGGACCCTGCTGGGAATCGCCCGCAGGGAATTCTGCGTCGACGAAGAATCGCACGCGCCGCAGCGCTGACATGCCAGCAAGATGCCGCGCGGGGATGCGGAGGCTGCTCCAACCCGTGCAGGCTAGAATTTCCGACGATAGAGGGGCGCGTAGTGCCCCTCTTTTTTCTCGCCGAGTTGTCCCGATTGCGCGCGGGTGGCGAAACTGGTAGACGCACCAGGTTTAGGTCCTGACGCTGGCAACAGCGTGGGGGTTCGAGTCCCCCCCCGCGCACCACCTCTTCCTTTCCTGTTTGCCAAGCGCCATGGCACCGGCGTGCCCCATGGGGTTGGCAAAAGGATTGGCAAGGGGGGCATTCCGACTTTGGTTTCTTTTTCATCCCTGCACCCGTCCCGGAAACTGCCCATGTCAGCCACTATTGAGACCGTCGCGGATCTCCGCCGCATCATGTCGTTCCACATTCCCGCTGAACGCATTGCCTCTGCGGTGCAGCAACGTCTACGGAAGCTGGCCCGCGAAGTGCGGATAGATGGCTTTCGTCCTGGAAAAATTCCGATGTCCGTCATTGAGCATCGTTTCAAAACTTCGGTGGTGGAAGAAGTCGTCAACGCCATTGCCAAAAGTACCTACGACCAAGAAATCGGTTTGGCAAAACTGCGGCCTGCGTTCCTTCCCGAATTTGCGGAATTGCCCGAGGAGAAATTGGCGGTAGCCTGCACCGAAGGGGCTGCCATCCAGCTCCGGTTCGAGGTGCTGCCAGACGTTGAACTGGCTGATCTGGAGAATGTGGAAATCGAGCGCTGGAATTCCGAAGTGGACGAGGAAACCATCAACAAAACGATCCAGCACCTGCGCAAGCAAACCGGTACTTTCGTGGCAGGGGAGCCGGGGAGTGCGGCGGAAATGGGAGATCGCGCCACGGTCGATTTCGACGGCAAGATTGATGGCGAATCCTTCGAGGGTGGACAAGCCAAAGACATGCGGTTCCTCCTCGGAGAAAACTTCATGCCTGCCGAATTCGAGAAAGCCATCGAAGGCATGACTGCGGGGGAAAGCAAAACCTTTCAGCTCACGTTCCCCGCAACGTACCGCGTTGCCGACATCGCGGGCAAAACCGCCGATTTCATGGTGACCTTGCACAGCATTGAAAAGGTTGTGCTCCCGGAAATGAGTCCGCAGTGGATCCAGTCAGTCGGGGTGACCGATGGCACGATAGAAAGTCTGCGCAAGGAAATTCGCAAGAACCTCGACTTGCAGCGCGAAAGCCGGTTGTTCGCACGCAATCGGGACGGTTTGATGCAAGCCTTGTTTGATCACTACCACTTTGCCGTACCCGAGGTGCTGGTGCGCAAACGCACCAAAGATTTGCTGTACCGAAGAATTCAGGCCATGAAAGAGCAGGGTTATGACCTGCAAACCGACTCCCTGAACATTCCCTCGCAGTTCCTCGACCAAGTACGCTGCGAGGTGCATTGGATGCTGGTCGTCAATGACCTGGCCGCGCAACATGGTTTGATCCCGCAAGACGCACAGGTGGTGGAACACATACGGCGCCTTGCGTCGAGTTACCAGGAACCCGATGCCTTTGAAAAGGAATATGTCCAGGACGACCATCGCATGGGGTCCCTGCGCTTGCATTACAGCGAAAGAAACGTCGTCGACTACCTCTACCAACACGCCAAAGTGGTCGACAAAACCGTTCCTTTCAGCGAGCTGATCGTTGCCTGACCCCTTCAGTGGGTGCATTGATCGCTACCGTTCGGGCCCCCTTTTTTTCTCCCATGGAGCCGACATGATCCACACCAACCAAGCACTGCCCACCAACGACCTCGGCCTCGTGCCGATGGTGATCGAACAATCCGGGCGGGGAGAGCGGTCGTACGACATCTATTCGCGCCTGCTCAAGGAGCGGGTGGTTTTTTTGGTAGGCCCGGTCAATGACCATGTTGCCAGCCTCGTCGTCGCACAGCTTTTGTTTTTGGAAAGCGAAAACCCGGACAAGGACATTTCCTTCTACATCAATTCCCCCGGGGGTTCCGTCAGCGCAGGGCTGGCGATTTATGACACGATGAACTTCATCAAACCTTCCGTGTCTACCCTATGCACGGGTACTGCTGCCAGCATGGGGGCTTTCCTGCTGGCCTCCGGGGCCAAGGGCAAGCGGTTTTCCTTGCCCAACTCGCGGATCATGATCCACCAACCCTCCGGTGGCAGCCAGGGGCAAGCGACGGAAATCGAGATTCACGCTCGCGAAATCCTCAAAACCCGCGAATTGCTCAACCAGATTCTTGCGGACAAGACCGGCCAGCCCATCGAACGCATTGCGCGGGATACCGAGCGCGACTACTTCATGTCCGCCGAAGAAAGCCGCGAGTACGGCCTGATCGACGCCGTCATCAGCAAGAGGGCGTAGGAGCCATGCGGGAGAAAAAACAATCCGATCCCAAAGAGACTGCCCATTGCTCGTTTTGTGGCAAGTCTCACAACGAGGTGCTCAAGCTCATCGCGGGCCACAACGCCTATGTCTGCGACGAATGCGTGGGTTTGTGTGCGCAACTGCTCAAGGAAGATCCCCAGTTGTCCAGTGTGGTGAAGGAAGAACTTCCCACACCGGCAGAAATCAAAAAAGATCTCGATGATTACGTCATTGGCCAAGAGCTGGCCAAACGCACGCTCTGCGTGGCGGTCTACAACCACTACAAGCGCTTGCAATACCAGGTGAACCCCAAGCAGGGGGATGTCGAACTGGCAAAAAGCAACATCCTGCTCGTGGGGCCGACGGGCTCAGGGAAGACCCTTCTGGCGCAAACACTGGCGCGCAAGCTCGACGTGCCTTTCGTCATCGCCGATGCCACGACCCTGACCGAAGCGGGCTACGTGGGCGAAGACGTCGAGAACATCCTGCAAAAACTCTTGCAGAGCTGTGAATACGACGTGGAGCGCACACAGCGCGGCATCGTCTACATCGACGAAATCGACAAAATTTCCCGCAAGTCCGAGAACCCCTCGATCACCCGCGATGTCTCCGGCGAAGGGGTGCAGCAGGCGCTGTTGAAGCTGATTGAAGGCACGGTCGCCAATGTGCCGCCGCATGGGGGCCGCAAACACCCCAACCAGGAATTCGTCAGCGTCGATACGACCAACATCCTCTTCATCTGTGGCGGCGCTTTCGCCGGATTGGAGAAGGTGATCGACCGGCGCACGCAGACTTCCGGGATCGGTTTTGGCGCCACCATCCGCAGCAAGCAGGAACGGACGCTCACCGACGTACTGCGGGAAATAGAGCCTGAAGATTTGATCCACTTCGGGCTGATTCCCGAGCTTGTAGGGCGGCTGCCCGTGGTCGCAGTCCTCGACGAGCTGGATGAAGAGGCCCTGGTGCGCATCCTCACGGAACCCAAAAACGCGCTCATCAAGCAGTACCAGACCTTGCTCTCGATGGAAGACGTGGAGCTGGAAGTGGAACCGGAAGCCTTGCGTTCCGTTGCCCGCAAGACTATGCAGCGCAAGACTGGGGCGCGTGGGTTGCGATCGATCCTCGAACAGGCAATGCTCGACACGATGTTCGAACTGCCGAGCACGCCGGAGGTGGCGAAGGTCATCGTCGAAGCAGCCACCATTGATGAGGGGAAAGCGCCTACCCGGGTGATGCGACCCCAGCTCGAAAAAGCTTGATCTATCTCCCTTTTGCCTTTTTGATGCGCCGATTACCCCGGGGATTCGTCGGCACAATGCTGTGGTATTCCCCCATGCTGTGGTGGGAAACTTTCAACGAACCGGCAAAAAGGATGCGCATATGTCTGGATCTACCACTTCCTCTTTGAATCCACAGGACTTGCCGCTGTTGCCGCTGCGCGATGTGGTTGTCTTTCCCCACATGGTCATCCCCCTGTTCGTGGGGCGTACCAAAAGCATCACTGCGCTGGAAGCTGCTGCGTCTGCGGATCGGCGCATCATGCTGGTTGCACAGAAGGCTGCCGCCAAAGACGACCCGATGGTGTCGGATATGTTCGATGTCGGGTGCATTTCCGTCATCCTCCAGACGCTGAAACTGCCGGACGGTACCGTCAAGGTGCTTGTCGAAGGTCAGCAGCGTGCGCGAGTCGAATACATTGAGGAAGCCGAATCCCACTTTCGCGCCATGGTCGTTCCCATGATTGGGGACCAGACAGCGGAAGACGACGACGCCCCGAAGGCGTTGACCAGCGAAGTCGAAGCCCTGCGGCGCGCCGTGATGCAGCAGTTCGAACAGTACGTCAAGCTCAACAAGAAGATTCCGCCGGAGATCCTGCTGTCGATTTCGGGCATCGAAGACCCCGGCCGGATGGCGGATACGATCACTGCGCACTTGCCCCTCAAACTCGACGACAAGCAGGCGATCCTGTCGCTGTCTGCGGTGCGTGACCGGCTGGAAAAGCTCTTTGGGCAGATCGAGCGTGAAGTCGAAATCCTTAACGTCGACAAGAAGATTCGGGGCCGGGTCAAACGCCAGCTCGAAAAGAACCAGCGCGATTTCTACCTCAACGAACAGGTCAAGGCCATCCAGAAAGAACTGGGCGAGGGCGAAGACGGCGCGGACATCAACGAGCTGGAAAAGAAGATCCAGGCAGCAAAGATGCCCAAGGACGCCCTCGAAAAGGTGCAGTCCGAGCTGCGCAAGCTCAAGCTGATGTCGCCGATGGCCGCAGAAGCCACGGTGGTGCGTAACTACATCGACGTCCTCGCTGGGCTGCCCTGGTCGAGCGTGACCAAGATCAAGCACAACCTGACCAATGCCGAAAACGTTCTGAACGAGGATCACTACGGTCTCGACAAGGTCAAAGACCGCATCCTCGAATACCTAGCCGTGCAGCAGCGGGTGGATAAGGTCAAGGCGCCCATCCTGTGCCTCGTCGGCCCTCCGGGGGTCGGCAAGACTTCCTTGGGGCAGTCCATCGCCAAAGCCACTGGCCGCAAGTACGTGCGCATGGCGCTGGGCGGGGTGCGCGACGAGGCCGAAATTCGCGGGCATCGTCGGACGTACATTGGCGCCATGCCGGGCAAGGTGCTCCAGAACCTGAGCAAGGTGGGCACGCGCAACCCGCTGTTTCTGCTCGACGAAATCGACAAGCTGGGCGCGGACTTTCGTGGTGATCCTTCCAGTGCTTTGCTGGAAGTGCTCGACCCCGAGCAAAACAGCAAGTTCGCCGACCACTACGTCGAGGTCGATTTCGACCTCAGCGACGTGATGTTCGTCGCCACGTCCAACTCGATGAACATCCCCGCTGCGCTGCTCGACCGGATGGAGGTGATCCGCCTGTCGGGCTACACCGAAGATGAGAAGGTCAACATCGCCGTGCGGTACCTGCTCCCCAAGCAGCGCAAGAACAACGGCGTGGCCGTCGAAGAGCTGAACATCACCGAAGATGCCATCCGTGACATCGTCCGCTACTACACGCGGGAAGCCGGGGTTCGTTCGCTGGAGCGCGAGTTGTCCAAGGTCTGCCGGAAGGTGGTCAAGGGCTTGCAGCTCAAGAAGATGAAGCCGCAGGTCGTCGTCCAGTCCGCCAATCTGCACGAGTTCCTCGGCGTGCGCAAATACTCCTTTGGCCGTGCTGAAATGAAAAATCAGATCGGCCAGGTCGTCGGGCTGGCATGGACGGAAGCGGGTGGCGACCTGCTCAATATCGAGGTTGCGACGATGCCGGGCAAGGGCACGATCATCCGCACCGGTTCGCTGGGAGATGTGATGAAGGAATCCGTCGAGGCCGCGCGAACTGTCGTGCGCAGCCGGGCGATGCGCCTCGGGATCGCGGAGGAAGTCTTTGAAAAGAAAGACATCCACATCCACGTTCCCGATGGAGCGACGCCCAAGGATGGCCCTAGCGCTGGCGTGGCCATGACGGTAGCCATCGTCTCCGCGATGACCGGCATCCCGGCGCGCTGCGATGTCGCCATGACGGGGGAAATCACCCTGCGCGGCGAAGTCACGTCGATTGGCGGGCTGAAGGAAAAACTACTGGCCGCTTTGCGCGGTGGGGTCAAAACGGTGCTGATCCCCGAGGAAAACTCGAAGGATCTGCAAGACATCCCGGACAACGTCAAAAACGGGCTGGACATCGTTCCCGTGCGTTGGATCGACAAAGTGCTGGAAGTCGCCCTGGAAAGCGTCCCGGTGGCTTTGGAGCCAGAAGACCCACTGCTCGTTGTCGTTCCCACCGGGGGGGTATCTACCTCGGTAGCGACCTGCGAAGCGCTCAAGCACTAGCCCAATGCACGTAGACGGTTGCAATGTCGGCCTTCGTGCGTAGAAATGGAGGGAGTTCATGTCTCAAATCGATGACACCGCACAGTCCCACGCGATGCGCCCCAGCGTGGTGCAGCTTCTCTTGCGAGACAAGGCTTCGCTCTACGAGGCATACATCCCGTTGTTTGCCCATGGCGGGTTGTTCATCCCCACTGATCGCGACTACCGGCTTGGGGACGTCATCTACGTGCTGGTCACTCTGCCCGAGGAAATGTATCGTCATCCCATTGCCGGGCGGATAGCGTGGGTGACGCCAGCCAATGCCCCTGCGCATCGGACACAAGGGGTAGGGATGGTGTTGCCCGACGACGAAAAGGGCGAAGCGGTCCGCAAGAAAATCGAAGAGCTGCTACATACCCATCTGCCCATTGGCAAACCAACCCAGACGGTATAAGAACCCATTTCGGTAGGCAGGCGATCCGAAGCCCACTCCCCAGCGATGTACTGCGACTCCCACTGTCACCTGGACTTTCCGGAATTGTTGCCACGGCTGGCGTGGATTCGCGACGCCATGCGCACAGCGAACGTGGGCCGTGCGTTGTGCGTCGCCACCAAGCTCGAAGGCTTCGAGACCGTCTACCGGCTGGCCTCGGAATGCGAAGAGCTGTGGTGTACTGTCGGCGTTCACCCCGACTACGAGGACGTGGAAGAACCTTTCCTCGACACGTTGGTCCGTTTGGGGTCGCGAGAGCGGGTTGTCGGCGTGGGGGAGACGGGATTGGACTATTCCCGGCTCGGCAACCGCAGCGTGGAGCAGATGCAATGGCAGCGGGATCGGTTCTGTGTCCACATCCGCGCCGCACGCAGCCTGGGCAAGCCATTGGTCGTACACATGCGGTCGGCTACCGACGACACGCTGCGCCTGCTGCAAGGGGAGGGGGAAGACGGCTCGGCTGGATGCGCGGGCGGGGTGTTCCACTGCTTTACAGAGACCGCAGATATTGCCCGCAAGGTGCTGGATATGGGGTTCCACATTTCGTTGTCGGGCATCCTGACGTTCAAAAATGCCGTCATCCTGCGTGAGGTGGCGGCGATGGTTCCGCTCGACCGCGTGTTGATCGAGACCGACAGCCCATATCTGGCCCCGGTTCCGCATCGGGGCAAGGTCAACGATCCTTCACTGGTCTGCTGGGTAGGGGCAGAGCTGGCGCGCATCAAGGGGATCGATGAAAGCATCGTCGCCGAGCACACCACGCGCAATTTTGAGCGGCTCTTTCTTCGCGGTGCTGCTACATCGACAGCATCTTCCGCAGCATCTATCTCTGCATCCTCTGTGGCCCCTGGCCATGCGTGATCCGCAGATGCGATCTGGGTTCACGAAGCAACGTTTCTTGCGTCGCATGGGGTGCCTGCTCCGACAAGCGTTGCTGGGCTGGGTGTACGTGGCGCTGGCGCTGGGCAGTGTGGCGTGGGCGGGTTCGTACGAAGACTATTTCCGCGCCATTGGCATTGATGACGAGTCCACGGTCAGGGAACTGTTGGAACGCGGGTTCGACCCCAACACCGTCGATGCCATGGGCCATAACGGCCTGATCCTGGCGTTCCGGGGGAGCGCCGCCAAGGTGGCCGAGGTATTGCTGACTTGGCCCACCGTTCGCGTAGACCAACGCAACGCCAAGGACGAAACCGCGCTGATGTATGCCGCCATGCAGGGCAACGTCGCCTGGTGCGCCACCTTGCTTGCACGCGGGGCAGCGGTTCACAAGCCGGGCTGGACTCCCTTGCACTACGCCGCAACCCGTGGGCACGTCGACGTGATACGCCTGCTGTTGTCCGAAGGAGCACGCATCAATGCAGTGTCCCCCAATGGCACGACCCCGCTGATGATGGCCGCGTACTACGGAACGACCGACGCTGTGCGCGCCTTGCTCGCAGCCGGCGCCAAGGTTGCGATGCGCAACGAACAAGGGTTGGACGCCCATGACTTTGCCGAACGCGCCGGAAACCGCGCATCGATGGCATTGCTGCGCCCCGGTCGCGCCAGCGTTGGCGGCAACTAACCGCCATGGCTCATCCGAAGACAATGCCTATTATGTAAAGTGACAACCACGAACATCCTTGGCATCCTGCGTACCACTCGCAGCCACTCGCACCCTTTTTGCTATACGTTGTAGGAGCGATGGAAGTCTTGACCACGGTAAACCAGGTTGGCCGGAAACACCAACTTGAAGGTCGAGCCTTTCCCCACGGTGCTGTCGATGCCCAAGGTAGCGCCGTGTCGGTGGGCGATTTGGGCGACGATGGCTAGGCCCAAGCCGGTTCCGCCCTGGGAACGGGAACGTCCGCGATCAACCCGGTAGAAGCGCTCAGTCAGCCGGGGAATATGCTCTGCAGCGATGCCATAGCCGGTATCGCGCACCGCAAACTCCAGGGTTCCGTCGTCTTGCAATACTGCACTAACGGTGATGCTGCCCCCCGCCGGGGTGTAGCGCACGGCGTTGCCAACAAGGTTCCCCATCGCGCTCAGCAGCTCTTGCGTATTTCCCTCCAGGTACACCGGGGCCGAGGCAATGCAGTCGATCTGGTGCGCCTCCTTGCCTTCTTCCCCCATCCCTGCGGACAAGGCATGGGCATCCGCCACGACTTGGTCGAGCAAGCTGCGTACGTCGTTGCGGGTGCGGGTGGTGGGAACGGACTGCTCTTCCAGACTGGATAGCACCAGCAAATCTTCGACGAGATGGCGCATGCGTAGCGTCTGTTTTTCCATCCAGACCAGGCAACGCTGGCGCTCTGCCTTGTTAGGCTCCAGCGTTTGCAGGGTTTCGACAAAACCGGATAGCACGGTCAACGGGGTACGAATCTCGTGGGCGACGTTGGCCAGAAACTCCCGCCGCATGGCTTGGGAACGCCGGTCGGTGGTCACGTCCCTGGAAAGCAGCAGCCACTTGCCTTGCGCATACGGGTACGCCTGCACCGACAACGAAATGGGGTGTTGCGATGCCTGTGCACGTGCAGGCATGACCAGCTCCCGGCCACTGTGCGCATCCGTCAGAAAAGTGAGGAATTCGGGGTCGCGCACCAGATGCGAAATGGCCTGCCCGATGTCGCGTTGGGCGTCTAGCCCGAAATGCACGCAGGCCCTTTGGTTGCACCAATCGATACGCTGTTGTACGTCCAGCAACACCACGCCGTTCGGCGATGCCTGAAATGCCGCCAAGAAGTGTTCGAGCCTGCTTTGGCATTCCGCGATCTCTTGCTCCTGCACGCGCAGGCAGCGAACGATACGGTCGAGCACATCCCCCCACATGCCACCGGGGCCAGACCCTTGCGCAGGGTTGGCATGGATCAGCCCACGGCCCGCACGTAGCCTGTCGATGACGTTGCGTGCCCGTACGGTATCGACGACGACCCAGACCATCGTCGCGAACCATCCCCCCCACCATGCGCAGTGTTCCCGTCCCAGCCAGTGCCCTGCCCACCAGCCAGCGAAGGCGCCGAGCATCTGCAAGGCCAGCAGCGACAGAGGGCGTGCCAGCATGATCGTCGTGCGCAGTCAGGAAGCAGACGATTGCGCGCCGATGAACCGGTACCCCACCCCGCGCACGGTTTCGATCATCGCCGCGCCGTGGGTGCCCAGCGCCTCCCGTAGCCGCATGATGTGGACATCAACCGTGCGTTCCTCCAAATGGCGACGCCCTTCCCACACGTGTTCCAGCAGGCTTGCGCGGGAATGCGCACGCCCGGGGTGGGCGGCAAGGTGCGCCAACAGGCGGAACTCGGTGGGGCCAAGCTGCATGGGGCGTCCCTCGAAGGTCGCTTGGTGCGCTGCCATATCGACGAGCAGCGCACCCTGGACGACACGGACTTCCTCGTCGTCCGGCGCAGCCCTGCGCAAGACGGCGCGCACCCGGGCCAGCAATTCCCGCATCGAAAAAGGTTTGGCGATGTAGTCATCCGCCCCAGCGTCCAGCCCCATCACCTTGTCGGCTTCCTCGCCGCGTGCGGTCAACATCAGAATGGGAACCGAGCGCGTGCGGGGCTGCGCCCTCCAGCGTCGCGCCCAAGTCAGGCCGGAATCACCGGGGAGCATCCAATCCAGCAGGATGGCGTCGGGCACGGCTTCTTCGATGCGTGCCTGCGCGCAAGCCCCATCGCGCGCCCAGACGGCGCGGTAGCCTGCGTGGCGCAAATGCACGCCCAGCAGTTCCGCGATGGCTTCTTCGTCTTCGACGAGCAGAATGCTGGGAGCAGCTTTCATCGCATCGCGGAACGAACACGGTCGAATGGCGTATGGCGCACATCCGCACCCTTGACGATGTAGATCACCAGTTCTGCGACGTTCTTGGCATGGTCGCCTACGCGCTCGATAGCCTTGGCGACGAAGAGTAGATCAAGCCCGGACGGAACGACCGTAGGGTTCTGCGTCATGCAGGTCACGAGCGAGCGCATCAGTGCGTCGAACTCGCGGTCTATGGCCGCGTCTTCTTCGAGGATGGCTACCGCACTCGCGATGTCGAGCCGGGCAAAGGCGTCCAGGGCCTTGCGCAACAACCCCAGGGCTAAATGGGCTTCCTGCTGCACTTCCGGAGAAGGCAAGACACAGCACCCCGGTTCCGGCAAGGGCATGGAACGCAGGATGCGTGCGATCTTGACGGCTTCGTCACCCACACGTTCCAGGTTGGCGGTGGCTTTGGAAATGCCCATCAGCAAGCGCAGATCCCGGGCAATGGGCTGCCTGCGGGCGATGACATTGGCAATATCGCGGTCGATGTCGACTTCCATCGCATTGACCCGGATCTCAATGGCAAGCACGTCTTCCCCCGCAGGGGCCTCTGCCCGGGTCAGCCCACCCACGGCTTGCCGAACCTGGGCCTCGACAAGGCCGCCGAGTTCCATCATTTTTCCCGACAAGATGCGGAGTTCACTATCGAACTGCGTGGAAAGGTGTTTGTCGCCCATGGTGTGTCCTTGCCTAGCCCCCTACCCTACCCGCCCTGTGATGTAGAACTCTGTCTCCTGCCGGGCAGGCTTGAAAAATATCTGCTCGGTGGTGCCGTACTCGATCAGGTCGCCCAGGTACATGTAAGCGGTGTTGTCGCTACAGCGGGCGGCTTGTTGCATGTTGTGCGTGACGATGACGACGGTGTAGTCTTTTTTCAGCTCGGTGATGAGCTCTTCGATCTTGGCTGTCGAAATGGGGTCGAGCGCCGAACAAGGTTCGTCGAGCAGCAATACCTCGGGCTGTACGGCGATGGCGCGTGCAATGCACAAGCGCTGTTGCTGCCCACCGGAAAGGCTGGCCCCGCTTTGGTGCAGCTTGTCCTTGACTTCCGGCCAGAGGGCTGCCTTGCGCAGTGCCCATTCGACCCGATCTTCCATCTCTGCCGTGCGCAGCGATTCGAATAACCGCACTCCGAAAGCGATGTTCTCGAAGATCGACATCGGGAATGGGGTGGGCTTCTGGAACACCATCCCCACCCGAGCGCGCAGCAGCGCCACATCTTGGCGGGATGTCAGCAGGTCTTCCCCATCCAGCAGCACTTCGCCCGACACGCGCTGTTTGGGGTACAGCTCGTACATGCGGTTGAAGACCCGAAGCAGGGTGGACTTGCCGCAGCCCGAAGGCCCGATGAAGGCGGTAACCTGGTTGGCAGGAATGTCCAGGCTGATATTTTTCAGCGCGTGAAAGCGGCCGTAATGGAAATCGAGGTTCCGCACGGAAATTTTGACCATCGGCGTGGAATCGGATGGAGATGTCGAAGTCATGGATTACCAGGCGACGGCGTCACCTACATGTCAAGTCGCGAAGCGGCTTCTCGAAACTCCCCTCGCCCAGCGGGAGAGGGGATGGGGGTGAGGGAAACTGCGTCATGCACGGGATCGAACCCATATTCTGGCGATGATGTTCAGCCCCAGCACGACCATCGTAATGAGGAACACCCCGGCCCAGGCCAGCTCCCGCCAATTTTCGTAGGGGCTCATGGCAAATTTGAAGATCGTGACCGGTAGGCTAGCCATTGGCGCGCCCAGGTTCCAGCTTGAAAACTGGTGGCTCAAGGCCGTGAAGAGCAAAGGAGCCGTTTCCCCGGAAATGCGCGCCACGGCAAGCAGCACGCCGGTGACCACCCCCGCCCGCGCCGCACGCATCGCCACCCCCCAGACCATCTTCCACTTGGGGCAACCCAGGGCATAGGCTGCTTCCCGCAGGCCATTGGGAACGAGGCGCAGCATGTTTTCCGTCGTGCGGGTGACAACGGGAATCACCAGCAAAGCCAGAGCAACTCCTCCTGCATAGGCGGAAAAGGTGTGGGTGGGGGCGACAACCACGGCGTAAACGAACAACCCGACGACGATCGACGGCGCGGAAAGCAGGATGTCGTTGACGAAGCGCGTGACGGCTGCGAGACGACCGTCGAACTCCGCCAGAAAAATCCCGGTCAGGATGCCTATCGGCGAACCGACGAACGTGGCCAACCCGACCATGACCAGCGAGCCGGTGATGGCATTGCGCAAGCCTCCTTCCTCATTGGGCGCTGGGGTGTCCAAGAGGAAAGTGTCTGCATGCAGACCGGCCAGCCCCCAATGCAAGGTCTCGAAGAGGATCCAGCCCAGCCACACCAGCCCAAAGGCCATGGCAAACATCGACGCTCCCAAGGCGAGGGCATTGGTGCGCTTGCGCCGCGCATGGCGTTGCTCCCTCTGTTGGGTGGTGTCTTTACGGGCCAACTTCACGTAGTGGCCCCTTCTCTTTTGCGCAACTGCCCAAGCAACAGCTTGGAGGCCGTGAGCACCAGAAATGTGATGAAAAACAATACAAGCCCCAGGTACATCAGGCTGGCCTGGTGCATCCCCGGCGCTGCTTCGGCAAATTCGTTGGCCAAGGCGGAAGTAATGCTGTTGGCCGCTTCGAACAAACTGAGCGAATTCATCTGATTGAAATTGCCGATGACGAACGTCACGGCCATCGTTTCGCCGATGGCACGACCCAACCCCAGCATGATCCCGCCGACAACGCCCGCCTTGGTGTACGGCAATACCACCGTCCAGACGACTTCCCACGTCGTAGCGCCCAGCCCGTAGGCGGATTCCTTGAGCATCGGCGGGGTCACTTCAAAAACGTCACGCATTACAGCAGCGATATACGGAATGATCATGATCGCAAGGATGAACCCGGCGGCGAAGATACCGATCCCGACGGGAGGGCCGGAAACCAGTCCTGCCAAGACCGTGCCAGCCAGGGCGTTCTGCAAGGGAATCTGCACGAATTCGGCCAGCACGGGGCCCATGACGAGCAACCCCCACATGCCATAGACGATCGAGGGAATGGCGGCAAGCAGCTCAATGGCGGTGCCCAAAGGCTGGCGCAGCCAGGTAGGGGATAACTCCGTCAGAAACAGCGCAATGCCAAAACTGACCGGGACGGCGATGAGCACGGCAATCAACGAGGTCGCCACCGTGCCGACGATCATGACCAACCCGCCAAACTCTTCTGCAACGGGGTCCCACTTCGCAGTCACCAAAAAGTCCGCGCCGTACTCGACGATCGCGGGCCATGCTCCTACAGTCAACGAAGCAAGAATGGCCAGCAGGCTACCCAGCGTAAACAAGGCAGCCCCGTGGGCGAGCCAGGCAAAAGCCCGATCCGCCCACTGGCCTAGCGAAGTACCGAAAGAGGCGCCCAGCGAGGAATTTCTGGATGCGCTCAAGGATGCAGTCTTGGATGTGGATTGCGTTGCCGCTTGCCCTATTGCGTCCTGCCCCATTGCTGCGCCCTGCCCTATTACACGGTACATCGCTGTAACAGGTTTCACTTCCAGGAAATCGCCTTGCTTTGTGCATCGACGATGCGGTTCCAGGACTTGCGGATTTCTTCTACGACGCTATCGGGCAACGCGACATAGTCCAACGCAGCGGCCGCATCATCGCCACGGTCGAAGGCCCATGCGAAGAACCGCAACACCTCTGCCGCCTTCGCCGGATCCTTAGGCTGCTGGTGCATCAGGATGAACGTGGCCGTAGAAATGGGCCAGGTATCTTTGCCGGGGGCATCGGTAATGAGTTGGTAGAAGGACCGGTTCCAATCCACCCCGGCAGCGGCTGCGCGGAAGGATTCCTCGTTAGGGGCGACGAAGTGCCCATCCCGGTTCTTGAGCAAGGTGTACGCCATCTTGTTTTGCTTGGCGTAGGAATACTCGACGTAGCCAATCGAATGCGGCAAGCGCCCGACGAAAGCAGCCACCCCTTCATTCCCCTTGCCACCGGCGCCCACGGGCCAATTCACTGCCGTGCCTTCCCCGACATTGGCTTTCCACTGTGGATGCACCCGGGAGAGATAGTTGGTAAAATTGAAGGTCGTCCCTGAACCATCGGCACGACGAACCGGGGCAATGGCAGCGTCAGGCAGCGCAAGGCCAGGGTTGAGCGCACGAAGCGCGGGGTCGTTCCAGCGGGTGATCTTGCCCAGGTAGATGTCGCCGAGCACTTGCCCATCGAGCTTCATCTGCCCAGGGCCAATGCCAGGGATGTTGACGACGGGAACCGTTCCACCGATCACGACAGGGAACTGCACCTGCCCTTTGGATCGCAACACTTCATCGGTCTGCGGCATGTCGGATGCGCCGAAATCCACGATACCCGCATCGATCTGCTTGATGCCGGCCCCCGAACCGATCGACTGGTAGTTGACCTTGTTACCAGTCTGCTTGTAGTAGTCCGACGCCCACTTGGCATACAGGGGCGCCGGAAACGAGGCCCCGGCGCCAGTGATTTCCGCTGCATTGGCAGCCCAAGACAACGCCATAGCGGCGGCAACCAATCCACTTTTCCATCCTGCGTACATCTTCATACTCTCCTTCGGTGTGTGATGCATGTCAACCCCGACGGGGCCGAACACGAAGAATGTAGGCGGGGAATGTGACGAGTGTGTGACACGGAGTCTCGGCGAAGAACACTCGCCCTCCAGCCTGCATGGGCCGAGGTAGTAGCGAAGGGGATACAGCGAAGGGAATATCTTCAGCTTATGCTGAAGCCCACGATGATCGCAGCGGGGTCGTTGAACGAGGTGCCCAGGGCAATGTCCCCGTGGCCATGCAGTACGCACTCGTCACGCCGCAGCACGACATCGGCCCCCCCTCCGGCAAAGCGGACGGAACACCCGTAAGAACTGATGTCCACGAGCACCATGCTGCCGTTGTGCCACTCGACACGGGCATGGGTGCGGGACACCCGTGGGTCGTTGATGACGAAGTTGAGATGGCGTGCGCGCCCCAACAAGATAGGCATGTCAAAAGCATGGAAAGATTTGGTGGCCCCTCCCCAACTCAACTCGACCTGCCCGCCCAGAACGTCCGCCCCAGGCATGTCCTGCTCCGGACTCAAGGACGCTTGCACCGTGAAGTAGTCGGAATTGACTTCCTCCTGCCACTCGATCTGGTAAATGGTGCAAGGCTCGGCGCGCCCGCGCAGAGCAATGGGGCCTAGGCTGCGGAAATGCACATGGTCGATGTGGACGTTTTGATCCAGCGCCTGGTCATTGATCCAGATTTGGTGTGGGCCGGTCAATTCACTCAGGCGAGCGGCAATGTTGACGGCGTCGCCATAGCAGTCCCCATCGACGAATTCCACATCCCCCCGCCCTACCCCAATGCGCAGCGGCATGTATAGCGCAGGCTCCTGGCGTTCCAGACGCAATTGGTAGGAACGCTGGATATCGACGACGGTAACGAGGGCATCGGCGCTGCTGCCAAAAATCGACAGCACTCCATCGCCGAGGTACTTCACCACCCTGCCACCGTTCTTGGTGATCTTGGCGGCAATCCACGCCGTGGCCTGTGTCACAGCCTCGGTTGCGCGAGCGTTGCCTACCGACTCGAACACGCCAGTGCTCCCGAACAGGTCGGCGAAAACGACGGTGGTCTGTACACCCATCGAGCAGATCAACCCATCGGAAAGAAAACAACGGTACCGGCGAACCACGCACGGCATGCGGCACGCACACGACAACCCACCGTGGCATTCACAGTGCAAAGAAGGTTTTTGCTGGAAGCGGAAAGGGCACCCACAGATGGACTACAGCCGTTGTTGGAAAGGTCACGGATGCAACGAGTTTAGGGCAATGTATGGGGGGCGGTTTTGGGGCCATCCCAAAAAATCGCTGCCTCTCTGCGTCGGGCTTGCAGACACACTGCCCTTCCCACAGGGAGTAGCACTTTGGCGGGGATATGCCCGCAAGGCAGGTCGGTCAGGATGGGGATCGACAGCCGGGATCGCAACCAATCCACGACGCTGGACAAATCAAAACCACGGTCTTGCGGGTGAAGCACATATCCCGTGAACTTTCCCAAAACGATGGCCTGCTGCCGTTCCAGCACACCGGCGTGGAGCAATTGCGTACACATCCGTTCGATGCGGTAGGGATGTTCACCAATGTCTTCGAGGAACAGGATGCCTGCATCGACTGGTGGGAGATACGGCGTACCGACCAGGGCACTGAGCAACGTCAGATTGCCGCCCCATAACGTAGCCTTGTCGATACGCACATGTCGTGGCATGGAATGGATGCCATCGGGCAAGCGCAAAGGTGCTTGCATACGCCATTGCACCCCATGGCTTCGGCCTGCCACCACGTCCTGAAAGCTGCGCAACATGCCCGGGTCGATGGCTTCCAGTCCCGCCCTGCTGCCGGACCGGGCAAGACGGGGTGCGCCAAAACCTTCGCACAACGCCGGGCCGAACCAGCTTGGCACCCCGGTTTGGGACAGCAATGCGCATTGCAGTGCCGTGAAGTCGCTCATCCCCACCCAGCGCATCCCCCGCGCCACGGATTCCGCCAGCAAGCCGTAGTCGAGCTGCGACAACAGCCGGGTCAGCCCGTACCCGCCCCGGGAAAGGAGCGCCACGTCTGCTCCACTTTGCGCTGCGCGGTGGATGCCTGCCAGGCGGTCTGCATCCGTGCCTGCAAACCGTTGCTTGCGTGCAAGCGCTGTGGGATCGACCTCGACGGCATACCCCAGCCTTTCCAGCCGGGACAGCGCACGGCGGAATGCATTCCGATCTACCACCGCCGAGCTGGGGGAATACACATACAGCCTGGGACGAGGCTGCTGTGGTTGCAATGGTTCCGGTATGTTCATAGGCATCCCCCTGCACTCACGGCCTGCGAGAACCCAACAAGCGCCGGGACCAGTGCCGGGAATCCAGGTGATCGAGCCGAACCACCCCTCCCGTCGACGGTGCGTGGACGAAACGGCCCTTGCCCACGTAGATGCCGGCGTGATCCGGGGGGGAGCGGGTGCCGAACAGCACCAAATCGCCCGAACGCAAGGCGCTTTGGGGAATCGCACGCCCCCAGCGTTGCATGGCAGCGACGGTACGCGGGGTGACGATTCCTGCGCGAGTCCGGTAGACGTGCTGCACCAAGCCGCTGCAATCAAAGCCCGATTGCGGAGTGTTCCCGCCATAGCGATAGGGCGTGCCGATCAGGCTGAGGGCATAGACAGTCACGTCATTGGCCTGTTTGGTCGTCAGACGGCCATCGCCTCCACCCTGCGATGCAGGCGGGGTGCTGGCACAGCCGCCCAACAAAACCAACAGCAAGAAGCACAATAACAAGTTCCCCATGACCCAGCGTTCCCCGTCGCCATGCTGGATGCCATGCTGGGATAAGGGCCGTTCCACCGCACAGTCTTGTGCGCGGTTTGATGTCTCCTGTTGTGCTCTTTCCTGTTCTGCCATGTTGTCGTCCTGCACTTCCTTCCCGTTGCGAACCTTGTGGTTGCCAGTGGTGGCCATGCTGGTGGTCGTCACCTCATCGAACTACCTCGTCCAGTTCACCCTCAACGACTGGCTGACATGGGGAGCTTTCACGTTTCCGGTGGCGTTTTTGGTTACTGATCTGACCAATCGCGCACTGGGTGCGGACGCTGCGCGCAGCGTCGCATGGATGGGTTTCGCCATGGCTGTGTTGGCTTCGATAGCCGTGGCGCCCGTGCGAATCGCGATTGCGTCGGGCACTGCATTCCTGTTGGGCCAATGGATGGACATCGTCGCATTCAACCGCTTGCGCGCTCTGTCGTGGTGGAAGGCGCCGCTGATCGGGTCACTGCTCGCTTCGGTGCTGGATACGGGGGTGTTTTTCTTCCTGGCGTTTGCAGGGTCGGATATGGACTGGAAGCTGCTCGCCCTGGGTGATCTTTCGGTGAAGTGGCTGATGGCGTTGACGCTGCTGGCCCCGTACAAGGCTTTGCTACCGTGGATCTACGTCTGGGTGCCTACCGTGCGCAAGGATGCGCCGAGTACCCCGGCGTAAAGGCTCGGTGGTAAGCAGACGCACAACGCTTCCGTTGGACTACTCCACGCTGGGAACGATGCCCTGCACGCCCTGGACATAAAAACGCATCGCGCCAAGGAATTTGTCACTGGCGGCGACGCCCGGCAGCAAACGCAGCTTGCCTTCGTTGTCAAGGATGGGGCCATGCCAGATGGAGAAACCACCTTCGGTCAGTCCCTTTTTGACCGTCTGCACTCGTTCCTTGGTGGCAGGGGGAATATCCTGTGCCATGGAGACGATATCGATCGCTCCTTCCCGCACGCCCCACCAAGTGTGGCCGCCCCCCACCCATTTGCCTTCCAGCACGTCCCGCACAGTCTGCCGGTAGTACGGCGCCCACTGGACGACGCTTGATGCAAGGTGTGCATCCGGGCCGTAGTGCCGCATATCGGAATCCCAGCCAAAGGCACGTTTTCCCCGGGCCTGCGCGGCGCGCAACACGGAGGCAGAGTCCGTGTTTTGGAACAGCACGTCTGCGCCACTGTCCATCAGTTTGTTGGCGGCTTCCGTTTCCCGGCGCGGGTCAAACCAGGCGTTGACCCATTGCACCAGAGTGATGACATTGGGGTTGCTGGTGAGTGCCCCCAAGGTAAAGCTATTGATATTGCGAATGACTTCCGGGATCGGGATCGACGCGACGACACCCAGATGGCCGTTGCGGGTCATTGCCCCGGCAATGATGCCTGCGAGGTACGCGCCCTGGTAGGTACGGCTGTCATAGGTACGCATGTTGCGCGAACGGTAGTAGCCTGTAGCGTGCTCAAAGCGCACATCGCGCGCACGCCCTGCTACCCGCGCCATCGCGTCCATGTACCCGAAGGACGTGCCAAAAATCAGGCGATTTCCTTGCCCAATCAGGTCTTGCAGTACGCGCTCCGCACGCTGATCCTGGGGAACGTTTTCGACGAAAGATGTCAGCACCTGGGAACCAAATTCCTGGTCGATGATGCGGCGTGCGTTGTCGTGCGCAAAAGACCAGCCGCCATCCCCCACTGGCCCCACATACAGAAAACCGATCTTGAGTGGGGCAGAACGCTTACCGACAAAAGACGCAGCGCCGCGTTGCGGGGTGGGAATTGCCGATTCCTGCACCGGGCCGCACCCCGCGAAGGCCAGCGACAACCCAGCAGCCAGCAACTCCCTGCGGGAACGGTTCACCTTGTTTTCTGATTCCATCAATCCTCCCGCAAGCTTTTGCGGACCACAGTAGATACCGGGTCGAACAGGTATTGCAGCAGGGTTCTGCTGCCCCCGTCCGCATAGACCTCCACCGGCATTCCGGGGACAACGTCCACACTCCCCAGTTTGCGCAACTCCTCGCCCGAAATCGCCACGCGCATCAGGTAGTAGGGTTCGCGCCGGTCGGGGTCGGTCAAGACATCGGCAGAGACGTTGTCCACCACGGCGAAGACGTCTGGGCTTGATCGCGCCTTGAACGAGGTGAATTTGACGTGCGTTTTCATTCCCCGGTGTACGCTGTCCACGTCGACGGGTCGAACATGCGCATCAATGACGAGCGTGTCACCTTCCGGTACGACATCCATCAATGGGCTACCAGTGGTCACGACTCCGCCGATGGTCGTGACCTTCATCCCCAGTACGACCCCGGCGATGGGGGCACGGATGATGGTTCGATCCAGCACGTTTTGCGCTGCCTGCAATTGGCTTTTGAGTTCGAGCAAAGTCTCTTGCGCTTCTGACAATTGCTTGGCCAGTTCCTGGTGCCACTCGCGTGCGACTTGCAGCAGGTTCAGACGCGATTCGCCGATGGCGATCCGGGTTTCCGCAATGCTGGACGTAACGTTACCCAGTTCCCCCTGCTGCTGCGACAGTTGTTGCATGCGCTCCGCAACCAGGGTAGCTTCGACGAGACGTTTTTGCTGCAATCCCGTGAGCCTGCGCGTTTCTTCGGTCAGCATGGCCACTTGTTTGCGCAGCGTGTCACGGTACGCCTGCAAGCCTTGCAGCTTTTGTTCGAGCTGTTCGATGCGTTGCTGAGCAATGCGGGTTTTGCCTTCGTGCTCCAACCGCAGCACTTTGAACATCCCTTGCTGTAGGCGCAGCGCCTCGGCCACCTCGGTTTCTTTCGCGACTTGGAGTAGCTCTGCGCGAAAAACCAAATCCGGGCGCCCTTCCAGCAGCGATTGCAGTGCATCCAGCGCGGCGAGCTTGCTGAAATACCGCCAGCGCAGCGTATCCCGGTTGGCGCGTGCCTGCGTGTCGTCAAGCTCGACGAGGACGGCGCCGGCCTGCACCCGGGCGCCTTCCTTCACATGGATGGCATGCACAACGCCGCCTTCGAGATGCTGGATCGTCTTGCGCTGCGAATCGACGACGACAGTGCCCGGCGCGACGACGCCCTTGGACAGCGGAACGAAAGCCGCCCACAGAAAAAACACCCCCAGCACAAGCAGCAGCACAAGGCCAATGCGGGGTCGACGTTGGCTACGCACCCCCGGCGCCGGGAACAAAGCTTCGGTGCGTTGCACGAGCAAGGCCAATGCTTTGGGGGTGGAGTCGGAGGGAGGGTCGTTCCCTTTGTCGTCGCCTGGCTGGCGCTCCTTGTCGAGGAACTGGTTGTCGTGCATCACACCCCCTGCGGCGCGAGTTTTTGCAGCAGCGGCTGCGGTGGCCCGAAGTAGGCCATTTTTCCCTGGGACATCAGCAAGGCTTTGTCTGCATGGCGCAGCAGGCGCAGGTTGTGGGTGATGAGGACGGCTGTCGTTTTGCGGGATTTCAGCGCGACGATGGCAGCATCGAGCGCGGCGACGCCATCGGTATCGAGGTTCGAATCGGGTTCGTCCAGCACAACGAGCGCAGGGTCACCAAAAAAACACCGCGCCAACGCCACGCGCTGCGACTGCCCTGCGGAAAGCTTGGTTCCGCCTTCGCCAAGGCGGGTGTCGTAGCCTTGAGCAAGCTGAAGCACCAAGTCGTGACAGCCAGCCACCTGGGCCGCTTGCAGCACGGATTCGGCATCAGCCTGCGTGAAGCGGGCGATGTTTTCCTGCACCGTTCCCGCCAACAATTCCACGTCCTGCGGCAAATAGCCAATATAGGAACCGAGGGCCTGTGGGCTCCATTGCGAGAGTTCCGCTCCATCAAGGCGCACCTTGCCCGCAGCGGGGGGCCACAGCCCGACGAGCGCACGCGCCAGGCTGGTTTTGCCCGACGCGCTAGGGCCAACGATGGCCAGCACTTCCCCGGCTTCGAGCGCAAACCGCACCCCATGCACCACGGGCTTGCGTGCGCCGAAAGGAACCAGGCTCAGTTCTTCCACGGACACCACCCCGGAGGGTTTGGGCAAAGGCATTGGGTCCGACACGACATCCAAACGCCCCAGCAGGGCATCGATGCGCCGCAGTGCCAGCCACCCGGCAAGAAACCCCCTGCTGGCTGCAAGCGTTTGATCAAGGGGGGCGATGGCCCGGCCAAAAATGATCGACCCCGCAATCATCACGCCAGGGGATACCCCCGCATCGCGCAAGACCAACCAAGCGCCAACACCCAGCATGGCGCTTTGCATCGCAATACGAAAAGCCTTGGTGGTCGCGGAAAAGGCGCTCACCCTGTCCGCGCCGCTGGCGGACAGATCGACGGATTGCCGGTAGGTGTCCAACCACCGCTGACGTACCCGATCCATCATGCCGTGCGCCCAAATGGCATCCACATTGCGCAAGCAGCCTTCCAGAAAACGCGATGCCGCGATTTGCTGTTTGCCGGTTTCTTCGATCAAGGGGCGAGACACTCTCTCGGCAACGAAAGCCAACAGCACGCTGACCACCGTTCCCAGCAGTGCTACGGTGCCAAGCACGGGATGCAAAACGTAGAGCAACACCAGGAATAGAGGAACCCAGGGCAAGTCGAAGATCGCCATCAACGCCGGGCCGGAAAGCTGCGCACGAACGAGTTCGAGGTCGCGAATGGGCTGCGCTGTCGCCCCACCCTGGCGCAGTACCGCATCGCGAAACAGACTGGTGAATACGGAGTCGTTGACGAGATCATCGACAGCCAACCCCACGCCGACCAAAGTTCTCGCACGCATCCCTTCGAGCACCCCGTAGCTGGCGAGCAAAAACAGCGCGATGGCGGAGATGGCGAAAAGCGTTTCCTCGCTACGGCTGGTCAAGACCCTGTCGTACATCTGGAGCATGTACAGCGGAGAAGTGAGCAGCAGCACATTGATGAGCAGGCTCAGCCCCAGGGCGTGCCAGAACGCACGCCGCAGTTCTGCAGTCCATAACCGCTCGCGTACCAGAGGGGGGAGCCAGGCCGTCATGCGCCCATGCAATCTCCCGGCCCGACCCAGCACCCTGCAATGGGAGCCACATCACAACACGGGGAAGACCGGAATCGTTGCAAAACCACGTCGCTATAGCCGTCAGCGGCTGCGCGCAAAAGGATGGGGCAAGCCCAGATCCGGGCCAACAAAGTGCTCTGAAAAACCGGAAAAGACAGAGAGGCTCCAGGGCGCAGCAGGTTCGACAGGCTCCTGAGCAGGAGTAGCCTGGGACACCGTCAATGCGCCGGCCTCTTGCAACAGCCGCACCCATGCCAAGCGGCTTTGCCAAGTGGCTTCAACCCCCTGCACCCGGTTTTCCAGCGCATTTTGCTGGGCGCGGAGCCACACCAGGTGCGTGGTAGCGCCGCCTTGCACCTGCTCTTCCATCAAGGTCAACGCCGCTGCATCCTGTTGCTCGGCTTCTCGCCAGGATGCAGCCGCAGACTCGGACGCTCTCCATTGCTCCCAGGCCTCGGCTAGACGCTGATCCAGCATGCGCGTTTCCTGGTCGAGCGCGCTGCGGGCTGCCTGATGGCGCAAAGCCGCGCTTTGGGATCGGCTGATGGCGTTGCCCCCCTCGAAGAGCGGGATATCGACCCCGACGAAGACGGACTGTGAATCTGCCGACACCCCGCCGAATTCGCCTTTCTGCCCCTGCATCGTGACGTGCAGCCGAGGCCAGAGGTCAGTGCGAGCCACGGCGTACTCTGCTTGCGCAAGATCCGTCTGCGCACGGGCCTTGCGCAGTGGCGCAGCGCTGGCAGCGTTGTCCCGCAAGGCTTGGAAAGTGACCGGACTGGTCCACCAGGAACGCAAATCGTCATCCCGCAAGGGAACCAGGGACAGCCCCCCCGGAACCAGCCGCATCAAGCGGGACTGGGCTGCGGAAAGCTGTGCCTGCGCCTGCGCCAGCAGCGCCGCAGATTGCGCAGCGCGGGACTGCACCAGGCGGCTTTCGCTGGCTGCGATGCCACCACCAGCCACGGCGGCATGCACGGCATCGACTTGCTGGCGGATGTTGGATTGCAGGCGTTCGCGCAACTCTAGCGTGCCTTGCGCGTACTCCACGCCAAGCAGGGCTTCGAGCACGTCGGCAACGACTTGCTGCTCCACCAGCCCCACTTCCGCTGCATCGACGGTGGCAGCCGTGTTCGCCAATGCCAACCTTGCGGACTCGTGCCCAAAAAGCGGAATGGGCTGCGTCAGCTCCAGCCCGTAGGTTTTCTTGTCCCCTGCACGAACCAGCGGATCCTGACTGCGGCTGCTTCCCGTCGCGCCGGTGGCGCGCAACACAGGCAAATACAAGGATTTGGCCCCGCGTGCATCGACCAACCGGGACTCATGGGTGCTGCGGGCGGCCTGGACGCGGGGGTCTGCCTCGACTGCTGCGCGAATGCGGTCGTGCAGCGTCTGCGCGGTAGCGCCGTGGGCAACGAGCAGCAAGGCCCCGGCAACATACCAACCCACCCTACAGCCCAACCCATACACCTTCTTGCCGCCCGTCTTGAAGCGCCCAAGCTGCGTGAGGCAGCGAAGGGCTGTACACCGAAGGGCCAAAGAGGTGCCGATGCGTATGCATGGCAAACATCGGTACCAAGCGCCAATCATTCCACCCACGCTTTCCTATCAAATCTAGACCTATGGATGATCGGGCGGCGTATTCGACACCCATTCGACTGTCGGCATGGTGGCCAGCAGCGCATCAGAAAACTCCACGCCTTCTTCGGCGACCACTGCGTTGAAGCCGACGATGGTGAATTCGTCAAGCAGGACGGATTCGGCAGCGCCGAGATCCACGTACAACGCAGACATGCCATCGCCCTGCAACGCCACGTCGCCGAGGGCGTCGAGCTGTTCTGCGGTGAAGGTCAGTTTGGCAGAGGGGGCGATCAATGCGGAGATGGCTTCCAAGGCTACGTCAGTGAAATTGACCTCGCCAAACGCAACCAAGGTGTTGTTTCCGCCCCCGCCGTCGATGCTGTCGCCAGGCACCACCTCGCTGTTTGTGCGGCCGTTGAGATCTTCTTGCGAGACAACGTCGGATACATCGACGCCTTGCACATTGCTGAAGTTGATCGCCGGATATTGGTCTAGCGCCGTCGTACCCAATACAACGATGAGATCGTCCCCATTGCCCGTCTGCACCACATCGGCACCCTCCCCTGCGCGGATGGTGTCACTGCCAGAGCCGGTTTGGATGGTGTCGTTGCCACCCCGACCCAGGATGGTGTAGTCGTCGATGCTGGTGTATTGGAAGGTATCTGCCCCGTCAGCGCCGGACAGGCCGATTTCTTCCTTCACATCGCCCGTATGCAAAATGGGGATTTCCTTCTCGAAATAACCCATCTCCTCGCTGCCCTCGGGCCGATCCTTCACCGATATAGAGATCTTGTAAGGCTCCACTTCGTGATCCAGGCTGAACCCAGGCTGGAGTTTGAGCTCGAGCGTTTTGGCATCCAGGATGATGCCCTCGCTCCACACTTCCATGGTGTGGGTATCCCCCATATCTTGATCCACCACACGAATCTTGCCGATGACGGGGCCGGACTCGTCGTTCTCGTCGAAAGCCACGGGTTCCAGGATCAGATCCGTGGGCGCATCGTTCGCATTGGTGACAGTGATCGTGAATGTTTGCGGCGCGCTCGATAACCCCCCTGCATCGGTGGCCACGATAGAGACCGTGTGCGTCTGCCCCGTCTCATAGTCCAGGGAGACCGCGCCACGCAAGCGCAATCCGCCACTTTCGATGGCAAACAATGCATCGGGGTCGGTGCCTTCAACGATGGCAAACGTATGGGTGTCATCAAGATCAATATCCGACACGATCAGTTCGCTCAGCCATGCACCGGGCTGGTTTTCAGCAATCGACAACGCGGCAGACATATTCCATGTCGGCGCTTCATTGACGTTGGTGACTTCGACGGTGAAGTCCTGGGAGTAGTCTCCACCCGCATCGGTTACCGTGATCGTCAAGGGGTAGGAGGCACCGGCTTCGTCCTCGAAATCCAGCGCAACACCGCTTTGGAGCCGCAACTGCCCGTTCTGTACCTCGAAGAGCGTGCTGGGCTGTGTTCCCTCGAAAACCTGCCATGTGTAGGTGTCTGCGATGGCATCCAGGTCCGTGACGCTTAGCGTCCCGACGACGGCGCCAGCAGCGTTTTCCGCAACGAACGGGTTGCTCAGCGTCAAGCCAGTGGGTGCATCGGGAGCATCAAGAACGGTAACAGTCAAAGGCGTCTGCGGCCCAGACAAATCGCCTGCGTCGTGCGGGATGACTGTCAGATTGATCGTTCGGGACGATTCGTAATCCAAGGCGACCCCCTCAAGCAACTGCAACTGGCCTGCCTCGTTGACAGAAAAACGCGACTCGCCAAAACCCGGATCGCGGACTTCCCACCATGCGACCGTGTCACCCGCGTCGGGGTCTGCGACGTGCAACTGGCCCACTACCGCACCTGGGGAGTTTTCAGACACTTGGAGGGTACCGAAAGTCACCGCTGTCGGTGCCTCGTTGACATTCTGCACGGTGATCTCGAAAGAAACCGTCAGGAATTTGCCGTCCTTGTCCGTGGCAGTAACTCTCACGGTAATGACTGGTTCCGCCTCGAAGTTCACTGCGCTACCCGCTTTGATAAAAAGCTGCCCCGTGGCATCAATGTCGAAGCGCGCATCATTGACGGACCACTTCAACGTTTCATCTCCCACATCGGCGTCATACCCGGTAAAGGCTGCCACAGGCCACAGTGTGGGCGGTTCCCCCGGGTTTTCCGGGAAGGAGCTGATCCAAGCTGGGATGATGGCAGCCGGGGCTTCGTTCTCGTTGATCACAGTGATGGGGAAGGTGTTGCTTGCATAAGCCGCATCGTCCTGCGTGGCTGTTACCGTGAGCGACAGCGTGCCATCGGTTTCACTGTCTAGCGTAGCCCCCTCTCGCAGTTGCAATTGCCAGACAGCGCCATCGTCGCTGAGGGGAACCACTTCGAAACGCCCATCGCTCACCGTCCATTCGTACGTGGTGACAGTGTCTTCATCGTGTACGGCCAACGCGCCGATGATCGCGCCGGGGTTGTTTTCGCGTACCGAAGAACCATCGAGTTCGAGGAATGTGGGGGGGTCGGCTTGGTCCGTGATGGTGATGGAGAACGTGCCCGCTACGGACAGCATTCCGGAATCGTAGGCCCAAACCGTCAACGGCAACGTGCCTTGGTTCGCTTCATAGTCCAGCCGAGCGCCTTCGGTAAGCCGCAGCATTCCGGACTCGTCGACGATAAAGCGCTCGTCGCTAAGCTGGAACCAATGCGTATCGTTGCGGTCGGGGTCGGCCACGACCAATTGCCCGACTACCCCGACTTCGGCATCGTAGGTGTTTTCAGGAACGGTCTTCTGGTTGGTAAGCGTGACGGAAGTTGGCGCTTCGTTGACGTCGGATACCAGCAAAACATAGTCTTGCGACTGGATGGTGAATTCGCCATCCGTCGCCGCAAGGCGCACGGTCACGGAAGGCGTTGTGCCCATGGCTTCAAAGTTCAGCGGCTGCACCAGACGCAGGACGTTTCCATCGACTGCGAAACGCGGGTCATTCACGACAGAAATGGTCGGCTTGGTGCCATCGGGGTCGGCGGCAGTCAATTCGCCCAATATGACATCTGTAGTGTTTTCCTGCAGTCCCTCGGCCCACAGTCCCAACTCTACCTTCGTCGGTGATTCATTGACGTTGCCAACGTAGATGTTGAAGGTCTGCGAAAGCTGCATGGTGGACGCATCGACGGCTGTCACCGTCAATGTCGCCACGCCGCTTTCCTCGAAATTCAGGGCAACACCCTCTTTTAGCTTGAGCAGACTGCCTTCCCCTACCTCGAAGCTGTCGTTGTCTACCTCCCACTTCTGCACGATCCCAAAATCAGGGTGCTGCACGGTAAGCCTGCCCACTTCGGAGCCTAGAGCGTTTTCCGCCACGTAGCTGGCGCTCAAAGCGATGTCGGTCAGCTCTTCTTCCAGGTCATTGACGGTAATCGTGAACGTCTTGATGACGAGCAACCCATCGCTATCCTTGGCTTCGAGCTGGAGCGTGACGGCAGGCTCCGCTTCGTAATTCAGGCTTTGGCCTGGCTCGAGTCGCAACACGCCATTGACGACTTCGAAGCGGTCGTCGCCCTGGACGGTGATCACGTGGCCATCGGCCTGATCCGCATCCGTCACGATGACATTCCCGATGTCCGCACCCACGGCGTTTTCGTCTACAGCGGTTGCCGCAAGCTGAATATCCGTCGGCGCAACGCCCTCGCGGATGGCCTGCACGTCGAAGGTCGTTTCCAGGGTATTGCCCCCCTCGTCTGTCACGCGGATGGTGACGGGGTAGGTTCTTGCTTCGCTAATGCTTTGCCCCTCGGGCAGACGCAATACATTCCCATTGACGACAAAAGGACCATCACCCAGCACTTCATAGATCAGTTGCCCTTCCCCGTCAGGATCGATGGTAGTGAGGATGCCGATCACGGCTCCGGCTGCGCCGACCTGGATAGTTTGGGCAGAAAGCGAGAGCATGGTTGGCGCTTCGTCGACATTCGTCACTTCGACTTCTACCGGCAGCTCTGTGGCATTGCCCAGCGGATCGGTGGCAATGACGGTGACGGTGAGGACGCCTAACTCGGTAGCTTCATAGTCGAGCTGTTCACTGGGCCGAAGTCGCAAATTGCCTTCTTCATCGACCACAAAGCGGGGATCGGGCACCGACAGGGAGACCTGCCCTCCTTCGGGATCCTCGGCGTCGATGCGACCAACGATTGCACCCAAGGTGTTTTCCGCGACGGGCTGTTGATCCAACAACTGGAGGTCCGGGGCTTCATTGCTGTCGGTGACAGAGAGTGACAAGGTTTGCTGTCTGGTGGCACCCAGTGCATCTTTGGCAGTGATCCGCACCATCACTATTCCATCGTCGGTGGATTCGTAATCAAGGCTTTTGTCGGCCTTGAGTTGCAATGTCGAGCCATTGACGACCTCGAACCGATCATCATCATCGACGGTAAAAGTGTGGCTATCGCCATAGTCGGGGTCATTGACGTTCAGGATGCCAATGGTGACCCCAGCAACGTTTTCTGCAACACGCGAATTGGACAGTGCGATCGCCGTCGGTGCTTCGTTGATATCTCTGACGGTGACCGGGAATTCCTGGGTCAATACCTCGTTCGTCGTGGCATTGGTCGCCTGGATATTGACTATGACTATGGACGTGGTCTCTGCATCGAAGCTCTGACCGGCTTTGAGCTTCAGCTTGTCTCCAACGATTTCGAAAACACTCTCGCCAACGACTGCGAAGGTGAAGATACCAGTAGCCCCAGGCACACTGAGCGTGCCAATTTCTGCACCAGCGGCGTTTTCCTCGACTTCACCAGCACTCAGGGCAATATCGCCGAGAGGCTCTTCGTTGACGTCGGTGACGGTGATCGTGAAGGCTTGCTGTTTGGTCAATCCGCCCGCATCGGTAGCCGTGACGGTCAGTGGTACGGTACTAGCAGCCTCGAAATTCAGGCTTTGATCAGCCTTGAGCTTCAGCTTGCCCGCGACGACTTCGAAGCGGTTGTCGCTGACGGTGTAGGTATGGGTATTACCCGCGTCGGGGTCGGTGGTAGTCAGGTCACCAATCACAGCCCCGGCAGCGTTTTCCGCCACTGCCGTAGCAGACAAAGCCACTGCCGTCGGCGCTTCATTGACGTTCGTGACAGTGGTCGTGAAGGCTTGCTGTTTGGTCAATCCGCCCGCATCGGTAGCCGTGACGGTCAGTGGTACGGTACTAGCAGCCTCGAAATTCAGGCTTTGATCAGCCTTGAGCTTCAGCTTGCCAGCGATGACTTCAAAGCGGTTGTCGCTGACGGTATAGGTATGGGTATCGCCAGCGTCGGGGTCGGTGGTAGTCAGGTCACCAATCACAGCCCCGGCAGCGTTTTCCGCCACTGCCATAGCAGACAAAGTCACAGCCGACGGTGCTTCATTGACGTTCGTGACGGTGAGCGTGAAGGTTTGCTGTTTGGTCAATCCGCCCGCATCGGTAGCCGTGACGGTCAGTGGTACGGTACTAGCAGCCTCGAAATTCAGGCTTTGATCAGCCTTGAGCTTCAGCTTGCCAGCGATGACTTCAAAGCGGTTGTCGCTGACGGTATAGGTATGGGTATCGCCAGCGTCGGGGTCGGTGGTAGTCAGGTCACCAATCACAGCCCCGGCAGCGTTTTCCGCCACTGCCATAGCAGACAAAGTCACAGCCGACGGTGCTTCATTGACGTTCGTGACGGTGAGCGTGATATCTGCATCTTTGGGCTGCTGCCCTTCGGCATTGGCAGTCACCTTCACAGTAACAGCAGACACAGTTTCGTAATCCAGGCTAATACCCGCCTTGAGCTTCAATGTGCCATCGACGACTTCAAAGCGGTCGTCTTCCACGGTAAAGGTATACGCAACGCCAGAAGCAGCACCGGTAACAGCCAAATCACCTATGGCAGCTCCAGGCTGGTTTTCCGCGACGGTGCTGGTAGAGAGTGTGATGTCCCCGGCTGGCTCTTCGACCACGTCCGTGACCGTGATCGTGACGGCTTGCTGCTTGGTCAATCCGCCCTCATCGGTGGCCGTAACAGTCAGCGCCACGGTGCCTTCGGTTTCGTGATCAAGGCTGTGATCGGCCTTGAGCTTCAGCTTGTTGCCATCGACAACCTCGAAACGGTTATCGCTGACGGTGTACGTGTGGGTATCGCCTTCATCGGGATCAGACGTGGTCAAGGTGCCAACAAGCGCCCCGGCGGCGTTTTCTGCAACTTCCGTGGCAGACAAGGAAACCCCTGCGGGCGCATCGTTGACATCGCTAATAGCAATGGTGATCGACTCCTGAACGGTGTCTCCGGCAACACTGGTCGCTGAAACCAGCACATGCACCACGCCATCTTCACTATCTTCGTAGTTGAGCTGTACACCCTCCTTGATTTGCAGTACGTACCGCTCTGCTATCTTCTTCACCTCGAAGCGGTCATCATTCAACGTCCATGTATCCACTGCAAACGTGGAATCAACCATAGACAGGGTACCGATCTCCACATTGCTCTCGTTTTCCGCAACGGTGCGGGTAGTGATCGCGATGTGCTCGGCAGGCTCTTCTGCCACGTCCGTGACCGTGATCGTGAAGGCTTGCTGTTTGGCCAAGCCACCCGCATCAGTAGCCGTAACAGTGAGAGCCACAGTGCCTTCGGTTTCGTGGTCGAGGCTCTTACCGGCTTTCAGCTTCAGCGCGCCAGCGACGACTTCAAAGCGCTCGTCGCTTACAGCATAGGTATGGCCACTACCCGCGTCGGGGTCGGTGGTAGTCAGGTCACCAATCACAGCCCCGGCAGCGTTTTCCGCCACTGCCGTAGCAGACAAAGCCACCGCCGACGGTGCTTCATTGACGTTCGTAACGGTGATCGTGAAGGCTTGCTGTTTGGGCAATCCGCCCGCATCGGTAGCCGTGACGGTCAGTGGTACGGTACTAGCAGCCTCGAAATTCAGACTTTGACCGGCTTTGAGCTTCAGCTTGCCCGCGACGACCTCGAAGCGGGTGTCGTTGACGGTGTAGGTATGCGTATCCCCCTGATCGGGATCGGTCGTGGTCAGCGTGCCCACCACTGCCCCAGCGGCGTTTTCCGCCACGCTCATCGCAGACAAGGTAACCCCCGTCGGCGCATGGTTTTCCAACTCATGGGGATCATCGGGCTCATCGGGCGTATCGGACGAATCATCCGAGGCGGCTACCGCAGCGGCAGCCCCCATCACTCCCACCGCCGCTACCACGGGCAGAAAAGCGCCAAAGGCACTGGCTGCCAGCGCGGAAGTCGCGGTGGCCTCTGCCGCTACGGCTACGGCTGCTTCCGCAGCGCCAGCTTCGGCAGCGACAGCGGCTTCGGCCTGGGCAATCTGCACACCCTGGGTGATGTCGAATACTGCCGTGTCCTCATGCAGACCGACGGCAACGTCTTGGGCATCCCCTTGCGCATCTTCCCCCAGCACGAATGCATCGGTCGGGATGTCTGCGGCATCGTCCGGGGCCACGGCCAGTTGCAGCATGTCGTCATGCAAGGCAGCCAGGGTGGGGTCTTCATTGGCTGCCTGGGCTATGGCTTCTTCCAGTGCCAGCAGTGCTGCATCGTCTGCCACTAGCACTTGCACGGGGGTGGCATCGAGAGCAGCCTGGGCTTCCCAAGGCACTGGCTCCAGGGTAGCGATGTCAACCGGCGTGTCGTCGTCTGCGTAGGCAGCGGCACGTTCCAGTACCCCTGCCAACGCAAGAAGCAAGATGTGCTTATGGTGGTGCCGCCCCCATCCATGCGCAGCACGGTGCAAAGCAGTTGCCGAAGACCGAAGAAAGCCGGATTTCGAAGCAAACATAACAACACTCCCACTCAGGTTGGCATACAAGGCACAGAACGAAGCGGCCCGGATGAGCACGCGTCGCGTCGAGGGAAAAAACCCGGCGATGTTAGCAAGCTGTGCAAAAACGCTTGGTATGGTGATACAGGGGGCATGGAGGTTTTTGTAGCAGCGATGGACGTCATCGATACAGTGCTGCCACTGGGCATGACGCTGGCTTCTATTCCACTTCCAGCTCTTGGATTCGCATCTGCCTGCCGTCCGTGATGTCGAGGGGACAAGCGCCGCAGTCGGGGCACTGGGCGATGAGATCTTCGATAGGCACGGTGCGGGCGCAATGGGGGCACCAGGCTTCGCCGGGAACAGAGACGATCTCCAGCTTGGCTCCGTCAACGATGGTGTTGCGGGCCACAGCATCGAAGCAAAAAACCATGGCTTCGGGTTCGACGCTGGACAGCTCGCCGATTTCGAGCCAGACGGTTTTGACCCGGCGAAAGTGGTGGGTATGTGCGGCTTGTTCGATGGTCTCGACCACGCTTTGCACTAGTGACATCTCATGCATGCTTACACCTGTTGGTGCCCCAGACGACCCCCGCCCCCGATCGTCAAGCATAGGCGTTGACGCGCCTATGCCTGGGCTAGGCCCTGGCACGGCCGAATCGCGACTCCCGTCGCTCCTACAACGGGGACGCAAGCGTTGTACTGCTACTGATGTAGGAGCAATGGAAGTAGCGATGCAACGCTGGGGAAAGCGCTTGGCTCTTACAGTTCCGGGCAGTGCCGGGCAATGCAGTCACGCAAGGCATCCACGCTGGCAGGCAACGTGATGACACTCTGGGGCAAGTCTTCCAGCCCCTCGCAGCGTGTGGGCCGGGGGGGCGGTGTGCCAACGGCTTCGATGATGGTCTCGGCGAATTTCACCGGCAGTGCCGTTTCCAGCACGATCATCGGAACGTCTGGTTGCTGGTACCTGCGCGCCACTGTCACACCGTCAGCCGTGTGCGGGTCGATCAACATCGCATGGCGCTCCTGCGTGTCGCGGATCGTTGCAATGCGGTCTGCATGGGTGCTTTTCCCGCTGACAAAGCCGAACCGGGAACCCAAATCCTGGAAGGCTGCGCTCCGACTGAGGTCGAAATACCCCGTATTGACGAGGGTTTGGATAAAAAGCGCACGCACCCGCCCACTATCGCGTCCCAGCATATCGAAGACGAAACGCTCGAAATTGCTGGCCTTGGAGATGTCCATCGAAGGGCTGGATGTCGCATAAGTCTGTGCGCCAGGCCGAACCCTGTACATCCCCGAGCGGAAAAATTCGTCGAGCACGTCGTTTTCGTTGGTGGCGACGACGAGTTTGTCGATAGGCAGCCCCATCGACCGGGCAATGTGCCCGGCGCATGCATTGCCAAAATTCCCGCTGGGGATGGCAAAGCTTACCTTGGTCGGCGCAACGATGGACTCACCCCGGCTGCTGTCCGGGTGGGCGTGAGACTCGGTGGCCTGGAAATACCCGGCAAAGTAGTACACCACCTGTGCAAGCAACCGGGCCCAGTTGATCGAATTGACGGCGCCGATGCGGTAGCGGTGCTTGAAGTTTGCGTCGTGGGAAACGGCTTTGACCAAATCCTGACAGGTGTCGAAGTCCCCTTCGATCGCAATATTGACGATGTTGTCGTCCGTCAGGCTAAACATTTGCGCACGTTGAAACGCGCTCATCCTGCCCACCGGGCTGGTCATAAAAACGCGGACGCCTTTCTTGCCGCGCATCGCGTATTCCGCCGCGCTGCCGGTATCCCCGCTCGTCGCCCCCAGGATGTTGAGCGTGTACCCTTGCCGGGCCAGAGCGTATTCGAAGAGATAGCCCAGCAACTGCATCCCCATGTCCTTGAAAGCAAAGGTAGGGCCGTTGGAAAGGGCTTCGAGCCACAGACCGTTCTCGATATGTCGCAGGGGAACGATTTCGCCGGTTTCAAAGACGTCTTCCGTATACGTCTTGGTACACAGTGCGCGCAACTCTGCTTCAGGGATGTCGTCGATGTACAGGCGCAGGATTTGGAATGCCAGTTCCGCATAGCCCTGCTGGTGGTAGATGGACCGCCAACGCTCCAGGGTGGCGGTATCCACTTGGGGATACGACGCGGGGACGTACAACCCACCGTCTGAGGCCAGCCCTTCGAGCAGGACGTCGAGAAAACGTTTGGAACCGGATAAGCCGCGGGTAGAAAGGTATTCCATGGTACACGGGGGGATTGCCAAGGGATAAGGCATTGTCCCGTATCCAGAAAGCCTGCCGGGCCAATGCGTTTCGGAGTGTCAGGACCGTTAGGCCAGCTCCTCTTTGCGGATGCGAACGATGGGCTGGAGCACAGTAGGCAACGCCTGCATTTGTGCGAGGGCGGTGTTCATGCTGGCTTCCAGACATTCGTGCGTGAGCAGCACCAAGTCGGTTTGCGCGGGCTGGCCTGCCTGCACAGCACCCTGGTCGACTTCGTCGGCCTCGCGCTGGAGCATCGCATCAATGCTGATCCCGGCGTGCGCCAGGATGCCCGTGACTTGCGCCAGTACCCCCGCTTCATCGGCGACACGAAGTCGCAGGTAGAAACCGGTGATGACCTGCCCCATCGGCAGCATGGGCAGGTTACTGAGCGCGTCGGGCCGAAAAGCCAGATGGGGAACGCGATGGTTTGCATCGGCATCGTGCAGGCGGGCGATATCGACGAGGTCAGCAATGACGGCGCTGGCCGTCGGCTCTGACCCCGCTCCCTTGCCGTAGTACAGCGTGGTACCGACTGCATCGCCATGCACCATCACGGCATTCATCGCGCCTTCGACGTTGGCGATGAGTCGGCGTGCGGGGATCAGACAGGGGTGTACGCGCAATTCCACGCCATGCGCGATCCCACGCTCGGGGTCGGCCTCGCGACGACGGGTCATTCCCAGCAGCTTGATGCGGTAGCCCAGTTGCTCCGCATAGGCCACATCCACGGCACCGATGCGGGTAATGCCTTCGACATAGGCTCTGTCGAACTGGACGGGGATGCCGAAGGCGATCGAGGCCAGCAGGGAAGCCTTGTGCGCGGCGTCGATGCCCTCGACGTCGAAGGTGGGGTCGGCCTCGGCGTAGCCCAGTTTGCGCGCTTCTTCGAGGGCGACGGCAAACTCCACGCGCTTGTCACGCATGGCGCTCAGGATGTAGTTGGTCGTTCCATTGATGATCCCGGCCACCCATTCGATCCGGTTGGCGGTCAGCCCTTCCCGCAGCGCCTTGATGATGGGAATGCCCCCCGCCACAGCAGCCTCGAAGGCCACCATAACCCCGTGGTGCGAGGCCGCAGCAAAAATTTCCGTGCCATGAACCGCCAGCAGCGCCTTGTTGGCAGTGACCACGTGCTTGCCCGCCCTGATCGCTTCGAGGACGAGAATCTTGGCGATTCCCGTTCCGCCAATCAGCTCGACAACGACATCAATGTTCGGGTCGGCGATGAGCTTGCGTGCGTCGCGGACGACTTCGACCCCCTCCCCCACCAGGGCGCGGGCACGATCGAGGTCAAGATCGGCGACCATGGTGATGTCGATCCCCCTGCCCGCACGGCGCTGAATTTCCTGCTGATTGCGACGCAGGACGCGAAAAGTTCCTGAACCGACGACACCGATACCGATCAAACCGACACGAATGGGCTGCATGGAACACCCTCCTCAATTGCTGTAGCGTTTGCGATAGGACTCCAGAAAGCGTGCGATGCGGCCAATGGCGACCCGCAGCTCGTCTTCATGGGGAAGGAAGACCATCCGGAAGTGGTCGGGAGCAGGCCAGTTGAACCCAGTTCCTTGCACGAGCATGACCTTGGTTTCCTGCAACAGTTCCAGAAAAAACTGCTGGTCGTCCTCAATGGGGTAGACCGTGGGATCGAGGCGCGGAAACATGTAGAGCGCGGCACTGGGGCGCACGCAACTGATGCCGGGAATGGCAGTCAGTAACTCGTAGGCCAGATCTCTCTGGCGGCGCAGCCTGCCCCCTTCGCCGACGAGGTCGACGATGCTCTGGTACCCGCCCAGCGCAGTCTGAATGGCCCACTGCCCCGGAACGTTCGAGCACAGGCGCATGTTCGAGAGCATGTTCAGCCCTTCGATGTAGTCGCGCGCGGCTTTCTTGTCACCGCTGACGATCATCCATCCGGCGCGGTAGCCGCAGGAACGGTAGCTTTTGGACAGCGAGTTGAACGTCAGGGTCAGCACATCCGTGCTCAACGAAGCCAGCGCAGTGTGCCGGGCACCGTCGTACAGCACCTTGTCGTACACCTCGTCGGCAAAGAGGACGAGACCGTTTTCCCGGGCGATTTGCACGAGGGAACGGAGCATGTCCTCCCCATACAGCGCGCCGGTAGGGTTGTTGGGGTTGATGACGACGAGCGCCTTGGTGCGCGGGGTGATCTTGGCTCGGATGTCGGCAAGGTCGGGCATCCACCCTTGGGCTTCGTTGCAGAGGTAGTGGACAGGGGTTCCGCCGGACAAGCTGGCCGCAGCAGTCCACAAGGGATAGTCGGGCGAGGGAACCAGGATTTCGTCGCCGTCGTCCAGCAGTCCGTTGGTCGCCGCGACGATCAGCTCGCTGGCGCCATTGCCCAGATAGATGTCATCGAGGGTGACGCCCACGATACCCTGGCGCTGGGTTTCATGCATCACGGCCTTGCGTGCTGCGAAGATGCCTTTGCTGTCGGAATACCCCGCCGAATTGGGCAGGTTGCGGATCATGTCCTGCTGAATCTCTTCGGGCGAATCGAAGCCGAAGAGCGCCAGGTTGCCCAGGTTGAGCTTGATGATTTTGTGGCCTTCTTCCTCCATCTGGCGCGCGGCGTCCATGATGGGGCCACGGATGTCATAGCAGACATGGGCCAGCTTGGCGGATTTGCGTACGGTCTTCAACATCGCTCCCAGGCAAGCAAATAAAGGGGGGATGCCTACAATTTGACCACAGTCGGTCGGCCCGAATCGCACCCGATAACCCCGCCAAAACCGCGCCACTACGCGACTTTTGCCTTACTCCCCCCTCGGGCAGCCCCCATGAAATTGCACAGCGCCACCCCCACTTCGGAAACGATTGCTGCCTATGGAGGGGGGCTTCTGCGTATCGGCGCCGACGCCATCACGCACAGTGTGGTCGTCGTTGCCGGCAAAGGGTGGTCTCCATGGTCATGCCCCAGCTTTGCGGAGATACAGCCTGCGCACATCGAGGAACTGGCTGCGCTGGGTGTGGGGCTGGTCTTGCTGGGAACGGGGTCGCGCCAGCACTTTCCGCACCCATCGCTATGCCGGGCACTCTTCGAGCGCCATATCGCTTTGGAATGCATGACCACTGCCGCAGCCTGCAGGACGTTCAACATTCTGGTGCAGGATGGCCGGGACGTTGCTGCAGCGCTGATCATGGAAGCAGACTCGGCGGAGCAAGCAGGATAGGTGGACGGTCTGGCGCCGTCGGATCGCGACTTCCGTCGCTCCTACAAATGCGGAATGTCCTCGCCCGGAGCAGGGTTTGTCGATGCGCTGCATTCCTGGCCTGGTTCTGCGCTCGGCACTTCTTCGGCAGGCACCACGCGGTTGCGGCCCGAGCCTTTGGCACGGTAGAGAGCGCGGTCTGCCTGCTTCATCAAATCTTCCAGGTTCCTGCCATGGTCGGGGTACATCGCGAACCCGATCGATACCGTGATCGCAGGCAAGGCCCGCCCGGCGTATTTGACGACCTGCTTGCTGACCGACTCACGCAGGGCATTCAATCGCATTGCGGCTTGATCATGGGTCACTTCGGGGAGCACAAGCAGGAATTCCTCGCCACCGAATCGGCACGCCACGTCTGAACCTTCCCGAAAACCCTGCATCAGGCGGGCAAATTCCTTGAGCACCAGGTCGCCCGCATCGTGACCGTATTGGTCGTTGAACTGCTTGAAATGATCCAGATCGAGCATGGCAACGGCCATGGGTTTGTTGGCGCGCGCCATCCGGCTGATTTCCCGCGACAGCGAGTCTTCCATAAACCTGCGGTTGTACAAACCCGTGAGCGGGTCGCGCACTGACATGGCATGCAGGCTCTCGCGCAGGCGCAAATTGGCCAAAGCCAAGCCAATGGAGTCCGCAGCCGCCCTCACCAGACGGCGCGTTCGTCGGAGGGATTCGTCCCCCACATCGTTGGCAGGCAACAGCAGATGGATGACACCCAAAGACTGCCCCTGGGCTACGAGGGGCACGCACATGTAGGGCTTGAGTTCCATGCCGAGGAGTTTGCACGGCGGATTGATTGACTGATCCAGACCGTACTCGTGCGCATGGCCCATCCGCAGTGCCCAGCAATCGCAAGGCGATGTGGTGGGGACAACGGGCAAGGGTTGCCCCCATCCTTCCATCTCGACCATCTGATCGCCCGAGGCTTTCATCATGAAACACCGGCCGGACGACTGGGGAAACAGCTTTTGCAGGGTGGCAACGATGATTGGGAACGATTCGTCCACGGAGGTGCAGCTCTGGAGCAGGTTGCTCATCTCGGAGAGCAGCATGACGTCGTGGTTGATGCGTTCCAGCACAAGTTGCGATTGCCGCAGGAGGCTGACATCGCGCGCTGCGACAAAAACCCCCGCCGCGTGGCCCTCTTCGTCCAGGTAAACGCTGGCGTTGTAGAGCACATCCAGGGTGTTGCCCGAAGCGTGCTTCATCACCAGCAAGTAGTCGCTGACGTTCCCCCGCGAAAAAACGAGCCTGTAGGTTTGCCGCGCTTGGTCCGGGTCCACGAAATAGTTGCAGAAATCCGTGCCAATCAATGCACTACGCTCGACACCCGTGATAGAGACAGTAGCTTGGTTGACGTCTGTGATCTTGCCTTCGACATTGATCGTGACCAAGGGATCCAAACTCGCTTCCAGCAGGCTGCGCGCATAGGCATAGCTGGTGCGCAACTGCCGCTCCACGCGCTTGATTTCCGTAACGTTGCGCGCTGTGGCCACGACACCGACGATCTCTTCCTCTGCATCGCGGTAGAGGGTGGCGTTGTAGAGCACATCGGTCAGCTTGCACGAGGTATGGCGCATGACGAGCGGGTAATCGACAACCCGCCCGCTGGCAAATACCTGGCGATAGACCGCGCTGGCCTGTTGGGCATCGGTGAAATAGTGTGCGAAATCGGTACCGATCATCTGCTCGCGCGGTACTCCCGTTGCTTCGACTGTGGCCTCGTTGAGGTCGGTGATCTTGCCGTCGTTGTTGATGGTGACGAGGGGGTCCAGACTGGCTTCCAGCAAGCTGCGGGCATATTGGTAGGCCTTTTGCAATGCGGCTTCTGCTTCGTGGGCGGTCGTGGTGTCGATGGTCACTCCAGACAGGTGTACCGGTTTGCCATATTCATCTTGCTGGGCCACGCCGGTTCTGACCTGGAACCATTTCCAGTTGCCTTGCTTGTGGCGCAAACGTACCGAGCATTCCACAAATAACTGCTGGCCGTCGCGCAGGTTCTGCTGTAGCGCCAGAAATGCGCCCACATCGTCCTCATGCATCAGCAGTTCCCATGTCTGCAAGGTAATGGGCATCAACTCTTGCAGGCTATAGCCCAACATGCTGGCCCAACGCTCGTTGACCCGCATGGCACCGGTCGGCACCTCGAATTCATGCACCCCGATGTCGGCTGCATGGATGACCTGATCCAAGCGCTTGCGTTCCGCATCGATTTTTCTCGCAGCTTCCTCCCGAAGGCGTTCTTGCTCTTCGATGAGCCGCTGTGCCACCTTGCATCGGCGTTCCAGGTTCAGCATGAAGCCCAAGGCCATGCATGCCACGATGGCAATGATCGCGTAAGAACGAACCGCCCTGGCCCGCCAGGGGGCCAACAAGGCATGGGTCATGCGCCCCAGCGAAACGATCACGCATTCCCCAGGGGGAACCAATTCCCCAAAGGCGGTGCGGTATGCCGCCACGCGCTCGACTCCCAGGCTCACCGACATTCCGCTGAGCACGTTCTCCACCTTGCCGGAGTCCAAATGTTGACGAAACAGCGACCGAGGATCTCTACCGAGGATTCTTCCGGTCATCCCCTCTGGGTCGGGCGTCCAGAACAGCACCGTGCCATTGGCGTGAATCAGCGTAGCCCGCATGTCGCGGTCGTAGTTCGCAGTCTCCAGCAGGGAGCTGATCAGCCCCGGTTCGATCACGGCGACGACATAGCCGACGAATACGCCCTTCTCGTCCCATACAGACTGGCTTGCCATGATGGCATAGACGCCATGGCTGATCTCATAGGGCTGGGATAACCGTAACCGCTCGTATTTGCCATTGGCATGGACTACCCCGTATTTGGGCTCTTCCGCAAAGTTCAGGCCCAACATCTGTTCATCACTGCTGGCCATCACATGCCCGTTAGAGTCGGCCAGCATCAATGTCCGCACGGCGTACATGGCCGCAACGGTGGTGTGCAGCCGTCTGTTCATGTACGCACGATCGACGGATTGGTTGCGCAAGGCCACAAGATCGGGGCCGATGTCGCGAAGCACATCCGCAGTCTGTTGCAGCCGCCGACTCAGGGCAAATTCGATGATCTGGACATGCTTTTGCAACCGGGCGGATTCGGTAGCCAACACCGCTTGGCGTTCGCCATACAGATACAGCGCATGGAGCGTACACACCAGCACCACCACGATGCCGAAGACTGCCCATCGGCCCTTTGCACTCGCAAAAAGCTGGGTTGGCGACGCACCCCACAGTTTGGTTTCCCTATCCATAGCGTTCCACTGTACGGAGGAACCCTGCCTGGTACAAGCTATTTCCCCTTCATGCTGGGCCAATCACGCTGATTCATCACGCCCCCCATCCAAACACTGCCGGGGTGTCTGCATCAAGGGAATGCGGGTAGGTGCGCCAATGCTGCACGGGGTGGCACTGGACGCAGGCGCGTGGCAAGGTCAACCCGCTGGCGACGAGCAGCCGGGTGTCGCTGTGGAGCGTGCGGACCAGGGCTTCCCAGGTTGACAGGTTGCGATAGGGCGTTTCGATGCACAACTGGGTTTGTCCGGTTCGCTGCGCCACTGCTTCCAGTTCCCGGATGCGGGCCACACGCTGGCCTGCGTCCCGGGGAAGGTAGCCGACGAAAGCGAAGTTTTGGCCGTGCAGGCCGCTGGCAGCCAGGGCGAGCATCATCGACACGGGGCCAACGAGGGGAACGACGGGAACCCCCAGCGCATGCGCAGCCCGGACGACGGAAGAGCCAGGGTCGGCTATCGCAGGCATCCCCGCTTCGCTGACCAAGCCCATGTCGTGTCCTTCCCGCGCGGGTTGCAGCAAGGGCTGTGCATCGATATTTCCAGCATGGTCTCCCTTCTTGTGCCACTCCCTGGGCAATTCCACCACGTGGAGCGATTGCAGAGGCTGCTGCAAGGGAACCACTGCATCCACCCGATGCAGGAATGCCCGCAACGAGCGGGCGTTTTCACACACCCAGTGGCGCAGGCGTGCGGCGGTGTGCAGGGTGCCCAGCGGCAGTACCGTGTCCAGGGCAACGGGTTGTGTTTCCCCCAGATCAAGGGGAACCGGGACCAGGTACAGCGTTCCTGGGGAGCCGGAAGGCTCGGCATTCATCCATTCATCCGAGCACGGGTACGCCAGCAGCCCTGAGCAGGCTACAGGTGCGGATCAGCGGCAGGCCGATGAGCGCGGTGGGGTCGTCGCTCTCGATACTTTCCAGCAGCGCAATGCCCAACCCTTCGCTTTTGGCGCTGCCTGCACAGTCATAGGGTTGTTCCACATGCAGGTAGGCATCGATCGTCGCGTCGTCGAGCGGACGTACCCGCACACGCACCGTAGCCATTGCTTCCCCCGCAAAGCCGGTGTCCACACACACCACGGCGACGGCGGTGTGGAACACCACCACCCTGCCCTGCATGGCACGCAACTGGGCCATTGCCCGCGCATGGGTTCCCGGCTTGCCTAAGGGGGCACCGTCAAGGTCGCAGACTTGGTCGGAGCCGATCACGAGTGCATCCGGATGAAGCCGGGCCACAGCGTCGGCCTTCGCCTTGGCCAGCCTGCGGGCGATAACCGAGGGAGATTCCGCGTGGTGGGGTGATTCATCGACCTCCGCAGCCACGACCTGGAATGGCAGCCGCAGCCGTTCGAGCAACTGGCGGCGGTAGATGGATGTCGATGCCAGGATGAGCGTGCGCATCAAGGTAGGGTACAGGGTGCAGCAAGGAAACCAGGAGCACCCCCTTAATCAGGAATTCCAGCGCACTTCGATGGCGCAAGTCTGCCCGGGGGCTACGCGGGGAATGCGGTCTTTGGCCAGCTCTTGACCATCGACGACGATCGTCGGAGGGGTGTCCTTGCTGCGGACGAAGCCTATGGGCTTGCGGTAGACGATCTCGTAGCGCTCCGATTCCCATTGCAGGGTCACGCGCACTTCGGTATCGCGTTCGCGCAGCAGGGGGTCCAGCCACATCCCATTCGCAGTCCACTCGATGCCAAAGGCTCGGCGCAACGCCAGCGTGGACCAGGACGCTGTTCCCGACAGCAGCGGGCCGATGTTTTCTCCCGTCTCGCTGTTGTTGTACTGCGTGCAGAAGCGGGGGTTTCCGGCCAGCGCATACGGGTCTTGCATCGTGCGGAAAGGGGCTGCGAGGTCGACCATCGCCCAGGCTGCGTGGGCCATTGCTGCGGCCAACTCGCGATCTTCCACTTGCGACGCGCCTTGGAACAACGCCAGCACCGCCATCAGGCTCGCGTGCTTGAAGACGGCGCCGTTTTCCCGGTCTCCGGGAAAGTATTCGGCACTGGCCACAGTCGGTTCGACCCGGCGCAAATCGTGGGCAGTCACCAGCCGGTACCCATGGGGAGTCTTGAGCCGCGATTCGAGCAAGGGGAACATCGCACGAATCTGCTCCTCGTCGGCAACGCCGGAGAGGATGGCCCAACTGAAGCTGTTGAGGAACAGGCAGCCGTCGAACCCATCGGTAGCCAACCCGTCCCCAGGCGCGCCGACGACGGGGTGTGCAGTGGGCCGATTGACCAGCAGCCGGGCAAACCAGGTGTCCTTCCAGGCATGGACCCGGCACGCATGGGCAATGTCCCGCGCAAGATAGATGGCAAAGGTTCGCGTTTCCTTGTCGGCGATGTAGCCAGACAGCCAAGCCAAGTCATCGGCAGCCAGCTTCAGCAGGAAGGCATTCATCACGCTTTCGGTGCCGTCCGTTTGCAAGGGCGTTCCTGCTTCCCAGGCGCGCTGTTTGGCCGCGCCGTCAGGGTGGGTCTTGTCAACTTTGAGGCAGTCGTTCCAGTCTGCGCGATCCAGCAAGGGCAAGCCGTGGCGGCCTATCGATACCTTTCCGGAGTAGTGGACGATGGCCCGCAGTGTTTGGAGGATCGGTCGCGTCGTCCCATCACGGTCGGCAGTGGGGAAAGGCCGTTGCAGAAACGCCGCGCGCCCCGTAAGCCGGACGAACCGTGCGACGGCGGAGACGAACCACAGCGCATCGTCCGACCACAGCCCGGGCTCCTTGCCTTCCCAATAAAAGTTGTGGTTGGCATAGCCAAAGGCGTACACCTGCGCAGCCCATTCGCCAAGCAGGTCTTCGACGAAGTCGGCCCGCCCTTCGGCGCACAGGGGCGCCATGCTTGCAAACAGATCCTGCACCTCGCGGAAGCCAATTTCACGGTAGCCCTTCTGGGTCTGGTCGAAGGAACGGCTGACAAAGGTCTGATAGAAAACCTGGAACGGCAGGTTCTGGTTGGCCCAGGCGTCGAACGCACCTTGGCGTGTTTCCAAGCGCAGAAAGCCCGCATGGCGGCGGAACGCTTCCTCGCGAGCCTTGCGTGCCGCTGCAACGGCGTCGGCACCGTCGTAGCGCTGTAGCAGTGCCTGGAGCTGTTCTACGAGGACGTCGCGCCTGGGCTGCGATTCGGGAGTTTCCCGTGCGCACACCAAGCCGGTGAAGTTGAGAACGGTCACGCTCTGGCCGGGTTCGAGGGGCACCGGCGCAGCCATCGCAAAAAACCCCGGCCCTTTGCGGGACAGGCGGTTGGACAGGCGGCCCACCCCTTCGGGAAACTCCAAAGTGCCCTGCCCAAGAAACTCGCGGTAGTCCGTGCCGAACTCGGTGGGGAAGGCACGTTCCCCGTTGCGATGCACGACCATCGCGTGGAATCGCACATCGTCGCGATCCTGGATCGGGTGGTAGTCTGGCACCAGCGCCAGTACCGAGCCATCGTTATTGCGCAGCAATCCAGCCTGCATGATGATGGTGCTGTAGAGCACATCTTCCATCAGCGCAATAGGCTTGGAAGGCCCGAACATGCCCGTGGCGACAAGCCGCAAATCCCGGCGCATCGTGCCCTGATTGGTTAGGGTGATCTGCTGGATCTCGCAGGCCAAGGGCAGCCCAGGTTCCTGCGCAGCCAAAAATATCTCGCGGGCAATGCGCAGCCCGCATTGCGTAGTCATGGTGATAGTCGTGGCATTGGGGCTGTGTACGCACTGCGCCTGTACCGGATCGTCGCCAACCCAACCGGAATAGAAGATGCGCCGGCCTTTCTCCGTCAAATAAAACTGTCGATTGGCGGGAAAGCCGTTTTCTTCCTGCCGCACATCCCACCGGGTAGCCAGCACCTGGGTGGCAGCGTGGCTACGGAAACTCCCACGCCCCAGCATGTCGACCACGCTTTTGGGGGTGGTTTGCAAGGGATGCTCGAAACCGATGCGATCGCCCATCAGCAGATTGACCCCAAAGTGCGGCCCGGGCATGGGGTTGCGGGGGTCAAGGATGTGCCGCCCTTCGCCATCAAGCGTCCCGGCCCAACCTGCACACTCCAGGCACAGCGCTGCGACGGCGTCTGCAAGAGCCTGCGGCAGGGGCAGGGCTCGCGGCGCAGTACCGAACCGAACCCCCCATGCACGGACTTTGGCATTGCCAGCGTCGCATTGCAGCAGGATGTCTTCGGTGGGGCAGGCATCAAGCAACTCTTGCATCGCAAGGTCACGCAACACCTTGGCGCTGACCGGCGCCACGTGTGCCAACCCGGCGATGCCGAATACCCGCGTCTGGGTTGCGTCGAGGTACTGGGCATCACAAGGGCCTTGGCACAGATTACCGAAGCTCCGTAGCAAGGCTTCACAAGGAGAGGGATGACCAGAACGCGAAGTAAAGTATTGAATCGTCACAAAAATAGCCTCGCAAAATGGAACGAAGAGAAAGATGGCTACAGGAATACGCCGGGACACGATGCCGGGCCGAAAACACAGCCCCATGCGCCACGGCTGCTGTATGCACGCTTCCCGGTGGAGAGCAAACGGGGGGGAACGCTGGCACGGGGGTTATGCATTGTCGGGTTTTCGAGGAGCAGAGTACGCTACGTTGTGCAGTGCTACCTTGGCACAATCGGAGCGCTTAATTTTTGAAGGGTTCTCTGCGATGGAGCATCGTCTCTCCCTAGCCCTGTGAAGCTTCGACACTATTCCCTGTGGTTCTTGTTGGTCGTGCTCTTTGCCTTGAGCGCCAACGCCGTGTTCCTGATCCTGATCCAGGATAGCCATCGGGACGTCGTGCGCGCCCACGAACATCGGCAGCATGCGATGGCATTGGCAGTGGAGCTACAGCAGGAAACGCAATGGCTCGCGTATCTCGTCCGGGAATACACCAGTACGGGGCAACCCAAGTTCCTGATGTATTACTACGACATTTTGGCGATTCGTCAGGGAGAGCAGCCCCAACCCAAACGCTACCGCGAGGACGCATATTGGAATCGGGTCATTGCCGGGGAGATCGCTCACGAATTCGAGCCACGCGACCCTCGCCCTTCACTCAGCGAACGGATGCACGCGCTGGGCTTCAGCCAGGAAGAATTTGCCGCGTTTGGGCGGGTGCTGCGTGCCACGCAAGATATGAAGGACGTGGAACAAGTGGCTTTTGCTGCAACCCAAGGCTTGTATGACCCTGTGACCCGCAATTTCGTGTCCGACGGCGAGCCCCACCTCGACTTTGCCAGCAATCTCGTACGCAGCCCACAATATCACCGATACCAGGCCCAATTGGCACAGGCCGTTGCTTCGTTGCGTTCCTTGGTCGACGCACGGACCAATCGCGCAGTGGACGTCGCGGCTGCGGAATTGCAACGATGGATCACCTTTGCTTGTTGCAGCATGGCCCTGACGATCCTCATGCTGTTCCTTGCGCTGCGGGTGATTCGCCGCAGGGTGCTACGTCCTATCGAAGGGTTGTCCCGCGCGGCGGAACTACTGGCCCAAGGGGATTATTCGACCCGAATCCACCCTGTGTGTCCCGGTCAAAGCCGCCCCCGCAGCGACTTGGCAGTCGATGAACTCGAAGCGCTAGGTACCACGCTCGACGGTATGGCTGCTTCGATTGAGCAAGACATTGCACTACGGCAGCGCACGCAGCAGGAACTGGAAGAAGCCAACCGCCAAACGGAAGCGGCCCGGCTCGCTGCCGAAGAAGCCACGCGCGCCAAGTCGATGTTTCTGGCCAATATGAGCCACGAGATTCGTACTCCGATGAACGCCATCATCGGCATGACGTATCTGGCCTTACAAACCACCCTGAACCCCCGGCAAAAAGACTACATCGACAGCGCCCACAGTGCGGCCCAGTCTTTGCTGGGCATCCTCAACGATATTCTGGATTTTTCCAAGATCGAAGTGGGGAGGCTGGAACTGGAGGAAACCCGGTTCGTACTCGAAGACGTGGCAACGCATGCCTTGTCCCTGCTCCGCCACCGTGCGCAGGAGAAGGACATCGAGCTGATTCTGGCGTTTGAAGATCCTTCGTTGCTCGGCCCTGCCGGTACGTTGATTGGTGACCCGTTGCGACTGGGGCAAATCTTCATCAACCTGCTTTCCAACGCCTTGAAGTTCACCGATTTCGGCACTGTCGAGATCTCCCTGGCTGTCGAAAAGCGCGAGGGCGATGCACTGGTGCTGCGTTGCTGCGTATCCGATACCGGCCTCGGCATCACGCCACAACAACTGGGCCGTCTGTTCCACGAATTCACCCAGGCCGATGGATCGATGACCCGCCAGCACGGTGGAACCGGGCTGGGGCTGACCATTTCCCAACGGCTGATTGCGCTGATGCAGGGGCAGATTTGGGTCGATAGCGAACCAGGACGAGGTTCCCGTTTTCAGTTCACGGTGCTGCTCAGGCAAGCGGCCTCGGCTCCTGCCAAAGAAGCCTACCGGCCAGGTGCTGCCCGCCTGCGGGTGCTCCTCGTCGACGCGCACCAGAGATCCCGGGAAACGTTGCAAAGTTTGCTGACTGCGCTGGGCGTGGGCACCACCGGCAGCATCGTCTGCGCAAATGGCGAAGACGATGCACGAGAAGCCTTGCGCAATGCAGAGCAATCCCGGATACCTTTCGATGCGTTGTTTCTCGATCCCGACGGAAACACACAGGGAAATGTGCTTCGCGGCATCGAGCAAGGCTTGCAAAGCCACCCACCCATTGCGCGAATCGTCCTTGTCTCGCTGGTCGATGCCGAGCTATTGCATGAGCCAGCGCGGGTACTGGGCGCGCACCATATCCTGGGCAAACCGATCTTCCCTGCCGAGTTGCGTGCGCTGTTGCGCTCTTGGCTAGGGGGCGCGCAACCCTCTTCCCCGTTGCGCAACCCGTACCAAGAGATGCACAGTGGGCTGACGGGAATGCGAATCTTGCTCGTCGAAGACAACCCTATCAACCAGAAGTTGGCCTTGGAATTGCTCGAACACTGGGGAGCCGTAGTCACCGTGGCCCACGATGGCGCGCAAGCGCTGGCCATCTTGGCTGACCAGGAACCGCATCGTTTCCACCTCGTGCTCATGGACATGCAGATGCCCGTGCTCGACGGGTACGAGACCACCCGCCGCTTGCGATTGGATCCCCGTTACGCAGCATTGCCCGTGCTTGCGATGACGGCCCATGCGATGGTGGACGAACGCGAACGCTGTATGGATCTCGGCATGCAGGGGCACATCGGCAAACCCTTCGACCCCGAAGAGCTTTTTGCCACACTGGCTGCGTACTGTCCCGTTACCTGGGAGCAGCCCATCGGAAATGCGGACGCTACGCTCCCATCGCTACAGCACGCCGCTGCCACAGACGGCGACGATGCGATCCCCACCGCAGCAGGCTTGGACACAGCCTTGGGGCTGCGTCGTACCCATGGCAACGCCAAACTCTATGTGCATCTGCTACGCATGTTCGCCTCGGAACACGCCCACAGCATGCAGCGTTTGTCCCAGTGGCTGGATGCCGGACAGTGGGAAGAAGCCTGCATGTTGGCGCACACCATCAAAGGACTTTCCGGCACCCTGGGGGCGATGGCCGTACATGCCGCCACGGTAGAGCTGGAAGGCGCTTGCAAGCGGATGATCGTCGCAGATGCGCGTGAGGCGTTGCGCGAGTTGGGCAAGGCGCTCCCCCCCTTGCTCCACGCCTTGCAGCGATACTCGGAAACACTCCCTTCTCCCGATGGATCGCAAGGTGCTTCTGCATGCAGGCCAGAAGACCTGCTGCAATTGCGTACTCTGCTGCGCGACGGGGATACCGACGCCATCGAACTGTGGGAGCGGCAACGGCAGGGCTTTGTCGGCGGTCTTGCGCCTGCCACAGTCCAGCAACTGGACTCTGCCATGGAGCACTTCGATTTCGATCTGGCCATACACCTTCTTGATCGGTGCTGCCCCAGTGATCCTCCCCTGGCCCCCTTGCAAGATTGAGACAAGACCGAGTATGGAACCCGCACTGCCCTCTGCTACCCATTGTTGCGTGCAAGGTGGAAGCCCTGCGGCACAGCGTGCCATGGTGCTTGTTGTCGACGATACCCCGGCCAACCTGAGCCTGCTGTCCCATCTGCTCAAGGATCGGTACCGGGTGCGCATTGCCAACAATGGGCCCAAGGCCCTGGAACTGGCCATGGCCGCCGTGCCTGATTTGGTTCTGCTTGATGTGATGATGCCTGGCATGGACGGTTTCGAGGTATGCCGACGGTTGAAGACTGCGGAAATCACCGCGCGGGTTCCCGTCATTTTTCTGACGGCGGATACCGACCCCGAACATGAAGCACTGGGGCTGGCGATCGGCGCGGCAGATTTCATCCGCAAGCCCATCAGCGCGCCGACCGTGTTGGCCCGGATCAAAACCCAGCTTGAAGTGCAGTCTTGGCGGTCTTTCCTGCTCGACCAAAACGAATGGCTGCGCAAGCAGGTCAACGAACGGCTCACCGCAGTCAACCGCTTGCAGGATGCCCTGATTTGCGTGATGGTGTCGCTGGCCGAATTTCGGGACGATTCCACAGGCAACCACATTCGCTGTACCCGGGAATATGTGCGCCTGCTTGCCCACAAATTGAGCGAACACCCCCACTACCGCGCCTTCATCACCTCACACTACGTGGAACAGGTCAGCAAGTCTGCCCCGCTGCACGACATCGGCAAAATCGCCATTCCCGACCATATCTTGCTCAAGCCAAGCAAGCTTACCCCCGAAGAATTCGAGATCATGAAAACCCACGCGCAACGGGGGTGCGAGATGCTTGCCCAGGCTGGCGAGCACATGGGAGATCAGGGCGAATTTCTCCGCATCGCCACGGAAATCGCCGGATGCCACCACGAAAAATGGGATGGCACTGGCTACCCCCAAGGGTTGGCTGGCAACGCCATTCCCTTGTCGGCTCGGTTGATGGCGGTGGCGGACGTTTTCGACGCATTGATGTCCCGCCGCCCCTACAAAGGCCCGATGAAAGCCGAGGAGGTGTTTCAGATCATCATCGACGGTCGCGGTACCCACTTCGACCCCGATATGGTCGACGCTTTTCTGGCTTCCCGGGAAGACTTTTTGCGCGTCGCCAGCCAATGGAGAACATTGTGAGCACGGTAGGCGCAGCCCCCGTACACCGTTCCCTACTCCCCGCCCTGTCGTAAGCAAGCAAAGATGCCCACTCTGCGCCATGTCTGCTTGCTGCTGTGGTGCCTGGCCCTGGGGTTCAGCCCTTCGGCAATGGCAGCAGGCATCGTTGTGATTGGCCACAGCGATGTCCCCAAGATGGACGCGCATACCATCACCAAACTCTATACGGGACGGTTCGTTGCAGTGGCAGGCATTCCGATCATCCCGGTAGCCACCCGTCCCGGGACACCGGAACGGATGCAGTTCCTCCAGCAATTCCTGCAGCAGGACGAAGACAAATACACAGCCTACTGGACGGTGCGCCGCTATATCGGCAAGGGCATTCCCCCTACGACGCTCGGCAGCACTGCAGAAGTGCTGCGCTTTGTCCAATCCACCCCAGGAGCGATAGGGTATGTGTTCGAGCACGATGCCCCTGCAGGCATACGCATCGTTGCACGGCAAGCAGGGCTATAGCCCCGCCCCATAGACCGACCAGCAACCCCATGGAGCCTGATGCGCATACAAAAAGCGGGCAAAAAAAAGCGGGCCATATACAACCCGCATACTACAAGCCGCATACAGCCCGCATCCTGTAACTTTTCCTGTGACTTTTTTCGCGCTGAACAATCACTTTTCCGCAGTGGTTTTGTAATTTTTTCTTCGCAGCGCAATGATTTTCTGGTGCCCGGGGCCGGAATCGAACCGGCACGCCTTGCGGCGGGGGATTTTGAGTCCCCTGCGTCTACCTATTTCACCACCCGGGCTGAGAACCTATTCCAGTTGGAGCTATTTCATTTGGAGCTGCGCCATCGCATTGCACGCGGCGGCGGTGCTCGGCATCCTCATGTACTGTACGTACATTCCAGTTCCTGCGCTCCGGCGCCACGCACACTGCTTCGGCTCGCCTGCCTACTGAAACAAGTTCTTAGCGTTTGATTATTGCATAGCGTTGTATAGCGTGCGCCTGTGAAGCCAGGGACGTCGATACACAGGGGGGTACGATCTGCACCCTAGCACGGAGCCTGCGCCCCCGCGCCGGTGTGCGGCTTTTTCGCACATCGTCCAGCCCAGTGCATCATTCGTGGTCCATTCAGAGGGGACAAGCACCGTTATGCAATTTAGTTCCAAGATCGTCACGTTTGCTGTCATTCCGGCAGTCCTGTTCGTCGTGGGTATCGTCAACGGCATTGCTGCATTGATCAGCGCACAAGGCGATTTCGAGCACTATGTTGGCAGCGAGCAAGCCGTTCGCACTGCGCTGACCGACATGTACGCCAATGGCCTCCAAATGGGGCAAGCGCTGCGCAATATAGCGCTGGACCCCCAAAACCCCACCGCGTACAAAAACATGGAAACGGCGCAGAAGGCATACGCTGATGCCTTTGACCAAGCGCAAATCGCCGCCAAAGGCTGCAAGCTCGAAGGTCCGCTGGCCCGCCTGGTTCCTTTGCGGCAACAACATGCCCGCGTGCAGGACAACGTGCTGTCCGCCCTACGTGGGGGCGCTGACGTGCAGGACATGATCACCCAGGAAGAAACCCCCGCATGGCACCAGTTGCGCGCCGAACTGCTGGAGCAAGGCAAGTACGCCAAACAGATTTCCGAGGAGACGTACCAGCATTTCCGTGACCGCGCCCGTATCGCCACGATTTGGTCAATCATCTTGGCTGCAATAGCGATCCTCGTCTCGCTGGTGCTCAACATTGGGCTGCGTAGAACCTTGCGCCTGGAACTGGGCGGCGAATTGACCGCAGCCCGTGAAGCCCTGCAATCCGTGGCCGAGGGGAACCTGTGTACGCCAATCGACAACCATGGTAGCGCGCAAAGTCTGATGGGTACTGTGGTCAAGATGCGCGAGGCACTCCATCAGTTGGTGATGGACGTACGCAATTCCGCAGCAGGCATCGCCAGCGCCAGCGCGGAAATCGCTTCCGGCAACAACGACCTTTCGGCACGCACCGAAGGACAGGCCACCGCGCTCGATGAAATTTCCGCGAGCATGGGCACCCTGAGCGATACGGTCAACCAAAACGCCACCAGCGCGGTCCAAGCCAGCCACCTTGCCAGCAGCGCCAACGTCGTAGCCGTACAAGGTGGACAAGTCGTGGGAGAAGTGGTCGACACGATGCGGGGCATTCACGAGTCTTCCCGCCGCATCAGCGACATCATCCAAGTGATCGACGGCATCGCGTTCCAAACAAACATCCTCGCGCTGAATGCCGCTGTCGAGGCCGCGCGCGCTGGCGAACAAGGCCGAGGCTTCGCCGTCGTTGCCAGCGAGGTGCGCAGCCTGGCCGTGCGCAGTGCCGAAGCTGCCAAGCAGATCAAAACCCTCATTCACGACAGCGTCGAAAAGGTCGAATCGGGAACGCAGCTTGTCGACAAGGCGGGGTCGACCATGCAGGAAGTCGTGCAGTCAATCCAGCGCGTGGCGGAGATCATGGGAGCCATCAGCCAGGCCAGTTCCGAACAAAGCCAGGGGGTGCGGCAGGTGGGAGAAGCCCTGGGCCAGCTCGACCAAACCACGCAACAAAACGCCGCCCTCGTCGAGGAAATGGCCGCAGCAACGGACAGCCTCAAAAGCCAGTCGCGGGGACTGGTCGATACCGTTGCGCAGTTTCAACTCACAAACTGCCAAGACAAGATGGGTGCGTCTTCCAGCGCGGCATTGCACCCCCTGACCCCGGCCCCGACGCGGGGCAACGGCGGATACGCTCCCCGCCAGACCCACCAATGGGCTGGCACGGCGCGACTGCCGACACGCACTTCTTAAGCGCGCGGGGGCGCACATTGCCTCCAGGAAATCGTCCGATACTACGCCGCGCCAGTCGGCATATTGCAGACTGGATGCTTGGCCAAGATTCGTCGTTTTTTTCCGGGAGGTATTTCCATGAAAAGCATCGTTTGCCTGCTCACAGGCATCGCGGCTGCGTGCTGCGCTGTTGCCCAAACCCCCACCAAAGCCACTGCCGACGAAGCCGTGGCTTTGGTTCGCAAGGGAGTCGCCTTTATCCAAGCCAACGGCAAGGAAAAAGGGTACGCGGAAATCAGCAATAAGTCGGGCCAATTTGTCGATCGGGATCTATACCTCGTCGTGTATGGGCTAGATGGCGTAGTGCGTGCCCACGGCGCCAACGAGAAGATGGTCGGAAAAAACCTCATCGACCTGCGCGACATCGACGGCAAGGCTTTTGTTCGCGAGCGTGTACAACTTGCTGCATCCAAGGGTACGTTTTGGCAGGACTACAAATTTACCAACCCGGTATCTCGCAAAATCGAACCCAAGCGGATGTATTGCGAAAAGCTTGACGACACTGCTGTCTGCGGTGGCATCTACAAGTAGCCATTGGTAGTCCATTCGCAGTTCGGGCCGCCATTTCCCGCACAGTGGCCTGTTCGCCTCAGGCCCCACCATGTATTCATCGTGCGCTGGAATACGCTGTAGTGCGGTTCCCCCATCAGGCAAGGATTACCCATGAAACTGAGCACCAAACTGATTTTGGCCCCGTTATGCACGGCTTTGGCTTTGCTTCTGTCCGCCCAGGTGGGCACGTTCCTAGTCAGGCAAGCGGCAGAGCAGACCTACACCCGCCTTGATCAGAACTTGGCCCAGTTCACCAACCTTGCCAGCATTGAGTCTGGGTTGGCTGCAGCGCACACCAGCGTATACCGGACACTGGGCATCGTTGGGTCGATGGATGGAGCAGCCATCGACGCCTTCCGCGCCAGTCTGTCCGGAAAGCTTTCCGCACTACAGCGCAACATGGATGAACTGGCGCCTACTGCAAACGCCGAGACTCGCGGGACTGTCGAAGCGCTGCGTACCCTGTTCGGAAACTACGCCAAACAGGTCGATTCCGCCATGGATTTGGCGACCATCGACCCCAACACCGCCATCGCCGCGATGCAAGGGGCCGATACCACCTTCACTGCCTTGCACCAAGACATTCAAAAATGGGAAGCAGAACTGGAGGCCCGGGCGCATGCCGCCCGCAAGGAAGGGGATACCGAGTCTTCCCAGGCGCATTGGACATTGACCATGTTGGGGGTGCTCGTTGCCGCTGCCGCCGTATGGGTATCTTGGTGGCTGCAAACAAAAATCGTCCACGCGCTGCAGCGTGCAACGCAGGTGGCGCGGGACGTAGCCGCCGGGAACCTGACAGTTGATACGAGCACCGACCTGCACGACGAATTCGGTGACCTGATGCATGCCATGGCAACGATGCAGGCCAGCCTTGTCCGCGTCGTCAGCCAAGTACGCCTGCATGCTGAAAGCGTCGCCGCCGCGAGCACGGAAATCGCTCAGGGGAACCAGGATCTCTCCAGTCGCACGGAAAACCAGGCCAGTGCGCTACAACAAACGGCAGCAAGCATGGATCAGCTTCGCTCCACCGTCCGCCAAAACGCCGACAACGCGCACCAAGCCAACCAGCTCGCGATGAATGCGAGTCTCGTCGCCGTCGATGGGGGGCAAGTCGTATCCGAAGTCGTCCACACGATGAAGGGTATCAACGATGCCTCGCGCAAGATTGCCGACATCATCCAAGTGATTGATGCCATTGCTTTCCAGACCAACATCCTCGCGCTGAATGCCGCCGTCGAGGCCGCGCGCGCTGGCGAACAAGGCCGAGGCTTCGCCGTCGTCGCCAGCGAAGTGCGCAGCCTCGCTGGCCGCAGCGCCGAAGCCGCCCGTGAGATCAAGACGCTGATCCAAGCCAGCGTGGAACGGGTAGAGCAGGGTTCCACGCTCGTGGACCAGGCAGGATCGACAATGAACGAGGTCGTCACCGCGATCAAGCGCGTTGCAGACATCGTCGGCGAAATCAGCACGGCCAGCGCCGAACAAAGCCAAGGGGTCAGCCAGGTCGGGGAATCGGTCATGCAAATGGATCAGACGACCCAGCAAAACGCCGCCCTCGTCGAAGAAATGGCCGCAGCAGCCGGCAGCCTGCAAAGCCAGGCGCAGGAGTTGGTGCATGTCGTCTCCGCGTTCCGCCTGGGCACCAGCGATACCTCCGTTACCGAGCTGGCCCGCGTGCAGGTTCGTGCGCATCCAGCCAAGGCTGCCAGCTTCCAAGGGCAGGATCGGCGTGGCGCTGGGGTGCCCAAAGGTGCTGCTGCGCGTTCCGCTACCTCCCCTCCTCCCACGCCGTCGTCGCCACCGCGTGCAGCTCCGTCTACTGCCCAGGACAACTGGGAAACTTTCTGATTCTGATTTTCCGAAGCAGCCCCCAAGGAGTTTCCATGAGCACCACCAGCACCACTACAAGCAACTTATCGCCCCCCTCCGTATCTTTTTTGACCCGCTTTGGCATCGCGTCACGCTTATGGTTTGGCGCTGGCATTCCCGTACTGTTCTTCGTTGCGTTTTCCCTCTGGTTCTGGGTAGGCCTCGCACGCATCGAAGCCGGCGTCACGCAGGCGCTCGGTGTCGATGCGCAGCATGCCATCTTGGCGAAAGAACTACAGCGCCACGTGGTGCAGGTACAGCAATTCCTTTCAGACGTCTCGGCCACACGCGGACAGGATGGGCTGAACGATGGTTTCGATCTGGCCCGCAAGCATCGGGATGGGTTCCTCGCCGGGCTCAAAACATTGGAGGACGCATCCCGCGCCAACAGTGCCGACGACATGCACCGGAATTTGTTAGGCAAGCTCACCCAGGCCAAGACAGATTTCGATGCCTACTACACCTTAGGCGTAGAGATGGCGCAAGCCTATGTGCGTGGTGGTCCTGCCGAAGGCAACCCATTGATGGAGCGCTTCGACAAAGCCAGCCTGGCTCTGCAAGACAGCGTGCAGGCGATCGTCGATGCGGAAACGCAGCGGTTGCAACAGCAAGGAGAGATGCTGATTGCGCAAACCGACTGGCTGCACAACATCGCCTGGTTGCTATGTATCGCCAGCGCTTTCGTCGTTGCGCTGTTGAGCTGGAAGATTGCCCAGTCGATTCTCCAGCCTCTGAACCAAGCCGTCGATGTGGCGCGGCGTATTGCCGATGGGGATTTGACGTCCACCTTCGAAGCCAGGGGAAGCGACGAACCCAGCATCTTGCTCCATAACATGCATGCGATGCAGGACAGCCTGACCCGGATCGTTCACCAAGTGCGGCAGAACTCGCACGGTGTTTCCACCGCCAGCCAAGACATTGCCCAAGGCAACAGCGACCTTTCTGCCCGCACCGAAAGCCAGGCCAGCGCGCTCGAAGAAACCGCAGCGAGCATGGAAGAGCTCAACGCCCAGGTCAAGCAGAACGCAGACCACGCCGCCCAAGCAAACAATCTTGCGCGCAACGCCAGCACGGTGGCATTGCAAGGCGGGGAAGTCGTTGCCCAGGTCGTCGAGACGATGCGGGGAATCCATGAGGCATCGCGCAAAATTGCCGACATCATTGGCGTGATCGACGGTATCGCCTTCCAGACCAATATCCTCGCACTCAACGCCGCCGTGGAAGCAGCCCGGGCCGGTGAACAGGGACGCGGGTTTGCGGTCGTCGCCAGCGAGGTTCGCAGCCTCGCCGGCCGCAGCGCCGAAGCCGCCAAAGAAATCAAGTCGCTGATCCAGACGAGCGTCGAGCGCGTGGAACAAGGCGGCACCCTGGTCGATCAAGCGGGGAACACCATGCAGGAAGTGGTGACAGCCATCCAGCGCGTGACGGACATCATGGGGGAAATCAGCTCCGCCAGCAAGGAACAGAGCCTGGGCGTCACCCAAGTCAGCGACGCAGTTGCGCAAATGGATCAAGCCACCCAGCAAAACGCCGCGCTCGTCGAGGAAATGGCTGCGGCGGCAACGAGTCTGCATTCCCAGGCACAGAACCTCGTTCAGACCGTGTCCGTGTTCCGCCTTGTGGAAAGCGCCGGCGATAGGCATGCCCCGGCGATGCAATCGATGGTGTCCCATGCCCCTGTTCGTGCAGCGCGCCCCGCCATGCAAACGCCGCGCACCTCCTCCCCTCGGCGCATTGCCCCCGCCCCGGCTGCCAAAGCCACACCACGCAGCGCAGCCCCCAAACCCTTGGCGCCGCCAGCCAAAGCAGCGCCCGCCGATGATTTCGAGACTTTTTGATTGCGTGGGGCGAGGGTCAGATTGGGTTGATCAGATTGGGTTGGCTACAACTTTCGCGCAATGTAGTAGCCGTAGCCCACATGCGCCTTATAGCGTTCGTACAACGCTATTTCCTGCTCCTCCGACGCAACGATGGCTCGTGCTGCCTCGCTGGTGCCGTGTTCCGCCAAAAAGGCTGGGAATCTTCGCTGCATCGGCCGGTAGTAGGCTTCGAACCAGCAACGTTCCGGCAACACGAAATAGCCTAGCGGAGAGTAGCCGTTGCGTTCGAGCACGGCCATTTTGGATGCGGCTGAGCCCACTTCCGAGTACTGCTCCACCCAGTGGGCTTCCAGTTCCTGCGGGCGGTTCGTCGTGAGCCACGTGAGTTCCGAGACTGCGAGGATGCCCCCGGGCCGGAGGAATCTGCGCCATTCCCGGGCCCCCCTCTCGAAACCCAGTTGGTATATCGCCCCCTCTGACCAGATCGCGTCCAGCGAGGCCGGAGCGAATGGCAGCGCATCCATCGATGCTGCCAGGGTTGTGATGCTGTGGGCCAAGCCTAGCCGCGCCGCACGCTCTTGCAATACGGCGAGGAACTCCGGCAGCAAGTCGACCGCAGTGATGTCGGCGTCAAGTTCCCGCGCAAGAACGAGCGTCGATGCACCGGTGCCGCAGCCAATGTCGGCGATCTTCCACCTGCGCCCTTTGGCCAGGCCAGCCAATTCGATGGCGCGGCGGGTCTCTTCTTCCCCACCGGGGCCTTGTCTTAAGGCATGTTGGTGGAGGTCGATCAAAAGAAGCACATCTTCCATAACTGCCATGACGTTGTGTATACACCCCGAATCAGGAAAGTCATGCAGTGTCCCTCACCCCCCAGCCCCTCTCCCGCTGCGCAGGGATTCGAGAAACCACTGCACGACTTTCCTATTCACGCGATCTTCTTGGCTTGGATTTGTCGAACATATTTGTAGAGCATGTGCCAGCCCGGCCAACGGCTGACTACATCGTCCCTTCGTTCGCCCATACTTCCCATACCTCCCCTGTGCAAACTCAGCGCTTCTTCTGGCCTCGTTGAGGCGGTGGCGGCGGAGGTTCTTCCACTTGCAGCAGCACTGGATCTGCTTTGGTACGCACTTGCAACCAGGCACGCAGACGAGTACGGGATTCGTCATCGACCGGCGCGCTGCTGGCAATATGCACCACCAGTGCGGGTTTTGTGGAGTCCCTATCTTTCCTGAGGCCTTCGGCTACGACGACCACGCCTGCACTGGGAACTTGAGCGCGTATTTCCTGCGCCAGATCGTCGGCCATGTTGCGCATACCGTCCCGCTGCGCCAGCTCCTTGCGCAATTGTTCGAGTTCTGCGTCTTTTTGACGCAAAGCCTCGCGGCTGTCGCGATACAAATCGCCCAACAGCGAGGTGCGCAATGCGGTCACGTCGAGCTTGTCGTTCTCGCTGGCCTGGTGAACGGCCAATTGCGTTCCCTCCATCCCGTCACGTTGCATCCGGGCCTCGACCTCGTCGAGCCGGGCGCGATCAACGGGATCTCCGATCAACGACACCTCCACCCTCCGTGCATGCACATCAACTTTGGCTGATGCAACGTACACGTTGGGAAAGACGAATTCCCGACGAACGAATTCCAGCGCACGGCCCTTGTACAACTGGTCGCGAACAAGGTTGGCACCCAGATACGCAGCAGGCAACGACGTAGCCGCTGCCACCACTAGCAAAACCAAGCGCACCCTGCGCTCCATCCCCTTCTCGACGAAGTTGTGGTAAGGGAACCGCAGGGCGCGAATTCCCAGAATGGTCGCCACCCCGATAAAGACACAGTTGATTGCGTACAGGTAGAACGCCCCGCCGAAATACGCCCACTGTCCCGTGGCCAGCCCATACCCCGCCGTACACAGCGGCGGCATCAGCGCCGTGGCAATGGCCACCCCGGGAACAACGTGCGAGCGTTCCTCCCGCGTGGCCCCGACGATTCCTGCCAGCCCCCCGAATAGTGCGATGAGTACATCCCACAACGTCGGCGACGTGCGTGCGAGCAGTTCGGACTGCGCATCTGACAACGGGGTGACCAGGAAATACAGCGAGGAAACTGTCAGACTGATCAGCGTGGCAATGGCCAGATTCCAAAAAGACCGTCGAACCAGCGCGAAGTCGTACACCGCCACGCCATGCCCGACCCCCATGATGGGCCCCATCAGCGGAGAAATGAGCATCGCGCCAATGATCACAGCCGTGGAATTGACATTGAGACCAATCGACGCAACGAGGATCGCGAACATCAAAATCCACGGCGTCGCTCCACGCAGCTCGACGCCATCGCGAATACGGCGCTCGATCTCCGCATTGCTCGCCTTGTCCGTCATCAAGCTGAATCGCGCGCGAAACGATTCGGATAGCCAATAGAAATGCATGGGTGTTTCTCCTTCCAGGCTACTTTCCAGCCTTCTCCCTACCCGGCAAAAAACTGCGCAGCCAGGCTTCCAGATCGCTGACGTAGAGAAAGACGACGGGGACGACGAGCAGGCTCAACCCCGTGGAAGTGACCAGCCCGCCGATCACGGCCACCGCCATCGGCTGGCGAAAGCTCGCATCGCCGCCCAGCCCCAACGCCAACGGCAACATGCCTGCGACCATCGCGACCGTGGTCATCAGAATGGGGCGGGCGCGTTTGTGGCAAGCGTCCATCAGCGCGTCCACCAGCGCCATGCCGCGCGTTTCATGCGCCATCACGGCAAAGTCCGCAAGCAGAATCGAATTTTTGGTGACGATGCCCAGCAGCATCACCATGCCGATGAGCACGGGCATTCCCAATTCATAGCCCGCAGCCAACACGGCGACGAATACCCCGCCCAGCGACAGCGGCACCGCAGAAAGAATGGTGATCGGCAAAAACCAGTCGTGAAACAACAGCACCAGCACGGCGTATACCAGCAAGATCCCGGTCAGCAGGGCCATGGCAAAACCACCAAGCATTTCGACCATCAGTTCGGCATCTCCGCTTTCGATCAACCGCACGCTGGCAGGCATCGACCGGATCGACGGCAAGGCGTTGCGTTCCTCGATGGCTTGGCTGAGCGAATAGCCCCCCAAGTCTGCGTTGATCGTGACCTGGCGCTCGCGGTTGTAGCGGTCAATCTGCGCAGGCCCGCTTTCCACGCGCAGCTCCGCGATGCTGGACAGGGGAACAAGCACCCCGCCGCGCCCCGGCACCCGCAGCGCGCCAATCGCGTCGAGATCATGGCGAATGGCATCGCCCACCTGCACCCGAATATCGACTTGCCGGGTATCCAGATTCCATTGCGACAGCGCTGTGTCCACGTCTCCCGACAAGGCAATACGCAATGTTTCGCCGATAGCCTGCGTGCTCACTCCCCGTTCCGCCGCCAGCGCCGCGTGGGGCCGCACGGTGATTTCCGGGCGCTCCAGGCTTGCCGTCGAGGCAATCCCGCTCAGAAAAGGCAGCCCCCGCAAATCGCGTTCCACCTGCAGGGCCGTGGCACGCAGCGTGGGGGCATCCTGGCTGGCAAGGATGACTTGCAGCTTCTTGCCGGTGCCCTGCCCTATCGACAACCGCACCCCGGCAATCCCCGCCAGGCGCTCCCGCACCGCGTCTTCGACCTGCTGTTGCGTCGGGCGCTCGCCACGCGGGGCCAGCACGAGCGTCAGGCTGCCTTTGCGCAGTTCCCCGATCAGCGGCCCGCTGCCGGGGCCGGAAGCCAGCGGCGGCGCCCCCACCGTGGCGAACACGGCGCGGATGCCTTCGACGTCCGCAATGGCTTGGCGTACTTCTTCGATCGTCGATAGCGAACGCTCCAGGCTCGCCCCCGGCGGCAGTTCCATCGCAATGCTCGTACTGCCTTCGTCGCGCGGGGGGACGAAACCCGTGGGCAGCAGAGGCACCAGCGCGAGCGAACCGAGGAAAAACGCCAACCCTGCCAGCAGCGTCGTCTTGCGGTGACGGATGCACCACCCTGCCATCCGCAAGTAGCCTTGCATCCAGCGCCCGTCTGCATCGTGCGAATGTCCGCCTCGCAGCAACCACATGGCCATCACAGGCGTCATCAGCCGCGCGACGAGTAGCGAAGCCAGCACCGCAGCGACAACCGTCCAGCCGAATTGCCGGAACACCAGCCCTGGAATACCGCTCATCAATGCCGTGGGAACGAACACGACGACCAGCGTGGCCGTCGTCGTGACGACCGCCAGCGCGATTTCCTCGACGGCGTCGATCGTGGCGTCGAGCACGGATTTGCCGCCGCGCAGATGGCGTGCGATGTTTTCGACCTCGACGATCGCATCATCGACCAGGATGCCGACGACCACCGCCAACGCCAGCAAAGTCAGGGTGTTGAGGGTGAAGCCGAACCACGCCATCACGGCAAAGGCAGGAAGGATCGACAGTGGCAGCGCAGCAGCCCCAATGAGGGTGGCACGCCAGTCGCGCAGAAACCACCAGATCACAAGCACAGCCAGGATTGCCCCTTCATAGAGCATCTCCATCGACCCCCGGTATTGCTCCAGCGTGAAGTCCACCGTAGACCGAACCACCGTTACCCCCATGCCGGGATGCTTGCGTTGCAGGGCCTCCAGCGCTTGCGCTATTCCTTCGGCGATGCGCGTTTCGTCGTAGCCCCGGGTGCGGGCGATCTGCACGCCCACCACGGGCTTGCCATCGAGCAAGGCGGCTTGCGTGCGTTGCGCGGTGGTGTCCCGCACCGTGGCGACCTGGTCGAGCCGCAGAGAACGCCCATCCGCCAGCGCGATCGGCAAGGCAGCCAATTCTTCGGCGCGCCGCACCGTCGCCAGCGTGCGCACGCCCTGCTCCGCCCCCCCAAGCTGCCCGCGCCCGCCAGAAGCTTCAAGCTGCACACGCCGCAGCGCGCGGGAAACGTCCGCCGCTGTGGCACGCACCGCAGCCAGCCGCGCGGGGTCGACTTCGACCTGCACTTCGCGCTGCACGCCGCCGACGCGGGTGAACTGCCCGACACCGGGAACACGCAACACAGCGCGGGACACCGTGTCGTCAACGAACCAGGACAAGGCTTCCTCGTCCATGGCGCTGTGGGAAATGGCATAGGTGAGCATCGGCCCGCCCGGGGCGATCGTCACCTTGTTGACTTGGGGTTCCTCTACGTCTGCGGGCAAGTCTTTGCGCACCCGATCCACCGCGTCCTTAACGTCGAGCAGGCAGTCCGACAACGGACGGCGAATGTCGAATTCCGCGTACATGGCGACGCGCCCGTCGGTGACGCTGGTGCGCAGGTGCTTAAGACCTTGGAGCGTGGCCATCGCATCCTCGACCTTGCGGGCGACCTCGGTTTCCAATTGCGCAGGCGCAGCGCCGGGCTGCACCAGCATGACATTGATCGTCGGCAAATCAAGATCGGGAAAGTGCTGGACGCCCAGGTTCCGAAAACCCCAAATCCCCGCCAGGGTCAACAGCACGAAAAGCAGGACGCTGGGGGTAGGCTTGCGAACCGACCACGTAGCCAGATTCATCGCGTTCCCCCAGCGGGCTGTGCCTCGCGGACGAGATCCCCGTCAGACAGGAACCCCGCCCCGCGCACCACGACCTTCTGCCCAGCCTGCAAGCCCCGGATGACTTCGATGTGCTCGTTCTCGCGGCGGCCTGTCTCGACCGGTACTTGCCTGACGCGACCCGCCTCGGCCACGACGAACACCGACGACCGTCCGTCACGCAACACCACGGCTTCTGCTGGCAGAGCCAGTGCGGGGCTGCGACCGATTTCGATCGTCGCATTGGCGTACATGGCCGCACGTGCTGGGCTGCCGGGTTCCAGATCGACGTAGGCCAAGGCCAACCTCGTTGCGGGGTCGAGCGAGGGAGCGAGCTGCCGCACTGTTCCCTGCGCGAGGCTGCCGTCTGCCAGGGTCAGCGCTACGCGCTGCCCCGGCCGAACCATGGCAAGCTGGGTGGCGTTCAATTCCCCACGCCATTCCAGCCTGCCTTGGCGAATCAGCCGGAATAGCTCGGTTCCCCCCTGCGGGCCGGCCACCAGGCCCAACGACGCAGCGCGGGAAGACACCACGCCATCGTCCACTGCGCGTACCTCGCAATGCTGCAAGCGCAAGTCTTGGCTGGTGACTTGCGCCTGCGCCAAGGCTTGCTGGGCCTGCGCGGCCTGGGCTTGCGCCTGCGCTTGCTCCAGCGCATGGGCGCTAACGGCGCCTTGTTGCCGTAGGGACTGCATTCGCGCCAGATTGGCATCCGCCAGCCGCGCATTGGCTACGGCCACCGCCAGGGCTGCGCGGGCTTGGGCAAGCTCGGCGCGCACGGTCTGGTCGTCAAAGCGTGCGAGCAGTTGCCCCTTGCGAACGCGGTCTCCCACATCGGCCAGCACTGCGACGAGCGGCAGGTTCGTGACCCGCGCGCCCAGCACGGCCTCCTGCCACGCGGCGACCTGCCCTTGGGCTGTCACCATGCGGGGCCACTCTTGCGTCACGGCCTGGGCTACCGTCACCGTTTGCGCTGCAGAAGCTGGCTGGCTTTGGGGTTTGCCAGAACCGGGGCCACAGGCGGCCAGGGTGCAGGCCACTACAGCCCATGCCGCAGCCCGTTGGGTTGATCTCAGGAACGCCACCGCAGAACCAGGGGGCACAAAAAAATGGGGCATACAAAACTCCAAAAAAACTCCAAAGTGTTCACAACGCACTATCCACAACGCAAGGGGGTGGGGACCGTGGAACGCACGGGCACCCTGCAACGATCCGGTCCAAGGCCAGTTGCACCACGCGCAACGTCTCGTCTCGCACGGCAAGGGAATCGGTGTGCGCGCTGCGTAGCACGCATCCAGACAGGGTGGCATGGAACCAGGCCAGCTCGTCTTCGGTAGCTTCTTTCCCCAATCGGGCAAAAACCTGGCCCAGCACGCGCAGGGCCTCTTGGTCAAACTCTCCAAGCCACTGCCGCATCGGCGGTGATTCGTCTGCGGCGTACATCAGCGCGACCATCAGCCGCCCCATCACAGGCTTGCGCACGATGTCCGAGAAAAAAGCCCGCACGGCGCCGAGGGTGTCCTCCTGCGCAGCGGTCGATTCCATGACTGCGCCGATAGTGCGAACCATCTCCGCGTACAGGGCCTGCACCACGCCCTGAATCAATGCCTGCCGTGTGGGAAAGTAGTACGTGAGATGGCTTTGCCGCAGCCCCGCCGCTGCCGCGACACGTGCCTGGCTCAGCCCGCGCATCCCATCCCGATGCACCAGTTGCACCGCCGCTTCCACAATCCGGCCCGGAACGCTGGAATCGGAATCTGTGTACGGCGGCGGCTGGATCGATGGTGGCATCGATGGCGGGGCTGGCTGCTGAATCGGTGGCGGCTGGATAGGCGGCTGCAGCGGCGAGGAAACGGTCATGAGGACGACGGAATGGCGCCGATTTGGTTACTCAACCAAATTCTAGCGAGGGCGCCATGGGTCTTGGGGCCTAGGGCCTAGGGTCTTGGGTCTTGGGCATAGTGCATCCCGTCGACAAAATCGGGTAGGCAACGGTTTCTAGCCGTCGCCCCACACACCACCCACCGTGCGGGTCCGCAGTGAACATCTTAAATTTTTGTCTTGAATTCGAGGTTCACTTTAGTATGTCAAACATTGACATTCCCTGATAACCTCGCTCTTCTCGACAGGAGACATGAATCATGGGCATGAACGTCAACCTTACTCCTCAGCTTGAGGAGATGGTTCGAGCAAAGGTCAGTTCTGGCCTTTACACGTCGGCCAGCGAGGTCGTACGTGAGGCACTTCGCCTCATGGAAGAGCAGGACCGCCTACGTCAGGTGAAGCTGGAGGAACTGCGCAGCGAGGTCCGCAAAGGTCTGAAGAGTGGTCCAAGTGAACCCTGGGATGCGGCAGCGCTGAAGAAGAAGGCCCGCACCCGCCAAGCGGCCAAGGCGAGCGCGGCGTAGATGGCACGTGTAACGCGGCGTCCGGAGGCCGAAGCCGACATTCTCGAAATCTGGCTGTACATCGCCGATGACAGCGTTGTCGAGGCTGATCGCTGGATCGACAGATTGGATGAGCGCCTGGCACTGTGGGCAACCCAACCCAAAATGGGACGTGCTCGAGACGAACTGTCGCCTGGAATCCGCAGCCTTCCCTTCGGCCGGTACGTCGTCTTTTTCGAGCCGCTACCCGACGGAATCGACGTTGTTCGAGTTCTGCATGGCTCGCAAGACATTGACGAACAGTTCCAATGACGCGAATGCGCCCTAATCGGGTAGGCAACGGCTTCTAACCGTCGCCCCCCACACCACCCACCGTGCGGGTCCGCAGTGGGCGGTTCAACAAGTCGACTCGCTCGACAAAGTCTTTCGCTTCCTACCCATGTATCCCTGTGCTTTGCACCACAGGTCTTTCACACTCAGCAAACCCTGCTCCTGTAACCACACGTTGGATATGGCCTGTTAGATATGGCCTGATTGATAACCGGGGTTCTGGACATCTGCCAATAGTTCTTGCTGCTGACTACTTCTCGCGAAGCAGCCCTTGCCGTCGGCTAGTAGTTACTATTGCTCACAAGCTCACGATGAGTCCAATCCGGTTTTCCCACAGGGGACTTCCACCCCATACGTTCGCGCCCATGCTGGGCGCACACCCGGCGCTCAACCCGGCCGCCTATCGGTGCCGATTAGCTCTGCGTTATGCGGCCACACGACGTCAGAAGTGAACATCCTGAAGTGAAATGCTTCAGAATATTCAATATTTGAAAGAAGTGAATATTTTCGGATAGTTACCAACGCCATGGGTTTCTAACGGTGGAACCAAGATCGCAGAGAACAAAAACAATGATTGAACAACAAATCGAACAAGGCTTCATCGACAAACTGACGGGGCTTAAATACGAATACCGCTCGGACATCACTGACCGCGCCGCTCTGGAGCAGAACTTCCGCGAAAAGTTCGAGGCCCTGAACCGCGTGCGCCTCACCGAAGCCGAGTTCGCTCGCCTGCTCGATGAGATCGTTACACCGGATGTCTTCACCGCCGCCAAAACCCTACGCAGCATCAATGCCTTCACCCGTGACGACGGCACGCCGCTGAATTACAGCCTCGTCAACCTCAAGGACTGGTGCAAAAACCACTTTGAGGTCATCAACCAACTGCGCATCAACACGGACAACAGCCACCACCGCTACGACGTCATCCTCCTCATCAACGGCGTGCCCTGTGTGCAGATCGAGCTGAAGACCCTCGGCGTGAATCCGCGCCGGGCCATGGAGCAGATCGTCGAATACAAGCACGACCCCGGCAACGGCTACACCAAGACGCTGCTCTGCTTCATGCAGCTTTTCATCGTCAGCAACCGCGACCGCACCTACTACTTCGCCAACAACAACGCCCGTCACTTCGCTTTCAACGCCGACGAGCGCTTCCTGCCCATCTATGAGTTCGCAGACGAGGACAACCGCAAGATCATCCAACTCGACGCCTTCGCCGAGCGCTTCATGAAAAAGTGCGACCTCGGCCGGACCATCAGTCGCTACATGGTGCTCCTCGCCGGGGAGCAAAAGCTCATGATCATGCGGCCCTACCAGGTCTATGCCGTGCAGCACATGGTGAAGTGCATTGATGAGGACAACGGCAACGGCTACATCTGGCACACCACCGGCAGCGGCAAGACGCTCACCTCCTTCAAGGCTTCCACGCTGCTAAAGGAGAACGACCACATCCACAAATGCGTCTTCGTCGTGGACCGCAAAGACCTCGACCGCCAGACCCGCGAGGAATTCAACAAGTTCCAAGAAGGCTGCGTCGAAGAAAACACCAACACCGCCGCCCTCGTGCGCCGCCTGCTTTCAGAGGACTACGCCGACAAGGTGATCGTCACCACCATCCAGAAGCTGGGCCTCGCGCTGGACGAAAACAGCAAGCGCAACAAGCAGCGCAGCAAAAACGGCCAGGCCACCTACAAGGAGCAACTCGAAGCCCTGAAGGACCACCGCATCGTCTTCATCTTCGACGAGTGCCACCGCTCGCAGTTCGGCGAGAACCACAAGGCCATCAAAGCGTTCTTCCCCAAGGCCCAGCTCTTCGGCTTCACCGGCACGCCCATTTTTGACGCCAACGCTTCGCAGCAGAAGATCGAGGACACGCAGGCCTCCATGCGCACCACGGCGGACCTCTTTCAGAAGCAGCTTCATGCCTACACCATCACTCACGCGATTGAGGACGGCAACGTCCTGCGCTTCCACGTCGACTACTTCAAGCCGAAAGGCAAGAAGCTGCCGAAGCCCGGCGAGCCGCTCGCGAAGAAGGCCGTCATCGAAGCCATCCTGTCCAAGCACGATGCCGCCACCGGCGGCCGACGTTTCAACGCCATCCTTGCCACCGCGTCCATCAATGATGCCATCGAATATCACGCGCAGTTCAAGGCCATGCAGGCCGAGAAACAGGCCGCCGATCCCGACTTCAAGCCGCTGAACATCGCCTGTGTCTTCTCCCCGCCCGCCGAGGGCGATCCCGATGTGAAGCAGATTCAGGAAGACCTTCCGCAGGAGCAGGCCGACAACGAGGAAGACCCCGAGGGCAAGAAGGCCGCGCTCAAGGCCATCCTCGCCGACTACAACGCCCGCTACGGCACCAATCACCGCCTCGGCGAGTTCGATCTCTACTACCAGGACGTACAGAAGCGCATCAAAGACCAGCAGTGGCCGAATGCCGACTACCCCTCGGCGCAGAAGATCGACATCACCATCGTCGTCGACATGCTGCTCACCGGCTTCGATTCCAAGTTCCTAAACACGCTCTATGTGGACAAGAACCTCAAGCACCACGGCTTGATCCAGGCCTTCTCCCGTACCAACCGCGTGCTCAACGGCAGCAAGCCCTACGGCAACATCCTCGATTTCCGCCAACAGCAGGATTCAGTGGATGCCGCCATCGCCCTCTTCTCCGGCGAGAAAACCGGCGAGCAGGCGCGGGAAATCTGGCTCGTGGACAAGGCACCGGTGGTCATCCAGAAGCTGGAGACCGCCATGCAAAAGCTGGACAGCTTCATGAAGTCTCAGGGGCTGGATTGCACCCCCTCCGCCGTCGCCAATTTGAAGGGCGACGAGGCCCGCACCGCCTTCATCACCCACTTCAAGGAAGTCCAGCGCCTCAAAACCCAGCTCGACCAATACACCGACCTCACCCAGGAAAACAAAGCCAGCATCGAGCAGGTGCTGCCCGAGGAAAACCTGCGCGGCTTCAAAGGCCAGTATCTGGAAACCGCCAAAAAGCTTCGGGATCAGCAGGGCAAGAGTGGCAACAAACCCGGCACCGACAGCCCCGTGGACCAGCTCGACTTCGAGTTCGTCCTCTTCGCCTCCGCCGTCATTGATTACGACTACATCATGGGCCTCATCGCCAAGTTCTCGGAAAAAGGCCCGGGCAAGTCGAAGATGACCCGCGAGGAACTCATCGGCCTCATCAGCGCCGATGCCAAGTTCATGAACGAGCGCGACGACATCGCCGAATACATCGGCACTCTCAAGGCCGGCGAGGGTCTCAGCGAATCCGCCATCCGCGAGGGCTACACCCGCTTCAAGGTGGAGAAGAACGCTAAGGAACTCGCCGCCATCGCCCAAAAACATGGCCTCGCCACCGCCGCACTGCAAGCCTTTGTGGACGGCATCCTCGACCGCATGATCTTCGATGGCGAGCAGCTCGGCGACCTCATGGCCCCGCTCGACCTCGGCTGGAAAGCCCGCACCCAGGCCGAACTCGCCCTGATGGAAGACCTCCTCCCTCTGCTCACCAAACGCGCCGGTGGCCGTGATATTTCAGGACTTTCTGCGTATGAACCGTGAACCTTGTTCCATACCACTAAGACACAACGAATGCCGCGACCATGTTCCTGACGTCAGGAATATGGTCGGTCTCTCTGCTTCTTATTCCCTCGAATTCGAAGGAATTGGGCTCAATCCAACCTCTCGAAAAGCGCGATGAGCAAAGCCAAACGCACCAGCATCGAAGTTCAGGGCACATCCATTGCGATGCTCTCCCATGACCGCCAGGACTTCCTTTGCCTCACCGATATCGCCAAGCTGAAAAACCCCGACCATTCGGACGATGTGATTCGCAACTGGCTGCGCAGCCGTAGCACCGTCGAGTTCCTCGGCGTCTGGGAGCGCCTTAACAACCCCGCTTTTAATCCCGTCGAATTCGACGGGATTAAAAGCCAGACCGGCCTGAACAGCTTCGTCCTCACCCCGAAGCAATGGATCGAACAAACGGGCGCAATCGGCCTCCGCTCCAGTGCGGGCCGCTACGGCGGCACCTACGCCCACAAGGACATCGCCTTCGAGTTCGCATCCTGGGTATCGGTCGAGTTCAAGCTCTACCTCATCAAGGAAACGCTCATCCCGCCCAGCATCACCACGGCCCAGGCCAGCCTCGCCTATGCCAGCGAGGCCGATCTGCTCAACGTCGCCCTCTTCGGCCAGACCGCGAAACAATGGCGCGATGCCCACCCCGAAGCCGAAGGCAACCTCCGCGACCACGCCCCGCTGGAACAGCTCGTCGTCCTCACCAACCTCGAAAGCCTCAACTCCGTGCTCATTCGCCAAGGACTCCTGGCCCCCGAACGCCTGCTCAAGCTCAATGAAATCGCCATCACCCAGATGCGCACCCTGCTGGCGGACACCAACCTAAAACGGCTGCAGTGATGAGCAGTAAGACCAAAACCACCGCCACGAAGGAAGAGGCAAGGCCCGCGCTGGTGCCGAAGCTGCGGTTTCCGGAGTTTCGGGGAGCGGAGGGGTGGACACCCGTAACGCTAAAAAAAGCATCTACGCCAATAACAGAGCGTGTTGGCGAAAGAAAATTGATGCCGGTAAGCATCTCTGCTGGCATTGGTTTTGTGCCACAAGCCGAGAAGTTCGGGCGTGACATCTCAGGCAACCAGTATCAGCTCTACACCTTGGTCAGTGACGGCGACTTCGTTTACAACAAAGGCAATTCGCTCAAATTCCCGCAAGGCTGTGTTTACCAGTTGCAAAGCTGGGGGCAGGTCGCCGCGCCGCATGTCTTCATCTGCTTTCGGCTCAAGGATGGCTACTCGAATGTCTTTTTTCAGAACTGCTTCGAGCAGAACATGCACGGCAAGCAGCTCAAAAAGCACATCACGAGCGGCGCACGTAGCAATGGCTTACTGAACATCAGTAAAGAGGAATTCTTTGGTGTCGAAATCCCCACTCCACGCCCCGCCGAACAACAAAAAATCGCCGAGTGCCTGAGTGCGGTGGACGAGCTGATGGCCGCGCAAGCGCGGAAAGTGGACGCGCTCAAGACCCATAAAAAAGGGCTGATGCAGCAGCTTTTCCCCCGCGAACGCGAAACCCAACCCCGCCTCCGCTTCCCCGAATTCCAAAACGCCGGGGAGTGGGTGGTGAGCGAGTTGGGAACTTTGAGCGACGTGCGAGATGGAACTCATGATTCACCTGCATTTTTCCCAACGGGACGCCCACTTGTGACTTCCAAAAACCTGCGGCCCAATGGAACGCTCGATCTCGAAAATGTGAGTCTGATCTCCGAAGAAGACTATGAGCAAATCAACAAACGCTCCAAAGTCACAGTCGGCGACATTCTCTTCGGAATGATCGGAACTATTGGCAACCCAGTTTTGATCAAGTCGGAAGGATTCGCGATAAAGAACGTGGCTCTCATCAAGGAATTGGGGCCGCTTCTTAATGCGTTCCTCGTCCAGCTTTTACAAAGCAGGTATGTGGCCGCAATCTTTGCGGTGCTGAACACTGGCAATAGCCAAAAGTTCATCGCTTTGGGAAAGATAAGAGGACTTCCGGTTCCTGCCCCATCCCTCCCCGAACAAGAACGCATCGCCTCGTGCCTGAGCAGCCTCGACGCCCTGATCACCGCCGAAACCCAAAAACTCGAAGCCCTCAAGACCCACAAGAAAGGACTGATGCAGCAGCTTTTCCCTTCCCCCGAGGAGGAATGAAGGGTGGAAGTTTTCGCAACCTGACCCCATCATGAGCAAGATGACATCCACCAATGACAAACAGTTCCCCCGCGGCGCGGAATGGGTGCGGGCAGACTTTCACCTGCACACACTCAAGGACCCTGGAGCGTCCCGGAAACCATTTCGGGATGAGTATCGCGGTGTGAACGAGAATGGTCACGATAAGGCCAACGGCTTTCCGAAAGACTGGATCGGTCGGCTGAAAGAAGAGCAGATTAGGGTGGCGGTGGTCACGAACCACAACCATTTTGACCGGGACGAATACAAGACCTTGCGCAAACAGGGGGCGAACGAAGGAATCCTCGTCCTCCCAGGCGTGGAGCTGGGTATGAAAGACGGTGGTGGGGGAATCCACACGCTCATTGTCTTCAACCCCGATGGCTGGGTGGACAACCCGGAGCACGATGATCGGATCCATCGTTTTCTCTCCACCCAATTTCAGAGCACGCCGGACGAAGGCACTCGAACGAAGGACGATTTCTGCCACTGCCTGGAACTCCTAGACGGTGTGAAGGAAGATTACTTTGTGGTGTTCGCCCATGTGCAGAGCGACAACGGCCTTTTCCAGGAGCTGCAAGGAGACAACCTCGCCCACATGATCAACGGCTGCGGCAAGCGGTGGAGCGAGCGCGTGCTGGGCTTGCAGAAGGTCAAGAGGCTTGATGTCGTGAAAGCCCGATGGCCAGACACGCAGCCGATTCCTGCCCTGGTACAGGGCTCTGATCCCCAATGCATTGAGGCAGTAGGGAAGAGTGACCAGCACTGCTATCTGAAGCTTGGGGAGCTGTCCTTCGATGCAGTCAAGTTCGCCCTGTTCGACCACAAGCATCGGGTTCGCGCAGAACTGCCTTCCCCCCGGCAAGTCGTGCTGTTGCAGCAGGTGCGCTTCCATGGCGGAGCCTTGGATGGTTTGGCCGTGCCTTTTTCTCCATCGCTGAACTGCCTCATTGGTCCGCGTGGAAATGGCAAGTCAGCAGTGATCGAGTGCCTGCGCCATGCTTTGGGTTTCCGTGAGGGTGCCGATGACCGCTACAAGTCTGGTTTGGTCGAGCGCATGCTGTCGCCCGCTGGCAAGGTGGTTGTAGAGGCCAAGGATGAGTTCGGGCGTGAAGTCCGGGTGGAACGGGAGCGAAGCGGCCAGCCATCCGTTTATCTGGATGGTCAATATCGCGACATTTCTCCGGGATCGGTCCTCAAGGACATACTCTACTTCGGCCAGAAGGACCTCTCGGCCCGTTCGGAGTCGTTCGATGAGAGCTTTCTCGACAAGCTGCTGGCGGATAGGCTTGACCCCAAGCCGCAGGAAGAGGCGGCGCTCATCGAAGGCGTGCGCCAAGCGGCCCGGCAACTGAAAGAGACGTTGGAAGCCACCGAGAAGATCGCTGCGCTGCAAAAGGAGAAGAACGAACTGGATGCACAGCTCCAGGTCTTCACGGACAAGGGCGTGGACAAGAAACTTGCCGACATGACTCTCTTTGATGGGGACCGCCAGGCGATTGGCGCATGGCAACAGGCATTGAAGGAGCTGGGCACGAACCTCAAGGAGTCAGCGGATTGGGACGATGCGGATGCGGCGTTCCCCGTGCTGAAATCCAAGCGGAGCGAACCCATCGCTGTCGGCCTTGCCGCAGCCAAAGCGAAGTCCGACGAGGCCAAGACAACAGCTCAGGCAGCACTTCAGACCCTCCGGGAAGCATTCGTCACTGTGGGCGAGGCTCTTCAAAAGCTGGCACCAGTGCAGGACGAGATGAAGCAAGAGGTAGCCGAACTTCAAAAGACGCTGAACGAACCTCAGCTTGATTTGGAGCTGTTCCGCAAGAAGAAGGCCCGGCTCGATCAGTTGGTGAAACTGCTGGCGGCAGGTGCCCAACGCGCCAAAACCGAGCAAGCTGCGCGTGACCTGTTGGGCGCGGCGGTGAACAAGCTGCACGATTTCTGGCGAGAAAAGTTCACCGAGCGGGAAGCCGAAGTGCGTCGTCTGGAAGCGGCACTTCCGTCGGAGATTCGTCTTCAGACGGCCTTCAAAGGCAAGCGTCGGGCTTTCGGTGAGTTCCTTCGCTCCAAATTCCGTGGGAGCGGTTTGCAGGCAGCATCCTACGAAACAATGGAAGAAGCGTTCATTGATGGCCGCGAGCTGTATCAAGCTCGCACTGACCTGGAGAAGCATCTGAGTGAAAACGCTGCGATGAAGGTGCGTTCCACGCTGCTAGAAAGTCTGGCGGATTTCCTGAGTTTCCGCACACCGGATGAGACAGTCATCCTTTTCCACCAGAAGCCGTTGGGGGAATACTCACTCGGGCAGCGGGCCACAGTGATCCTGCATATTCTCATGCACCTACAGCGGCACTCGGTCATCCTCATCGACCAGCCGGAAGACGATCTGGACAACGAAACGCTCTACAGCCACTTCATCCGCCAACTACTGGAGCGGAAAGAGCTAACCCAGTTTGTTTTCGCCACCCACAATCCCAACATCCCAGTGCTGGGCGATGCGGAACAGGCCATCGTCTGCCGGAAAGAAGGAGAGACGTTTTCGTTCGACCACGGCAGCATCGACGACAAAGACATCCAGCAACGCATCGTTACCGTGATGGAAGGCGGCGAGGACGCGTTCCGGCGCAGAAAGGAAATTTATCAATTGTGGAAGAGTTCGAACTGAGAAACCAGATCCTCCTTGGCGAGGACAGCACGCGGCAATTCAAGCGCGAGCCGTCGGCTGATGCCAAGATGGCGGGCGAAATCGTCGCCTTCGCCAACAGCGGCGGAGGGCGCATTTTCATCGGGGTTGAAAAGGATGGCACCATTGCCGGTCTTACCGGCGAAGAGGCGGAGAAGGTCGGCGAGGACATGGCGAAGGTCGCATGGGACAGCGTTCGCCCGCCCTTTTCCATTCTCTCGAAATCCATTCCAACGGGGGACGGCATCGTCGTAGTCATTGAGATTCCCGATGGAGCATCCAAACCCTATTGTGATAACAAGGGTGTCTATTGGGTAAAGAATGGGCCGGACAAACGCCGGGTGCAGAGTCCCGAAGAGCTGGCTCGCCTTTTCCAATCTGGAGAGAAGCTCTATGCAGAAAGCCAGGTGGTGGCAGCCTCAACACTGGAGGACTTTGACCACGAGCGTTTCAAGCGCTTCTACGAGACGAAGTATTCCGAAACGCCGCCCAGCCGAAGCGAGGAGCGTGAAGCCTACCAGCGAACACTTGAGAATCTGGAACTGGTGGATTCCGGGCGGGTGACCGTGGCCGGGTTGCTGCTGTTTGGAAAACGTCTTCCGGTTCTGCTGCCGGAAATGAAGATGGATGCTATTTGGTTCCAAGGCAGTGAGCGGGCCTCATCCGAATGGCACGATCAACGAACGATCACCGGGACGCTGGCCGAGCAATACGACGAAGGCATGGGTTTCTTGAAACGGTGGAATGCCCGCGTCCAAGGTGAGGGATCGTTCAATCAAACCGGCCGACTCAAGGTGCCAGAAACGGTCTTCGAAGAGCTGCTAGTCAACGCGTTGATTCACCGTGACTACTTTATCAAGGACTCGATCAAGGTGTTCATCTTCGATGATCGCATTGAAATCCGCAGTCCGGGAAAACTGCCGAACAGCCTCACTGTCAATCAGATTCGCAGGGGAGTTCGGCGCAGCCGCAACGTTCTCCTGGCATCGTTCGCGCCCGATCTTCTCCATTTTCGGGGCATTGGTAGCGGGATTGTGCGGGCACTCAAAGCTTGGCCTTCGCTTTCTTGGGTCAACGACGCAGAAAGCGAAGAGGTGATGGTGACTATCGAGTTGACTCCAACCGCACCAACAGCATGACCGATACCAACCAAAAGCAACTGGGCAACACCCTCTGGAGCATTGCCGACCAACTGCGCGGGGCCATGGATGCGGACGACTTCCGCGACTACATGCTGTCCTTCCTCTTCCTGCGCTATCTCTCCGACAACTACGAGACGGCGGCGAAGAAGGAGCTGGGGCGGGATTACCCAGATGTGGGGGGCGACACCCGCAAGGTGCCGCTGGCGCTCTGGTATGCGAACAACGTGGACGACATCCCGGCGTTCGAGAAGCAGATGCGCCGCAAGGTGCATTACGTCATCCAGCCCGCGCACCTCTGGAACAGCATCGCCAACCTAGCCCGCACCCAGAACGGCGAGCTGCTGAACACACTGCAGGCGGGCTTCAAATACATCGAGACGGAGTCTTTTGAGAGCACCTTCCAGGGCTTGTTCTCCGAGATTGATCTGAGTTCCCCCAAGCTGGGCAAGACCTATCCCGATCGGAATGCCAAGCTCTGCACCATCATCCAGAAGATCGCCGAAGGGCTGGCGGAGTTTTCCACGGACATTGACGCGCTGGGCGATGCCTATGAATACTTGATCGGCCAGTTTGCCGCCGGGTCCGGCAAGAAGGCGGGCGAGTTCTACACCCCGCAGCAGATTTCCGACATCCTCTCCGCCATCGTCACGTTGGACAGCCAGGAACCGAAAACCGGCACCAAGAAGCGGCTGGAAAGCGTGCTGGACTTCGCCTGCGGCTCCGGCTCCCTGCTGCTCAACGTCCGCAAGAAGGTGAACAAGGCGGGCGGCACCATCGGAAAAATCTTCGGCCAGGAAAAGAACATCACCACCTACAACCTCGCGCGCATGAACATGCTGCTGCACGGGGTGAAGGACACGGAGTTCGACATCTTCCACGGCGACACCCTGCTCAACGAGTGGGACATGATGCGGGAGCAGAACCCCGCCAGAAAGCCGAGCTTCGACGCCATCGTCGCCAATCCGCCCTTCAGCTACCGCTGGGAACCTACCGACGCGCTTGCCGACGACGTGCGCTTCAAAAGCCACGGCCTCGCTCCCAAGTCCGCCGCCGACTTCGCCTTCCTGCTGCACGGCTTCCACTTCCTCAAGGACGAAGGCGTGATGGCAATCATCCTGCCCCACGGCGTGCTCTTCCGTGGCGGTGCCGAGGAACGCATCCGCACCAAGCTACTCAAGGACGGCCACATCGACACTGTCATCGGCCTGCCCGCGAACCTTTTCTACTCCACCGGCATTCCCGTCTGCATCCTCGTGCTGAAGAAGTGCAAAAAGCCCGACGACGTGCTCTTCATCAACGCCGCTGAGCACTTCGTGAAAGGCAAACGCCAAAACCAACTGAGCGAGGAGCACATTGCCACGATCATCAGCACCTACCAATTCCGAAAGGAAGAGCCACGCTATTCCCGACGAGTGGAGATGGCTGAGATCGAGAAGAACGACTTCAACCTGAATATCTCACGTTACATCAGTACGGCGGTGGGCGAGGCAGAAGTCGATTTGCAGGCAATCAATACCGAGCTGGTCACCCTGGCACAGAATATCAAGGATGCACGGGACAAACACAATGTCTTCCTCAAAGAGCTGGGCCTGCCAGCCTTGCCGTAAACCTCAAAGCGCTTTTTGCTCTCGGGCTTCCTCCAGACTACTTCTCACGAAGTAGCCCTTGCCGTCGGCTAATGGTTACTATTGCTCACGTTGAGTCCAATCCGATTCTCCCACAAGGGACTTTCACCCTATACGTTCACGCCCATGCTGGGCGCACATCGTTGGCAGCCAAATCATCTGCAGGTAGTGGCTGACAGAAAAGTCGGATTTTTGATGCGTGTACCCGGTACTTTCAGGAAGTGATCCGGAACCTAGACCGGATTACAAATTTTTTTGCGGTCGAATTTTGACAAAAACCATGTATCCTGCTCCAAAAATTGAATTATTGGTGAATGAAGGAAAAGCTATCCTCTGCAACCACTCATGCATCCCTTGAAAAAGACCGTCGAGCGGCATCAAGCCGCTCGACGAATGGATGGTGGTGTCGTTCGCTCGGCATCAATCGATTGCTGACGAACCACCATGCCAATACGGTAAAAATTTCGTGCCAAGACTGACAATGAAACATAGCGTTTGAATCCTTTTATTCCCTCATCGGGGCACATATCCAAACCAAAGTGTTCCAATCCATTGATCGCCGACTCTACAGCAGAATGTGCTTTCCGTAGTTTCACAAATGTCTCGCTCGATTCTCGTTCTTGTTCCGCTTGAGAACAGCGCCCTTTCTTTGGTAAAGCAGCACAGTCTAATAATTTTGCCAATTTTTTCTGATTCTCTTGACTGTGGAATCCTTTGTCAAAACTCACGGCATTCAAAGTCGAGAATCGTTCTTTGGCAGCTTCAACCATTGGTACAGCAACTTCGTTATCTTCTTGCTTCTCCATAACGTGATGATGCAGAATGAAACGATGTTGATCTTCCAGAATACAAACCTTTACCCCCAATTCCACAGGCACACCAGCCTTGCCTTTGCTTATCCACTCCGTATGCGGTTCAAACAGCGAGAATATCTTTTCCGAATGCGGAATGCGTTCCCCGTTGATCACCCTACGGCGAATCTGATCTGATAACTTTTCTGCATGCCCTATGAAGACCTGCAGCTTCGATAGCAACCCTTGCTCCTGTGCGCTGATCTGCGATGCAGCCAAGACGACTTCCTGCCTTGTTTGGGTGGCGCGCTCGAACAGCTCTTTGGCTTGCTTGAGATATTCCTCGCATGCTTCGTGGATGGCAGCTTCCTTTGCTGCACGTTTGGCTTCATTTTTTGAATGAGAGCGCCGAAGCCGCTGGATATGGCGATACTGCTTTTTGAATTGGCGATAAGAGTGTTCATGCTGACGCCAGCCAGACAATTTATGTTTCTCCGCTAACTTTGCACTCCATGCAATGATCTTTTTTATAGCATCAAAAAGAAGATTCAAATCGGTTGGAAAATGTACATCTGTTTCAACGACAAAGGAATCACAACGACCGTGTAGAACGTCGTCCGGGCTTTTTTTTACTAGCGTATGGCCGGTTTTGACCACAACTTGATTGATTCGATCAAGAATCTCTGGGGTAAATAACCTCAAATTATCTTTCAGGGTTTGCACGTTGTATTTTGTCTCATCATACCAGTCAGTATGCCCGAGCATTTGTCGCAATGTCCGATGTTGATTCACCAGCTCTTCCAATCGGTCGTAATCGATATTCAGACCCAATCGAACCACACCGATGACAAGAATTTGCCACTGCGACATACCTGGGCGACCCATATGTGCTTTTACTTTTTCACCAGAAGGGAGTACCGGGAGAATTTCTGAGAGGATAGAGAAAACTTCTTTGCGTACGTCTGGTATTGTGTAGATGTACTGAAGTCCTAGCAGCAATTTTGGGATATCATCGCGAGAACGCAGATCAAGTTGAATGTTGGCGATAGGATCTTCGCCTAATTTCATCTGAGGATTTATGACAGAGCGCATGTAGTTCCCAATTATTTTAATGAAGATTGAAGTAGGATGAAAATATTATATCAAAATTAAAAATTTTGTGTGTAATGCGACATCTTATGCATAATCTCATGAAAATCGCAGGAAAGCGGCTCAATCTTCACCCACCCAAACGTAGCGTACCCTGTTGATTTTGCATGGTTTTCTATTTTTCTGTCAGATACCAGGTAGTAAAGTAGAGGTTCTTCGTGAAAAAATTATCGAAGCCACCACAGGAGCACAAATCCGGTCACAGGCAATTCACGGCAGCAACTCGTAAGGCGATAGCTGTTCCGCAGAATGAAATCTAAAAGAGTCACGGAATATGCATTTTGAATGGGATCCGAAAAAAGCTACAATGAATCGGCGTAAACATGGCGTTACCTTTGAAGAAGCGACGAGCGCGTTGCGCGATGTGTTTTCGGCCACTGCTCACGACCCTGACCATTCGGATGATGAGGAACGATTTGTAACCTTTGGTGTTTCCTCCCAAGGGCGATTACTTAGAGCCTATTTCGGTAGGCAATATGCCCTTAAAGTGATTAGGGCGCAAGTGAGGTGCAACATGGCGATATACGTTTCGGGAAGTTTTTCCCAACGAACCAGAATTCGGCGAAAGCGATTCATCCAGCTATGTGTACGTTCTACTACCCAGCGCCGTGCCTTGAAACCAGCTTCTTGCTTTATAGATTTAGCTTCTTCGCCTCTGGAACGAATGTGAGCCGTAAAGCCAAATTCTTTGACGATCTCTCTTACTTCATCAAAATCGTATCCTTTGTCCAAGCAGATGCCTTGTGGTTTTGTATCCGTCGGGTCTGGTCGTTTTGCTTTGATGTCTTCCAGCGTACTCCTGACCAACTTCATGTCGTGCCGATTCGCACCGTCGATGGCGACGGCAAGCGGTATGCCTGCACCATCAGTAAGCACACTGCGCTTGACACCTTGCTTGCCTCGATCTGTTGGGTTGGCCCCAGTTGTTTGCTGACCTGCTAGGGGTGCTTTGGTTAACGCTCCATCCATGGATGTCCATGCCCAATCGATGCCTTGGGATTTGTCGTATTCGACCAATTGTTGTATCCAAAGGGCTGAAAATACACCTGCTTTCGTCCATTCGCGAAAGCGTCGATAGGCAGAACTACACGAGCAAATTCCTGTCATGTTTAAGGCGTTCCACTGGCAGCCAGTTCGCAATACGAAAAGAATTGCGTTCATTGCGCTGCGATCAGATACACGCGGATTATGGCAACCCAGGGGATGTTTTTTGGGTTCAGGGAGCGATAATTTTATTATTCCCCAGAGTGCATCATGCAATCTCCACCCATCATTATGAAATACCAAACCCATAATTTTCCTCATCTATGTTATTGCGACTGTGATGATGAACATTATATATCATTAGCCTACCGAAATAGGCTCTTACTGTATCACATACCGACAGAGGCAATGCCATTCGTATCATATCGGCGCGGCTAGCCACAAATATTGAGAGGAAAATTTATGAAGAAGGTTAAATCAGGCATGACAGACGAGCTTAGACCAGAATACAAGCGATCAGATTTCGGTGAAATCGTGCGTGGCAAGTACGCAAACCAGATTAAAGCCGAAACTAATGTAGTGCTTCTTGATCCTGATATTGCTGAGGCTTTTCCTAATGATGAAGCGGTAAACAAAGCGCTTCGGTATTTGCTGGAAGTGGCGAAAACATCATCCAGCCTAATCGGGTAGGCAACGGCTTCTCACCGTCGCCCCCCACACCACCCACCGTGCGGGTCCGCAGTGGGCGGTGCTACAAGTCGGCTCGCTCGACAAAGTCTTTCACTTCATAACCATGTATCCCTGTGCCTTGCACCACAGGTCTTTCCCACGCAGCAAGCATTGTTCCAGTAACCAGACGTTGGATATGGCCTGATTGATAACCGGGGTTCTGGACATCTGCCAGTAGCTCTTGCTACTGTCGGCTAGTGGTTACTATTGCTCACGTTGAGTCCAATCCGGTTCTCCCACAAGGGACTTTCACCCTATACGTTCGCGCCCATGCTGGGCACACACAGGAAAAGGATGGAGAACAACGATGACGATCGACATACTGTGGGCGCTAGGAATAGGCGCTGGAGTAAGCACCGGGCTGTGCGCAGTGCTCGTTGCACTGGGCTGGGCATGGTGGTCACGCAGCCACGCGGCCACGATGGAGGCCTTGCAGCGCATCGAAGCCTCGCTACTGCAAGGCGCTGCGCGAACGGAGGCGCAACTGGCCGCGCTGACCCAGCAACTGCACGCCGCTGCCCAATCTGCGGCTGCACAGCAGGAAGCGTTGCGCAAGGCCGTCGATGACCGGCTGGAGCACGCGGCCCAGGAATCGCGCCAAGGCAGAACGGAGCTGCATACATCCTTCCAGCACTTCGAGGGCCGGCAAGACGCAGGCCGTCGCGGGCTGGAGCAGCTTGTTGCGCAACGGCTGGACACGGTGCTGGAACAGGCCCAGGCGCTGCAAACCCAATTGCAGGATCGGCTATCCGCCCAAGCACAGTCGCAATTGCAGATGCAGGAAGCGCTCCAAGCCACGCTGCGCACGGTGCAAGAAGCCAGTAGCAGCGCGCTGCAACAGCAGTTTTTGGCGATGCAGCAGTCGTTTTCCCAGCAATGGACTGCACTGGCGCAAGGGGCACAGCACAGCGCAGAGCAATTGCGCGCCACCGTCAACGAACGCCTGGGAGCCATGCAGACCGACAACGCATCTAAGCTCGAAGCCATGCGCCAGATGGTCGACGAGAAGCTCCACGCCACGCTGGAACAACGCCTCGGCGCATCGTTCCAGCTTGTGAGCGAGCGGCTGGAGCAAGTGCAGCAAGGGCTGGGGGAAATGAAAACCCTCGCTGGTAGCGTGGGCGACCTCAAGCGCGTGATGACCAACGTCAAAACCCGTGGCGTCTGGGGCGAAATGCAACTCGGCGCGATCCTCGAAGATGTGCTGACCCCGGAGCAATACGCCCGCAACGTCAAGCCCTGCCCGCGCAGCAACGAGATCGTCGAATTCGCGATCCGCCTGCCCGGTAAGCGCGAAGACCAGCCGGTGTGGCTGCCCGTCGATTCCAAGTACCCCGTCGAACACTACCAGCGCCTGATGGACGCGCACGACGCTGCGGACAAAACGGCCATCGTGCAGGCCGCAGCGGGTTTCGAGGCATCGATCCGGCAAGAGGCCAAGCGCATCGCCACCAAGTACCTCTGCCCCCCGCAGACCACGGACTTCGCGATCCTCTACCTGCCGAGCGAAAGCCTCTATGCCGAAGCCCTGCGCCGCCCAGGCTTGGTCGGCGCCATCCAGCACGAGCACCGCATCATCGTCGCAGGCCCGGCCAATTTGGCAGCGATGCTCAATAGCCTGCAACTGGGTTTTCGCACGCTGGCCATTGAAAAGCGGTCTTCGGAAGTCTGGAACCTGCTGGCCGTGGTCAAAACCGAATTCGCCAAATTTGGCGATGTGATCGATGCAACCAAGCGCTCGATCGACCAAGCCGCCAAGAAATTCGACGAAGTGGGCCAACGCACCCGCGCCATCCAGCGCAAGCTCAGCGGCGTGGCGGAATTGCCCCTGACGGTGGCAGACACGCTGGCAGTGCCTGCTGTGCCGGAAGTCTCTTCGGACAACGATGACTCGGTTTGATGGCGGTACAGAGCAAGGAATTCATTGCTATGGAGAGCAACGATCCAGAACCGGCCTTCGTGGGCGGAAGTACGGCGCTATGCGGATGTATCGCGTAGCTTCTGATGGAATGACGAGTGAGGAGTAGCCTCTTCATGCGCCGATGCGGCTATGACGTAATGGCTCTTGCGAAACAAAAACCGTTTTTCAACCAAGTGCCACAAAGCAATTGCGCCACTCGTAGTAATGAGGATAACCGAAATCAAAAAGTACCATGGGCTGTCACGGAACCAGCCTGAATACAGCAACAACTGAATGATCGGAAAGTGCAAGATGTACATGCCGTAAGAAAAGTCACCGTACTTTCCAAAGTTTCCTACGTACAAGAACAGACCAAAATAAACAACCATCGTGGCAAGCGCAAATGGTTCCAAAATAGGTAACGGCAAATACCTATTTACTGCCAGCGTCAAAACTGCCGCAACCAGAAAATACCCGATTTTGCGTTCAAATAAAGGCAAAAAATAGTAAAGAAAAGCCCCAGACATAAAGTAAGAAAGCTGCCCTGGTAATTGGCGACCAAGTTCTACGTACATCCCCGAACCTGTGCGTTCGGCAACTACTGCCAACAATCCAGCATAGGCCACAGAGGAGACATAGGCGAGTAGCAGTATTGGAAAATGAGTAAATTTTCGAAACAAATAAACAAATAGGGGAACGGATAGGTAGAACATCACCTCAATCTTGAGCGTCCAGAGTGCTCCATTCACAACAGCCAATGTATGGGAATCGAAAACGCCTGGAAGTGCTGGCTGCAAGAAATTTAGGAATGTTAAGTTTGCAACAAGGTACTTGATCCAAGTAAAAGAAAAGTAGTCACTGGCATTCTTTGAGCTAACAGCGAATAAGCTGACTGCGCAGAGCATCACTACCGTAAAATAAGCTGGGTAGATGCGAAGAATGCGTTTTTTAGCGTAAGAGGCAATAGTTTTTGACCGCTCAAAGCTCATGAAGATCAGAAACCCACTGACGACAAAGAAAGCCTTCACCGCCACTGTCGAAGACAAAATACTGGCAACAATCTCTAGCTGCTGGAACCCAGAAAGCTCATAAGCGTGGACAAGCAAAACGGTGACTGCAAAGAGAAGTCGCAGTAAGTCAAAGTTGTTCTCTTTCAATCTGGGATTGCTTTGTGGGGACAAATCAAGCTCCTCATCGGGATAGGAAAAAGCCTCACGGCTCCTCCCTCCGACACCACCGGACATCTACTGTGACAAAGGGGGTGCTTGGAACTACTTCGGCTCTGGCACAGCCTGTGATTCCCGCTTGTACTGCTCGTAGGAGGTGGATGCGCTGGACAGGCACCGGCTTCGTTCCTGTTGGTCAGCGATCTTGAGGCACTCGTTCCGCTGCCATGATTGACCAACCCCATAGAGTTGTTGGGATGTGCAACTGCCAAGTGCGACAGTGACCGGCAGGACAAGGATCGTGGCGAAAGTTTTTTTCATCTGGTGCTCGTACTACAGACGCCGCAGCAAGCGTGAGATGCCGACGAATGGGGCGATGGGTGTTCCGGGTCGCTTTTCCAACCAATTATCCACAAAATTCGCTTCATCCACTGGCCCCTCACTCATACCCTCCCATTCCATCATAAGAGGCACTGCATATCCGAAGGCTTCGGCCTCATTACGAACAATCTGTCCATGAATGGATACGATCTGCTCGATCAGATTACGTCGCCTTACCAGCACCACTTTTTCCGGAGAGGGAGGGATATCCAATGCCCAAAGAATGGAGCGCGGGCCAATGGAATCCATATATTTCCGGACGCATGGCTGTCCAGCCTTTGGGTAATTTTTCTGATTGATCTCCCCTGCCGGCCGCAAACCAATGAAAATAACTTCTGACAACGAAGGAGAGTGCGGCGGGTCCGCCTGGGCACCGTCGCACCAGCCACAGCACCAAGCCATAGCCAATACCGATATCAATGCATAGCGCATGAGTTATTCATGACTTGATGAAATTGCGTCTTCCTCGATATTGTTAACAGTGTCTGGGCTTGCTCCTGGATGGCTTTCTTCCACTTGAAGCCACCCCATGCCCGCGCCGGGGGGATCGTTATGCAGTGCCGTATGTCTCGCCCAGTGCGACGGTACGGGCTTTGGCGGCGTGCATGGCTTCGATGAAGTGGGCGCAGACCCCACGCTCTTCCATCAGGGTGATGGCAGCGTGCGTGGCGCCGCCTTCGGAAGTGACCTGGCGGCGCAGGGTTTCCGGGGACTCGCCGGAGGATCGGGCCAATGTTCCCGCCCCGGCAAAGGTCGCCAACGTCAACCGATGCGCCATGTCGGCGGGCAAGCCCATCTCGGCCGCCGCTGTGGCCATGGCTTCCATGAAATAAAACACATACCCCGGCCCGCAACCAGAGATCGCCGTCACGGCGTCAAGCTGCTCCTCTTGCGCGCACCAAAAGAGGTCCCCGGTGGTCGAGAGGATCGACTCGATCTGATGGCGGTCTGCCGCAGAAACTTCCGCCCGGGCATACAGGCCGGAGACCCCGGCGCCAATCAATGCAACGGTATTGGGCATGGCGCGCACGATGCGCTGTGACCCCAACCACGCGGAGATGGCATCGCTGCGAATACCCGCTGCAATGCTGAGGTGCAACGCCCCGCCCACGTAAGGCACTGCTGCGAGGGCGGCCTGACGAAACGTCTGCGGCTTGACCGCCCACACCACGGTATCCGCAAATTCGAGCGACTTGTCCGCACTCGCAACGGCATGGATGCCAAATTCCCGTTTGATGCAATCCCGCGCTGCGTCGGAAGGATCGACCACGTCGAACACCTCCGCCGGGATGCCCCGTTGCAACAGCCCGCCCAGAATGGCGCGGGCCATGTTGCCCCCACCCACAAATGCGATGCGATGGTTCATTGGATGACCCCGGCAGATGCCATGTTTGCGATGAAACGGTCGAAAAGATGCGAGACGTCGTGCGGGCCGGGCGAGGCTTCCGGGTGCCCTTGAAAGCACAGCGCGGGCACATCCGTGCGCTCCAGCCCTTGGAGCGTGCCGTCGAACAGGCTGACGTGCGTGGGACGCAGCGTGGAGGGCAAAGTGGATTCATCGACGGCAAAACCGTGGTTCTGGCTGGTGATGCTGACACGGCCCGTCGCCAGCTCGCGTACAGGGTGGTTGGCGCCGTGGTGGCCGAACTTCATCTTGAAGGTTTTTGCTCCGCAAGCCAGCGCCATGATCTGGTGCCCCAGGCAGATGCCAAAGGTGGGAATGCCGCGTTCCATGGCCCCTGCGGCAGCGTCGATGGCGTAGGTGCAGGGCTGCGGATCGCCCGGCCCGTTGCTGAAAAAAATCCCGTCGGGCCGCAGGACCAGCGCTTGCCCCAGCGGGGTCGTTGCCGGGACGACGGTGACACGACACCCGCGCTGGGCCAACATGCGCAGGATGTTCCGTTTGACGCCAAAGTCGTAAGCAACGACATGAAAGCGGGGGTGCTCCAGTTCCCCATAAGCATGAGGCTGGTCCAGACGCCATTCGGTCTGGTTCCAGGTGTACGTCGCTGGCGTGGTGACCACCCGGGCCAAGTCGCACCCAGCCATGGCCGGTGCGGAGCGCGCACGTGCGATGGCGTCTTCCCGTACTGCGGGCGTGATGGCGTGCCCCGCAGGTAGCGCGACGATGCAGCCGTTTTGCGCGCCTTCGCTGCGCAATCGGCGGGTCAACGCCCGCGTATCGACCCCGGCGATAGCAACCATGCCGCGTTCCCGCAAGGCATCCCCCAACGACTGGGTAGCGCGAAAGTTCGATGCCAACAGCGGCAAGTCACGGATCACAAGCCCAGCAGCGTGGTAGCGGTCCGATTCCATGTCGAGCGGATTGACCCCTACGTTGCCGATGTGCGGATACGTCAGCGTCACGATCTGCTGGCAGTAGCTTGGATCGCTAAGGATTTCCTGGTAGCCGGTCATGGCCGTGTTGAACACGACCTCCCCAACAGTGGCGCCCTCCGCGCCGATCGACACACCCACAAACACGGTGCCATCCGCCAGCGCCAACAAGGCTGCCGTGGCTCCCAATCCCAGAGAAGCAAGCACGATCTCTCTCCGTAACGTAGCGGCGCAAAGAATGCGCTGATCTACAAAGTAAAAATATAAAAAAACCCTCCACCACCCCCAAAAAATCCAGGATGGCAAAGGGCCAACAAGCCAAAAATTGTAGTGGTGGGGGGTAGTGGAGAGGGGTTATTCCCGGTGGTAGGGGTGCCCCGTCTGGATCGTCCAAGCGCGGTAGAGCTGCTCAATCAACAACACCCGCACGAAGGCATGGGCCAAGGTCAGGTCAGAAAGACGCAGGCAACCGTTGGCAGACTGGCGCAGCGCAGGATCAAGCCCATCCGGCCCGCCAATCAAAAAGGTGATTCCCGGCGCATGGTCACGCCAACGTTGCAGTTGCTGGGCCAAGGCCTGGGTGTCCACCGCCACCCCGCGCTCGTCGAGCGCAACAACATGGTCGCCCTTGGGTATGGCCGCTTCGATGCGGGTGCGTTCCCACGCCAAGATGGCATCGCGGGATTCGCCAGTGCGGGGGGCAGCCTTGACTGCATGCAGCGCCACGCGAACTTCCGCAGGGGGAAAGCGCTTGGCGTAGTCGTCCCACGCCGTCTGCGCCCAAGCGGGTAAGCGCTGGCCGACGGCAACGACCGTCCAGCGCGTGCTCATTCGACTGTCTGGGCTGGCTGGGACGCAGAGGAAATCATGGGCGGGTTCGGCTGCGCAAGCCGCAGGCGCACGGGCCTGCCCCCCCATAGCTCTTCGAGGCGGTAGTACTCGCGAAACTTGGGTTGCATGATGTGGACCACGGCAGCGCCGCAGTCCACGATGATCCATTCGCCGTTGTCCTGCCCCTCGAACTGCGGCTTAGGAAAGCCCGCATCGCGCACGGCATCGTGTACAGCTTCAGCCAAGGCGCGGGTCTGGCGTTGGGACGTTCCCGATGCCAGCACCACCCGCTCGAATAGCGGACTCAGTCTGGTCGTGTCGTAGACGGCGATGTGCTGGGCTTTGACGGATTCCAGGCCATCGACGATGGCACGCTGGAGCTTGCGCAACTGGCGTTGCAAGGCAGTGTCGGTAGTGGCGGAGACAGGACGGGAAGGCATGGGGTATCTCCAATCGGCATCAACAAGGCAGGCAGCCACCGGCTGCAACGCAATATCAAAACGCACGGTACAGGTGGTGGTCGGCAATGTAGCGGGCGACATCCGGGGGCACCAGCGCGGAAATATCGCCACGGGCAGCGAGCTTGGCCCGCACTTCCGTCGCGCTCAGCTCCATCGCGGGCATACGCAGATGCGTCCATTGCAGCAAGTGGTGGAGCTGCAAGTCGCTAGATCCACTCATCGAGTAAGGGCGGCGCGCAACGCAAATCGTGGCCAGCGTGGGAAGCCTTTCCCACGCTTTCCAGCTTGGGAGCGACTGCGCCTGGTCTTGCCCCAGGATCAGGCAAAACACCTCGCCCGGCAATTCGGCGCGCAATTCGTCGAGGGTATCGACCGTATAGCTGGGGCCGCTGCGCAAGGTTTCCCGGTCGTCGACGACAGTACGGGGCAAATGCGCAAATGCCATGCGCACCATAGCAAGGCGGTGCGTGGCGGCGGTGAGAGGGCGGGACTTGTGCCAAGCCCTACCCGTGGGAATGATCCGTAACTCGCGCAGCGCCAATTGCTCCAACGCAGCTTCAGCCAAGGCCACATGTGCCCGATGCGGCGGGTCGAAAGCTCCGCCCATGACGCCTGTGCGGGGTGCAGCCATGGCATGGTTCACTGGGTATGCTGGCCAAGACCCGGCCGAACCCAAATCTTCCGGTACGACGCGAGCCACCGTTACGCCGTGACGACCTTGACTGCCCGATGGCCAATATCGGTGCGGTATTGCATGCCTTCAAACTGGATGGTGGCCACAGCCTCGTAGGCACGCTGCTGGGCCAGGCGAACGTTGTCCGCCAAGGCCGTGACGCAAAGCACCCGTCCTCCGCTGGTGACAAGCTGGCCATCACGGAGCGCGGTGCCTGCATGGAACACACACAGGTCGTCGGCCTCCTGTGGCAGAGCGTCGATGGGGTCGCCCGTCCTGGGGGACTGCGGGTAGCCCTGTGCTGCGAGGATGACCCCCAGCGCAGTGCGCCGATCCCATTGCAGCTCGACGGCATCAAGCTTGCCGTGCGGGCCAGGCTCGGTCGCAGCCAGGAAGACATCGACAAGATCCGTCTTGAGCCGCATCATGATGGGCTGGGTTTCCGGGTCGCCCATGCGGCAATTGAATTCGAGGGTTTTGGGATTGCCTTCGGCATCAATCATCAGCCCTGCATACAAAAACCCCGTGTAGATGGCGCCTTCCTTGGCCATGCCACGCACCGTGGGCAGGATGATGTCATGCATGACCCGAGCGTGGACGTTAGGGCTGACGACCGGCGCGGGGGAATACGCGCCCATGCCCCCGGTGTTGGGGCCGCCGTCCCCGGTCAGCAATCGCTTGTGATCCTGGCTCGTGGCAAGCGGGAGGACGTTTTTGCCATCGACCAGCACGATGAAGCTGGCTTCCTCCCCAGCAAGGAACTCTTCGATAACGACATGTGGCACATCCCCTGCTTGCATCGCACCGGACTGGAGGGCAAACATGGCGTCGACGGCCTCATGCGCCTGTTCCAGCGTGGTGGCAACGACCACTCCTTTTCCCGCAGCCAGACCATCAGCCTTGACGACGATGGGCGCTCCCTTCTGGTCGATGTACGCATGGGCCGATGCAGCATTGGGAAAGACCTCGAAAGCCGCAGTGGGAATGCCGTGCCGCTGCATGAATGTCTTGGCGAAAGCCTTGGAGCTTTCGAGCCGGGCAGCAGCCTGTGTGGGGCCAAAGATGCGTAGCTTGTTCTTGCGAAATTCGTCGACGACGCCCGCTGCCAGCGGCGCCTCCGGGCCGACGACCGTCAGGCCGATCTTCTGCGACACCGCCCAGGCGCACAGCTCATGGATATCTTTGATGGGGACGTTTTCGAATCGGAGATCCTGCGCGGTACCCCCGTTGCCAGGGGCAAGATAAATTTTGTGGGTCTTGTCGGACTGGGCCAGCTTCCATGCCAGCGCGTGTTCGCGACCGCCGCCTCCGATGACGAGAATTTTCATACGCCGTCCATATCCGCGTTGTGGTAGACGTTTTGCACGTCGTCGAGGTCTTCCAGTACGTCGAGGAGTTTTTGCATCCGCAGCGCGTCTTCCCCTGCCAATTCGACCGTGTTTTGCGCCCGCATCGTGACTTCGGCAACGTCCGGTTCGATTCCCGCGCCGACCAGCGCGGCCTTGACTGCCTCCATGCCCGTGGCGTGGGTCAGCACTTCGATCGACCCATCGTCGTGGACGATCACATCGTCCGCGCCCGCTTCGATGGCCAGATCCATCACCCGGCCCTCCTCAGCGCCCGGGGCCAGGATGATCTGCCCGCAGTACGTGAACTGGAAGGCCACGCAGCCTTCCCCGCCGAGGTTGCCCCCGTGCTTGGAAAAGGCGTGCCGCACTTCCGCGACGGTGCGCACCTTGTTGTCGGTCATCGTATCGACGATGACAGCAGCACCACCCACTCCGTAGCCTTCATAGCGAATTTCGTCATAGTGAACGCCTTCGGCATTGCCGGTCGCTTTATCGATGTTGTAGCGAACCCGGTCTATGGGAAGGTTGGCAGCTTTGGCTTTGTCTACCGCCAAACGCAAGCGGGGATTGGTGGAAAGCTCACCACCGCCCGAGCGGGCGGCCACCGTAATTTCCCGGATGATGCGTGTCCAAATCTTTCCGCGCTTTTCGTCTTGACGACCTTTGCGGTGCTGAATATTGGCCCATTTGCTGTGCCCTGCCATGGACAATCCTTCCCAAATATCTTATTGCGAACCATTGTACTTTTCGAGTTTGTCATGGCCATTTCCCTATTCATTGCCCAAAATACGCTTGCCCAAGCCCATTTGCTTGCCGACAAAGCCAACCGCCACGGCCTGATTACCGGTGCGACGGGGACAGGCAAAACTGTCACCCTCCAAGCCCTTGCCGAAGGCTTCGCCAAGCTGGGAACCCCGGTATTCCTAGCTGATATCAAAGGGGATTTGACCGGGATCTGCCAACCAGGTTCCCCTTCTACCAAGATGCTGGACCTGTTGGCGCAGCGCGGGATGCAGCCCCGGGAGCCTGAAGGCTTTGCCACGACGCTCTGGGACGTTTTCGGGGATCAGGGGCACCCGGTGCGGGCAACGGTCAGCGACTTTGGCGCGTTGCTCCTTTCCCGCATGCTCCAGCTCAACGAGACGCAGACAGGGGTGCTACATCTAGTGTTCCAGATCGCCGACGATGCCGGGCTGCTTTTGCTCGACCTCAAGGATTTGCGTGCGATGTGCCAGCACGTCGGGGACAACGCCTCGCAATTCACCACCGAGTACGGCAACATCAGCGCAGCGAGCATCGGCGCGATTGTTCGCGGGCTGGCGCAACTGGAGCAGCAAGGGGGGGATCGCTTTTTCGGCGAGCCTATGCTCAACATCATGGATCTGGTGCAAACCGACACGCAGGGCCGTGGGGTGATCAACATCCTCACCGCAGACAAGCTGATGCAGTCCCCGCGCCTCTACGCAGCTTTTTTGCTTTGGCTACTCAGCGAGCTGTTCGAGACCCTGCCTGAAGTCGGCGACCTGGACCGTCCCAAGCTGGTGTTTTTCTTCGACGAGGCGCACCTGCTGTTTGCCGATGCGCCCAAGGTGCTCGTCGAACGTATTGAGCTTGTGGTGCGGTTGATCCGCTCCAAGGGCGTGGGGGTGTATTTCGTCACCCAAAACCCTGCGGATATCCCCGACAGCGTACTCGGGCAGCTTGGCAACCGTATCCAGCACGCGCTGCGCGCCTACACCCCGCGCGATCAAAAGGCCGTCGCGGCTGCGGCATCGACGATGCGCCCCAGCCCAGGGCTGGACGTGGCCGCAGCCATCACCGAACTGGCTGTGGGGGAAGCATTGGTGAGTCTGCTCGACGACCAAGGCCGCCCCTGCCCTACGCAGCGTATGGCCATCCTTCCGCCAGCCAGCCAGATTGGCCCCATCACCCCGGCGCAGCGACAGGAACTATTGGCCCAATCGCTCGTCGCGGGGGTCTACGAACAGACGCTGGATCGCGAATCCGCCTTTGAAGCGTTGCGGGGACGGGTTGCCCGCGCATCAAGGCCAACCGCACCGGCGTCGTCCTCTACGCGGGGCGAGCCAACCGCGCAGCAAACCGGCGGGCTGCTCGACGGCATCGGAGCCACCCTGGGCGGGCTGGTCACCGGGGGCGGCGGGCGCAGAACCTCCGCTGGGGAGCAGCTCTTTCGCAGCGCCGCCAGTGCGGTCGGTCGCGAGCTGGGCCGTCAGCTCATTCGCGGAGTTCTGGGTAGCCTGCTCGGCGGAGGGAGAAGGTAGCCCTGCCCTCCCTCGCCTTTCACCACGCCCACCCCACGCTCAACCCCAGCCCCACGGCTTCGTTGTCTTGCATGGTGGCGCGCTGGACATCCGGGGTGCCGGTTTCAAGCAGGGCATCCCCAAGACGCAGGTAGCTCAGCCCTGTGGTGATCCGCACCCCATCCCAGGTATGCACGGCAGCCAGCGTGAGGCCCTTGCGGCCATTGATCGGAGACAGTGGGGAACTCAGCACCGTGCCCTTGCCCTCGTACTGCAACGAGACGACCCCCGTCCATCTGTCACTGAACTGCCTGGCAATGCCCAACATGTAGGTACGGGTATCCTGCAATTCGATTAGCCCTTCACCGACTACCCCGAAGAATCGTTCGGGATCGACGCGAAATTCGGACCAGTTCACCCAGCGCAGTTGCCCAAAGAGCAAGGTGCCAGGGGCAATACCCGTCTGCACGTCGAGGTTGACTGCCCTGGGGGTGCGAACCGTTGTCGTCGACGTGCCGTTGAGTGGAGCAAGCGGAGCGGATTCTTCGGTCGAAAAGCGGTGCTTGGTGGCATCGTGGTACGTAGCTGCGATGCGCAAGGCAATGTCGGAACGCTCGTAGGCAACCCCCAGCACTGGCGATGTGTGGGTGTCCTCGTCAAAGCGTGCGGCGTATCCATTGACCGGGCCATACGCCAACCCTTCCAACCGCACCACGGAATGCGACCGTTGCACGCGCAATCCGCCATGTACGCTCAGCGCATCGTTCCAGCGGTACCGGGCCAGTCCGAGGATGGCGTGGGACGAGACATCGACGCTCGTGCCCCCCAACAGGGTCGACTGATCGCCGTACCAGATATGGGCGCCATAGGGTTGATCGGCCACCATGGCGAACGAGAGCTGTTCGTCCCAGTCCATCTTGACGCTGAAACTCGTCAGGGGGTAGTCGCCGACTACATCTCCCGTCGCCCCACCCACAATGTCCAGGCCCTGCACATTGGGTTTGACCTTGCTTGTAGACAATTCCATATAGCGCCCCGGTTGAAACAAGGCGCCCAACCCTTGGCCGGATCGATCGATTCCGCCGCCAAAGGCGTGGGGGGCCGTCACCAAAGCAGCAGAGCAGAGCAGGAGAGTGCGTAGGGTCATAGTGGTTTTTCCGGTTGGGGGGATGGGGATTCGGCGGACACCAGGCAGCCACGTCCACCGTCCTTCGCTGCATACAGCGCAGTATCGGCGCGGGTCATGAGCCTTTCCAGGGTTTCTTGGGGCTGGCGCACTGCCAGACCAGCGCTGAAATCGAGAGGAAACCCCAGGTCGGCGCCGATAGCAGGCAAGCGCTGGCGCAATCGCTGATCGATGTCGCTGGCCGCCTCTGCGGTGCAACTGGGCAGCAGCAGGCAGAACTCTTCCCCACCAATGCGCGCAGCCACATCATGGGCGCGGCGGTTTTCGCGCAGCAGCGCCCCCATCGCTTGTAGAGCACGATCCCCGGCATCGTGGCCGTATCGATCATTGATGCTTTTGAAGAAGTCGATGTCGATCATCAGCAGGGAGACGGGCTGTCCCAGACGGCTGGCGTGCGCGATCAAGGGCAAAGCGACCTCATGCCAGCCCCTGCGGTTAAGCAGACCGGTCAAGGTATCGGTGATCGCGAGCTTGTGCAGCGCCGTTTCTGCTTCCTCATGCCAACCGCCGAGCACGGCAAAGTTCATCAACACGGGCAACAGGCTGGTCAAAAACATCGCCGCGATATTCCACGGATGAGGGGTGAGGAAGGTGGGATAGACGTCGGTGAACGCGCCCAGCACGCCACGCCCAGCAGTCAGCACGGCTATGCCAGTCATCCCGCCCGCCAATACCATCCGCCAAGGCCCGTGCAGCGTCGTGGTCGGTCGAAAACACGCCCACGTCACCAGCAGCAGTTGCACGGCAAGCAGCAAGTTGGCCCACCCGACCCGCAGCGCATAGCTGCCAAACACAGCGAAATAGCCCACGGGTGTCAGGATCGACAAGGCGATCACCGCAGGACGGAAGCGCCGGGGACCTAGCCAATGTGCTAGCGCAACGTATAGCAGCCAGTGCGTCACGGCAAAACCAGCGACTGCCATGGTGGAAAGCCACCGATCCATCCAGGTCTCTGGCCAGAAGTTGGAAGCGATCATGCACGCCCAACCGACTGCATGCACCACGATGCTCCAGCGTGCGGCCCGTGCGGCAGCCCCCAGCCGTAGCCCCATCACCGCCGGAGACACCAACGCCAACGTAACGATGTTGGCTACCGTGACGACCAGCAGAGTATTGACGTCGAGCAACATCACGGGCGGATGGGGCTACCGGGTGTGAAGGGGGAAGACCAAGGAAAAAAAGCCAAGGTGGTGCGAATCATAGGCTGCCGCAGCACCCGATCCCACCGGCTACCATGACTAGCCAGCTTTGCCACGTATTGCACGCCATGACCACCGTTTCCACTTTGCTCGATTCCTGCATCCGCCCCGATATCCGCGCCCTGCGTGCCTATACCGTGCATGACGCAACAGGATTGGTCAAACTCGATGCGATGGAAAACCCCCACCGCCCTCCTTCGGAATGGAGGGCCGAGCTGGGGCGCAGACTTGCCGAAGTGGAGTTGCACCGCTACCCTGGGGCGCGCAATGCAGCATTGCATGCGGCGCTGCGTGCGTACACCCCGGTTCCCGAAAACTGCGGACTGCTGCTGGGCAACGGATCCGACGAGCTGATCAGCTTGCTCGCGCTGGCTTGCGCACGCCGTTCGCCACAAGGGCACACCGCGTGCATGCTTGCGCCGGAGCCTTGTTTCGTGATGTATGGCGTTTGCGCGGCATGGCACGGGATGCGGTACGTGGGCGTTCCCTTGCGCGAGGACTTTTCTTTGGACATTCCCGCCACGCAGGCAGCGATCGTGGAACATCGACCCGCGCTTCTTTTCCTCGCGTACCCCAACAACCCGACGGCCAACCTGTGGGCGACTGCGGATATCGAAGCGCTCATCGACTGCGCGCAACACAGCCTCGTCGTGATCGACGAAGCCTATTTCCCCTTTGCAGACCGCAATTGCGTCGCGTACCTGGGCCGATACCCCAACGTGCTGCTGCTGCGAACACTGAGCAAATTCGGCTTGGCGGGGGTACGCATCGGCTACCTGGCCGGGCCGCAGGAGCTGATCGCCGAATTTGACAAAGTGCGCCCGCCCTACAACGTCAGCGTGCTCGATACCGAAACTGCCTTGTTCGCGCTTGAACGGCACGAGGTGTTCGAAGCGCAGGCCGCCGACATCCGGGCACAACGCGATGCATTGATCGCCACGCTGGCCGGCTGGAAAAAGGTGCAGGTTTTTCCCTCGCAAGCCAACATGATTCTGGTGCGCGTACCCGATGCACAGCGCGTTTTTGCTGGCATGTTGGAGCGCAAAGTGCTCGTCAAGAACGTTTCTACAATGCATTCACTGCTGCACGATTGCCTGCGATTGACGGTAGGAACCGCAGCAGAAAATGCCTTGATGCTGTCGGCACTCGAACACTCCTTATGACGAACTATCCCCTGACCGAATTGCCCGAGGCCCACGCCCCTGGTACGGGGCGCACGGCCGAAATCCGCCGCAATACCGAAGAAACCGAGGTATCGGTGCGCATCCAGCTCCAAGGCAGCGGCCAAGCCCGCGTGCATACAGGCGTTGGCTTTTTCGACCACATGCTCGAACAGTTTGCACGCCACGCTCTCGTCGATCTCGATATCGACGCAGAGGGGGATTTGCACGTCGATGCCCACCACACGGTCGAGGACGTGGGCATCACCCTCGGCCAAGCCGTGCATCAGGCGCTAGGGAACAAAAAAGGGGTGCGGCGCTTTGCCCACGCCTACGTTCCGCTCGACGAAGCGCTCAGCCGCGTCGTCATCGACCTTTCCGGGCGGCCCGGGCTGGCGATGGATGCCGAATTCACTTGCCCCAGCGTCGGCGGTTTCGATACCCAGCTCGTATACGAATTCTTCCAGGGCTTCGTCAACCATGCCTTGGTTACGCTGCACGTCGATAACCTCAAGGGTCGCAACGCCCACCATCAGATCGAAACAATCTTCAAGGCTTTTGGCCGAGCGTTCCGTGATGCCGTCGCCATCGACGCACGCAGCCCGGAACACGTTCCCTCGACCAAGGGAACGCTCTGATCCCAGCCGGGCATGGGCCGGGCTATCTGCTGGATCTTTCTTCCCCGCTTACCATGACCCGCGTTTCGTGCCGCAGCCCTGTCGTTGCGGTCGTCGATTACGGGATGGGCAATTTGCGCTCGGTCTCTCATGCAGTGCAACGCGCCAGTGCTGACAGCGCCTGCATCGTCACCGTCACCCAGGATCCCACGCAGGTTCGCAATGCCGACCGTGTGATCTTGCCCGGCCAGGGCGCCATGCCCGACTGCATGGAAGGGCTACGCCACTGTGGTCTGCTCGAAGCTGTGCTGGACGTGGCCGCCAGCCGCCCGCTACTCGGGATATGCGTGGGGATGCAGATGCTGCTGGATCGCAGCGCGGAAGGGGATATCCCTTGCCTGGGGCTGATCCAAGGCGATGTCGTTCGCTTCGATTTCACCACCGCCGGGCAAAACCCTGCGCAAAACACCCTGCACGACACCCCACACAACGCACAGGCCCCACGCTGCAAAATTCCCCAGATGGGATGGAACCAGGTCTGGTACACCCGAGGGCATCCGGTATGGGGAACCGTGCCAGATGGGAGCTGGTTCTACTTCGTCCACAGCTACCACGTTCGCCCCACCGATCCTGCCCATTGCATGGGCAAAGCCGACCATGGCGGCCCGTTCTGCGCTGCAATAGCGCGTGATAACATTTTTGCGACCCAGTTCCACCCGGAAAAAAGCGCCGATCAAGGTTTAAGCCTGTACCGAAACTTTTTGCACTGGAACCCCTGACGCGGTCTGCGGCATATTTGGCGTATTTGCGTAACCCACCGTGGTAGTGCCCTTTGGGTTGGTTGTTTCTTCGTTCTTCCCTTTCCCCGCCTTCTCGTTCGCAGCATCATGCTCCTCATTCCTGCCATCGATCTCCAGGCTGGCCGTTGTGTCCGGCTTCAGCAAGGTGACATGACCCTTTCCACCACGTTCAGCGAGGATCCCGCCCAGATGGCCCGAACCTGGGTAGCCAAGGGGGCACGCAGGGTCCATCTGGTCGACCTGGACGGCGCCCTCGCCGGGCATCCCAAGAATGAAGCTGCGATCCGCAAGATCCTCAAAGCCATCGGCAGCGAAGTCGATGTGCAGCTTGGCGGTGGGATTCGCGACCTCGACACGATCGAGCAGTACCTGGATGCCGGTCTGCGCTACGTGATCATCGGCACGGCAGCCGTGCGCAATCCAGGCTTTTTGCAGGATGCCTGCACGGCTTTTGGCGGCCACATCATCGTGGGGCTTGATGCGCGCGACGGCAAGATCGCGACAGACGGGTGGAGCAAGCTCACCAAACACGATGTCGTTGACCTCGGCAAAAAGTTCGAAGACTTCGGCGTCGAAGCCATCATCTATACCGATATCAGCCGCGACGGCATGCTTAGCGGCATTCACGTCGATGCAACGGTGCGCTTGGCACAGGCATTGACGATCCCCGTCATCGCTTCGGGCGGACTGTCTTCGATGGCGGACATCGAAGCCTTGTGCGCAGTCGAAGACGAAGGCATCGAAGGGGTGATTTGCGGGCGTGCCATCTACGACGGCACGCTCGACTTCGCAACAGCCTTGGCCCGCGCCAAAGAGCTGAACGGTTGAGGCTCCAGGCTCCGTGCTCGCCAAGCGCATCATTCCCTGCCTGGACGTCACGCAAGGCCGTGTGGTCAAGGGGGTCAATTTCGTATCCTTGCGCGACGCTGGCGATCCCGTTGAAATTGCCGCCCGCTACAACGACCAAGGCGCTGACGAGCTGACCTTTCTCGACATCACCGCGACCAGCGACGGGCGCGATGTGATTCTGCACATCATCGAAGCCGTCGCGGCCCAGGTATTCATTCCGCTGACCGTCGGCGGCGGAGTGAGAACGGTCGACGACGTGCGCAGGTTGCTCAACGCAGGCGCGGACAAGATCAGCGTCAACTCCGCTGCCATCGCCCATCCCCAGCTCGTTGCCGATGCCTCGCGCAAATACGGCGCGCAATGCATCGTCGTCGCCATCGACGCACGCCGACGCAATGCCTCGGACGAACGCGCCGGATGGGAGGTCTATAGCCACGGCGGCCGCCGCAATACCAGGCTCGATGCCATCGAATGGGCGCAGCGCATGGCACAGGCTGGCGCGGGGGAAATTTTGCTCACCAGCATGGATCGCGACGGCACGCGCAATGGCTTCGACCTACCCTTGACCCGCGCCATCAGCGACGCCGTGGGCATCCCCGTGATCGCCTCGGGTGGAGTGGGAACGCTCGACCACCTCTGCGAGGGTGTCGAAGTCGGCGGGGCAGACGCCGTGCTGGCTGCGAGCATCTTCCACTACGGCGAATTCACCATCGCGCAAGCCAAAGCCCGTATGGCAGAACGCGGGATTCTGGTTCGATCATGACCCATCCCGCATTCCCCTCCGACGTGCTGGACGCCATCCACTGGGACGCCAACGGCCTCGTCCCCGTCGTCGTGCAGGAACGAGACACAGCCGATGTGCTGATGGTCGCGTGGATGGATTGCCATGCGCTGGAAGAGACCATCCGCTCCGGGAACGCCTGCTACTACAGCCGTTCCCGCCAACGCCTATGGCGCAAGGGGGAAGAATCCGGCCACGTGCAGCGGGTACACCGCATTGCCATCGACTGCGATGCGGACGTCCTGCTGTTGACCGTCACCCAACTCGGGCACACGCCGTCGATTGCGTGCCATACCGGCCACCATAGCTGCTTCTACCGTGTGCTCGAAGACGGTGCATGGACGGAATCTGCTCCCGTGCTGAAGCACCCCGACGCCATCTACCGCTCCCCCGCATGACATCCTCCCCCACAGACCCCTTGCTGGCGTTGATGCGCGTGATCGAATCCCGCCTGCCCGACCGGGGCGGCGATCCGCAGTCGAGCTACGTTGCAAGGCTGCTGCACCGGGGCCCGGACGCCTTTCTCAAAAAAATCGGCGAAGAGGCTGCCGAGGTCGTCATGGCAGCCAAGGACGCCGAACACGGCGCAGACCGTAACCGCATCGTCTGCGAGGTGGCCGACCTCTGGTTCCACTGCATGGTCGCCCTCGCGCACTTTGGCCTCTCGACCGACGACGTGCTGGCCGAATTGGAGCGCCGCGCAGGTACAAGCGGACTCGAAGAAAAAGCCCGCCGATCTGCTCCCCCCATCGTGCCTACGATCACCGACTCCACACCATGAATGAAGACTTCCAACAGCCCTCTGCGGCCGCGATAGCCGCCGAATTGCGTCGGCTCGATGCGCTCAATACCATCGGGACCATCAGCTATGTGCTGCACTTGATCGTCGCGGTGGGGGCCGTCATCCCCGGGGGGCAATGGGGCCCCGTTCTGCTCATCGTCGCGCTCGTGCTGGATTTGGCCAAGCGTGACGACGCCGAGGGAACTTGGCATGCCTCGCACTTTCGCTGGCGATTGCGCACGGTGCTATTCGCTGGACTGTGGTACATGCTGACCGCGCCGTTGTGGCTGCTGTTCCTCGCTCCCGGGTGGATCGCGTGGGTCATGGTGTCCCTATGGTTCCTGTACCGCATCGTGTACGGGTTCGTCTGGATGAACCGGGGTCAGGCTATGCCGATGCCCTGATGCCCAGGAATTCCATGGCCTTGTTGGGATCACCATTGTTCCCATACAACAGCGCAATACAACAGCGCAGCGTATCCATAGGGGTGTAGGAGCGACGGAAGTCGCGATCAGCGCCCCATGTGCAAGCTCGTTGCACAATGAATCATCGTCATCGCGACTTCCGTCGCTCCCACAAAATCAGCGCTCCACCGAGTTTTTGCCATGCCTTCCTCCGACCAGCAACCCGAACTGCCCACCTGCCTGTTCTGCAAGATCGTCGCCGGGGTGATCCCTTCGCACAAGGTGTACGAGGACGAATGGTTCTATGCCTTTCACGACATCCACCCTGCTGCGCCCATCCATTTCCTCATCGTCCCCAAGCTCCACATTCCATCGATGGCGCACCTCACCGAAGAACACACTGCGCTGATGGGGCAGATGATGACGCTGGCCCCCCGGCTGGCGCTCGAACAAGGCTGCCGCCCCTACCCCGAAGGGGGGTTCCGCATCGTCTGCAACACAGGTACCGAGGGTGGACAGGAAGTGCATCACCTACACATGCATGTCATGGGCGGGCCTCGCCCCTGGGCACGAAAGCAATAGCGTTGCAGGAGCGACGAAAGTCGCAATCGGCCGTAGCCGTGGCCATACTCCTTCCCCAAGTCGTGGTGACTGTCCAGCACCCCGCTTGCCTTTGTCTCTTTGCCTTCGTCTTTTGATCTTGGTGTTGTCTTACTCTCGGAGCTAACCATGGGTTCGTTTTCCATTTGGCATTGGTTGGTCGTTCTGCTTGTCGTCGTCATGGTCTTCGGAACCAGAAAACTCAAGGATGTAGGCACCGACCTGGGCGCGGCAGTACGTGGATTTCGGGAAGGAATGCGCGATGCCCCTGCCGATGCACCCCCGCAGTCTGGACACATAGCGCAGAACGCGGCGAATAGCGTGCAGAACGCCAGCGATTCGGCCCGGCACTGACACTGGACATCGATTCGACGCTGATTCGACGCTGCACCTCTACGCCCATCCCACCCATGGTCGATCTCGGCATTTCCAAACTGCTGCTGATCGCGACGGTGGCGCTCGTCGTCATTGGCCCGCACAAGCTGCCCCATGTCGCCCGCATTGCCGGAACGCTGCTGGGCCGGGCGCGGCGCTATCTGGCAACGGTGCAGGCCGAGGTCGAGCGTTCCATGTATCTCGAAGAATTGCGCGCTGTGCAAACGACCGTGGCCTCAGCCGTCGACGGTTTGCATGACTTGCACGACTTGCAAGTTACCAACGATAAGCACGCTATGCAGGATATGCACGGCCTTGAGGGCGCCCACGCCACCCACACATCGCATGGCGCCGTCGCGACACCCACCTTTGCACCAGTCTCCCTACCCATGGCTGCGCGTACTGCGGCACGCTTGCAACGCACCTCGCTTCGCAAGCCGCAACGCACCCGGCTACGGTCCGATGCGGCGCTTGCCCTGCGTGCCCGCCGTACCAGCGTAGGCCCATGAGCGACGGCGTATCGCCCCCGGAACCGGCACCCCCCGACGACCCCGAGCACACCGAAGGGCAACCTTTCGTCGAGCACCTCGTCGAGCTGCGATCCCGTCTGCTCAAGGCCCTGCTGGCGATTGCGGTCTGCGCCATAGCGCTCGGCGTCTACCCAGGGCCTGCTGCGCTGTTCGACCTGCTTGCCGCGCCACTGCTTGCGCATCTGCCGCAAGGGGGAACCTTGATTGCCACCTCGGTGGTATCACCTTTTCTCGTTCCGCTGAAGGTGCTGCTGATGGCAGCCTTCCTGCTGGCCCTGCCGGTGGTGCTGTACCAACTCTGGGCCTTCGTCGCGCCGGGGCTGTACGCGCACGAAAAGCGATGGGTACTCCCCCTGGTCGTATCCAGCACGATACTTTTCGGGCTGGGTGTGGCGTTCTGCTATTTCTTCGTCTTCGGCAGGGTTTTTGCCTTGATCCAAAGCGTCGCGCCGTCGAGCATCGCGGCAACCCCGGATATCGACGCCTACCTGGACTTCGTGCTGACGATGTTCACAGCCTTTGGCATCGCTTTCGAGATTCCGGTCGCGGTCGTGCTGCTGGTACGCACGGGCTTGGTTCGGGTGGAGCAACTGCGGCAACTTCGCAGATATTTCATCGTGCTGGCTTTCGTCGTCGCAGCGATCGTCACCCCGCCGGACGTGGTGTCGCAGCTTGCCTTGGCCTTGCCGATGTGCGTACTCTACGAAGTCGGCATCCTTGCTGCCAGGTGGACGGCAAAAGGAACTCGATCCCCGTAGGCAGGATGTCGGCGCACATCGCTACCGCGTGCGCTGCCCTTTGGGCCTTACAGCGGGAGTGATGGAAATGCGCAAGGTTTGCCCGGCGCGTAGCACATCGATGTCGTACTCCTTGCCCGGCGCCAGTGCGGCGATGTGCGTGAGCAAATCGGCCACGCTGGCAACGGGATGTGCGCCCACCGCAGTCAGCACATCGCCCGGCCGTATCCCTGCCTGATCCGCCGGGCCACCCTGCAGAACCCCGGTGATGAGCACCCCCCGGAGCGACTCCACGCCAAAAGCCTGCGCTAGTTCCTGCGTCAATTCGGCGGGTTCTACACCGATCCAGCCTCGGGTGACGTGGCCGTCGCGCACGATGGCTTCCAGTACGGACTTGGCCGTCGATGCAGGAATGGCAAAGCCGATCCCCATGCTCCCGCCCGAACGCGAATAGATCGCGGTATTGATTCCCAGCAATCTCCCTGCGGTATCGACGAGTGCCCCCCCCGAATTGCCGGGGTTGATGGCTGCATCGGTCTGGATGAAGTTTTCAAAGGTGTTGATGCCCAGCCGATTGCGTCCCAACGCGCTCACGATCCCCGCCGTCACCGTCTGCCCCACACCAAAGGGGTTCCCGATTGCCAGCACCTGATCCCCCACCTGGAGTTGGTCGGCATCGCCCCACACGATGGCCGGGAGCCGATCCGGCTCAATGCGCAAAACGGCCAAATCAGAATCCGGGTCGGTGCCGATCAACCGGGCAGTGGTACGTCGGCCATCGTAGAGGATCACTTCGATCTCGTCGGCGTTTTCCACGACGTGGTTGTTGGTCAGCACGTATCCCTGGTCACTGACGATGACGCCGCTGCCCAGCCCCACCTGCGTCTGGTCTGGCTGTTCGCCAAAGAAAAAGCGGAACCAGGGATCCCCGGCAAGAGGGTGCGGGCGGGCGGTCTTGCTAATGTTGATGCTCACCACTGCGGATGAAGCCCGCGCAGCGGCCTCCCGGAAACTGCCCGGCGTGGGTACACGCGGTGCGATGTGGGGGGCAGGAATTGCGACGGCAACCGGGGGAGGGCTATGGGTAGCCAACCAACCTGCAAACCAGCCCGGCCTGAGCGTGGCGACGACAAAATACGCCGCCAGCAGCACAGTGACCGACTGCGAAAACAATAACCACAGGCGCAACATCACCAGTGTTTCCCCCAGGCAGCTTGGCAGCCCGACCCCATGTCTGCCTGCCCTGTTCGCCTGCAATATCCTTCAGAAATTGTAGGTTCCCCGTGGAAATCATGCACCGCGCAGCCGATGCGCCACCCAAGCCTCCTGTGGGCGCGCCCTGCAATGGATGCGGGGTATGTTGCCTGCTCGAACCCTGCCCCTTGGGACGGCTGTGGGCGCGCCGTCGTACTGGGGCATGTCCTCTGCTGATCTGGCACCCTGGGGATCGGCAATACCGCTGCGGCGCGCTCGTCGCCACCCCTGCCCTGCTACCACGGCCCGTGTACCAATGGATGCCTTGGCTGGCCCCACTGCTGCGCACCTTGGCACAACGCTGGATCGCCGCCGGCCAAGGCTGCGATTGCAACGTGGAGGTGTATACGGCACCCCCTGGCAAAGGTTTGCGGCTTCCGGACTGATGCGCAAGGAACCGCCGCCATCGCGACTGCCGTCGCTCACTCCAGGTTCTGCACCTGTTCGCGCATCTGTTCGATCAGCACCTTGAGATCCACGGCAACGTAGGACAGTTGCACCGCGCAGGATTTGGCGCCCAGGGTATTGGCCTCGCGTTGCAGTTCCTGGACAAGGAATTCGAGCCGCTTGCCGACCGTTCCCCCTTCGGCCAGCAGGCGCTCGATTTCTTCGAGATGCGAATGCAGGCGGGTGAGTTCCTCGGCAACGTCAATGCGCAGGGCAAAGGCGGTGGACTCGGCGATGGCGCGCTCGTACACGGCAGAAGGAGTGTGGGAGTGGCCGACCAACCCCATCCCGTCGCGCCAGCGATCCAGAAATCGCTGGCGTTGGTCGGCAACGATGGTCGGCACCATAGGCTCCGCTGCATCGACCAGGGTGCGAATCTGCCGGGTGCGGTCGAGCAACATCGCAGCCAGTCGATTGCCTTCGTTTTCCCGCGCAGCAAGCAGGGCGTCGAGCGCTTTGTCGATCAGCGTGAGCACGTCGTATCGCCAGTCGTGCCCACTGGTGGCCTCGCCTTGCGCAAAATCCAGCACCTCGGCTACGGACAGCTCACGTGCCTGGGGTAGCCGGGCGCGGATGGCGTCTTGCGCTGTGGCCAGCCGATGCAGCCATTCTTCCGAGGGGATAGCAAGCCCGGTGGCGTCGCCACCGTCGATTGATGCACGAATCTCGACCTTGCCGCGCTGCAAGCGCTGCTGCACGCGCTCGCGCAGCAGCGGCTCGAAAGCGCGCAAGGGGTCTGCAAGGCGGAAGACCATTTCGAGATTGCGCCCGTTGACGGAGCGAATCTCGATGGCAAGGCGGCGTTCTTTTCCGTGTGGCGGCAAGCCCGCTTGCACCCCCCAGGAAGCGCATTCTCCTTGCACACTGGCGAATCCGGTCATACTGTACACTGGCATTTTGGGTCTCCCGCTGGGTGGTTTATCCCCGGGAGAATACCCCCTCGGCGCCTCGGGGACTTCTTTGCAAGTACTGCAGGTGCTGTGGGTGCCGTGGCATCCATGTCCAAGCCCAAGCCTTCTCCCCTGCCCCCCAACACGCTGATTGGCGGCTACCGCGTCGTACGCAAGGTGGCTGCTGGCGGTTTTGGCGTCGTCTATCAGGCCATTGGGCCGGACGGCCAGCAGGTCGCGATCAAGGAATACCTCCCCGCTTCGCTCACGACGCGCGACCCCGGCGCCCTGCTGCCGCAAGTGCAGCCGGAAAAACTCTCCCTCTACCGGCTCGGGCTCAAGAGCTTTTTCGAGGAAGGCCGCTCGCTGGCACAGATTGCGCACTCTTCCGTGGTAAGCGTGCTCAATTTCTTCCGCGAAAACGAAACGGTCTACATGGTGATGAACTACCTGGAAGGCGCCAGCCTGCAGGAGTACATCCTCGTCGCACGCGACATCAAACAATCCAAAGTGTTTCGCGAATCGACGATCCGCTCGCTGTTCGACGAAATCTTGCGTGGCCTGCGCATCGTCCACCAGCACAAGATGCTGCATCTGGACATCAAGCCAGCCAACATCTTTATCACCGACGACAACCGCGCCGTGCTCATCGACTTTGGCGCAGCGCGGGAAGTGCTGAGCAAGGAAGGCAACTTCGTGCGCCCGATGTATACCCCCGGCTTTGCCGCGCCGGAGATGTACCGCCGCGACACCGCCATGGGCCCGTGGACGGACATTTATGCCATCGGCGCTTGCATCTACGCCTGTATGCAGGGCTACCCTCCCGTCGAGGCGCCGCAGCGCCAGACTGCGGACAAGATGGTGTCCGCCCTCAAGCGTCTGCGCGGCATCTACTCGGACGACATCATCGAGATGGTGCAGTGGTGCATGGCGCTCGATCCCCTGGCGCGCCCGCAGTCGGTATTTGCGTTGCAAAAGGAACTCAACCGTGCAGGCGCACGCCGGTATACCAAGCTCGGCATTGGGGACAAAATGCGTATGCAGATCGGCACGATCGTCGACGGGGGCAAAAAGTCTGCGGATCAAGCCACCGTGCTCGATCCACGGTAGGAAATCTGAAGCCACTATCCTGAACCTGCCCTCAGGCCAGGGGCACGGTGTACCGCCCTGCAAGGGCAGGGTTTCAAACCCGTGTTAGGGCAGTGTTAGTTTTTCGATGAAATCACCGTTATTTTTGGAATTACTGGGGTCATTGCGTTGATGAGGTTTTCTGTCTTTCAGGTTAGCCGCAAGGGCGGTCGTAGCAACAACGAAGACCGCATGGGCTATTGCTACACGCGGGATTCCGCCGTGTTCGTCCTCGCGGACGGGATGGGTGGCCACCCGCAAGGAGAGGTCGCTGCGCAGCTTGCGCTCGAATCCATCGTCGAGCTGTTCCAAAAAACCGCCGTACCCCGGATTGAGGACGTGCCCGTGTTCTTGGCTGACGCCCTGATGACCGCGCACCGCCAAATCCTGGGATATGCGGACAAGCGCGGAATGAGCGATTCCCCACGCACGACGGTCGTCGTCGCCGTCATCCAGTCCGGCCACGTGTGGTGGACGCATTGCGGGGATTCACGCTTGTACTGGGTGCGCCAGGGCGACCTGCTCACCCGTACCCGCGACCATTCTTTTGTAGAACAGACCAACATCCACCCCGCTGCCACGGTGGACCCCAGGCGCATCAACCGCAATGCCCTGTTCACCTGCCTGGGTTCTCCCACCAAGCCTGTCTTCCAGATCGGCCCTTCGATGCCTCTACAGCAGGGGGACAAGCTCATGCTCTGCTCGGACGGCTTGTGGTCGAGCCTGAGCGAGGCAGAAATCATCTCCGAACTCACCTGCAAAGCCGTCGATCATGCAGTGCCGGACATGGTCGAGCTTGCGCTGCGCAAGGCGGGCGACAAAAGCGACAACGTCACCTGCATCGGCTTTGCGTGGGAAATGCCGGATTCGCCGGAAGTCACGCCCTCAGAAAGCCCCGCAACCTCCACCAGCGACGGCATGTTTGCCTCCACCGTCCAATCGACCTGGGTCGATATCCCCCACGCCGACGACCTGGACGATGCGGCCATTGAACGTTCGATCACCGAAATCAACGCCGCCATCCGCCGCTCTGCGGAAAAAAAGCACGACCTCAAAATCGACTCCAAAGCCGATTCCCAAACCGACCCCAAAGCCGCCCCCCAAGCCGAATCGCTGCCCATGCAGCCCCGGTGACTCCACCATGCAAATCGTTCTCGCATCGGGCAACCGTGGCAAGCTCGCGGAATTGCAATCCACGCTGGCGCCGCTGGGCGTCGAACTCATCGCACAGGGCACGCTAGGCGTTCCCGAAGCGGAGGAACCCCACCACACCTTTCTGGAAAACGCCCTGGCCAAAGCCCGCCATGCCAGCGCGCACAGCGGTTTGCCCGCGATTGCCGACGACGCAGGCTTGTGCGTCGATGCCTTCGGTGGGCAGCCTGGGGTGACCACCGCTGACTACGCCACGCGCTTTGGCTACCCCAAGAGCGATGCCAACAACGTGCGCGCCTTGCTCGAACAAATGCAGGGGGTGGAAGACCGCCGGGCATCAATGGTTTGCACCCTCGTCGCATTGCGTTCGGCAACGGATCCCGAACCACTCGTTGCCACCGGGCGCGTCACGGGGCTGATCACCCGTACACCTGTGGGCGACCAGGGCTTTGGATTCGACCCCGTGATGTTTCTTCCTGCATTCGGCAAAACCTTTGCCGAACTCCCCACGGATGTGAAAAACGCGCACAGCCACAGGGGGCAGGCCGCACGGACGATGCTTGCGTTGATCCGCGAGCGCTGGTTACCCGGCTTGCCGTGACTAGTAGCCCGTTCCGCAAAGGTTCCGTAGCAATCCCGCAGTGATTCCTGCCTTTGGGGCCTGCGCCCCTTGCAGCCATTGCGTCCCCCAACCAACCGGGCTGGCGCTGTACGTCCACATCCCGTGGTGCGTACGCAAATGTCCATACTGCGATTTCGCCTCGGTAGCCTTGCACGGTACCTTCGTACCTCAGCAGCGGTACCTCGACGCCCTGCGCGCCGATCTCGACGCCACAGCGTCCCAGGCTGCAGGGCGGACGATCTCCAGCATCTACGTCGGTGGAGGCACGCCCAATCTGCTGGCGCCAGACGCCTTGGGCGCACTGCTAGAGCACGCGCACACCGTGTTGTCCGTCGCCCAAGACTGCGAGATCTCGATGGAGGCCAATCCCGGGGTCGGCGTGCCGCAGCGCCTGCGGGACTTTCGTGCGGCGGGGGTCAACCGCCTTTCTTTGGGGGTGCAGAGCTTCGACGACACCCTACTGGCACGCATCGGCCGCGTACATGACGCAGCCCAGGCACGCGATGCCGCCGCTGAAGCCGCACGCACCTTTGGGACGTGGAACCTCGACCTGATGATCGCACTGCCCGGCCAAAGCCTTGACGGGGTGCGCAGCGACCTGCACGCAGCCCTGGAATGGGGAGCGCCGCACATGTCGGTCTACACGCTCACCATCGAAGCCCACACGCCTTTTGCCAAGAATCCGCCCACGCTGCCCGATGCGGACAGGGCCGCAGACATGCACGACCTGGCCATCGACCTGCTCGGCGCCCAGGGGCTGGATCGTTACGAAGTCTCCGCCTTCGCCCGAGATGGACATGCGTGCCAACACAACCGCAACTACTGGCAATTTGGCGACTATCTGGGCATCGGTGCCGGTGCGCATGGCAAGCGCAGCCAAGGCCACCACGTAGTGCGCCAGACCCGTTTGCGCAACCCCGAACGCTACATGGAACATGCCCTGCAAGGCCGCGCCGTGGCGCAGGAACGCATCGTCCCCGCAGCCGACCTACCCTTTGAATTCCTGCTCAATGCGCTGCGGCTGACCCAAGGTTTTGCGGTGGCCTCGTTCGAACACTGCACAGGGCATTCGATCCGGGACATCGAACCCCAACTGGAAACAGCCGTCCGCCAAGGATGGATGGTCTACGACGGTACCCAGGCCCAGCCTACGCGCCGTGGGCTGGATTTCCTCAGCGACCTGCAAAGCTTGTTTTTGCCAACGACATAGCCGTGGGGGAACGGCTGTTGCGCCTTGGAAGGCATACATCCCCCCACACCATCACTGCTTTGCCTGTGTGTGGTGGTGTTCGCTGTGGTAAAGCTTTTGTTCCCAGGGAACATGCGGGTTGCGCTCCAAGAGCAGCAGATGCGCTCCCTCTGCGCCGCATGGGTCTGCGTAGCGGGTGATAGGTGTAGCGGTCAAGCCCGCTCTTGAGGCCCGGATAGACATCCTAGAATCTCCGTTTTGCTTTATTGTGGTGAATTGGTATGCCTCACGTCGTTACCGAGGCCTGCATCAAGTGCAAATACACGGATTGTGTGGATGTCTGCCCCGTGGATTGCTTTGTGGAAGGCCCGAATTTCCTTGCGATCGATCCCGATGAGTGCATCGATTGTGCTGTTTGCGTTCCGGAATGTCCGGTCAATGCCATCTATGCCGAGGAAGATGTCCCCAAAAACCAGCGCCACATGATCAAGCTCAATGCAGAAGTGGCCAAGTTGCCAAATTGGCAGACGATCACCAAACGCAAGGCCCCGCTTCCGGAAGCGGAAGAATGGAAAGACAAAACTGACAAGCTCAAGCATTTGATTCGCTGAGTCATTGCAACCCAGATAGTCCATGAGGGTTTGCAGGGCAGGTGGATGCAGTGGCGAGGCAGTTTTGGCCTGAGCTTTGGCCTGGGCTGAGGCGTACATAGCTTGCGCTATGAACAACGAAGAAGGGCAAAAATGGCCGCCAATGCGCCGCCTGCACGCAAACAGCACCGAAGGGGCGTCTCATGGACTATCTGGGTTCAAGTCATGCGGTAACTTTGTTGCCCCCGCTTGCTGCTGCTTGCTCTCGCCCTTGTTCGATCTTGCCCCGATGATCCGATGCTTCGGAGCGTTTTCTGTGGTAGGGTTTTCCACGGTACCCATCCTGTTGTAAGCCCGACAACGTGGCGTTCGGTTGGGGTGCTACTGGGGCAAAACATCAAAACATCTGATCAAAAATTGCCGGGTTACACTGCATCCCCTTTTTTTGCCCCATGTCCAGCACAGCGTTTTTTGCTGCGTTCGGCTTGTGGGCAGTCCCCATCAGGAGTGGTTCATGGCTGTTCAACAAAACAAAAAATCACCGTCCAAGCGTGGTATGCACCGTGCCCACGATGCCCTGCGCGTTCCCGGCTTGGCCGTAGACAAAACGACCAATGAGACGCATTTGCGTCACCGTGTCAGCCCTACCGGCATGTATCGCGGTCGCCGGGTATTCGGTGCCGACGGGGCTGCGGACTAATCGTTGCATAGCATTTCGGCCCGAGGCGTCGCATTGATGCCTCGGGCCTTGTTTTTGCTCTCTTTCATCACCGCTTTCGGGTGCTGCGTACTGACATGATCCCGATTGGCGTGGACTGTATGGGTGGGGATTTCGGTCCCGATGTCGTTTTGCCTGCTTGCGAGAGCTTCCTCGCGCAATGCCCTGATGCATCGTTGATGTTGGTTGGCCAGGATGCGCACAGTGCTCGCTTGGTTCACCCGCGTGCAACCTGGGTCAGCGCCAGCGAAGTCGTCGCCATGGATGACCCTGTGGAAGTGGCGTTGCGGCGGAAGAAAGATTCTTCGATGCGGGTGGCTTTGGAGCTACTGAAGTCGGCCAAGGTGGCAGCGGTCGTCTCCGCAGGCAACACCGGAGCGCTGATGGCGATTGCGCGCTATGTGCTCAAAACCCTCGAAGGCATCGATCGTCCGGCTATTGCTGCGCTGATTCCCAATGCACGTTCCGAAGCGACCACCGTGCTGGACATGGGGGCCAATGTCGATTGCCAGCCTACACATCTTCTGCAATTCGCCATCATGGGTGCTGCGCTCGTTTCCGTACTCAGCGGGAAAACCCATCCCACGGTAGGGTTGCTCAATATTGGCGAAGAGGCCATCAAGGGCAACGAAGTCATCAAAAAAACAGCGGAATGGCTGCGCGAGGCCGCTGCGGCAGGGGTTTTGAACTTCCACGGCAACGTCGAGGGCAACGATATTTTTCGTGGCACAGTCGATCTCGTGGTGTGCGATGGCTTCGTCGGGAATGTCGCCCTCAAAAGCAGTGAAGGGCTGGCGCGGATGATTTCGGATTCGCTGCGTGCCGAGTTCTCGCGCAACGTCTATACCCGCCTTGCCGGGGCGCTGGCCTACCCCGTGCTGCGCTCCCTGCGCCAACGTGTAGACCATCGCCGCTACAACGGCGCCCCCTTGCTGGGTTTGCGTGGGCTGGTATTCAAGAGCCACGGCAGCGCGGATTCCTTCGCTTTCACCAACGCACTCTTGCAGGCGTACCACGCAGCCCGGAATCAGTTGCTCGAACGGCTAACGGAGCACATCGCACAGGCTACGCCTTTTCTGGGCCGGTTGGATACGTCGCCCGCCACTCGTGCCGCCAGCCAATCCCCTTTGGTGGCTTGAGTACGTACTGCTTGCGCGTGGCGGCTACGCGAAAGGATCGACATGTCCCAGTTTTCCCCCCTGTTTTCCCGAATCGTCGGTACGGGCAGTGCGCTGCCTCCCCAGCGAATCACCAACCAGGATCTCGTAGACCGACTTGCAGCCCGGGGCGTGGAAACGAGCGACGCATGGATCGTCGAACGCACGGGCATTCGTGCGCGCCATTTCGCAGAAACCGGCGCTGCGACCAGTGATCTGGCCGTGGAAGCGGCGCGTAACGCGCTCAATGCAGCGGGCTTGGCGCCCCAGGATGTCGATCTCCTGATCGTCGCGACGTCTACGCCGGATATGCTCTTTCCCTCTACGGCGTGCATCGTGCAGGGCAAGCTCGGCATCGTCGGCGCCCCTGCCTTCGACGTACAGGCTGTCTGTGCCGGGTTCGTCTATGCATTGACGGTGGCCGACGCCATGATTCGCAGTGGCAGCGCAAAAACGGCTCTGGTCATCGGCGCAGAGGTGTTTTCCCGTTTGCTCGATTTCGACGACCGCGCCACCTGCGTACTGTTTGGTGACGGTGCTGGTGCCGTGGTGCTTGCCCGCTCCACAGAACCCGGAATCCTGGCCACAGAAATCCACGCGGATGGCCGACACACCCACATCCTTCAGGCCCCGGCCCAATTGAGTGGAGGGCGCGTGCTCGGGCATCCTTTCGTTCGCATGGATGGGCAGGCAGTGTTCCGGCTGGCCGTGGGGTTGCTCGATGAAGCCGCCCAGAGTGTGCTGGCCAAGGCGGGGCAAACCTGCAAAGACATCGACTGGCTGATCCCCCACCAGGCCAATTTGCGCATCATGCAAGGCACGGCGCGCAAACTGCATTTATCGATGGAGAAAGTTGTCGTCACCCTTGATGCCCACGGGAATACCTCTGCGGCGTCGATTCCCCTTGCCATCGACGTGGCCATGCGTGACGGACGGCTCCAGAAGGGCCACACCGTCGTGCTCGAAGCCGTTGGCGGTGGGTTCACCTGGGGTGCCGCACTGCTGCGCATCTAGGGTCTTTCTTGCATAGCCCCGCTTGCATTGCTCTGACTTCACGACTCACCTTCCCTACCCATTTTTCGGCCCACTTCCCATGGCTAGCACGTCTTTTTTGCCTTTTGCTTTCGTATTTCCTGGACAAGGATCGCAGTCCGTCGGCATGCTCGACGGCTGGGCGGATCATCCCGAAGTCCGGCATGTACTGCAAGAAGCCTCTGACGCCCTGGGCGAAGACTTGACCACGTTGATCCGCCAAGGCCCCAAGGAGGCTTTGGCGCTGACCGTCAACACGCAGCCTGCAATGTTGGTTGCGGACATTGCGGCGTACCGGGTATGGATGGCGGAAGTCGGTGTCGCCCCTGCGGCGTTGGCTGGGCATTCGTTGGGGGAATATGCCGCGCTGGTGGCTGGTGGCGCCTTGTCGTTGTCTGACGCGGTACGGCTCGTTCGCTTTCGCGCCCAAGCCATGCAATCGGCGGTTCCCGCTGGGGTCGGCGCGATGGCGGCTATTCTGGGCATCGGAGGCGATGTCGTGGCACAGGTATGCGCGGAAGCATCCGCAGAAAGCGCCCAGCCCATGCATCCAGACGCGAGCCAAGAGGCCGATGCCCGCGACATCGTCGAAGCGGTCAATTTCAATGACCCCATGCAAACCGTGATTGCGGGGACGAAGGATGCCGTCGACCGCGCCTGTGCAATGCTCAAGACTCGCGGCGCCAAACGCGCCGTGTTGCTCCCGGTGTCAGCGCCCTTCCATTCGAGTCTGATGTATCCGGCAGCATGCCAACTGCAAACCCGCTTGCAGGAAACGCCGTTCACCATGCCGCAGATCGACGTGTTCCACAACGTCGATGCCCAGCCCCACAGTAGTGCCGAATCGATCCGCGAAGCGCTCGTCAAACAGGCATACCACCCCGTGCGTTGGGTCGAATGCATTCATGCCTTGGCAGGGCGCGGTGTGCGGGCCATCGTCGAATGCGGACCTGGCAAAGTACTCACCGGCCTGACCCGCCGTATCGACCCCAGCCTGCAAGCCCTGGCGCTATTCGACCCCGCGACGTTGACCGAAACACGCACCGCGCTCTCGGCCCCTGCTTCCGATTCCATGCCGTCTTCTGTTACATCGGCATAGGCCCCTGCCCTGCTCCCCCCATCAAGAGGAACCACGACATGGAAACCGCAGCCCCCACATGCCCAAGTTTCGTTGGCAAGATGGCCTTGGTCACCGGCGCTTCGCGTGGCATTGGTGCAGCCATCGCGCAAGAATTGGCGCGCTGTGGGGCACAGGTGATTGGTACAGCCACCACGGCAGAAGGAGCGATGCAGATTTCCTCCGCTCTATCCTCATGGCCCGGATGTTGTGGGGAGATGCTTGACGTCCGCGATGCTACGCAAGTCCACACCCTGGTCGATCGGGTCGTCGCAGCCCGCGATGGGCTCCACATCTTGGTCAACAACGCAGGGATCACCCGGGACGGACTGGCGATGCGTATGAAGGACGAAGACTGGGACGCCGTGTTGCAGACCAACCTTTCCGGCGTATTCCGTCTCTGCCGTGCCGTGCTGCGAACGATGACCCGGCAGCGCTATGGACGCATCGTCAACATCACTTCCGTAGTCGGCGCCAGTGGCAATGCAGGGCAGGCCAACTACGCAGCAGCCAAGGCAGCCGTGGCTGGCATGTCGCGTGCATTGGCCCGCGAAGTGGCATCCCGGGGGATTACCGTCAACTGCGTCGCACCCGGATACATCGACACCGACATGACGGCAGTGCTGACCCCCGAACAGCGGGAACGTCTGTTGCCCTCGATTCCGATGGGACGGATGGGCACGCCGCAGGACATTGCACATGCTGTGGCCTATCTGGCCAGCGAGCACGCCGCATACGTCACCGGGCAGGAATTGCATGTCAACGGCGGGATGTACATGGCGTAAGCCCCTGTACCAGCAGCTTTGCGCGAGACTGCCGTGTATGTCGTGTATGCCGTCGATTTGTACTACACACGCTGCCGCTATACAGAATGAAGCCGACACTTCCTCCATGACAGGAAGGCAAGGCGCTTGCACTTTTTTGGAATGCACCCTTTTATCCCCCGCCAAAATAGGGTGCTGGCTAGAATGGCGGACTTTCAACACCTCTCTGAGGCCCGTTCATGAGCGATATTGAAGCACGTGTAAAGAAAATCATTTCCGAGCAACTCGGTACTGACGAATCCAAAATCACCAATGACAAAGCCTTCGTGGGCGATCTGGGTGCCGATTCGCTCGATACCGTTGAACTCGTCATGGCGCTTGAAGACGAGTTCGGTATCGAGATTCCAGATGAGGATGCCGAGCAAATCACTACTGTGCAGCATGCCATCGATTACGCTTTGGAGCATGCCAGCAAATAATCCCTTCCCCTTGGGTTCCCGGCGCCTACGAAATACCGGGTTGTTGCATATCGGACAGGTACTCATCAAGTAGTGCCTGCTTGAGTAGTACTTTCTCGATGAGCATTTTCTCGATGGGTACTTTCTCTGGGTTGGCGCAACCCCGTAACCAAATAGTTCACGCAGACAAGCAGCTACAAAGCCTGTTTTGTGGGTGTGCTGTCTGTGGTGTGTTGCAGGGAAATTCCAGTACGCATTGCCGGGTACGCGCTGCAGGTTGTCACAGCCTGTAGCCGTGCAATCCCTGTTCTGCTTCGGAATCTGGCTGGCGTCCTTGCGCACTATTGCACTTGGTTTTGCGCCTGGTTTTGTGCTGTATTGCGTTCTTGTTTCCCCACGTTTCCACTGCGTTATCGTCCTGCGCAGTGACTTGGCGCAGTGACTTGGTTTTTTCACTTGGGTTCGTGCATGCCCCTTGACAGCGAGGGTAGTGGGCAGAACCTGCTTCATAACCTGCTTTATTCCTGCTGAGTTCTTCATGTCTCGACGCCGTGTAGTCGTAACCGGTCTGGGTTGCGTGAGTCCCTTGGGCTGTTCGGTCGATACCCTGTGGAGCAATTTGCTCGCAGGTCAGTCTGGGGTGGTTCCCATCACCCGCTTCGACGCTTCCACTTTTGCATGCCAAATCGCCGGGGAGGCCCGCGATTTCCGCGTGGAAGAGTACCTCAGCGCCAAGGAAGCACGCACGATGGATACGTTTATCCACTTCGGCATTGCTGCCGCAGCACAGGCTGTTCAGGATGCAGGGCTGCCCACCGGCAATGCGTTGACCCCCGAAATGGCCGAGCGCATCGGTTGCATCATCGGTTCGGGAATCGGCGGGCTACCGATGATTGAAGCCACGCACGGGGAATTCTTGCAGCGTGGCGCCCGGCGCATTTCCCCGTTCTTCGTCCCTTCGACGATCATCAACATGATCTCCGGGCATGTGTCGATCCGCCATGGCTTCACCGGCCCCAATCTGGCGGTGGTGACTGCGTGCGCAACGGGGCTGCACTGCATCGGGCAGGGCGGCCGGTTGATCGAATACGGAGACGCCGATGTCATCGTTGCCGGGGGTGCGGAAGCTGCTGTTTCCGTGTTGGGTACGGGGGGCTTTGCTGCCATGCGGGCCTTGAGTACGCGCAACGATGACCCCGCTACGGCATCCCGCCCCTGGGACAAAGACCGCGACGGATTCGTTCTGGGCGAAGGCGCCGGTGTGCTGGTGCTCGAAGAATACGAACACGCTCGTGCCCGAGGCGCCAGGATCTATGCCGAATTGGCAGGCTTTGGCATGAGTGCCGACGCAGGCCACATGACTGCGCCAAGCATGGATGGCCCGCGCAGAGCAATGGTCAACGCCATGCGCAATGCTGCGGTCCATCCTGAAGACATCGACTACATCAATGCCCACGGTACTTCCACGGTGCTGGGTGATATCAATGAGACCCTCGCGATCAAGGCTACGCTGGGCGACCATGCTTCGCGTGTCGTGGTCAATTCGACGAAGTCGATGACAGGCCACCTGCTAGGTGGAGCCGGAGGGCTGGAATCGTTGATCACCGTGCTGGCGATCTACCACCGCAAAAGCCCGCCAACGATCAATTTGCACAACCCCGACCCCCAGTGCGACCTTGATTACTGCGCGAACACCGCACGGGATCTGGATATTCGCGTTGCGCTCAAAAACAACTTCGGCTTTGGTGGGACGAACGGAACCCTCGTGTTCCGTCGAATCTGAACTCCTCACAAGGCCCACACTGCTTTCCACGTCTCTATACACCTCGTCTCTACGCACCTAGGCGGTATTCCCCATGCACCCTGCCCCTGCGCTGCGGTATCCCGTCCAGCGTGCGGCTGCGGAAGGATGGGTACTGCTGGGGGTGATAGTGCTGGGCGCGGCACCGGTGCTTGCATGGATACATCACGCAGCAGGGAGTGCCTGGTATGGGCTGGGAATCTGGGCTGTAGCAAGTGCCTCGGCCTTGGTGCAATGGTGGCGCACTCCGCCAGGGTTCTTGCACTGGGATAGACAACGCTGGATCTGGAACACCACAAAGGAACCAGCCGCTGTGCAGCCGGAAATCCTTCTGGACGTGCAGTGGGCGTTGGTCGTGTTGTTGCGTAGCTGTCCGCCCGCTTCTGCCGGCAATGTCTGCCGGTGGGTATTGCTACAGCGCTCCCATGCGCCGAAACAGTGGTTGGCGTTGCGCAGGGCGCTATATGCGCCAAGTTCCAACGCACCGCTACACAGTCCCCACCGTGTGGGGTAGATACAGCACCTACCTATTACTGCACCCTATGTTTGCGGTGCAAGGCGTGATTCCATGCAGGGTCCTGCATCGCCAGTGTTCTGCGCCACCCATTCGGCAAAGCCATGGTGTACCCCCACTGCGGGGAAGCCATACAGAGCCGGTACCTCGTAGGGGTGTAGGTGCAGGATGCGATCCCGCAGCGCTGGCCAGCATTGCGCAGTCGTTTTGAATACGATGCGCACTTCGCTGGCATCCTCGATCTCGCCTTGCCAGCGGAATACGCTTCGGATGTCTTCCCACTGCGCACACGCTGCCAGCCGTTCTTCCACCATGGTGCGGGCCAGCTTGCGGGCTTCTTCCTGGGTTGCGACAGTGGTGGTCACGATCCACAACGAGTCAGTCATGGTAAGAACCTATTTCAGTAGGCAGGCGAGCCGAAGCAGTGTGCGTGGCGCCGGAGCGCAGGAACCGGAATGTACTGACAGTACATGAGGATTCCGAGCACCGCCGCCACGTGCAATGCGATGGCGCAGCCCCTACTGGAATAGGTTCTAAGTCCTTGGCAAGGTTCCTACATGGGTGGGGAAAGGGCATGGGGGCAAAGGCATGGGGAATCACCAGGCCAAGATAGGCTGGGAAAGTTGCGCCAAAACCGCTCCAAAACAGCTCCCAAGCGCCTCCTACAATGAATTTTTCGATCAAGACGGATGCGCATCATCGTGATGGAAACCAGCGGCAATTTGTTTGTAGTGGCAGCCCCCAGCGGGGCCGGAAAGTCCAGTTTGGTGCGCGCACTGCTAGCACAGGACAGTCGTGTACATCTGAGTATTTCGCACACCACTCGCCCCCCGCGTGGGCAGGAAGTGCATGGTCGCGAATACTTTTTTGTATCCGATGACGAGTTCGACGTCATGGTGCGCGACGATGCATTTCTGGAATGGGCACACGTGCATCGGTATCGTTATGGCACGTCCAAACCCGCGATTGCGGATCGTATCGAACAGGGCGAGGACGTGCTGCTCGAAATCGATTACCAGGGGGCCTTGCAGATTCGCAATCTTTTTGCCCAGGCAGTGCTGATTTTCATCCTGCCACCCAGTTGGGAAGAATTGCGTCGCCGCCTGGAAAATCGGGGCGAAGACCCGCCGCAGCGCATCCAGGAAAGGCTGCGCAATGCCATGCATGAGGTCGGGCATGCCCGACATTTCGACTTTGTTATCATCAATGGTTCTTTTGATCAGGCTTTGTCCGAGCTGGGAATGGTCGTCCAAACGCAACGCTTGCGGTATTTTTCCCAGCGACGTTCCAAACCGGAAGTATTCCAAGCTCTTGCTTTGGAATGATGAATTCGTTCTCGTGGGGGAATGGGCATTAGGCCTTTTCCTCTACGTCGTTCCCCCATTCCCTTACTTCAGCGTCCTCGTTCGCATTGCCATGGCTCGTGTCACCATCGAAGACTGCTTGCAGCAGATTCCCAATCGGTTCCAGCTCGTGCTGGCTGCTTCGTACCGTGCACGCATGTTGAGCCACGGCAACCCTCCCCGCGTCGAAAGCAAAAACAAACCCGCAGTGACAGCGCTGCGGGAGATTGCCGCTGGCAAAGTCGGCATTGAGATGCTGCAGAAGGTTCCGCTCTAGGAACCAAGGCCAGGCAACCCCCGGTGATCCCAGGGGGTTGGGGTTAGGGTTGGGTGTGCATACATTTTTTGGCTTTGCCTTGGCACGGCTGAATCGCAACTTTCGTCGGGTTTCGGGTTCTGCGCTATATTGCCTTGCATGAACGGCCCGCAGCCCACCGCAGTGACGTCCTCCCAGGAATCCCCCTCCCCCGGCACTCCTGCTTATCCCCGGGATACTGCGGTTGAGGCCCTGTGCCTGGCGCTTGCTGAAAAACTGCAGTACTTGACGGAGGGCGAGTTGGTTCGTGTCCGCGAAGCGTGCCAGTTTGCCTGCGACGCACACGCTGGGCAGACCCGCCGCAGCGGCGAGCCCTACATCACACACCCTATCGCCGTTGCCTCGCAATGCGCCGAGTGGAAGCTTGATGCGCAAGCCATCATGGCCGCGCTGCTGCATGATGTGATCGAAGACTGCGCAGTGAACAAGACGGTGTTGCAGAGCCGATTCGGTTCTCCCGTCGCGGCAATGGTCGACGGGCTGACCAAGCTCGATAAGCTGAAATTCAGCACCAGAGAAGAAAACCAGGCCGAATCTTTTCGCAAGATGTTGTTCGCGATGGGGCGCGATGTGCGCGTGATCCTCATCAAGCTGGCAGACCGTATGCACAACATGCAGACACTGGCGAATCTCTCACGCGAGGGGCAAGTGCGGATCGCGACAGAAACCCTCGAAATCTATGCGCCCATTGCCCACCGTCTGGGGTTGAACCAGACCTATCTCGACTTGCAGGATCTGGCGTTCCGATACCTGCTGCCCTGGCGGTACACGGTGCTTAGCAAGGCACTCCAACGTGCGCACAAGCGCAACCGCAACCTATTCCGCACGGTGCAATCGACCTTGGAGCGGGCATTCCATACGCATGGGATGAAGGTGGAAATTACCGGGCGCAGAAAAAGCCTGTATTCGATCTATCGCAAGATGTGCGAGAAAAACCTCAGCTTTGCGCACGTCACGGACATTTTTGGCTTTCGCATCCAGGTTCCCGGCCTGTTGGACTGCTACACCGCGCTGGGGCTGCTCCACCAAATTTACAAACCCATTCCGGGCAGGTTCAAGGACTACATTGCCATATGCAAGAGCAATGGATACCAGTCACTGCACACCACAGTCATCGGCCCTTCTGGAACAAGCATCGAATTTCAGTTGCGTACCGAAGCCATGCATCTCGTTGCGCAATCGGGGGTGGCTTCCCATTGGATGTACAAAAAACAGCGCGGTTTCGACCCCAAGGGACAGACCGAGTGGGCGTGGCTGCAGTCGCTCCTCGAAGTCGGAGAAGCCGTGCAAGACAGTGTCGAATTCTGGGAGCACATCAAGGTTGGGCTGTTCACCGATGCCATCTACGTCTTCACCCCGCAAGGCAAGATTCACGCCTTGCCCCGTGGGGCCACCGTTCTCGACTTTGCCTACGCCGTGCATAGTGATCTGGGCAATCATGCAGCCTATGGCGTGATCGACAACGCGACCGTTTCCCTGAGTACCGAGCTGCGCAACGGCAACACCGTCCATATTCATCGGGACAGCAGCGTCACCCCCAATCCGAGTTGGCTGGAATTCGTTCATACCCCCAAGGCGCGTACCAAAATTCGCCAGCACCTCAAAACCCTCCACCCCCCCGAATTGCAGACGCTGGGCCAGCGGTTGCTGTTGTGGGCCTTGCGTTCCGAAGGCTTTGACAATGTACCTGGAGAACAGGGAAGTGCCGCCAGCGTTTGGGACAAGCTGCTGCGCTTTTCGGGTACGCGATCCAGCACAGAGTTGCTCGCTGAGATCGGTTCCGGTCGCCGCCTGGCCCACGTCATTGCCAAGAGGCTGGCCAAGCTGCTTGTCGATAGCGGCCATGCCCCCAATCCCTCCTTGCTCTCGGTAGAGCCCCCGCCTACCCAAGAAGAGGTGAACAGTGGAATGGTCACGATCAATGGCGGCGAAAGTACAGCCGTACGCTATGCCACCTGCTGTCGGCCGATTCCAGGCGATGACATCCTGGGCTACCTCGGGCGCGGGGAGTCCCTCACCATCCACATTTGTGGTTGCAACGTCGCCCAAAAACTCCAGCACCGCAATCGGGATCGATTCATCCCTGTGCAATGGGGGCCGAAGCCGGTCCGCTCTTTCGAGACCGAGATCATCGTCACGGTGGGAAACGGCAAAGGCGTTTTTGCCAAGGTTGCCGCTTGTCTCTCTGCAGCGCAGGCGGACATCCATCGCGTCAACATGCCTGATGCCTCCGTGCGAGGCCCCACGCGCATTCACTTCATCGTTGGCGTGCGCGACCGCAAACAACTCGAAACTGTGTTGCACCGTCTCCATAACGAGCCTTGCGTATCCAGTGCCCGCCGTGGCCACAGCCAGCCACCGCCGTCTGCAGAACAGTCGGATACGCTCACGTACTGATGATGTGTTTCGACATACGCGATCCGTGCAACGTGCCGCCGACAGGCTCTTTATCGCACCAGGCTGCTAATCCCGATACGCTGCGTATCTCGATAGGCGGCTGATTCGATAGGCTGCTGATCCCGGTAGGCGTGCATCGGTCTTGTTGCTCCTCCCTGCTTTGCCACGGTAGATAGCCCGAGGTGCTGGCCAGAGCGGAGCGTCTTGGGGGCATCATGCCTTTTGTATCTATTTCCTTCGCCGCATTCAATAATGACTTCTCTTTCCGTCTATGACCTGTGGGCCGATGTACAGGCCGTTCGCACCCATGCTCCCCTGGTACACAGCATCACCAACCTGGTAGTCACCCACTTCAATGCCAACGTCTTGCTTGCTGCTGGTGCATCGCCCATCATGGCGCATGCGCACGAAGAAGTGGCCGATCTGGCCAGCGTGGCCCAAGCGCTGGTCCTGAATATTGGCACGCTCGACCCGTACTGGGTGCAGAGCATGCAGTTAGCGATGGAGCCAGCAAGCAAGCGGGGAATCTGTGTCGTGCTTGATCCCGTCGGTGCAGGGGCCACCCCCTACCGGGATCGCACCATCGCTGCCCTGCTAGCCCAACCTGGCGTAACGATCCTGCGGGGCAATGCTTCGGAAATTCTGAGCGTGGCGGGCCAGGCTGGCAATACCCGGGGTGTGGACAGCTCAGCGCATACAGACGATGCCTTGGTCGCAGCCAAAGACTTGGCGCAACGGCTGGGTTGCGTGGTGTGCATCAGTGGGGTGACCGACCACATCGTCGATCCTCTCGGCCGCCATGCGCTTCTTGCCAATGGCCACCCTTGGATGACCCGCATTACGGGCGTGGGCTGCTCGGCCACGGCGCTCATTGGGGCATTCGGCGCCGTGCAGCAGGATGCCTGGCGCGCCACCATCTCTGCGATGGCCTGCTGGGGCATCGTCGGGGAACTGGCTGCCGAAGCCGTGCAGCGTCGGCAGCAGGGGGTGGGGAGCATGCAAGCCGTCATGCTCGATACCCTGCAATTGCTGGGCGCGGAAGAATTTGCCCAACGCCTCAAGCTGTCTGTGCTGTCGGTCTGAACGACGACTAGAACGGACAAATGGCAGACATCACGCCCCCCCGCATGGGGTGGGTGGGGCCACAGCGGCCCTGGCTGTATTTGGTGACCGACCGTGGATGCATGGGCGGACGACCCTTGGCAGAGGTCGTCTTGGCTGCGGTGCAAGGTGGGGTGCGATGCGTGCAGTTGCGCGAAAAGCATCTGCCCTTGGCCGACTTTGTTGCGATGGCGCGTGCCTTGAAGGCATGGCTGGCCCCAACGGGGGTTCCGCTGGTGATCAATGACAACATCGACGTCGCCCTCGCCTGCGAGGCGCACGGTGTACACCTTGGTCAATCGGACACCCCGGTGCATCTGGCGCGCAAACAGCTCCCGCCGGACGTCTTCATCGGGTTATCGATAGAAACGATGGCAGACCTTCACGCCGTACCCGCTGGGTGCGTGGACTACCTCGGTGTCAGTCCGATCTTCGCCACCCCAACCAAAACCGACACCCGCACCGTTTGGGGGCTGGATGGGCTGCGTACCGCACGGGCACTGACCACCCTGCCCCTCGTCGCCATCGGCGGCATTCACGCCGACAACGTGCATGCAGTGCAAGAGGCCGGCGCAGACGGCATCGCCGTCGTCAGCGCCATCTGCGCTGCCTCCGATCCCTGCCAAGCAGCAAAGAATCTGCTGGCGTAGGGTGCTGCGCCCGACAACGCCCCCTGGTTCGTCCCATTCCCACTGCGGTGACTCCGGGTTGCAGGGCAGCGGGTAGCCTGACAGCCCTACACACCATTGCCCCTAGGCAACTGCCACTGCCTGCGCATCATCATGGTGCATCTACACCCAGTACCGTGTCCAGTATGCACCTTGATGGTGATGGTTTGCACTATGCTACGCACTTTTTTGGAGCATTGCGTATGAAACATACTTCCGTCAACGCTTTTCTGAACGACGTGGCCCAGCGCAATCCCGGTCAGCCAGAGTTCTTGCAGGCTGTCACGGAGGTCATGGAAAGCCTATGGCCGTTCATTGCCGCCCATCCCAAATACGCGGAATATGGTTTGCTGGATCGACTGGTCGAACCCGAGCGCGTAGTACTGTTTCGCGTTTCCTGGGTGGACGATCATGGCGATGTGCAAGTCAACCGGGGGTATCGCATTCAACACAGCATGGCCATCGGGCCGTACAAAGGCGGTTTGCGATTTCATCCTTCGGTCAATTTGTCGATTCTCAAATTCCTGGCATTCGAGCAAACCCTGAAAAACGCTCTCACCACCCTGCCCATGGGTGGCGCCAAGGGTGGTTCGGATTTCGACCCCAAAGGCAAAAGCCCTGCGGAGGTGATGCGGTTTTGTCAGACGTTTGCTTCCGAGTTGTTTCGCCATGTCGGCGCGGATACCGACGTTCCAGCGGGAGACATTGGCGTTGGGGGCCGTGAGGTAGGGTTCCTGGCCGGGATGGTGAAAAAGCTCACCAACCGTGCAGATTGCGTCCTCACCGGCAAGGGTTTGTCGTTTGGCGGTTCGCTGATCCGCCCCGAAGCCACAGGCTACGGCACCGTGTACTTCGCCGAAGAAATGCTCAAGCAGCGAGGCATGCGCTTCGATGGCCTGCGGGTGAGCGTTTCCGGCTCTGGCAACGTGGCCCAGTACGCCGTTGAAAAGGCTATGGCACTGGGTGCCAAGGTCATCACTGTGTCGGACTCTAGCGGTACCGTCATTGATGAGGACGGCTTCACCACAGAGAAGTTGGCAGAACTGATGGAGGTCAAAAACCACCTGTACGGCCGTGTCAGCGACTACGCCCAGCGCACCAAAACCCGTTTTGAAAGCAATGTGCGGCCTTGGGCTGTGCCGGTCGATGTAGCCCTGCCCTGCGCGACCCAAAACGAACTCGACGGCAACGATGCAGCCATGCTGGTGAAGAATGGGGTCCAGTGCGTCGCTGAAGGGGCCAACATGCCCTCGACCTTGGATGCTGTGAAGGTTTTTGAAGGAGCCAAGGTGCTCTACGCACCCGGCAAGGCCAGCAACGCAGGCGGCGTAGCCACGTCCGGCCTGGAAATGAGCCAGAACGCCATGCGCCTATCTTGGCCGCGCGAAGAAGTTGACGGCCGACTGCACGGCATCATGCGCAGCATCCACCAGGTGTGCCTGGAGCATGGGCGCCACAGCGATGGCTCGGTCAGCTATGTCGATGGCGCCAATATCGCCGGTTTCGTCAAAGTGGCCGATGCCATGTTGGCGCAGGGCGTGATCTAGGCTTTGGCGCAAGCGCGGCGTAGCCATGGCTGCGAAAGGGCTGTGGTAGTCGCGCTTGGCGCTCAATATGCAAAGCGGATGACCCAAGGCAGCGCTGCCATCGCGATTCCCAGAGCTCCTCTACAACAAGATCGTCTGCGCAAGTCATAGGAACGGTGGGGGACTATGCATTCCCCCCACACTTCAACTCCACAGCGGCGCAAGATATTCCAGATATTCCAGGATCGCGCTTACAGGCGCGTTCGTATGCAGGAATTGCACGAGCTTGGCAAAAACGTAAACCAAGCCGATTGCCAAGATGATTTTGATGCGGAAATCGATATCGCGCTTGGGCGGTCGAACCACTACTGGCGGACGGCTGCCTGCAAAGACATCAATTTGAGAGATATCTCCGATAAATTCTGGATACTCTTCGTCATGCTTATTCAGCAGGTTCACGAGTTCGAGGCCCTGCTCAAGCGTAAAGCCCTTCCGGGTACCTCCTCGCGTGTCATTCGTCAAGTCAAGGATGTAATCCCGGCAATTCTTGGAACCCCACATCTTCTCAATATTTTTGACGATGTGGGGATACTTGTTGAGGTGTTGCATGGCGTACAGCGTTCGGCGCAGTCCCTGGGACCGGGGGTGATTGTGCAGTCTCGAAGATAGATGCGACGGGCACTATGATTCTGCGCAGTCTGTTGGTATCTAGCGGACTGGTGGTGGTCATCGCGTACTGCTTTGGTGTTGGCGATGATCGTTTTTCTGCTCAACTTTTTGGAACATAACGGTATGGAAACCTCTTTCCCTCGCCTCAATGAACCCGCGCCGAATTTTTTGGCCAAGACCACGCATGGCGACCGCAGCCTGTCGGACTACAAGGGCAAATGGTTGATTCTCTTTTCGCATCCAGCGGACTTCACCCCGGTATGCACCACGGAATTCATGGGCTTTGCCAAGGCTGCCGCAACCTTCCGGTCTATGAACTGTGAGCTGCTGGGCCTGTCGATCGATAGCTTGTTTTCACACCTGGCTTGGACGCGCAACATCCAGGAAAAATTCGGTGTCGAGATCACGTTCCCGATCATCGAAGACATCAAGATGGAAGTAGCCAAGGCTTACGGCATGGTGCATCCCGGCGCTGCAGACACCCAAGCCGTCCGTGCCACCTTTTTCATCGACCCCAACGGCATCCTGCGCGCGATGGTGTACTACCCGATGAGCAATGGCCGTTCGATCGACGAATTCGTGCGCTTGCTGCGTGCCATGCAGACGAGCGACAAGAACCAGGTTGCGACACCAGAAGGATGGCAGCCGGGCTGCGACGTGATCATCCCTCCGCCCAAAACCAGCGATGCCGCCGCCAAGCGTGCCGGGGAAGGCTACAAGACGACCGACTGGTACTTCTCGACGAAGTCGCTGTAACGCGAGCACAGCGGAAGAGAGCGCCATGGCCTACAAACTTGCACGGTAGCCTATAGGGACGATGCACGGAGATACTCAGATATGCCCCGTGTACCCACATGTACCCGCGTAATTCGGTATGCCATGTATGCCATGTATACCGCGTACTCTGGGTTTGCAGCAGGCGCGTGCTGCTCAACGCCCCCTGTGGCAACTGCCGTGGCGCTTGCGAAAGTCGTAGGGCCATTCCGGGTTCGCCTCGGCAAAAATGCCACGTCGCTCTTTGCGGGCAAGTGCTTCTTCGGCGCCAAACTCCCGCACCTTGCCCCGCCAGCGTGCAGCCCAAGCCATGCCGTCACGCACCATGGCGGCGTTGACGTTGTAGCCCCCAGCGCCATCCACAAACACGTATGCCAAATCTCTGCCATAGTCGTCGTACGTGCGGATGTCGATACGCAAAGTTTTGCCTTTCACCCGGTTCCACAGCGCTTGCCGTGCAACCACTCCGCCGCTTTGGCATAGCTCCGGCGCATCGATACCCAGCAGGCGTATCTTGCGTGGGGTGCGATCCACTTGTACCCAGAGTGTGTCTCCGTCTGCCACGCGCAAAGCCTTCGCAGCCACTGTTTCGGCAGCAAGAGGAGCCGCGTGAAAAAGTACGGCAAAAAAGACGACAGGCAAAGCAAGCACCGCAATGCTGGCAACCACTTGGTGCATGCTGCATGGCCTCAAAAACATTGGCATCCACATCGCGAAGACTCCGGAAAAACCCACCACAGAGGAATCTGGGCGAGGATACTGCCGCCGTTGATGCGCAGTGTGCTGTACACACGGCCAGCCTCCCCCTCCGTTTCGCACAGCAATCGTGCCGAAAACTAGTGCTAATACACTGGCCTTATTCCCGGATATGGCATGAAAGTGAACCTGCTAGACTCTTTGGAATGATGCGTTCGGGGGCAGAGTCTGCAGGCTCAGTAGGGTCTTTCGATGATTGATTTGCGTGAATTGCGCCTGGAAGATGCCCTCGCTTTGCTGGGGCATGGGGCTGCTGCCCTGCCTGATTCCGCCAAGGATGATCAGGCTTATGTGCAGGCTGTGATCGATCGGCTTTGCGAGTTGTCCTTGAAAGACCCTCTGACGGGCTTATCCAACAGAAGGTATTTTTTCGAAGCACTGCGCCGAGAAATCGAAGTTGTCACACGCTCCGGAGAACCCGCGCTGCTGTTGATGCTCGATATCGACCATTTCAAATGCATCAACGATACCTATGGCCACCCCGTGGGCGATGTGGTCATTCGATCCATAGCGCAAACCTTGGCCGGCTGCGTTCGTCCGATGGATACCGTCGCACGGTTTGGTGGCGAGGAATTTGTCATCATCCTGCCAAGTTGCCAAGGGCATTTCGGGATCCAGGTGGCCGAAAGAATCCGCGAGTCCGTCGCGGCGATGAATATCATGACTAGCAGTGGAGTAGCGCTGAAAGTCACCATCAGCATTGGTGGGGCGTTTGCGCCTCGTTGGGTGCGCTCGACGCCGGAACTATGGCTGGATCGTGCGGACATTGAGCTGTACCGGGCCAAGTCGGAAGGGCGTAACCGCGTCTGCATCGAACCCCAGCCACTGCTTTCCGTCAGTGCCGAGGAAAAAAGCCTACTGTTTGGATCCCTGTCCCTGGAAGAGCCTGCTGCGTGGATGGATGGGATGATGGCGGATCCTGCCGGAGCGGGCAGTGCTGCGTCTACCGGTAGCACCATTACAAGAGTCAACTAAAGCGATGAGCGAATCCCCGTCTCCCGTCCGTGTAGAGGCGCCCTCGCCCGAAGTTCCCTTGAAGCCTCTCGGCAAGGTGATGGCCGTCACCAGCGGGAAAGGGGGCGTGGGCAAGACTTTCGTCTCGGCCAATCTGGCAGCGTCACTAGCCAAGCGGGGCCACAAGGTGCTGGTGCTGGATGCTGACTTGGGGCTGGCCAACCTGGACGTGGTGCTCAACCTTTATCCCAAGGTCACGTTGCACGATGTATTCACTGGCAAGGCCGCGCTCGACGATGCAATCGTTCGCGCGCCAGGCGGGTTTTCGGTGCTGCTGGCCGGGTCTGGCATGGTCGAATACTCCCGGCTTACGCCCAATGTGCGCGAAGACTTTCTGCGCATCATCGGTAGCCTGCTTCCCCGCTTCGATATGGTGCTACTCGATACCGGCGCCGGGATTTCCGATGTCGTGCTGTTTGCCGTCTCGCTGGCCAGCGAGGTACTCGTCGTGGCAACCCCGGAACCTACTTCGCTGACCGACGCCTACGCCACGATCAAGGTACTCGTCGGGGAACAACACCGACGCATCGTGCGGATGGTGGTCAACCAAACCACGCGCATGGGCGATGGCCGCGCCATCACAACGCAGTTACAGCAAGTGTTGGATCGTTTTGTCGTCTCCAAACCCGGGGAAAAGGTGCGCCTGGTGCATGTCGGGGACATTCCCGCCGATGTGGCCGTGCGCCAGACGATCATGAAGCGCCAACTACTGGTGCAGCACATGCCCGGTTGTCAGGCTGCACTGGCGATTGCACAGCTTGCAGCCAAGGTGGAAGACTTTCTGATCGGCAAGGCTGCGTGACAGCAAGTCCGAGCCAGTACAGGTAGAGCAGGTATCGGCACAGGGTCAGCACAGGCCCAAGCACCCCAATGCAGCAGCAAGGCAACAACCTTGGGGCCACCCCTGCAATCCGCCGCTCCCTGTGATTTATCGATCCGTAGCCTGGGCAATCAGCGCCAGGAATTCCCTGCGCAGGTTGGCGTCTTGGAGGAAGCTGCCGCGCATGACGGAGTTGACCATCTTGCTGTTTTCGTCTTTGATCCCCCGCCAGCTCATGCAGTAGTGCGTGGCTTGCATGACCAACGCCAGGCCATCGGGCCGGGTGCTTTGCATGATTTGGTCTGCCAACTGCACCACGGCTTCTTCCTGAATCTGGGGACGGGACATGACCCACTGCGCCAGCCGTGCGTACTTCGATAGTCCAATGACATTGGTGTACTCATTGGGCAGGATGCCGATCCACAACTGCCCCATGATCGGGCACAGATGGTGGCTGCACGCGCTGCGCACCGTAATCGGCCCGACGAGGATCATCTCGTTGAGACGTTCGACGTTCGGAAACTCCGTGACCACCGGCGCAGGCACGTACCGCCCCTGAAAGACTTCCTGGACATACATCCTGGCCACTCGACGCGCGGTGGCATCGGTGTTGTGGTCGTGGTCGATATCGATGACCAGACTGCGAAGGACGTCCTGGAACTTGCCCTCCACTTCATCGACCAGTTCTTCGATCTCGCCTGGTTCGATGAAAGCCGCGATGTTGTCGTTGGCGTGGAAGCGTTGTTGGGCAGCCTGCAAGCGTTGACGAATGCGTTGGGATACAGGAAACGTGGGGTGGGGCGTGGTGGGGAGCGTGGGATCGACGGGAGGCATGGTGTTCCAGCAAAAAAGGCGTGGGATGGTATCAGCCCGGTTTGGGGCATCCACCGCATCCGACATAGGCCCAATAGGCTTATCGCCTATTCGTTATCCTGCACGCGGGCTTTGTCGCGATCTTCGTTGCGAACGACTTGCGTCTTGCTCACAACCACAGACTCGCCTTTGAGAAAGCGCAAGGCTTGCGCAAGCTGGAAATCCTCCGGCGTTCCGAATTCCGGGGGCTTGCGTTCCGGCACAGGCTGTTTGCGCTCTTCTTCCCATTTCTTGCGGGCAATCTCGCGTTCTTTTTCGCGCTCTGCATCAAGTCGGGCTTCTTCCGGGCCACCGGACAGATGCCGATCCAGATCGGCTTCACGCATCCGCAACGCAGCCAACGGATTGCCTTCGGCAGTTTCGTCGACAAGAAAATCGGGAACGATGCCCTTGGCTTGGATGGAGCGACCGTTGGGCGTGTAGTACCGGCTTGTCGTGAGCTTGACCCCTGCCGTAGGACAGTTGTCGATGCGGTAGGAAGGATCCAGACAGACCGCCGTCTGCACCGACCCTTTGCCAAAAGTCTGGCTGCCCAGCAACTTGGCGCGTCGGTGATCTTGCAGCGCCCCAGCGACGATCTCGCTGGCGGACGCCGAGCCTTCGTTGACCAGCACGACCAGCGGAACTGTCTTGAACGTATTGCGCACTGCTGGAAGCAGGGCTTTGAGCGGATCGCGGCCAGAACGGCGGTGGTAGTACGACGGGTGCGCCTTGTAGACCGATTGCAGCGACTGCGTTTGCCCATTGGACGATACGACGACGGCATTCGTTGGCAAAAATGCCGACGAGACGGCGACAGCAGCATCAAGGAAACCGCCGGGATCGTTGCGCAAATCGAGGACCAATCCCTTGAGCCGAGGCTCGGCTTTGTACAGCTCCTCCAGCTTGTGGGCAAAGTCCGCGACGGTGCGTTCCTGAAACTGGCTGATGCGAATCCAGCCTAATCCCGGCTGGACGATGCTCCCCTTGACGCTCTGGGTCTTGATGACTTCCCGGACGATGGTTACCGGAAAAGTACGGTTCTCGTCCTTGCGGAAGATGCTCAACACCACCTTGGTGTTGGGCTCCCCGCGCATGCGTTTGACGCCCTCGCTCAACGTCAGCCCGCGAACGACGGTGTCGTCGATTTTGACGACGAGGTCGTTGGGCTTGATTCCTGCCCGAAAGGCGGGCGAACCCTCGATCGGAGAAATAACCTTGATGAGGCCATCTTCCATCGAAATTTCAATGCCGACGCCAACGAACCGGCCCGAGGTGCCTTCGTTGAAGTCCTTGAGCGCCTTCTTGTCCAGGTAGGTGGAATGGGGGTCGAGGCCAGAGACCATCCCAGCAATCGCATCACTGATCAGCTTTTTGTCGTCGACGGGATCGACATAGTTCGACTTGATCATGCTGAAGACCGCAGCCAGTTGCTGCAATTCTTCGAGGGGTAGCGTGCTCGTGCTGTATGCATAGCTTTGCAGCGCGGTGCCAGTGAAGACACCGGCCACTGCTCCAGCGCATACCCAGCCTACGGTATGGAATTTTTGGGTCATAACTTTCCGGCGATGCGGCGTTCCAGCAATGGGGTTGTCTCGAACCCCTCAGCCAAGGGTGGCTGCGGGGACAGGGGAGAAAGCAGGAATCAGCGCTTGCCTTGGGCAGCGACGGCAGCAGCAGCCTTCGCAATGGCGTCCTGATCGCCCAGGTAGTAATGGCGTTGCGGCTGCATCGCTTCGTCGAACTCGTATACCAGCGGCACGCCATTGGGAATGTTGAGGTTGACGATGTCTTCATCCGAAATGCCGTCAAGGTACTTGACGAGCGCACGGATCGAATTGCCATGCGCTGCGATGACGACGCGCTTACCGCTGGCAATGGTGGGCGCGAGAACATCGTTCCAGCACGGCAGCACCCTCGCGACAGTGTCTTTGAGGCATTCCGTCAACGGGAACTGGTCTTTAGGAATATCCGCATACCTGCGGTCGTTGCGTTCGCAACGGGGGTCCGTCGGTTCCAGCGCGGGGGGGGGCGTGTCGTAGCTACGCCGCCATACCAGCACTTGTGCGTCGCCATAACGCTGCGCCGTATCGCTCTTGTTCAAACCTTGCAAACCACCGTAGTGCCGTTCGTTGAGCCGCCAGTCATTGACGACGGGCAGCCACACGCAATCCATCTCCTCCATCACATGCCACAAGGTGTGGATGGCGCGCTTGAGCACGCTGGTGTAGGCAATGTCGAAGTCGAATCCCTCCGCCTTGAGTAACTTGCCCGCAGACTGGGCTTGTTCCACCCCCGTGGGGGTCAGATCGATGTCCGTCCACCCCGTGAAGCGGTTTTCGAGATTCCAAGTGGATTCGCCGTGACGAATGAGAACAAGTTTATGCATGGTAATAAGGTACGGGAATGTTGGTAAGGGAACGAGTGGACAAGCGAATGAAAGAACAGGGAAATTTCGCTGCTTCCCATGGTTGGCCCAGGTCAGCCTGAGGGGCTTCCCAAGTCGGCGTAAAAAACCCTTTCACGCATTCTAGAATGCAGCTTGCAGGCGCACATTTTGGGCTTTTGTGTAGCCTGGTACCTATTTTTTTGAGGATTTCTGGTGGATTTCGTTATTGACAACTGGATTTGGATTGCCATGGTTACGGTGTCGGGGGGCATGTTGCTGTACCCGGCCTTGCTTGATGCAGGTCAAGGCGTGGTCGATCCAGATGCTGCCGTGATGCTGATCAACCGCGAGAAGGCCGTGGTGGTGGATGTGTGCCAACCAACGGAATTCGCTGCGGGCCACATCCAAGGCTCCAAAAACATTCCTCTCGACGATTTCGACAAGAAACTCCCCACTACGGTCAAAAACAAGTCGCTGCCGTTGATATTGGTGTGCCAGTCCGGTATCCGCAGTCGCCGCGCCGTTGCCATGGCCCAGCATCTGGGGTATGAGCGCGCAATGTCTTTGCGCGGTGGGGTTGTGGCATGGCGCAACGCCAACCTTCCCATTGACCGAGCCTGAGTCCCTTGCAGGTTTTTCCCTGTATTCGCCAGTCTCGCCTCAGGTCTCCATCGGAGTCTGTACGGGATTGGAAGCTGTAGGGAAGCTGTAGGGAAGATCTAGTCCACACCGACTTGGCAAACAACGCTTTGCAACCGGCGATATCCCACGGGGCCTGAGATGTCGCCGCCCAATCAGTGGCTCCAGCGTTCCCGTCACGGAAACGTTCCCTCCCTCAAAACTGGAAGACCAATATGGCAGATTCTCAAGACCCCGTGTTTCAAATTCAACGCATCTACATGAAGGAGGCCTCGTTGGAGCAGCCCAACTCCCCGGCCATCCTGCTGGAAAAGCAAGCCCCTGCGGTCGATTTGCATTTGAATGTCCATACCGCCACGGTGGCCGATGCTGTTTTTGAAATCACCGTCACGGCCACGGTACATGCCAAGATTCAAGACAAAACGTTGTTCCTGGCTGAAGTCGCCCAGGCTGGCATTTTTGAAGTTCGCAACGTTCCTGTAGAGCAAGTAGGCCCGATCACTGGAATCGCCTGCCCCCAAATCGTCTACCCCTACCTACGCGCTACTGTGGCTGACCTGATCCAACGCGGTGGCTTTCCGCCGGTGCATTTGTCCGAGATCAATTTCCAGGCGTTGTATGCCCAGCAACAAGCGCAACAGCAGGCGCAGGCACGCAATCCCGAAGGCGCCCCTGCTTCTACGGCAGCGTCTTCGGAATCCCAACCCACTGCAACGGCCTGACCTCAGGTCGATGCGCAGATGCCGTTCCACGGTATTCATGCAAGTGTGTAGCCATGCAAGAAGGCTTGTCCGCGCCCGATGCCTCGGGCGTTTGCCGTCGTAGGGCGCCATGAAGGCGTTGGTACTCGGCGCCGGCGCCTGGGGGACTGCACTGGCTTTGGCTGCGCAGCGCAATGGCACTGCGGTGACGCTATGCACGCGGGATGCTTTCCATTTGCGTAGCTTGCGCGACGCACGGGAGAACCGCAAATATCTGCCGGGTTTTGCGCTGCCTGACGGGCTTGCCTTGGCCTTAGCGCGAGATGCACTCGCCACCTTGCCGGAGGCAGGCTGTGACCTGATTGTCTTGGCCACGCCGGTTGCAGGCTTGCGCGCCAGCCTGTTGCCTTTGCGGAATGTGTCCATTCCCCTGATATGGTTATGCAAAGGGTTGGAATCGACCCGCATGGGCAGTGGAATGGGCAGTGGAACAGGTTCCGCGCAAACGGTTTCCGGGAACATTGCCGATGGCAACGCTCTGCTGGAAGGCCTGTTGCCGCATGAAGTGTTGGCCCAAGTCGCCCCCAACGTGCAGGCCGGTGTGCTAAGTGGCCCCAGCTTTGCCCAAGAAGTGGCCGCCGCCTGCCCTACGGCGTTGGTAGCTGCCAGCATCCACGCGCCGGTATTGCATGCGGCAGTTGCTGCGTTGCATAGCCACGCCCTGCGTATCTATACCAACGATGACCTCATCGGCGTCGAAGTGGCTGGAGCAGTCAAAAATATCTTGGCCATCGCCGCCGGGTTGTGCGATGGTTTGGGGTTGGGGCTGAATGCCCGCGCTGCCCTCATCACCCGTGGGCTGGCGGAGATGGCCCGCTTTGGCGTGGCCCTCGGCGCCCGTGCGGACACCTTCATGGGGCTGAGCGGGATGGGAGATTTGATCCTGACTTCGACCGGGGACTTGTCGCGCAACCGGCAAGTGGGGCTGCTGCTCGCCACAGGCAAAAATTTGGCGGAAGTTCTCGCCATCATCGGCAAGCCTACGGAAGGCGTGTTCTGCGCACGTGCTGTGGTGGAACGCGCCAGGCATATCCATGTGGATATGCCGATTGCACAAACCGTGCTGGCTGTATTGGAAGGGGCGATTGCTCCCCAGCAGGCGCCTGCCGTGCTCATGGAGCGCGACCCTGTGCAAGAGTCTCCTTCATGGTGGCAGCCCGGTGAGTTGACCACCCGGGCCACCTTCGCACCGTGCCATCGTGCCACCATGACAGCGTGACAGCCTGACACCATGAGCAATGCCACTCTGCCACCCGCTTGGCGCCCCATAGCGCAGTCAAAAACCTTTCCCGCAGCAAGCCCGTGTTGCTGCCTCAGCGTGTTCGACCTCAGCATGACGCAAGAATAGGACGGATCGATATGGACGAGTACTTCGATTTTTCGGAAGAGTCCGTGGCCAAGCTGGCGCAAGCCGACGTGGAACGTTCGCTGGCGGAAGACGTCGGCGTGGGTGACCTCAGCGCCTGCCTGATCGAACCCGAACAGCGAGCGCACGCCACCATCCGTGCCCGCGAAGCCGCTGTCATTTGCGGAACCCCCTGGACCCAGGCGGCATTCCGACACTTCGACCCATCAATGCAAATCGTCTGGCACGTCAAGGAAGGCCAGGCTTGCGTTGCGGATCAGGTCGTCCTCGAACTCGACGGCCTTGCCCGCGCCATGCTCAGCGCGGAACGCACTGCGCTCAATTTTTTGCAATTGCTCAGTGCCGTGGCAACCAAAACCCGCGACTACGTTCGTGCGGTGGCCGAAGTACAAAACTCGCGTACCCAAGTCGTCGATACCCGAAAAACCCTGCCCGGGCTGCGTCTGGCGCAAAAGTACGCAGTGCGCGTCGGTGGGGGCATCAACCATCGCTTGGGGTTGTATGACGCGATTCTGATCAAGGAAAACCACATCACTGCCGCTGGAGGGGTGATGCAAGCCCTACAAAAGGCGCGCTCTGTCGGCCACAAAGCCCGCTTCGTCCAAATCGAAGTCGAAAACATCGAACAGCTCAAGGAAGCCTTGGACGCCGGCGCAGACATGATCCTCCTCGACAACATGGGCCTGGCCCAGATGGCCGCTGCCGTGGCGATCAATGCTGGACGCGCATCGCTCGAAGTGTCAGGCGGCGTAACCCTTTCGGGGATTCAGGCCATCGCAGCCATCGGAGTCGACCGCATCTCCATCGGCAGCCTGACCAAAAACGTCAGGGCCATCGATTTCTCGATGCGCTTCGTCCCGGTTTCCCCCGCATGACCATGAGTACAGCCAACCCTATCGACAACCCTGCACGCAGCCCGGCCACGCCAGCGTCCACAGCGCCCTTCACAGCGCCCTTTCGCGAGTTCTCGTTCGATTTGCCCCAGCCTTTGCCGGGTGGGGAATTGCGGTGTACAGCATGTTCCACCAGGGTGCGGATTCCCGAGCCTACGCCCGACGGGGCGGCCCGCGCCCAATTGCGCGCTCGTGCCCGGGAATTGTTGGCCTCGCGCTCTGCGGTGCTGATGGCGCACTACTACGTGGACGCCGACGTGCAAGATCTGGCCATCGAAACCCAAGGGTTCGTGGGGGATTCCCTCGAATTGGCGCGTTATGGGCAAGAGCACCCTGCACGCAACCTGGTGGTATGCGGCGTGCGATTCATGGGGGAAACAGCCAAGATCCTGTCGCCGGACAAAGAAGTCTGGATGCCAGATCCCCATGCAGACTGCTCGCTGGACATGGGCTGCCCGCCAGAGACGTTTTCGCGCTTTTGTGATGCCCATCCGAATCGCACCGTGGTGGTCTACGCCAATACCAGTGCCGCAGTCAAAGCCCGTGCGGACTGGGTCGTCACATCGAGCTGTGCAGTACACGTCGTGCGCCATCTGGCCGACCAAGGCCACAAGATTTTGTGGGCGCCGGACTGTCACCTGGGTTCGTATGTCCAGCGCCAGACGGGAGCGGACATGCTCGTCTGGGGCGGGTCCTGCATCGTCCACCGGGAATTCGACGCCGCCTCGGTGCGATCCTTGCTGCAACGCCGCGAGGGAGCGCGCCTGCTGGCCCACCCCGAATCCCCCGCCGACGTGCTGGAGCAGGCAGACATGGTCGGATCGACCACGGCAATCTTGCGTGCCCCGGCAACCTTGGATGCAGCGTTGTATGTCGTGGCTACCGATGGAGGGCTGCTACACCGATTGCGCCAAGCCTATCCCGGCAAGGAGTTCGTCGGTGCGCCGACCCTTGGCGTGCATGGCGGGCGCTGCCCGTGGATGTCCGCCAACGGGTTGGCGAGCCTGGTTCGTGTTCTGGAATCACGGGCTTCTGCCATCGAAGTCGATCCCGGTCTGGCCGAACGCGCTCGCATTCCCATCGAACGTATGTTGGCCTTCACGAGGCCCGCCCCATGAACCGCTGGGGCGTTCCCGCCAGAATGCGTGCCAGACCCGCCCCAACAGGGCAACGGCGCAAAGGCATCTACCTGCTGCCCAATTTGTTGACGTTGGCTGCGCTGTTCGGCGGGTTTTACGCCGTGGTCATGGCGATCAACGGGCGTTTCGAGCTGTCCGCAGCGGGGATTTTTTGCGCGATGGTGTTCGATAGCCTCGATGGGCGCGTTGCCCGGTTGACCCATACCCAAAGCGCCTTTGGCGAGCAAATGGACTCGCTCTCTGACATGGTCTCTTTCGGTGCCGCCCCGGCGCTGATTGCCTATGTGTGGGCGCTCCAGGGCATTGGCCGTTGGGGGTGGATTGCCGCCTTTGTCTACTGTGCCTGCGCTGCATTGCGCCTGGCTCGATTCAACGTCAATACCAGTGTGGTCGATACCCGGTACTTTCAGGGGCTGCCTTCCCCTGCCGCCGCTGCGCTTGTTGTGGGTTTTGTATGGGTGATGACAGACTTGGAAGTGTCCGGCAGCCGGGTTGCGTGGCTCATGTTCTTCGTCTGCCTGTATGCAGGGTTGACGATGGTGACCAACGTCCCCTTTTACAGCTTCAAGGATTTGCAGCTCAAGCGTAGCGTGCCCTTCATTGCGCTGGTCGTCATGACGATCGCCATCGCCGTTGTCAATCTGGCTCCTGCCGTCGTGCTGTTTGGCATGTTTGTCGTGTATGGGCTTAGTGGTTATGCCTTGCATGTGTACCGGAGGATGCGCGACCTGCCGACGAGCATCATCAGCGTATCGACCGAGGAACCCGAAGAACGCGGATTGCACCGTTGAGCCTATGCGCGAATAGGCTTTTTGCTGTGCATGTGGTACATTGAATTCATGTCACACGCTTTTCGACTATGTCCGCCCCAATTCCTCGGGCCGATAGGGAATGCTGGAATGCCGGAATGTATTGTTTCCCGCATTTCCCCATTGTGGTATTGGGAACGCCGATTCGCCAAAACCTAAGCAAAGCATAGGCTTTTTGTAGTTTCCGTTCCGTTCCCCTCCAGGCCCGTATGCACCGATAGTGCTACGGGCTTTTTTCATTCTTTCCCTTTCGTGCCACACCTTTTTTAAGGAGACTTTCATGGATAACACGACCGCCGATTCTTCCGTAGCCCCAGCCTCTGAAGCCTTTGTGGCCTCCACAGATACCTTGGTGATTTTTGATACGACCTTGCGTGACGGAGAACAATCCCCCGGCGCATCGATGACGCGCGAAGAAAAACTGCGCATTGCCCGCCAGCTCGAACGCTTGAAAGTCGATGTCATCGAAGCCGGCTTTGCCGCGAGTTCCCGTGGGGATTTCGAAGCGATTCGTTCGATAGCGTCCACGATCAAGGATTCGACAGTCTGTTCGCTCGCACGCGCCAATGAACGCGACATCCGCGCTGCTGCAGAAGCCCTGGAACCCGCAGCCCATGGACGTATCCACACCTTCATCGCAACCTCCCCATTGCACATGGAGAAGAAACTGCGGATGACCCCCGAACAGGTGCTCGACCAGACGAAGATTGCCGTGCGCTTGGCCCGGCAACTCGTCAACGACGTCGAATTCAGCGCCGAAGACGCCTACCGCAGCGAAGAAGATTTCCTCTGCAGGGTCATCGAACTGGCGATTGCCGAAGGGGCCACGACGATCAACATCCCCGATACCGTCGGCTACGCCATTCCAGAGCTGTATGGCAACTTTCTGCGCCGCTTGCGCGAACGGGTTCCGAATGCAGACCGGGCCATTTGGTCCGTGCATTGCCACAACGACTTGGGCATGGCTGTAGCCAATTCTCTTGCCGGGGTCAAGATCGGCGGTGCCCGGCAGGTGGAATGCACGATCAACGGGTTGGGTGAACGCGCAGGCAATTGCAGCCTGGAAGAGGTAGTGATGGCCGTGCGTACCCGCGCCGACTACTTTGGCATCCGCACGCGCATCGATACCACGCAAATCCTCGCCACCAGCCGTCTGGTCAGCCAGACCACGGGGTTCGTCGTCCAGCCCAACAAGGCCATCGTTGGCGCCAATGCCTTTGCGCACGCATCGGGGATCCACCAGGACGGCATCATGAAAGCGCGCGACACCTACGAGATCATGCGCGCCGAAGACGTGGGCTGGTCTGCCAACAAAATCGTTCTCGGCAAACTCAGTGGGCGCAACGCTTTCAAACAGCGCTTGCACGAATTGGGCGTACAGCTCGACAGCGAGTTGGACATCAACGCAGCCTTCGCCAAATTCAAGGATTTGGCCGACCGCAAAAGCGAAATTTTTGACGAAGACATCCTCGCGCTGGTGACGGAGGAAAACGCAGCCAAGCATCCCGAGCACTTTGCCCTCGTCGCGCTGTCACAGCACAGCGAAATGGGAGAAACGCCCGAAGCCACCGTGGTGTTGGCCATGGCCGGAAAGGAAGTGACTGCGACCGCGCAGGGCAATGGCCCCGTCGATGCCAGCCTCAAGGCCATCGAAGTCCACGCCCAAAGCGGGGCGGAGATGGTGCTCTACAGCGTCAATGCCATCAGCGGATCGACAGAAAGCCAGGGGGAAGTGACTGTGCGACTGCAACGCAGCGGGCGCATCGTCAACGGCGTGGGCGCCGACCCCGACATCGTCGTGGCATCGGCCAAGGCCTATTTGTGCGCGCTCAACAAACTCGTGGGGCAGGCGGAACACATCGGCGCGCAAGTGTGAAGGGCGCAGAGCGAGCTTGAAGCATTGCGCGAGAAATTGCAGCTAAGTAGCTGTTTTTATTGGGATAAAGTTACCGCTACAATCTGGGAACACTCTGTATGGGATACGGCAATGACCAACACTTTCGCGCGATCGTGGAGCCGCTGCTTCCGGGTTTGGTTGCTCATCCTGGGGCTGGTTTGTGGCACGCAGGGTTTTGCCCTGGCTGCAAACCCCTCTGCGCGCCCTGCTCACAAGTCCGCCAGCAAGTCTGCCGTGCCTGCCCCGGGCACTGCCAAGGCAAAGAAGGCTAAGGCGCAACCCCAAGCCAAAGCTACGGCAGGAACCAAGGCTAAAGCCAAAGCCCAGGCATTGGCCCAAACCAAGGCACGCAATCTTGCAGGCAAAAAACTGGCTGGGAAAAAACTGGCCGGTACTCCACAGACGAGTACTCCACAGACACGCAAACAAATAGGCCCAAAGACGGCAAAAAAAACCCTCGCCCAAGCCCAGAACAAGCCCAACCATGCTGTTCGCGTTGCGGTGGCGGCGTCCAAAAAACCCCTCGTGGCCAAGCGGGCACGGGTGCCGCAGGCAGCCGCCGTGTTGCGGCCTGCGGTACAGACGTCGGTGCATACATCAGTGCGTCGTCCCGCTGCTGCCCGCGCTCCCATGGTTGCCGCAGCCGCCCGCAAGGGAATGGCCCAGCCCAAGCCAGCCACCCTGACGACACCCCAGGTTCCCGCGCTGGCGGCGCCTGCACTGCCGGTGGCCCCCGCAGCCGCCCCCCCTCCAGACACAGCGCACTTGGTGACCGTGACCGATGCCGTCGTGGACTCGATGGTGCCCGAGCTGAAGTCCTCGGTCGCTCTGGTCGTTGACCAGCACACGAATGAAGTCCTGCTGCGCAAAAACGATGCAGCGGTATTGCCCATTGCATCGCTGACCAAGCTGATGACTGCACTGGTGCTGCTTGATGCCCACTTGCCCATGCAAGAACGAATCACCATTACCGAAGAAGATAACGATACGGTAAAAGGTACGTCTTCCCGGCTCGTGGTGGGCGCGGAACTCACCCGGGGCGAGCTGCTGCACCTGGCGTTGATGTCCAGCGAGAACCGTGCGGCCCACGCGCTGGCGCGTACTACCCCCGGTGGTGTCCCCGCTTTCGTAGTCAAGATGAACGAAAAAGCGCAGCGACTGGGCATGCGTGACACCAGCTTCGTCGAACCTACGGGTCTCTCCAGCCGGAACCAATCCAGCGCGCATGACCTGGTCAAGCTCGTCGATAACGCGCACCAGCAGCCGCTACTGCGGCAGCTCACCACGTCCCCCCGCCACTATGTGGAAGTGGGGAACCGCGTGCTGGAGTACCACAACACGAATCGCCTGGTCAAAAACCCTTCCTGGAACATCGGACTCCAAAAGACCGGGTACATCGCCGAAGCAGGCCAATGCCTGGTCATGCAAGTGAGAGTCGCCGGGCGGGCATTGATCATGGTGTTCCTGGATTCCGCAGGCAAACTGTCGCGGATCGGCGATGCGGCGCGGGTACGCCATTGGCTGGAAAACACCGGCACGGCCAGCCATCCGTCTGCCCAGGCCCAAGCCCGTCTGGGTTGAGCTACCTGGGTTGCGCGCAACCCAGCCATCGCGACTGCCGTCGCCCCTGCAGTTCTACCAAGGCTTGCGCTGCGGCGCTGGGGGAATGTGTAGCCCTTCGCGGTACTTCGCGACCGTGCGGCGTGCGCAGGCAATGCCCCGTTCCTGCAATTGATCGGCAATTTGGCCGTCACTCAACGGTGCGGCGGGGTTTTCTTCGGCAATCCATTGCTTGATGAGCGCACGCACGGCCGTGCTCGAAGCGCTACTCCCCGATTGGGTTCCCAGCCCGGAGCCGAAAAAGTGCTTCAGCTCGAAGGTGCCCTGGGGGGTGGCGATGTATTTGGCATTGGTCACCCGGCTGATCGTCGACTCGTGCAGGCCCAGTTCATCGGCAATATCGCGCAAGATCAGCGGGCGCATGGCCAGCTCCCCGTGCAACAAGAACCCTTTCTGGTGTTCGACGATGGCCCGGCTAACGCGCAAGATCGTCTCGAAACGCTGCTGCACGTTCTTGACGAACCAGCGTGCTTCTTGCAGGCATTTTTCCAGGCCGCGCACGCCGCCATCGTCCCGAACCCCCGTCCTGTGGCTGCGCAATGCCTGGGCATACAAGGAATGGATGCGCAATTGCGGCACGACTTCCGGGTTGAGCTGCACTTCAAAACGGATCGACCCCGCAACCGTTCCCTCCGCCATTTTGCGAACGACGATCACATCGGGAATGATCGCTGCTCGGCGCACATCGGCAAAACGCCGCCCCGGCTGGGGTTCCAGCTTGGCGATAAGTGCCAAGGCTGCGCGCACGGCATCTTCCCCGGCCTGGCTTGTGGCAACAAGACGCTTGAGATCCTTGCGCGCCAGCCATTCCAGTGGTTGTGTACACAACCGCAACGCCACGTTGACGACCGATCGATCCGGCTCATCGGGTTCTTCCCACAAAGCCTCCAACTGCCAGCGCAAGCATTCCGCCAAGTTGCGCGCCCCAACGCCGATGGGATCAAGGTGGCGCAACAAGTTCCATGCGACCGTGAAATGGTGGCGCAGTGCCTCTGCCACATCGGCATCCCCCTGGCTTAGGGATTGCGCAAGCACGTCGGGATCGTCTTCCAGGTAGCCGTTGTCGTCGAGCGAATCGATCAAAAAACCCAGCGCTGCACGGTCTGCATCCCCGATGCGCAACCGCAGCACTTGCTCGTGCAGATGATCCCGCAAGGTGGGCAGGCTGGCGGCCCATTCCCCGGCTTCGGTGTCGCCGTCGCCAGAATGCACCGCAGCCCCCCAATCCCCGTCTTCGACCGCGACGGAAGCGCCCTCTCCCCAGTCCAGTTCTTCGGAAGTGCCGGAAAGCGCGTTGTCTTCGTCCCGGCGAATGTCTGGTGTATCGCTGGGGGGTGCGTCGGGCAGAGCCTCGGTTCCCTGTACATCTTGGCTGGAACCCGAGCGGGACCCTGCTTCGCCCTCGGAGGCAGGCTCTGCTTCGTCCGAGGCAGCCTGTTCCAGGAAAGGGTTGCTTTCGAGCATCTGCCCGACCTCTTGCTCCAGCTCCGCAGTCGAAAGCTGTAACAAGCGGATCGACTGCTGCAACTGGGGCGTGAGCGCAAGATGCTGCGACACCCGCAGGGAAAGCCCTTGCTGCATTTACATCTTGAAGTGTTCACCCAGGTACACGCGGCGCACCTCGACATCGTCGACGATCTGGGTCGGGGTTCCTTGCGCCAGTACGCAGCCTTCGCTGATGATGTAGGCGTGGTCACAAATCCCCAGCGTTTCTCGCACGTTGTGATCGGTGATGAGCACGCCAATTCCCCGGCTTTTGAGGAGTTGGATGATACGTTGTATCTCGATGACGGCGATCGGATCGACCCCCGCGAAGGGTTCGTCAAGCAGGATGAACCGGGGCTGGGTGGCCAGCGCACGGGCAATTTCCACGCGCCGCCGTTCCCCGCCAGACAGTGCCATCGCCGGGGTATCGACGAGGTGTTCGATGCGCAAATCATGCAGCAACGCGCCCAGTCGCTGTGCAATCGTCGCATCATCGAACGGCTGCCCCTTTGCATCGTGCTGCAATTCGAGCACCGCACGGATGTTGTCCCCCACGTCGAGCCGACGAAAGATCGATGCCTCCTGGGGCAAATAACTCAACCCCAGCCGCGCGCGGCGGTGGATGGGCAAGCGTTCGATCGACACCCCATCAATACGGATGGACCCGGCGCTGGCTCGCACCAGCCCGACGATCATGTAAAACGACGTCGTCTTCCCCGCCCCATTGGGGCCTAACAGGCCCACGACTTCGCCCTCGCAGACCGTCAAGGACACATCACGCACCGCCTTGCGGCTGCCGTAGGACTTTTGCAGATGCTCTGCCTGCAAGCGTCCCCGGCAAGGCTGGGAATCACGTTGCGTAGCATCATGGGCGCCTGCCCTGTCCATCTCGCTAGCTGTGTGTTCCATAGCTAGTGGCTACAGGCCCGGCGCGTCGATGCCGGTGCTACTGCGCAGCAGGATGGGGGCTTGGGTGGGCGTGGCGGGCGCCGAAGCACGGGGGGAGATCATGGCGCGCACCCGGGTTCCGTGGCCCGATCCGACGGCAGATGCAGGGCCAGCGGCGGGCTGCCCAACCAGTTCGAAGCGATCTGCCTCCCCGTCGTAGACGATCATCTGTGCTTCAAAGGCATCGCTCAACACGGCGCCACGGTACTTGCGCAGGCGTGCTCGCTGCCGTAGCGTCACCGTTGTCGTTACGGCGTCGTAGGTGATGGTTTGCGCTTCGCCTTCGACGAATTCGTCGCCCCCTTCGCGGTGCTGCCGGAACGAAGCCACCTTGCCATCGAGACCATGCATCGTGCCATGCACCTGACCTTGGGCGTCCTCGTGAAACTCCATGCGGTCGGCACGCAGCACGATCAGACCTTGGGTCATGACGACGGAACCGGAGAAAACGCTGCGCCGCTGCCGTTCGTCGTAGCGCAGGCTTTGGGCTTCAATGTGGAGCGGTTGTGTCTGGCGGGGGAGCGTTGCATCGCGACGATCGTCGCTGCCACGAGCTGCTACAGGCGCCGGTTCTGCCTGCTGGGGCGGCGCAGCCAGCGCAGGCAACCCGGCCATCGGCGCCAACCCGGCCAGCAGGAACGCATACCCCCCTAAGCGGCAAAGCTTGCGGATGCGCTGGAGCGTAGTTTGCGACATTCGCGACGTTGAGAGCATTAACGTGAAATACCTCAAAAATCATAGCGCCACTCTTGGGAGCGCGGGCATCTTGCCCGCATTTGGCGGGTGGGACACCCGCGCTCCCAGGCGTATTTCATCATTTGGGGTGGCAAAACTGGCATGAAAGTTAGTCAGGCTGATGGGCAGGCTGACGGCGGGTCTGTGCAATCAAAAAGTCCGCAACGCGCAGCATACGCACGTTGGATCGAGCCAATTGCCCATCGGTATAGAAGCGCCCGGCAACGCCGAGGGAAGGCACCCCTTCGACGCGGTACGCCATTTGCAACTGGTACGCCTGGCTGGCCCGCGTGGCAACGTCAAAGGAATGGAAGTGCTTCGCAAACACTTGCGCATCGACGCCCTGCGCAGCAACCCAGCTCTCGATGGCCGTGCCCCGCGCCAGCGCCAGCCTTTCCCGGTGGATGGCGGCAAACACCTTCTCATGCAGTGAATCCAGCAGCCCCAGGGATTCCAGCGCGTAATACAGCCGTTGCTGTGGCACGAAATCGTCCCGGAAGGCAACGGGGACGCGGACGAAGCGCACATCGGATGGCAAGGTACGCGCCCATTGCGATACCGTCGGATCCAGCGCAAAGCAATGCGTGCATCCGTACGAGAAAAATTCCACCACCTCGATGGTGGGAGCGGCTATCCCCACCGGCGCCGGAGGGTCGATGCGGACGTAATGCACGCCCTCGATAGGCTCTGGTTCTACCGCACGAACGGCAGGAGAGAGCAGCGATGCCGCCAATGCAGCGGAACCTGCGATGAATTGTCTGCGTGCAGTCATGATTGCCTCACTATCCCGCAATATCGGCGCTGTGCCGGTGTCATGGCCCAGTATCTCTGCCACCTTGGGCGCCCCGGTGGCCCTAATGCTGTACCCGAACCAATGCAGTGTCCATCCCACGGGCTTCGAGATCGGACTTCACCCGTTCTGCCTGTTCGCGATCATCGTACGGCCCCATACGAACTCGGTACACCGTTTTGCCACCCTGATCCCGATGGGACACCTGGGTTTCGAGGCCATCTAGCGACAACTTGGCCCGCTGGTTTTCTGCTTCGTCTTCGGTGCGGTACGCCCCCAATTGCACGAAATAGGTGAACAGCGTCGCGGGTTTCGATGCACTGGCCTGCGTGGGCTGCGCTGGAGTGTCCACCTTGGTGACTGGGGCGACTGGGGCGACTTTGGCAACTTGGGCGTTTTGGGGTTCCCGGGCAGCGTGGATGTGGGCAAAGTCCCCCAGTGGATCTGCTGCAGTAGGTTCGACTGCCCCACGCTGGGCCTTGGCGGGGGAGGGAACCACCGTTGCCACCACAGCAGCAACATCACCCTGGCTCTCTGAAGCTGCCACCGCACCTGCCGCCGAGCGCTGGGGTTTCTTGCCATGCAAGGGAGCGTTGGGATCCCAGTTGCGGTTTTTCTCGGCCTCGACGACATCGGGTTCGGCACTGGGAGCCGAGACCTTGTTGACGAAAGAAATGGGTGCCTTGGTGACGTACACCGCCACGGCAAGCGCCACCCCCAGGCCCACGACAAGCCCGAATACGAACCCGAGCAAGGTTCCGCCGCTGTGCCTTGGGGAATACCGATGCATATCCAGCATATCCATAGTCCTGTCGAAAATCGTGTTACCCGCTATGCCAGTACCGCTTACATCCGGCTAGGGGCGCCCACCCCCAGCACCGCCAGCCCATTGCGCAGCACCTGCGCCGTGGCCGCGACGAGCGCCAGGCGAGCATGGCGCACCGTATCGTCGTCGATGAGGATGCGCTCGGCGTCGTAGTAGCTGTGGTACGTGGCTGCCAAGTCACGTAGGTAGAACACGACGTCATGCGGCGCGAAGTGTTCCGCCGCGCCGCGCAGCATGTCCGGGTAGCCAGCCAGGCATTGCAGCAGCGTCAATGCTGGTGGGGTGTCGAGGGCCGCCAGATCGGCAGTAGCCAAGACATTGACGTCACCACCCCACCCTGCCAGCACGGAACTGATCCGCGCATGGGCGTACTGGACGTAGTACACAGGGTTGTCGTTGTTTTGCGCAATCGCCAAATCCACGTCGAACACATACGGCGTATCCGGTTTGCGGCTGAGCAGGAAGAACCGCACGGCGTCCGCGCTCGTCCATTCGACGAGATCGCGCAAGGTGACGTAACTGCCCGCACGCTTGCTGATCTTGACTTCCTGCCCTCCACGGATGACCTTGACCATCGTGTGCAGCACATAGTCTGGAAAGCCTTGGGGGATGCCGACTCCAGCAGCTTGCAGCCCTGCACGCACCCGGGCGATGGTGCCGAAGTGGTCGGTACCCTGGATGTTGATGACCTTCTGGAACCCCCGGTTCCACTTGTTGATGTGGTACGCCACGTCCGGGACGAAGTAGGTATAGCTCCCATCCCGCTTGCGCATGACGCGATCTTTGTCGTCGCCGTACTGCGTCGTCTGGAGCCACAGCGCCCCATCCTGTTCGTAGGTGGCCCCGGCACGCTGCAATCGTTCGACGGTCTGGGCGACCTGGCCCGTGCTGTAGAGGCTGCTTTCCAGAAAGTAATGATCGAAGCGCACGCCAAAGGCTTGCAAATCCAGGTCTTGCTCGCGCCGCAGGTACGCCACGGCAAAACGGCGCATATCTCCGAGGTTGTCGACATCGCCCGAAGCCGTGCATTCCACATCGCCAGACGTGACTGTTTTGCGGTCGAGAAAGTCCCTCGCAATATCGGCGATGTACTCGCCACGGTAGAGGTCTTTGGTTGCGAGGGGGTCGCTATGGTGATCCGTATCAAGGGGCCAGCGCTCATCGCCAGGGCGTACACCCTGGGCGCGAAGCTGGGTGCTCCGGGCCAAGGCTTCGATCTGCGCGCCGGCATCGTTGTAGTAGAACTCGCGATGCACCTGCCACCCTTGCGTGGCGTACAGATTGCAGAGCGCATCCCCCAACGCAGCCTGCCGCGCATGGCCCACATGCAGCGGCCCGGTGGGGTTGGCGGATACGAACTCGACCATCAGCCGCTGTCCGCAAGGGGGGCGTGCGCCAAAAGCAGCGCCCTGTTTGAGGATGGCGCGCACCACCTGTTGCTTGGCAGCGGGATGCAGACGCAGATTCAGGAACCCGGCCCCGGCAATCTCGACCGACGCCACCCATCGCTGGAATGCGGGGTCTGCCAACAAGGCAGCGCGCAGGGTTTCGGCAATGGCGCGGGGGGCGCGGCGCAACGGTTTGGCAAGCTGCATCGCAGCCGTCGTGGCGTAATCCCCATGTTCTGCAATCTTGGGAGATTCCAGGTAGGTGGCCTCCCCCGCGCCGGGGGAGAGGGTATCCAAGGCCCGTCGCAGGGCTGCAAGCAGTTCTTCCTTGACCGTATTCATCGAAAAACTAACACCGGTTGGAAACCCCGCCCTACAAGGCGGTAAGCCGTGACCCCGGCCTGCAGGCCGGGTTGTCGTGGAGGATGTTGGGGTGAGGTGGAAAAGGGGGTGTCTGCCTGTGGGGCGGATTGCCACCAATCATCGATAGCCATGGGTGGCAAGCCGCTGCAGTAAAGCCGAAGGAATATAGCCGATGGATTACCCCAGCCCGTGGTGCGGTGATGCGGAAAACAAGCCATAGCCACCCGCAAAAACCGCACGCCCTTGCGCAAAACATCGTGCAAAAAATCGTGCATCGGCAAGCCTGCCGCTTCTTTCAAGGCCCCAAAGTGTGCCTACTTTGACGCTCACTTGACGCTCACCCTGCGCACCCCGCTCCATTTGCAGCAGCAGGCATCGCTTGGTGGTATCGCTCCCCCCTGCCCGCGCTGCGGGTGCAGGATGCAATGGCAAGGGGGTAGCGCTAAGGTAGGGATGTTTCCCCACACAGCACGGTATCGGTTCAATCAACCGTCAACACGACCTTTACCGTTGCATCCACTGCGGATTTTTCGATATAGCCCAAAGCATTGGGGTTGGTAGTCACCATCTTTTTGACGGCTTCGGAATTGGCTACCACCTTGGGCGGAACGGCCTGGCCGGAAAACACCAGACGTGACCATGCTGCCCTAACCTGTGCGGTCGATTTACCTGTCACTTTGGTATAAAACAGTTCTCGCGTTGGACTGGATTCAGGTTGATCCAGCAATAACCCTGAGCGAACGCCTGGCAAATGATCTGACTTGCCAAGGAATAGTCCAGCAACCTGTTCAGTATTGACGGCTGTGACGGCACTATTGGCGCCCACCACGACAGCCACCTGACCCATGGACACGGCCGAGCACCCGACCATGACGACGGTAAACATCGCTTTTATCAGTGTTTTCATCGCTGTGCCTTTCAGAATACGAAGGAGAGAGACAATGTGTACAGATGGAATTTGCCGTCACGGGGTTGCCCTTGAGGGCTAAGACGCGGATACGGAAGAGGAGAAGAATCCACGTTGTCATCCAAGCTGATTTCAGCCCACTCTATGAATATAGCGGTGTTCTTCGCAATATCGTATCTGGTCCCTAGTGCAAACGTATGTCGTCCATTATTCTTGGAGAATATGGCAGGGCTGTTATAAGCCAACATGGCACCCTTGATTGGGGGTATCGTAATCTTCATGATGTCACTCAGATCAATTTTGCTGGCATTCGATGTTGTCTTGTTGTCGCTATAAGTGATGTATGGTGTCCATTTTTCGATGCTTTTTGATAAACCAAGCAAATAAGACTCATCAACCGGATTCAATATCTCATTTTGATGTACTTTTATGTACTCTCCCCATGCTGTGTAATCGTCAAAGCTATAGCGAAATCCGATATTACTGATACCCAAACCGGTATCCTCAATGCCATTACGGATTGCATTGACAGCATTGATGCAGCTTGTGCAACCTTGTGTAACTGCCGTCTGCGCAGCCGCAAGAAAAGGCGGAAACATTGCGGCACCTGAACCGCTCATAATCATATTGGTCTGTGTATTGGATACCCTGACCATGAAATTGTCTTTTTCGTACCTCAAAGAAAACCCAGTCAAACGAGACGCTTCGAATATGATATTACCTGGCCCTTCCAGCTCGGCTTTTCCGCCATAGAAACTGGCGGTAAGCGTACCCCCTGCGTCGAGATTGCGTCGGTACGTCACATCCAGTCCGTCATGGGTTGACAATGGATAAACGGTATAAATATTCGGATCCGGCCTAGCATAGATATTTGCATAACCCACAAAGCGGTACTCAGAATCCATAAATGCGGGAGTCAACACCCGGCCAACACGAACCCGCCAATTATTGTCGATTTTGTATTTGATAAATGCCCATTCAAAGTCTGCTTCAAAATCTCCCTGTTCCCGATTTCTGCCAATCACTTGTACAGTGCCAGACAAATCATTGTGAGGAGCAATATCGAGTTGCACACCAATTAAGGAATCATTTTGCAGAGACCAGGAATTTCCACGGGCCAAGCTAGCGGGTTGAGGGGTTGCCTTGTAGCCGTTGTCAGCGGAGTCTGTACGTGTTGCGGCCACGGTACCGAACCCCTTGAACTCCAATATCTCCAATCCCTCTGAAGCAATAGCATTCGAGCCAGACACCAAGACCGACGTTGCAAGCAATGTATGAAGAATCGATTTTTTTGGCATTTGCGTTCACCTGTTTCTTATAAAGATTGAAAATTGAAACACAAACAATCCTTTCACTGAAGTGTTTCTGCCTATCCGAAAGCGGGTACTAATTGATTGGCCACATATTGATCATTGCGCTCCTTTATAAATCCATGGTGACAATGGTTACAGCGCTTGCACGAAACAGCCAACTGTCAGCATGACTATCACGATTACCCCATCCCTCACGAATTATAGAAAGTGACCGAAGTCGGCATTTTGGTTTTCCGCACTAGGAGCCTGATAGATCAATGTCCCTGCTGCATTCGATGGCCCAGTGGCAGGTTACCCGAGGGGGTACTTGATTTCCGTATTTCCTCACCCCAATCGCACGCCCTGGCACAAAAAATCGTGCATCGGCAAGCCTGCCGCTTCTGTCAAGGCCCCAAAGTGTGCCTAGACTGCCGTGGCGTGTACTTTCTTGCTCAACGCCATGCAGCACCTACCCATTGCCCGCTACCGTTTCACCGCCCATGCCTTACAGCCTTTGACGCTGCCGGACTATGCCGGTTCCCTGTTGCGCGGCCAGTTTGGCGCCGCGTTGCGCAAACTGGCGTGTATGACGCGCCAACCCACCTGCCCTGGCTGCCCGCTACGGCAAACCTGCCCCTATAGCCGCATCTTTGAAGCCCCCGCCCCACCCAAAGGCGCGCATGGCTTGCAGGATTTCAGCCAGATTCCCAACCCCTATGTGATCGAACCGCCCGCGCCCGGCGCACGGCTGCTCCAGCCGGAGGAGGAACTGGTTTTTCATACGGTGCTCGTCGGCCATGCGATCGACCAGCTTGCGCTGGTGATCGTTGCATGGCAACGCGCGCTGGCCGGTGGGCTGACCAAAGCGCGGGCGCCTGTCCATCTCGACAAAGTGGAGTGGATCGACCAAGCTGCCCAGCCGCACCCCGTCTGGCAGGCAGACCACCCCACGGTTGCGGACCATCCTGCCACCCTGCCCTGGCCCACCCCCGGTGCGGCGCAGCCCACCTCGCTGGCGCTGACCCTGCATACGCCATTGCGCTTGCAACACCAGGGCCGTCCGCTGGGCGTGGGCGAATTGACCGCCCGCGCCCTCATCGCAGCCGTTGCGCGCCGCGCCGCCTTGCTGCTGGAATTCCACGCCCGCCTTTCCGGCTGGGGCGACGCAGCCCGAAACATCGCCCACCTGGGCAGCCAGCTTGACGAAGAGCGCGATATGCGCTGGTTCGACTGGACGCGCTATTCCGGCAGACAGCAGCAGGAAATGACCCTGGGCGGCGTGATGGGCCGCTGGACGCTCCTCGGCGATGCCGACACCCTTGCGCGGATTGCACCTTGGCTATGGCTGGGGCAATGGTTGCATGTCGGCAAGAACGCGACGATGGGGCTGGGGGGGTATGCGTTGCGCGTGATGCCGCCAGACGAGGAATGCAATGCGGCGGATGTCGGCGAAAGCGCCCATGCGGGCTGACGGAATTTTGGAACTACTGGAGAACTTCGATGAACACCATGCACACGATGACACCGCAAGACCCACAACACCCACAACGCCCGCAATACCTACTGGCAGCCTCATGCCGGGTGGCATTTGCCGCCTTGCTGCATGACCTGGGCAAGTTCGCAGAACGCGCACGCATCGACGTGCCCGCTGATGCCCTGCAAGCGCACATCACGCAGTTTTGTCCTTTCCATAGCGACCACCCTGGGGGCAAGAACGGCTACCACTCGCACAAACACGCGGCGTACACCGGGTTTGCTTTGGACCAGATCGAACCGATGGCACCCGAGTTGATCCAAGGCGAGATGTCGCCTTTCGTCAACCGGGCACAACTCCAGGCGACGGAGGGGCAGAACATCGACCCCGATTCGCTGATCAACGCCGCTGCCGCCCACCACAAGCCGGAAACCTTTCTGCAATGGATCATCGCCACGGCAGACCGCATGGCCAGCGGCTTCGAGCGCGAGGAATTCGAGCAATACAACCGCGCCAAAGAAGAAGACCCCGATGCCCAAACAGGCCGGAACTACTACCAGGCTCGCATGCTCTCGTTGTGGGAACAAATCTGGAAACCATCCAGCACGACGAAAGCCAGCCTCGAATGGCGCTACCCGCTCGCGCCGATGTCTGCATCGGCCCTGTTCCCCGCAAAAAGGCAGGATTGCGAACCCGGCGACGATGCCAAGGCACAGGCCGAATACCGGGCGTTGTGGCAGGCATTCCTTGCCGCGCTGCAAAAAATTCCAGCATCGCACCGGTCGCAATGGCCGTTGTGGCTCGACCACTTCGATACCGCATGGCTAGCCTATACGCAAGCCATTCCCTCCGCAACGGCCTTTGGCGCGAAGCCGGAAGTCTCGCTCTACGACCACTGCAAAGCCACCGCCGCGTTGGCCACTGCCCTCTGGCAATGGCACGAAGCCCACGGGCAAACGGGCGCGGAAGCCATCGCAAGAATGAAAGACCGCAAGGATGGGGACGAGAAGAAATTCCTGCTGATCCAGGGGGACTTTTTCGGCATCCAGGACTTCGTTTTCTCCCAAGGTAGCGAAACGCAGAAGGAAGCGGCCAAGCTGCTGCGCGGGCGGTCTTTTCAGGTGTCTGTGTTCACGGAACTGGCCGCGCTCAAGGTGCTCGAAGCCCTGTCGTTGCCTTCGACGAGCCAGATCGTCAACGCCGCAGGCAAGTTTCTGATCGTCGCCCCGAACACGGAACCCGTGCGGGCGCGCATCGCAGCGGTTCGCGCAGAACTCGACCAATGGTTTCTGCAACACACCCTGGGCATGGCCGGGCTGGGGCTGGCCGTGCAAAGCGCCAGTGGCAACGACCTGCTGCAAGGGCGTTTTGCCAAGCTGATGGAAGCCCTATTCCGCAGCCTGGAAAGCGTCAAGCTCCGGCGCTTCGACCTGCTGGGCCATGCCGGCCCGGTGCTGGACGTGACGTATCCACACGGGGCCTGCGTCTACCACGGCAAATTGCCTGCCGATACAGACCAGGGCAGCGCCGCCCTCTCCCGCGACCAAATCGCGCTCGGCACGCGGCTGACCCGGGAAGAACGCCTGCTCGTCGTTCCCGAATCGGCCCCGGTTCGCGAAGACGGGGCGCTGACCGCCTTGGAAGTACCCGTATTCGGCTACCGCGTGCTTTTCACCAGCAGCGAAGACGTCAGCGGCAAATTCGGCCCCTGGGCGCGGGAGGGCACTTTGCTCCGCTGCTGGGATTTCAGCCTTGCGCAAAGCATGGGGGAAACGCTGTGGAACGGCTACGCCCGCCGCAACGTCAACGCCTACGTTCCCCGATACACCGACCAGGATTCGGCCCTTTCCGACAAATACCCCGAACGCGAGGCCGCAGACGACGCCGACTGGCACCCCGGAATGCCCAAGACTTTCCACCACATCGCCAGCGAGGATCGACTTTGCGACAACGAAGGCCGTTGGCGCGGACAAGTGGCGTTGATGACGCTCAAAGGCGACGTGGACAACCTTGGCTCGCTGTTTCAGCAAGGATTGCAGCGCCCCAGCTTTGCCAAAACGGCTGCGCTATCGCGCCAGATGAACGCCTTTTTTGCCGTATGGCTGCCTGCGGTATGCGCCACGGAATTCCCCAACACGTACACCGTCTTTGCCGGGGGAGACGACTTTTTTCTGATCGGCCCGTGGCGCAGCACGCAAAAGCTGGCCGCACGCATGGCAGAGCAATTTCAGATAGCCATGGCGCGCAACCCCCGCATCACGTTTTCCGCAGGGATGGTGATGAACAAACCGGGAATCCCGATCCACGCGCTGGCCGAACAGGCGGAGGACGCTTTGGATACCGCCAAAGGCAACGGACTGGCCGACCCTGCCCAACGCAAAAACGCCATGGTGCTGTTTGGCCAACGTGTGCGCTGGCCAGACTGGCCCAAGGTGCAAGCCATGCAGCAGGAATTGGATCGACTGAGCCAAGACTACGACTTGTCCCACGGCTATCTTTATTCCTTGCTACGGCTCGTCGATCTGGCGACCGACACCAAAAACCCCGAACAAGCCTTATGGCGCAGCCGCTTCGTCTACCGAACGTGCCGCTACGTCACGGACAAGCTGCCCCCAACGCAACGCGCCCTCGCCCAACGCGCATTGGCAGAACAACTGGGTGACACAGGCATTGACCAATTGCGCGGACAGTTTCGGATTCCGCTTTTCAACCACTTTTACAGCCAACGATAGGAGGAAATACCCATGGCCAATTACGTCAAATCACCCCAACGCGCAACGGAAGAGGAAGAGCCTCCGGAAGAGCCTCCCATTGATATACAGGTCGATGACATTAGGTTCCAAAAACCATTACCCGATGAGCTTTTTTTCCAGATTGCAAAAGAAAAAGCCAAAAAGGTACATCATGCCGGGGAATATGGCAATAAACACAAAAACCAGTACACGCAACTGCGCAAGTTTTATGACGAGCTAGTATCTGACAGAAAAATAGAAAACCATGCAAAATCAACAGGGTACGCTACGTTTGGGTGGGTGAAGATTGAGCCGCTTTCCTGCGATTTTCATGAGATTATGCATAAGATGTCGCATTACACACAAAATTTTTAATTTTGATATAATATTTTCATCCTACTTCAATCTTCATTAAAATAATTGGGAACTACATGCGCTCTGTCATAAATCCTCAGATGAAATTAGGCGAAGATCCTATCGCCAACATTCAACTTGATCTGCGTTCTCGCGATGATATCCCAAAATTGCTGCTAGGACTTCAGTACATCTACACAATACCAGACGTACGCAAAGAAGTTTTCTCTATCCTCTCAGAAATTCTCCCGGTACTCCCTTCTGGTGAAAAAGTAAAAGCACATATGGGTCGCCCAGGTATGTCGCAGTGGCAAATTCTTGTCATCGGTGTGGTTCGATTGGGTCTGAATATCGATTACGACCGATTGGAAGAGCTGGTGAATCAACATCGGACATTGCGACAAATGCTCGGGCATACTGACTGGTATGATGAGACAAAATACAACGTGCAAACCCTGAAAGATAATTTGAGGTTATTTACCCCAGAGATTCTTGATCGAATCAATCAAGTTGTGGTCAAAACCGGCCATACGCTAGTAAAAAAAAGCCCGGACGACGTTCTACACGGTCGTTGTGATTCCTTTGTCGTTGAAACAGATGTACATTTTCCAACCGATTTGAATCTTCTTTTTGATGCTATAAAAAAGATCATTGCATGGAGTGCAAAGTTAGCGGAGAAACATAAATTGTCTGGCTGGCGTCAGCATGAACACTCTTATCGCCAATTCAAAAAGCAGTATCGCCATATCCAGCGGCTTCGGCGCTCTCATTCAAAAAATGAAGCCAAACGTGCAGCAAAGGAAGCTGCCATCCACGAAGCATGCGAGGAATATCTCAAGCAAGCCAAAGAGCTGTTCGAGCGCGCCACCCAAACAAGGCAGGAAGTCGTCTTGGCTGCATCGCAGATCAGCGCACAGGAGCAAGGGTTGCTATCGAAGCTGCAGGTCTTCATAGGGCATGCAGAAAAGTTATCAGATCAGATTCGCCGTAGGGTGATCAACGGGGAACGCATTCCGCATTCGGAAAAGATATTCTCGCTGTTTGAACCGCATACGGAGTGGATAAGCAAAGGCAAGGCTGGTGTGCCTGTGGAATTGGGGGTAAAGGTTTGTATTCTGGAAGATCAACATCGTTTCATTCTGCATCATCACGTTATGGAGAAGCAAGAAGATAACGAAGTTGCTGTACCAATGGTTGAAGCTGCCAAAGAACGATTCTCGACTTTGAATGCCGTGAGTTTTGACAAAGGATTCCACAGTCAAGAGAATCAGAAAAAATTGGCAAAATTATTAGACTGTGCTGCTTTACCAAAGAAAGGGCGCTGTTCTCAAGCGGAACAAGAACGAGAATCGAGCGAGACATTTGTGAAACTACGGAAAGCACATTCTGCTGTAGAGTCGGCGATCAATGGATTGGAACACTTTGGTTTGGATATGTGCCCCGATGAGGGAATAAAAGGATTCAAACGCTATGTTTCATTGTCAGTCTTGGCACGAAATTTTTACCGTATTGGCATGGTGGTTCGTCAGCAATCGATTGATGCCGAGCGAACGACACCACCATCCATTCGTCGAGCGGCTTGATGCCGCTCGACGGTCTTTTTCAAGGGATGCATGAGTGGTTGCAGAGGATAGCTTTTCCTTCATTCACCAATAATTCAATTTTTGGAGCAGGATACATGGTTTTTGTCAAAATTCGACCGCAAAAAAATTTGTAATCCGGTCTAGGTTCCGGATCACTTCCTGAAAGTACCGGGTACACGCATCAAAAATCCGACTTTTCTGTCAGCCACGAGCTAGGAATGTGGCATGACAAAGTCCACGCGCCCGAGGGCTTTACAGAAAACCCAGGCAGCAAAGCCCAGCGCCAGGCCCGCTACGAACAAGCCGTCCCATTTATCCGAATGATGGTCGCCAAAGTGGCCTACGCCAGAGCGCGTAAACATGTCGAAGGCAATTTCGAAAAACTACTCACCCACGTCATTCGAAGCATTCAGGACCCAGACACCCTCCAAAACGCCAAGCTGTTCATGGAAGCCTTTATGGGCTTCTACCGTGTGCATTCCAAATAATTTGCCGGAGCAAAAACCATGTCCCAACTCCACACCATCACCACCATCACCGCCACCCTCGAAGTGCTCTCCGGCCTGCGCATCGGCGCGGGGGACGGCGAAATGCACATCGGCGGGGTCGATAACAAAGTCATCAAACACCCCTATACGCAGGAACCCTATCTGCCCGGTTCCAGCCTCAAAGGCAAGGTGCGCAGCCTGCTCGAATGGCGCAGCGGCGCGGTACAAAACGAGCCACTCGGATGGAAGAACTACTGCAATGCGGACGCAAGCACTCCGATCAAACAGGAAGTGCTGCGCATCCTGCAACTCTTTGGCACCAGCGGCGGTGACAAGCTGGAGGCAGCAGAAGCCGCCCTCGTTGGCCCCAGCCGCCTTTCCTTTTGGGACTGCCCGCTGCGGCCAGAGTGGGTACAGCGCGTGCGGGAGGACAACCTGCCCCTGACCGAAGTCAAAAGCGAAAACCGCATCCACCGCATTTCCGGCATGGCGAAAGATCCGCGCCAAACGGAACGGGTTCCCGCAGGGGCGCAATTCGACTTTCGTCTGTCGATCAAAAAGCTGGAAGGCGATCAAGACCAGTTGCTTGACACCGTGCTGCAAGGGTTGAAGCTGCTGGAGCTGGACAGCCTCGGCGGTTCCGGTTCCCGTGGCTACGGCAAGGTGCGGTTCGTCAACCTGTGCATCGACGGTGCCTGCGCCAAGGAGCGCTTTGCCCAGGTGAAGCCCTTCGGCGACCGCTGATCCCATCGATCGCCACAGCCATGCAAACCTACCGTTACACCTTGCGCCTATCGAGCGCAGTAGGCACCCCACTGGCCGCAGGCACCCTGTTCGGCCAGTTGTGTTGGGTGCTGCGCCACCGCATGGGCCATGCTGCGCTGGATGCACTGCTCCAGGGTTACACCGACGGCAAACCTTTCGCCGTCCTTTCCGATGCCTTTCCCAGCGGGCACGTTCCCTTGCCCCACGTTCCTTCGCACTGGTGGGAGCAACCCCGTGACGGGGATCGCAAGCAATGGAAAAAACGGCGCTGGCTTCCTGTCGATGCGCTGCGCGCCCCCACACCCACCTGGCAACAACGCGCCCGATCCGACAAGGACGTGTTCCCCTTTCGGGATTCCCCACAGCCGCACAACACCATCAACCGGGGAACCGGCACCACGGGCAAAGGCGCTTTTGCCCCTTACGTCATGCCGCAGACTTGGTTCGACCAGAACGTGCAATGCGACCTGTACATCGTCCTCGATACCGGGCGGCTGAGCCTGCAAGCGTGTACCGATGCCCTGGAACACCTGGGGCAGGCTGGCTTTGGGCGCGACGCAAGCATCGGGTTGGGCAAATTCGCACTGACGGCGAAACCGCAGCCAGTGCAATGGCCCACCCCCGACAAAAGCAACGCCTACCTGACGCTGGCACCTTGCGCCCCCCAAGGCCTGGGGTTTTGCCCACGCCGCAGCAGCTACCAGGTTTGGACGCACTTTGGCAGGCATGGCGACATCGCCGTGCTTCGTGGCCAACCCTTCAAGCGCCCAGTGCTGTTGGCCAAGGCCGGCGCGGTGCTTTGGCCCGAGGCGGTCGATCCCACGCTGCCCTGCATCGGCCAAGGCATCGGCGGGTTGCAACAACCCTTATCCGCAGTGATGCCGGAGACCGTACACCAAGGCTACGCGCCCGTCATTCCGATTTCCTGCCCCAAGGAGAAAGCATGAAACCCTTTCTGCAAACGCACCGCCTAGCCCTGACCCCGCTTTCCCCCATCCACATCGGCTGTGGGGAAGACTTTCTGCCCACCAACTACGTCATCGTCAAGGATGCCTTGTATGGCTTCGACCCCAGCCAAGCCATTGCAGGCAAGATGGTCGACGAGTTGCAGAAATTGGTCGATGCACGGTCGCCGAATTTGCTTGCAATCCAAAAGCTGTTCTACAAAAACGCGGCGGACATCCAGCCCTGGGCGCAGGTTCTGGTTCCCGTCAGCAGCGGGGTGGTGTCGCAGTACCAGCAACGAATCGGCCAAGTCGCACAAAACGAGGGCGATGGCACCAAGGTCATCAACCGGCTTGCCATCGAACGGCACAGCTACACCGGCGCGGATCAAGCGGCGTACATCCCCGGCAGCAGCTTCAAAGGCTGCCTGCGCACTGCATGGTTGGACCACATCAATGCAGGGCATGTCCCCCCCGACACAGTACGCGAAAACAAATCGACCGCGAATTTCGAGAAAGAGTTGTTCCGCGGCGACTTCCAAAACAGCCCATTGCGGCTGCTCAAAGTTGCCGATTTCATGCCTGCCCCAGGCCAAGAATTGGAACGGCGCGTACTGTTCGCCATCAACCACAAAAAGGCCCAAGTGCTTGATCGTGCGGGGCAAGAACGCACAGGACGGGGGCCAACCACCCGCAAGGAATGCATCCTGCACGGACAGTTCCGCGCCCTGGTGGCGGAAGGCGTATTGGGCACGCTGGAGGCAGTGCAAGGCAAGGCCGACCCCAAGGAATTACCCCATCTGGAACCCCAGGATTGGCGCACGCTAGCCAAATACAGCAACGCCTACCACCTGCCCCGCCTGCTTGGCGAATTGGCGATGCTGGAACGGCGGAACATGGGCTGCGAACGGTGGCGTGCCCGCCTGGCTGCCTTGCTGAAAGAGCTGGAAGCGCCTTTGCAGAAGGGGGAAATGTTCCTGGTGCGGCTGGGGCGCTTTGGTGGCGCAGAAAGCAAAACCCTTTCCGGCAAAGGGGTGGCGCGGATCAAGATTCTGGAAGGACGGTCGCCAGAAGGAAGGCAACAGTCTTCCTTTCACGAGCAAACCAAAACCATCTGGCTTGCCGCCGAGCAGGAAGACGACCGAGATCACGCCCTCCCCTTTGGCTGGGCGGTGGTGGAAATCAACCCTGGCGAACCATGCACGGCGCTGCAAACATGGTGCGCAGCGCAGTCTGCCAACAAAACCAAGCTGTCAGCGTTGCGAGAGGAATTGCACACCTTGCGTGCCGCAGCCATGCAAAAGCGGGAAGAACAACGAAGACTCGCCGAAGAACAAGCCCGCACCAAGCAGGAGCAGGAACGCGCCCAGAAAGAACGAGAACAGGCTATAGCCCAAATGACCGAGCAAGGCCGCCGAATCGAGCAACTGCGCCAACGGTGCGAGGAATGGCATGCAAGGATGCCACCGCATGGCAATTACAAGCACCAGGCGGCGAACCATGCCCAGGCAGGCTTGTTCCAAGATGCACACCGCCTAATCAACCAGGCTGTCACCGAAGGGTGGAGCACCGAAGACAAAGCCACCTTGGCCAAGATGCTCGAAGAATGGCTCCCCAAAGTCGTTGCACTACGGGGCAAGGAGTTGGGCAAGGACGAGCGCAAAAAGCTGCAATGGGCCAAATTGTGTAATGGATAGGGCACAACAACCCATAAGCCAATATGGCCATCAACGGCCTTCCCAAACCCGGAAATAAAGCAAAAGCCAATGAAAAAGGAAGCAATATGCTGAAACGATTGAAGGTTCGCAACTTTGCAGTGTTTACCGATGCGACCATCGAATGGTCACCGGGGCTGAACGTCATTGTTGGTGAAAACGGTACTGGCAAAAGCCAATTGTTGAAATTGGCCTATTCGGTGGGTTGGGTCAGCGCGGCACAGGAAAAGGCTGCCCGGCAATCGAAGGAGGAACTACAAAAACGTCTGGCCGACAAGCTCTGCGCCACCTGCCGCCCTGAGTATCTGGGGCGCCTGGTATCGCGGCAACAAGGGCGCAATCGATGCGATGTCGAGGTTGCATTCGAGGTCGAATCCAAGGTCGAATTTGCCAATCTTGCAGAGGCGGATTTTGCATTTTCTTTCGCAACCAATGCAAAAACCGAAGTCAAGATCGAGAAAATGCCCAAGGCATATTTGCCTACATCACCAATATTCATTCCGACGCGGGAAATGTTGTCCATCTATCCCGGCTTTGCATCCGTATATGAAAACCAGCATCTGGAGTTCGACGAAACCTATTACGATCTTGCCAAAGCGCTCAGCGGAAATGCGCACAAAAAACATGAAGCCAAAGTACAACAATTGATCGAAGCACTAGAAAGTCTTATGGAAGGCCATATTCGGCAGGATACCGGTCGTTTTTATATTTTTCCAAACAAAGCCGGTGCGGGAAAGTTGGAAATTCCACTCGTTGCCGAAGGCTTGCGCAAACTTGCCATGCTGGCCTATTTGCTGATCAATGGCTCGTTGAAAGGCCGTGGAACCCTGTTTTGGGATGAACCGGAAACCAACCTCAACCCCAAGCTGATGGTTCGCCTGGCTTCTGCATTGGTCGAGTTGGCCGAACAAGGGTTCCAGGTTGTGCTGGCTACACACAGCCTGTTCATGTTACGAGAGATCGAGTTGGTGCAGAGAAAGCGCAAGGCACGTGTTCCCACGTGTTTCCTGGGGTTGACCATGGCAGGTGACGCAGTTACGGTCGAACAAAGCCAAGATATTGCAGGAATCCAAACCCTGGTTTTGCTGGACGAGGAACTGCATCAATCTGATCGTTATCTTGCAGAGGGGGTGGCCCATGCCTGAATTGCGCGAGGGAGACTTTGTTTACTCGTTTCCAAATAGCTGGCAAGTCTTGAAATGGGATGCCACCCATTTTCATAAAAAACGATTTCAATCGTTTGGCAAGGAATCCAAGGCTGCGGATCTGGTAGCTTTCGATGAGACTGGGAAACAGTTATGGCTGATCGAGTGCAAAGACTTCCGCCCCAATGGTCGAACCAAGACCACCGATCTTTGCGACGAGATTGCCGAGAAGTTCAAGTCAACTTTGGCGGCCCTGGTTTGCGCACGCAATACCGATGACTCGGCTACACAGCGCTTTGCCCGCATGGCACTGAAAAAACTGCACCTACGTTGTGCCGTGCATTGGGAACATCCGCTCCAACCGCACCGTTTGTGGCCATCCGTCAACATGAATCGGGCTGCCATACGCGACAAACTCCGACAACGTCTGTATGTAGCCGATCCCAGCGCCGAGTTGGGCAATTCCAGCCAACTGGCCACTGTCATGCCTTGCACGATCAGAAATTCGCGCAATCCGTAGCCCGGATCGATCGTGCGCAGAACCATCCAGTGCAGCAACACGATCACGCCCCCACTCGATCGCGGCAAGCTTGCCAATTGCCCCATCCCGCCAAACCGTGCCGACACTGCTCCCCATGAACTCCTACGACCCCCACCACCCCGCCGGCTATCCGCGCCGTGTTTTGATCGCTGTCAGCGGCTTGTCCCCGCAGATCGTCACCGAGACGATTTACGCCCTGGCCGCCGACCAAGACGAGGCTTTCGTTCCTACCGAAGTCCATCTGCTGACCACCGCCACCGGCGCGCAGCGGGCCGAGCTTTCGCTGCTCAGTGAAGACCTTGGCTGGTTCCATAAATTACAGGACGACTTCCATCTGCCCGGTATCGCTTTCGACCGCAGCCATATCCATGTGATGCGCGATGCCCAGGGCAAGCCGTTGGGCGATATCCGCACTCCGGCGGACAACCAGGCCGCTGCCGACTTCATCACCGCACAGGTTCGCGCTTTCACTGCCGACGATGCTTGCGCTCTGCACGCTTCCATCGCAGGCGGGCGCAAGACGATGGGGTTTTATCTGGGCTACGCCTTGTCGCTCTATGGCCGTGCGCAGGATCGGCTGAGCCACGTCCTCGTCAGCGAGCCGTTCGAATCGAGCTACGAATTTTTCTACCCCACGCCCTATAGCCGTGTTTTGCAGGTGCGTGATGGGCAATTGGTCGATACCGCTCTTGCCCAGGTCACGCTGGCCAACATCCCTTTCGTCAGCCTGCGCCATGGGCTGCCCGCCGCGCTGCTGGCAGGCACCGCCAGCTTCAATGACACCGTCGAAGCCGCCATTGCCGCATTGGCCCCACCCCGGCTGCGGCTGAACTTGCGCGGCCAATACATCGTTGCGGGCCAAATCCGCATCGCGCTACCGCCTGCGGAACTGGCACTGCTAGCCGTTTTTGCGCGCCGTGCGGAAATGGGCAAGGAACCCCTGCCCGCGCCTGCAAAGGGTGTTCCAGACCCAGACTGGGCAACGATCTACCTGCGCGAATACCGCCGCATCACCGGCAACGATGCCGAAGACCAAGACCCCACGCACCGCGCATTGCGCAACGGCATGGACGGCGAATACTTCAGCGCCCGCAAATCCAAGCTGGAACGCCGAATCAAAAACGCGCTGGGTCCGGCGGCCAAAGCCTATCTGATCGCCGACGGCGGCACCCGCCCCCACCGTTACCAATTGGCTTTGGGCGCGGATGCGATTGCGTTTGAGGAAATTCCAACTGTGTTCAACCCATAACCCCCATTTGCAAGGAGGAGTAGCGATGACCATGTGTACCGTCGATTTGGGGGTGTCTTTCACCACCCCGGCCTTTTTGGGCAACTCCAAGCAGGAGGCCCAATGGCGAACACCCCCGTTCAAAGCCCTATTGCGACAGTGGTGGCGAATCGTCCATGCGCCCAAAGTGGGCTATGACGTAGACAGGTTGCGGGAAGACGAAAACCGGCTTTTTGGCTATGCCGGGGATGAAAGCGGCGGAAAGTCGCTGGTGCGGATGCGGTTGTCGGGGTGGGAGGAAGGAAAACAGCGTGCATTGCCGAAGATGACCCCGGTTCAACATCCCGAAGTCAAGGATCGCAATACCAAACAAGCAATACCCATTCCCCCATCGGTGTATTTGGGCTTTGGCCCTGTAACTACGCAGGGCAACCGCCCAGCCATCGCCCCCAACCCCAACAACCCGCTGTCCTGGCAGCTTCGATTCCCTGTCAAGTACAAGGAAGAGTTGATGCAGGCACTGCAGTTGATCGCGTGGTTCGGTACCTTGGGTTCCCGTTCCCGTAACGGCTGGGGTTCCTTGTCCGTCACGGGAGACGGCATCAAGCCGTACACGGATTTGAGCGATAGCGCGTTGCAGCAGATCGCCAAAACATGCACGCTCGACGAAGCGCTCCAACGCGACTGGCCCCATGCTCTGACGCAGACAGCGAATGGCCGGATCGCCGCATGGCGACTGGGCCAGATCACCAAAGCCGACAACAAGATAGCGGTAGGCGGCTTTGCGTCGTGGGAGGAACTGTTGACCGAATGGGCCAAGGTCAAGATCGAGCTGCGCACCAGCCTAGCCTTTCCACAGGGCGAAATGCCCCCCCACCCGCAATTGCGAGACCGCCATGTCCTTGCCTACCCCGTAACCAACCATGGGGTTCGAGGAATCGGCAACGACAAACGCCTAGCAAGCAGCTTGCGCTGCAAGGTGCATTGCCACCAGGGCAGGTATTTCGCCGTACTCGTGCATATGCCTTGCGGCATTTCCACCGACTTCACGCAATCGCCACCCAACATCGCGATGCAAAAGCAGGTATGGGAAAACGTGTATGCCCACCTCGATCAGAAACATCCCACACGCCTGACACGCATCAAAAAGGGAGCCTAACCATGACGAACTACACCCAAAAACTCACCGCCTGGCTGCATGACCCCGCAGAAAAACAGCTTGTGCTGCTGCGAGACCCCGCAGGGCATGAAGGGGGGACGGTTGCCGCGCTCTCCAAACTGTTGGAGCTGAATCGACGCAAATTCGACAAGCGCGCGGACCACATGGCCGCCGCCGCAGACCGGCCCAATTGGCCGCGTGATGCCCACGCTGGCCGCTACCCCGCTTTTGAGGCCGTGCGTTTTGGCCACTGCGCGGAGCTGATTCACCCCTTGTCCGGCGAACGGTTGGCATTGCCGGGGTTGGAACTCGACGTAGAGCTGGACGACATCAAAAAACAAAGCCAAGCGCATTTCCAAAGCCTGATTCGGGAAGACGACCGGCGCACCTTTCTGGCTTTCTGGCGCTTTGGCCCCGAAATACCGCAAGGGGACGATGTACAAGTCGGCGCGCTGTGGCCCTTGCTCCCTGCTGACTCGCGCACGCCCGACCACAGCATTTGGTCGCACCTCGATACCGTCAGCGCAATCCATACCGCGCTGGCCGGCGATGAGAACGGCCCCGACCAACCCGCGCTGCTGGTGATGAGCTTCGGCCCGGTGCAAGGGTTCATCGGGCAAGCGCGCAGCACGTCCGACTTGTGGGCGGGTTCGCATCTGCTTTCGACCCTGGTGTGGGAAGCCCTGCGCCCCATCGTTGCCGAGCTGGGGCCGGATGTAGTGGTGTTCCCCAACCTGCGCGGCGTGCCGTTGGTCGATGCCTGGCTGATGCAAGACCAAGATGGCGGGCCAGCCCTGCGTGATTTGTTCGAGCGGTACGGCAGCCCGTTGCTGGGTCGCGAAGACGACCGCAACCCGCTCTTTGCCGCCAGCCTGCCCAACAAGTTTCTGGCGATCGTTCCGTCCCGCCAAGCGCAAGCCTTGGCCGAATCCGCTTTGCAGGCGATCAAAGCCAAGGCATTGGAATGGGCCGAGCAAGCGGCGGAAAAAGTCTTTGAAGCAGCAGGCCGCACCATCAACGACGTGACCCGCGAACAAATCCGCGCCCAACTGGCGGACTTTCCCGAAGGGTATTGGGCGGCGGCCACATGGCCGCTGTTGAAAGAAGACCGGTCCGACCTGCACGAGGTGGCTGGCAAGTTGCAGGAAGTGCTGCGCCAAATTCACCCCAACCTGGCTGAACAGGGCATATTCGAACCCGCAATCTGGCAATTGCTGAGCAAGGAACTGGAATTGGAAGGACTGCACTTTCTACGGCCCAACGCGGGAATCCTCTACCCCGCAGTCCACGCGCTGGCAGAGCGCCACCTTGCCGCCACCAAGGCGCTGCGGCCCTTTGCTGCTGCGCGGTACGAAGGGCACCGCTGCACCCTGACCGCCGAAGCCGAATGGCTGACCGACGACCGCGAGCACCTGGGGCTGAACCGCACCGAACGCAATGCCCGCAGCGTATGGGGCGAACTGGCGCGGCGCAAACCAAGTTGGGTGAAAGAAGGCGAACACCTGGGCGCGCTGGCCACCCTCAAAAGAATGTGGCCCACGCTGTTTGCCGAGCGCGTTGCCGCGCTGACCGGAACCGGGGCCGAAACAGTACGCCGGTTCGTCGTCAGCACCCATGCGCTGGCGATTTCGACCTCACTGGAAAACGTGCTCGAAGAACTGCAAGACCCCGCCAAACCCCAGCGCAAAGCAGCCATCGAAAACGCCTTGGCCCACCTGCCAAAGGAACTGGCCCGATTCGAACCAACGGTATTGCCGCACCGCCTGGTGCAGGCCGTACACAAGGCTGGCCTATCGAAGCACCTGGACGACTTCAAACGCCTGCCCGCTGCGCTGGAGGAGCAGGAAGACAAGGCAAACAAAGCAGACAGCGATTCGACGCTGCGCACCCTGTGGGGCGATGTGCGGCCCGAAACCTACTACGCGCTGATCCTGATGGATGGAGACCGCATGGGCGGGTGGCTTTCCGGCGCGGACAAAGAAACCCGGCTGCAATACCGCAAAACCTGGCACAGCCAGATCCTCGGCAAGATGGATTTGTTGGAACAGCAGCACCCGGCATTGCGCGAATACCTCGATACACACCGCCCCGTTTCGCCGGGCCGCCATGGGGCGATTTCGCAAGCGTTGAACGACTTTTCCTCGCGGATTGCGCGGCACGTCGTCGAAGAATGTTGCAAGGGCAAACTGCTCTACGCAGGGGGCGACGACGTGCTCGCACTGGTGGCGGTCGATGATCTGTTTGATGCGATGCAATTGCTGCGTCTGGCGTACAGCGGGCTGGCTCCCGATCCAGCGATGCAGCTTGATGCTTTTGTCGGCGGATTGGATGGGTTGAAGGGAACCAAGCCTTCCAAGCCCTCCAAGCCATTCCTGCTGAGCAAAGGCTGGGGCTATCTCGATGGCAGGCTGATGACGTTGATGGGCGCCAAAGCCACTGCGTCGATGGGTGCCGTCGTCGCGCACCACACCGCGCCGATGGGCATGGTGCTGCGGGAACTGCGGGCGGCGGAAAAGCAGGCGAAGAACACGCGCAGGCCGGTTCCCGCCGACCTGAACGCTGGAGGTGAAGGGAACCAACGCAATGGCAAACCCAAGGAATACGACCGCGACGCCTTTTGCCTGAAAGTGCTCAAACGCGGGGGCGGTGCCGTCACAGTAACCAGCCCCTGGTGGGCAGGCAAGCCGGGGGAACCGGACTTGGCCCGCAGCGCGTTGGCGTTGATGAAGCAATTGGCCCAAGAGCTGGCGCTGACCGATTTTTCCCGTGGGGCGATTTACCGTGCGCAACTGTGGTTTGCCGGATTGACCGACGACGAAGGCGACCGCGATAACGAACTGTGGCGCGAACGCATTGCGTGCTCCCTGTCTGCCCAATTCCAGCGACAAAAGGGCACGCCGGAAGTGGCGCGGAACGTGGTGGACTTTGTTTGCGACGCAATGCGCCCCCGGCACCCCCGCACCGCCATCGAAAACTTTCTTGCCACCAGCGAATTCTTTGCCCGCGAAGCCCGCGCCATCAAGCAGGGCATCCGTTCCAGCGCCACCCAGGAGTCCCGTTCATGAACGCCATTCCCGTTTTCATCCAACCCACCGACACCCTGTTTCTGCGTGGCAACTCCGCATTCGGTGGGGCTGGCGAACATGGCGTAGGCAGCCTGTTGCCGCAGCCTTCCGTACTGGCCGGGGCCTTGCGCAGCGCACTGCTTGCGCAACACCCCACAGAGCTTGCGCGCTTTGGCGCAAAGGGCTGCAATGAAGACCCGGCCCTGCAAGCCTGCCTGGGAACGCCCCAACAACCCGGCGCTTTTTCCCTGTGCGCCGTGGCGCTGGCCCAGTACCACGGCAACGCGGCAACGCCCATGGCGTACCTGCCCTTGCCTGCCGATTTGGTGGAAGTCGATGGGCAGCTCGTACCCCTGCACCCCCAGCCGTGCCCGGAAGGAATCTGCCGCAGCGGGCCATTGCCCATGCAAGCCATGCTGCGCAGCGCAAGCCAGGCCAAGCCCGAAGGCGGCGTGTGGCTGAACTGGGCGGGCTGGTTGGCATACCTGCAAGGCCAGTTGCCCACGATCGATCAAACCGTGAAAACGTCGCACCTGGCCAAACCGGACCCCAGGCTTGGCATCGGCATGGACTCCACCACCCGCACCACGCAACAAGGGTTGATCTACACCACCGAGGGCTTTGCCTTTCGCCCTGCGGAACTTGGCCTGGCAAGCGGGAGTGGCGTAGGCGGGAGCGGCAAAGAGAGCAATGGCGAAACAGAACCACCCCCTGCAGGCGCAACAGGCTACCTTGCGGCAGTGGAAGGCATCGGTTCCCTGTTGCCAGCACAAGGGCTGTTGCGGCTGGGGGGCGATGGCCGCAGCGCACGGTGGCAACGTCTGGACGTTGCCGCATGGCGCGTGCCCACGCCACCGCCCGCAAAACGGTTCCGGCTCGTACTGCATACCCCCGGCTGGTTCAGCGGCGGCTGGCTGCCCGAAGGGGTGCAACGCAATGCAGCAGGCGACTACATCCTGCAAGGGAAAGGGTTTTCCGCAAGGCTGGTTTGCGCGGCGGCAGGGCGGCGCGAATGCATCAGCGGATGGGATTTGTACGAGTGGAAGCCCAAGTCCGCGCACATGGTCGTTGGCGCAGGGTCGGTCTACTGGTTTGACGACTTCGACGGAGACTGGGACAAGCTTGCCGAATGGGTCGAAGCAGGACTATGGCCCCAGAATCTTTCGACCGAACAAGCCCAGCGCCGCGCCGAAGGCTACAACCGTGCGTGGCTTGCGGCATGGCCACAAGATTGATCGTCCCCTCCCCCCCATTCACCGGAGAAAAAAACCATGTTCACTGCAACCCGTCTTGCTTTTTACGCCGCAGTCAGCCCCGTCCACATGGGCGCGGGCAGCGCCATTGGCGCGATTGACAGCCCCATCCAGCGCGAAGTGCATACCCAGCACCCCAGCTTTGCCGGGTCCGGGCTGAAAGGCGCGCTGCGCCACCACTTTGCCAACCAATGGCCACGCGAAGGGGACAAGCCCAACGGGCTGATCGCCCGCATCTTCGGGCCGGACACCAATGCTTCAGACTACGCCGGAGCACTGTCGCTGACCGACGCGCAACTTGTTGCGCTGCCGGTTCGATCGCTGCGCAACGGCTTTGCCTACGTCACCAGCCCCCTGGCGCTGGCCCGATTGCGCAGGTTGGCGCTGCAAGCGGGGGTGGAATGCGGCTGGGAAGTACCCACCGTACCCCAAGCCGGGCAAGCGTTGTTGAGCGGAGCAGGATTGGCGGACAAAGACCAGCTTGTGCTCGAAGCGTTTGAATTCCGGCCCGCAAAGGTCGAACCCCTCCTTGCCAACATCGCCCAGTGGATTGCCAAGCACGCGCTGGCTGGAGCCGGGAACCAGTACTTTCAGCAAAAGTTTTGCGAAGACCTGGTTTTGTTGCATGACACGGACTTCAGCCACTTTGCCCGCCATGGCATGGTGGTGGAACCGCACGTTCGCATCAATGACCAAACCGGCACAGCAGACGGCGGCGGCTTGTTCTACGTCGAAAACCTGCCCCCCGAATCGCTGCTGGTCGGGCTGGTGCAAGCCAGCGACGAACACCGCGCCAAGCCCAAAGCGGGGGAAGACGGCGCAGCAGCATTGCCCAGGCTAGGCGCTTTGGACATCCTGACAGCCGTGCTGAACGGCACCACGGAACAACCCGGAATCCATGGCAAGGTGCTACAGATAGGCGGGGACGCCACGACCGGCCGGGGGTTGGTATTGGTGCAATGCGCACCACAAGAACCAAACCAACCAAAAGCTTGATGGAGGCCACGATGAACCAACATGCAAACCAACCACGCGCCAAACTGACCACCAACAAAAACCCGCAAGATGGAAACAAGGCCAGCACGTTGAACCCACAACGCACGGAATCACGCACGGCATCGGAACCCTACCCCGGCAAGAGAAGGCATTCCACAGAACCCTCCCCCACCGGGGGAGGGCAGGGTGAGGGCACACCCCAAACCCTGGACCAACAACGCGCCAAACTGGCGTGGGGTTATGCGCAAGAGGGAATCAAGCAATACGGCTCAGATTACAAAAACCTAGCCAAAGGCGCGCCCGCGCTCATCATGGGCAGTGGATTGATGCCAACGATGGCGTTTTACGAGGGGAAAAAAAGCGATCCTGCAAAAGCACTATTGCGTCACCTAATTTGTGGTTTGCATGAACGAATTCCCACCATAAATCACCAGGAAAAAGATTTCCCTTCATTCATGAAATACTTACAAAATTCACTTTCACAAGACTATTTGCGCGCCACCGACGAAGCCTTGGAATTGCTGAAATGGATTCGGCAATTCGTCGATGCATTGGGAGGAGATAGCAATGCCTGAAAACATCGTATGGGTACCAGATCGCATCAAACCAATTTTGTATGCAAATGCTAAAAATATCCCGCCTGGACACTTTTTTTTGATTTACCAAAATGACGTTTGTAATCCCAAAGAAAAAAAACACTTCCTAGAAAAAAGCTGCCCCCTCCCCCCATCCAGCGTAAAAACCGTCGAAGCCCTGATCCAACGCCAAACCGCGCTGGTAGCCACGTATGGCGCAAACGGCCTGCACTGGCACACCACCAGCACCGCGCCATTTGCCACAGGGTTGGGTAACGAGCACCCCATCGAAAACGGCTTTGCCTTCCTCACCCCCTACGGCTTGCCGTATCTGGCAGGCAGCGGGTTCAAAGGCATTCTTCGCCGTGCTGCGGAAGAACTGGCGCTGGACAACGACACCCAAAACGACGATGGCTGGACGTGGGTCGATATCTGGTGGCTGTTTGGCTTTGAAGGGGCAGTCAACAAGGGCAGCCAGTGGGACAGCGATAGCGACTTGGGCCACGCATTCGAGCGCGATAGCTACAAGCTGGCAGCCAACGCCAATTTGCATGAGTTGTTGCAACGGCTTGCCAACATCGACAAATCGATGGCCCGTTATGCCGATTCCAGCGACCGCACTGCTGCGGCCCAAGGCTTTCTGCAAGCCTGCCTGGCCGGTTCCACCCTACGCGGTGGACTGCAATGGCGTGGCGCGGTGGACTGCTGGGATGTCTACCCCCAACCCCAAGGCAACCGCATGGTGGTGGAAATCATGACCCCGCACCATGGGCCGTATTACCGAGGAGACAGCAACCCCCACGACAGCCATTCGCCCATCCCTGTCAACTTTCTGGCCGTACCTGCAGGATCTGCATTCCACTTTTTTGCGGTATGCCATGCCCAGAAATTGCCGCAAGGGCTGCAAAACCGCTGGCGCGCATTGCTCGATGCCGCCATGCACCACGCCTGCGAATGGGTAGGGTTTGGTGCCAAAACATCGGTGGGGTACGGGGCCATGCAAAAACCCGCCCCCCTGCCACAGCCCGCCCCCGCCAAAGAACCCCGGGCTGCAACGACATCCACGGAACAGCCGATTGCCCCTGTGGAAGAAGGCATCATTTGGCAGGAGGCTACCTTGACGTACAGCCGCAATACCAGCGAAATCACTGCGGGGAATCCACCCAAAAAAACGAAGCCATTGAAGGGCGACTTGGCCAAGGCATTCCTCAATGCCTTACCCGAAAAACAGCGTACTCGCCTAACCAAGGATGGCGCATTCAGAAACGTGCCCGTTGTGGTCAAGCAAGATGGCAATACTTGGGAACTATTGCGGCCTGCCACAACGGGGTGACATCAGTCCCCACCCACCGTTGATCGCCATTCCTCCCCCCAGCGGGCTACCGCATACATCCATTTTTGGGGGGAACCCATGGCAACGCTATGTACGCACGAACGGCGCACAATATCGCGCATGATTTTCTGGGAGATGCACCATGACTGCCACCGTCAAAGACACCCGTTTGCATATACGCTGCAACCAACAGGTGCGCCACCTGCTCGACAAAGCCGCTGCCCATTCCCACATGAGCGTTTCCGAATTCGTGTTACAGAATGCCGTCCACCACGCGCAAGCGGTGTTGGCAGCCCACGAAACCATCACCCTTTCGCAAGAGGACTTCGCCCTCTTTTTGAAGGCGCTGGATACACCGGTCACGCCCAATGCCGCGCTGCAACGCGCTTTTGCCTGCCACGACGAGCAAGTGCGCTGAATGTCCGGCTATTCCATTCGCCCCCTCGACAGCGAAGCGGATACGGCGCGCTTTGACTGTGGTGATGCAGCGCTGAACGACTATCTGCGCCGCTATGCCACCCAGGATGTCCGCCGCAACGTCACCCGCGCCTTCATTGCAAGTCCTCTCGAATCCTCCACGCGGATTGCCGGATTCTTCACTTTGAGCGCCGCCAGCATCCAGGCCGAGACGCTGCCTGAAAACTTGCGCAAGAAGCTGCCGCGCTACCCGGTGCCGGTGGCTCTGTTGGGCCGATTGGCTGTAGACCGCGAATTTCAGGGTAAGGGCCTTGGGTCGATTCTGCTGGCTGATGTCTGTCGGAAAGTCCATGCCGCCAGTCGCACCCTGGCCGTAGCCGGTATCGTGGTCGACGCAAAGTCGCCATCGGCATCCACCTTTTACCAACATTTCGGCTTTCTCGAACTACCCGGGCAGACATCTCGGCTGATCCTGCCCAGCAGTGGTTTTGCTGATCGAGGGTGATTCGCCCGAGCACTGCGCAACCCGGCAATCCAGCGCTCCCGTTCCGAGAGGGCAGACTTGGAGGGGGGTACACCCCCGCAAGCTTGCCATTCCGCCCCCTCGCCAAAAAGGGCCAAACAATGCCTGCATGGCACAACGGCTGTTTCATCTGGCGTGTTACGACGTAGCCAAGCCCCGTCGGCTCAAGGCTGCGCTCAAGCTCACGCGGGCGTATGCCACGGGCGGGCAAAAGTCTGTCCATGAAATTTTTCTGACGGCAGAGGAACGCGCCGCATTGCTGGCGGACATGGCCCTGCTGCTGGACCCGGAAGAGGATCGTTTTCTGCTGCTGCGGCTGGACCCGCGCAGCCACGTCTACACCTTGGGCAAGGCCATGCAGCCTGCCGATCCCGATTACTTTTACGTTGGCTGACCCCGAACGCGGCAAGGCAACCACTACAGCGACGACATCCACCACCCCAACGACAGAGGCAACACCATGGCACTGCTGGTACTGGATCGCACCGAACTCGATATCCGCGTGGATGGCGACGCGCTGGCGCTGTACGAATCCGGCACGCGCCGGGGAACGGTGCCGATCAAGCTGATGGACCGCTGCGTGATCCATGGCGCACGCACCAAGCTCGATACCGGCGTGCTGCAACGGCTGGCCGAAGCAGGCGTAACGACCGTGCTGATCAGCCCCCGCGCCCAACGCAGGGCGGCCATCGTTCTGGGCAACCAGCACAACGACGCAGCCGTGCGCATCGCCCAAGCGTTGCGGGTAATGAACCAGCAGGAATGCTGGCAATGGTCGGCTGGCATCGTGCGGGCCAAGCTGGCGCGGCAACGCAAAACGCTATCGCTGATGCAGCAAGAACGCCCCGATGCGCGCAAACCGTTGTTCGATGCGATCCAGACCATCGACAGCATTCAGGCGCATTTGCGCGAATTCGGCGCGACGACGGGGGCTGTCGCCAGCATCCGTGGATGGGAAGGCGCAGCGGCCCGCGCCTACTTTGCCGCGCTGGGCAGCGTATTCCCGCCCGCATTGGGTTTTGCCGGACGGAACCGCCGCCCGCCCAAAGACCCCGTGAACGTATGCCTATCGCTGAGCTACACGATGCTGCACGCGCAAGCCATCCAGCAATGCACGATTACCGGGCTGGACCCGATGCTCGGCTTCTACCACCGCCCCGCCTTTGGCCGGGAAAGCCTGGCCAGCGACTTGATCGAACCCCTGCGCCCCGCAGTGGATGCCTGGGTATGGGAACTGCTGCGCAAAAGAGTGCTGCGAGAAGACCACTTCAGCACCAACGAAACCGGCTGCATGATGGGCAAAGCAGGCAGGCAAATCTATTACACGGAATGGGAGGAAAACCAAAAACCCTGGCAACGGTGGCTGCGTGCGCAATGCCAGAACTTGGCTAAAACCTTGCGCAACAAGGGATCGCTATGCTTGGCGGAATAGATTACAAGAATATAGTAATTCATCGATAACAATTCTAATATCTCTAATATCTACCAGGTCATAGGAGTAAAACCATGGGCACCAAGCTAAAAAATAAATACATTATAGCCTATGACATTTGTGACCCGAAAAGATATAACAAAATTCATAAAATTATCAAAAAATATGGACTTCCGCTACAGTATTCCGTTTATTTGCTAGATGTAACAAGATTAGAAATAGAAAAATTAGTTACAGAGTTACGCTCCCTGATAGACCCTGAGAAAGACGATATTCGCGGCTACTATATACCGCAGAATACGTGGAAAGTCAGCATGGGAACAAGTATCGTGCCGAATGACGTTCTGCCTGGCTTATGGAAAGACCAGACCACAGCAGAACAAGATGACCAGTATGCTTTATTCACGTAACAGAAAAAAGTTAGTTTTTAGTTGAATTTTTTAATATAAATCGCAAAATAATAAATTTAGTTAGCATAGAGACCATACTGCCTCACAAAAATCTAGCTGCACAGATAGTACAAATATAAAAATGTCATCAGGCGATAAATAGGCGATAAATAGGCGATAAATAGGCGATAAATAGCTTGATATCTATTACCCATAAAATCATTGAAGATACAATGAATTCCCGAGAAATATTTACATTGCGCAAGCAGGGTCGATCTGCTGAAGCACTGCAAATAGCGCGGGAGGCATATCCCGGCAATGAAAATGATCTATGGTTATTGCGCGCCTATGCATGGTCAATGTATGATCATGTTAAATCTATTATTGACCGTTGTGAAGCAAAAAAAATTTCACCGTATACAATAGGCAGCCGACTTTCGCCACTCATGCGCGAATTTCTGCATATAGCCAATCCATTGCGTAGCGATTCAGTCTTTTCGCACATGAACCGACTGGCACTAAAATCGTCACGGTATTGGCCTGATTTTTTAGGTTATGCCCGCTGGGTCGGAGCTGATAATTTTACAGGGGAAGATAAGAAACCTTTTGTGACCCAAGAAGGCAAGATTGTGGAAAGCTTCTATAAGCGCTACATACGTGCTATTTGTCGCGAAACGGCTGCTAAAGCAACAGATAAACAAACACGTCCACAATGGATAGAATGGGGAAGTCAAATTCTGAAGCGATCATTAAAAATAGAACCTAATGATCTATGGTTCAATTATTACCAAAGCAAGCTACACCTCGCCCAGGGCCAACCAGATTTGGCCTTGCAACGCTTAATCCCGGTTCTGTTACAACATTCCACAGCGGCTTGGCCTTGGGGATTGTTAGGAGATATTTTTGAAACTACGAGACCAGAAGACACTTTGATTTGCTACGCCTATGCAACGCAGTTAGCACGTAAGGAAATTGAAGTAGCAAAAATCCGCATCCAGTTAGCACAACGCCTAGCATTGGTTGAACGCTACAATGAGGCGGCGAACCAAGCATGGTTGGCTATACAATACAGAAAAATAAATGGCTACCGCATTCCCCAGGGTTTACAAAATATTTTGGCCAATAATTGGTACCACGATGCAGTGGCCAACAATACCCTACAACCGTTGCCCCCAATGCATTCAGTTGCTTGCAAAATATTGCAAGAACTCCATCGACAAAGACTTACATATACACGAGGCGTAATCGATCAAAATCATAGCACAAATGCGCTTACTTTTCTGGCTACGGGAACTGAATCTGGGATTGGGTTATGGAACAAAAAGTTCCCAGAAATTGCAAAACTTCCATCTGGAACCGTTATCGAGATTGGACGCAGAGAAACAGATGGCCCCCCACTTGACTGGAAAATCTCTGAACTCCAAGAAATCACTGGGCTTTGTCAAGCATTCTCAGGTACTGTCATACGTCAAGCTGATAAAGATTTTGCATTTGTTCGTTGCGAGTTGGGAGATGTTTTTGTACCGCCTGAACTGGCCAAGAATTTTGATCCGGTGCAACAATATAATGTAAAAGGAAAAGCAATGAGAAAAATTAATAAACAAGGAAAATCATGCTGGAGCGCAATACATTGTATTCTACAAGATTTATACATAAATCAAGCTCTGTAACATAAATAAAAACGATATGCATAATATCTAAAGATATTAGCTATTCCATCCAAAAAAATTTGGAAAGTGAGTGTGGTATGATGCCACCAAGCCAATACAGGAACCATGAAAACCTAAGCTGCAAGCGAGTAGCTGGTTTTTTTCAGTTGGGAATAATCTTCAAGTCGCAACGCAACTTATTGAAAACAAAAGATTTTTTGACGGTTGGAGTCTAAAGACATGCCCTGATCTCAAAGGGATTAAGACCCACTAGTGCGTTCCACCAGTCGAGGCACTCAACGTCTAAAGACATGCCCTGATCTCAAAGGGATTAAGACTTCCACAACTGCCCAAGCATACGGAACATCGTAGTCTAAAGACATGCCCTGATCTCAAAGGGATTAAGACTTGCGCGTTGTTACGTGTAACCAATGCCATGATGGTCTAAAGACATGCCCTGATCTCAAAGGGATTAAGACGTCCCCTCCTTCATCCACGCTACTTACGCGCACAGTCTAAAGACATGCCCTGATCTCAAAGGGATTAAGACACCCACGCCGCAATCTCATCGTCACTTTTGCTCAGTCTAAAGACATGCCCTGATCTCAAAGGGATTAAGACTTATTCAGGATCTGTTGATGCATCGCATTACCGTCTAAAGACATGCCCTGATCTCAAAGGGATTAAGACGACAACGTCATGGCGACGTTTATTGGGGGGTACGTCTAAAGACATGCCCTGATCTCAAAGGGATTAAGACAAACAATACATTACAGGGACTGACGCCTACCTGGGTCTAAAGACATGCCCTGATCTCAAAGGGATTAAGACCCTGATCAGGGAAGGACCGTACTGGTACGCTACGTCTAAAGACATGCCCTGATCTCAAAGGGATTAAGACCTTTGTAGATCAGCGCATTCTTTGCGCCGCTACGGTCTAAAGACATGCCCTGATCTCAAAGGGATTAAGACAATATAAAGTCTACTTGTAATGCTTAAATCTTGTCTAAAGACATGCCCTGATCTCAAAGGGATTAAGACCTTCCACAATTGACCAAGCATCCTAAACATAGTAGGTCTAAAGACATGCCCTGATCTCAAAGGGATTAAGACAGTTTATCTTTACCAAAATGGTTAGCTAAATCAGTCTAAAGACATGCCCTGATCTCAAAGGGATTAAGACTTATTCAGGACGTGTGCATGGAGCGCATTGCGTCTAAAGACATGCCCTGATCTCAAAGGGATTAAGACAGAAACTTAATTACAGGGTATTTAATACTCTTAGTCTAAAGACATGCCCTGATCTCAAAGGGATTAAGACTTTACTCTCCCACCAAGTCTTCTTTCTATATTCGTCTAAAGACATGCCCTGATCTCAAAGGGATTAAGACCCACCGGATAGATTAGAGCCTATTTCAGTAGGCAATATGCCCTTAAAGTGATTAGGGCGCAAGTGAGGTGCAACATGGCGATATACGTTTCAGGAAGTTTTTCCCAACGCACCAGAATTCGGCGAAAGCGATTCATCCAGCTATGTGTACGTTCTACTACCCAGCGCCGTGCCTTGAAACCAGCTTCTTGCTTTATAGATTTAGCTTCTTCGCCTCTGGAACGAATGTGAGCCGTAAAGCCAAATTCTTTGACGATCTCTCTTACTTCATCAAAATCGTATCCTTTGTCCAAGCAGATGCCTTGTGGTTTTGTATCCGTCGGGTCTGGTCGTTTTGCTTTGATGTCTTCCAGCGTACTCCTGACCAACTTCATGTCGTGCCGATTCGCACCGTCGATGGCGACGGCAAGCGGTATGCCTGCACCATCAGTAAGCACACTGCGCTTGACACCTTGCTTGCCTCGATCTGTTGGGTTGGCCCCAGTTGTTTGCTGACCTGCTAGGGGCGCTTTGGTTAACGCTCCATCCATGGATGTCCATGCCCAATCGATGCCTTGGGATTTGTCGTATTCGACCAATTGTTGTATCCAAAGGGCTGAAAATACACCTGCTTTCGTCCATTCGCGAAAGCGTCGATAGGCAGAACTGCACGAGCAAATTCCCGTCATGTTTAAGGCGTTCCACTGGCAGCCAGTTCGCAATACGAAAAGAATTGCGTTCATTGCGCTGCGATCAGATACACGCGGATTATGGCAACCAAGGGGATGTTTTTTGGGTTCAGGGAGCGATGATTTTATTATTCCCCAGAGTGCATCATGCAATCTCCACCCATCATCATGAAATATCAGGCCCATAATTTTCCTCATCTGGGTTATTGCGACTGTGATGATTAATATTATATATCATTAGCCTACTGAAATAGGCTCTAATCCGGCATATCCTCTTCTGTCTAAAGACATGCCCTGATCTCAAAGGGATTAAGACAGAGACCAACTCTTCTGTCTTATTCATAAAAAAGTCTAAAGACATGCCCTGATCTCAAAGGGATTAAGACGGTAGCTTCAGCAGCTACCACACCCGCTCCCGCAGTCTAAAGACATGCCCTGATCTCAAAGGGATTAAGACCCCCTTTTCAGGAAGTGTATCGAAATCTGGTTCAGTCTAAAGACATGCCCTGATCTCAAAGGGATTAAGACATCTAAACCAGTAAGATAACCAGTAGGAATACCGTCTAAAGACATGCCCTGATCTCAAAGGGATTAAGACATACTCTACCCACTTAGCGGTGTCTCCGCCAGCGTCTAAAGACATGCCCTGATCTCAAAGGGATTAAGACCCATCTGCCCGTTCAAATTGGGCCTGAGATTGAGGTCTAAAGACATGCCCTGATCTCAAAGGGATTAAGACTCTTCCAATGCATAGAAAAATGAGGCCATTACGTCTAAAGACATGCCCTGATCTCAAAGGGATTAAGACATTTTTGGCTTACCTAGCCTTCGCCACTCTTTGTCTAAAGACATGCCCTGATCTCAAAGGGATTAAGACGTAGCGATATTTCGTTATTGAGCTTTGGCTGGGTCTAAAGACATGCCCTGATCTCAAAGGGATTAAGACTCCTCTTTAACTTGAGTAGGATAATCAGAGCGTCTAAAGACATGCCCTGATCTCAAAGGGATTAAGACTTCCAAAGATCTCTCATGAGATCCTCCTTCGGAGTCTAAAGACATGCCCTGATCTCAAAGGGATTAAGACCATGCCAAAGGCACAGTCCGCCGACGAGCTTGAGTCTAAAGACATGCCCTGATCTCAAAGGGATTAAGACACTACTAGACCGACATCCTCCAGCGCGTAGAAGGTCTAAAGACATGCCCTGATCTCAAAGGGATTAAGAATTTCTGAATAAGCATATATATGCTTACCATCAATCTTAATAAATACCCTTATTACCGTGCTTCCTACCGCCCGGTAGCAACGGTCACGTTCACCGGAATCAGCATGCAGCGGTGTCACATACGACACAAAATCCGCCACACCAGCAAGCTTGCCATTCCCCCCATCCCGCAAAACCGCACCGACACTGCTCCCCATGAACTCCTACGACCCCCACCAACCCGCCGGCTATCCGCGCCGTGTTTTGATCGCCGTCAGCGGCTTGTCCCCGCAGATCGTCACCGAGACGATTTACGCCCTGGCCGCCGACCAGGACGAGGCTTTCGTTCCTACTGAAGTCCATCTGCTGACCACCGCCACCGGCGCGCAGCGTGCAGAGCTTTCGCTGCTCAGTGAAGACCTGGGCTGGTTCCACAAGTTGCAGGCCGACTTCCATCTGCCCGGTATCGCTTTCGACCGCAGCCATATCCATGTGATGCGCGATGCCCAGGGCAAGCCATTGGGCGATATCCGCACTCCGGCGGACAACCAGGCCGCTGCCGACTTCATCACCGCGCAGGTTCGCGCTTTCACTGCCGACGACGCTTGCGCTCTGCACGCTTCCATCGCAGGCGGGCGCAAGACGATGGGGTTTTATCTGGGCTACGCCTTGTCGCTCTATGGCCGTGCGCAGGATCGGCTGAGCCACGTCCTCGTCAGCGAGCCGTTCGAATCGAGTTACGACTTTTTCTACCCCACGCCCTATAGCCGTGTTTTGAGGCTGCTCAATAACCAGTTGGCCGACAGCGTAAACGCCCAGGTCACGCTGGCGAATATCCCTTTCGTCAGCCTGCGCCATGGGCTGCCATCCGCGTTGTTGGCAGGCACGGCCAGCTTCAATGACACCGTCGAGGCCGCCATTGCCGCATTGGCCCCACCCCGGCTGCGGCTGCATTTGCGCGGCCAATACATCGTCGCAGGCACAACCCGCATTGCGCTACCGCCTGCGGAACTGGCGCTGCTGGCCGTTTTTGCGCGCCGTGCGGAAATGGGCAAAGAACCCCTGCCCGCACCCGCAAAGGGTGTTCCAGACAAAGACTGGGCAACGATCTACCTGCGCGAATACCGCCGCATCACCGGCAACGATGCCGAAAACCAAGACCCCACGCACCGCGCATTGCGCAAAGGTATGGACGGTGAGTACTTCAGCATCCACAAATCGAGGCTGCACAAAACACTCAAGAACACATTGGGGCCGAGCGCCAATGCCTATCTGATCGCCGACGGCGGCACCCGCCCCCGCCTTTACCAATTGGCATTGAATGCGGATGCGATTGCATTTGAGGAAACAGTGGTGTAGGAAGGCAACGGAAAGTCGAATGACATTCCATGAAAAAATATGCACTGTATAAATTACAAGTTTGGTCAAAGCGCAAATTCATAGCATTTACTGAAAGATGGGTTCTGAAACAGCGCCCCAACAATAAATATTTGATCAACATACCCTATCACATCCAAACCAACAAACAATAGTCAATATTCTGCTATCCATTATGGCAAATACTTATTTGATTGTTACGTATTCAGAAAAAGATGCCGCCAAAGCGCTTGGCGCAAAATGGGACAGTGTGCAAAGATCATGGTATGTACCTGAAGGCCGTGAACTGGCTCCATTTTCGCAATGGCTACCCAAAGATGGGGTTGCGACCAAAGCAACAATACAAAATAATGCAGTAGAGAATCGGGATCATAGTGAGCTGGCAGCCCCTGCCACGCGGGGTATATCTCTTTCTGCATTATTGGGAGGAGTTTCTACAATCGTTTCACGTGCTTACCAAACTGGCGTGTGGGTCATGGTGGAAGTGGAAGAGTTGTATACAGTCAGTGGTCACATTTATCTTGGTGTTTCGGAACGGGACCACAACGGTGGTGTATTAGCCAAGTCCCAAGCTGTAATCTGGCAACGTACTGCACAAACAATCCTGCCAAAATTTCAGAGCGACACGGGAATCCAGTTTGCACCTGGAATGAAGATTCTGGTTCGCGGACGGCCAATATATCATCAACGCTATGGCTTTACTATCACTATTGATAATATTGACTCAGAATATACGCTAGGTGAACTAGCAGCCAAAAAGAGGAAAATCCGTGAACGCCTGAAAACAGAGGGTGTTTTTACTGCAAATAAGCAACTTCCTTATCCATGGGATTTCAATGTAGTCTTGGTTATTGCTCCTGCTGGTGGCGCAGGTTTGGGCGACTTCCAAGCAGAAGCAGAACGACTCGAACAATTCGGTATTTGCCATTTTGACTATATTTATAGCCGGTTTCAAGGCGAAGGTGCTGCCAGAGAAATTTGTGATAAATTGCAAAAGGCAATGTCGATTTATATTAGTCAAAATAACACATTGCCCGATGCTGTTGTAATTATTCGTGGCGGTGGCCCGGTCAACGACATCGCATGGCTCAATGACTATGACTTGGCTAGATATATTTGCGATTTGCCAGTACCAGCTTTGACAGGGATTGGCCATGAACGTGACAGTACAGTGCTGGATGAAGTAGCAAACTGTAAGTACGATACTCCTTCTAAAGTTATTGCAGGCATCGAACAGACTATTAAACAAAGAACCTCGGATGCAAAAATCATATTTGAACAACTTATCAATACTGGAATAAGATACATACAAGAATCAAAGTTAAATACGACACTCTTGGATACTGAAGTCCGTAGAAATGCAATGCAGCAACTTACCCAAGGTCGTAAAACTACTTTGGCGTTGATCAACGAAATGAAACTGAATGCATTGAATGAAATCCGTATTGCTTCAGATCTTTCTGCTGGTGCCCTGCAGTTTATAAAAACAGAAGCAAAAGTCCATGTACAGCAAGCAAAACAATCTGTGCCTACCCTCTGGAATCAAATCGTCAATGATGCCAACCATAGCCTGAAAGCAGCATCGGCTTCGACTTTTATGATGGCTACTACCGTGCTGGACAACGCACGTATCGAAGCTGCCATTGCCAGAAACGTCACAAAAGATTCCATGGAAATAATTGGTACTTCGGCAAAACAAATCGTGCAATCTGCAAAAAATGACAGCAAGGCATTGATGCGGGAAATAGTTGGCCAAGGGCCAGAAAAAACGCTGAAACGTGGATTTGCAATTATTCGTAATCAGGAAGGCAAACCAATAACCCGGGCGGCACAGACTGTGACTGGATCTACAATCGAAATTCAATTTATTGATGCAAACGTTTCAGCAAATATTGACCAATAATTATAAGGATTTTATATTATGAACGCGACATTCAAAGCAGCATATAAAACACTAAAAACTAATGCAGATACCTTGCGCAAACAGCATGAACCGAATATCGACGACTTGTTGCAGATCGTCACTGAATCTGTTGCAGCATACAAAATTTGCCAGGAACGGATCAACGCTGTTGAAAAAGCTTTGGAAAAAGCTTTGCATGATGCAGACACACCAACAAGTGAAGCACCCAAGGGAGAACAGGTTGCCCAGCATTCTTCGCCACCCAAGCAGGACGAAAAAATTGATGACGATATAGACGAAGACGATATAGACGAAGAAACAGATTATTCCTACGATAAAGATGTACCATTTTAGTTCTAAGGCTATAAAACTGCTTTCGCAGCACATTACGAATATATTATTTGAACCTGAAGACATACCCTACCTTCAAAGGGGTTAAGAATTTTTGAATAGACAAACATATTCTTACCACATTCTTACCAATCAATCACAAGAAATACCCTGATTACTACCGTGCCAACTACTGCATGGCACACACACCGGCAAGCTTGCCAATTCCCCCAACCCACAAAACCGCGCCGACACTGCTCCCCATGAAATCCTACGACTCTGACCACCGCCACCGGCGCGCAGCGCGCAAAGGCATGGACGGTGAGTACTTCGGCATCCACAACTCAAAGCTGCACAAAATCCTCAAGAACAAATTGGGTCCTGCAGCCAATGCCTATCTGATCGCGGACGGCGGAACCTGCCCCTACCGTTATCAATTGGGATTGAGTGCTGACACGATTGCGGTTGAGGCAACGATGGTGGAAGAAGGCAACGGAAAGTCGGATGACACCCTGTAACAACACCGCAAGCTTGCCATGGAAGACTTTTTCCGAAATTGGCCCAACAATGCACCCATGCCAACGCAATACCCAATTTCCGATGCAGCAAGCACACCATCAGTCGCGCACCATCATGCAAAGCCAATCGAGAACATCGAAAGTATCCAGACCAATGCGCTATATGTAGGCACGTGCATAATTTCTCACCATCCAACCCGGTTGGGAATAACATTGCGGCTAATGGTCCATGCCTGTTAAGAAAAATTTTTAACCTACATTGCGCAGATTGAAAAGCATATAGTTTATTGCGTTACCATCTCAACCAAGTATCGTCTCCACAAATAACTTTTTCAAGAAAAATGAACACTGTAATGAAAAATTCAATCAATGCACACAGGTCTTTTTCTGGCAAAGAGGAGGCCCCTCTCCATTTGCTAGTTGAACGCGAAAAGAAACTGCATCAACTGCACGTTGAGTTACCAGTCAGGATAAAATTATTAAACAATGGATCATTGATACAAATTACTTACAACAACATTGTTTTGCTGGGTGCTGTGTGCCGCCAATTGATACATCAAATTGGCAGCAGAGCATGGGGGTATAGCCTGGATTATCAGAAAATAAGCAAAAATTGGTCGGAAAAATTTTCTAGCAACTGTATTGCTCTAGAGCAAGAACTGGAATCGGTTTTTGATCGTTTCGATCTAACCATTCGTTACGAAAAAGACAGAATTGGAAATAACAAAATATACGGAATTGTCTCTCCAAATTTTGTCAATGTGAATCAGATTGATTTTCGCGAACAGTTTTTGTCCAAAATCAAGAAATCTACTTATTTGACCCCTATCAGCAATGGAATGAAATTTGATCGTTACAATAGGGTAATAGAAACCTTTGACTTCAATAATCCAGATTATCAGACTTCATACAGCTATGGATTGGTATATGCAAAAAATAATGGCTACGAATCATACAAAGTAAATTGGGAAAGAACAATCCTCATTTGCACAAATGGTCTTACTGCAATTGAATCCAATGAATCTATTTGGAAGCACACCAAAGATATTGATTTGCATGACTTCATTACCCAAACCGTTCAAGTCGGAATTATCAATCAAAAACATATTGAAGAAAGAATAGAATTATCCCAAAATTCTTTACTTCACAGAAGCACCTTTGACGAGTTGATGAGGAGATTGTCTTTATCCAATGCATCGAAAAACCGTATCCAAAGCCGTCTTGCCATAGAATCTAATGCCGTGGGCAACAATCAGTGGGCTTTAAGCCAATCTTTAACTTGGCTCGGCACACATGAAAAAGCTATACCTATTAGAAACCAAGAGCAATTAACAAGATTGGGTACTGATATTCTAGAAAGTTCACTGGAACATGTATTAGAACAACCGCCTCAAATAATGCGTGATCAATCATACGGATTGGTTATGCCTAAATAATTCTCAAAAAATACATAATACATATTGTAACGCAAGCAATCACGCCTTAAAGATATGTTCAGAGAGATTTGTTTGGTGTGCCCCAATGATAAACACTACAGAAAATGGCTGAAAGATAATAATTTTATTTCTGACCCAAAACGAATACCCTGCCCTTTTGCGCACGAATACCATCTTCAATTATACAAATTGGAGAATATTATTCGATCGATCATCAAACTCCATCTCGAAGAATGCCCAAATCGCATTCTTCAATGGAATAATAGAAATAAATATGGTCGATACAGGATACACTATCGTGAATTAGACTATGTTTATGCGCCAGATCAAACACCTAGATTATTTATAGAAATCAAACATAGAGAAACCACGACCACAGGCAAAGACGGTATCGCCCAGATCAAAAAATCGTTATTTATTGCGCAACATGCATGGCAAAATGTTTCCGGTGTTTGCATCAATGTCATGATGGCTGATATATTAGGTATTGAAACAGATATTATTCCTGATTTTATTCCTCTGACTGAGATTCCGACTGTTCTGGCATCTGAATCTCAACCGCACGATGAGATTCATGTATTATGGCTAGACTCTAAGGAAGTGGCGACTTTTGCGATTGAGCATGGATTATTGACAAAAGAAGAAGTGGACGATTTACCTAGATTGCACAAATTGGCAAGGAACCCCACGAAGTATCTCAACACGGAATTTGAGTAGCGTTATTTTTTTGCAATACAGGCTGTATAAACGCCCGACGCTACCCCAACCCTAGAACGATAGCCAATACATCAAATCCAAGGAGGCCACACAAAAAGTCATTGATTAGATGGACAATGCATAAGGTCGGTTCGCGTTTGCAATACCAACGCGCCGTACGTCAGCAACCTTTTTCACATACTGAAGGTTTTTTATGCCGAAATACGCCACCCATCTGTGCCTGGTTTCCGACCAAGCCACCCCAAACCTGTTGCCGGTTCTCGACCCTACATGGCAGCCCCGCAAAGTGGTGCTGGCCCGTAGCAAACAGATGGTCGACCGCGCTGAGGCGCTGGCCAAGGTGCTACGCCCCCGGTGCCACGGGATAGAAATTGCCATGCGCGATTTGCCCGATGCCTACGACTACGCGGCGTTGTCTGACAACTTTTTGGACTTTCTGGCAGGTTGCGAGGGCGAGGACGTTGCGCTGAACGTCACCGGCGGTACCAAGCTGATGGCCGTTGCCGCGCAGGAAGTCTTTCGTTCCGAAGGCAAACCGGTGTTCTATGTCAACGTCCAAACCGACGAGGTGATCGTTATCGGCCAAAGCGCACGCTGGCAGCCTTTGGTCAGCAAGCTGACGGTGCGCGAGATGCTCGAAGTGCATGGCCACACAGTCAGCCCCATTCGGCAAATCCAAGTCACCGCGCCGCAGCGCGATGTAACGGCCAGGCTGCTGGACCATCTTCAAAGTGCTGCGGAGGCTTTTGGAACGCTCAATTACCTTGCACAGCTCGCCGAAGGCAAGCCGGGGCTTACCACGCAGATTGACAAGAAGAATTCAAAATGGAAAGCGTTGCAAGCATTGCTGTTTTTGTTGGAAGACGCGCAAATGTTGCGGCTGGATGGAGACAAGCTGACCTTTGCCGACGAAGAAGCCCGCCGCTTTGTGCAAGGCGAATGGCTGGAAAAGCACGTCTACCAGACGCTGCAAGGCCTGCAAGGCAAATACGCTTCGATCAGCGATGTGGTGACGGGGGTCGAGCTGGAATTCGACCAGCGCTCCCGCCGCACGGGCAAGCCATTGACCCGCAACGAAATCGATGTGGCCTGCCTGTACCACAACACCTTGCATTTGATTGAATGCAAAACGGCCAACTACGCCAAAGAGCCAGGCGACCAGGACGACAAAGCCGCAACGGTGCTCTACAAGCTGGAATCGCTGCAAAAGCTGGGCGGCTTGCGCACCAAAACGATGATCGTCGACCTGCGCGGCCATCTGGCCGACCAGGACGCGAACCGCAACCGCGCCGAAGAATCCAATATCCTGATTGTTCACGGCAGGGAATTGCACGACCTGCGCAATGTGCTGGAGCGGAAATGGTTCTCGAAAGGGGGGGAGGGAAAGGGAACCCATGCCTGATCGGAACATCCTGCTTTGCACCCTCTGCGCAAGCTGGGCCGTCATTCCCGAAGTGTTCGGGTGGCTGGCCCCTGCGATGTTGGATTTGTACGCCCAGCATCCGGCCAATGTGTCCAAGACATGCCCCAAATATGGATGAAGCCCACCCTTGCCAAGCCCGCATTGCGTTACTTCGCACGATGGGGCGTAGCAGCACTGAAATGCGTATTCCGGCAACGTGACCGGCGATTCCGGCGAACGTCACCGGATAGTCAGTGTTGCGCGTTTTGCGTTGATGCCGAGCTGTTTTTTCGGCTCAATCTCCCTTTCTGGTTTGGAATTTCTTCATTCATAGGCCCCTGCCAACCCCACGTATTTGGTGACTGCCCCTTTGGAAATGCCTAGAGCATGGGCAATTTGTTGGTGGGACTTTCCACCTTCGAATTGGAGACGCAAGGCATCTTTGAGTTTGCGCATAGTGATCCGTAAAGCAGGCATCGGTAGCTCCTTGCAAAAATGCTCGAAGCTACCTGACCCGTAGGCTTCGTTGTGCGCAACACCGCTCCGTCGGCCTATACCGCCGTGCCGACTGCCATGACCGCTCGTATCGGTCACGTTCGCCGGAATCACCGGTTACGCTGGACCGGAATACTCAGCGAGGCTGCACCGGCGAGCGTACACCCCGGATTCCGCTTCACTCCATCCGGGCTACGGGGTGGGCTGGGAGCGAGGGGTGTCTCGCCCTCGGGTATTTCGAGGGCAAGATGCCCTCGCTCCCAGCGGTACCACATGACTTTGCATCGCACCCGCAGCCACTCGCCACACATCTTGAGCAGGTAAACTGACAACATTAGCTATATCACGAGGAATACAACGTGCCAATCATTTCTATGTTCTACGGCATCATCATCCGCCTGTACTTGATCGACAACCAGCACCACAACCTGCCTCACATTCATGCCAGATACGCTGAATTCGAGGCATCAATTGGCCTTGGCGACGGTGAAATTCTTGCAGGTGAATTGCCCCGCAAGCAGTTGCGTCTGGTACAGGCTTGGATAGAACTTCATCGTGACGAACTAATGGCAAACTGGGAACTCGCCGTCAGTGGAGAGAATCCCTACAAAATCGAACCACTTTGAGGAACCCGCCATGTATTGGGATGTTAAAACCGTTAAACCGCTGCCGGACTTCCGTATTTATTTCGAAATTGAGGACGGCCGTAAGGGTATTTTCGACTTGAAACCCTTTCTCGACCATGGTGTATTTCGAGAGCTTCGGGACGTGCATTATTTCAATCGGGTAGGCATTCTGTTTGGTGCAGTAACTTGGCCAAACGAACAGGACATCGCCCCGGAAACCCTGCTGTCTGGAATGACCCCTGTGGAATCAACAGCGTCTAATCGGGTAGGCAACGGCTGCTAACCGTCGCCTACCACACCACCCACCGTGCGGGGCCGGAGTAAGAGCCTCGTATTCATGATTCAAGAAGATACAAGGCTCTAAGAATGCAGGGATACCAGTGAACCAGCGGAAGCTGTAAGCAATGGATTCTTCACGCTGGGCAGAAATGCCAGATCGCGCCAAATTGCGGCATTGGACTGGATTCCCGCTTTCGCGGGAATGACGGATCAATCGAACCGTCTATCGTCGTTTTTTCTTTTTTCCAAGGAGATGTCCCCATGCCCCAATACGCCACCCATCTGTGCCTGGTTTCGGCCCAACCCACCCCGAATCTGCTTCCGGTTCTCGACCCCGCATGGCAGCCCCGCAAAGTAGTGCTGGCCTGTAGCAAAGAGATGGTCGACCGCGCTGAGGCGCTGGCCAAGGTACTCCGCCCCCGGTGCCACGGGATCGAAATTGCCATGCGCGATTTGCCCGATGCCTACGACTACGCGGCGTTGTCTGACAACTTTTTGGACTTTCTGGCAGGTTGCGAGGGCGAGGACGTTGCGCTGAACGTCACCGGCGGTACCAAGCTGATGGCCGTTGCCGCGCAGGAAGCCTTTCGATCCGAAGGCAAGCCGGTGTTCTATGTCAACGTCCAAACCGACGAGGTGATCGTTATCGGCCAAAGCGCACGCTGGCAGCCTTTGGTCAGCAAGCTGACGGTGCGCGAGATGCTCGAAGTGCATGGCCATACCGTCAGCCCCATTCGGCACATCCAAATTACTGCGGCCCAGCGCGATGTCACAGCCAGGCTGGTGGACCATGCGTACACCGATGCGGAGGCATTTAGCACGCTCAACCACCTTGCGCAGTCTGCCGAAGACAAGCCCGGGCTTGCCACCCAGATCGACCCCAAAGCATTGCAAGCATTGCAGGCGTTGCTGTTCTTGTTGGAAGACGCGCAAATGTTGCGGCTGGATGGAGACAAGCTGACCTTTGCCGACGAGGAAGCCCGCCGCTTTGTGCAAGGCGAATGGCTGGAAAAGCACGTCTACCAGACACTGAAAGACCTGCAAGGCAAATACGCTTCGATCAGCGATGTGGTGACGGGGGTCGAGCTGGAATTCGACCAGCGCTCCCGCCGCACGGGCAAGCCGTTGACCCGCAACGAAATCGATGTGGCCTGCCTGTACCACAACACCTTGCATTTGATCGAATGCAAAACGGCCAGCTACGCCAAAGACCCAGGCGGCCAAGACGACAAAGCCGCAACGGTGCTCTACAAGCTGGAAACGCTGCAAGAGCTGGGCGGCTTGCGCACCCAAACGATGATCGTCGATCTGCGCGGCCATCTGGCCGACCACCCCGCGCACCGTAGCCGTGCCGAAGAATCCAATATCCTGATTGTTCGCGGCAGGGAACTGCGCGACCTGCGCAATGTGCTGGAGCGGAAATGGTTCTCGAAAGGGAGGGAGGGAAAGGGAACCCATGCCTGATCGGAACATCCTGCTTTGCGCCCTCTGCGCAAGCTGGGCCGTCATTCCCGAAGTGTTCGGGTGGCTGGCCCCTGCGATGTTGGATTTGTACGCCCAGCATCCGGCCAAACAGTCTTTGGATGCCATTCGTTCGCGCTACGGGCTGGCTGCGCCATCCGAGCTATGGATCTGCACCACGCAGGGCGCGCAAACCCTGGCCAGTTTGGATCGCCTGCGCGCCTGGTGGGAAGGGCTGGGGCGGCCTTGCCCTTTGCGGATTTGGTGTGCGCAGGGCACCGACCAATTGGCCACCCAGCGCGAGTGCGACCACATTCGTGAATTGACGTTCCGCGTCACCCTGCTTGCCAGCCATCAATGCGGCAGGCAGGGGCAATTGCTGCTTTCCCTAGCCGGTGGGCGCAAGACGATGAGCGCGGATTTGCAGACGGCGGGTTCGCTGTTCGGCGCGCACGCATGGCTGCATGTGGTGGGGCCGGAACCGATGCCCGCTGCGTTGATGGCCAGAACCGAGGCCGAACGGCAAGCGCAAATCAACCTGTTCCAACACCCTTTGCCGCCGGAGCTGGCTGCGGCGATCACCCCCCTGGTTGCAGGAACGGGCACCCGCAATGAGCTGCTCGATATCGAGATCGACGGGCTGCGGGTGGACGACCGGAGTTTTTCCGTTCCCCTGCCGGATTCGGGCGCGGAATGCGCTTGGCCGTTGCCGCAAACCGGCCCCTTGTTGCAGGATGAATTGCAGCGCCGCCTGCACGAAAGCAGCCGGTTGATGGGCAACTTTCTGGCGCATCTGGCGGAATCCGAGCACCACGAAAACTGGCGCAGTCTGTACCGTCTGCCGCCTGCGCAGATTCAGATGCTCCGCAGTACGGTGTTGACCGCAGCGCATTTGCCTGCGCTACATGCCCTACCCAAGGCGGATTTGCACCGGCATTTGGGCGGGTGCCTGGGCATGGATGCGCAACGGGTGGTGGCGCAGGCCATTCTGGCGACGTATTCCGAAACAGACCGCACCCGCTTCCTCCATCGCGTTGCGCCGTGGCTTTCCGCAGCAGAGTGGCCGTGGAATTGGCCCCAGTCGCTGGAAGCGCATGGGCGCGACCGCCCTGCCCTATCCGCCACCTTGTTGTTGCACGCCAGCCCCGCGCAGTTGCAGCACAACCTGTACGCCGTGACGGAACCCCGCGTTGCCCTGCGCGCATCCTCCCAGGGCTTTGCGGCGTATGAGCGGCCGGGGGAACTCAGCGGTTCCGCCCTGTTGGCGCACCCTGCCGCGCTGGCGCCGTATGCGCAATCCATCGTGGAACAGGCGCGTAGGGAAGGGTTGGCGTACCTGGAATTGCGCGGCACCCCGCAGCGCTACCGCCCGCAAGACCCCACCGGGTTTCTGCGCGATTTGTGTACGGCCCTGGAACGGGCCGGTGCCCGCGTTCGGCCCGTTGCCGACCCTGCCGCGACGGCCTGGCCCCGGGTGGGGTTCGTTTGGATTCTGAACCGCCGCCACAGCGACCATGCCCAGGTGGTGCAGCAGGCCGTGCAGGCCCACCGGGAACTGGGGCACTTTCTGCTGGGGCTGGATTTGGCGGGGGACGAAGGTACGCGCTGCCCGGAAGCCCTGGCCCCAGCCTTTCAGCCCGCTTTTGCGGAGTGCCTGCCGGTGACGATCCACGCTGGGGAAGGCGAACCCGCCGACAACATCTGGCAGGCCGCCTACCACTTGCACGCCGACCGCATCGGCCACGGGCTGACGTTGACGCACAACCCCGCGCTGATGGCGCGGTTCCGCGACCGCAGCATCTGCCTGGAACTGTGCCCCAGCTCCAACCGCGAAGTGGTGGGGTACCGCGACCCCGATCACCCTGCCACCGCCGGCCAACCCGACTACCCCTTGCGGGAATTCATCCAGGCCGGCCTGCCCGTGGCCTTGTGTACGGACAACCCTGCGATTTCCCGCACTTCCCTACCCGAGGAATACCTGGCCGCAAGCCGGATGACCCCCCAAGGCTTGACCGTATGGGAAGCGCTGGCTCTGACCCGCCAAGCCTTCGTCCACGCCTTTTTGCCCAGCGCGGAACGCGAAGTGCTGCTCAAACGGATGGATGCGCAGATTTTTGAGTGGGCGGGGACACTGGGCTGACTGCCGGGTGCGATCCCCTACTCGAATAGGCTCTAATTCGATTGACAAAACCTGAAAGGAGAGCAGAAATGCAAGTGCAGCGCGTGTTGAGCCGTGTCGACAATGGGCCTCTTGTCATTCCGCTTCCGGAAAGCTTCCATCACCATCGGGTGGAAGTTATCGTCCTGACACTGGAAGAGAATGAACCAGAGCCGATACAGCGCCAGCCTCACCCCGATATCGCAGGACAGGTCAAGATTCACAGTGATATCTTGACTTCAGCCCCGGAACAGGATTGGGATTTGTCACGATGATTATTCTGGATACCCATATTTGGTTATGGTGGATCGGGAAGGATCACCAAAACCTGAAAAACATTTGGTGTGATCGGATTTATCAGGAGAACGAGGTGGGTGTCTCGGCAATTTCCTGTTTTGAGGTCGCCTGGCTGGTGCAACACGACCGCATCGAAATTTCCGAGCCTTTAGAGCGCTGGTTTGACAAGGCGTTGTCTGGCTCTGGCATTGGTTTGATGGCGATCACTCCGGAGATTTCCCGTATAGCGGTGCAACTGCCCGAACATCATCGTGACCCACAGGATCGACTCATCATCGCCACTGCCCTGGCACATGATGCATTCTTGATTTCTGCGGATGGAAAATTTACGCTATATCACGAGTTGCAGGGTCGGCTATTGTGATGGGTGCGATGCTGTAGACAGATCATCACGCCGCAACCAGCGTGACAGGGCTTGGCTCAGTGCTTCCAACCCCACCGGTTTGGTGAGGAAATCGTCCATCCCGGAATCCATACAACGCTGGCGGTCTTCGTCAAAAGCGCCTGCCGTCAGCGCGACGATGGGGAGATGCCCCCGGCCTGCATCCTCTTCCCAGGCGCGGATGGTCTGGGTTGCGGTGCAGCCGTCCATGATCGGCATTTGCACGTCCATCAGCACCAAATCCGGCAAGGTCACATCGGGCACAGCTTGGGATCGCCGGATCCGCTCTACGGCCTCTGCGCCGTTTTCCGCAAGCTCTGCCTGCAACCCCAATGACTGCAACAGCACGGCGATGACCTTCTGGTTGGTGGGGTTGTCTTCGACAACAAGAATCGTTCCAGACAGCACGGCCTGCGCGGCAGCACGCTGCGCCGCATTCCCTTCCCTGGCGGGAGCAATATCGCCCTGCTCCCACGGCAGGCAGACCCGGAACCAGAACCGCGACCCCTGCCCCACGGTGCTTTCCACGCCGACGCTGCCCTCCATCAGCTTGGCAAAGCCACGAACGATCGACAACCCCAGCCCCGTGCCTTCGTACTGCCGGGTGGGGGAGCTGTCCACCTGAGAAAAAGGCTGGAACAGCAGCGACTGCTTCTCCTCGGGAATCCCCACTCCGGTATCGGTGACGGAAAACTCCAGCACCGCCTTATCGCCTTCCCGCAAGACTTCCCGCGCCTGCACCCGCACCGTACCGTGCTGCGTGAACTTGATCGCGTTGCTGACGAAGTTGGAAAGCATCTGACGCAAGCGGTGGGCATCTCCCACGTAGCGCCGCCCGGATTGCACAGCAGTGCCATCCCAACCCACCTGAAGCTGCACATGTTTCGCTTTCGCAGCCTCGGCAAACCAATCCCGCACTTCCTGCATGACATCCAAGGGGTCGACAGGCTGGTGTTCAAGGCGGAACCGGCCCGCTTCCACCTTGGCTAGGTCCAGGATGTCATTGAGGATATTCAGCAGCGCCTTGCCCGAGTGCAAGATGATGCGTGCGTAGTCCGCTCGTTCTTCGGGAAGCACTTCGGGGAGCATGAGCATCTGCGCCATCCCCAGGATGCCGTTCATCGGGGTGCGAATCTCGTGGCTCATCGTCGCAAGGAAGCGGGTCTTGGCCTGGTTGGCTTCTTCCGCAGCGTGCTTGGCTTCCTGCAACTGGCGGGAGGTGCGCGCCCGGTCTTCTTCGGCGCGCAATTTGTCCACCCCTACCCCGACGTTGGCGGCCAATTGCTCCAGCAACGATAGCTCCTCGTCCAAAAACCCGTGGGCTTGCGACACGTACACCATCATCGCCCCGAATATCCCATCGACCCCATGACTGGCGGGAATGGGGAACGCAGCCGCAGAAACATAGCCCCGCCGTATCGCTACCTCCATCCAAGGGGCATAGTGGGGGTCTGCGGCAATGGTCTGCATACACACTGGCTGGCGTTCCCGAATGGCGCGCCCTGTAGGCCCGCGCCCCCGCTCGCTCTCGTCCCAGCGTATGTCTACCACGTCGAGATAGCTGTGCTCGTCCCCCGCAGCGGCCACTGGCAGCACCGTCTTGCGTTCGTCGTCCATCGCCTGGCCAATCCACACCAGCGCATACCTACCGTCTTGGTGGACGATGCGGCACGCCTCGTCGAGCAATTGCGCCAACCCTTGCGCATGGACGATGGCTTGGCTCGTCAGGCTCAGCGCACGGTAGGCGCTGTTGGCGCGCTGCAATGCGGCGCTGCTGACATCGGCATCGATCAACGCCTGCCCCCCCGTGACCTTCAAGGTATGCAGCGATGCGACCAAATCGTCGAACTCGTCGTGCAGCGTCGCTGGGCGCGTGGGCGTGGGCATCGCAGGTGCCTTGCGCAGGTCTTGTGGGGTGATGTCGCACAGCTCATCCGCCAGCACCAACATGCGCCGACGAACATAAGCGTGGTAGATCGCCCCGCTGACGAGTACGACGAGCAGGATCACCGCCGTATTACCGGCAAGCTGGGTCAACCCGTGCCGCAACGCCTGTTGCCGGTGCTCGCGCAAGTCCACGGTCAGGCTCAGCGTTCCCAACGGATGCAGCCATCCTCCGTCCGAATGCATTAAGGGAAAGGTATGCACCAGTGCTTCGTCTGTGGACACTGCGCGGCCCACGACAAACACCTTGCCTTCCACAGGTTGCAGGCGCACCGTAGCGATGTCCGGCAGATGGAGCAAGCTCGTCAGTTGCAGCCGCGCCTGTTCGATATCGAACTGCCACAGGCTTTTGACGAGGGGTGGCACAGCGAACGCACCGCAGGCAACAAGGTACCTGTCGAGGGCCGCAATCCGATCACGGTAGCCGGAATAGGCTTCGGCAATCGAGATCAGCACAGCAAACAGGCCGCCGAAAAACAGCGACCACAGCAGCAGCTTGCGGGTAATCCGGCTATGGATGCCGAGGAACCCCAACTTTTTCGCCCTGTCGGCGCGCCTAGCCACGTTGCTTCCTCAGGGACGTTGCACGGACGAGAGGATGCGGTCGTAGCTGCCGTCTGCCTTGAGTTGCCGCAGGGTCTGCGTCCACTGCGCGACCAAAGGCTCGTGCTTCTTGTGCAAATACAGATACATATCCACGTCCCTCAATGGCGGGGAAAGGGGCACGATCCCGGTCAACCCCATCTTGCGCACCAGCGCCTGCCCATCGGCCAAGGTGTACAAGGCTAGGTCGATACGCCCGTTTTCGAGCATGCGGAGCATCTGTTCGGGTTCGTCGACCTTGTTGACGATTCTCGCCCCCATTGCGTTGGCCTCAAACATCTTCCAGCCGTGGATGAAAGCCACGCGGTAGGGACGCAAACTGTCCCACCCCTTGTCCAACACGATGGTTTTGTCCCGGGCAAAAGCCACGAACTGGATGGCGATGTACTTCTCCGGAATCTGCACGAGGTTGGGATACTTCTGCGAGAGGCCCGCGATCCGCAGCCCCTCGCCATCTACTTCACCCAGGTTGGCGGAGACCAGCGAACGCTCCGAAGGCAGGCGAACGATCTCCAGCTCCCGGCCCATACGGCGCAGCACCTCCTTCGAGAGGGCTTCCAGCGCCGCGCTATCGAGCGGGGTGTTGTTGGTGCTGATCGTGAACGCGAATTGCTGCGCCATCGCAGCGCTGGGGGCCAGCGTGAAGGCCATGGCCAGCCCCGCGATACATGCCAGGATGCGAAACATCTTCGTACAGAACCGGACCATATCGTTCGTCCTCCCTGGATGCAAATCACCCCCAACGGCACTCTGGCGTAGGGGGAAAAAAGGTTGAAATTGTGCTACCGGCTACCGTCGCATGGGGGTTGCGAATGGTACTTGCCACGTAGCAATCATGCAAGTAGCCCGAATGATGCACAGCCGCCCCATCACACCAACACGCGCTCTACCCCCCCATCATTCACCAGCGCGACAAAGTCCGCCATCCACGCTGTACCCCAGTGCTGCCGTGCGAGTTCCACGACGAGGTAATCCGCTTCGAGCACCCCGTCGTCGAGGTCTTCGCGAAAGCGCGATAGCCCTTGCAGACATGCCGGGCAACTGGTGAGGATGCGCACCGTGTCGGTATCACCCTGCGCGGCGCGCAATTGGTTGGCGCCACAACGAAGCTCCTCCTCCTTGCGGAATCGCACCTGGGTGGAAATGTCCGGGCGATGCACGGCCAGTGTGCCGGATTCGCCGCAGCAGCGGTCAGATTCGAGCACGCCCTTGCCCAGCAGCCCCGTGACCGTTTCCATCGCCGGGCGCAATTTCATCGGGCTGTGGCAGGGGTCGTGGAACAGGTACGCCCCGCCTTGCTGCGGCGCAGTCCAACCTTTTTCGAGCAGGTATTCGTGGATGTCGACGATGCGGCAGCCGGGAAAAATTTCGCCGAAAGCGTAGTCCAGCAATTGGTCGTAGCAGGTTCCGCAACTGACGACGACGGTACGGATGTCCATGTAGTTAAGCGTGTTGGCCACCCGGTGGAAGAGCACGCGGTTGTCCGTGATCAGCTTTTCCGCGCAATCGAACTGCCCGTTCCCACGCTGGGGGTAGCCGCAACACAGGTACCCCGGCGGCAGCACGGTCTGCACCCCCGCCTTCCACAGCATCGCGAGCGTCGCCAGCCCAACCTGGCTGAATAGCCGCTCCGACCCGCATCCGGGGAAATAAAACACCGCCTCGGTCTCGGTCGTCGTGGCACGGGGGTCGCGAACGATGGGGACGTACTCGCGGTCTTCGATGTCGAGCAAGGCGCGCATCGTCCTGCGAGGCAGGTGCGCGGGCATCTTTTTGTTGACGAAGTGGATGATCTGCTCGACGACGGGCGCTGGCCCCAACGTCGCCGGTGGGCGCCGGGTTTGCCTGCGGGCGACGACCCGCAGCGCCTGCGCGGCCATCCGCTGTGCGCGCATCGCCATATGCACTGTCACCCAACGCAACAGCTTGATGGTCTGGGGCTGGGTGGCGTTGAGCAAGGCCATTGCCGCCTTTCCGGCAGGACGGGTGCTTTTCTGGCCCATCTTGCGCAGCAAATTGCGCATGGCCATCGACACATCGCCAAAGTCGATCTTGACCGGGCAAGGGGGCAGGCATTTGTGGCAGACAGTGCAGTGGTCGGCAACGTCTTCGAATTCCTGCCAGTGGCGGATCGACACGCCCCGGCGCGTCTGTTCCTCGTACAAAAAGGCTTCCACCAACAACGAGGTCGCGAGGATTTTGTTGCGCGGGCTGTACAGCAGATTGGCCCGGGGCACGTGCGTGGAGCACACGGGCTTGCACTTGCCGCAGCGTAGGCAGTCCTTGACGGCAGCGGCGATTTGGCCGATGTCGCTTTGCTGCAAGAGCAGCGATTCGTGCCCCATCAGCCCAAAGCTGGGGGTGTAGGCGTCTTGCAGATCCGCAGCACGAACGCCTGCTTCCGGCATGCCGCGCAGCAGCTTGCCCCGGTTGAAATGCCCATGGGGGTCAATGCGGGCCTTGTAGCGGGCAAAAGGCTCCAGGTCTTCGTCGCGCAAAAACTCCAGCTTGGTGATGCCGATGCCATGCTCGCCGGAAATCACGCCACCGAGGCTGCGTGCCAGTTCCATGATGCGGCGCACGGCCTCGTGCGCGGTGCGCAGCATGGCGTAGTCGTCGCTATTGACGGGAATGTTGGTATGGACGTTCCCATCCCCCGCGTGCATGTGCAGCGCCACCCACACCCTGCCCTTGAGCACCTTGCGGTGGATTTGCGCGCATTCACGCAGGATCGGGGCAAAGGCATCCCCCGCAAAAATGCGTTGCAAGGGCTGGCGCAATTGGGTCTTCCAGCTCGCGCGCAGGCTGTGATCCTGCAAAGGCTCGAACAGCGCTTCCACGTCGCGCAGCCAGCTTGCCCACAGCGTGCGCACCTCGGCAATCAATGCCAGCGCTTGCGCAACCCGGTCTTCGAGCAGCTCTGCGGCGGGGACTTCTTCGGCGTCGTGATCCATCGGCAAGGTTCCGCAGGCAAAAAATGCCTCCAGTGCATCGCAGAGGGCCAGTTTGTTGCGCAGACTCAACTCGATATTGATGCGATCGATCCCGTCGGTGTACTCCGCCATGCGCGGCAAGGGAATCACCACATCCTCGTTGATCTTGAAGGCGTTGGTGTGGCGGCTGATTGCCGCAGTGCGCTTGCGGTCGAGCCAGAACTTTTTGCGCGCTTCGGGGCTAACGGCGATGAAGCCCTCCCCATGCCGTGCATTGGCGATGCGCACCACGCTGTCCGCAGCACGCGCAGCCACGTCGGGGTCTTCCGCAGCAACGTCGGCAAAGAGCACCATCTTCGGCACCCCGTTGGCGGCGGTTCGGCGCGACTTCATCGCATAGCCCACGGCGCGCAAGTAACGGTCGTCGAGATGCTCCAGCCCCGCCAGAACTGCCCCCCCCGCCGCGCCCTGGGCAAAGAAGAAATCGCGAATCTCGACGATGGCGGGGACGGCCTCTCTCGCGTTGCCGAAGAATTCCAGGCAGACGGTGCGGATGTGCGCAGGCATCTGGTGTACCACCCAGCGTGCGCTGGTGATGAGGCCATCGCAACCTTCTTTCTGGATGCCGGGCAGCCCGCTGAGGAATTTGTCGGTGACGTCCTTGCCCAACCCCTCCTTGCGGAATGCACTGCCGGGGATGTCGAGAAACTCGGTGCGCAGCAGGGTTTTGCCGTCCGCAGCAAAGTGGCGCAGCTCGAAACGCGCCTCATCCACGTCGTGGATCTTGCCGAGGTTGTGGTTCCAGCGAATGACTTCTAGCCACTGCGCATCGGGAGTGACCATGCGCCAGCTTGCCAGGTTGTCCAGCGCAGTACCCCAGAGCACGGCCTTCTTGCCCCCGGCGTTCATTGCGATGTTGCCGCCGATGCACGAGGCCTCGACCGAGGTCGTGTCCACGGCAAAGACGTACCCGGCACGCTCCGCAGCATCCACCACGCGCTGCGTCACCACCCCGGCCTGCGTCCAGACGGTCGGTACATCCCGATCCAGCCCCGGAAGGCGAACGAATTCGACCTCGGTAACGGTATCGAGCTTTTCGGTGTTGAGGACGGCGCTCTTCCACGTCAACGGGATGGCCCCGCCGGTGTAGCCCGTTCCACCCCCTCGGGGGATGACCGTCAGCCCCAGCTCAATGCACGCGCCAACCAGACGGGCCAGCTCTTCTTCGCTATCCGGCATCAAGACGACGAAGGGATATTCGACGCGCCAGTCGGTGGCGTCGGTCACGTGGCTGACGCGGGAGAGCGCATCGAACCGGATGTTGTCCCGCGCAGTGATGCGCGAGAGGGCGCGCAAGGTACGGCGGCGCAGCGTGGCAATGTCGTCAAAAAAGGCGTCAAAAGCCCAGACGGCGTGGTGCGCGGCATCCAGGAGCCGACCGACGATGGCATCCTTGTCGGGGTCAAGTTCCGGGGTGCGGCGCTTGTCGATATCCCCGAGCCGGTGGTACATCGCATGCACCAGCCATTGCAGGCGCTTCGGGCTGTCGAGCAGGTCATCCTGCAAATAGGGGTTGCGCTGGACGACCCAAATGTCGCCGAGCACCTCGTACAACATGCGTGCGGAGCGCCCGGTGCGGCGCTCCGTACGCAAGCGGTTGAGCCAGTGCCATGCATTTGCCCCCAGTAGACGCACGACGATTTCGTGGTCAGAGAACGAGGTGTAGTTGTAGGGAATCTCGCGAATACGCGCCGATTCGGCATACGCGCATCCTTGGGCCACTGATGACGACATAACGATGCAAAAAGAAAAGCCGGGCAAAACCGGGTGCGTCGCCAAGGCGGCGCAGGCCCCCGGGGCCCGGCAAGAACAATGGAAGCAGAACGACTACCAGGGTTGGGAAGACCAATCCCCGTTCTGGTAGTAATGTACTTGTTCGTTCCAGAGCTGGGCGCGATCCGAACTGGTATCCCGCATTCCCTCGACGACCGATTGCATGGGCACCCTGGGTTGCAAATCGGGCTTGGCCAGATCAATGTCATAGCGATGTAGCTCATTGCGGGTGAAGTCGTAGTAGTCGTTGGGCGCACCTGTGGCCCACGTCGAAGGAGTCTCGTGGACTTGCACGGGCAGTGCCACACGAACGGTTTGCCCCACGCGCAGCAGGGCAATGCCGTGGTGGTCGTGCAGCACCGTCGCATTGGTTCCGCGCTGACCAATGATGTGGCGCGCGGCCTCCTTGGGGTTGGCCGGGTCACGCAAGTCGATGAGTGACAGCTTGACCCCCTGGTACCACGCAAAGCGGCCGTCGCTGGTATCTTGGTTTTCCGTCACCACGGCATCCTTGCCCACACCCAAGAGCAGGGTGTCGGTCAGCGGGAAGAGGTAGTCCGAATAGCCCTCGACATGCAATTCCCCAGCGATATACGGATCGGTGGGGTCGCTGAGGTCGAGCACGTACAGGGGGTCGGTCAGCCTATAGGTGACGAGGTACCCGCGCATTCCCAGAAAACGCGAGGCATAAAGCTGCTCGCCCGACTTGCCCAATGGCGCGGGGCGCGCTGCGTTGGGTAGTTCCCCGACCACGACAAGGCTGCCGGAACGCTCTTGCAGGATCGACAGATGCCCAGGGGATTCCTCCTCGGCAGCATCGGCTGCATCGGCAGTAGTTGAAGCATCGGAAGCAGTGGTGGCATCCGCCATCGCCAACCCTACCCAGCCACGGAAAACTTGCTCGGTCTGCGTTACGACGCGCAGCGAACCCTCATGCTCCCCTAACCGGAACGACTTGCGGTTGGGGTCAAAACCGAGGTGCCCCGGAACATTGCCCGACCCCCGGTACGCGATTTGCAGGCCGTCGAGCGCGAATTTGTGGATGTCCGTACTGGTCTTTCCTGCATACGCAATGAAGCGCCCGCTGAAAGCGTAAGGGGTTCGCGTCGTCGCCAAATAGATGCTTTGTGTGGAGAGATAGAAGGCTTCCGTTCCACCCAGAAAGCAGCGTGCAGCGTGCCGGGAACCTGCATTCGCCACATCGATGGCAGCGATGGTGACGATGTCTGCGCTGGGGGTGCCGTTGTCCGGCTGTACCAGGCAGGATTCGGGATCGACGAGCGCGGTGGGGGTTCCGCCATCCATGGCGATCGTCGGAAGCACATCTTTGGGGTCGAGTGCTTGCAGCACGTCCTCGTTCTCGGCCTTGACCGACTCCTGCCAGGAAGCATCCAGCCCCGGAACCGTCGCCGTGTTGCGAAGCACGAGGTAGAGCGTGGAACCGACGCGCCGTGAACCCACCCACTGCGCGGAGATGTGCTGCACGCCAAGCAGGCGCATCGTGGTGGGGTCGCTGACATCGATGAAAGCCAGTTCCGTCCCGCCCTGCGTCCATGCAGCCGGGGTGAACCACCTGTCGTACCCACCCCCATCGCCCGCAGCAAGCGCAATGAGCTGCTTGCGCTCGGTATCGAGGTAGATGCCCAGCCCGCGTACATCCTTCGAGAACGGCAACGTCAGCGTGTCGATCTTCAACAACGATGCATCTGCTGCCGCAGCATCGAAGCGATGGCGCCGCAATAGGGAGCGCGTGGTACCCGCGCTGGAATCCGGATCCAGACTGTAGACATCGACTCCATCAGACTTGACGACGTCTAGCTCGTCGACGCCGATTTCCTGCACCGTCGTCTCGGAAAAGGCTGCGGCCCCTGCGGTGGTGGGAGCGGCCTCGGCCACGGCATCCAGCGCCAGGTATTTGTTCTGGTACTGCACGGAATCCTGCCCCAGCGCCGTGCGAAGCTGGGTGGTAAAGGTATCGCCCGTGGCTTGGCGCAGACTCCAGGGGTTTTGCGCGGCAACGACATCGCCGTGCTGTGACGGGTCATCCTCCGGGGCCAAGGTGGTCGTATCCCCCCCGCCGCACCCAGCGAGCATCCATAGGAATGCCACCACAACGCCCCTCCACGCGCCCTGCCAGTATTGGCCTCTGCTGCCTGTCATCGCACACCTCCCTCATCGGTATTCGTAAAAAAAATGATGCGTTTAGCCTAGGCAGTCTATCGACCTGGCCCTATTCCCGCAATAGCCCCAATAGCCAAGCGCAGAGCGCTGCACTCTGCGCCCATTTCCTCCGTAATACCGGGGAGCACAATCCCTGCCCACTGCATGCATTGGAGGAAAGCGTGTGATGAATATCCTGCTCACCGGGGGAACCGGCTACATCGGCTCGCACACGGCGGTGGTATTGGCCCAGGCGGGGCACCAGATCGTGCTGCTGGACAACCTTAGCAATAGCGACATCAGCGTTTTGGCTCGCGTCAAGGCGCTAACACGAAGCCACATCGCGTTCGTCCACGGCGACGTACGCAACCAAGAGCTAGTCCACAAGGTACTGATGGATCACCACATCGACGCGGTCATCCACTTTGCCGGTGTCAAGGCAGTGGGGGAATCTGTCGAACAGCCATTGCGGTACTACGACATCAACGTGGGTGGAACGTTGTCACTGCTCAAAGCCATGCGCCATGCGCGTGTGTTTACGCTAGTTTTCAGCAGTAGCTCGACTGTCTACGGCAACCCGCAATACCTGCCCATTGACGAGGATCACCCCACGCGGTGTACCAACCCGTATGGACGCAGCAAACTGCACGTCGAGGAAATGCTGGCTGACCTGGCTGCCGCAGACCCGCATTGGCGCATCGCCCTGCTGCGCTACTTCAATCCGATCGGCGCGCACGACAGTGGCCTGATCGGCGAAGACCCCAACGACATCCCAAACAACCTCGTTCCCTACATCGCGCGCGTCGCCGCTGGCAAGCTCGAATGTTTGCGCGTCTTCGGCAACGACTACCCCACCCCGGATGGCACGGGAGTGCGCGATTACATCCACGTCGTCGATCTGGCCGAAGGCCACATGGCCGCGCTGCAAGCATTGGCGCGCACGAACCAGTCCCTGCACGTCTATAACCTGGGAACCGGACAAGGCTACAGCGTGCTCGAAGTCGTTCGCGCATTCGAACAAGCCAGTGGCAAGACGATTCCTTACCACATTGCCCCCCGCCGCGCCGGCGACATAGCCACGTGTTACGCCCAAGCTGCCCGTGCCGAAGCAGCACTGGGATGGAAAGCCCAGCGAACCCTGCAAGACATGTGCGCCAGCGCCTGGAAGTTCCAGGCCAGCCTGGTGCTGGAGTGAACCTAGCAGATTCCCATAGTGGGAACTACTGAGAGCTACTGCGGCTACTGAGGCCGTGCCGGGATTTCCCCCGTCGAAGGCACTGCGCTGCGCAGGCTGCGCAATTCGTCGAGCAAGCGTTGGCTCAAGGTTTCGACGGCAGCCAGTTCTGCAGTCACCTGGCCGCCCTGCTGCGCCGAAGCAATCTCCAGCAATTTTTGCGCTCGCTGGTGCAAAGTCTGGTGGAGGTTCTGCAAAGAACCAAACCCGGGGTGGTGGTCGAAGCGCTGCCGCGTCGCGGGCCGGTTCAGCCACTGCCCGAAGCGACAACCGTTGGGGTCAAGCTGCGGGGGAGATTGGGTACGTTGCTGCACCGCCGTGCGCAACTGCTTGCACCATGCGCGGTGCTCTACTTCAGCCAACAGACTAGGCACGTCCTGCGGGCCGACGGCACGGCTGTGCGTCCACATTTCCGGCGCCCTCCATGACGTGATCCATGGCTGCACACCGGAAGCCGGCATGGGCCGGGCAATCGCGTACCCCTGCCCGAATTCGCAGCCAAATTCGATGAGCGCACGCCCATGCAACAGGGTTTCCACCCCCTCGGCCAGCACGCGGCGGTCAAAGTTGCGCGCCAGCCCCAGCACGATATTGACGATCGTGGCGTGCTCGGCATCGTCGAGCATCCCGCGTACAAAGCTTTGGTCGATCTTCAGCGTGCGGGCCTGCAATTGTTTGAGGAAGGTCAATGACGAATACCCCGTGCCAAAGTCGTCCAGCGCGCATTCCACGCCCATATCGTGCAGCCGCGTGATCAGCGCCGAGACCAGGGCAATGTTTTCGAGGGCTCCCGTTTCCAGGATTTCGAGCTGAAGCTGGTGCGACTGCACGGTCGGGGACGCTCCAAGCTGGCGTTCCAGCCTTTGGGGAAAGTCGGGGTCCAACAACTGCTGCGCGTCGATGTTGACGCTGACGATGGTATGCATCCCCTGCGCATTCCATCTGGCTGTTTGCTCCAAAGCGGCTTCGATGACCCAGTCCCCCAGCTTGATCGCCAAGGGGTGCTTGTCCAGTAGAGGGATGAACGCCGCCGGGGCCAGCAAGCCGCGTTCCGGGTGCTGCCAACGGATCAGCGCCTCGAACCCCACGAGCCTGCCGCTCGTGAAATGCACCTTGGGCTGGTAATACAGAACGAATTGGTTCGCCGCCAATGCCTGACGAACCTCGTCGATGCGCAACAGGCGTTCGCGCTTGCTTTCGTCCTTGAGGGTGTCGAAGACATAGTGGCGGTTTTTTCCTGCCTGTTTGGCCAAATACATAGCCTGGTCTGCCCGGCGCAGCAATTGCTCCGCATCGTTGCGCTCGGTATGCGCAAGCACCGCCAGGCCGACGCTCGCAGTGATCGTCAGGGTCACTCCTTCCACGTCCAAGGGCTGCGCAACTGCCGCGAGCACACGTTCCACCGGCGCGGTATACGCCCCCACATGCGCCAGACGCGGGAGCATCACCGCAAATTCGTCGCCGCCGATATGTGCCAGGAAGCCTTCCTCCCCCACTGCCTTGCCCAGACGGCGGGCAATCTCGACGATGAGCCGGTTGGCCGCTTCCTCGCCAAAGTTGCGGTTGTGCGCAGCAAAGCCATCGAGATCGATATAGGCCACGGCGATGGGAAAGCGGCGCGGACAAAGCGCGATGGTTTCATCAAGCAGTTCAACGAACACTTTGCGGTTGGGTAGCCCAGTGAGTGCGTCATGGTGCGTGAGGTACGCAATACGCTCGTCATGGGTCTTGCGCTCGCTGATGTCGATGCTGATCCCCACAACCAGCACAGGCGCGCCCATTGCGTCGCGTTGCATCACGCGGCCTATGCTGCGGCACCACACCCAGTGGCCTTGGCAGTGGCGCAAGCGCATTTCCAGCTCGAACCGCTGCGTCTCTCCGCGCAGTTGCCGGGCCATCTGTTCCCGCTCCTTGTCGCGATCCTCCGGGTGGATCAGCGCCAGGTATTCGTCGTGGGAGACATCGCCGGGTGGCTCTGCCGGGTACCCGAGAATGGCTGCGGATCGGCCATCGAAACGCACCCTACCTTGTACCAAATCCCATTCCCAGGTTCCGGCCTGCGCCGCGTCGATGGCGTTTTGCAGACGCAGGCGCTCGGCATCCAAAGTTTGGGCAGCCTCGTGACGCTCCGTCACGTCCCTGCCAATCCCCAGCACCCCAACCAGTTTGCTCCCTGCACCCAGCAGGCGCACCTTGGTCGTATCAAACAGTACCCTTTTTGGCTCCACGCCATCGACCCATTCCTCATTCCGGAGCGGCTCGCTGCTTCCCAAGGCCGCTTCGTCATGGTTGCGAAACCATGCCACTTGGTGCGCGGGGTAAAAGTCTGCGTCCGTTTTTCCGATGACGCCTGCTTCATCTGTATGCAAAAACGATGCGTAGGCGCGGTTGCAAGAAAGATAAACCCCTTGAGGATCTTTGAGCCAGATCAGATCCGGGATGGTGTCGAGCAAGGTCCGCAGATGTGATTCGCTGTGCCGCAGCGCCTCCTCGGCCCGATGGCGTTCGGTGACGTCGGTGAAGATCGCCAACATGCTGGCCTTGTTCCCCAAGGTGACGGGAACGCGATCAATCCTGGCCAGAAAGGTGCTGCCGTCCTTGCGTAATACGGGGATGTCGAGCGCTGTGCGGTGTTCCACCGTGCGCATGCGCTCGAATTCACCGACAACCTGCGGCCAGAGTTCGTTGGGGTGGATGTCCAGCGGGCCAAGCTCCAGCAACTCTTCCAGCGGGTACCCCAACATCTGGCAAAACCAGCGGTTGGCAAACAGAAAACAGTTCGTTGCCGCATCCGCTGCCACCAGCCCGGTGGGGATGTTGTCAACCACCGTTCGCAGCACTTCTTCGACCGAGGGTTCCTCTCCCGTTCCATCACTCCCGACCAACAACCGCCAACGGTCTTCGCTGTTCTGCAGTGCCGATTCCGCACGCTGGCGGGCGAGCTTTTCATTCATCAGATCGATGGCCTGCGAGCACACCGTCTGGTACATGTGCAGCACAGTCTGGATCAACAGGCCCGTGGCGCCACGCATTTGCTCGTCGGCCAGCGCATGAGCCAGCTGCACGCTCAACCCCGCCCGCACGGCTTGCATGGCCAACGCCATGCGCTTATCGCTGTCGAGGATGTGGAACGCGAGCCAGCGGGTCAAATAGGAGAACAGCTCGTCAAGCACCGCTTGCAGCGGGCGATTGCGCGACCGAAGGTCATCGATGCGGGCAGCGAAGCTCTGATGGATCTCGACATGTTCCCGGAACCACTCGTCACCATCGAGTACTGTTTTCCAAATGCGTTCTTCGGTACGAAAGTGGTACGCCGCATAGTCGGCAAGCTCAGCGAGGATGGTGAGCAAATCCGAGGCACGCACCCCCAGCATGTGCTGCTGCGCAAGACGATTGAGCAATCCCACCAGGTTCTTGTGCTGCTCGTCGATTTCGGCAATCGACGTTTCCAGATGGGCCGTCCAGGGAAAGATCTCGAACATCGTATGCAACGCCGTCGTCAGAATCACTACCTAGCAAAATCCTACTAATCGAAACCCATTCACCGCCAATACTCCACCCCGTAAAACCTGCCAATCACCCACTTTCATGCTGCTTTCACGGCAAGTATCGCACCCCAGTGCCAACCCCAAATCGTGGGCTATACTGGTTTTCGCCCCCCCTCGATACCCTCGTTTTGGGGGGTTTTTCTTTGCATTTTCGGTATATTTTTCTTGTACTTTTCTTGGGAGCAACTCATGGATAAGCGTGGTTTCATCAAAGTGGTATCCGTCGCAATGCTGGGGGCAGGGTTGTGGTTCGCTGCCGTTGCACCGTCCGTGGCAGCGACGACTCCCCCTACCCTCAAAGGTGTGACGGTCGTAGGCCCTGCGGAAGTGAAGAAGATTCAAGATGCTGGTGGCGCGATCATCGATACCCGCGTGACGGTCGAGTTCACCGAAAAAACCATCAAGGGCGCCAAAGGGGTGTTTTACCGCGAGAAAAGCCCCAAGGACGTGAACTTCGATGCCAGCATCGATTCCTTCGACCTCGGCAAACTCCCCGCCGACAAGTCTGTGCCAGTCGTCTTCTTCTGCAACGGAGCGGAATGCTGGAAGAGCTACAAGGCTGCCGTCCTCGCGCTCAAGGCTGGGCACACCAAGGTCTACTGGTTCCGTGATGGCTTACCGGCTTGGATCAAAGCCGGGTTGCCCACCCAATAAGTTTTCCACGATCGCACCTTCGCCCATTGCCTCGCGCAGTCTCGCAGTACGGCGGGATTGCGTGAGGAGGTTTTGCTAGACGCCGGGGTTGGTGCATCCCCCGTGAATGCTCGTTCCCCATCCCGGAGTTCTCCGCCATGTCCAGCGATATGTCCATACGCAGCCGCCTGGGGCTGCTATCTGCCCTCAGCGTTCTCGGGGTGATCTTTCTGCTCGGGGTAGTCGTCGTTTCCAACCGTATCGCCCATTCGGCCCTCGCCCACGTATATGAGGCTCGCACCGTGACGTTGGTGCGCATGCAGCAGCTCGATGGTTTGTTACAGGAAATTCGTTTTCGTACTGCGGGAGTGTTGCTTGATCAGCTTCCCATGCATGGGTCACTCTTGCACCTCAAGAGTTCCCGTATCCGCATCAATACTCTGTGGGACGAATTGCAACCCGCTTTCCAATCCTTGCACGACATTGAAGAACTAGCGGAACCCATCAAATCATTGCAGTCGAATTGGTCCAAAGTCAGCTCCGTGCTCACGCAAATAGAGCAGGCATACGGCACAGATGCCAAAGAGCCGCTGGTCGTCGTCTTGGAAGAGGTATGGCCTACGCTCCACAAGGGGGTGGTGCAGCCCTTGGAAACTGCCATCCCCCTCGTACAGGAACAGGCCAAACAAGCATATTTGGAGGCCGATGCCAAAAGTCGGAAGTGGCTGCTGATTGGCATGGCATGCGGCCTGGTCTGCCTGACTGCGCTGGTTTTTGCAGCGTTTATGACTGGGCGTGCCATCTTCATTCCCATCCAACGCGCAGAAGTCTCGATGCACGACATGGCTGCGGGGAATCTGACTGTTCCCGTCACTACCAATTCGAATGATGAGCTTGGTCGCATCCTGGTGTGCCTGGAAGGGTTGCGCCACAGTTGGGTGCAGGTGGTCACCGGAGTTCGTGGCAGTGCGGAAAACGTCGCTACCGCCAGCGCGGAAATCGCACAAGGGAACCTGGATCTTTCCAACCGCACGGAAAGCCAGGCTTCTGCGCTGCAAGAGACTGCGTCAAGCATGGACGAGCTGAATTCCGCCGTGCAGCACAACGCAGACAACGCTCGACAAGCCAACCAACTGGCGATGAACGCCAGCGCAATCGCCGCGCAAGGGGGCATGGTCGTCTCCCAGGTCGTCGACACGATGCGAGGCATCAACGACTCTTCCCGCAAGATCAACGACATCATCAGCGTCATCGACGGCATTGCTTTCCAAACCAACATCCTCGCGCTCAACGCTGCTGTGGAAGCAGCACGTGCCGGGGAACAAGGGCGAGGTTTCGCCGTAGTGGCCTCCGAAGTGCGTTCGCTTGCAGGGCGCAGCGCGGAAGCAGCCAAGGAAATCAAATCGCTCATCAATGCCAGCGTCGAGCAGGTGGAACGAGGCTCCGATCTTGTCGATCAAGCTGGCGCGACGATGGAAGAAGTGGTATCGGCTATCAAGCGCGTCACCGACATCATGGGCGAAATCAGCTCCGCGAGTTCTGAACAAAGCCACGGCGTTCTCCAAGTAAGCCAAGCCATCTCGCACATGGATGAAGTGACCCAGCAAAACGCCGCACTCGTCGAGGAAATGGCCGCAGCGGCCAGCAGCCTCAACAGCCAAGCCCAAGAGTTGGTACAGGCCGTTGCCATGTTCAAGCTTGGGGTTTCCGACCGCAACGCCATGCACGACTGGATGCCCCCTCCCCGTCATCGTCAGCGTGCTAACACGCCACCGCTGCGTTCGAGCCAGTCCCACTCTTTCGCTGGCAACGAGCGTCGCGCCGAACCTGCTTCGGCCGCTCCCACCTCTGGCGCAACCAAACCCCAAGCCGCCGCAAGGGTGCCCGCCGCCGCAAAACCAGAACCGCAACCCGAAGCCGCCGCCAGCGAGGATTGGGAAACCTTCTAACCCAATACATCCGGTGCAACAACGCGGCGTAGCTATTGCGGTATAGGACCAGTAACAGTCTCGATACCGCGCCCCAAGAAGAACCTTGGTTGTTCTGACCCCGGGTTACTGAGACGCCAGGTTCCTGGGTTCGGCGGCCGGTTCAATCCCCCAGTTTGCTTTCCACGACTTGGAAAGCGCAGGGTGTTTTTTGCCACGCCAGGGTTTCTTCCCGCAGCAAGTGTGCGGATTGTGGGAAACGGCGTGCCCAGTCGCTATGGACATGCAGCAGGTGGCCATTGCGCCGTTGGGGGTCACGAACCAGGCAAACGCCCTGCACATCGGGGTCGTGCCGTGCGTGGCACAGGGCCACGGCAAGCCGCAAGGCTAACAATTCCCGCACGAGTGGCTCGTCCTCGAAGTCGATATTCAGCTTGCGCAGCTTGCCCCGGTGTCCCAACACCAGCAACCCCAGGCGGTGCTGCTGTGCCTGGGTAAAGCCCATGGCGTCCGCGTTTTCCAAGATGTACGCGCCGTGCTTGTGGGCATCCGTATGCGAGATATGGCAGCCGATCTCGTGCAGCCTGCACGCCCAGCGCAGTTCGCGCGCTCCCGGCGTATCGTCCCGCTCTGGCGCCCCCGGAGCGCAAAGTTGGCCGTAGAGCAATGCAGCCACCCGGGCCACCCGCTCCCCGTGAACAGGGTCGGCGCAAAATTTCTCGACCAGCCGATCGACGGTGTGCGCTTGCACATCGGTGTGCTGGCTATCCCGGTTCATCAGATCCGCCAAAAGGCCATGGCGCAACCCGCCCGATGCCTGGCGCAGGGTCTGTATGCCCAGCAGATCGAAAAGCGCCCGCAGGATGCTCACGCCCCCGCCGATGATGGCCTTGCGGTCTTCCTTGATGCCCTCCATGGCCAAGTTTTCTGCGTTCCCGGCAGCAATAAGCTGCGCCTGCAACCATGCCAAACCCTCCATGCACACTTCCCCCGGCGCATAGCCCGCTGCAACCAGCGCATCCCCAACGGCATTGACTGTCCCCGCCGAACCATACGCCTTATCCCACAAACCACTGCCGCAATGCACCAGCGCTTCGTCGATCACGGCTTTGGCAGCAATCTGCGCGACATCGAAGGCCTGGGCCGACCACACCCCTTGCCCAAAAAACCGCTGCGACCAGGAAATGCTCCCTAGCCGGTACGACTCCATGAACCCCGGCCGCAACCCCTGCCCCAGGATGACTTCGGTCGATCTTCCACCGATGTCGATGACCAGCCTTCGCTCCTCTGGCGTGGGAGGAATGGCCTGCGCCACTCCGGCGTAGATCAGCCTTGCCTCTTCCCTGCCGGAGATCAAGTCGATCGGGTATCCCAGCAGCTCGGTGGCGCGAACCAAGAATTCATCGCGATTCTTCGCCTCCCGCACGGTTTGCGTGGCCACGGCACGCACGTTCTCTTTGGGAAAGCCCTGGATTCGCTTGCCAAAGGCTGCGACGCAATCCCAGGCTTTTTGCAGCGCTTCCGGTTGGAGGTTCCGCGCTGCATCCAACCCCCCACCCAGGCGGATCGTCTCCTTGCGGTACTCGGTTCGCACATAGCGGCCGTTGTCCGCCGTGCCGATCTCCAACCGAAAGCTGTTAGACCCCAAATCGATAGCAGCCCATAGCGTCGCATTCTTCATGGCTCCCCCTATCAACAAAGCCAGGACGTACGCAAAATCGTCCCAGCGATGCATACCCTCGCAGACAGTACCAAGCAGTACGGCAAGTGGGTGGAACGACGCTGGGGCGATGTAGCGTAAGTCCAAAAGTTTTGGATCGTACCTTTGTCGACGCTGGCCCCCGCATACCCCCGGCGTACAAGCAGGGGCATCTTTTTCGGCACATTGCCCACTCCGATAAAGCGAAAAAAACCCTGAAGTCCCGTTCCATTTCGCCGATGAATCATGTAACCCTATTTCCAGCATGCACGCTGACGGGTTTCATCCACAAGGGGATCGGCAATGAAGATCATGCAATCCAACATCAGCTTGTACGGAGAGCACACTCAGGCTTCCCATCGCACCCAGCAAACCTCCTTGCGGATATCGTCAGGCAACGAACAGCCCGCAACTAGAGCGAACCCTGCGGGGGTGACGTTCTCCCTATCGCGGGCTGCCCAGGATGCGCTTGCCCGGTCGATGGCATCCTCAGCCTCAGAGAACGCCAAAGGCGTCTCTTCTTCGGATTCTTCGCCCCTGGAACCGAAGATGCGCCTTCTGGCGAACATGATCGAAGCCCTCACGGGCCAGCCCGTGCGCGTCTTCCAGGCACACGCGGCGTCCCGCGAGGATGCCCGGGTGTCGATACGCCAGTCGATGCAATCCTCTTCCGTCGATATGGAATTGGCCACCTACGAGCGCGTGGCCGAAATGGAATCGACCCGTTTCCGCGCAGAAGGAGTCATCCAGACTGCGGACGGGCAGGCATTTGCCTTCGACGTCGAGCTGGAAATGCACCGCGCATACGTCCAAGAAAGCTACCAGTCCACACGGATTGGGACGCAGCAAGCCGCTGCCCCCCTCACCGATCCGCTGCTCCTGCAATTCGACGGTACCGGCGTGGAATTGCAAGACATGCAGTTTTCGTTCGACCTGAACGTCGATGGCACCCTCGACAGCATTGCCATGCCCGCCACGGGCAGCGGGTTCCTGGCACTGGATCGCAATGGGAATGGCGCCATCGACGACGGCAGCGAGCTTTTTGGCCCCCGCAGCGGAGACGGCTTTGCAGACCTGGCAGAGCACGACCAAGACGGCAATGGCTGGATCGACGAAAACGATCCCGTCTTCTCGCAATTGCGTGTGTGGACGGCCGATGCCCAGGGCGCACAAACGCTGTCCACGCTCGAACAATCCGGCGTGGGAGCGCTCTATCTAGGGCGGGTACAAACCCCCTTCTCCGTACAGACTGACGACCACCGCACGCTGGGGCAGGTACGCAGCTCGGGAGTCTTCCTGACTGAAGCCGGGGACGTCAAAACCATGCACCAGGTCGATCTCTGAGCGCATGTTCCCAAGGTGCGCCTCATGGACTATCTGGGTTCAACCCGGCATGAGCCGACGTGATCGGGCGATCGACATCAGGATCCCCAGACATACGCCCAGGGTAACCATCGCCGTGCCCCCATAGCTCAAAAAGGGCAACGGAATACCGACGACGGGAAGGATGCCGCTGACCATGCCCAGATTGACGAAGGCATAACAAAAAATGATGACCGCAATGGCCCCACCAAGAAGCCGGGCAAACATCGTGGGTGCATCGACCGCAATCGCCAGGGCACGCAATACCAGCGACACATAGAGCGCCACCAGCACCAGCACTCCCAGCAATCCGAATTCTTCAGCGTAGGCGGCAAAAACGAAGTCGGTCGTCCGCTCCGGGATGAACTCCAGGTGTGTCTGCGTCCCTTTCATGAATCCCTTGCCCCACACCCCACCAGAGCCAATGGCGATCATTCCCTGGATGATGTGAAACCCCTTGCCAAGGGGGTCTTTCCATGGGTCGAGCAAAGTACACACTCGCTGCTGCTGGTAGTCATACAACACGGGCCAGCGCACGCCCTGCGCGCACAGTTCCGGTTCCCACACGATCAGCAGCAAAATGCCCACACCGCCCAGGATCAGGGGGGGCAGTACCAAGGTCCAGCTCAACCCGGCAAAGTACATCACCGCCATGCCCGCAGTCAGTACGAGCAGCGCCGTACCCAAATCCGGCTGATGCATGATCAGCCCGACCGGAATCGACAGCATGGCAAAAGCCACCAGAAAGTCCGCAGCGCGGAGCTGGCCTTCGCGCTTCTGAAACCACCATGCCAGCACGAGCGGAACGGCGATTTTGAGCACCTCGCTGGGCTGAATCGTGATGCCCACATCAAGCCAGCGCTGCGCCCCCTTGCGCGCCACGCCAAAGAGCGCCACGGCTACCAGCAAGCACACACCCACGACGTAGACAGGAACGGCCAGCTCCATCCATCTCTGGGGCGGAATGTGCATCACCACCAGCAGGACAGCCAAAGCAATGAGCATGTTGCGGGCGTGATCGACGAAACGGGTGCCATGGTCATGACCGGAGGAATACATCACCAGCAACCCCAGACCAGCCAACCCCACCGCCGCAATAGCCAACGGGACATCGAACCCCTGCACCCAACGGAACAGGCGGTGCATCAACGTGGGGTTGGACAGCGCAGTAGCCACGGGAAAATTATCCCAAAGCAGCTTGGGTGGTCACCGACCCCCCGGACATCGATTCCCTCCGTGAACTGATGGATCAGTTCAACCCAGATAGTCCACTAGGGTTTGCAGGGCAGGTGGATGCAGTGGCGAGGCAGTTTTGGCCTGACTGAGGCGTTCATAGCTTGAGCTATGAACAACGAAGAAGGGCAAAAATGGCCGCCAATGCGCCGCCTGCACGGAAACAGCACCGAAGGTGCGCCTAGTGGACTATCTGGGTTCAAGGTGGAATCGCGGTTGATACACTCAAAATTCTTCTCTCTTTCCCCTCTTTCCCCTCTTTCCCCTCTTCCCCCTCTGCCCACGGTAGCCGTTGGGCAGTGTCTGCGGTATCTCCTCCCCTGCGTTTTCGTGTTCTGGCGTACTTTGTCTCCCCTGTGGCCCCGGATTCGTATTTTTGGCTTGGCCCTTGGGATCTGGCTGCTGGGAACGTCTGCGTCCGTACTGACGGCCATCAGCGTCGAACACCGGCTGATGCGGACTGCGGAAGACCAGTTCCATCGCATCGCCGACAGCGTCCGGCACGAAGTCATTCTCCGACTTCAACGCCCGCTATATCTGCTGAGCACGACGCGTACCCACGTTCTCCACTCACCGGACTTCCATCGGCTGCAATTTGCGCAATACGCATCCGCCCAGGATTTCGTTTTTCTTTTTGCGGGGATTCGTGGCATCGGATGGATAGAGAGGGTTCCCCGCGATGCCTTGCCACAGTGGCTCGAACAAGAACGAGCCGATCAAGCACCCGACCTACAGATCCATGATTTGGGCATCACTGACGATGACCCTCTCTACCTCATCAAGTACTACGAGCCTAACGGTCGTAACACAGGCGGGTTGGGTGTGGATGTGGGTTCCGAAGCCCACCGTCGTCATGCCATCGAGTCGGCCATCGACCGGGGTACGCCGACGTTGACTGCTCCAGTACATCTGCTTCGCGATCATTTCCACTCGATCGGTACGGTGCTGTACCTCCCGGTATACCGGTCTGGAGCGTGGACCCATTCCCCCGCTACGCGCCGCACCGCGCTGCTGGGCGTGCTGTACGCACCTCTCTCGCTGCATGAATTGCTCAGCGGGGTTGACCTCATGACCTCCGAATACCTTGGGTTGAGTTTGTACGACGACGCTCCCGCGCAAGGACGGCCCAAGCTGCTATTCCAGAACATGACTCCCGCCGGGCAACAGTTCCAATCCACCCTGCCCATCGAAATCTACGGGCGATCCTTGTCGCTGATCGTCACCAGTAGTTCCAGCTACACGCATGCAATGGCCAATCCGTTGGCGTGGTTGATTGGTCTGGGTGGTTCGTTCACCAGCACATTGCTGGCGCTGTTGCTCTGGTTGCAAGTCAACAAACGCCGTAGAGCGGAACTGTTGGCACAGAGCATGACGCAGGATTTGCAACGGCTGGCCCTCGTCGCGCAAAACACCTCCAACGCCGTCATCATTACCGACCTCAAACGGCGCATCACTTGGGTCAATCCTGGTTTCGAACGGCTTAGCGGATACACCGCCGAAGAAGTCGTGGGCAGGTCGCCCAGCCTGCTCCAGTGCAGGAATACAGATCCGGCGACGATCCGACAAATGCGCGAGGCGCTCAACGCAGGCAGAGGATTCCAGGGTGAACTTCTCAATCGGCGCAGAGACGGCAAGGAATACTGGCTATCGATGGATATCCAGCCGATCCACGATTCCCAGGGCAGCGTGACTGGCTTTCTGGCCGTCGAATCCGACATCACCGAGCGCAAGCAGCAGCAAAGCAGACTGGAGTCTGCCATGCGGGAAAACGATGCGCTCATGAGCACGCTCGACCTGTTCGGCATCGTCTCGACCACCGACGAGCATGGGTGCATCACCAGCGTCAACGATGCGTTTTGTCACATCAGCGGATACAGCCGCGAAGAGCTTATCGGGCACAACCACAAGATCCTCCACTCCGGCATACATCCCAGCTCGTTCTGGGACGACATGTGGACATGCATCCGCAGCGGCTACCCGTGGAGGGGCGAAGTCTGCAACAGGGCCAAGGATCTAAGCCTATTCTGGGTCGACACCTTCATTGCGTCCTTCATTGGCGACGATGGCAAACCCGCCAAGTTTGTAGGCATCCGCATCGACATCACTGCACGCAAGCTGGCCGAACAGTCCCTGCACTGGAACCAGTCCCTGCTGCGGATGATGTCCGAGTCTTCTCCCCTCGGGTTTCTCGTCGTCGATGGCCGTACCGACAAGGTGTTGTATTCCAACCGGCGGTTTTACGAAATCTGGGGCATTTCCGCACTGTCTGGCGACGTGGACGCAGGGCGCATGGGGTTCGCGGCATTGCGCGCTACCTGTCAACCCATGTTGTCCAACGATTGCGTGGACTGCGGCCCGGACAACGAACTGCTCGACCCCGAAAACCGTAGCACGGTCGAAGGCGAGCTTGCTTTTGTCGGCAAGCGCACAGTACGCTGGTTTTCCACGCAAATCCGGGACGAAAAAGACCACTACTTCGGCCGGTTCTATCTCTTCGAGGAAATCACCGAGCGCCGCCGCAGCGAAGCGTTGGCGCAGCAATACGCAGACTTGCTGGCCGGGTCGATTGATGCACTCGACGACGCCTTTGCGCTGTACGACGACCAAGACACGCTCGTCATCTGCAACCAGCGATACCGGGATGTATACCCGCTCTGCACCGATGTCATCCAGCCGGGGCACAGCTTTGAGTCTGTGTTACGGGTCGGGATCGAACGGGGCCAATTCCAACTGGATACACCAGATGCAGAGCAATGGCTTGCGGAGCGGTTGGCTTTGCACCGGAAATCGTCTTCCCGCTTCAACCAGCGGCTCAACGATGGGCGCACGCTGCGGATCGTCGAACGCCGCATGCCCAATGGATACACAGTGGGGTTCCGTGTCGATATCACCGACCTGGTTGCCGCCACCGAAGCTGCCCAAGAGGCCTCGCGATCCAAGAGCCAGTTCCTGGCCAATATGAGCCACGAGATTCGCACCCCCATGAATGCGGTGCTCGGCATGCTTACGTTGCTGCGCAAGACGGAGCTAAGCCCCCAACAGGCGGATTACGCCAGCAAGAGTGAAAGCGCGGCGCAATCGCTGTTGGCGCTCATCAACGACATCCTTGACCTTTCCAAGGCTGAGGCAGGCAAGATGACGCTCGACCCCCATCCGTTCCATCTAGCGCAACTGGTGTCGGATCTGCGGGTCATCGTCGATGCCTACATCGGCAATCGCCCCGTGCAATATGAACCCGACATCGACCCCGCGCTGCCTGCGATGCTGACCGGTGACTCCATGCGCATCAAACAGGTGTTGGTCAACCTCTGCGGCAACGCCGTCAAGTTCACCCCCAAAGGGCGCGTCACCTTGTCAATCCGCGCAGTACACCATACCCCCGACGCCGTGCATGTGCAGTTCTCGGTGCAAGACGAAGGCATTGGCATCGCCCCGGAGAACCAGGCACGCATCTTCAGCGGGTTCACGCAAGCGGAATCTTCTACCAGCCGCCGCTACGGCGGAACCGGCCTGGGTTTGGCAATCAGCCAGCGGTTGATTGCATTGATGGGCGGCAAGCTCGAATTGCAAAGCGAACTAGGCAGCGGAAGCCAGTTTCACTTCACCGTTCCTCTCCAGACCGTTGCGTTCGACGCCATGCCCCAGCCTTCGACGCAGACGGCGAGCGATGCCCCAGGCTCCCGGCTACAGGGCATGCGCATTCTGGTTGCCGAAGATAACGCGGTCAATCGCCAGATCGCCCAAGAATTGCTCCGTGGAGAAGGCGCTCTCGTCACCTTGACAGAAGACGGTCAAGAAGCAGTCGATGCCGTATTGGCCAGCGAAACGCCCTTCGACGTGGTGTTAATGGACATGCAGATGCCCGTGATGGATGGCCTCACCGCCACCCGCGTACTGCGCGAATACCGCGATGCCGATACCCTGCCCATCGTCGCGATGACCGCCAACGCCATGGATTCCGACCGCACCGCGTGCCTCGAAGCGGGGATGAACGAACACGTCGGCAAGCCCTTCCACATCAACGGGCTGGTACAGATGCTACGGAAGGTGACTGGGCGCGCTGCGTAATGACGTAATGGCCGCTCTACGGAGGACCGGCAGCCCGGGCTACGCTGCTTGGAGCGTGACGCGAACGAACTTGCGCTTCCCAACCTGTAGCACGTAGGTTCCGGTTCCAAGCCGCAGCGCTTTGTCCGACACCGCGCAGCCATCCACGCGCACCCCCCCTGCGTCGATCAACCTGTTGGCCTCGCCGATCGACGCAGTCAGCCCCACGCGCTTGCACAACGCCCCAATGCCGGTGGCGTGCTCCCCGGCTTCGAGGGGGATATCCACCTCCCGGATGTCGTGGGGGATGCCTCCGGCGCTACGCAAAGCAAAGTCTTCCTCCGCAGCACGCGCAGCGGCAGCGCCGTGAAAACGCGCCGTAATCTCGCGCGCCAGGGCAACTTTCGCCTCCTTGGGGTTGCGCCCTTCCTCCACTTCGCGCTGCAGCGCGGCAATGCGCGATGCCGACTCGAAACTCAACAAGGGGTACCAACGCCACATCAGTGCATCGGAAATGCTGAGCACCTTGGCATACATCGTGTTGGCGTCCTCACACACGGCGATGTAGTTCCCCTTGCTCTTGGACATTTTGTCGACCCCATCCAAGCCTTCAAGCAACGGCATCGTCAGGATGCACTGCGGCTCCTGCCCACACTCTGCCTGCAAATGTCGGCCCATGAGCAAATTGAATTGCTGGTCGGTTCCCCCGACTTCGAGGTCGCTGCGCAAAACCACGGAATCGTGCCCCTGCATCAATGGGTAGAGAAACTCGTGCAGCCCAATCGGCAAGCCAGCGCGAAAACGGTCATGGAAATCATTGCGCTCCATCATCCGCGCCACCGTGTACCGCGCAGCCAACTGCACCAAGCCCCGCGCTCCCATCGCGTCGAACCACTCGCTGTTGTAGCGAATCTCCGTCCGCTGCGCATCAAGCACTAGGGATGCCTGGCGGAAATAGGTCTGTGCATTGGCTTCGATCTGCTCGCGGGAAAGGGAAGGCCGCATGCTGTTTCTGCCGGTCGGGTCGCCGATCAGGGTCGTGAAATCACCAATCAGCAGCACGATGGTATGACCCAAATCCTGCAATTGCCGCATCTTGTTGAGTACAACGGTGTGCCCGAGGTGGATGTCCGGGGCTGTCGGGTCCAGCCCCAGCTTGATGCGCAACGGGGTGCGCGTAGCCTCGGAACGCGCCAATTTGGCAGCCCATTCCTGCTCGGAGACCAGCGATTCGCAGCCTCGCAAAGTCAAGGCCAACGCTTCGCGAACGCGCTCACTGACGACGGGATTGGCACTCATAACAAAGGGGGGAGAAAGAAAACGAATAGGCCGATTGCCATGCAACGACCACGACACTTTCGGCAACCCCGAAAAAAGAACTGGGGAGCGAAGGAAAAACCGTCCGACAAGAATGGACCGCTTTACACCGCTATACACACCGCTTTAGGCCGCAATACACAGCTATAGCCTGCTACATGCGACTATTGGCTGCTATTTGCCGCTATTTGCTGCTATGGGCTGCTGTATTGGCGACGAAAGGCGGCGATAAGCCAGCTATACGACCGCTATACTTACAGCATTGGTTTGAAAGCCGCGCCGAACTGGAATCCGCAAGATTCTAGGTTTTCGTCCAGCCAATGTCGTGGGTGTTGCGCCCCGGCTTCTGCGGCACATTCCCCACGCCTCTCGTACCTTCCGCAAGCGCTCCAGCATGCTTGGATTGCCTTGTGCCATGGACTAACGGGGTGCGTCTTGCCCCGGGTCGGCCCCTGCGTCGTACCGGTTCTTTTCCCAACGTCTCGTGGACTGCGCAGTGATCGAACCCCGTACTTCCCCCCGCTTCCGCCCCGTTGCTCTCCCTGCCTCTTCGTTGTCTCCCTACTCATTGCGCACTGCCCCCACACCCCCTCTTTTTTCCTCGCTGCTGTCTTCGCTACTGTCCTCACTATTTACGCGGCCGACCAGGCAAGTTCTCTCTTTGCTGGCCGCAGTGTGGCTCACGGGCGCTGGCGCTGCGTTGGCTGTGGTGTCCCTCGCCCCGGATGCTGCCGATCTTCCCGTTCGTGACGTGCTGGAATCCGTTGCGAACCTGACCCAGATTGGCAGCAATGCAGACGAGGAAGCAGGTGCCGCAGAACCCGCCCCACTGCTGCTGTATCGCTCGGACACCACGCGCCACAACGATACGGCGGATACCTTATTGCGACGCATGGGGGTCGATGACCCCGCCGCTGCCGCCTTCCTGCGCAATGACCCCACGGCCCGCCAGATTCTGGGGCGTAGCGGAAAGTTCGTCAGCACGGAATCGCTGCCCAACCGGCAGATGCATCGCCTCGTGGCGCGCTGGGCTGCGGAAGAACCCTCCTTGGACAAACCCTCTCCATTTCTCCGCCTCGTCGTCGAGCGCACGGATTCCGGCTTTCGCTCCTTGTTGGAAAGCGCAACGTTGGAACGTTCGACCCGGCTGGCCAGCGCGACGATCCGCAGCTCGCTATTTGCCGCCGCCGACGCAGCATCCGTACCGGACAGCATCGCTTTGGAATTGGCGGAAATTTTTTCCGGCGACATCGACTTCCATCGCGCCCTGCGCAAGGGAGACCGTTTTTCCGTCGTATACGAAACCCTGGAAGCAGACGGAGAAGTGCTGCGCACCGGCAAGGTTCTGGCCGCAGAGTTCGTCAACCGTGGCAAGACCTACCGGGCGATGTGGTTCGCTGGATCGCAAGGAACCGGCGCCTACTTCACCCCCGAAGGGCTAAGCCTGCGCAAGCCTTTCCTGGCGTCCCCCGTGGCGTTTTCCCGCATCACCAGCGGGTTTTCGATGCGTCTGCATCCCATCCTCGGAACGATGCGGCATCACCGTGGCATCGACTACGCTGCGCCCACCGGCACCCCCATCCGCTCGGTGGGAGACGGCGTCGTGACCTTCACGGGTCGGCAGGGAGGCTATGGCAATGTCGTCTTCGTTCAACACGATGCCAAAAACTCGACGGTGTACGGGCACCTGAGCCGTATCGATGTCCGTAAGGGGCAAACCATCACCCAAGGGCAACGCATCGGCGCAGTGGGATCCACTGGCTGGGCAACCGGCCCGCATCTGCACTTCGAGTTCCGCGTATCCGGCGTCCACATCGACCCCCTGACCATCGCACGCCAAGCTGCCTCCCCATCCTTGCCGACTGCGATGCGTCCTTCTTTCGAACGCATCGCCACCCAGATGCGCCAGCACCTCGCTGCTGCGCGGCAAATCGAACCCACCAGCATGCAATGATCCGGCAGCCGTCCAGGTAGCCGCGCTCTCCTAGCACTGCCAAACCGTAGGCTGGATATCTCACCCCCCAGCCCTCTCCCGCAAGAAATGTTTGCCAACGTTAGCGCCTTACGGGGTGTGGCTGTCGGGCTGATGTCTGGCACCTCCCTCGACGGCGTGGACGGGGTGCTGTTGCGCATCGATGGGGCAGCTTTCCAGGTTGTGGCGCGCGCCAGCCAAGCCATGCCCCCCGCGTTGGCTGGCGAGCTCCTCGCGCTGCAACACAGCGGCAATGACGAATTGCACCGCGCCGCCCTGGCCTCGAACGCATTGATGGAGGTGTATGCCCACGTCGTGCAACAACTGTTGCAGGATGCCGCGATGGATGCGCAAGACATCGACACCATCGGTGCGCACGGCCAAACCGTTCGCCACAGCCCCTCCCCCCAAGACCCGCTGCACGGTTACACAATCCAGCTTGCCAACCCCGCCTTGCTGGCAGAACGAACGGGAATCGACGTCGTGGCCGATTTCCGCAGCCGGGACGTCGCCGCAGGGGGGCAAGGCGCCCCGCTCGTCCCCTTCTTCCACCGCCTTGCATTCGGCAGTGACGGCACCTCCACTGCCGTACTGAACCTCGGTGGCATCGCCAACCTATCGGTGTTGGTTGCGGGCGCCGACAACGATGGGATAGGCTTCGACTGCGGCCCCGGCAACGTGCTGATGGATGCCTGGGCGCGTCGCCACCTGGGGCAGCCCATGGATCGCGATGGGGCCTGGGCAGCTACGGGTCGGGTGCATGGGGACCTACTACAAAGGATGGGCAGCGACCCGTACTTCCATCGCCCCCCGCCCAAAAGCACAGGGCGGGATCGCTTTCACGAAGCATGGCTTGCAGTGCATTGCCAAGACTTTGCCGATGTGCCCGCCGCCGATGTCCAAGCCACGCTGGCAGAGCTGACCGCAGCCTCCTGCGCAGACTGCGTGTTGCGCTACGCCCCAGGCTGCCAACGGCTCATCGTCTGCGGTGGCGGTGCGTACAACCGGCATGTGCTGGGGCGAATCCAACAACGGCTGCCTGAAGTGCAGGTAGGCATTTCCGACGACTACGGCCTGCACGCCACGATGGTCGAAGCGTGCGCCTTCGCTTGGATGGCGCTGCTGGCCCAGCACCGCATCGCCCTGCCTCTGCCCCGCGTAACAGGTGCGAGCGGGCCTCGCATCCTGGGTGCCTGGTACCCCGGGCGGTAGGGTAGTAGACATGGACGAGGAACTACGGCTGTGCCGTCAACAACGACAACCGTTGCACCATGCCGCGAGCATGAGCATGCGTCAGCGCCATGCCCAGCGCATCCGCAGCATCAGGGCCGGGCAGCCCGGAAAGGCCCAGCAAGCGGCGCGCCATCTCCTGAATCTGGCCTTTGCTGGCCCTTCCCCACCCAACGACAGCCTGCTTCATCTGCAACGCCGTGTACTCGGCCACGGGCAGTCCGCATGACACCAGTGCGGTGATCACCGCGCCCCGCGCCTGCCCCAGCAACAAGGTGGACTGCGGGTTGACGTTGACGAAAACGATCTCGACCGACGCGCAATCGGGGCGGTAGCGCTCAACCACCTCCCGCACCCCGTCGTAGAGCACTTTGAGCCGATCCGGCAGCGGGTCCTTGCCCAGATGCCGGGTCGAAATGGTTCCACTGGCTACGTAACCCAGCGTCAAGGACTGGGTGTCGATCACGCCAAATCCCGTGGTGCGCAACCCTGGATCGATACCGAGAATCCTCATGCCCTTCCTGCAATGGGTGCGTCCAATAGATGCAAATGAGATGCAACAAGTGCAAGAACGTGTGGACGTACAGCTCTACCGCTGCTCCCTGCCCTGGCTGGCCTTGACCTTACCGGACCTGACCCCTGCCCCCTTGATCGAACCTGACAACCACCCCCCGTACAATGTTCGTTTCCCGGAGAGGTGGCAGAGCGGTCGAATGTACCTGACTCGAAATCAGGCGATGGGGTAACCCATCCGGGGGTTCGAATCCCCCCCTCTCCGCCAGAATTCAGTAAAAAAGCGCCTTTCAGGGCGCTTTTTTACTTCTTTCTCCCTTCTGCTGATCCTTGGTATGCCGTTCATTGCCAAGGAGTAGTTGCCAAAAACAGCCGGGGCAAGAAGATCGAGCATGCGCCAACAATCACCATCCCTGAGACAGCATCTCCCGCATGCTCAACCCATTCAGCACCGAGGCGCAGGTCTCCCAGTCCGCATCCTCCACCTTGCTGTACTTGACATCAAACGGGTTGCGCGTGGCGGTAGTACGGTCGATGAGTTGATTGGCGGCGGCCTCGTCGTTCATCGCCACTTGCACCCATACGTCTTCCAGCGTATCGGGAATCTGGCCGAACAGTCCGTGAATCGCTTCGAGCCGGTCGGCCAGAACCTGATGTACGCGATCCTCTACCGAGTCGCGGTAACGCAGGTTGGCAATCCAGATTTCATTGCGCGCCTGGCCGATGCGCTGGATGCGGCCCTTGCGTTGCTCCAGCCGGGTCGGATTCCACGGCAAGTCGATATTGATGAGTGTACCCAGGCGTTGCAGGTTCAAGCCTTCCGATGCGGCATCGGTGCCTAGCATCAGCTTGAGGTCACCCGCGCGTACACGTCCTTTGAGTACATTGCGGTCGCAACGCTGAAACCGACCGTCACGCCAGAAGCCGGAACGGTTGCTGCCCGCATAAAGCCCAATGTCCATGCCCGCAAACTCTGCCCGCTTGACCATTTCGTCGCCAATCCAGCGCACCGTGTCGTAATACTGCGAGAACAAGATACAGCCCCGGTCTAGCCAGCTCGCGGACACTCCCGGATGGGTGCCACGCAGATAGCCAATCAGAGCCTCTAGCTTGGGGTCGTTGTTTCCACCTTGCTTGAGCAGGCTCAGGCATCGTCGTAACGAATCAATTTCTTTGTCTGTGAAGTTCTTGAAATCACTGGCCCCCTGCGGCGGCCGCCCCACCTGAACCGGCACCTCTTCTTCAGGGTCATCATCATCTTCTTCATCCGGGGTATCAGGCTCTTCGCCCAGCAGCTTGGCAACGGTGCGTCGCCCGGCTTCCATCGAGCTACCCATGCGCCGCAACAACAAAGTCTTGAAAAAGCCAGCACCTTTAACCCGTTGCTGGAGCAACTGCGAAAACTCTTCCGCCTCCGCATAGGCATCACGCAGGTAACTACCCAAAACCAGCGCGCCCTCGTTGTCTTCGCCAAACAACTCCACTGTCACCTTGGGCAGAAAATAGCCGCCTGTGGCCGGGTTGATGGTCGCCTCCAGGTAGGCGCGGGTGCGGCGCACGATGCAGCGCAGCAGCGGGTTGAAGTTGGCACCGTACTCGGGCAGCAGCCCGTTTTGCAGTTGCACGCGGCGAATGGCGGGGGATAGCTTGTCCAGACTCTCGGGGGTGAATTGCCAGCACGTATCGCTGGCATCCAGGCTGCGACGTATCCGGTCAAAAGCCGGGTTTTCAAACTTGGATGGCAAGGGGTCGCGCACATACTCCCAACCACTGCGCACATCCGCAGTCGGCACCTCGGCATCGCCGGTCGCAATGTCCAGGCAGCGGCTGGCCTGAAACCACGGGCTGGAATGCGTCCAGCCCCCCAGCACGCCGTCATTGCCCTGCGACAAAATGTGCAGTAAATCCCACGCCTCCACCGGGTGCAGTTGCACCGGGGTAGCGGTGGCCAGCAACATGCTCTTGGTCTTGGGGCCAATGTCGCGCAAAAAAGCCATCAGCTTGTTGGGCTCGGCGCGCTCGTTGACTTCGTCGGCGTCGGCATCCACCTTGGGCACCTTGCGGCGGCGGGCGCGGTGCGCCTCATCCACGATCACGCAGGTGTAGCGGCGGCTCAGCAATTGTCCAACGGCTTCAGATAAGCCGCGCACCACCAGCCCCTGCGACACCAGCCCAATGCGCCGTGGGCACTTGCCCAGCGACTTGGCTCCCTCAGATGGGTACTCCAGGTCGTTCTCATCCACCCACGCCTTGCCATTCCAGCGGGCAGAGGGCAAGGACAGCAACTCCATCAACTCGTCTTGCCACTGTTGCAATAGTGGCTTGGGCGCGAGCACCAGAATCGGCCCGCCCTCCGGGTCGTCCAGCGCCATCAGCATGGCAGCCATGGCCAACTGCACCGTCTTGCCCAGCCCCACCTGGTCAGCCAGCACCAAGCGCGCACCGCCCAGCCGATGCCGCTCCAGCGCCAGCCTGGCAAAGTATTTCTGGTGCGGCCACAAGCCCTGATCGCGCCGGTACACCGGTGTTTCCACTGCCGCTGCAGCCGCTACCAGGGTGGGGTCGGCAATCGCTGTCAACTCAGCGGGTTCAATGACGGTACGGGAAACAATGCGCTGCACGTCCTGCACAATGAACGGGCAAACGCTTAAATCCACAGCACGCGGGTCGTTCCACAGTGCATCAAACTCCTCCTGCACCCAGGCGATGGTGTCGGGATCGTTGTCCTCCCACAGCAACTCGTAGTTCAGCTTCCAGGCCGACAGGCTCTCGTTCACACTGCCCATGAACGAGGTTGCAGTACCGTCGGCATAGCGCAGCACCCCTGCTTTGCCGTGAATCAGGCCAAACGCTGAATCGGGCAGCACCCGCACCTCCAGCTTTTTGCTGGTCAACGCCTCATATAACTTCCGGTAGCGCGGCAGCGCGGCGGGTGGTGCATCTTCGGGCGTGCCCGCGCACCAACTGCGGCGCAGCGCGGCTTGCGCAGCGGCTGCAGTCACCAAGTCTTGCGGATCAAGGTCTGAATTGCAAATGATGCGCACCGGCCCGGCCACGCTGGCCAGCGCCTCGCCCGCCACTTCAAACAGGCTAGAGCGAAAGTAGCCCGCAATGCGGTCGTAGCTGATGGCCCCGTTCAGGCGCTGGGTCAGCACCGACTGGTCAAGGCGGCTGCGGCGGCTGGAATGGCGCGTGAGCATCGGTCAGTTATGGCTCTTCTTCATACTCACCCGCTTGCGTCTTCAGAATTCGGACAACATCCTCTGACAACCACAGCCCGGCATCGCGAATCTTCTCAATCGCTACACCCACCGAGTCCAGCAAGCCGCGCCGTTTGGCAAGCACCAGCAGTCCGCCGGTTCCGAATATGGGAATACCCAAGGTCTGCGCACAGCGCCGCGCATCCATGTCGTCAATGACGGCACGCAGAGGCGGGTTTGCCAAGGCATAGCTCAATACTGCTGTTTCACCCGCACCAAGTGCCCAGGCTGCAACCCTTGGCGAAGGGTCAACGTGTTCTCTGACTGGCCAGGTCTGCTGCCGCAGTTCACGCACGGGCGCGTCGTCCCAATCGTCGAGCACCACCTCTTGCCAAACCGCATAGGGCACGATGATTCGATGGAAAAGTTGCGGCAAGATATGCGCTTGGCCACTGCGAAACAACGTAATCAGTGGCGACGCGTTGATGACAATCGAGTCAATGCGCATCGCGCAATTCCTCTTCGAGTTCTTCAGCGGTGTACTGGAACGGGCTGACCTGGTAACGCGACAGCGCATCAATGAATTTGGCCCGGGTCAGTCCGGCAATCTCGGCGGCGCGGCCTTGCGATAGGCGACCCAGTTCGTACCATTTCACAGCGGCGGCAATGCGCATCTCTTGCGCAAATTCTTTGGGTGCCTGATGCAGGCCAGCAAACGCTGATTCGGGCATTTCAAGAATAAGTTGGGTCATGGCTTACTCCTTGGAACAAGTTGGTAGGTCAGGTTAGCCGCAGGCGTAACCCGACCTACGGATGCTACTTTGGTCGCCTCACGCATGGTCATTGCGTAGCCGACCGGCCAGCAGGCGGGCGGCTTCGGAGTCGGCGACCCACTCACTCATGCCAACGGCGTTACCCAAAGCGGCGAGCCATTCGAGCAGGAAGACAAACCCTTCACGCTTGCCCCAGTAGCCCTGGCCGAAGGTGTCGCGCAGGTATTGGCGACCGGGTTCCGGGCTGTTGTCGGCGGCAGCGGTTTCGCGGATGGCGAACATCAGGTGGCGCAGCGGGGCGGCGGCGAAGGGGTGCGCAGCGCCTGCACTCGCGCGGTCACGGCGGGCTGGTAGTACGGCGGTATTCGTTTCGCTGCCACCCACCGGGGCAAGCTGCGTCGCGGCAAGGCCGGTGGGCGTGAACATGCGTGCGCCGTTGGCCTTGTCGCTTTTGAGCAGCGGCTTGATGTCCAGCACGCCAAAGCCGCGCGCCAGCTCTTCGTACATGCCCTTGCGCCGCTCGCCCCGGCTTTCGATGTCCAACGCGCGCAAGTAGTAGCGTTCGACCAGCGAAAGGTCGCGCCAGGCATTGTCCAGCCCACGCGGCACCAGCGTGTCGCAGGCGATGCCCAGTGCCCGTTCGATCACGGTCTGGAAGTCGCTCTTTTCGCCCTTGCCGCGCACGGCAAAGACTTCATGTTCCACGTCCTTGCCATCGAGGTTGCTGTATTGCGTCAGTACCTTGAGCGCGGCGGCGTAGGCGGCAAGCTGGTAGTCAGCATCGTTGAAGTTGGGTTCTCCGTCTTCGTCCAGTGCCTGCATGGAGGCAATCTGGCGCTTCACCTCGTCTTCGACCAGCGGATAGACCTCGTCGAGAAAACCGGGCTCAACGGCGGTGCGCTTGCGCAGGACAAGGCAGACGGTGCCCTGCACATAGTTGCCCTTCTTGATGCCGGCGGCTTCGGTCTCTGTGCTGATCGTCCACGCGGCGGTGGCCTTGAGTCCAGCAGCCCACAGGATCATGCCTAGGTCGGCCCAGACTGCCGGGTCCTGGTGGGTGAACATGACCATCTGCAGGCCGTTGTCGGGCATGTGACGGGCCAGGTTGCGATAAATCTCGACCATGGAACGGCGGAATTCCTCGCCGTCACCGCGCACCGCCAGTTCGGCGCGGGCATCGGGGATCCATTCGGGAAAGGCTTTGGTCAGTTGTTTGTCGTACCAGGCAAGAAAGTAATCGCCAAGTTCGTGGTAGTTGACGGCATCGGCGTAGGGTGGGTCCGTAATCCAGAGATCGCAAGTCTCACGCAAATCACGGGCATCGCTAGGGTAAATGCGTGAAGCGCTTCCAATTGCTTTATCTGTAGTTACGGAAATTCCGACAACATTCTTAAAGCCATCAAATGGCCTGTTTGCCCATGTAAACAGTGTATTGAGTGCCTGGTTATAGAACGTCTGGACAGACGCACCTATCCCGCCGCTCCTGGCCAGTTGCGGGGTCCACCGGCAGAGTTTTGAACTCCAATCAGAGGATGCTGCAACACCAATCAGACAGGCGACATGAAATTTCTTTGATTGCTCTGCTTGGTCAAGGGCAAGCTCCAAAAATAGCCCATGCATCAACAACTGCCGTGGCGTAAACAAATGATGCCAATGGGTCCAGCCGCGCTCACGAAATAGACGATCAGTTTCAGCGCCACTCGCAGGAATCGCCCTCGACGGAATAAACCCCTCGCGCTGCCAATTGGCAAAGCGTTCGCGCAACAAGGCCATCACCTTGGCCTCACGCGCCAGGTCGGCTGCATCGGGCGCGGCGTAGCGGCGCACCAGCTTGGGCTTGCCATGGTGCAGCACCGTTTTGGCCCAGCGGATGCAGTACAGCCGTTCCTGAAACACGTCACCGGGGCGCGGCACCACGTCGTCATTGGTCCAGTGGCGCAAGCCATCCGGCCCACGCAAGGCTTCCACCGACCATGAACGATTGGCATTGAAGGGGTCAACAACCCGGCTGTCCACCACCGTGGCCCCTTTTTTGTCCTTGTATTTTTTGAACTCGGCTTCCGTCACCGCCAGCACTTCGGGCTGCAGCCGGTCTGAGCCCGCCACCCGCGTCCAGCGGGCGACGATGCGGTATTTTTCGGCAATCACCCAACTGGGGGCCAGCGGGATGTAGTAGTCGCAGCCTTCAGGCTTGACTTCCACGCAGTACAAAAATGCCTCGGCGCGTTCGCCCTGCGCGTTGTGCTCAATGCCCCAGGCGGTGACCTGCTGGTCAGCAGCAGCCAGCGCCTCAGCCTGCACCCGCATCACCTCTTCTTGCACGGCAGTGCCGCCCCCCAGCAGGTTCAGGCTGGCCCAGGTCAGCAGCCCGGCCACAGGGTTCAAGTCAGAGCCAAACGCCTCGCAGCCGATACGCGCCGCTTCAAACGGAATGGAGCCGCCACCGCAAAAGGCATCGCCCACGCGGGGTGTGTGGCCAAAAGTACGCTGGCCGAGTTGCTCGACGAGTTCGGGCAGATTCTTGGCGGTGGTATTCAGGTGGGCGTTGATTTCTGCCCAAGCGGCGGCCGTGGGGCCGTCGATATTCTCCGGGCGTTCGCAATCGGCAATGCGTGCGGCATAGGGCAAGGCACCGAAGGCGGCGCGGCTGGTTTTGCGCTGCACGGCAGGCTTGCAACGCTGCCAGGTGCCGTCGTCGTCCATCGTCAGAATCTTGAGAAAGATTTCGCGGTCCTTTTTGGTGTCGCTGGATGCTGGCATCAACATGCCCAGAATGGATGCACGCACCAGAACGAGCGGCTTGCGGCCCCACCATTTGCCCAAGCCTGTCAGCGTTTGACTGGCCCCGGCCTTACGCTCCTTGTAAGACTCCGCCGAAAGTCGCGCAATCGGAAACTGGGTTTCGATGAAGGTGGGCATGGGGTGCAGTCAGATTGCGGGTTAGCAGGCTTTGGGCAGGCGTGTAGGCTTCTCAAAATGAATAGCTGCCTATGCTTGCTGGACGGGCGCTGGCTGGCAATTTTGTATAAATTTCAAGGCGCAACAAACCAGTTGTCCAGTTGCAAACCTGGCACCTTGGCAAACTCACGGGTGTTGTTGGTGATCAGCAGCGCGTTTTGGCTCAGGGCGTGCGCGGCAATCATGGTGTCTAGCGAGCCAATGGGGGTGCCACGGCGCTCCAGGTCAGCGCGCAGGTCGCCATAGGTCCAAACGGCTGCAGTATCGAACGGCAAAATGCTCAAAGGGGCCAGAAACATCTCCAGCGCTTGGCGGTTGCGTGCCGAGCCGCTTTTGGCGACACCAAACGCCAGCTCCGCAGCAACCACACTGCACAGCCCAATGTCGCCCAGCCGGTACTGCTGAAAACGCGCCAGCACCCCTGCTGGTTTGGCATTGATGATGTAGATGCAAATGTTGGTGTCAAGCAGGATCATGGGGCAATCTCAGCGCGAATCTGCGCGTCGGGTTGCTCGCGGGTCAAGACAAAACCGGGCTCAAAGGCCGCTAGTCCAGCCGCCAACGTCTGCCACGGGTCATCTACCGGCAGCAGCAATACACCATTGCCAAAATGTTTGACCATCACTTCGGTGCCGACAAACCGGTATTCTTTGGGCAAGCGAACGGCCTGGCTGCGGCCGGATTGAAAAAGGCGTGCGGTGTTCATGTCAGTCTCCCAAATTGGTGGTTACCAATGATAGCTACTATTTGTTACGGTGTCAGTCACAGTTCGGCGTGCCGATTGGAAAAGCATCAAAAACAATAGCTGCTAGCGCTTGCTCTATATGGGCTAGAGGCATATTTGGCATATATTTACAGCGCCAGCGACAACTGCGAATGCCCCAGCAACTCGCGCCGGGCTTTGGGCGACAAGCCTTCGCCCTTGACGAAGGGGTTGTCGGCAATCGCGGCACGCAGTGCCTTACGCCATCCCAGCCCTTTTTGCATGGCCTGGCCGGTGGTGGCTACGGTCATGGTGTAGAGCCACCAGCGCTCCTCGGGGGCCAGCGCTTCCCAGTTGTGCAGCGCGTTGGGGATGTCGTCTGGCGAGGCATCTTCGACCGCCCAGCACAGCACGCACAGCTCTTTGCCCAGTGAGGGGTGCACCGGCACGGGTTTGCCGGGGTTCTTTTGAAACTTGGCGACCGGCAGGCCGTTGGCCCGCAGGCGGCGGTTGGCTTCGTCCCAAAAAGCCGGGGCCAGCGCCAGCCAGCGTGCGCGGTCAATCACCACGCGCAGCCCAGGGTCGTTGGACGACGGCGTGGCCACGGTGAGGGCACCCAGATGGTCCAGGTCGTTGCCACGGTGCTCGGTGATGCAGATCATCTCAGCGGCGGCGCTGCCCTTGGGCACGTCAATCAAAAAGCCGTGCCGGGCTTCTTCGGGTAAAAAACCCAGGCCAACAACCTTGCGGGTGGCAGATGCAGGTGCGCGGGCCATGCTTATTTACCTGATGTCTGGCTGCCGGACGCGCTGGCGGCTTGGCTAACCTTGGCGGCGTTGAACGGCTGGTTGGTGGCTTTTAGCCAGTCCAGCAGCGCCTGCCCGGTGGGGAACGCCAGGCTGCCGATGGTCATGCGCAGGGTCATGGCTGGCGTGTCGCCGCTGACAATGTCTTGCAGCTTTTGCGCAATGGCTTTCACCGCCACAGCGTCGTAGCCGCTGTCCAGCGCGCCTGAATACTCCACGTTTTGCTGTCCGTCGGTGCTCTCGGCGGTGAGGCTGATGTCGTGGGCCATGACCGCACTGGCCTGCTCCAGGCGCATGATGGTGTCCCACACCGCGCTGGCGTCGTCCAGCTTGGTTTGTTGCGTCCAGCGGGCTGGGGTGGCAAGGTCTATGGGTGGGCGCTCGGCCCCACCTTTTTGCGGGATGGTGATGCGAATGACCTCGGAGTTGAGGCCGTACTCGGAGGAAACCGCCATGGCGCAGACCACGCGGCAATTGGCGGGCACACGCAAAGGCCCGTCATAGGTGGCGGTGCCCGCGCTGGTGGGGGAGGAACCGTCGGTGGTGTAGCGAAGGGCGATGCTGTTCGCCTTGGGTAGCGCCAGCAGCTCCACTTCATAGTGATCGCCCCGGTGGTTCAACTGGTATTTGAGGCGCAGCTTGGCCGTCCATTCTTTCACCGCACTGTCGCGCACCATGTCAGCGGGGTCAAAGGCCAGAAAACGGTAACGCAGTGCAGTCGCATCAAAGCGCGTGGGTGTGGGCACGGGGGTGGATGCCCTGGTGGGTTCGGCATCACCGGTTTCAAACACGACCACTGGGGCGTGCAGGGGTTCAATTTTCAAATAGGTGGTGCCGTCGCCGTCGTCTTGCATGGAGAGTTCTCGCACCACGACTTCGGGCACGGGCGGAGGAAACGGGCCACGGCGAATGTGGTTGCCCTCTTCGCGCCACAGGCCACGGCGCAGGCAGTCGGCCTTTAGGTCATCCAACGCAGATAGCTTGTGCAGCGGCCAGTTAGTGTTCACCGCAGCGGCGCGTTTGAAGTCCGACCAGAGCACCACCTTGGTATCCGCCGAGCCAAACAGGCGGGCTTCGGCACGGGTACGAAAGCTGTCATCGTCGATCTTGGTGGTGAACTTTTGCGCACCTTCCAGGGTGTGGCGCAGCGTGGCTTCGCCGCTCTGGTTGCCCGCAAAGGCCAGGTCTGTGCCAGTGGCGCGCAGTGCGGAATGGATGGACGGGTAAACAATTTGGTCGAACGCTTCTTTGAGTGCAGCGGTGAACTGCAAGCCCACGCGGTCGCGCAGGGTATCGAGGGCGCGCCACTGGGGGTCGTCAGACGGGGTGTTTTCGGAGCGTAGTTCGTCTTCAATGCTTTGCAGGGCGCGGGTTTGGCGGGCGGAGTCGAGCACCTTTTGAAAGGTGTCGCGCGAACCGGTAAGAAACAGCACACGGTTTTTGTACTGCTGCTGTGCCCACCACGCTTGCCAGTCGGCGGAGATGGGCAATTGGTTGGCCTGGCCACCCGGGCGCACGATGACCAGAGTGGTCTTTTCCAACTCAACCTGCACCTCGTCAGGTGGCGGCAACACTTTGATGACCTGGTAGCAATCGCGCAGCGAGGCAGAAAAGTAAGACTCCAAGTGCTCACGCAGCATGCGGTCTACAGTCTCAGTGTGCAGTGAGAGCGCCATGGAGCGCAGCTTGGCGGCCAGGTTCTGCTGGTTTTTGAAGTACAGGCGGCCGTCGGTGGAGTTGTGCAGATACCAGGCGCGGGTGGCCAGCTTGTCAAGCACATTGGCCTTGAAGGTGGACAGGTCGCGCCCAGGGCGTTGCAGGCAATCCACCAACTGGTATTCACGCAGGCCGTGGATAGCACCCGGCGTGGTGGACAGCGAAGCCACCAGGATCAGGCGTGCGGCATCGGATGCATCGGAGTTGCCGTTGACCAGGTCGATCTGCTCTACCTCGGCATCACCCGCATGGGCGATGTCGTGGGCGATGGCTTCGCTCAGCGACAGGTTGATGGTGCGGATTTCAGACGCGATTTCATCCAGATTCAAGTCAAGGTCGTAGGGGTGAATCAAGTCGATGGCGTCGGCCTTGCCGGATTTCCAGAGGTTGGAGACCACCATTTGCATCAGGCGAATCACGCCACGAGTTTGCTGGAAGCCTTCGTTTTCCTTGAACTTGCCAACGAGTTCACGCAGGTCGGGGTGGAAGGGGTACGCATCCATCACGCGGGTGAACAGCGTCTCGGGCGATGTGGTGGTCAAGCCCATTTGCACTGCCTCGCGCAGCGCCTCGCGGTAGGCCTCAGCCACCTTTTTGATCTCGGCATCTGGTGCCACTTGCGCGAACAGGCGTTTGCGCAGAATGTGATACAGCTCGTCGCCGTTGGGATTGACCGGCGTGATGGGCACGGCAATACGGCGAGCTTCGCCGGTGAGACCTTGCACCGCGCGATTGAATGCGCTCTGGAGTACAGCCTGCCCGCCAGTGAAGTTTGACCCGGCCAAATCAGACAGCACCAGACAAACGTTGTCCATGTCGGCCACGGCGACGAACAGATTGGCCAGCGCGGCGGTGGTGACGACACCGAGGTCGGCATTGCCCACTGGCACCGCAACGGCATATTCAAGGTACGGCGGCAGCTCGTCTAGAAACAGCACCAGCGGCTCGCCGCCCAGTAGTTGCTTCCACGCTTCAGGGCCTGGGGCACTCAGCAAGGGTGAAACGTAGCGGGCAAACTGCTCTACTTTGCCAAGCTGTTCGGCAATGGCGCCCCAGATGCCACCCGCCGCATCAGTGCTTCGACCATTGAAGCCCGCCACGCGGCAGGTGCCGAGCTTGGGGGCGGGGTTTTGCTTGCCCGTGAGCACCTTGCTACGCAACGCGGGGTCTCGCGCCAACAAGCCCAGCGCAATCATGCTGTGCGTCTTACCGCCGCCCATGGCCTGTGAAAGTAAAAACACCGAAGACCCAGCACCCGAACCGCCCAAATGCCGAAACGCTCTGTCCACCAGCGTGAGCATGCCGTGGGTGAAGTAGTTCTCTTCAAAGAATTCAGCGCCACTTACCTGCCCTTTGAGGAAGGTATCCAGATTGAGAACAGTAGCGCGGCGGTCGACGGCATGGACGGACGGACGGGGTTTGCAAAGGGTGTGGATGCTCATGGCTGGCTCAGTGGTTGCACTGTGAGAGTTGCGCGTGCTTTAACGTTTGCGTGGCTTGGGTTTGGCGGCTTCTGGCTCTGGCGCAGCTTGCTTTTCCTGAATCGGTATGCCCACGCACGCGCAGTGCTCCCGGATCATCACCGCCACCATGTTGGCAATGGATCGGTGGTCGCGGTCGGCGGCAGTGCATAGCGCTTCTTTGATGTTGAGCTCAATACGAAATGTCAGCGTGGCGGTCTTGGCGGAAGGGGGCAGACGGGCAGACCGCGCGGGCGACGCTGCGAAGCAAGCGAGCCCTGAGGGTGGGCGGGGGCAAACACCAGATGCACGGCGAAGCGGCTGACCAGAACCCTGCGCGTAGCGCCTGACTGATGCCCAGATGCCAGCAAAACCATAGGGCGACTGGGGTGCCAGCCACGATGCGACAGCGAGCCGTGTCAATCATGTCTGCGCCACAGCGCACTGACTGACATTTGCGAAGCACTGATTGACAGACAACCAACGTGCAACCCTGATTGCATAAGCAGTTAGGCCAAAACAGCATTCAAGACCTGAAAAGCAAAACGGGCTAGCAGCCAAATTCTGCTAACCCGTTGATTTTATTGGTCGGAATGAGAGGATTCGAACCTCCGGCCCCTTCGTCCCGAACGAAGTGCGCTACCAGGCTGCGCCACATTCCGAGTTGTTTTGACTGCAAACGCTACAAGCCGCGCCGCGAAAATTTGCTCAGCCCATCTAACACTGGCGTTGCAACAAAGCAGTGGGCAATTTTAGCAAGGCCCGTGCGTGGGGGCCATCGGGCAAGCGGCGGGTGGCTTCGGCTGCACGGTGCGCTTCGACCGCAGCAACTTCCAGGGCTGCTTGCAACGCCCCAGTCTGGGCGACGACTTCAAGCACCGCGTCAATGCGAGAACAGTCCGCAGTTTCAATGGCCTGTTCGATCAACGCACGCTGGGCGGTGCTCCCCTTTCGCATGGCCAAAATCAACGGCAGCGTGATCTTGCCTTCCCGCAGGTCTGCGCCGAGGTTTTTGCCAGTCAGCGAGACATCTCCGGTGTAGTCCAACACATCGTCGATAACTTGGAACGCGGTACCCAGCGCCTGACCATACGTGGCGCAGTCTGCTTCCAGCTCCGGGGGTGCCCCAGCCAAGATGGCCGCCACCCGTGCGCTGGCCTCGAACAGCTTGGCGGTTTTGGAACGGATGACCTGCAAGTAACCCTGCTCATCCAGCGCGGCATCCTTCATGTTCATGAGCTGCATGACTTCGCCTTGGGCGATGACATTGGTAGCGTCGGCCAGCACCCCCATGATGGCCATGCTTTGCGCTTCCACCATCATCTGAAAAGCCCGGGAATACAAAAAATCGCCGACGAGTACGCTGGCTGGACGTCCGAAGGCTTGGTTCGCCGTAGGGCGCCCCCGGCGCAATGCCGAGTCGTCCACGACATCGTCGTGCAACAAGGTGGCCGTGTGGATGAATTCGACCACCGCTGCCAGATTGAACCGCTGTTCGCCCCGGTATCCCAACGCTTGACACAGCAGCAGCAACAGCGCGGGACGCAGCCGCTTTCCCCCCGCCGTGATGATGTACCGGGCCACCTGCCCGACGAGCACGACATCGGTCTGGAGCCGACGGGCAATGACCTCGTCGAGGGCGCGCATGTCTGCGGCGATCAGGCCCAAATCGCAAGGGCTGAGGAGGCTAGTAGCAGGCAAGATGGAATTCCACGAAGGCAAAAATTATAGAAATGGGACGTAGAACCTATCAGACAGTGCGAAGCAGTAGGGCAAGGAGATAGAACGACGCTATGACGCTATGACGTATGACCCCTGTGCCGATCGAGCAGCGCGTGCGCAATCGTGCCCAGGTCCACGTATTCCAGCTCGCTGCCCATCGGCACCCCCCGGGCCAACCGGGTGACGACCAGCCCTTCGATATTCTTCAGCCCTTCGGCGATGCAGTGCGCGGTGGTTTCTCCTTCAGCAGTGAAACTCGTGGCCAGAATGACTTCCGCCACGCCGCCAGCCTGCACGCGATCAAACAGCTTTTTGAGCCCGATATTCTTGGGGCCGATGCCATCGAGCGGGCTAAGTCGCCCCATCAAAACGAAGTACCTGCCCGGATACGCCCCCGTGCGCTCGATAGCCGCCAAATCGGCTGGCGTTTCCACGACGCAAAGTTTGGTGGCATCCCGGCGCGGGCTGCTGCACAGGCTACAGACCTCCTCGTGCGTGAAGGTGTGGCACAGCACGCAGTGCTGAATCGCGTCAACGGCTTCTGCCAAGGACTGCGCCAAGCGCCGCGCCCCTGCCCGGTCGTGTTGCAGCAAATGGAACGCCATGCGCTGGGCAGACTTGGCGCCGACCCCCGGCAAACACCGCAAGGCCTCCACCAAGGAATCCACCGAGCTGGAACCGGACATGCAGCAACGCCAACCCGCAAAGCGAGGGGACGATCAAAAAGAGATGATCAAAAAAGACGGTCAAAACGGGAACTGCACCCCGGCAGGCATCCCAGGGATGCCAGCGGAGAGTTGGCCCATCTTTTCTGCAGTGACGTCCTCGACCTTGCGCACGGCAGCGTTGAATGCAGCGGCGACAAGGTCTTCGAGCATGTCTTGGTCTTCCACCAACAGGCTGCGGTCGATCGCTACCCGGCGCACGTCGTGCTTGCAGCTCATCGTGATTTTGACAAGCCCCGCGCCGGATTCCCCCGTCACCTCCGTGACAGAGAGTTCCTCCTGCACCTTTTTGAGGTTGTCCTGCATCGCCTGGGCTTGCTTCATCAACCCGGCAAGCTGTCCCTTGTTCCACATACCTGTCCCTTGTTCGTTGTGCAAAAAAACGCTGTGCGCGGCCCCGATGCCGCCTACATCATGCGGATGGATTCGGGGACGATTCTCGCCCCAAACTCTCGCACCAGCGCCTGGACGAAGGGATCGGCTGCGACGATCTGCGCAGCGCGTTCCTGCTGGCGGCCCTGTTCGACTGCACGGCGCAGTGCCAGGGTGTCGGTCACTGCGCCCACTTCCAGCGTCAGCCGCACCTTCCACCCTGCCCGCTCCAGCGCAGCAGCCAGCCTGTCGCGGTTGGCATCGCGCACGAGCGAGGTACTTTCGACAAGCAGTGTCCAGACATCGCCCTGACGATCCTGCAACTGCGAACGCAACGCCAGTTCACGCACCATCGCCGTCACGGCAGGGTCTTGCAGCAATTGCTCGGCCAGCGGGCACCAAAAATCGCCATGATCGGCCCTCGGCGCCACAGGTGGCTGCGCCACGGCAGGCTCGGGATGCCTGTCTGTGCCAGACTGACGTGCCGGAGGTTCTGGGAGCGATGCAGATGGGGGGGGGACGACAGATGGGGCGGGCGCACGGGCAGTCAACCCTTTTTTTTTTCTTCCGCAGCGCCGTCCTCCACCGCTGGCCGGAACGCCAGCAAGCGCAACAGCACCATGACCAAGCCTGCGTATTCGTCCGGCGCCAGCGACAACTCCGCGCGGCCATGCAGGCAGATGCTGTACAGGAGCTGGGTTTCGTCCGGGGGCAGCAGCGTGGCCAGCCGCGCCAATTCCGCCTGTTCCTCCTCCGCCCCGACAACATGGCGATGGGCAGCGTCGCCCTTCCTGCCTGACCCGGTCATCTGGAGCACCGCCATCCGTTGTAAAACGACGGCCATTTCTTCCAGCGTCGACGAAGCGTCATGCCCCTGGGAACGCAGCGCATCGACCGTATCGACGACTGCCCTGCCCTGCCCATGGCCCAGCGCGTCAAGGAGCGCATAGACATGCGAGCGATCGACACAACCGAGCATCTCGCGCACGGAAGGCGTCTGCACTGCCCCGCCTCCAAACGCAATAGCCTGATCAGTCAAGCTCAGCGCGTCACGCAACGACCCCCGCGCAGCACGTGCGATCCACGACAGTGCCAGGGCATCGGCAGCCACGCCTTCGCTCTCCAGCACACGGCGCAGTTGTTCCTCAATCGTCTCGGCAGCGATGGGGCGCAGATTGCATTGCAGACAGCGGGACAGCACGGTGACGGGCACCTTTTGCGGGTCCGTCGTCGCCAGCACGAACTTCAGATAGTCGGGCGGCTCTTCCAGCGTTTTGAGCATCGCATTGAACGCCGTCTGCGTGAGCATGTGTACTTCGTCGATCATGAAGACCTTGAAGCGACCACGCACCGGCTTGTACGCCGCCTGCTCCAGCAGGGACTGCACCTCGTCGACGCCACGGTTCGACGCAGCATCAAGCTCGGTGTAGTCGACGAAGCGCCCTTCGTCGATCTGCATGCAGGCTTCACACACCCCGCAAGGGCTGTCCGTCACCCCACCCTGACCATCGGCGCCCAGACAGTTGAGAGACTTGGCCAGGATGCGCGATACCGAAGTTTTGCCGACCCCGCGCGTACCGGTGAACAGATACGCATGGTGCAAACGCTGGGAGCGCAAGGCATTGGTGAGCGCACGCACCACCGAATCCTGCCCCACCATCTGCGTGAAATCACGTGGGCGGTACTTTCGCGCCAATACCAAATACGACATGGCTGGGGATTCTATGGGTGGGGGATTTCCTATTCCGACCGCCCACTGCCTGCGCCCAGCTTGTACACAGTCATCCCAAGAATCTGTGGAAAACTTTGTGGGCAACTCGGTAACAGCGTATGCCTTCCTTTACAAATCAAGGCACTTTCCGCGCTGCCCATTTCGGATGCAATCGGGCAGAGGCACGAAATATCAATGCGTTACAAAAGACTGGAGCACAACGTCCCCACCGGACGGCCCTTGGCGCTCGCAAAACCTTGGTCACTCGCGTTGTGCATAAGTACAGCAGCGTCTAGCACAAAAACCGCTCCAACAGCGCACCATCGCACCATTGCCACTGCCGTCGCTCCTACACGGCACAAGCAAGTGTGGTGCGATCTCTACCTTGCGGCAGCCCGGCGCAGGCTCTTGGAATGGCCATGCACGGCATCGACCAAGGCTGCGACATGTTCCGGCGGCGTATGTGGATGCACCCCATGGCCAAGGTTGAAGATGTGCGTAGCCCCTTCGCCAACGCCCATGTGGACAGGCCCGAAGGCGCGCAATACTTTGCTGGCCTCGGCTTCCACCACCGCTGGTTTGGCCAGCAGCGCCAGGGGGTCGAGGTTGCCCTGCAATGCCTTGGTAGGCCCAAGCACTGCACGGGCCTCTTGCAGATCGACAGTCCAATCAAGCCCGATGACATCGCAATCCAGCTTCGACAGATGCTGCAAACGGTTGCCCGCGCCCTTGGCGAACACGATACGCGGAATGCGCACCCCGTCGTATTCCCGGTGCAGTCTGGACAGCACCCGGCGCAATGGGGAGAGATCAAACTCTTCATAGGCCGCGCCGGAAAGCACCCCACCCCAACTGTCGAACAGCATGACCGCCTGCGCTCCAGCCTCGATCTGGGCATTGAGAAAGGATGCCACCGTGTCGGCGTTGACTCGCAACACCCGATTGAGCAAATCGGGACGGCGGTACAGCATCGTCCGTGCCGTGCGAAAGTCGGTAGACCCCGATCCTTCAACCATGTAGCACGCCAGCGTCCAGGGGCTGCCTGCAAAGCCAATCAACGGCGCCTTTCCGGCCAGGGCTATGCGGGTGGCACGCACTGTGTCCAACACATGGCGCAGCTTCTCCAGGTCGGGAACATGCAGTCCGGCAACGGCAGCGTCGTCCTGCACGGGCTGGGCCAAGCGTGGGCCTTCCTCGGCAAGAAACGACAACCCCAGGCCCATCGCTTCGGGAATGACGAGGATGTCACTGAACAGGATCGCTGCGTCGAGGCCAAAGCGTTCCATCGGCATCAAAGCGACCTCCGTGGCCAATTCGACCTGGGAGACCAAATCCAGAAAACTGCCAACCCTGGCGCGCAGCGCACGGTATTCGGGCAAAAACCGCCCTGCCTGGCGCATCAACCATACCGGGGTGTATTCGGTGCGTTGGCGCAGGCAAGCGCGCAAAAACGTGTCGTTCTGTAGGGGTGCGAAAGCAGTCATGGCAAAGGTGGCATGGAAGAGTGGTTCCCGCAACGACCAGCCCCTCAGGCTGCGGCGAAGCAGGCTTGCAGCGCGGCGATTGTGTCCGACAGGCTTGTCAGGTTTTTTCCGACACAGGGTCTATCCCGGCGCTTACTACACCGGGAATAAAGGGGGTCTACAGTTCTTTTCACGGCATTGCACTGTTTTTTTCCCCTGTAACCCCCGAGGATCCCATCATGAATGAAGCCATCGACAACCCCATCGCAGCCTTCCACCCCTTCAGCCTCATCCTGGAACCCGAACGGGTGCTGCAATGCATGGAGGAATCCGAACAACTGCGCAGCCTGCGCCGCCACCTCTGGCGCCCGCTGGACAAACCCCTGATTGGCCGCGCTGGCACTGTCCTGGCACGGTTGGCGGAAATCGATGCCGAGATCGACGCCCAGGAGCTGGACGATGCAGAGTTCTGCGACAACGACTTCCCGCTGCACTGACGCCAAAAAACCATGGCCTAGGTGGGATCACCATGGCCCCTGGATTGCTGGGGTTCCACAGGCCCCGATGCAACGACACCGGATGCGACAACAGGCATCTCAGTTCGAAGGCACCCGCAAGCAGGCAGGCGTGGACAAATCATCGCTTGCTGCAGGCTCCACCGCGCCTGGCCGGGGGTCTTGCGCTCCCTGGCTGTGCATGGGTCTCCATACGCCTGGGCGGACGACAGGCTCATAACTGCCAGCAGGACGGCGCCCCGGAATCGGCGCAAGAGGGGGCGGCGGAAAGAGCGGCGCGCCGCGCAGCGAGGCGTTAGGACGTGCCCCCACCGTGGGCGCACGCAAGTCCCGTGGTGCGGTGGCCTCTTTGGCGTCGCTGATTTCGCGGGACTCCGTCACCGTATCCACGACCGCCGTTGTTGCAGTCACTGCCGCTGGCGCTGGCAGCCCATGGGCCTTTTCTTGCAGCCCCGCGACGATGACCGTGACGCGCACGCTCCCCGCCAGGCTGTCGTCGTAGGCCGTTCCCACGACGATCTGTGCGTCGAGGTCGGCCACTTGCAGCACGACATCGGTGGCATCTTCGACCTCCTTCATCTTCAGCTCGCCTTCCAGCCCCGACACCAACACGATGACCCCGGTAGCGCCGCGCAGGTTCACCCCTTCCAGCAGCGGGCAAGAAATGGCTGCTTTGGCAGCCTGTACTGCGCGATCAGCGCCCGTCGCCACCGAGGTTCCCATCAGCGCTTTGCCGGAGTTGCTCACTGCGGTCTTGATGTCGGCCAAGTCGACGTTCACCACCCCAGGGATATTGATGACCTCGGCAATCCCCCCCACGGCATACCGCAACACATCGTCGGCGTAGGCAAATGCTTCCTTGTGCGGCACATCCGGGCTGAGGCATTTCGCCAACTCGGCATTGAGAATGACGATCCGTGCATCGGTATGCGCTGCCAGCGCAAGCAACCCGGCCTCAGCGTTGTTCTTCCGCCGATTGCCCTCGAACTTGAAGGGCTTGGTCACGACGGCGATGGTCAGAATGCCCTTCTGCCGCGCCAGCTCGGCGATGACGGGGGCAGCCCCGGTTCCCGTGCCGCCACCCATGCCCGCCGTGATGAACAGCAGATCTGCGCCATGGATGGCTTCTTCGATTTCCGGCAACGTCTCCCGCGCAGCCTGTTCCCCTTGTACAGGCAGATTGCCAGCGCCCAGCCCCGTCTTGCCCAACTGGATCAGCCGTGCTCCAGTGATGCATTCCAAGGCTTGCGCATCGGTGTTGGCACAGATGAATTCCACGCCCTTCACCCCTTTTTCGATCATGTGGCGCACCGCATTGCCCCCTGCGCCCCCCACCCCGATCACCTTGATGCATGCCTTGTTCTTGCGGGATGGCAACGCCACGTCCGCATCCTCTTCCAAATCGATACGCAACCCTTTGGTCATATTGCTGTTGTGCATGTCCGCTCCTTTGTTTCCCTGCATGGTTATTCCCCCATTCCCCACTATCCGCGACGCCCGGGGCCAGGCGCGCCGATTCACAAATTTCCCCATGGACCGATTCACCAGAATGGAGAGCCTGCTACCCCTCTCCATGAAGCCAGTCCATCGCGTCGCTCCACAGTGACTTCAGCTTGCCGGGCCACTGTTGCTGCGATGCAGTGCGGCGCGGCATGAAACGCTTCTGCATGCCGACATCCAGCAACCCCATCGCCGTGGCAAATCCGGGGTTGTTAACGACATCCGCATAGAGACCGTCGTAGCTCGGTGCGCCCAGACGAACGGACTGCACGTGCATGACCTGGGAGCACAGTGCCGCGACCCCGGGAGTCAGGCAACTCCCCCCAGTCAGCACGACACCCATCGTCTTGGCAAGCTCGCACTCTGCCTCCCCCAGCCACATCAAGACCAGCAAAAAGATTTCCCGCCACCGCGCTTCGATCACCATGGCCAGGTAATCCCGTTCGATCATTCGACTGGCGGAACCGCCAATCCCAGGCACTGCCAGCAACTGCGTGCCATCCACCCCGGGGAGCGTGCGCAGCGCATAGCCTTCTTCGATCTTGAGCCGTTCCGCATCGATGGTTTGGGTATGCACTACCTGAACGATGTCGCTGGTGACCAAGTTGCCCCCTATGGGGATCACCCCGGTACACCGCAAGGCGCCATCGGCAAACACCGCGATATCGGTCGTCCCCGCGCCCACGTCGAGCAAGATGACCCCATGCTCGCGCTCGTCTGCGGTAAGCACGGAAGCGCTGCTCGCCCGCGAGGCAGGGATGATGCACTGCACCTCAATCCCACTGCGCAGCACGCAACGGCGCAGGTCTTCGATATGGACGTGCAACCCGGTGACGACATGGACGTGGGCATCAATCCACGACGTAGTCATTCCTACGGGGTGACGCACCCACCCTTGCTGGACCCCGAATTCCTGCGGCTCGACATAGAGTTGATCCGTCTCTTCTGGCAACCCGATGAGCGAGGCGATATGCACCACATGGTCTACGTCTGATTGCAAGACTTCTTGGTGAGGAAGGTGCGACGAGCCATTGCCATTGCCAAACCGCAAATGACTGCCACTAATGCCAACCACGACCCTGGTCACATCGCACCCACAGGCCGCTACTGCCCCATTGGTGGCATTGTGGATAGCGTCGACCGTCGCATCCATGTCGTTGACGACCCCTTGGCGCACACCGCTGCATGGCGCCGTTCCCACCCCCAGCACTTCATACGCCTGCGCTGCGCCGTCGCGTTCCTGCGCAAGCTGGGCCACTACGCAGCGAACCTGCGAGGTGCCGACATCCAGCGCAGTGAGCAATTCCTTGTTGTCACTCCCCATCGCGTCCCCCCGTATGTCTTGTGCCTGCCGCAACGCTGGCCTCTGTGTCCAGGGGTTCCCCCGATAGCACCTTGACCCCAAGCAAACGAAAAGCGTACCCATCCCGGTACCGCAAATCGACGCTTTGCAGGCTGTTGTAGCTACGCTGATGCTGGGCAGTGGCCTCGTGAACCGTATCGAGAAAGCGCTCGATACGCGCCCGAATCTCCCCAGGGGTACCCCCACCCAATTCCAACGAAATCGACGGCGCCATGCTCCCTTTCCACCGGTTGCGCGCATTCAGCTCCAGCCGTTCCAGCACCAGTCCCCGTGCATCGAATAGGGGGTGCAACGCACGGTACATCTGCAACACCGCAGCCTCGTTGCCTGCGGGGCCGTACAGCCTGGGCAGGGGCGGCTCCCCTTCTTTCCCGCCAATCTCCCCCGCGTTGGCATAGAACACCTCGCCGTGGCCATTGAGCAACCCTTGCTCGCCGTCCGTACCCCAGTAGGCAACGGGCTGGTGCTCATGCAGTTCCAGCAACAGGCGGTCGGGAAATTGCCGACGCACACCAGCGCGACGAATCCATGTCAAATGTTCCGCCGCCGTGCGAATGCCTGCCAAATCGACGGCCAGCACGGAGCCTTGCAGCAACGGCTGAAGATTGGCACGCAACGTTTCGACGTTGTAGTGCCGCGAAATCGTTCCCAGGTACAGCGTCTGAATATCAAACACCGGCAGACGCAAGATGTAGTACCCCCCCAGGGCGATGACTCCGGCAAGGACGAACACCAGCGCCCCATGCACGAAGGCAGAGGGACTCGACTCAGCATATCCGCTGTCTGCGACAACCATCATGGCGCACCGTCCAAGGTAGCGCAGCCCAGTACCTGCATGCACAGCGCGCCGTACTCCATGCCCACCGCACGCGCAGCCATGGGGACGAGCGAATGGCTGGTCATTCCCGGCGAGGTATTCATTTCGAGCAACAACGGAGCTTGGGTGGCGCGATCGACCATGACGTCGGCACGCGCCCAGCCCCGGCAACGCAAGGCGGCGTAGGCACCCAGCGCACGCTCCTGCACTGACTGCGCCAGCGCTGCGGGTACGTCCATGCAGTAGCGGGTGGTGTCGTTGAAGTATTTGTTTTGGTAGTCGTAGCAGGCATCTTCCGCGACGATGCGCAGCACGGGCAGGGCCTGCGGCCCTTCGGCGCCGTCCAGGATGGCCACGGTCAGCTCATCGCCATCGACAAAGCGCTCGCAGAGCACCTCACCATCGCGCTGCGCGGCAAGCCGGTACGCGGCCGCGCATTCCGCAGGGTCGCGAACGATGGTCACGCCCAGGCTCGATCCTTCGCGGCACGGCTTGACGACCATCGGCAACCCCAGTGCGTCCAGGGCTTGCAGCGCTTCTTCCTCCCGCAAGGCGATTCGCCAATCGGGCGTAGGCAAGCCCGCACCACGCCAAAGCTGCTTGGTCACGCCCTTGTGCATCGCAATGCTGGACGCCAGCACCCCGGAACCGGTATAGGGAATCCCCAGCAATTCCAGCGCCCCCTGCACGGTGCCGTCCTCCCCTCCACGCCCGTGCAAGGCGATGAAGCAGCGGCACACGCCCAGGGTTCGCAACTCGGTCAGCGGCTGGTAAGCGGGGTCGAAAGCGATGGCGTCAACCCCCTGCGCCTGCAAGGCTTGCAGAACGGCTGTGCCCGAGAGGATCGAAATCTCGCGCTCGCCCGAAGTCCCGCCAAACAACACAGCCACTTTGCCCCCATCCTGCGCCTGCGCCGGGGCGGTGGGCATGGCGGCTGGCCCCGGGAGCAGCGTGCTATTCATGCTTGCCCCTCCGTCCCCGCATGGCGGTGTGCCAGCTCTACCAACCTGGGGCAGGCAGACCCGATCGACCCGGCACCCATGCACAGCACGATGTCATCAGGTTCCACAGCATCCAGAATGGCCTGCGGCAGGTCAGCCATATCGTCGACGAACAGCGGTTCCACATGGCCCGCCACCCGCAACGCACGCGCCAGGCTGCGCCCATCTGCGGCAACGATCGGGGCCTCCCCGGCTGCGTAGACCTCGCACAACACCAGCGTATCCGCACGCGACAGCACCTTGACGAAGTCATCGAAGCAGTCGCGGGTGCGGCTGTAGCGGTGCGGCTGAAACACCAGCACAACCCTGCGACCAGGGAAAGCGCCGCGAGCCGCTTCCAGGGTTGCGGCGATCTCCGAGGGATGGTGGCCATAGTCTTCGATCAGCTCAAAGGTACCGGCCACGGAACCCACGGAACAGTCGCTCGATCCCTTGGCGGCCACGGGCAAGGCACCGTGCCGTTGAAAGCGCCGCGCAACGCCGGTGAACGAGGCCAGTGCGTCGAGCACGGCCTCGTCGGCCAAGCCTAGCTCCGATGCCACGGCAATGGCAGCCAAAGCATTGAGCACGTTGTGCTTGCCGGGAAGGTTCAGCACCACGTCCAGCCGCGAAGATGCCCCCTCGACAGTGCGCAACACGGTGCAATACATCTGCCCGCCCTGCGCACGCACGTCGATTGCACGGAACTGCGCATCCTCGTCAAATCCGTAGCTGACCATCGGGCACGTGAGCTGCGGAATGATGCTGCGCACTGCGGGATCGTCCGTACACAGCACCGCAGTCCCGTAAAACGGCATCCGGTGCAGAAAGTCGACGAAGGCCTGTTTGAGCTTGTCGAAGTCGTGCCCGTAGGTGGCCATGTGATCCTGGTCGATGTTGGTCACGACAGCCATCACCGGCGAGAGGTTGAGGAACGAGGCATCGGATTCGTCAGCCTCGACGACGATGTAGTCCCCCCGCCCCAGCCCGGCATTCGACCCCGCGCTATTGAGCCGCCCGCCGATCACGAAGGTGGGGTCCAGCCCCGCACGGGCCAGCACGCTGGCGATGAGGCTGGTCGTCGTCGTCTTGCCGTGGGTGCCCCCGACGGCGATGCCTGGCTTGAAGCGCATCAGCTCCGCCAACATCGAAGCGCGGGGAACGACCGCGATACGCCGACTCCGCGCCGCCTGCACTTCGACGTTGTCTGCAACCACCGCCGTCGACACGACGACGACATCCGCACCGTCGATATGCGCTGCGTCGTGGCCGACGAAGACGCGAATCCCCATCGTCCGCAACTGTTGCAATACCGGGCTGTCATGCTGGTCGGAACCGGAAACGATATAGCCCAGGTTGTGGAGCACCTGCGCGATGCCGGACATTCCGGCGCCGCCGATACCGACGAAAAATATGGATTGAACTGCGTGCCGCATAACTGGAAAAAACGATGACTGTGCAAGCCGCAAAGCGGCTTCTTGAAGCTCCCCCTCGCCCAACGGGAGAGGGGTGGGGGGGTGAAGGGCAATTAGCGAGGAAAAGAAGGAGGAAACAAGGTCGCGCCCGCAGCATGTTCGGATAACCGCAAACAGGCTGCCGCCACCTGCCGGTCTGCGTCGGGCTTGGCCATGGTTTGGGCGCGTATCGCCCGCTGCTGGAGTTCGGTTCGACTGGCCCGCAACAGCCAGTCACGCCACACAGCGGATGTAAAGCGGTCTTGCGGGATGAGCCATGCCGCGCCGGCATCGACGAGCACGCGGGCGTTGTGCGTCTGATGGTCGTCCACGGCGTAGGGGTAGGGAACGAAGACGCTGGCAACGCCCACCGCAGCAATCTCGGTGACTGTTCCCGCACCTGCTCTACAGAGCACGACGTCTGCGTTGGCCATGGCTTGCGCGGGATCTTCGAGGAACGGCAACACCTCGGCATCGACCCCGGCCTCGGCATAGCAGGCACGCACGGTATCAATGTGTGCCCTGCCACATTGGTGTACGACCTCGGGCCTGCGTGACTCTTCCATCCCGGCCAGTGCTTCGGGAACGACGGTATTGAGCGCCTGCGCGCCCAGGCTGCCCCCCATGACGAGCAGTCGCAACCGGCCCGTTCGCGCCGCGTAGCGCTCCTGCGGCGCCCCCTGCATCGCAAAGGAAGACCGTAGTGGGTTGCCCACCCACTGCGCGGCAGGGTGGATGCTCGGAAAAGCCGTGAACCGCTCCCGCGCCAGCCGAAAAAGCAGCCGATTGGCCAAGCCAGTGACGGCGTTCTGCTCATGCACCACCAGAGGAATCCCGCGCAACACGGCTGCAACGCCCGCTGGGAAACTCAGGTATCCCCCCATCCCGACCACCACATCGGGCCGAACCCGCTGCAACACTTGCAGGGTTTGCCACAGCGCACGCAGCAGCCGCCATGGCAGCAGCACCCACTGCATCCACCCCTTCGCACGCAAGCCGCCGAACTCGATCGTCGAGATATCGATGCCATGCTGTGGCACTTCCCGGCACTCCATGCTGGGGGCAGCGCCGTGCTGGCGGCCGCCAAGCCAATGCACCGCGCACCCTTGCTCACGCAGCGCGAGGGCAAGGGCCAGCCCGGGGAAGATGTGCCCCCCCGTACCCCCGGCAGCGATCAAGACCTTGGCGCTCACCGTCTCCCCTCCCCCTTACGTAGGCCTCGGTTTTCCCCATCAATGCGGAACACGATGCCCAATGCCAGCAGGTTGCCGAACATCGCCGACCCCCCATAGCTCATCAACGGCAAGGTCAGCCCCTTGGTAGGCAACAAGCCCAAAACCACCCCCATGTTGAACAGCGTCTGAAAGCCAAACCAGACCCCAATACCCATTGCCACCAACCCGGCAAAAGGCCGACGCAACCGCACGGCCTTGTCACCGATGCGAACGATTCGCCACACCACCACGGCAAAGAACAGCACAAGCAGAACAACCCCCATGAACCCCGTTTCCTCGGCCAGGATCGCAAACAAAAAGTCCGTATGCGGTTCGGGCAGCCAAGCGAATTTTTCGACCCCATTGCCCAACCCCACGCCGAGATACCCCCCGCGCGAGACGGCAATCAGCGACATCACCAATTGGTACCCATATTCCTTCATCGCTTCCACGGGGTTCAAAAATGCCAGGAATCTGCCCAACCGCCAATCCACTTTCATGATTGCCAACGTGACGACGATCCCGACAATACCCAGCGCCAACAGAATCAGCGATGGGCGTATACCCCCCAGAAAAACCACCCCTACGGCAATCGCAACGATGACGACCAACGCGCCAAGGTCGGGTTCGCACAGCAACAGCCCCCCCATGATCGTGAGGACGATACCAACGGGCATGACCGCATGTAGCGAAGCGCGCAACCCTTGCAGCCCTGTGCCTTCGACGGCCCCATTACGAACCATGTGCTGCGCGCAAAAAAGGAGCACGGACAGCTTAGCGAATTCGGAAGGCTGTACGCCCAAGCCCCCCAAATTGATCCACCGCGTTGCTCCCTTGGCTTCCCTGCCGATGCCGGGAATCAGCACCAATAACAACATCAGGATCGACAGCACGAGCAATAGCCGCGTCCATTGTTCCCACATTTCCGTGGGGATACGGTATGCCACCAGCGCAGCGACCGTGCCCAACATCAACCATGCGGCGTGCCGCTGCAAATAGTGGTACTGCGACAACGAGGCGAATTTGTTGGACATCGGCATCGCAACGCTGGCGGAATACACCATGACAAGCCCCCACGACGCAATCAGCACCACAGCCCAAAACAGCAGTGCATCCAGTCCCTGGGGCATCGTGGCGCGGATTTCTTCCTGCAAGCGCCGCTTCCACATTCCCCCCCGTGCCATGGTGACCGCAGCGCTCATGGTTGCAGCTCCTGCAAGGGGTGACCTGTCTTGTCGGCCCATTCGCGCACAGCATCCCGAAACACCCGCGCCCGGTGTTCATAGTCGTCAAACATGTCAAAGCTCGCACATGCGGGGGAGAGCAGCACGGCATCCCCCGCCTGGGCCACCCCACCGGCAATATCGACGGCTTGCTGCAAGCTGGTGGCTTCGTACACCGGAGCACTGTCTCCCAGGGCGGAATGGATCCACGCGCCGTCCCGTCCGTAGACGATCGCCGCACGTGCATACCGCGCAACGGGTTCCGCCAGGGGGGCGAAATCCTGCCCTTTTCCATCGCCACCCAGCAGCACGATGAGCCGCCGCTGCGGCCCCAGCCCTTCGAGGGCGGCCACCGTGGCGCCGACGTTCGTTCCCTTGCTGTCGTCGAAGAAAGCCACGTCTGCGATCTGCCCCACGGCCTCCACGCGATGCGGTTCGCCCCGGTACGCACACAGGGCATCGCGCACGGCGCCGATCGGGCAGCCCGCTGCCTCGGCCAGCGCCAGCGCGGCCAGCGCATTCGTCGCGTTGTGCAGACCATGGATGCGCAGCGCGCTACAAGGCAGCAATAGTGCGTGCTCGACCCCGGCACTGCCCTGCACCGCACGCACCAGATGATCCACGCCTGCCACACGCTCGATGCCGTAGTCCCCAACCTGTCTGGGCACATCGACCCCTACGGTTTGCGCCAGCGCAAGATCGTCGGGCTGCATCGCCATGACCAGGGGATCATGCCGGTACAGCACGCGCAAGGTCCGCGCCCCAAAAATACATGCTTTGGCCCGTGCATAGTCCTCCATCGACCCATGCCAGTCCAAGTGATCCTGCGTGAGGTTGAGTACGACCGCCGCCTTGGGGGCAAACCCTTGCATGCCGTCGAGCTGGAAACTGGATAGCTCCAGCACCCACACCTCCGGCAAGGTATTCGCATCCAGATGTCGCGCCAAGGTATCGAGCATGGGGAAACCTACATTGCCCGCAACGGCCACGGTACGGCCCGCCCCGGCAATCAACGCGCCAGTGAGCATCGTCGTCGTCGTCTTGCCGTTGGTGCCCGTCACCCCGAGCACGATGGGCGCATAACCGCGCTCGCCACGCAATAGCGTCAGGGCTTGCACGAATAGGGACAACTCGCCTTCGACGGCAATGCCCCGCGCCTGCGCTGCCACATTGAGTGCCGCCCAATCTGCCGGGCGCAGTCCCGGGCTACGGACGATCCGATCGACCTCGCCCGCTTCGACGAGCGCAACCCCCAGCGTTCCCGCAAGGCACGTCGCCCCAGGCAACGCGGCTTGCAGCGCTTGCATTCCCGGCGGGTTTGCTCGCGTATCGACGACCGTCACCCTCTCCCCCTGGCGTGTACACCAGTGCGCAACGCTTGCTCCCGTCTTCCCCATTCCCACGACCAGCACATGCCCCACGGTTGGCTCCTGTCAACGCAATTTCAGCGTGGAAAGCCCCACGAGGCACAACAACATCGTGATGATCCAAAACCGCACGACGACCTGTGTTTCCTCCCATCCGCCCTCTTCAAAATGGTGGTGCAGGGGCGCCATCAGCAAAATCCTGCGCCCCTTTCCGAACCGTTTTTTGGTGAACTTGAAATAGCTCACCTGCACCATGACCGAAATAGCCTCGGCGACAAACACCCCGCCCATGATGGCCAGCACGATTTCCTGCCGGATGATGACGGCGATGGTTCCCAGCGCCGCCCCCAGCGCCAACGCGCCCACATCGCCCATAAACACTTCGGCAGGGTAGGCGTTGAACCACAGAAAGGCCAGCCCGGCACCAGACATTGCCGCGCAAAAGACGATCAGCTCCCCCGCAGCGGGGATATGCGGCAAGAACAGGTAGCGTGAAAACACGGCATTGCCCGTAACGTAGGCAAACACGCCCAGGCAGGTGCCGACCATCACGACGGGCATGATCGCCAGCCCATCCAGCCCGTCGGTCAGGTTGACGGCATTACTCGTCCCCACAATGACCAAATACGTCAGCACGACGAAGCCCCAGACACCCAGCGGGTAGCTGATTTCCTTGAAAAACGGCACCATCAACCCCGCTTTGGGGGGCAGGCTGACATCAAACCCCGACTCCACCCAGTGAAAGAACAGTTCGAGCACCCGTGCGTTGGAGTTTTCGGAGATGCAAAACACCAGATACAAGGCCGCCACGAGGCCGATGAGCGACTGCCAGAAGTACTTTTCTCTTGCGGGCATGCCGTCAGGATCCTGGCGAACGACCTTGCGCCAGTCGTCCACCCACCCCACCGCGCCGAAGCCCACAGTGACGAGCAGGACGATCCAGACAAAGCGGTTGCTCCATTCAAACCACAGCAATGTCGATGCAGCCAGGCTTAACAGGATCAACGCCCCGCCCATCGTCGGGGTGCCGTGTTTTTCCAGGTGCGTGCTCGGCCCGTCCGTGCGCACCGGCTGCTGCACTTTCAGCGCAGCCAGCGTGCGGATCACCCAAGGCCCGCTGAGCAGGCCGATGAGCAACGCTGTCATCGCGGCCATCACGGCGCGAAACGTCTGGTATTGAAATACCCGCAGATACCCATGATCGGGAAAAAGGGTTTGCAACCACTGTGCAAGCCAGATCAACATGAACGGTCTTCCTTTCTATGGCGGCAATCCTGGTGTGCCTGACGATGATCCGCACGATGCTCGCTATCCTGATCCGTAGCACCGTCGCAAGCGGCCAGCACGCCTTCGAGCACCGTCTCCATCCGCATGGCGCGGGAGCCTTTGCACAGCACGCTGCCTGCGCCAGGCAGCGCTGGCAACATCGACGCAAGCAGTGCTCCGTGTTCTTGGTGCGCCTGCACGGCATCGCTTCCCCCAGCGCAGCTCCGAGCAGCCTCGGCGAACAGCGGGCCGATGGTGTAGATCGTTCCCTGCAACATGGACAAGGCGTACTCCAGCACTTCCCTGTGCATCGCCAACGCATCGGCGCCCAGCTCGCCCATATCGCCCAGCACCAGCCACTGCGGCGCAGGCAGTGTGGCAAGCAGATCAATGGCCGCACGCATCGAATCCGGGTTCGCGTTGTAGGTGTCGTCGACGACGGTCAGCCCCCGCCCCTGCACGCTGCACCGGTATACCCTGCTACGGCCCCGCACTGGCGTGAAGGAAGCCAGCCCCTGCGCAATCGGCTCCCATGGCAGTCCGGCCGCCAGCGCACAAGCCGCAGCCGCCAGTGCATTGCGCACGTTGTGCCACCCTGGCATCGGCAACGTGCATTCGCGCTCGACTTGCGAGATTGCGACGCGAATCTGCCAACGGTCTTGCTTCCACGTTGCGTCGAGCAGCCGCAGCGTGGCATCAATGTCGGCGCTGGCCGAAAACATGATCCGACCACAGTGGCTGGCCATCTCTGCCCACAAGGAGGCGTATGCCTCATCGGCGGGATAGACGGCCTTTCCCCACGCAGGCAAGGCTTGGAGGGCTGCGCCGTTTTCGCGTGCGACGTCCTCCACACTCGCAAAGAACTGCACATGATCCCGCTGCGCGTTGTTGACCAGGGCAATCGAAGGCTGCGCAATGCGGGCAAGCACGGCGATTTCTCCGGGGTGGTTCGTCCCCAGCTCAACGACAGCGTACCGATGCCGTAGCGTGAGCCGCAGCAACGTCAGAGGCACGCCGATCTCGTTGTTGTGGTTCCCTTCCGTGGCAAGCGCCGCATCCCCCGCGTAATGCCGCAGGATGGCTCCCACCATCTGCGTCACCGTCGTCTTGCCATTGCTCCCGGCGATGGCAACGACCTGCGCGATACAACGCAACCGGTGCGCGTGCGCAATCTGCCCCAACGCACGGCGGGTATCGGGAACGACGAATGCCGGACATCCCAGCGTAGGCAAGGTTTTCCGCGCTACCTCGCCTGCGCAGACCACGGCGACGGCCCCCGCATCGCAGGCTTGGGCCAGCAGGGCGTTGCCGTCGAAGCGCGGGCCTGTGAGCGCAACATACAGGTCGCCGGGCTGCAAGGTGCGGGTATCCGTATGGACGCGCTGGATTTGCAGCGCGGCCCAGGCGCTACCCGAGCCAACAACTTCGGCATCCTCGACGATATGGGCGAGGGTGCCCAGACTGGCAATGCTCATGGCTACACCGCTTCCTTCGCATGGAATGCGCGCAACGCGGCCACGGCCTCGTCGAGGTCGGAAAACGGAATGCGCTGCGAAGCGACTTCCTGGACGTTTTCGTGCCCCTTGCCGGCAAGCAACACCACATCCTGCACCGATGCACGCGAGATGGCTTGCGCAATGGCCAAGCCCCGGTCGGGTTCGACGACGAGGTCGGGCACCCCCCCCAGCCCCAGCAGAATTTGGCTGATGATGGCGTCGGGCGCTTCATTGCGAGGGTTGTCGCTGGTGACGACCACGCAGTCGGCATGGCTGGCCGCGACGGCCCCCATCAGCGGGCGCTTGCTCGCATCGCGGTTTCCGCCACAACCAAACACACACCACAGCCGCCCCTTGCGCACAGCAGCAATGGCCCGCAACGCTTGCAGGGCCTTGCCCAGTGCCCCAGGGGTGTGGGCGTAATCGACGACGATCAATGGTTGGCCATGGCCCCCTACACACTGCATCCGCCCAGGCACCGGGCTGAGCCGGGAACAGCTTTCGACAGCAGCATCGAGAGGCACGCCCAGGCTGCGCATCGCCCCGATCACCCCCAGCAAGTTGGCGACGTTGTATTCCCCGATCAGCCCGACAGACAAGGCAACGGATCGCCCCCCTTCCCGAACCTGGCATTGCAACGTCCGCCCGCTGTGGACGATGTCGGTAGCGCACAACCGCGCCCAGGAATGGGCGCCCAGAGATGTCGTCCACAGCTCAATGGCCCCCCGTGCTTCGCGGGCACCCAGTTGCCGCGCCAGTTCGTGACCATACGTGTCATCGACATGCACCACCGCCGCTTGCAACCCCGGCCAACTGAACAACCGGGACTTGACCCGGAAATACGTATCAATGTCCCCGTGGTAATCCAGATGTTCCGGCGACAAGTTGGTGAACACGGCGGTATGGACGAGCGTTCCGTCCAACCGGTGTTCCTCGATCCCGATCGACGAGGCTTCGAGCGCGCAGACGCGAATCCCACGCTGGGCAAAACGCGCCAGCCCCTCTTGCAGGGTGACGCCGTCCGGCGTGGTGTAGCCCGTGGGAACCAAATCCGGGTACACCCCCATCCCGAGGGTGCCGATCACGGCAGAGGGAATGGGCGCCACCTTGCGCAGCGCCGATAGCGCCCTGCTCAACCACACAGAGGAAGACGTTTTGCCGTCGGTGCCCGTGAAAGCAATCACCGTGACCTGCGTGCTGGGGTAATCGCAAAACGCTGCGGCAATCTTCCCGGCATCGGCTTTGAGGTTGGCATAACCGGCGCAGCGCTTGTCGTCCACCCCAGCAGGAAGCGCAACCTGTGTATCGACCAGGCACCCGGCAGCGCCGCGCCGAAAGGCATCCTCCACATGGGCGGTGGCGTCCCCGTGCTCCCCGGGCCAGGCAAGAAAACCGTCCCCCTCGCGCACGGCCCTGCTGTCCGAACGCAGTGTCCCCCTGACCCGATTGCGCAGCCAGCGCACGGCTTCCTCGGTCGACGCTACCGCATCCATCACTCGTCCTCCAAAACCATATCCGTCACGAAATGCGGCACCACATTGGCATCGGGCGCCACCCCGAGTGCTTGCAGTGTCCCCGCAGCGACCCTGGCAAACACGGGCGCCGCCACGTCCCCACCGTAGTAGTGGCCCGCGCTGGGTTCGTCGACGAGCACGGCAACGACGATGCGCGGCGCCTCGATCGGCGCCAGCCCCACGAACAGGCTACGGTGCTTCTTGTCGCGGTATCCACCGCTCTCACCACCCCGGTACTTGCGGGCAGTGCCCGTTTTTCCGCCGACGGAATACCCACGAACCTGTGCATGGGGGGCCGTTCCCCCTTCGGCAGTCACCAACCGGAGCATCTTGCGCATCTCGGCTGCGACCTTCGCACCCAGCACCGGCGTGCGATCTACCGTTTGGGGGTCTTTCACGCGCAGCAGCGACATGCTAGGCATGGTGCCATCGGCAAATACCGTGTACGCCCGTGCAAGCTGCAACAGGCTCACAGAAAGCCCGTACCCAAAGCTCATGCTGGCTTGCTCAATGGGCCGCCAGCGCAGCGGCTTGTTGGGCCGCAAGGTGCCCCACGATGCGCCGGGAAATGGGACTGTTGGCTTGCGGCCAAAACCCAGTTGGTCGAACAACGCCCACATATCGACGGGATCGAGCTTGAGCGCAATCTTGGTCACCCCGACATTGCTGGACTTCTGGATGATTTGCGAGACCGTCATCTTCGGCGCGGGGTGCGAATCGGTAATCGTCGTGCTGCCAATGCGGTAGCTCATCGTGGAAAACGTGGTGTACGGCGCGACCAACTTCTTTTCCATCGCCTGCGCAACGACGATGGGCTTGATCGTCGATCCCGGCTCGAAGGCCTCGGTCAGCGCATGATCCCGCCCCTCTTCGAGATTGGCGATCTGCGCCGGGGAAAAGCTGGGAGCGCTAACCAAGGCCAGGATTTCGCCCGACTGCACATCGAGCACGACCGCACTGCCAAAGTTGGCTTTGTGCTCCCGCATGGCGCGCCCGACTTCCTCAAAAGCCAGATGCTGGATTCTGCGGTCGAGGCTCAACACAACGTCCTGGCCGTCTTGCTTGGGCCGACCCGGGCCTCTTTCTTCCACCAGATGCCCGCTGCCATCGCGAATCCCCTCACGCCACCCATCCCGCCCAGAAAGGGTCTGGTCGAACGCTTGTTCCACGCCAGCCTTGGCTCCTGCAACGAACCCGACGACCTGCGCAAACAAGGTGTCTTCGGGATACACGCGCTTCTCGATCCGTTCCTGGTAAATCCCACGGATTCCTTGCGATCGTCTTCCCTTGGCGTCCAGGGTCGGCGCAACCCAGGTACGGCACAACTCCTTGACCCGCTCGGACACAGTGATATCGACACCACGCGCCAGCAGGCTCGTAGCTCGGATGCTGGAAATCCGATCTTCCACAACCTTGGCACTCAACTCTAGCGTTGCAGCGAGTGGATAGATGTCTTCCTTCTTCTTGGAAAGTACATTGCTATCGACCCCTATATCGAAGGTAGGGGCAGCCGGTACGGGGTCAGTGACCGTCGAGCTAGCCGAGGAATCTGCAGTACGACGCACGCTCACCCCTGGAATTCCTAGCGCAGCCACCTGTCGGGCCAGCTTGTCCTCCACCCCCCGCCGCAAAGGCACGTCGCGGGTAACTGGAATCTTGGCCTCAAGTTCTTGTAAAGGAATGCCCAGCGCTGCTGCAAGGCTGCCGCGTGCCTGCACCGGGATGTAGTAGAAGTCGCCCCATATATTGAATACCACGCGATTGGTAGCCAGCTCCACGCCGTTGCGGTCCAGAATGCGTCCGCGCTGCGCGTGCTCCGGAATGTTGACGACTTGGCGATCCTCCCCCAGCTTGACGTACCGCTGGCTATCGATGCCCTGCAAATACGCCGCCCGCACGATGACCCCGACAAAAGCCAGAAAGAACAGGGCAAGCACGAGGCGAATCCTCCACGCCGCACCCAACCCCGGAGCGGATGCTCCCCCCGCCCGCTGCGATGACTGCAAGGGCTTTGTCATGGCGCCGGGATAGCGACTTGCACGGCCTGCACTGCGGCAGGCCGTGTACTGCGAACATGCTGCCGCCCGGCGACGCCGATAGTGCTCCACGGCGTAGGCGTACCCATGCCCAGACGCTTACCCGCTTGCTCGCTGATGTTGCGAGACTGGGCCAAAGACTGCGCTTTTGCGCTCAGCTCCAGGTGCTCTTGCTGCAGCACACGCGAGCGAACCAAAGCACGCTGCAGTTCGCTATGCAGATACCGCGCCTCGAACCGGATTTGCACGAGGTGCATTGCGCTGGCAACGACCATCGCCAGCAGGCTCAAATGGATGGTCATCATGGTGCCGTTACCTCTCTACCTTCTTCTTACTTCTTACCACTCTCTGGGATACGCTGCGCCACCCGCAGCATCGCGCTGCGTGCGCGGGGGTTGCCCGCCACTTCCTGCGGACTGGGACGCATCCGCCCCAACTGCCGCAAAGGCAATACGACGCGGGCCAAGACGGGCGGCAGACGGGGGTCGACTTCCTCGCGGGAATGCCGTGCGATGAAACGCTTGACGATCCGATCTTCCAGCGAGTGAAAGCTCAGCACCGCCAGCCGCCCCCCCGGGCGCAGAACGCGCAGCGTGGCGTCTAGGGCATTGCGCAGGTCTTCCAGTTCCCGATTGATGTGAATCCGAAAAGCCTGGAATGTGCGGGTAGCCGGGTTCTGGCCACGCTCCCGCGTCCGGACCACGCCCGCAACGATCCGCGCCAGCTCCAGGGTGGAGCGAATTTCGCCCTGGGCCCTGCAATGTGTAGCAATCGCCTTTGCAATGGGGCGAGCAAACCGTTCTTCACCGTAATCATGAATCACCTCCTCGATTTCCTGCGCATCGGCCTGTACCAGCCACTGCGCCACCGTTGGCCCGGACGTGCAATCCATGCGCCCGTCCAATGGGCCATCCCGCAAAAAACTGAAACCCCGGCTTGGGTCATCGACCTGCGCCGAACTCATCCCCAGATCAAGCAATACCCCATCGACGCTGGATGCAGGCAAGCCCTCGATCTGACAAAACGAACCGTGGGAAATGGAAAACCGGGAATCGCCAATTTGCATGGCTTGCGCCACAGCATGAGGGTCCTTGTCGAAAGCAAGGACCCGGGCATCAGGCCCCACCCTGCGCAACAGCTCCCGGGTATGGCCACCACATCCGAACGTGCCATCGACAAACAGTGCCCCTACCTTCTGCCCCGCTTCGCCCAGCCAGGCGTCAACGGATTCCGCGAGCATCACGCTCTGATGCGACCTCTCTGCAGGCATGGCGGGCTACTCCAGAAAGTCGGAGACCGCTGCCAACATCTCCCCTTGCGCGTGCTGTTTTTCCTGGGACTCGTACGAACCCCAATCCCACAATTCAAAGCACTTTCCCACCCCCAGCAGCAGGCACTCGCGATCAAGCAGCGCTGCGCTGCGTAGCTCTGGCGGAATCAGCACGCGGCCACTGGCATCCATATCCACATCCATGGCATGGCCCAGCAACATGCGCTTCAACCACAGCGCCCCCTCGCCCCGCAACGCGGACAGTTCGCCGCGCACCTGCTCCCAAGCCGGCCTTGTGTAGATACGCAAGCAACCATGCGGATGCTTGGTAACCGTGAGCTGCCCCTGCACGCTGGTCAGCAGCGCATCGCGATACCGCGCAGGCACCATCAACCGCCCCTTGGCGTCGAGGTTCAGTTTGGTCGACCCCTGGAACACCGGTTGAAGTCCTTACAGAACAAAGGTTTTGCTGCACGAGCATTGGGCCACTGCCCCACAAATCGCCACAATTCACCACTTTTTCCCACTGCCGACGGACTATAGCAGAGCCACTTTGCACCGTTTTCGCGACAAGCTTTGTGGAATCACTACACCTTTCTATAGCATTACTCCGATTCCTCCAGCACGCAAGCCGCTTGGATACTTTGTCGCAGCCATGAAAGAGGACATTGCCCCGTGCCCCGTTCGCCTCCTTGCCGATAGCACTACGTATTCCCTATACAACGCATCCCCACCATGCCAGCCCTCTTCCCATTGCTAGTCCTTACGAAACAATTACTTAGCCTCAATTTTCTCGAAAATGACAGTGCGCACACCGCTTCCGCTTCCTGCTGGCAATGGCACCCTGCCTGACTTCCCATACCCTCCGTGGTAACATTCCGTAGTAGGTTGTTACATCTTGGTTTTGGCTGGTTTTGGCAATTTCTTCGTTATCATTTTGTAAATATGCCATCTCCCATTTTGTAATTTCATACTTTGCAATTACCTCATAATATCCTGAAAAATTTGACAGCACCATACATTCGTCGTAAAGCCCGTCGTGAAGCTGATTGCTTCAATTTTATTATTTAATTAATACTAAATTAATAAATAATTAGCACTCAATACACTGCACTACCCTGCAATATATTGCAACAAATCAATATAAGCACAATACACTGGCATTTGCACCCCAGTGACAGTCCAGTGACACCCCAGTGACAATCTATTCCATCAATCTCTATTTTGCAGATTCTTGGCAATTTTTTGGTCATTTGCATCCAACCATTCATCAATACACATCAATCATGCTTCTCTCCATGCTTGGGAATCCTAGGCATCTTGGAAACCTCTACTGAGAAGATCACCACTACGAACTCGTACATAGCACAGGAGCACTTATGAAAAAGATCAAAAGAATCGCAGTCTGCACGGGTGGCGGAGACGCCCCCGGCCTGAACGCCGTCATCCAAGCCGTTGCCGTGTCGGCAGCCAACCGTGGTTGGGATTGCTTTGGCATCCGCGAAGGGTTCAACGGCATCTTGTTCCCGGAGCGCTACGACGGCAACGGCGTCATCCGCCTCACGCGCGATCGGGTTCGCGGCATCGGCCATCTGGGCGGAACCATCCTGGGGACGACGAACACCGGCAACCCAATGTCCTTCCCGATGACTACGCCTGACGGCAAAACGTCAGAAATCGACCGTACCGGGGAAATTGCCGCCTATTTCGCTTCGCACGAAATCGACGCACTCATTTCCATTGGCGGCGATGGCTCGCTAACCATCGCCGAACATCTTTGTGAAAAGTACGGCATGTGCGTGATTGGCGTTCCCAAGACGATCGATAACGACTTGGACAAAACCTTTACCACTTTCGGCTTCGATTCCGCAGTGAGCTTCGCCACGGAATGCCTGGACCGATTGCACAGCACGGCACAAAGTCATAACCGCGTGATGGTTGTCGAGGTGATGGGCCGTTATGCAGGGTGGATTGCCTTGCATGCTGGCATTGCCGGTGGCGCCCATGCCATTCTCTTGCCCGAGATTCCCTACGACATCAACAAAGTCGCCAACAAAGTTCGCCAGCGCAGCGCAGAAGGGCGCGACTACTCGATCGTCCTTGTCGCCGAGGCTGCGCACGCCTGCGGCAGCGGCATGGAAATCAAGGCCCCCGCCGAAGTCGGGCACCAGGAACGGCTGGGCGGCGTAGGGGAACATGTTGCCAGGGAGCTGGGAATCCTCACACACAAAGAAGTTCGCTCCGTCGTACTGGGCCACTTGGTGCGCGGAGGCGGTCCGACTGCCTTCGACCGCCTGACCGCCCTGCGCTTCGGCTCCGCCGCCGTCCGTGCGCTTGATCTGGGCATGAACCGAATCATGGTTGCACTGGGCATGTTGGGGGTGGACTACATCCCTCTCTCCGAAGTAGCCGGCCGCATGCGCACCGTTCCCCTGGACTGCGACACCCTGCAAACCGGGCGCGATCTGGGAATCAGCTTCGGCGATTGATTTCCCCCTACTCCCACAGTAACCCCGGAGTGGATTGCCTAGTCCCTCCGGGGTTTTTGTTTCCCCCCCATGCTTTTCGCCACCTGGAACGTCAATTCGCTGCGCGTGCGCCTTCCACAAGTGCTGGACTGGCTGCGTGCAAACCCGGTCGATGTATTGGCGTTGCAAGAAACAAAACTGCCCGACGCGAGCACCAGCACGTTGGCCGACGCGATCGCTGCGGCAGGGTATGCGTCTTCCTTCTTTGGTCAACCGCATTACAACGGGGTGGCTTTGTTCTCGCGCTTGCCAATGCGGGACGTGGTACACAACATTCCCAGCTTCGACGATGACAACGCCCGTGTGATCTCGGCCACCATCGGCCCCTGTACCGCCCCCCTCATCAACCTCAATGATTCGGGCTGCGGGGTTCGCGTGGTGTGCGCGTACTTTCCCAATGGGCAAGAGCCTGCAAGCAGCCAGTTTGCCTACAAGCTCGCGTGGATGAAAGCCCTGCGGCAGTGGCTACAGGACGAGTTGCTTGCCCACCCGGCATTGGTGCTGATGGGAGACTGCAACGTCACCTTCGATGACGACGATGTCTGGGACCCGCAGTCCGCGCAAATCGGCTGCACCGCGCCAGAACGCGATGCCCTGCATGACTTGGTATCGCTGGGGCTGCGCGACGCTTTCCGGCGCTTCGCCCAACCGCCCCACAGCTATTCTTGGTGGGACTACCGAGGCGGCAGTTTCCGCCGCAACCAAGGGATGCGCATCGACCACATCTTGGTCAGCGACGCACTGGCCCCGACGGTCCGCCGCTGCTGGATCGACACCGCCCCCCGCCGCAACGAACGCCCCAGCGACCATGCCCCTGTAGTGGTGGAGCTGGAGCCTGGCGCCCTGCACTGCATCTCGTCGGCTACAGCCCCAATTCCTGCATCTTGCGGGTGATCGTATTGCGGCCGATCCCCAGCTTGTGCGCGGCTTCCATTCTGCGGCCCCTCGTCGATTCCAAGGCCACGGAAAGCAGGCAGGTCTCGAATCGTTCGGTCAGGGAACGCCACAAGTCTGCGCTGCCTTGTTCCAGCAGCCCGGACACATGGGCTGTAAGCGCCTGCTCCCACCCTGCCTGCGCTGGATGCGATGAATGCCCTGCAGAAGCCGGATGCGCCGCGCTGTACGGCGGCACAGCATCCCCAAGTGGCACCGGATCGGCCTGGGCATCGTCTCCCACAGGCTCGATCCCTCCTACGCGGGGCACTACGCCGGTCACGTTGATTTCCGGGGGCAGATCCTTGGGTTCGATCGTCTGCGCCGGGGCCATGACGCTGAGCCAATGGCAGATGTTTTCAAGCTGACGAACGTTGCCAGGGAAATCGAAACTGCATAGCCACGCCAGCGCAGCCTTGGAAATACGCTTGGGATCCACCCCCAACTGCAACGCGCTTTTTTGGAGGAAATGACGGGTCAGGCCGGGGATGTCTTCCCGCCGTTCCCGCAGCGCAGGCAGACGCAGGCGGATGACGTTGAGGCGATGGAACAAGTCCTCGCGAAACACGCCTTCCTTCACCCTTTGTTCGAGGTTCTGGTGCGTTGCGGCAATCACACGCACGTTGGTCGCCATCGCAGCGTGCCCACCCACGCGGTAGAAGTGGCCGTCGGAAAGCACGCGCAACAGCCGCGTTTGCAGCTCGATCGGCATGTCGCCGATTTCGTCGAGAAACAACGTTCCCGCATTCGCCTGCTCAAACCGCCCCCTGCGCATCGTCTGCGCGCCGGTAAAGGCCCCCCGTTCGTGCCCAAATAGTTCGGATTCGAGCAAATCACGGGGAATGGCCGCCATGTTGATCGCGATGAACGGCCCATCCGAACGCGGGGAATGTTTGTGCAGCGCCTTGGCCACCAGTTCCTTGCCCGTACCGGATTCCCCGGTGATCAGCACGGTGACGTTGCTTTGGCTCAACCGCCCAATTGCCCGGAACACATCCTGCATCGCCGGAGCCTGGCCCAGCAGTTCCGGCGCGTGGGTCATGCGCTCTTCGACGACTTCTTCGCGATGGCTTTCCTCGACAGCGCGGCGGATCAGTTCCACGGCTCGCTGCAAGTCAAAGGGCTTGGGCAAATACTCGAAAGCCCCGCCCTGGAACGCAGCGACGGCGCTATCCAGGTCGGAATACGCCGTCATGATGATGACCGGCAGCCCCGGATGCCGGGCCTTGATCCGGTCGAGCAACTCCAGGCCGGACACCCCAGGCATACGGATATCGCTGACCAGCACCTGGGGGTCTCCGCCATGTTCCAGCGCTTCGAATACCTCCTGCGCAGTCGCGAAACTGCGGGTGACCAAGCTTTCCCGGGACAGGGCCTTTTCGAGTACGAAGCGTATCGACTGGTCGTCGTCAACGATCCAAATGGGTTTCATGCGGTGTGCTCCTGCATTCGGGCTGCCTCCGCATCCCCCCACGCCCACTCAAGGCAAGGGTATCAGGATGCGAAAGTCGGTGCATCCCGGAATGCTCTCGAATTCGATAGTGCCGAAGTGCTGCTGGACAAAAGTTTGCGCCAGCGTCAACCCCAGCCCGGATCCCCCTTCCCGCCCCGAAACGAGGGGGTAGAAGATGCGGTCTCGAATGGCTTCCGGAACTCCAGGCCCGTTATCGATCACACGCAATTCCAGTGCCAGGCGATAGCGCTGGCGGCCGATCGTGGTTTGCCGTGCAACGCGGGTTCGAAAAACGATCCGCGCATCGGCGCTGGCCAGACGTTCTTCCAAAGCCAGGCAGGCGTTGCGTGCAATGTTGAGCACCGCCTGAATGAGATGTTCACGGTCGCCACGGAACTCCGGCAGGGACGTGTCGTAATCGCGCACGACGGTCAACCCCCTGGGAAATTCCGCAAGGATCAGCGTGCGAACCCGCTCGCACACCTCATGGATGTTGACATCGCTTACCGTGTGCGGATGCCGGTGCGGAGCCAGCAGCTTGTCGACCAGGGACTGCAAGCGGTCGGCCTCATGGATGATGACTCGCGTGTATTCCTGCAATTCCGGGGACGCCAGCTCCATATCGAGCAACTGCGCAGCGCCCCGAATGCCTCCGAGCGGGTTCTTGACCTCGTGCGCGAGGTTGCGGAACATTTCCCGGTTGGCGCGGGTCTGTTCGGTCAAGCGGTCTTCCCGTTCCTGGCGCGCCTGCATTTCCAACGGCAACATCTCGACGATGACCGTTTCCCGATCAGTTCGGGTCAAGAGCACGTGTACCGGCAAGGAATCCCGTCCAGGGCGGGAGAGCAAGGCATCGAAGCGCAGTGCAGCAAAACCCCCTGCCGCCTGCAACATCGACCGGAGTTGATCGGGATGCGAAAAGCTGTCTGGCAAATGCGCACCCAATATCTGTTTGCGGGAAACGCCCAGCGCATCTTCCAGCGCAGCGTTGGCACAACGCACCGTGCCATCTACCGCCACGACGGCAATCAGCGTGGAAAGCAAGTCGAAGGCGGTACATCCTCCTTCCGCTACTCCGGGCAACGTCGGCCTCGCGGTAGGGTTACGCCCCTGCGACATGGTGGATTTCCGCATGGTGGTTGCCTGGTATTACAGGCCAGGCGCTGTACAACCTCAGCCTAGGCAGTGCCCCAGGCTGCTCGTTCACCGCGATGAGGAACGATCCCCGCCCAGCCGTTCGAGTTCCCGGCGAATGCCGGCAATATCACTGGCGTTTCGCGCCAGGTTGGCTTGGATTTCGGCCACCCGATCCAGGTAGCGTTGGTGGTTGCGCGACTCGTCGCCACGCTTTTCGGGGGTACCGCCGTTGTATTCGCGCTCCAGCTCTTCCTGCCGGGCCATTGCCTTTTTCAGTTCGGTCTGGAGGATGCGGCGTGCATCGGAACCCCGCCCTTCATCCGGCTGCTGGGGCTGCGCGGGCCGCGATTCCATGCCTTGCGCCCCGGAACTGGGTCGCTGCGCACCAGACTGGCCTAAGGCAGGTTCCGCTACCGACGCGATGGGACGGTGAACCCGCGTCCCCTGCACCACAGTGACATTGCCGCTTTCGAGCACCTTGCAGCCCCGCACCTGCGCATCATCGGGGCGGGTGTTGGTGTATTCGTTGCCGCAGCGGTAGATCATCCCTTGGGCATGGGCAACGGCCAACACCAGCCCCCCCATACACAAGACCCCACCAAGAATTTTTGCGTACACCGATGCCTCCAGCTTGCTTGGCCTGCAACCCCCGTCGCAGTGTCGCGGGAAGTTTCCCATAAAAGGACTTGTGCAAAACTACCCCAGCGTCGTGATACCCACTTGCAAACCCTCATGGACTATCTGGGATAAAAAAAAGGACGGCTTGCGCCGTCCCCTTTCCCCCGCACGGAAACGGGGGAACCCTGTCCTGCCGAGGATCAGAGCGAGTAGTACATGTCGAATTCGATGGGGTGCGTAGCCATGCGCAACCGCGTGACTTCGTTCATCTTCAACTCGATGTACGCATCAAGCATCGTGTCAGTGAATACGCCCCCCTTGGTGAGGAAAGCGCGATCCTTGTCGAGGCACTCCAACGCTTGGTCCAGGCTGTGGCACACCGTCGGAATCAGCGCGTTCTCTTCGGGCGGCAGGTGGTACAGATCCTTCGTTGCAGCTTCCCCAGGGTGGATCTTGTTCTCAACCCCGTCGATCCCGGCCATCAGCAACGCGGAAAAGCCCAGGTATGGGTTCATCAGGGGGTCGGGGAAGCGTGCTTCGATCCTGCGCGCCTTGGGGTTGGCGACATAGGGGATGCGAATCGACGCCGAGCGGTTTTTGGCCGAATACGCCAGCTTGACCGGTGCCTCGAACCCGGGAACGAGCCGCTTGTAGCTGTTCGTACCGGGGTTGGTGATGGCATTGAGCGCACGGGCGTGCTTGATGATCCCGCCGATGTAGTAGAGCGCGAAATCGCTCAACCCAGCGTAGCCGTCGCCAGCAAAGAGGTTTTTGCCATCTTTCCAGACGGATTGATGCACGTGCATCCCGCTACCGTTATCCCCGACGATGGGCTTGGGCATGAACGTCGCAGTCTTGCCGTAGGCGTTGGCGACGTTGAGGACGACGTACTTGAGCACCTGCGTCCAGTCTGCACGCTCAACCAGGGTGCTGAACTTCGTGCCGATTTCGTTTTGCCCTGCGCCAGCGACTTCATGGTGGAACACCTCGACGGGAATCCCCAGCGCTTCCAGCACCTGCACCATTTCTGCGCGCATATCCTGCGTGCTGTCTACGGGCGGAACAGGGAAATACCCGCCCTTGACCGAGGGACGGTGCCCCCGGTTCCCGCCTTCGAGCTTGGCGCCGGAGTTCCAGGGCGCTTCGTACTCGTCGATCTTGAAGAAGGTACCGGACATGTCGGTGTCCCAACGGACGCTATCGAAGATGAAGAACTCAGGCTCGGGACCAAAGTAGGCAACGTCCCCGATGCCGGATGCCTTGAGGTACGCCTCGGCACGGCGGGCAATCGAACGGGGATCGCGGTCGTAGGCCTTGCCATCGCTCGGCTCGATCACGTCGCAGCTCATGAACAGCGTGGTCTCTTCGTAAAAAGGGTCGATGTTGGCCGTGTTCGGGTCAGGCATGAGTTGCATGTCCGAGGCCTCGATCCCCTTCCACCCCGCAACGGACGACCCGTCAAAAGCGTGCCCGTGGGTGAACTTGTCTTCGTCGAAATGCGAGATCGGCACGGTGACGTGCTGCTCTTTGCCACGGGTATCGGTAAACCGGAAATCCACGAACTTGACTTCGTGATCCTTCACCATCTTCATGACGTCTGCGACGGTTTTTGCCATCTATGCGCTCCTAGTGCTGTGGTTGAAAAAACCCTGACATGAAGCAGTTTCCATGCCAGAGATCCCTGCTGCAGGCGCTGCGCCACAGCCCATGGCGACCTGCTGCAAGAACCCTTTCGGGTACGAAAGCGACTGTTTTGCACCATGCAGGCAGAGTGCGCAACGATGGCGCAGCGTGCATGGTCAAGAACCAGGATTCCGGCAAACTCGATGCACCGCATACAGGCATAAGCATGGGCAATGCACCAGAATGCATCATTCATGCACCATATTGGTGCATACCGTGGCATCGTATGCCATCGACTGGGGGGCAGTGCATGGAAGATGCACGATGCATTCGTCGGGAATGCCCGCTTGCTGCAAGTACGACAACATCGCAACAAAAGCCGTGGTGACCGCCTCAGGCGCGCCTTTGACACCCAATTCGATGTGGTGCCCCCACTGCGGATGGTCGACGCTGGGTAGGCTGAATACTTTGACACCTGGAAACTCGCGCTCGATGCGATCCATCCACCCCGCCAAAGCCGCTTCCATGCCCCCACGCACGATGACCGAGCGCTCCATCCAATTTCCGACAGCGAAGTGACTGCGGTAGTACTGCTCCAACACCCATTCGGCCATCGGCCAAGCCATGACGGGGAAACCGGGAAGGAAATGCACATCCCCTACGCTGAACCCAGGAATCCTGTTGTACGGATTGGGAATGGGATGCGCCCCTTGAGGCCATGCCGCCATCTCCAGCCGTCGCCGGTTTTCCTCGGCATTGAGGTCGGCAGGCCACTTGCCAGCCTGCGCCATTTCCGCAATGCGCCCGGCAATCAGGGCACAGGCTTCAGGATGCGGAGCCAGGGGCACACCGAGTGCCCGCGCCGCACACGTCCGCGTATGGTCATCCGGGGTGGCGCCGATGCCGCCGGTGCAAAAAACGATATCCCCGGTTCCCATCACCCTTTCCAACGCCTGGGTGATGCGCAGAGGGTCATCGCCGAGCACCAGGGAATAGGACAGCCGTAGCCCCCGTGCGCGCAGCAGTTCGACAAAGTGACCAAAGTGCCGATCCTGCCGCTTTCCGCAGAGGATTTCGTCACCGATGACGATCAGCCCGACATCGGCGCCGGGCAACGCACGGGGCAGGATAGGCGACATGCTCACGCTGCCCCCTGCGCTGCCCGCACAGCCATGGCAGGCTCACCGCTGCGTTCTTGCCGCAGCGCTTCCAGCGCGGAAAGGCCGAAATGGGCAAACCACAACGAAGACAAAGCGAAGACGAAGGTGTAGAGCCAAATCGCCACCGGAACGACCACGATGATCGTCGCCAGCAATGCGCCGGAAGCCCACAGTACCCCAGGAACTGCGCCCAAATAGCCAACGATCAGGCCGATCGATAGCAGTTCGAGCCGGTGTCTGCGAAACAGTTCCGTGCGCTCTTCCCGGCTGGCGTGGATACCCAGCGCATCAAAAGCCATCACGCGGTACGTGAGCCAGCCCCAGATCAGCGGAGGCACGAGCAACACCAGCGGAGGCACCAGCCACAAGGGAACAGACAACAACAACGCTAACAAAGCCAGCGCCGTGGAACCGATCGACCAACACACGCTCTGCAGCAACGAACCACCCTTTTTGCGCTCCAAGTGGGGGAATCGCCGTGCAGCGACGAAATCGGTCAGCGAGGAGGTCATCAACAGCGCTACCAGCAACAACGCAAGAACGAGCACAACAATCGACGCAGCAAACATCACCAGCAAGGGCGCAACGACAGACACCAAGCTCACCAGCCCATGCTGCTGCAACCACTCCGATACGGATTGCACCCACGCAGATGCCGTAAGCGCCTCGCTCGCGAGGTCAAGCGCAAAGTCCCAGTACAGCGTAAAAAAACCGACGGCCAGCAACAGCATTAGCGCCAAAGGAACCAGCGAGAGGAACAACACTCTCGGTTGCATGCTGCACAACAGTGCGCGCCAGAAGGAATCGAACAGCCTAGACATTCGCCCCCCTGCACCGCTACCGGCACCCTGCTGCGCCGCCCCGAGGCCAGCACGTTGCCGGGTTTGCACCAATGCGCTTCAGCCTGCACACACCAATCGGGCTGCTTCCCGCGCTACGACGACTTCCTCGTCGGTGGGAACCACCCACACTTCGACTCGGCTGGACGGGGTATGCAGCGCAGTCACTGCGCCGCGCGGTACGGACTGGTTGCGCTCCTCGTCGATCTCGATCCCCATCCACGCCAGACCACGCACCACTTCCCTGCGCAGGGCCACGTCGTGTTCGCCGATGCCCCCGCTGAAAGTGAGGACGTCGATCCCCTGGATACAGGCCACCATGGCACCGGCTTCCCGCAGCACGCGGTAGCGGAACATCTCGACGGCCAAGCGGGCCTTGTCGCCCTGGTCGGAACGCAAAAACCGCATGTCCGCCGACGACCCGGACACGCCGAGCAGCCCGCTTTCCTTGTACAGCAGGCGCTGCATCCGGTCGTGATCCCAGCCCTGCTCCATCAGATAGAGCATCACGCCCGCATCAAGCGAACCGGTGCGGGTTCCCATCATCAGACCATCCAGGGCCGAAAAACCCATCGTCGTCGCCCGGCTTTCGCCGCCCACTGCGCCACACAAACTCGCGCCATTGCCCAGATGCGCCATCAACACCTTGCCCTTGGCACGCCCGCTGTACTGTGGCAAGGCGCCCATCACATACTGGTAGGACAGGCCATGAAAGCCATACCGGCGCAGCCCCTGTACATACAAGGATTCCGGCAGGGGGAAGCGGTAGTCGACCTCGGGCAAGGTGGCGTGGAAGGCCGTGTCAAAACACGCCACCTGCGGAACGCCCTCGAAAATGTCGGCAAAGGCGCGAATCCCTTCCAGGTTATGGGGCTGATGCAAAGGGGCCAGCGAAATCAGCACATGAAGGTCGGCCAATACTTTGGCATCGACAACCACGCTCTGCCGGTACTGCGCCCCGCCATGCACGACCCGATGCGCCACGGCGACAGGCGTCGTGTCACCGTCCAGTTCCCCCAACAAATCGCGCAACCCCTGCAATGCCTGGGCAAACACTGGCCCCGGGCCAAATTGCAGATCGCGAGAGGACACCTCCCCACGCCAACGCCACTCCAATTTCGGCGTGCCACCAGGTTCCAGTCCCTCGATGCGACCGCTCAAGGTCTGCGGCAGCACCTGCGAATCCACCAGGGGGAAGAGGGAAAACTTCAGCGAAGAAGACCCCGCATTGACGGCCAGAATGCCCATCGTGTCCCCTTACCAAACGACGCGGGACTGGCCACGACGTGCGTTGTGCGCGACCAGCAGCGACAGCAGCGCAGACGAAACGCGGTTCATCACCCCTTCGGCACGGCTGGTCAAAGCAATAGGAACCCGCGCCCCCAGCACGATGCCGGAACCACTGGCACCGGCCAGGTATTCCAACTGCTTGGCTAGCATGTTTCCGCTGTCGAGATCCGGCACTGCCAGGATGTCCGTCTGCCCGGCGACGTCGGACTTGATCCGCTTGATCTGCGCAGCCTCCGGAGAAATGGCGTTGTCGAAGGCCAGCGGGCCATCAAGCAAACCACCGGTGATCTGCCCCCGGTCGGCCATCTTGCACAACGCAGCCGCGTCAAGGGTCGAAGGCATGTTGGGGTTGACGGTCTCCACCGCAGCCAGCAGGGCAACTTTCGGCGTCTGCACGCCCAGAATGCGCGCAAAGTTGATCGCGTTTTGCACGATGTCGAGCTTGTCGGCCAGCCCCGGGCGGATGTTGAGCGCTGCGTCGGTAATCAGCAAAGGCTTGGAATACATCGGAACGTCGAAGCGGAAGACGTGCGACATCCGCCGCCCCGTGCGCAACCCCGGCTTGGTGACGACGGCATGGAGCAGTTCGTCCGTATGCAGGCTGCCCTTCATCAACATTTCGACGTCGCGATTGATGGCCAATTCGGCCGCAATGTCTGCCGCAGCATGGCTGTGGCTCTGCGCAATGATCTCGACGCCGTGCAGATCGATCCCCGTCTGTTCGGCCACTGCACGAATGCGATCCTCCGGCCCGATGAGCACGGGGATGATCAACCCGCGCATCCCTGCATCAATCGCCCCACGCAAGGAAATCTCGTCACAAGGATGCACTACCGCACAGCGCACGGGGTCCAACCCCTTGCCCAGCGCCAGCAACGCCTGGAAGCGGGCTTGGGGGTCATAGGGTTGACAGTCGGAAGACAGCACCCTGCGTGTCCGCAACTTGTTTTGCGGTGCGAGGACACGGGCGGTGCCCTCGACGACTTTCACACCAAATTGGTTGTTGACCTGGCACTCCAGCACGACGAGGCGAGTCGTCGCCTCCTTGGAGACCACCGTGGCCGAGACGGTAAGCGTGTCCCCAACCCGGACAGGTTCGATAAAGCGCAAATCCTGCCCCTGGTACAAGGTACCCGTTCCGGGAAATTGGGTTCCGAGCAAAGCGGAAATCAGCATCCCGCTCCACATCCCATGGGCAACGACCCCGCTTTGCAGACTGGCACTGGCGTACTCGGTCTGCGAGGACACAGCTTCCTCACGTGCCGCCCCACCTGCAAGACAGGCAAACTTTTTGATGTCTGCAAGGGTCAGGGTATGCATCAATGATGCACTTTGTCCGACGGAAATTTCTTCAAACGTGAAGTTTTCCGTCCATTCGTTGTCGGTTGGGTGACTCATGGCAAATCCAGGGGATATGGAGGAATTCGGAAATGAAATGAAACAGGAAATTTTACGTGGCACGAACCCCGGGGAGTACTTGGGGACGAGAGACGCAGAAAGACTTAGAACCAATTTCAGTAGGCAGGCGAGCCGAAGCAGTGTGCGTGGCGCCGGAGCGCAGGAACCGGAATGTACTGACAGTACATGAGGATTCCGAGCACCGCCGCCACGTGCAATGCGATGGCGCAGCCCCTACTGGAATAGGTTCTTAGTCGATAGTAGGACTTACGACAAACTGCCCCAGCGTCGTTATACCCACTTGCCGTACTGCTTCCTACTGTCAGCACAGGTATGCCTAGCAAAGACAACTTAGCGTAAGTCCTAAACAAAAAACCCGCCGGGATCGCTCCCAAGCGGGCTGAAAAAGAAAAACGAACTACAACGGGTGACTTCGCTACAGCAATCTTGAAACAACAAACCTTGTGGCACCCGCCGAATCAGGCAGATGCCACGCAGAGGAGTGCTTCGCAGGGGAACGCTCTGTAGCCATCCCGCCCTAGCGCGTTCCGGTAACTTCGACTTCCACGCGGCGGTTTTGAGCGCGACCGTCGCGGGTCTTGTTGTCGGCAACAGGCTTGGTTTCCCCCATGCCTTCCGCCTTGACACGCGCAGCGTCAATGCCCTTGGACACCAAATAATTGCGAACGGCGGCAGCACGACGCTCTGACAACCCTTGGTTGTACGCATCGGTGCCGATGGCGTCGGTATGGCCGACAGCCAAAATGACATCCACGCTCACACCCTTGACCTTCGCAGCGAGATCGTCAAGTTTGGATTTGCCTTCGGCTTTCAGCACGGCTTTGTCGAAGTCGAAGAACGCATCCGCAGAGTACGTCACTTTTTCGGGCATCACTACCGGCGCAGGAGGCGGAGAAGGCGGCGTAACGATGGGGGCGACAAGCTCGGGAGCAGGTTCAGGCTTGGGCGCGGACTGTGGCTTGGCGGCGATCAAGGCACCGTCACAACCTTCTGCGGCAGTGGCAGGAGTCCAGAACGCGTCACGCCAGCAGAGCTCGTTCGTCCCGTTCCTCCAGACCGTTCCGTCGGTGGCACGCCAGTTGTCGATATCCTGGGCCGCAGCCGCCCCCCCCGCCAACGTGGCGCAGGCCAACAGCGTGGCGACTTGATTGAGCTTCTTCATGGTTCTCCTTCAGAAATGAAACCGCAGCCAAGCTGCGAACGTACGGATAAATAGCAGGTGGGGAGAAGTACGAGAAAACATCTCGAAACTACCCCGACGCCCTACACCCTTAGTGCTGAAACGCTCCGATGATTTTGCCACAGACTCCCTGCAGAGCGCATTCCAACTAGTTTCCCCGTGCCAGCAGGACACGTTTCCCGGGTTACAAACCAAGTGCTCGTTGCACGACAACGACATTGCCCCCCTGCTGGATAGAATCTTGGGTTTCCTGGTGCGCAGACCCGCTCGCTCAGCGCGTTCGGGATGCCCTGCACCCTTGACGGGATCGGGACGAGATCAAGCGTATCCGTTGATCTGCCCCCTCCAGGGCATCATGGGCTTCATGACCAACGGCCCACGGCTTTGTAACGAGGCTCTTTCCCGCCGGTCTGCGGTGCAGTGCCAGCCCTAGCGGGATTCCAGCCATGACTGCCTTCGCCAAAGAAACCCTCCCCACCAGTCTCTCCGACGAAATGCGCCGGAGCTACCTGGATTACGCCATGAGCGTGATCATCGGGCGCGCCTTGCCCGATGCGCGCGATGGCCTCAAACCTGTGCATCGGCGTGTGCTCTACGCCATGCACGAGTTGAGCAACGACTGGAATAAGCCTTACAAAAAGTCTGCGCGTATCGTGGGCGATGTCATAGGCAAGTACCACCCGCACGGGGATCAGTCGGTCTACGACACGATCGTGCGTATGGCGCAAGATTTTTCGATGCGCCACATGCTCGTCGACGGCCAGGGCAATTTCGGCTCGGTCGACGGCGACAGCGCAGCGGCGATGCGGTACACCGAAATTCGCCTCGCCAAGATCGCGCACGAATTGTTGGCCGACCTCGACAAGGAAACCGTCGATTTCGGCCCCAATTACGACGGTTCCGAAAGCGAACCACTGGTGTTGCCTACGCGCCTGCCAAACTTGCTGGTCAACGGTTCCGGCGGCATTGCCGTAGGTATGGCGACGAATATTCCACCGCACAATCTCAACGAAGTCATCGATGGCTGCCTCTATAGACTGGAACATCCCGAGGCCATGATTGAGGACCTCATGGAGATCATCCCAGCGCCAGACTTCCCCACTGCGGCGACGATCTGCGGGCTGCATGGCGTTCGCGAAGGCTACCGTACCGGGCGTGGCCGGGTCGTGTTGCGTGCCAAGTGCCACTTCGAAGACATCGACCGTGGCCAGCGCCAATGCATCGTCGTCGACGAATTGCCCTACCAGGTCAACAAGAAAACGCTGCAAGAGCGCATGGCAGAGCTGGTGCATGAGAAAAAGATCGACGGCATCAGCCATATCCAGGATGAATCCGACAAGTCGGGGATGCGGCTCGTCATCGAACTCAAGCGCGGGGAATCGCCCGAAGTCATCCTCAACAACCTCTACAAGCAGACACAGCTCCAGGACACCTTTGGCATGAACATGGTGGCCTTGATCAATGGGCAACCCAAGCTGTGCAACCTGCTCCAGCTCGTCGATGTCTTCCTCGACCATCGCCGCGAAGTCGTCACCCGCCGCACGGTGTACGAGCTGCGCAAGGCCCGGGAGCGTGGTCATCTGCTCGAAGGCTTGGCGGTGGCACTCGCAAACATCGATGACTTCATCGCGATCATCCGCAACGCCCCCACTCCCGCAGTCGCACGCACCGGGCTGATGGAACGCGCATGGCCAAGCAGGCTGGTGCAGGATTTGCTCAACCGCTCCCGCGAAGACGGCACCCCGGTTCGCGCAGACGACTACCGCCCTGCGCAGCTCGATCCCCGTTGTGGCATGGGCGCTGACGGCCTCTACCGGCTTTCGGAAGCGCAGGCGCAGGAAATTTTGCAGATGCGCCTACAACGGCTGACTGGGCTGGAGCAGGAAAAAATCGTTGCTGACTACAAGGAAGTGATCGCCCTGATCGACGATCTGCTCGACATCTTGGCCCGCCCGCAGCGCGTCACGACGATCGTTGCCGATGAGCTGCGCGCCATCCGCGCCGAGTTTGGGCAGACGAAGCTGGGGCTGCGCCGCAGCGTCGTTGAAACGGGGTCGTTCGATCTATCGACCGAAGACTTGATCACCCCGACCGACATGGTCGTTACGCTCAGTCATACCGGCTATATCAAAAGCCAGCCCTTGGCAGAGTACCGTTCCCAGCGCCGGGGCGGCCGCGGCAAGCAGGCCACGACGACGAAAGAGGACGACTGGATCGACCAGCTCTTCATCGCCAACACGCACGACTACATCCTCTGCTTCAGCAACCGTGGGCGGTTGTACTGGATCAAGGTGTGGGAGGTTCCCCAGGGTTCGCGGGGTTCGCGCGGGCGGCCCATCGTCAATATGTTCCCCTTGCAGGAGGGGGAAAAAATTACCGTCGTGCTCCCGCTGACTGCGGAGATGCGCAATTTCCCCGCAGATCGCTACGTGTTCATGGCCACGTCGATGGGAACGGTCAAGAAAACCGCGCTCGACGAATTCCGCAACCCGCGCAAGGCGGGGATCATCGCCGTAGACCTCGACGAAGGCGACTACCTGATCGGCGCCGCCTTGACCGACGGGAACCATGACGTGATGCTCTTCAGCGACGGCGGCAAGGCCGTTCGCTTCGACGAAGGCGATGTGCGTCCCCTGGGTCGTACCGCTCGCGGCGTGCGCGGGATGATGCTGGAAGAAGGGCAAAGCGTCATCGCGATGCTCGTCGCCGAAGACGAAAACCAAAGTGTCCTGACCGCCACCCAAAATGGCTATGGCAAGCGAACGAACATCGCCGAGTACACGCGACATGGGCGCGGAACCAAGGGAATGATCGCGATACAGCAATCCGACCGCAACGGCAAGGTCGTCGCGGCCACCCTCGTACACCCAGGCGACGAAATCATGCTCATGACCGACCGTGGGGTCGTCGTGCGTACCCGTGTCAACGAAATTCCAGAGCTAGGCCGCGCCACGCAAGGAGTCACACTCATCGGGCTGGACGAAGGCTCGCAATTGATCGGACTGGAACGCATCGCCGAAAGCGAGAGCTTGTCTGCCACGGCAGAAACTGTGGCAGAAGACGAATCGGGTGGCGATGGGCCGCAGTAATGCATGACCCCCTGTCACTGCCATGACTTTGCGCAACCGCCCTGAATCTGGAAAGTCCAGGCCATTTCCCTCACCCCCAACCCCTCTCCCGCTGCGCGAGGGGAGCTTCGAGAAGTCGCTTCGATGATGTCTAGACCCTACAACTTCTCTGCCGGCCCCGCCGCCATTTCCGAAGAGGTGCTTGCTATTGCCGCAGCAGAGATGCTCGATTGGCACGGCTGCGGAATGAGCGTGATGGAAATGAGCCACCGTGGCAAGGAGTTCGGCCAAATCCATGCCCAGGCACAGGCCGATCTGCGCACGCTGCTGGCCATTCCCGAACACTTCCATTTGCTTTTCATGCAAGGGGGTGCATGGGCGCAGAACGCCATCGTTCCGCTCAACCTCTCTCGTGGTGAGACGGTGGACTTCGTCGTCACCGGCGCATGGAGCCAAAAATCCACCAAGGAAGCGCAGAAATACTGCCGGGCGCACATTGCCGCCAGCAGCGAGGACACCGGGTTCACGACCTTGCCCGCCCCGGCGACTTGGCAGCTCAGCGATCGCCCAGCGTATATCCACCTTTGCAGCAATGAAACGATCCACGGCGTCGAATTCCACGAGCTGCCCGACTTGCGTGCGCTGGGTTGCGATGCCCCGCTGGTGATCGACTTTTCCTCCCATGTCGCTTCACGCCCGGTCGATTGGTCTCGCGTAGGGCTGGCATTTGCCGGGGCGCAAAAAAACCTGGGGCCTGCCGGGTTAACGCTCGTCGTCGTCCGCGAAGACCTCCTCGACCGCGCATTGCCCACCTGCCCCTCTGCGTTCACGTACCAGACCGTCGCGCAACACGGGTCGATGTTCAACACGCCGCCGACCTACGCGATCTACATCGCCTCGCTCGTCTTCCAATGGTTGCTGCGTCTTGGGGGGATCAAGGCAGTTGAGGCACGCAATACCGCCAAAGCCCGCTGTCTCTATGAGGCCATCGACCAGTCTGCGCTGTATACCAACCCGGTCGACCCCGCATGCAGATCGCGGATGAACATTCCTTTTCACCTGCGTGACGCAGAACTGCAAGACGCTTTTCTGGCTGGCGCAAGGGATCGGGGCCTGCTACAGCTCAAAGGCCACAAATCGGTGGGCGGGATGCGCGCAAGCCTGTACAACGCCATGCCGATGGAAGGCGTGTTGGCGCTGGTCGAGTACCTGCGCGACTTCGAACAGACTCATGGCTGACGCAAGGCGTCTCCACCGAGCACAGTACCCACGACGACCCCTGCTGCATCCCCGGAGATTTGCATGCGCCTGACCGAACTCCGCAACCAGATCGACGCCATCGACAGGGATTTGCTTACCCTGCTCAACCGCCGCGCGACGTTGGCGCTCGAAGTCGGCCACCTCAAGCGCGAAACCGGGGCATCCGTGTTCCACCCAGATCGGGAACGACAGGTGCTCGACCGTGTCCAGTCCCACAACACCGGCCCTTTGCCTGCAACGGCCACCGTGACGATCTGGAGGGAAATCATGTCGGCATGCCGTGCCCTCGAAGCTCCGCTGCACGTCGCCTGCCTAGGCCCTACGGGAACGTTCAGCGAAGAGGCAGTCTGGCGCCACTTCGGCCATGGCGTCGCGTTGGTGCATTGCCATGGCATCGACGAGGTATTTCGCGCAACAGTTGCCGGGAGCGCGCAGTTTGGCGTAGTCCCCATCGAAAACTCCACGGAAGGTGTCATCTCGCGCAGCCTGGACTTGCTGCTCCAGTCCCCGCTACATATCGTTGGCGAGACGAATGTGCCTGTCCAGCACAACCTGCTGCGCAGTACCCAGGACTTGGCGGGCATCGACGTGGTTGCAGCGCACGCCCAAGCGCTGGCCCAGTGCCAGAACTGGCTGCAAGCGCATCTGCCCCATGCGGAACGCCACGCCGTATCGAGCAATGCCCAAGGCGCCGCGATGGCCGCGACCCACCCCTCTTGGGCAGCCATCGCCGGGGAACGCGCAGCGATGGAACATGGGCTGCATCTTGTCTGCCGCGCAATCCAGGACGAACCCCACAACCGGACGCGGTTCGCAGTGGTTTGCCTTCCGCAGACGCTGCCCCAGCCGCAAGCTACCGGCAAGGATCGCACCAGCCTCGTCGTCTCCGTACCCAACTGCCCAGGCGCCGTGCATGACCTGCTCGCGCCCCTCAAGCAGCACGGCGTTTCGATGACCCGCTTCGAATCGCGCCCCGCTCGTTCCGGGCAGTGGGAGTACCACTTCTTCCTCGACATTGAGGGCCACCCCGACCAACCCAACGTCCAGGCTGCGCTGGAGGCACTGCAAGCGCTGTGCTCGTTGTACCGGGTGCTGGGCTGCTACCCCGTCGCGGAACCAGCGTAGACACTCGGCAACGAGGCACAACGACACACAACGACCATGTTCGAGCAACTGGGCCTGATTGGCTGCGGGTTGATGGGTGGATCGTTCGCGCTGGCGCTGCGCCGCCGGGGCTTGGTTCGGCGCATCGTGGGGTACAGCCCTAGGCGCCAATCGCTGGAACGTGCGCTGGCGATGGGCGCTATCGACATCGCAGCATCCTCGCCCTTCGACGCTACCTCCGGCGCTGACCTTGTGCTCATCGCCGTTCCTGTATCCGCCACCGCTGCGACATTTGCCGCGATTCGCGACACCCTCACACCCCGCACACTCCTGATGGACGTGGGTTCCACCAAGTGCGACGTGGTTGATGCCGCGCTGCAAACCTTGGGGGAACATCTGGAGTCTTTTGTCCCCGCGCACCCCATCGCGGGCAAGGAATGTGCCGGCATCGAGCACGCCGATGCAGAGCTGTACGCAGGCAGACAGGTGATCCTTACCCCCCTGGAACAGGGACGTACAGACTTGCTGCAAGCCGCCGAGACCTTGTGGACTGCGCTGGGTTCCACTGTGGTGCGCACAACGCCGCAGGAGCACGATGCTGCGTTTGCGGCAGTCAGCCACTTACCGCACTTGGTCGCTTTTGCCGCGATGAATGCCATCCTGGGGCAAACCCATGCAGCGGAATACCTCGCGCTTGCCGGGCCGGGTTTTCGGGACTTCACCCGCATCGCCGCCAGCGACCCCGCAGTCTGGCGCGACATCCTGCTGGCCAACCGCGCCAACGTGTTACAGCAATGCGAGCATTTGCACTCGCAACTGCAAGCCTTCACCACCGCCATGCGTGCAGGCGATGCCCCGGCGCTCGATAGCCTGTTGCACCGCGCCAGCACCGCCCGCGCACGCTGGACGATGACCTCATCCTGACACTGGGCACGGCCTGCATCCCCGGCCTTGTCAGACCTCCCCGCCTATCCAACCCAGTCGGCCTTTTCCGCTTCTCTACCTGCCCGATCTTCGCGGCCTGCCCCGTAGCCCATGAGTCTTACCGCCTTACCTGCCCACCCGCCTGTGGCCTTTCTGGACCTGCCCCCCGTTGCCCGGGCCGGGGGCCGTATCGTCCTGCCCGGTTCCAAAAGCATTTCCAACCGCGCACTGCTGCTTGCCGCCTTCTGCGCGGGCGATACCGTCCTGACAAACGTGCTCGACAGCGACGATACGCAGGTGATGCTCTCCGCACTGCGTGCCTTGGGTTGCACCATCAAGCAGGAAGAAACGCGCTGCATCGTCCATGGAATGGGGAATGCACCTGTCCAACGCAAGGCAGACCTCTATCTTGGCAACGCCGGCACAGCACTGCGCCCATTGACTGCCGTGCTCGCACTAACCGGTGGGGAATACACCTTGCGCGGTGTGCCCCGGATGCACGAGCGCCCCATCGCTGACCTCGTCGACGCGCTGCGCGGCCTAGGCTGCGTCATCAAGCACCTGGGCACCCCCGGCTATCCGCCTCTGCGCATCCAAAGTCCCACACTCCGGCTGGACGCTCCCGTGCGGGTTCGTGGCGATGTCTCCAGCCAGTTCCTCACAGCCTTGCTATTGGCCTTGCCGTTGGTGGCCACGCAAGACGTGACCATCGACGTCGAGGGAGAGCTGATTTCCCGCCCCTATGTGGCCCTCACCCTGCATTTGCTTGCGCGGTTCGGCGTGGTGGTACGGCAGGCGGGGTGGCAACGCTTCACGATTCCCGCTGGCAGCGTGTTGCGATCCCCGGGCGCCTACGCGATCGAGCCTGATGCCTCGTCCGCCAGCTACTTCATTGCACTCGGAGCCATCGCCGCCGATGCGAACGACCCCATTCGCATCGAGCATCTTGGCACGGACTCGATCCAGGGCGACCTGCGTTTCGTTGATGCAGTGCGGGCTATGGGCGCCCACGTCAGTGCGAGCCAGGACGCGCTCGCCATCCACCGGGGATTGCTGCACGGCATCGACATCGACGCCAATGACTTCCCCGACGCCGCGATGACCTTGGCGGCCCTGGCGCTCTACGCGCAAGGGCCAACGACCTTGCGCAACATCGCCAGTTGGCGGGTCAAGGAAACGGATCGCATCACGGCCATGGCATGCGAACTACGCAAGTTGGGTGCCACGGTAGAGGAAGGCCCGGACTTTTTGCGCATCGCCCCGCCCACGTGCTGGAAAACGGCCAGCATCCATACCTACGACGACCACCGCATGGCCATGTGCTGCGCGCTCGCCGCGTGCAACCCCGCTGCGCTGCCGGTGCGCATCGAGCAACCGGGATGCGTAGCCAAGACTTTTCCTACGTTTTTCGATACCTGGTTTGCCGTCGCCCACAGTGCATCCAAACACATTCCCGTGCTGTGCATCGACGGCCCCACCGCATCCGGCAAGGGTACTCTCGCCGCTGCGCTGGCACGCCGCCTGGGCTACCACGTCCTTGATTCCGGCGCGTTGTACCGCATCGCTGCGCTGGCCGCAGAACGGCAAGGCCTGCGCATCGGGCCTGAAGGGGAAACGGCCATCGCCACGCTGTTGCCCCAATGCAAGATCGTCTTCGACCAAGACAAGGTGTGGCTTGATGGCGCGGACGTGACTGAAGCGATCCGATCCGAGCGTTGCGCCATGCTGGCCTCGCAGGTTTCGGCACTTCCTGCCGTGCGCCGGGCACTGCTCGACGTGCAGCGCGCCTTCCGCACATCCCCCGGCTTGGTGGCCGATGGACGAGACATGGGCACCGTGCTTTTTCCCGATGCCCCCCTCAAAATCTTCCTCAATGCCAGCGCCGAAGAACGCGCCCGGCGCCGCCACGCCCAACTGGTTGCGCGGGGTGTATCGACTACACTTGATGATCTTTGCGCTGACCTGATGGAGCGCGACCGGCGGGATCGATCCCGCAGCGTTGCGCCCCTCGTGCCCGCTCAGGACGCCGTGTTGCTGGACAACTCCGCTCTGTCGGTCGAGGAGTCCGTGGAGCTGGTGTGGGATTGGTGGCAGCAGCGGCGGCCCTTTGGCCTGACAGGCTGACTCTGGGTTCTCCCCTCGCTTTTCACCGCTATTCCCCCGCTTTTTCCCCTTCTCTCCCGCTCCGCTGCGTCCGTTCCGTGTCCCTGCCCGGGCACTACCGGTTTGCCACGAAGAGTCGTTCCTCGCCGTAACGCTGACCCAGCGTTGGCGAGGTGTTTTTTTGTCCCTTTCACGGCTTGTCCGTGTACCCTATCCACGACGGTTTTTTCCGTACTTCCCATGTCAGAGTCAGAGTCTTTTGCCGATCTGTTCAACGAATCCCTCCAGCACACGGAGATGCGCCCCGGTGAGGTCATCACCGCAGAAGTGCTCCGCGTCGAACACAACTTCGTCGTGGTCAATGCCGGCCTCAAGTCCGAAGCCTATATCCCCATCGAAGAGTTCAAGAACGACCATGGAGAGGTCGAGGTACAGGGCGGCGACTTCGTCTCCGTCGCCATCGGCTCGGTCGAGAACGGCTACGGCGACACCATCCTGAGCCGCGACACCGCCAAGCGTCTGGCATCGTGGATGAGCCTTGAACGTGCGCTCGAGTCCGGGGAATTCGTCACCGGCACGACGACGAACAAAGTTAAGGGCGGCCTCAAGGTCATGGTCAACGGCATCCTGGCTTTCCTGCCTGGTTCCCTGGTTGATACCCGCCCGACCAAAGACCTCACTCCCTTCGAAAACAAGACGATGGAGTTCAAGGTCATCAAGCTCGACCGCAAGCGCAACAACGTCGTGTTGAGCCGTCGCGCTGTCATCGAGGCATCGATGGGCGAAGAACGCACCAAACTGATGAGCACGCTCAAGGAAGGAGCCATCGTCCAGGGCGTCGTCAAGAACATCACCGAATACGGCGCCTTCGTCGACCTTGGCGGCATCGACGGCCTGCTCCACATCACTGACATGGCGTGGCGCCGCGTGCGGCACCCCACCGAAGTCGTGCAGGCGGGGCAGGAAATCACGGCCAAGGTGCTCAAGTTCGACACCGAAAAGAACCGTGTCTCGCTGGGGATCAAGCAGATGGGCGACGACCCCTGGCTCGGCGTCAGCCGCCGTTACCCCTCCGGCACGCGCATGTTCGGGCGGGTCACCAACATCGCCGAATACGGCGCCTTCGTGGAAATCGAGCCTGGCATCGAAGGCCTCGTCCACGTGTCCGAAATGGACTGGACGAACAAGAACGTCGCTCCGGCCAAGGTGGTCAACATGGGGGACGAAGTCGAAGTGATGGTGCTGGACATCGACGAAGACAAGCGCCGCATCAGCCTGGGAATGAAACAATGCCGCGCCAACCCTTGGCAAGAATTCGCCCAGAACACCAAGCGTGGCGATCGTGTCAAAGGCCCGATCAAATCGATCACCGACTTCGGCATCTTCGTGGGGCTGGCTGCTGGTATCGACGGGCTGGTGCATCTGTCCGATCTATCTTGGACGGAATCCGGCGAAAACTGCGTGCGCGAATTCAAGAAGGGCCAGGAAGTCGAAGCCGTGGTGCTCGGCGTGGATATCGAGCGCGAACGCATTTCGCTGGGGATCAAACAGCTTGACGCCGATCCCTTCACCACCTTCGCTTCTGTGCAAGAAAAGGGTTCCGTGGTGACCGGCAAGGTCAAGACTGTCGACGTCAAGGGCGCCGAAGTCGTTCTAGGCCCGGAGGTCATTGCGTACTTGCGCGCTTCCGAAATCTCCCGCGACCGTGTGGAAGATGCCCGGACCGTGCTCAAGGAAGGCGACGAAGTCACCGCTGTCGTCCTCAACATCGACCGCAAGGCCCGCAGCATCCAAATCTCGATCAAGGCTAAGGATGTCGCCGACCAGAGCGAAGCGATGGCTACCTTGCAGCAGCAAGCTTCCCGCGAGAACGCAGGGACGACGAACCTTGGCGCGTTGTTGCGTGCCAAACTCGACAACCTGGAGTCCTAAAGACTTCTGGTTCCGGTGCAGGCCCTGCCTTGCGTTCCCCCCGGGAACCACGGCAGGCGCCCCGGTTTGACACCCACGATATTTCCGTATCCACCATACTGCCGCATTCCTGCGAACGCTGTGTGGCTTCCCGGAAAGGTGTTTTATGACACGGTCTGATCTGATCGCAGAAATGTCGGCCCAATTTGGTTCCCTGACCCAAAACGATGCCGAATACGTCGTTCTGGCCATCTTGGACATGATGACCAGCGCCTTTGTACACGGACAACGCATCGAAATACGCGGATTCGGCAGCTTTTCCCTACGCTCCCGCGCATCCCGGGTCGGTCGCAACCCCCGCAATGGCGACAAGGTGGAAGTTCCCCCCAAGCGGGTGTTGCACTTCAAGCCTGGCAAAACGATGCGACTTTCCGTCAACGATGGCGTCGATACCGCCGTCGCCGAGCCATCGCATTTCGAGGGCTGATGGTTGATGGTTGAGGTTTTTCCCTGCATCCTTTGAGGAACCCTGGCACCGATGAAACTGCTGCAATTCCTGGTGCGGTGGACGCTGCGGTGCGCAGTGTTTTTCGTGCTGTTTGCCTTTGCGCTGAACAACAACGATCCCGTCGACGTCCACTTTTTCTTTGGAACATCGTGGAGCGCATCGCTCGCGTTGATCGTACTCATCGCGTTCACCGGTGGGGTCGTCGTCGGGGTGCTGGGCATGCTCCCCTGGTGGTGGCGCCACCGACAGTTGCAAAGCCCTGCGCCGGTTCCACCGCGAGACACGGCTGCGGCCCCGGCGGCTGCGCCGTCCCCCAGTTCCCTCCCCGATTCCTATCTCGATGGAGTTTGACTGGAGCTGGGCCTTGTGGGCCTTGCCCGTCGCGTTCATGCTGGGGTGGTTCGCCTCCCGCATCGACTTGCGCCAGGCACGATGGGAGTCCGCACAGGCTCCCCGGGCGTACTTTGCGGGCCTGCGCCACCTGCTCAACGAAGAGCACGACCAGGCCATTGATGCCTTCATCGAAGCCGTGCAGCAAGACCCCGACACGTCCGAGCTGCATTTCGCGCTGGGGAATCTTTTCCGCAGACGCGGAGAGTTCGACCGTGCCGTGCGCGTGCATGAACACCTGCTCTCCCGCGCCGACCTGAGCGACGGCGACCGCTGCCAAGCACAGTACGCATTGGCGCTGGATTACATCCACGCTGGCCTGCTCGACCATGCCGAAGCCGCGCTACTGCCCTTGCAAGGCACTGCGATGGCAGCCCAGGCACAGCTTGCGCTGCTCAGCAATTACGAGCGCGCCCGGGACTGGGGCCGAGCCATGGACGTTGCACAGCAACTCCACGGCACCGGCGACGGCGACTTCAGCGGCCGCATGGCGCACTACGCCTGCGAACAAGCCCAACAAGCCCTTGCCCTGGACGACACCAAGACAGCCCAGGAACACTGGGTCCACGCCATCCGCCTGTGTAGCCACAACGCCCGCCCGCGCCTAGCGCTGGCGCAGTGGCTCGCTTCGACGGGGAAGGAGGAAGCCGCTTGGCAAACCTTGTGCGATGCGCTGACGGCCTGTCAAGCCTCGGAATCGCTGATCGCACTGCCCTTGGCACAGGCTGCAATCCGCTGCGACAACGTGGAAGCCTCGCTCGACCTGCTGCGCTCCACGTACCAAAGCCGCCCCTCGATCGACATCCTGGAGGCCCTCGTCCAGCTTGGTACCCATGCGCAAGACGGCACAGCGCAACGTTGGTATCTGCGCCATCTTGAGCAAGAGCCTTCGCTCATTGCCGCGTCACGGTGGCTGGAACGGCAGGATTTCGCCCCGCCGGAGCCGCGCGCCCTCGTCCTGCGGGCGCTGGATCATGCAGCACGTCCCTTGTTGCGGTACCGCTGCGCCGCATGCGGCTTCGAACTCACCCAACACTTTTGGCAATGCCCTGGCTGCCTGGGGTGGGAAACCTTCCCCCCGCGCCGGGTCGAAGAACTATGAACCTGACCAAGGACAGACTTTCCCAGGCCCGGGTACTCGTCGTCGGCGACGTGATGCTCGACCGCTACTGGTATGGCGATGTCGATCGCATCAGCCCCGAAGCGCCGGTACCTGTGGTACGCATCCAGCGCGAGGAAGACCGGAACGGCGGCGCGGCCAACGTGGCAGCCAACCTCGCTGCGCTGGGCGTACGCACCACCTTGCTCTCGGTGGTAGGGGAAGACGACGCAGCGCGTAGCCTCGAAGCCCTGCTGGAACGTGCAGGGATTCGCCCTCACCTCGCCCGCGATCCTTCGCTCAAAACTACCGTCAAACTCCGGGTGATTGGACGGCACCAGCAGCTCGTCCGCGTCGACTTTGAAAACACCCCGCAACGGGAAGTGCTGGCATCCCAAACTGCCGCCTTCGCGGAATTGCTGCCTACGCACGATGCCGTGCTCTTTTCCGACTACGGCAAGGGGGGGCTGGGCCATATTGCCGACATGATCGCGCACGCAACCCGTTGGGGGCTGCCCGTGCTGGTCGATCCCAAGGGCTGCGACTATTCGCGCTACGCCGGGGCCACGCTCATCACCCCAAACCGCTTGGAGCTGCAACAGGTCATCGGCGCTTGGGGCAGCGAAGCACAGCTTCAGGAATGGGTGCAGACGCTGCGCACGCGCCTGGGCGTTGCAGCCATCCTGCTGACCCGTAGCGAAGAGGGCATGACCCTCTTTGACGAAACAGGCCCCTACAGCGTCGCCACGCAAGCCCGCGAGGTGTTCGACGTAACCGGAGCGGGCGACACCGTCATCGCCACCATGGCTGCCCTGGTCGCCGCCGGGCAGTCGCTGCGCGACGCAGTGCCCCTGGCCAATCGCGCCGGCGGGCTGGTCGTCGAAAAATTCGGCACCGCCACCATCACTTACGAGGAGTTGTTCGCATGACCCGCATCGTCGTCACCGGCGCAGCCGGATTCATCGGTAGCAATCTGATTCAAGGGCTGAACGCACGCGGCTTCACGGACATCCTGGCCGTCGACGACCTCACCGAAGGCGACAAATTCCGCAATCTGGTCGATGCCCAGATCACGGACTACATCGACGCCGATGTGTTCTACCCGGAATTTGCCGCAGGCTCCTACGGGCAGATTGAAACCATCTTCCACCAAGGTGCATGCAGCAACACGATGGAGACCGATGGCAAGTACATGATGCACAACAACTTCACCACCTCGGTCAAGTTGTACCAGGCTTGCCAGAAGCGGGGGGCGCGGCTGATCTACGCATCGAGCGCAGCCACCTACGGGGCGAGCACCGGGTTCCGGGAAGAGCCTGCTTGCGAACGCCCCCTCAACGTCTATGGCTACTCCAAGCTGCTACTCGACCAGCGTATGCGCCGCGAATGCGGGCTGGCTTTTGAACGCGCCTTTTCGGGCCGCGTGATGCAGGTCGTGGGGCTGCGCTACTTCAACGTCTACGGCCCCCGCGAACAACACAAGGGCCGCATGGCCAGCGTCGCATTCCACCAGTACAAGGAATTCCTGCGAGACGGCAAGGTGCGGCTCTTTGGCGAATATGGAGGCTACGGCCCTGGGGAACAACGGCGCGACTTCGTTTACGTCGACGATGTCGTCGCGGTCAACCTTTGGTTTTTTGACCACCCAGCCGTCTCCGGCATCTACAACGTCGGCACCGGCAAGGCCCAACCTTTCAACGACCTGGCCTACGCAGTCGTTAACGCGATGCGGTCTGCGCAAGGGCTGTCAACGCTCAGCCTCGACGCAATGACGCTACAGGGGTTGATCCAGTACATCGCGATTCCCGAGGCCTTGCACGGCAAATACCAGTGCCATACCGAGGCCGATCTGACCCAATTGCGTTCTACGGGTTGCATGCACGACTTTGCCGATGTCCATACAGGCGTCTCTCGTTATGTGGCTTGGATGCTGCAACACGGCTGAACCGCTCCCCCATTCCCTCCTCCTTGCACCCCCTCTTGTATTTCCCCTTGTATTTCCACCCCCCTAGGAGCTTTGCCATGATGGCGCGCAACACCTTCTTTCTTCTCTCCAGTTCCCTGGTCTGCGCAGTGTGCTTTGCCGGCCTCGACATCAACAAGGCTTCCGAGGCCGAGCTCGACAGCATCAAGGGCATCGGCCCCGGCACATCCAGCAAGATCCTGGCCGAACGCAGCAAAGCCCCGTTTCGGGACTGGGCAGACCTGATCGACCGCGTGCAAGGCATCGCACAAATCAAGGCAGCACGTTTTTCTGCGGAGGGCATCACCGTCAACGGGGTGCCCTACTACGCAACGCCCCCATCGCCAATGGCCAGCCAGCCCTGAACTCCAGCCTATGCGCTGGTTGTCTGTCCTGCACAATGGGTTTATACTTGACCAAAATAGTCAGCTTTCATAATCCAGCCTGAGGTTTCGCCAAATGCGTTTGAGTTCTCGGGGCCGCTTTGCCGTCACTGCAATGGTCGATCTGGGCTTGCGCTGGGGCGAGGGGCCTGTGTCGGTATCGGCTATCAGCGAACGACAGCTCATCCCTCTGCCGTTTTTGGTACAGCTTCTCCATCGGCTGCGCAAGGCTGCGCTCGTCGAATCAGTACGCGGTGCCAAAGGGGGGTTTCAACTGGCGCGTTCCCCGGCAGAAGTGTCCGTTGCTGCGGTATTGCTTGCCGTAGAGGAGCCCCTGGATGCCACAGGCTGCCAAGGCGAGGCGAATTGTTTGGGCGATGGCTGCTGCTGCCTGACGCATAGTTTGTGGAACCTGTTCAACATCCGCATGATGGAATTTCTCGAATCGGTCACCCTCCAACATCTCGTTGAAGACCACCATGCCCGGACTGCATCTGCCGAGCTGATTCCCGTACCCTGACCACCCGCCCTGCACTCCGTATCCTTTTTCGAGCAGCGTATGGAACCCACCCCCACCCACGCACCTGTTTACCTGGACTACAGCGCCTCCTGCCCCTGCGATGCGCGGGTGGTCGATGCCATGCTGCCCTATTTGCGCGAGGAATTCGGCAATGCTGCCTCCCGCAGCCATGCCTGGGGTTGGCGCGCGGAAAAAGCCGTGGAAGCGGCCCGACTCCAGGTGGCAGAACTCGTCGGCGCCGACGCACGCGAGATTGTTTGGACTTCTGGGGCGACCGAATCGAACAACCTCGCGCTCAAAGGCGCTGCGCACTTCTACCAATCCAAGGGCAAACACTTCGTCACGCTCCAAACCGAGCACAAATCGGTGCTCGATACCTGCAGAGAACTCGAACGCCAAGGCTTCGACGTCAGCTACCTCGACGTGCAGCCCGATGGCTTGGTCGATCCCGCAGTGTTCCGCGCTGCGCTGCGGCCCAATACGGTGCTTGCCAGCGTCATGCTCGTCAACAACGAAATCGGCGTGATCCAGGACATTGCGGCCCTCGGCGCCATCTGCCGGGACAAGGGCGTACTTTTTCACGTGGACGCCGCGCAGGCCACGGGGCGCGTGGCCATCGACCTGCAAAACCTCCCCGTCGACCTCATGAGCCTGGCCTCGCACAAAACCTACGGCCCCAAAGGCATCGGCGCGCTCTACGTGCGGCGCAAGCCCAGGGTGCGTATCGAGGCCCAAATGCACGGCGGCGGGCACGAACGCGGAATGCGCTCCGGAACCCTGCCCACGCACCAGATCGTCGGAATGGGCGAGGCCTACCGCATCGCCCGCGAAGAAATGGACACCGAGCTATTGCGAATCCGCAGCCTCCATCAGCGCTTGCTTGCCGGTCTACGCGAGATCGACCAGTCCGCTGTCAATGGTTCGCTGGATCGGCGTGTTCCGCACAACCTCAACGTCAGCTTCCCGTACGTCGAAGGCGAATCCCTGCTGATGGGTATGCCGGATTTGGCGGTGTCGAGCGGGTCTGCATGCACATCCGCGTCGCTCGAACCCAGCTACGTCCTGCGTGCCCTGGGGCGCAGTGACGAACTGGCGCACAGCAGCCTGCGCATCACGATGGGACGATGGACGACCGAAGCAGACATCGACTACGCCATCACCGCGATCCGCAGTAACGTGGCGAGACTCCGGGCGCTCAGCCCGCTGTGGGAGATGGTGCAAGAAGGCATTGATCCCTCGACCATTCAATGGTCGGCGCATTGAACCCAGGCGGACATCGCCGAGATCAATAGAGTTCAACAGAGATAGACATCGCCCAGGTGGATCACAAATCGAAGGAGGTGTGGCATGGCGTATTCAGAAAAAGTGATGGATCACTACAACAACCCCCGCAACGTCGGGTCTTTCGACAAAGGGGACGACTCGGTAGGCACAGGGATGGTCGGCGCGCCCGCCTGCGGCGACGTGATGAAGCTGCAAATCAAGGTCAGCCCTGATACCGGCAAGATCGAAGATGCGCGGTTCAAAACCTTCGGCTGCGGTTCCGCAATTGCGTCGTCGTCGCTGGTGACCGAGTGGGTCAAGGGCAAGACGCTCGACGAAGCCGTGGCGCTGCGCAACAGCGACATCGCCCGCGAACTCGCGCTCCCCCCCGTCAAGGTGCATTGTTCGATCCTGGCCGAAGACGCGATCAAAGCCGCCGTATCCGACTACCGCAACAAGCACGGCGATACCCCTGCGCAACCCGACACCCCCTAAAGAGGCCCCCATGGCAATCACCATTACCGACAGCGCAGCGCAGCGCATCGAACAGGCTCTGACCAAACGCGGGCAGGGCTTGGGAATCCGGGTTCGCGTCGTTACCACGGGTTGCTCCGGCATGGCATACCGCATGGAATACGTCGACGAAGCCGACCCCGACGACATGGTGTTCACCGACCACGGCGTGCAGGTCTATGTCGACCCGCGCAGCGCCGTGTACATGGAAGAAACGACCCTCGACTACGTTCGGGAAGGGTTGAAGGAAGGCTTCAAATTCCACAACCCCCAGGAACGCGACCAATGCGGTTGCGGGGGGTCTTTTCGGGTGTGAACCTGCACGACGACGACTTCGCCCTGCTGGGCCTGGAGCGGCGGTTCCAACAGGATTCCGCCCAGATCGAGGAACGCCGCAGGGCGCTGCAAAAGCTGGTACATCCAGATCGTTTCGCAGACCAAGGCGCGGCTGCACAACGGGTCGCGATGCAATGGTCCGTGCGCGTTCACGAGGCCTACCAGCGCCTGCGCGACCCCCTGCAACGTGCGCAAACGCTATGCGCACTGGGCGGCGTTTCCATCGAACCCGGCGCGATGGGCGGCGCGCACGTTCCGCAAGACGTCCTGTTGCGCCAGATCGAATGGGGGGAACGACTTGATGCCGCTGCAACCCCCGAACAGCTCCACGCTTTGGAATCCGAAGTGACCCTGCTGCACGACCGGATGTGGTCCAACATCGCCACCTTGATCGATGACCAGCAAAACTACGCCCAAGCCGCGCAAGCACTGCGCACGATGATGTTCGTGCAGCGGTTCCGTTCCCGGCTGGAACAGCGGCTGCAAACCCTCCCCCCCGCCTGATGCCCCCACTGCCATGGTTTTGCTAGACATCCTCGAACCTGCTGCCCCCGCCAAAGCCCGGCGTATCGGGATGGGCATCGACCTGGGAACGACGAATTCCCTCGTCGCGACCGTGCTGGAAGGGCGTCCCGTCTGCTTCGGCGATGCGCAGGGGCGCAAGCTGCTGCCCTCCGTCGTGTACTACGCGGAGGACGGTAGCCGCACCATCGGGTGGGACGCACTGCCCCACGCCGTGACGCATCCCCACGACACCATCGCATCGGTCAAACGCTTCATGGGCCGCAGCCTCGACGACGTGGTCGGCTTCCGACGCCTGCCCTATGACTTCGTTGCCCATGCCGGCATGTTGGGGTTGCGCACCCGCAGTGGGGAGCGGTCTCCCGTCGAAGTCAGCGCAGCCATTCTGGACACGCTGCGCCAGCGTGCGCAGAACGCCTTGCACGAACCTGTGACGGCAGCCGTCGTCACCGTTCCGGCGTACTTCGACGATGCGCAACGGCAAGCCACCAAAGATGCCGCACAGCTTGCCGGCCTGGACGTGCTGCGCCTGCTCAACGAACCGACCGCCGCTGCACTGGCCTATGGGCTGGACCACGCCAGCGAGGGCCTCTACGCCGTCTACGACCTCGGCGGTGGGACCTTCGATGTCTCGCTGCTGCGCCTGTCGAGCGGCGTGTTCGAGGTCATCGCGACCGGGGGAAATACCGCGCTGGGAGGGGATGATTACGACCTGCTCTTGGCTGAATGGGTGCTCCAACGCCTGGGGCTGCCTCCCATCGAACAGGCCCCTGCTGCGGAACGCGCAGCGATCCGGGCCACGGCGCGCGCCTGCCGCGAAGCCCTCTCTACCCATGACGTGGCGCTCTTCGAGGTCACGTGGTCAGAAATCCCCATCACACTCGATGTGTCCCGCGCCGATTTCGACGCCATCGCCGCACCGCTGACCGCACGCACGCTCGATGCCGTCGCCGCCGTGCTGCGCGATGCCCGCGTGCAACCAGCAGCAGTGCATGGCGTCGTCCTGGTCGGCGGCGCGACGAGGATGCCGCACCTGCGCCATGCAGTGGAATCCTTTTTCGGCAAGCCGCCGTTGACCGACCTCGACCCCGATGAAGTCGTCGCGCTCGGCGCGGCCATCCAGGCCAACCAACTTTGCGGCAACGCCAACGACGTACTACTGCTCGATGTCGTCGCCCTCTCGCTGGGCATCGAAACGATGGGGGGGATGGTGGAGCGCATCGTCTCGCGCAACGAGGCCATTCCCTGTGCCCGTGCGCAGGACTTCACGACCTATGTGGAGGGGCAGACTGCGCTGGCGCTGCACGTGGTGCAGGGCGAACGCGACATGGCCGCAGACTGCCGTAGCTTGGCGCGCTTCGAACTGCGGGGAATCCCGCCAATGGCCGCCGGAGCTGCGCGCATCCGCGTCACCTTCACCATCGACGCAGACGGGCTGCTGCAAGTCAGCGCGCAGGAAAGCACCAGCGGCGTCCAAGCCAGCGTGCGTGTGCGGCCCTCGTATGGGCTGGACGACGACCAAGTCGCGCACATGCTCCAAGATGGCATGGCGATGGCGCAAGCCGACAAGCAAGCCCGCGCCCTTGCCCAGGCCCGGGTGGAAGCAGACCGCATCGCCCTGGCGACGGACTCCGCCTTACACAGCGATGGTGACCTGCTCCACCCCACGGAACGCACCCACATCGACGCTTTGCTGGCCGCCGTGCGCGCCAACCTCGACACCAGCGACGTGGCCCGCATCGAAACCGCCACCCAAGCCCTTATCCAGGGCACCGAAGCCTTTGCCGCGCTGCGCATGAACCGCTACATCCAGCGTGCGCTTACGGGCAAGGATGTCCGCACCCTATAGCCTTGCACTGCACGAACCATGCCCACGATCACGGTACTTCCCCACCCCCAATGCTGCCCCCAGGGCGCACAGGTTCCCGCAGAGGCTGGCACATCGATTTGCGAGGCGCTTTTGGAGCATGGCGTCGCGCTCGAACACGCTTGCGAAATGCGCTGCGCCTGCGCCACCTGCCACGTCATCGTCCGCGAAGGGTTTGCCACGCTGGAAGAACCCGACGATGCGGAAGCCGACCTGCTCGACCGCGCATGGGGGCTACAACCGCAGTCCCGCCTAGCCTGCCAAGCCCGGATAACGCAGGCGGATTTGACCGTAGAGATTCCCAAATACTCGCTCAACCATGCCCGCGAGGAACCCCATGCCGCACGCTAATCCCGCCAGCAAGGTGGATGCCCAAGGTAGGAGCGATGGAAGTCGCGATCACCCTGCAAACAAAAAAGGGGCCGCCCGCAAACGGATGGTCTTTCTCGACACCGAAACAACCGGCCTATCCCCCGACCAGGGCGACCGCATCGTCGAAATCGCGTGCGTCGAAGTCGTCCAGCGCAAAAAGACGGGCAAGCACTTCCACCGCTACGTCAACCCGGAACGCGACATCCAAGAGGGCGCGCTGCGGGTACACGGCATCACCAGCGAATTCCTGCAAGACAAACCGGTCTTCGCGCAAATCGCCGAGGAACTCTTGGCCTACTTGCGTGGGGCTGACGTCTACATCCACAACGCGCCGTTCGACACGGGTTTTCTGGATATGGAGCTTGCACGCATCGGCAAGACACCGCTGAAGTCCTGGGTGGCCAGCATCACCGACACGCTGGCGATGGCCCGCGACGCCTACCCCGGCAAGCGCAATTCGCTCGATGCCCTATGTGACCGGCTCGAAGTCGACCGCTCAGGACGCAGCCTGCACGGCGCATTGCTGGATGCAGAGCTGCTTGCCGATGTCACGATCTGCATGACCCGTGGGCAAAACGTCCTGGCCATCCAAGATGCCGCGCACGGCCCAGGTCACGCTGCGATAGGGGTGACCATCGACTTCCGTGGTCTGGATCTGCCCATCGTGTACGCCGACGAAGCAGAACGCGCAGCGCACGAGGAAGTGCTGTGCCAAATCGACAAAGCCAGCAAGGGGGGGACGGTTTGGCGCAAGGTGGAACCTGCATTCCCCCATTGACCGCAGCAATCCCTCATCCCCCATCCCCAATGCACCGTTTCGCTTTTCCCACTGCCCTAATTTGCGAAGCCCAGATCAACCCGACCACACGCTGTGCCTCGGCTTGCGTTTCCCTACGCTCAACGCTCAACGCACATCCTGTATCGCCGCAAGCCTACGCACCAGTTGCCTGGCGATGCTGCTTTGCATGTCACGCACCAGGGCGGCTTCTTCGACTTCCTTGGCCAGTGCGTAGGATTCATGGAACCCAAAGTCGCGTTGTTGCCGCAGTTCGGTTTCGGGGATGCGTTCTTCGCCAGTGGGGGTGGTTACGGCAAAACGCACCTTGTAGCGCAACTGCAATTCGCGCACCTGCCCGGCAGCATTGATGCCGACGACGGTTTTTTCCGACTGCTCGTGGTCGATGCGCACCAGCAATTGGGCTGCAACATCCCCTGGCTCCAGCACAGTGACTGAGCGGGACAGTTCGCGCCGCAACTCCTGGGCTACGGCCCCGCCCGGGTGGGGAGCGATGGCGATGCGGTCAAAGGCAAAACCAGGGCCTTGATGCAGGTGGAATCCGCAGCCCGCAAGGGAGAGGGAAAGAGCCAAGGCGCACAGCATCCACCACAAGAACCTTCGGCACGCCCGGAACCTTCCCCGAATCTGGCACACACGGGGGGTGCCTACCACTGCGCCGAAGAGCAGCATCACACCACCACGTTGATCAGCCGGCCAGGGACGATGACGATCTTCTTGGGCGTAGCCCCGTGCGCAAACCGCGCAAACGCCTCGCTTTGCAACGCGGCCTGTTCGATGGCATGGCGCCCGGCATCGGCAGGAACACGCACCGCACCGCGCAGCTTGCCGTTGATTTGCAAGACGAGTTCGACTTCATCAAGCTGCAACGCGGTGGCATCCACCCTGGGCCAGGGCACATCAAGCAGGTCGCCCAGAACGGCTGCATAGCCCAGCTCCTGCCACAGCACGTAGCACAGGTGGGGAGCGACGGGATAGAGGCAGCGCAGGAGGATGCCGAATCCCTCCGCCATCGCGACGATGGCGCCGGGGCACGCTGCGGGGTCGAAGTCTTCGAGCGCATGGAGCATCTTCATCGTCCCGCTGACGACGGTGTTGTACTGCATGCGGTCGTAATCGTGGTTGACTTGCCCCAGCACTTGATGCACTTCCCTGCGCAATGCCCGCGCCTTGTCGCCAAAAGGCACATCCTGCAACCGGGTCACCCCCGCGATGCTGGCCTGCACGGCCTCGGCATCGGCGTTGGCATTGACAACGTCGAACCGCGCCGCATACGCCCACACCCGGCGCAGAAAACGGAAACTGCCTTCCACGGCGCCGTCGTTCCATTCGAGGGAAGACTCCGGCGGCGCGGTGAACATCGTGTACAGCCGGGCCGTGTCAGCACCGTATTTGTCGATCAGCGCCTGGGGATCCACGCCGTTGTTTTTCGACTTGGACATCGTCCCGATGCCCTCGTAATCGATCCTGGTTCCCGCAGGCAGCCCGCCGACGGAGCGCAGCAGCGTGGCGCCCGCGATCTTGCCTTCCTCATCAAGGATAGGTTCGACATCCTGGGGCCAGAAATACTCTTTGCCTCCCTGCGGGGTGCGGCGCGAATAAATCTGGTTCAGCACCATCCCCTGCGTCAGCAGGCGGGTGAATGGCTCGTCTTCCTCGATCAGGTCCAGGTCACGCATGACTTTGGTCCAGAAACGGGCGTAGAGCAGGTGCAGCACGGCGTGTTCGATGCCGCCGATGTATTGATCCATCGGCATCCAGTACCGTGCCCCCTCCCCCACCATGGCTTGGGTATCGTGGGGGTCAAGGTACCGCAGGAAGTACCACGCGCTATCGACGAAGGTATCCATCGTGTCGGTCTCGCGCCGTGCGGGTTTGCCGCAGATCGGGCAGGTGACCCCGGCGTGAAAGCCTTCGTGCGTGACGAGCGGGTTGCCCGTGCCGTCGGGGATGCAGTCCAACGGCAGCACAACGGGCAAATCGCTATCTGGAACAGGAACCGCTCCGTGCTCTTCGCAGTGGATGATCGGGATCGGAGTGCCCCAGTACCGCTGGCGGGAGATGCTCCAGTCCCGCAGCCTCCAGGTGACAGTTTTTTCCCCCAGCCCCATGTACACCAGTTTTTGCGCGACGGCGTGGACGCAGTGCCTGTGGTCCAACCCATCAAAAGAACCGGAATGCACCGCTACCGTTCCGTGTGTCTGGGCATACCAGTCTTTCCAGACCGTGGGGTCAAAGGCTTCGCCGGGATTGGCAGCCAGCGCAACGACTTGCTGAATCGGCAAGCCGTATTTGTTGGCAAAGGCAAAGTCGCGTTCGTCGTGCGCGGGAACGCCCATCACAGCGCCGTCCCCGTAGCCCATCAGAACGTAGTTGCCCACCCATACCGGCACGGCTTGTCCCGTCAAGGGGTGCGTCACGACAAAGCCCGTCGGCATTCCCTCTTTCTCGCGCACCGCCATTTCCGCTTCGGTGGTTCCGCCACGCTGGCAGGCTTCGACAAATTGGGCCAGTTCCGCATTGCGCTGGCACGCTGCCGCAGCAATCGGGTGTTCGGGGGCGACGGCGCAGAACGTCACCCCCATGATCGTGTCGGCGCGCGTGGTGAAGACGTAGAGCTTGCCGTTCTGGATCAGATTCCCGGCTTCGTCACGGATGTCGTGGGGGAAGGCAAAGCGAACGCCCTCGCTTTTGCCGATCCAGTTTTCCTGCATCTTTTTGACCCGGTCGGGCCAGCCAGGCAGGTTGTCGTGCAGCACGTGGCTGAGCAATTCCTCGGCGTAGTCCGTGATCTTCAGGTAGTACCCCGGAATCTCGCGTTTTTCGACCAGGGCGCCGGTGCGCCATCCACGTCCGTCGATGACTTGCTCGTTGGCCAATACCGTCTTGTCGACCGGATCCCAATTGACCACCTGTGTTTTGCGGTATGCAATACCGCGTTCGAGCATCCGCAGGAACATCCACTGGTTCCAGCGGTAGTACTCCGGGATGCAGGTGGCGATTTCGCGGCTCCAGTCGATGGCCAGGCCGAGCGCCTGCATCTGGGCCTTCATCGCCGCGATGTTGGAAAAAGTCCATTGCGCGGGGGGCACGCCATGCTTGAGCGCAGCGTTTTCCGCAGGCAGCCCGAAGGCATCCCACCCCATCGGCATGAGGACGTTGTAGCCCTTCATCCGCAGATGCCGGGTCAGCATGTCGTTGATCGTGTAGTTGCGCACATGGCCCATGTGCAGCTTGCCACTGGGGTACGGCAGCATCGAACATGCGTAGTACTTATGCCTGGGGCGCCCGGCTTCGTCGGTGGCGTGTTCGGTGACGCGGTAGGCGTCCCGCACGCGCCACTGTTCCTGGGCCAGGCGTTCTATATCTTGGGGGAGGTATTTGTCCAACATGGTCATTGATTCCTACATTCCTTCCTCCAGCGGAGAAGGGTTAGGGTGGGGCAAACGGCGCTCAATGCCGGAAGTGCCGCACCCCGGTGAACACCATGGCCACGTTGCGCTCATCGGCAGCGGTGATGACTTCCTGGTCACGCATCGAACCGCCAGGCTGGATGACGCAGGCCGCGCCAGCGTCGGCTAGCACATCAAGCCCGTCCCGGAAGGGGAAGAAGGCATCGCTGGCTACGACGGAACCTTGCAACGACAGTTGCGCAGCCTGCGCCTTGGTCGAAGCGATGCGTGCGGAATCAAGGCGGCTCATCTGCCCCGCGCCGATGCCCAGGGTCATGCCATCCTTGCAGTAGACGATCGCATTGCTCTTGACGAATTTGCACACTTTCCATGCAAAGAGCAGATCGCGCATTTGCTGGGGGGTAGCCTCGCGCTTCGTGACGGTGCGTAGGCTGGCAGGATCGAGTTGCGCATCGTCCGCAGACTGCATCAGCAACCCCGACCCGACACGCTTGCAGTCGATTGCCTGGGAAGATGCACATCCCTGGGGGGGCAGCGCAATTTGCAGGATGCGGACATTGGCTTTGTTCTTGAACACCTCCAAGGCTCCGGGCGTGTAGTCCGTGGCGAGGAGCACTTCGACGAATTGCTTCGAGATGAGGTGCGCAGCGCATTCGTCAACGACATCATTGAACGCGATGATCCCGCCGAAAGCAGACGTGGGGTCCGTGCGAAAAGCCTTGTCGTAGGCCTCCACAGCAGCGGTGCCGACGGCCACGCCGCAAGGGTTGGCGTGCTTAACGATGACGCAGGCAACGCCGTCTTGCACGGGGTCGAAACTCTTGACGCATTCCCACGCCGCATCGGCATCGGCGATGTTGTTGTAGCTCAGTTCCTTGCCCTGAAGCTGCCGGGCAGTCACGATCGTTCCGGGCGCGGGGTGCAGGTCGCGATAGAACGCCGCAATCTGATGAGGGTTTTCGCCATAGCGCAAATCCTGGAGCTTGACGAACTGCAAGCAGGTCTGCGCAGGGAAAGCCTGGCGTTGGACACGGCCGGTTTCGTCGATGTCGTCGAAAGACCGGATCGAAGACAGGTAGTCGCTGATCGCGCTGTCGTACTGGCCAATGCGCTGGAACGCAGCAACGGCCAGCGCAAAACGGCTCCGGGGCGAGAGCGATTTGTGGGCGCGCAGCTCTTCCAGCACCTGGGTGTATTGGGATGGGTCGGTGACGACGCCGACGTCCTTCCAGTTTTTGGCCGCGCTGCGCACCATCGCCGGGCCACCGATGTCGATGTTTTCGATGGCGTCTTCCAGCGGGCAGTCCGCACGGGCAACGGTGGCTTCAAAGGGATAGAGGTTGACGACGAGCAAGTCGATGGTTTCCAGCCCATGGGCTTGCAACGCGGTCATGTGCTCGGGCACATCCCGCCGCGCCAGCAAACCTGCATGAACCTTGGGGTGGAGCGTCTTGACCCTGCCGTCGAGCATCTCGGGGAAGCCGGTGAATTCGGCGATTTCCGTCACCGGTAGGCCATCGTCCCGGAGCAACTTGGCCGTTCCCCCCGTCGAAAGCAAGCGCATGCCCAGTGCATGCAGCCCTGCGGCAAATTCGCGGATACCGGTTTTGTCGGAGACGGAAATCAAAACGTTCATGGCGTTCATGGTCGATCAAGGATAGGAAAACAACAAAAAGTAGACAACGAAAAAATAGACAACTTGCACAGGAACGACTACAGCAACAAAACTACAGCAACAAATCTTGCTCCTGCATTTTTTTGCGCAGCGTGTTGCGGTGGATGCCCAGCCATTGGGAGGCAAGAGACTGGTTGTTGCCAGTGCGTTCCAGAACGAATTCCAGCAAGGGTTTTTCGACAGCAGCCATCAGCATGGCGTGCAAATTCGTCGGAGGAATGCCCTGCAAATCGTCGAGATATTTCTGGAGATTGGCGCGAACGGACTCGGCGATGGGAATGGTTTTCATGGGAGGGCAAAGCGCCTTGTGCGCATCGCGCAAGAGTGCAACGTAAATTCAACGTCAGTGCAACGTAATTCGGCCGTTTCAGGGCAAAGCGCTGTCGTTGCTCGCGGCCTCGCTGGCCAGCCGGTGCCGTTCAACAAAGCGCTTGTAGGTATCCACGCCCCGGAACTGCAAGATCGTGTTGCGCACTGCGGCTTCGACAAGCACGGCCAAGTTACGCCCTGCAACGACTTGGATGACGACCTTGCGAATCGGCACTTCGAGCACTTCCTGGGTACACGGTTCACTGGGGATGCGCTCGTAGTCGCGATCCAGCGACTCGCAGCGAACCAGGTGAACGATCAAGTGCAGGCGCATCTTGCGGCGCACCGCCGTTTCGCCAAAGATGCAGCAGATATCGAGCAGCCCGAGGCCACGCACTTCGAGCATGTTTTTGAGTAGCTCGGGGCAACGGCCTTCGATCGTGTCTTGGTTCACCCGGTAAAAGTCCACAGCATCGTCCGCAACAAGCCCGTTGCCGCGTGAGATGAGTTCGAGGCCGAGTTCACTCTTCCCCAGGCCGGATTCCCCGGTGATCAACACCCCCAGCCCCAGGATGTCCATGAAGACCCCATGCATCATGCAGCGATCCGCAAAATGCTTGGAGAGATGGGCGCGCAACACGTCGATGACCAGTGCAGACGAAGCCCGCGTCGCGAACATGGGGATCTGCGCCCGTTCGCACATCGAGGTCAGCGCTCCCGGGGCGAGTTGCCCATCGGCAAGGATCAGCGCCGGGGGTTCCAGCGTCACGATGCGGGAGATACGCTGGGCGCAGTCCTCGGTAGAGGTATTGCATAAGTAATCGATTTCCCGCTCACCCAGCACCTGGATTCGGTACGGATGGATGTAGTTAAGGTGCCCGACCAAGTCCGCGCCGGAACGGGCGGCCCGAACCGCCACGGCATCAAAGGTGCGATCAAAAGCCCCCAAACTGGCGACCCACTCCCACTGGAACTTGGAGCGGAACTCCTCGAACAGGGAGTCCGCGTTGATGACTTCGGGTTTCATCCAGGGGTGCCGGGAACAACGGTCAGGGGAACGATTCGATCGGGTGATCGGGTGACTGGGCGATCAGACCGGGCGCCAGCCAGCGATCGTCCGAAACAGCTCTTCGGCGGACGTGGACGCAAACATGCGATCACGCAGATGCTCATCGCCCAGCATTTCGGCAATTTCAGAAAGGATTTCGAGGTGCTTTTGGGTCGATTGTTCCGGCACCAGCAGGAACACCATCAGGTGGACAGGGGCATCGTCCGGCGCTTCAAAAGGGATGGGGTGTTCCACGTGGATGACGGCAGCCATGGGCGTTTTCAGCCCTTTGATGCGCCCATGCGGAATCGCCACCCCATGCCCCAGCCCGGTCGAAGCCAGGCGCTCGCGAGCAAACAAGCTGTCGGTAACCAGTGCCCTGCTCAACCCATGCAGGCTTTCGAACAGCAGTCCCACTTCCTCGAAAGCCCTTTTCTTGCTGGTGATATCCACCTGTACGAGCACCTGCTCGACACAAAGAATGGAAGCGAGTCTATTCATCGTGGCCTCATCCTGGGGTGCAGCCGTACTGCATTCCACCCCGCCGGGGAAAAAAAAGCCGCCCACCCCTGAGGGGCGGGCGGCGGGAGTGTATCGAAGCGAAAAACGCTCCAAGCAAGGCTTCAGCCAATGATTGAGGCGTCACGCTTCGGCGCCTCATGATGGTGCGACTGGATGCGATCCTTGTGGCGAACGACTTGCCGATCGAGCTTGTCGACAAGCTCGTCGACGGCTGCGTACAGATCGGAATGCGCACTTTCCACGTGCAGATCGATACCCTTGATGTGGATGTTGCACTCCGCTTTTTGCCTGCGCTCCTTTTCCTTGAGGTTTTCGAGGGTCAACAGCACTTTGACGTCGACGACTTGGTCGAAATGCCTTCGAATGCGGTCGAGCTTGGTGGTGACGTAACTGCGTAACGCAGGTGTGACCTCCAGATGGTGACCACTGATCGTCAAGTTCATACAAAGCCTCCTAGCTTCTGGTTGAAATGCCATCGAAACCATCGATGGCGGGAAAGCGCTCTACAGAACTGGATTCGTCGCTGCCCCCCCACAAGAGCACGCCAAGCGATGTACTCCATTATGCGAAGAAATGCATTCGCAGTAGCGACAAAGAACGTACCGAAAGTGACCCACTGCATCGTTTGCCCCAACTCTGGGCATGGTTCCCAGGCTACACCACCGATGCACCAGTGCATCCATGTGGTGCGCGATGCTACGATCTTTGCCCACTCTGCTTGCACTGTTCCCATACCTCCCCCATACCTACCACTCTTCCTTGTGTTGGTGCGGTTCTTGGAGTGATAGCGATGCGTGCCAGGGGTCATTGATGCTCAACACCTTCACTCTTGCCAACGGCCGCCTCTTTCAGGAAGAAATCGATTCCCTGGAGGAGCTGTCCCGATTGCGTCCGATCTGGGTGGATCTGGAGTCTCCCACTCCGGAGGAAAAGCAGTGGATCAAGCAGTATTTCGGGCTGTCGATCCCGGACGATGCGATGAACGAGGACATCGAAGAGTCCGCCAGGTTCCACAAGGAAGACAACGGGGACTTGCACATTCGCAGCGACTTTCTGGTCGCGGACATCCAAGACCCCCATACGGTGCGGGTGGCGTTCATCCTGAACCTTGCCGAAGAAGCCCTCCCCAGCCAAGGCGTGCTGTTTTCGATCCACGATGAAGACGTTCCCGTGTTCCGGCTGCTGCGCCTGCGCGCGCGCAGGGCGCCGGGTTTGATCGAGGATGCCAAGGGCGTCTTGCTCAAGCTCTACGATGCCGATGCCGAGTACTCCGCCGATACGCTGGAAGGGATCTACGACGAACTGGTGCGCGTCAGCCGCCTGGTGCTATCCGGGGACGTGACCGATGACCTGGCCAGCAGCGTACTGGCCGCCATCGCCCACCAAGAGGATATGAACGGGCGCATCCGCCGCAATGCGATGGACACGCGCCGTGCGGTGAGCTTCATGCTGCGCATCAAGATGTTGACGGCATCGCAAGTCGAAGAAGCACGGCAAATTTTGCGGGACATCGACTCGCTCGACTCCCACACAGCTTTCCTCTTCGACAAGATCAACTTTTTGATGGATGCCACCGTCGGCTTTATCAACATCAACCAGAACAAGATCATCAAGATCTTTTCCGTGGCCAGCGTGGCCTTGCTGCCACCAACGCTGATTGCCAGCCTGTACGGCATGAACTTCCGGTACATGCCGGAACTTGCCTGGCGCGGGGGCTACCCTGCTGCACTCGCACTGATGGCCGCGAGCGCCTTGCTGCCGATGTGGTACTTCCGCCGCCGTGGGTGGCTGAAGTAACGCGCTGCCACTTGGGGCAATCGGGTAGCCAAGAGTTTCTAGCTTCCAGCCCCCACACCACCCACCGTGCTGGTCCGCAGTGGGCAGTTCAACAAGTCGGCTCGCTCGACGACGATGTCTTTCGCTTGATAACCATGCATGGTGTTTCGTTTCTGGAAGCTACGGAGGTATTTGGTGATGACCACTCTTCGTGCATCCATGACCCAGACCATTCCTATGACGAAAATAGATATTTGCTCTTTGGTGTTTCGGTGTTTGTCAAGAAAGATGTCCGCTTTTTTCACTCAGGCACTCTCGCTTTTGAGGAGCGCCCGATGTTCTTTGGTTGGATTCAGCCACACCGTTCCAACAGGTGACCAATTCCGTACCGCTCGGCTCTTCCACCGTTGTGGTCTGGCTGCCTTGGCCTGTTCATACACCCTGCTGCGGGTTGCGAGCAGCTCCTGGTCCATCCGCCGGTGCCTTTGTTCTGGCGTTACGAACCTTATCCCGCTGTGCCGGTGTTCGTTGTTGTACCAGGTCACAAATCCCAGTACCCACTCACGCGCTTGATCCAGCGTCCCAAATGGCTTGGCTGGGTATTTCGGGCAGTACTTCATCGTCCGAAACAAGCTCTCCGAGTATGGGTTGTCATCACTCACCGATGGGCGGCTGAATGAGGGCACCACCCCCAACTTCTGCAACATTCCCAGCATCGTCACTCCTTTCATCGGGCTTCCGTTGTCCGAGTGCAGCACCAGTTGTTCCCGCGTGATCTCATGCACCATGCACGCCTTCTCGATCAGGATCGCAGCGTGCTGTGCCGTTTCCTCACAATGCACTTCCCAGCCCATGATCTTCCGGCTGTATACGTCCACAGCCATGTACAGCCGGTAGAACTCCCCTTTCACCAGTGTCGGCATGTACGTGATGTCCCACGTCCACACACGATTCGGGCTACTTGCCTCCCATGCCTGTGGCCGCTGCGTCTGCTTCGGTGCCCGCGCTCGACCTCGTCGGTTGCACTGCCCTGCTTCCCTCAACACCCGATAAAACGTCGATTCCGATGCAAGATACCTCCCACGATCCGCCAGTATCGGAACGATCTGCGACGGCGGCAAGCTCCCAAATTCCGCGCTGTTGCACACATCCAGTACCTCCTGCTTCTCCTCTGCCGTCAACGCTTGGGGATGAATGCGCTCTTGCGCCGCTTCCATGCGTCGGTCGCTAAGCACTCCCTCTTTGCGCAACTGTTCCCGCCATCGCCGAAGGGTACGGCACGTTATCTCCAGCACTGCGCAGGCTTTGCTCTCACGTGCTCCTTGCTGGCACGCTTCCTTGATCAGGTCTATGGCCATCTGTTTCAGCTCCGAGGTGATCAGTCTTCCTCTTTGCTGCCCCAGATGGCCTGGACTTTTTTTGACAGCACCAGCAGTGCAGCCGCCTCCGCCAATGCTTTGTCCTTGCGCTTCAGCTCCTTTTCCAGGTGCCTGACCTTCTTGCGCTCCGCTCCAATATCCCCTGCATTGACCGGGCCTCGAATACTGTCCGCCTCTTCAAACACCTGCTCCCATGCCTGGAGGTGTTCGGGGTGCAGCCCATTTTGTCGGCAGTACTCGGCCTTCTCCGCCTCGTTCATCGCCACCGTCTTCAGCACCGCAGCCGCCTTCGCTTTCCAGTCCCAGCCTTGCGGGTCTTCTGGCTTCGCGGGTACTACGTGACCTTGTGATCGGTATCGATTCCGCCATGCGTACAAGGTGGGCGCTGAAACGCCCGTCTCTTGGCTGATCTTCGCAATGCTTTGGCTGTTCGGTGGCATCATCTTGCGTGCTATCTGTTCCTGAAATTCCAGGCTGTATCTCGTCATATCGGTGTCCTTCTCCGCCCCCAGGCTACACAATTTATCGGACATCTACTGTGACATAGGGGGGTCTCGCACTTTTGCTCTCAGGCTTCCTCCAGACTACTTCTCGCGAAGCAGCCCTTGCCGTCGGCTAGTGGTTACTATTGCTCACGATGAGTCCAATTCGGTTCTCCCACAGGGGACTTCCACCCCATAAGTTCGCGCCCATGCTGGGCGCGCACCTTTCCATCAACCGGACCTGCCTTCGGCCGACCTGTTATGTCAGGCGTTGGGCGGGCTTATGAAGGAACCGGACGAAGCACAGAAAAACGAGAAGTGATGAGGACTATGAGCATGTGGCAAGAGATATGGAATACCCTGCTGTCGGAATTCTCCGATATCCCAGATGCAACGCAGATTACACGTATCACACTACGCCTTCTGGTTGCTGCGGCCCTTGGCGGTCTACTGGGGTACGAGCGGGAGAAGCAAGGCAAGAGTGCGGGGGTACGAACGCATATGCTGGTTGCCATCGGGGCGGCGCTCTTCGTCCTCATTCCCCAACAAGCCGGGGCATCAACCGCAGATTTAACTCGGGTGTTGCAGGGCCTGGTCGCCGGGGTGGGTTTCCTTGGAGCCGGAGCCATAATCTTGGGAACCAAACAAGTGGAAACTCGGGGGTTGACTACGGCGGCAGGCATATGGGTAACAGCAGCAATCGGCGTGGCTGCAGGAATGGGGCGGGAATCGACTGCCGTCCTGAGCACTCTTGTAGCCCTATTCGTCCTTTCCGTAGTTCCTTGGATCGTACGAGATAACAGAAAAAGTAAAGAGTGAAGCGGGGGCAAAGTGTTGTTAAGCCTAATCGGGTAGGCAACGGCTTCTAACCGTCGCCCCCCACACCACCCACCGTGCGGGTCCGCAGTGGGCGGTTCAACAAGTCGGCTCGCTCGACAAAGTCTTTCGCTTCATAACCATGTACCCCTGTGCTTTGCACCACAGGTCTTTCACACTCAGCAAACCCTGCTCCTGTAACCACACGTTGGATAGGGCCTGATTGATAACCGGGGTTCTGGACATCTGGTTACTATTGCTCACGATAAGCCCAGTCCAGTTCTCCCACAGGGCGACTTCTACCCCATAAGTTCGCGCCCATGCTGGGCGCATACAAAAAAACCCCCGAACCTTGCGGCGCGGGGGTTGGTCTGGTCAGCGTTGTCAGCGGGTAGTCTGCGTGGCTTTCCTGCAATACAAGCGCAAACCCAAGCTCAAACCTTCAAAGCAACCAACACTTCGTCAAGCATTTTCTTCGCATCGCCAAAGAGCATGCGGTTGTTGTCTTTGTAGAAGAGCGGGTTGTCCACCCCCGCGTAGCCGGAAGCCATGCTGCGCTTCATCACGATTGAGGTCTTGGCCTTCCAGACTTCGAGCACGGGCATCCCGGCAATCGGACTGGTGGGGTCGTCCTGTGCGCCGGGGTTGACGATGTCATTCGCCCCGATGACCATGGCGACGTCCGTGCTCGGAAAGTCGTCATTCAGTTCGTCCATTTCCAGCACGATGTCGTAGGGCACTTTGGCCTCCGCCAGCAGCACATTCATGTGCCCCGGCATCCGCCCTGCAACGGGGTGAATACCGAAGCGGACATTGACCCCGCGTTCGCGCAGCACTTTGGTGATTTCAAAAACCGTGTGCTGTGCCTGTGCCACAGCCATGCCGTAGCCGGGAACGATGATGACGTTTTTGGCGTCCTTGAGCAGTTCCGCCGTTTCCGTGCCGGAGATGGGCTGGACTTCCCCCGCAGGAGCCTGTGCTCCGGCAGCCGAGGCAGCCGTTGGCGTACCGGTACCGAAACCCCCAGCGATAACGCTGACGAAACCTCGGTTCATCGCCTTGCACATGATGTACGACAGGATCGCGCCACTGGAACCGACGAGCGCCCCGGTGACGATCAACAGGTCATTCGACAGCATGAACCCGGTGGCGGCAGCAGCCCATCCCGAATAGCTGTTGAGCATCGACACCACCACAGGCATGTCCGCCCCACCGATGGCCATGACCATGTGGACCCCGAACAGCAGGGCAATGGCGGTCATGATGTACAGGGGAATCAGCCCATCGGACACCGTGTGCGCATCCAAGAACTCCCCACCGTACCAGATGACGATCAACAACCCCAGCAGATTCAGCCAGTGCCGGGCCGGAAGCAACAACGGCGAGCCATTGATCTTGCCGTTGAGCTTGCCGACAGCGATGACCGACCCCGAGAACGTGACGGCGCCGATGAGGATGCCGACGTACACCTCAAGCTCATGGATCGCTTTTTCCGCCCCTTCCAACCCAAGGGATTGGTCGATGTAGCTCGCAAAGCCGACCAGCACGGCGGCCAGGCCGACAAGACTGTGCATTAGCGCGACCAGTTCGGGCATCTGCGTCATCTTGACCGTGCGCGCAGCGTAGAGGCCAATGGCCCCGCCGACGACCATGGCGCCGACGATCCAGGGAATGCCCGCAGCAGTCACGCGCGGGCCAAAGATGGTCGCCAGCACGGCAATCGTCATGCCGATCATTCCGTACAGGTTTCCACGGCGCGAAGTTTCGGGGTGGGACAACCCCCCCAGACTCAACACAAACAGGATGGTGGCTCCGATATAGGAGACCGTCGCTACATTGCCAGACATCGATGTACTCCTTGAATTACTTGCGGAACATGGCCAGCATGCGCTGGGTCACGGCAAATCCGCCGAACATGTTGACCGCCGTCAGCACGATGCCGACGAAAGCCAAACCGAATATCCATGGGGATGGTTCCGCAGCACTCGCCGCCAGCGGGGGAGCGATCTGCACGAGCGCACCGATGGCGATGATGCTGCTAATGGCGTTGGTCACGCTCATCAGCGGGGTGTGGAGCGCAGGGGTGACGTTCCAAACGACCATGTACCCGACGAAACAAGCCAATACGAACACCGTGAAGTGCGCGAGGAAGGCTGCCGGTGCGAAGGCGCCGACGAACCAGAAGACCAGCGCAAACACGGCGAACATGGCCGTGAGCGTGCCTGCGGCCATTGGCTCGCTGCTTGCCCCGTGCCCATGCCCCGCCGATTTTTTGGCGACGGGTGCAGCAGCAGGCTTGGGCGCTCCAGCCGGTGCGGCAGAGAGCTTGGGCGCCGGTGGGGGCCAGGTGACGTTGCCTTCCTTGACGACGGTGGTTCCACGGATGACTTCGTCGTCCATGTTGACGTTGATCACGCCATTCTTGGCCTTGCAAAGCTCTTCCGTCAGCCGAAGCAGGTTGGTGGCATAGAGCGTGCTGGACTGCGTGGGCAGGCGGCTGGGCAGGTCGCTGTAGCCGATGATGGTCACGCCGTGTTTGACGACAACGCGCCCGTGTTCGGTCAGTTCGCAGTTTCCCCCCTGCTCTGCAGCCATATCGACGATCACGCTGCCGGGCTTCATCGACTGCACCATCTCCGCCGTGATGAGCCGGGGAGCAGGCTTGCCGGGAATCAGCGCCGTGGTGATGATGATGTCGACTTCTTTGGCCTGTTTGGCAAAAACTTCGCGTTGGGCCTTTTGGAAGCCCTCGCTCATCACCTTGGCGTACCCGCCGACGCCGCTACCTTCTTCCTGGTATTCGACGGGAACGAATTCCCCGCCGAGGGAGCGAATCTGATCCGCCACCTCGGGCCGGGTGTCGTTGGCCCGCACGATGGCGCCCAACCCGACGGAAGCGCCGATAGCAGCCAGACCAGCCACCCCCGCGCCAATGACAAACACTTTCGCCGGAGGCACCTTGCCTGCGGCAGTGACTTGTCCGGTGAAAAACCGCCCAAACTGATGCGCGGCTTCGATGACGGCGCGGTAGCCGCCAATGTTGGCCATCGAGCTGAGGGCATCGAGCTTTTGCGCACGGGAAATGCGCGGCACGCTATCCATTGCCAGCACCGTGGCTTTTTTGGCCGCCAGCGCTTGCAGAAGTTCGGGGTTTTGGGCAGGCCAGAGGAAGCTGACGAGCGTGCGCCCCTCGGGCATCGCAGCGACTTCGTCCATCGACGGCGCACGTACTTTGAAGACGATGTCCGCGCGCTCCCACAGTTGCTTCGCATCTGGAACGACGCTGGCCCCGGCGGCCTGGTAGGCATCGTCACCGATGCTCGATGCCTCCCCCGCCCCGCTTTCCACAACCACGGAAAAGCCCAGTTTGATGAGCTTGGCGACGACATCGGGCACCGTGGCGACACGTTTTTCGCCAGGATAGGTCTCGCGCAACACGCCAATGCACTGCGGCGATGGGGAAGATCCTGGGGCTGGGGAAGAACCCACTGCGCCCTGGACGGCGGTTCCAGCTTGCATGAACTACTCCTTGAGTTCGATGAGGAAAAAGGGGGGGGCTTTTAGAAAAGCCTATGAGCTTACCGCATTTTGCGTTGCAAGATTGGGGCGAGGGTGCCACGTCGTTCGTGCATACCGCCGCTTCCACATAGGCACAATGCCCCTGCCATATTGGCTGCCTTCCCTGTCCCATTGCTGGAACAGAACAGGCCTTTTTTGGCCCCCGGCATCCTGCCTTGTCTTCTTTTCTACTCCCTTGTCCATGTCCAACGATTTGCTGCACCGTCCTGCCCGGGTCGTCGTCGGGCTGAGTGGCGGTGTCGATTCCGCCGTCGCTGCGTGGTTACTCAAAAAGCAGGGGCATGAGGTAATTGGCGTTTTCATGAAGAACTGGGAAGACGACGACACCGAATCCCACTGCGCTGCGGCGGTGGATTTCGTCGATGCCGCTGCCGTGGCGGATGTGCTCGACATCGACATCGCGCACGTCAATTTCTCCCGCGAGTACAGGGAACGGGTTTTTGCCGACTTCCTCGAACAGCACCGGCGGGGCCGCACCCCCAACCCGGATGTGCTGTGCAACGCGGAAATCAAATTCAAGGCATTCCTGGAACATGCGATGGCAATCGGCGCGGACGCCATCGCCACCGGGCACTACGCACGTGTTCGCCACAACACGGAAACAGGGTGGTACGAGCTACTTCGTGGGGTGGATCCGTCCAAAGACCAAAGCTATTTCCTCTACCGGCTCACGCAGCAGCAGTTGTCAAAGGCGGTATTCCCCGTCGGGGGCCTGCTCAAAACCGAGGTACGGCGCATTGCCCGGGAAATCGGCCTGCCCAATGCAGCCAAGAAAGACTCGACAGGAATTTGCTTTATCGGGGAACGGCATTTCCGCACGTTCCTGACCCGGTACCTCCCCTTGCAGCGTGGGCCGATCCGGGACGAGAACGGCGTCACCCTTGGGGAACACTGCGGGCTGCCTTTTTATACCTTGGGGCAACGCAAGGGCCTTGGCATCGGCGGCGTGCGTGGCGTGCCGGAAGGCGCTTCCTGGTACGTGGCGCGCAAGGACATCCCTGCCAACACGCTGTGGGTTGTGCAGGGCCATGAACATCCCTGGCTGCTGTCCGATACCTTACATGCCAGCGATGCTTCCTGGATTGCCCCCCCCACTCCAGGGGTGGCAACGATGGGTTCCGCCAAAACACGCTACCGCCAGCGCGACGTGGCCTGCACCCTGCGCGCAGCAGAAGACGGGCGCTTCACCTTGCATTTTGCGCAGCCGCAATGGGCTGTTACTCCCGGTCAGTCCGCCGTCGTGTACGACGGAGAAGTTTGCCTCGGCGGAGGAGTCATTGATGCAGCAGGGACAACACCCTCTTCCTAAAATTTGCGTCCCTTCCACAGCGTCCCTTGACTTTGGGTACCGTGGCTTGTCTCAACTGTTTCCGGAGCGTTCCCCATGATTTTGGTTACCGGCGGTGCTGGGTTTATTGGCGCCAACTTTGTGTTGGACTGGATTGCGCAAACAGGCGAACCCGTGGTCAACCTGGACAAGCTCAGCTACGCGGGCAACCCGGAAAACCTCGACGCCCTGCATGAAGATACCCGCCACACCTTCGTCGTCGGGGACATCGCCGACCGTGCGCTGATCTCCTCCCTGCTCGAACGGCACCAGATTCGCGCCATCGTCCACTTTGCTGCGGAAAGCCATGTCGATCGCTCGATCCACGGCCCCGGCGACTTCATCCACACCAACGTCGTCGGCACCTTTCATTTGCTGGAAGCCGTGCATGGCTACTGGATGCTGCTGCCGCCGGATCGCAAGGAATCGTTCCGGTTTTTGCACGTCTCGACCGACGAGGTCTACGGTAGTCTTCGGCCTGGGGAACCGGCGTTCACCGAGCTGCACCGCGTCGAACCCAACAGCCCCTACAGCGCCAGCAAAGCGGCCAGCGACCATCTGGTTCGGGCCTGGCACCACACCTACGGGTTGCCGGTATTGACGACCAATTGCTCCAACAACTATGGTCCGTTCCAATTCCCGGAAAAACTCATTCCGCTGACCATCGTCAACGCGCTGGCGGGCAAGCTGCTTCCGATCTACGGCGATGGCCAGCAGGTGCGCGACTGGCTCTATGTCATCGACCACTGCCGCGCCATCGCCTGCGTGCTGCAAACAGGCCGCCTGGGGGAGACATACAACATCGGCGGGTGGAACGAGCAGACGAACCTCGACATCGTCCACACGATCTGCGCGCTGCTCGACGAACTACGCCCACGCGCAGACGGCAAGCCCTACCGCGAGCAGATCACCCACGTGGCAGACCGCCCCGGGCATGACCGGCGCTACGCCATCGACGCACGCAAGATCGAAGCCGAGCTGGGGTGGAAACCGGCGGAAACCTTTGCGACGGGGATCCGCAAGACCGTGCAGTGGTACCTCGACCATCCTGCGTGGATCGAGCACGTGCAAAGCGGGGCGTATCGCGAATGGATGACGCAGCAGTACCGCCCGGGGGTGGCCTGAGCACCGCGCTTCCCCCAGCCCAGGCGCAGATCGGCTGGCTGGACCGTCTGCAGCGCTTTCCCTGGAAGCGCGCCGCGCTCATCGCACGCGAGCGCTTTCGCCAGGATCATCTGGCGCTGAGCGCCAGCAGCCTGACTTTCATGACCACCATCGCGCTGGTGCCTTTCGCCACCGTGGCGCTGGCATTGTTCACGGCATTCCCCCAGTTCGCACGGCTGCAAATCACCTTGCAAAGGTGGCTGGTCGATAGCCTGATCCCCGACAGCATCGCCCGCCAGGTATTGGGATACCTGAGCCAATTTGCCGGCAAGGCGAGTCGGCTGGGCAGCGTGGGGCTGGCGGTGTTGTTCGTCACTGCGCTGGCGCTGGTACTGACGATCGACCGCACACTCAACGCCATCTGGCGCGTGCGCAAGCCCCGTCCACTGTGGCAGCGGGTACTGGTGTACTGGACGACGATCACGCTGGGGCCACTACTGCTGGCGCTGAGCGTGAGCCTGACTACCTATGCGCTGTCTGTGTCCAAGGGCATCCTCGGCACGGTTTCCGGCGGAGTGGGGTTGGCGCTGGACGCAGTGCAGTTCGTACTGCTGGCTGCGGGCATGGCGGCGATGTACCGCTATGTTCCCAACACGCGGGTGCATTGGCGCCACGCATGGGCGGGGGGGTGGTTCGTCGCTGCCGCATTCGAAATCGGCAAACGCCTGCTGGTGTGGTACTTGGCCAAGGTACCGACGTATTCCGTGCTCTACGGCACCTTTGCCACGGTGCCGATCCTGCTGGTGTGGATCTACATCGCATGGGTCATCGTCCTGCTCGGCGCGGTGCTGGCGGCGTATCTACCCAGTCTGCAAGCCAACTTGAGCGCACGGCCCCAGGAGCAAGGATGGCAATTTGCTTTGGCGCTGGACGTGCTGTGCGCCCTGGATGCCACCCACCACACGCCCCGGCGGGGCCTGCCCCTTGATGAGCTGGGCATAGCGTTAGGGGTGGAACCCGTGCAACTGGAAGGCGTGGTGGATGCGCTCGTCACCCTGGACTGGGTGGCCCGACTACAGGAAGAGCCTGAACGCCTCGTGCTCTTGATCGACCCCGACACAACCCCGCTGGAACCCCTGGTGTGTGCGCTGCTGCTGGCTTGTGGCGATGTCGCTTGGTGGCGCCGCGCCCCCCTGCCCGCGTTGCGGGTGCGGGATGCGATGAGGGGATCAGGAGATGAGGGGATCAAAGAGGTGTGCGTACCCGTAGCGTAGGGTCAGGAACAGAGGCGGCGCGCCAAGTCAGAACCGGCAGGAATGGCGCGCTGATCCATCGTGTCGTACAGCGAATCGATTTGCTGGGCGATATCTTCCATGGCCTCGGCATGCAAAGCCACGCCAGCTTCGTCGGTAATGGCTGCACCCAGCTTGGCAGCCATGGCTGCGGACACTGTGCGCAAGCGCTGGAAAGGGGCTTCGCTGCGGGGAACCAGTGCGATTTCCCAACCCAGTTCTATTTGATGCAATTCCGATTCGGACTTCGTATCGGCCCACGCAGCGCGCACATCGAATTGCAAGCCCAGCACGGGAAAAGATGTCGTTGCGCTGGGCAATACCCACTTGCCCAACACGGCGCCAGGTACGAAACCCATCTCCCTGGCGATCTCTTGCACGTAGTCCACCCCCCATGCCCCATGGGTGACGCGCAATTGAAAAAACAACCGCCCGTCGTGGGCGCAGGCAAACTGGTATAGGTCTTGCGCACGCGCCAACACTGCGTCTTCCGCGACATGTTCGGCAACCCCATGGATTGCGTTGGCGCAACGGCGAACCACTTCTTCACATTCGACCAGCTCGGCGGGTGTCAAACTGCCAGCACGGTCTACGAGCTGAACCCCCGCACGCAAACGCCCGTAGCGTTGGTCTGCTTGCAGCCCTTCCCAACGTTGCCGGGTTTCATTCCACCCCTCGATGGCAAAGGCCTTGGTTCCCACACGGGCCATGTCCGGCATCACGGCCATCGCCGTATGACCGGCCACGGGAGCAGGCACCGAAATGGGAATCAATAGGTCGATCACCTCGTTCAGCGCAGGCCGTGGGAAGCGCGCAGACCGCACCACAGGGCAGGCGGCAGGCCGGGGTGCGGGGCCAGGCGCCGTAGACGGTGCGGCAGCGGTAGGGAGATGGGCGGGGAGATTGGCAGGGATAGCAGCATCCTGGGCAGCGCCGTCCTCCGTAATCGGGTGATCGACCAAGGATGGCTCGACGTCCTCCACGCCTTCAAGCCGGGAACGCAAGGTGCTGCGATGGGGAGCATGCAGCGTTGCATTGCGACGGAACTGCCAGTAGGTGTACCCGCCGAGTGCGACGAGTACCAGACCTCCGAAGAGAGTGAGCGCGGTTTGCAATGCATCCATGTTGTCAATCTGTTACTGCCGGGTTGGGCTACCGAAATACCGCACCGACTGCTTTGCCAGTGTGGGAGCGGTGGAATCCGCCGCCGACGACGGAGCAGGAGTGCTCAAGCCCCTCGCTGCATTTTGGCCAGCACTTGGGTATAGCTGAAATACTTTTTGTTGGAAGGGTTGATGGCATGCACCCGGTTGAGGAGATCGCGAACCTCGGCTGCCAGGATTTCTCGGTACCCTTCCTTGCTCATCTGCGCGATCAACAGCCCACACAGATTGACGATCATCACCTCGCTGGAAGGCAGGCGCTTGACGGCGGAGCGCAGCAATTTCAGCCCCTGCTGAAAATCCCCCTGCTTGGCAAACAACACACCCTGGTTGTTGATGTCGATGACCTCTTTGCGGGAGGCTTCGATCAGGGCATGCCCCTCCTCGGCCAGATGTTCCCGCACCAGCAGGTGTTCGACCTCCCCGGACAACTCGGCATTCTCGTGGTTGTTCTTGACGACTTCACCGAGCAGTTGGAACGCCTTGTGCTTATCGCCAAGCTGAAGATGCGACTTGGCCAAATCGATCATCAGATCCGCAGAGAGCTGGCTGCCGAGTTGGTTGGCCAATTGCTCGGCATTCGCCAAGGCAGCCCTGGCCATGTCGGACTGGCCCATTTTTTGGTAGACCCTGCTTTCCACCGTCGCCGTCTGCAACGCGGCTATGGGGTTGAAACGGAAGTCGGCCTTGCTGCGCTTGAGCACGTGCAACGCTTCCATGGCTTCGTTGGAATCGGACAGCACATCGGCCAGCCGGGCATACGCAGCCGGGCTTTTGTGCGCAGAAAACTCGCCAATCTTGATCGTTTTCTCGAACGCCGTCTTGGCCACATCCAACTCGCCATTCCTGTACGCCACGTCACCCAGCGCCTTTTGGCGCATCGGGGAATTGGGCGAGAGCTTGGTTGCCTCCAGCAATACCTGCTGTGCCATGACCATGTTGCCCATCGCTTGGTATGACTTGGCCAACCAATCTGCGGCCTCGATATACATCGGGTTGTCCGTCAGCACCTGGCTGAAGAGCAAGGCTGCACCTTCGTAGTCTGCGCTGTTGAAGAGCACCTTGCCCAGCCCCGTCTTGGCCCACGAGACATTGCGCTGCGCCAGCACGACCTCGAACAGCTCGCGTGCGGAAGCATCGTCCCCGACGGTCAACAACAAATCACTTTTGATGCGCAAGACTTCCTGGGGATTGACGGCCTGGGACTGCAAGAGCTTGTCGCAATGCGCAATGGCGGCAGCGTAGTCCTGGGATCGGATGCTGGCTTCGATCACACCCAGGGATTGTTTGCGTGCGAGGAGTTTTTCGATGCGCGACTGCAGCAACACCTGGTTGATGGGTTTGAGGAGGTAGTCGTCCGGGCGCGTCTCCGCAGCTCCCATCACCATGTCGGGGGTTTTTTCTGCGGTGACCATCACCCAGATCGTCGAGACCCCGACCAAATTCCGCATCTTGGCTTCTTCCAACACCTGCTGGCCGTTGGGGCCTTGGCCGAGGTTGAAGTCGCAGATCACGATGTCGTACCGGGAAGACGACAGGTGGCTGATCGCGTCGCGGCCACTGTTCGCAGTGTCGATCTGGTGGACCCCCATGTACTTCACGAAGTCGCGCAACATCGTGCGCATTCCCTGGAAGTCATCAATGATCAACGCACTGGCTTGCTTGAGAGAAAGAGTCATCGCACGCCCTCCGCACGGAGCCTGGGGAAGCAGTCATGGCAGTGATAGCCGTGAGCCCTGCAGCGCAAGGCCCGTTCAGGGCAGTTGCACGACAAAGCAACCGCCACCATACAGCCCACCGTTCTCGATCGTCAGCGAACCGCATCGCCCACCGTTCTGGTGCATCTTGGCCACCTGCGCGGAGAAATAAAACCCCAGCCCGGTACTGCCGCTGTAAAAGTTGGAACTTTTGTTGGCGCACACCCCATGGCAGTGGAGCATCGATTCGGGGTAACCACTGCCGTTGTCTTCGACCCGAAGGCACAGCCCGCCATCGCAAGGGATCGCAGCGATACGTATTTGGTCTTTGGTGTAGTTGAAGGCGTTGTTGAGCGCGTTGAGCAACACGCCAGACAGCAAATCCTTGTCGAAGTACCAGTAACACCCTGGGTCGCAATCCACCTGCACACTAATGCCTTTGAAATCCATCATCGAATGGGTTTGCAACAGCGCTTCGTCGATGACATCCCGCACCGATTGTTCGGAAATGTCGAGGGGATAGATGGCTTTGCCGAATTTGTAGAGCGTCAAGAGCTGGATCAGATTGGCGTTCATGCGATACGCCTGCGCAATGACGCCAACGAGGGTCTTGAAGCTGTCTCGATCCCCCCGGGACTGCGCATCCAATGCCATACATTCGAGAGCACTGACCTGGATATTGACCGAGTTTTTCATGTCGTGGATCGACGACGCGATCAAATCCGTAAAGCTGATTTCTTCGGCGGTCATGGCAGAAGTCTGGGGATACCAGATCGAGATGAAACTGCAAAGGATTCTAGGGGGCCACGAATCGGTAGCCCCTGACGGCACTGCAGCAAGCGGCCCGTCACCCAAAGACGAATTCCGCCGACCCGTGCTGGGTATCGACGTCAACGGTGATCGTGCTCTTGGGCGGGAAGCGCCCTTCGAGCAACAGGGTGGAGAGCGGGTTTTCGATATGCTGCTGAATGGCCCGTTTGAGGGGACGTGCGCCAAACAGGGGGTCGAAGCCCACCTTGGCCAGTTCGGCCACTGCGGCTTCCCGCACTTCGAGGTGCAAATCCAATTTGGCTAGGCGCTCGGTCAACACGGCAAGCTGGATGCGTGCAATGCCTGCAATGTGCGCGGCATCCAGGGCATGGAAAACCACCGTCTCGTCGATGCGGTTGAGAAACTCCGGCCGGAAATAGTTTTTGAGTTCCGCCAACACGGCTTTGCGCATCTGCGCCCCATCCTCCCCCGCCATGTTCTGGATGAGCTGGGAGCCAATGTTGCTCGTCATCACGACAACCGTGTTTTTGAAGTCGACCGTGCGCCCCTGGCTATCGGTCAGGCGGCCATCGTCGAGCACTTGCAGCAACACATTGAATACGTCCGGGTGGGCTTTTTCGATCTCGTCGAAGAGCACGACGCTATAGGGGTTGCGCCGCACTGCCTCCGTCAGATGCCCGCCTTCCTCGTACCCCACGTATCCGGGCGGGGCACCGATCAGCCGTGCCACGGCGTGTTTTTCCATGTATTCGCTCATGTCGATGCGCAGCAGGTGGTTTTCCGCATCGAACAGAAACGCCGCCAGCGCCTTGCACAGCTCGGTCTTGCCCACCCCTGTAGGGCCTAGGAATAGAAAAGATCCCGTTGGCCGGTTCGGATCGGACAGGCCCGAACGCGCCCTGCGGATGGCATGGGCCACTGCTGCGATGGCTTCGTCTTGCCCCACCACGCGCTGGTGCAAGTGCTTCTCCATTGCCAGGAGCTTTTCTCGCTCCCCTTGCATCATCTTGGAGACGGGAATACCCGTGGCGCGGCTGACGACTTCGGCGATTTCCTGCGCGCCGACCTGCGTGCGCAGCAATCGGGGAACAGCACCCTCTTCGCGGTGCGATTCGCGCACCTGCGCTTCCCGCAGGCGCTTTTCCAGCTCGGGCAGCTTGCCGTATTGCAATTCGGCCACCTTGTTGAAGTCGCCCTTGCGCGTGTGCTGGGCAATCGTCGTTTTGAGCGCGTCGATCTCCTCACGCAGGTGTTGGCTGCCCAACGCACTGGCTTTCTCGAACTTCCACACTTCTTCGAGCGAAGCGATTTGCGAGCGCAACGAACCGATTTCCGTCTCGATCAGCTCCAGGCGCTTGAGCGAGGCATCGTCCTGCTCTTTCTTGACCGCCTCGCGCTCGATCTGCAACTGGATGAGCCTGCGGTCGAGTTTGTCGATGGCCTCAGGCTTGGAATCCATTTCGATCTTGACTTTCGACGCAGCCTCGTCGATCAGATCAATGGCCTTGTCGGGCAGGAAGCGATCCGTGACGTAGCGGTTCGACAGTTCTGCCGCAGCAACGATGGCGGGGTCGGTGATGTCGACGTTGTGGTGTTTTTCGTAGCGTTCTTTCAGCCCGCGCAGGATTGCGATCGTCGCTTCCACCGAAGGTTCCCCGACGAGGATCTTTTGGAACCGGCGTTCGAGCGCCGCATCTTTTTCGATGTACTTGCGGTATTCGTCGAGCGTCGTCGCGCCGACGCAATGCAGCTCGCCCCGCGCCAGCGCGGGCTTGAGCATGTTGCCGGCATCCATGGCCCCTTCCGCCTTGCCTGCGCCGACCATCGTGTGCAGCTCGTCGATGAAGACGATGGTTTGCCCTTCATCCCGCGATAGTTCGCGCAGCACGCTCTTGAGGCGTTCCTCAAATTCCCCCCGGTACTTGGCCCCGGCAAGCAGCGCGGCCAGATCGAGTGCAAGCACTTTCTTGTTTTTGAGCGTATCGGGCACTTCCCCGGCGACGATGCGCTGCGCCAGCCCTTCGACGATGGCAGTTTTGCCCACGCCGGGTTCGCCAATGAGCACCGGGTTGTTTTTGGTGCGGCGCTGAAGCACCTGGATGGCACGGCGAATCTCGTCGTCGCGCCCGATCACGGGGTCGAGCTTGCCTTGTCTGGCGCGTTCGGTCAGGTCGAGGCAGTATTTGCGCAGGGATTCACGCTGGTTTTCCGCATCGGCGCTATCCACGCCTTGGCCGGCACGCACGGTGTCGATCACGGCTTCCAGGTTCTTGCGCGCCAGTCCATGAGCGCGCGCTTGCTCCCCCGCAGTGCTCTTGGCGTCGGACAGCGCAAGCAGCACCATCTCGCTGGACAGGTACGCATCCCCGCGCTTGAGCGACTCCTTTTCCGCCTGCTGGAGCAGCGTGACCAAGTCTCTGCCGACTTGCACCTGCGCGTCCCCGGAAACCTGTGGCAGCTTTTTCAGCGCCGCTTCCGAAGCGGCCAGCCAGCCAGCGACGTGTACCCCCGCGCGTTGCAGCAGCGGCAGCGGGCCATCGGCCTGCCGCAGCAACGCAACGACCAAGTGCGCAGGCTCGATGTACGGATGATCCCCCCCCAGCGCCAGCGTTTGGGCATCGCCCAGAGCCTGCTGCAAGGTATTCGTCATTTTTTCGGTGCGCATGTCGGTTCTCCCCGTAGTGTGTTGTGGGTACAGGTTGGGGCCTGGCGGGGGTTTTCAATGTGAAAGCCGTGATTCCGTCATTCCCGCGAAAGCGGGAATCCAGTGCATCGTCACCATCGTCACAGCTTGGCGCGACTTGGAATCCCAACGAAAATGGGTACATACGATGGCCCCGCTGGGGGAAGGAACCGTCCGCGCAGACTCCACCCACCCCCGGGCGCGTCTGCGGCCCGAATCGAAAAAAATGCGATGGCGCTCCATCATGAAATGCATAAACTGGGATCCTGAAAAGAATCGCAATCAGGTCGGTACGTGCCCATTGACGTTATTCTCGGTAACACTGAAAACGAATCGTCTTTTGATCAAATCAGACCGATGGTGAAAAGATAGAAGTTCCATGATAACAATGTTGCCGAAGGGAAACCGCCAATACTAATTTCTTCATCAGAATCGAAGGATGCTTTGACAAAATCACTGCATGAGCGTAGAATCTTGCTATGGAGGAAAAAATGAAGGACATCAATGAACTGATAAAAACTGACCCGGAATTGTTTGACTACCCGGACTACAGGGGGTCAAAGTATGTTGATCCTACGACGCGGCCAGAATTCGATCGCTTACCGGAATACCTAAAGCAGGGGCTACTAACCCCGGAGGCAATAGAAACGAATAGGCGCATCCTAGAGGGGCAGGAAAAAAGAGAGCGAGAAAAATAGGGCGACGGGCGACGACCGGTATCGCCCGTCGTGACACAAGCATATAGGCCACCAACAAGGTGTACCCCTATGTGCGATCTCACGAAAATCCGTCTGCTGTTTTTCTTCAAGTCCGAGCAACGATCGTTATTCGATGCAGTGGTGCCCGTCAAGGGGCACACAGACAAGGCGGGGCACTACATCAAGCCGCACTACGCCAAGCGGTGGAAGAGCCGACGAAGGTCAAGGCACGCGCTGTGCCGGTGCAGGATACGTTGTTTGGGGAAGCGCCCAAACCGGCTTCGACCGGCAGCAAGGTGCCAGCAAAACTGGCCGCGGCGATCCAGAAAATGGGCGGGTACAAACACCTGCTGCAAGTGATCGAGGAAGCGCCGGATGCCCCACGAAAGAAGATGCTGGGGCTAATCGCTGGCATGGGCAAGATGAGCGAATCCGACGTTGTGGAGTGGATTCGCGGGGAGATCGGGCGGTGCGATGGTCAACAGGATGACCGCGGCGACGACGACCAGGAAGGAGACGAGGAAGACTTCGGGCGGGGCGGCGAGATGCGCAAGGCGAATCCGAACCATGACGATTTGGGCAGGTTCACTACCGCGATGGAATCTGCAAAAAATGTCGTAAGAGGCGTCATCCAAAAGTGGAAGTCAAAGGACTTTTCTGGGAAGGCGTCCACTTTTCTTCCTGTTGACATCCGCATATCTGCCATTGCATCGACGATAGGGCTGGATATTGACGGGTTTGGCCATTCCATTGACACATACGCGATTCAACACATCATGAACCATCATGGTGACGCTGAACAGGAAAAGAAGCGCGGACAAGTGCCAGTAACGGAAGACGATCTCCTTCTCATCCCTGATGTTCTATCCAACCCAGATGCGGTAAGGGTTGGAGATTTGAACAGAATAGGAAGGAAATGTATAAGCTATGTGAAGCACATGCCTGACGATACGCAAATGGTGGTACAGGAGGTTCGTACAGGCAGAAAACAACTGTCGCTGCAAACCATGTGGAAGTACCCCGGTACGCGTGATGCCGATGCATTGCTGCGCGACCCCAAACTCTACGCCCAAGACGTTACCGGGGATAAGCCGATTGTCGTCCATTTTGGATCGTCTGCCAAGATGCACAAGGCCATCCCTGTCCACCTGCCGCATAAAAACAGGGTGGAAGAAGATGCCAGTGGCCGACTTTTCTACGACCACGAGCTGATGGAAGTTGAGCGAGCCGATCAGCTTTCATCGCAATGGGGCGAGTCTCTTTCGAGTAATCATCCCCTGCTGTCGGCTCGCTTGAATTCTTACACAGTTGAGCCTCTTGCAAAACCCCGATTCCGAGGCTGAATTTTTGCTGGTTGAGGCAAGAAAATCGGGTGCGGGCGCGCCATTTCTGGCAAGATGAAGTTCTTCAATCCGACATCGAACGCCCGCAAAATGAATAGTAATCGACGCGAACTTCTCATGCAACGCTGGAGCATTGTCCAGGAAGAGCTTTTGCCCGAACTCTGGAATGAGGTGGGGCCGTTGACACCCAAACTGGAGAAAGTGATCCATACCCTGGAGTGGGTTCGCCTTGAGGAGTATGTACGGGCATCGTGGTGCGGTCTCGGTCGCCCGCCGCACGAACGCTCGTGGCTGGCAAACGCTTTTGTCGCCAAGGTGGTATTGGGGATTACCACGACGGTGGGGTTGATCGAACGTCTGTCCGTGGATCGTTCCTTGCGCCGCATCTGTGGTTTTCCGACCCAAAAAGTGCTGCCTTCGGAAGCCACCTTCTCGCGCGCCTTCGACGAATTTGCCAAGGCCCGCTTGGCCGAGCGGGTGCATGAAGCCTTGATCCAAAAACACCTCGGCAAGGAGCTGATTGGGCACATCAGCCGGGATGGCACAGCCATCGAAGCACGCGAGCGCCCCTGTTCGGTCAAGGCAACACAAGCGCCGTCATCCGTTCCCACAACCACCCCAGCGACCGACGCTCCACCAGCATCCCAGCCAACGGCCACAGTCTGCGATACGCCGGTCGCGCCCAAGCGGCGGCGTGGGCGCCCAAAGAGTGGGGAAGAACGCCAGCAGACGGCCAAAACCTCCCCATTAGCGCGTCAGCGTATACAAACACTGGCTGAGATGATCGAGGAGATTCCCACAGCTTGTGATCGGGGTACCAAGTCCAATGCTCAAGGCTACAAGGTCAGTTGGAATGGCTACAAATTGCACCTCGACACGGCCGACTGTGGCGTGCCTATCGCTGCATTGCTGTCCTCGGCCTCGATGCACGACAGTCGTGCTGCCATCCCCTTGTCGCGGATCAGCGCCCAGCGGGTGACGAATCTCTACGATCTGATGGATGCAGCCTATTGCAGCCATGATCTCCGGGAGGACAGCCGAAACCTGGGCCATGTCCCGCTGATTGACCACAATCCGCGTGGAGGCGAGAAGATCGAGTTTTTGCCTCACGAAGCCATTCGCTACAACGAACGTACCGCTGCAGAGCGCACCAACGCTCGCCTCAAGGACGAGTTTGGCGCAAGCCACCTCATGGTCAGGGGCGCTACCAAAGTAATGAGCCACCTGATGTTCGGCGTACTGGCGTTGTGCGCCGACCAATTGATGCGATTGCGATCATGATCCCCCTTTCTCCCGCCTTGGAATCCACGGCATCCGCAGATGTCGGCTTCCGTTCGCGCTGAATCATGAAATATCGACCTTCAGGATAGATACAGGAACGATTCCACTCCGGAATCAGCCCTTTGACTCCAAAAAATCGCAATTTATAGGCGACAAATGCAGTCGGCTATTCGCTTCGGCAGGAATTTTGCAAGAGGCTCAGATAACAGTACCATTTAACAATGAAGCGAAAACACCAATGCACGCTTGAACTCCTCTTTGCCAGACCAACGAGCGCAAACATTCCGTGGCGCGACATCGAAGGCTTGTTGGAGGAACTGGGTGCCGAGGTCAGCGAGCGTGAAGGTAGCCGTGTGGCTGTTGTGTTGTTTGGCGAAGTGCGTGTCTTTCACAGGCAGCACCCCTCCCCGAACACGGACAAAGGTGCCGTCGCAAGCGTTCGCAAATGGCTTGAACAGCACGGAGTAGAACCATGAACATCATGACAGTGGACGGCTATCACGCCAAGATCGAATACGACGAAGAGCTGGATCTTTTTCGGGGTGAAATTCTTGGGCTGAACGGCGGAGCTGACTTCTACGGTAAGAACCCCCAGGAATTGCGAATAGAGTTCCAAAAATCCTTGCAGGTTTTTCTGGAGGTTTGCAAGGAAAAAGGCATCGAACCCAGAAGGCATTTCTCTGGCCAATTCAATGTTCGCATTCCACCCGCATTGCATGAACAACTTGCCATTTCCGCGCAAGCCGAAGGCAAAAGCATCAACATGCTGACCCAAGAAGCCTTGCGTATCCGTGTCACACAGTAAGCGGGGTCAGCAAGGTGCCAATGTCGCCATCCTGCCGCAGCGCGTTCGCGAAGCCATGGCCCCAACCGACCCCCTTTTGCTGCGCTACCTCGACCACGTCCGCTTTGAAAAGCGCCTGGCCGCACGCAGCGTCTCGCTCTACGCTTTCGACCTGGCCCGGCTGCAAAAACTGGCCGATGAAGCAGGCATCGCGCTGCCAACGCTGGAACGGACGCAGGCGCGGAAATGGATGGCGCAGCTCCATGCTCAAGGCAAAAATGGAAAAACGATTGCGCTGACGCTGTCCGTATGGCGGGGGTTCTATACCTGGCTGGGGCGCTTGGGCGAGATTCGCGCCAACCCGATTGCCGATCTGCGAGCGCCCAAATCGGCGCGCCCCCTGCCCAAAGCCTTGGGTGTAGACGATGCCGTGGGTCTGGCCGATTTCCACGACGACGATGCCGACCCTTGGCTCGAAGCGCGCGATGCCGCCATCGTGGCATTGCTCTACGGCGGGGGCTTGCGGGTGGGGGAGTTGTGCGCGCTGGACGCCCACGCCAGCCCCACCGCAAAAGGATGGATCGACATCGACGCGGGGGAAGCCCGCGTCACCGGCAAGGGCAGCAAAAAACGCATCGTCCCCATTGGTGCCAAGGCAGTAACGGCCATGCGGGCCTGGATGGCCGTTCGCGCAGAGCACGGAACCATCACCGATGCCGAAGCGCTGTTCGTGGGCAGCCGGGGAACCCGGCTAACGACGCACTCGGTGTGGCAGCGACTGCGCCAACGCAGCCAGCGCGCAGGGGTGTCCACCCCCGTGCATCCGCACATGCTGCGCCACTCCTGCGCCAGCCACGTCCTCCAGTCCAGCGGCGACTTGCGCGGCGTGCAGGAATTGCTGGGTCACGCAAACATCGGAACCACGCAGGTCTACACCCGCCTCGACACCGGCCACCTCGCCAAGGTCTACGATGCCGCCCACCCACGGGCGCGTCTGCGGCCCGAACAGAAAAAATAAGCGATGGCGCCAAGTCATGCAACGATAAATACCCAAAAACGGCTTGCGCAGCACGGAGTAGAACCATGAACGTAATGACAGTGGACGGCTATCACGCCAAGATCGAATACGACGAAGAGCTGGATCTTTGTCGGGGTGAAATTCTTGGGCTGAACGGTGGTGCAGACTTCTACGGCAAGAACCCCCAGGAATTACAAACAGAGTTCCAAAAATCCTTGCTGGTTTTCCTGGAGGTTTGCAAGGAAAAAGGCATCGAACCCAGAAGGCATTTCTCTGGCCAATTCAATGAACAACTTGCCATTGCCGCGCAAGCCGAAGGCAAAAGCATCAACATGCTGACCCAAGAAGCCTTGCGTATCCGTGTCACACAGTAAGCGGCACTGGTTGCCCGCTTTCGCGGGAATGACGTACTGATGGAACCATCGATTTTTCCGCGATCCTTTCCAAACAATAGGGATTCGACTTCTCCGATCCATTCCTGCTTTGCGCAGGAATTCTTTCCGTCATTCCCGTGAAAGTGGAAATCTAGTGCCGACGCAATGCACTCGGTTCAGCACCAAAGTCTTCCCCCCGCAGTGCAAGCGGTACCGATACGCCGTTTTGCCGATATGGCGCACGCCAACGGTGCGCTGTGTCGTGCGGGGTGGATCGTCGTGCTAGACGAATTTCTTGACCCTGAATCCGTGTTCACCCAGCCGCCATGCACACATAACGCATTGATTATATGAGATAATTACAGTATTTTCAGGCTCACCCAAACGAACATGGCGCAATTTGAAGTCAAGCAAACCAGCAAGCTGCAACTGACCTCGTATTCCGGACTGGCGCTGATCGGGCAATGCTGTCAGGCCGCCCAGGTGGAGGCGGTGATCGACCCGAAGATTCCGGTGTCGCATGGCATGCGCACCTCGGACATCGTCAAGAGCGCGATTGGGCTGCTGAGCTTGGGCAAGAGCGACTTCGAAGCCATCGAATCGTTCCGCAATGACCGTTTTTTCAAGGAAGCCCTGCATCTGTCCAAGGTTCCCGGCAGCGTTTGGCTGCGTCAGCGCCTGGATGCCAAGGCCGACGCGATCCGTGAATGGACCGACGAGTTGTCGCTGCGCCTGCTGAAGCGCACCGAAGCCCCCATCACGCCGCACAAAGGATTTGTCTGTGTCGACATCGACACCTTCGCCATGGACAACAGCGGCACCAAGAAGGAAGAGGTGAAACGCACCTACCAGGGGTTCGACGGGTATACCCCGATCGCCGGTTACATCGGTAACGAAGGCTGGAACATCGGCCTGGAGTTGCGGCCTGGTTCCCAGCACTCTGCGAGCAAGACGGAATACTTCTACGAGCGCATGTTTCCTCGCATCGAACGTTTGGTCCAAGCCGACCAGCCCGTCCTGTTGCGCGAGGACAGCGGTTTCGACAGCGCCCGCCTGTTGTTTGCCAAGGCGACGGAACGAGACCGGCTCGCCCGCCTGGGGCGATCCTTCGACTTTCTCTGCAAGTGGAATCCGCGCAAACAGGACAAGGCGGCCTGGGTGGAGCGTGCCCAAGCGGCGGGAAGCTTTGTGGAAACGCGGCCCGGCAAGCGGGTGGGCGTGCTGTCTTTAGACGTGGAACGAAGCTTTGGCAAGGAGAAACGCCGTTTCCGCCTGGTGGCCCGAGTGATCGAACGCAGCATCGACAAGAGAGGGCAACGCCTGTTGGTGCCCGACATCGAACTGGAAGGCTGGTGGACGACGCTGGCCGTTGACGCAGCGGAGGTCATTGATCTGTACAAACATCACGGCATGCACGAGCAGTTTCATTCCGAGTTCAAGACCGACTTGGACCTGGAGCGGCTGCCTTCGGGCAAGTTCGATACCAACGACAGCCTGCTGCATCTGGCGGCGTTCGCCTACAACTGCCTGCGCCTCTTGGGACAGTTGGGACTGACCGGCAAGATCACGCCGATCCGGCATCCGGCCAAGCGCCGACGCATCAAGACCGTGCTGCAGGAGATCATGTATCGGGCGGCGAAGTTTGTGGCCCATGCCCGCCGCCTGGTGCTGGACTTCGGTCGCGGTGTGGCGGCGCATGCCAAGGTGTTTGTCACCCTTCAGGCGCGGTTGCAAACTGCCGCGTCTTCGGGATGATGGCCCGCGAACGCCACGGCCCACAGGTTGCGGATTCCGGATTTTCGGAAGGGGTGGGTTTGCGTGAGGTGCGGAAAATGCGTTGATGGAAGGCACTGATATGGCAGATTTGCCCTGATATCCCGACCGAATGTTCCTCGGATCGGCGGTGACGAGGGCAGAACCCAAGGGAGAACGCTCAAAATTCATGCGTTCAGGCCCGCAAGGAAGGGGCCAGTCCAAGGGAACACGGATTCAGGTTGACCTGTTGCGCTCGGCTTGAACCTTGCTTCAAGCCCTTCCCCGCTGCGCAGCCCGCAATGCTGCGCGGTGCCCCCGGTCGGGGTACGGCGCTTCGCGTACTGCTTCGGAAAGCAGCGATGGCGTGGCGGGATGGATTGCAACGACCCGTTCCCCCGCCAGCATAGCCAACGCTTCGGCCACCGGCATCCCCGCAAGGCTGGTGCGAATCTCGACCGAGCCGATGCCCAGGCGATCGAGCAATTCGAGCGCAATCGCGGCGTGCCAGCGCAAGCTGTGCGCAGATTCTTTCTTGGGCTTGTCGCTGCGGCCGTAGCCGATCCGGTCTGGCAACAGTACACGCCGCCCTGCTGTGAGGTCCCGATCCATCCATTCGATCCACGCCGCGCTCCATTCCTGCGGGCCATGCAGAGTCAGCATGGCCGGGGCAACCGTAGCCGTCTGCGCGCCCTCGCACCAGTAGTGCATCCGCAACCCGGCCAGGCTGGGTAGATCGGCGACGTACCGCGACACATACGGGGAGGCGACGCACGCAAAACGTTCCTCCGGTGTACGCAACGCATCGTCACGCAAGGGCCAACGCTGCGAGCGGCTGACTGCGCGGCGCTGTACAAAAAAATCTTGCAGCAATTTCGCGCTGTCCGCAGCCAGCACGCCCTCCATCACTACCGGAGGGTTAGGCATCGCGGGGTGCGCCAGCAACTGCATTTGCGAACGCACGGCCCCCGTTTTGGGTTCCCGCGCCCCATACACAAGCCTGCCCACCCGCGCATGAACCAAAGCGCCGACACACATCGCGCACGGCTCCAGCGTGCAGACCAGGGTGCATCCATCAAGCCGGCAATTCCCCACAGCGGCTGCGGCCCTACGCAATGCCAGCATTTCGGCATGGGCGGTGGGGTCGTTCTTCTGCAAGACTTCGTTGTGCGCGGCGGCAAGCACCTCGCCACCGCGAACGATCACCGCGCCTACAGGCACTTCCCCCAGTTGGGCAGCCAGCCGCGCTTGGGCCAAGGCATGGAGCATCGCTTCTTCGTCGGGCAAGATCATGGCCCGAGGGTACGACGTCTGCGATGCCGCACGCAAAATCGCCCGCCTCATCCATCCCTCACCTGATCGATCCCCTACCCTATCGACCCCATACCTTATCTACCCTCATCTACCCATTGCCCTTTGCTATTCCCTGCCATCTCTATCTTTTGCTTCCCCTGCACACCATGCCCAGCATCTACACCATCGACAAAACGCGAATCCCCACACTGCCCCACGGCGCTGCGCCCCTGCCCCCCGAAGTCTGGGATTGGCTGGCCCCTCCGGTCTGGCGGGAACGCAGCGAAGTCGAGCATGACGAACGAATCCTGCAACCCATCGTCTACCTGGTGTTGCTTGATGGGCAACACCGCGCCTGGTGCTACCAGCGACGCGGGGGAGACGCCCGGCTCGATACCCTGCGCAGTTGTGGGGTGGGTGGGCACGTGGACCGGGAAGACGCAGGGAATGCCGCCACCCCGCTGGATGTGCGCCAGACCTTGCACAACGCCCTGTTGCGCGAACTGGCCGAAGAACTGGGCGCGGCGCCCCATGACATCTGCGACCTCCATCCCTACGGCTGGATCTACGAAGACTCCACCCCGGTCGGCCGGGTACACCTCGGCGTGCTGTACCGCGCAACATGGTGCGCAGCGATGGAACCCACCCCCAGCCATGGGGAAAAACTCGCCGCGCTCGGTTTTCATGCGATGGAGGAGATCGCCCAGGACTTGCGGTTCGAAGGCTGGAGCCGGTTGGCCGTGGGGCAGTTGTTGGCAATGGGGGGGTGATCCATGCCCTACCCCGCCTTGCCCCCCGATTGGTCGCAACGCGCCATGCTCTACCTCGACCTCCTCCGCTGGGATCGCCCTGCGGGCTGGTTGCTGCTGCTATGGCCCACGCTATCGGCGTTGTGGTTGGCTGCGGGTGGTTTTCCCGGCTGGCATTTGCTGGCCGTGTTCGTGCTCGGCACGATCCTGATGCGCAGTGCGGGGTGCTGCGTCAACGATGTGGCAGACCGGGAATTCGACCGGCACGTGCAACGCACTGCGCGCCGCCCTGTTACGACAGGGCATGTGAGCGTACGGGAAGCCCTGGCTGTGGGGGCCGTGCTGGCGCTCATCGCCTTTGCCTTAGTCTGCACCACGAATCTGCACACAGTGCTCTGGGCTTGCGCGGCCCTGGCGGTAACGCTGCTCTACCCGTATTCCAAGCGTTATGTGTCGATGCCCCAGGCAGTGCTGGGCGTGGCGTTCGGAATGGGCATCTTTCTGGCCTACGCAGCGGTGGGCCAAGAACTCGACGCATCCGCGTGGATTTTGGCGATAGGCAACCTATGCTGGGTGCTGGCCTATGACACCGCCTATGCGATGGTCGATCGCGACGATGACCTGCGGATCGGCATCCGCACCTCAGCCATCACCTTGGGTAGGTGGGATGTCGCCACAGTGATGGGCTGCTACGCCCTGTACTTGGCAAGCTGGGCGCTGCTCTTTGCCCTGCAAGTGCGCTCCGCGTGGGGCTGGGTGGCCGTGATAGCCGCCGGTGCGCAAGTGGCTTGGCACTACCGCTTGCTACGCGCCCGCAGACGGGAAGAATGCTTCCGATCCTTCCGCGCCAACCACTGGCTGGGATGCACGCTGTTCGTGGGGCTAATGCTGGCCATGGGCAACGGGGGATTCACTCGTGGAGCGCTGATCGTTGAAGATCTACGCCAAGACTACAAGGAAAGACGCTTCCAGGCCCTCGGTTTTATTGGTGAGCATCTGTGCATGCTGGTGTTCACCCCCAGAGAGGGAGCTGTTCCTGTGATCGGCGCGTGTAAAGGTAGCGGTGCAGGTTGGCAAACACGCATCAACAACGCTCTGCGCGAATGGCTAAAAGCGCATCCAGAAATGCAAAAGGGCTAACGCAAAGCGCAACGGCGGGGCGTTAGTGAATGCCTGCACAAGTCGCCCATCCATGTGGCGTGATGCCATCCAGCTTGCGGTACATCAGCGATACCAACATCAGGATGTCCAGTGCGTCCTAATCAGATGATGGCTTGCAGGCCTTTATCAGCGATGACGTTGAGCAGCCTGAGGGCCGGTCCCGTGGGACGGGTGTCGCCTTGCTCCCATTTGCGCACGGTCGAGGCCGATGTATGCAAATGCAGAGCGAACACCGGCTGGCTGAATTGCAAGGCTTCACGCAGGCGTTTGATGTCGGCAGCGCTGAATTCCCGCACCGGCGGCGGGCAGATCGCGTCGAACTGGCGCATCGTCACCTTGCTGATCGCTCCCGCTTCGTGGAGCGCAGCCAGATCGCCACGCAGGGATTCAATGATCTTGCTCACAATGCACCTCCCATAACACGCCCGACTGCAACGCCTTCGACAAAGCCTCGGCGGACAGTTCCAAGAACACCTTGCCTGCGAATTGCAGCGCCTTCTTCTCGTCCTGCGTGATGTTCGCCTTGTCACTTTTGGGGAACCCATGCAGGAACACATAGCGGCTGCCGATCCGGGCCGCCAGCAGCGTGCGGTAGCCGCCGCTCTTGCCGCAGCCGGGGCGGGCAACCCGCTTCTTGTAGAGAAAGCCACCCAAGTCCGCGTCAACCAGACCGTTGTCCATCTCCAGCACCGCTTTGCACAAGGCGGCATCGGACAGCTTTTCGCCCACCTGCCACCGCGCAAAATCCTTTCGCTTGAGGATGCGCCTCATCTTGGTCTCCAAACTATACCCATAACGGGCATACTTTTCCAAGTCCCCACATTGGCAAGAAGCGTTCGCCACGAATCACGTGGACCAAATGCTCAAAACGGTTCGCCAGCGGCTGCTGACTGATTTTCTGGCTCATCGAAAAACAAACTCCGGTTTGGGACCCCCGCCCTTCAGGACGGTAAGCCAAGTGGCTTGGCACTACCGCTTGCTACGCACCCGCAGACGGGAAGAATGCTTCCGATCCTTCCGCGCCAACCACTGGCTCGGATGCACGCTGTTCGTGGGGCTGATGCTGGCCATGGGCCACGGGAGATTCACTCCTGCCGTCGCTCCTGCAACGGGAATGGATGCGCCGCGCTGATGCGATGGAACTCTGGGGGTTCATGCCAACGATAGGCGCATGGGAACCATGCTGGACACGACAAAGCCCTGCTTCGCATAGAACCACTGAGCCGCTGCATTGCATCGATCCGTCAGCAATGTGATGCGCTGACAGCCTTGCATTCGTGCGAAAGAAATGGCCGCAGAAAGAAGCATCGTGCCAATCCCCGTTCCACGACAAGCAGGCAACACAACCATATCTTCTAGCAACGCAACCTTGTCGCCGAGTGCAGTAGATATGGTGAATAAGAGATTGGTCATTCCAACGATGTGATTACCCTGCCTTGCAACCAACACAACCCCGATATCGGGGTTGCCAATGATTCGAGCCAGCCCCAAATGCTGAGCCTGTGCATTGGGCGTGAATTCTTCCTCTTGCGAGAACAACACCGAAAGCAAATCGCTCAACGCGGTGATATCCGCTGCGGTTGCCTGCTCGATACGCACTTTGTCCGAATCACGGTTGCGAAACACGCAATTGCAGCCCAATCGGTTGTGCGGCTTCTTCGCTCGAATAGCTCCCGGCGGGGGAACGCTGTGGCAAGGCAATGGCTACCCACTTGTGCAGCGGAACGGTCACGGTGGTTTGCACGCTGTGTTGCGTAGGCTCCGGCAACACGCCCGTTCCCGCAGCCAGGGTATCCGAGCGCACTTCCACTTCCACCGTCGCGGGCTGTGCTCCGCCAGGCCAACGGGGCTGCACCACGATCTTCTGGCCTGCGGGTAGCCAATGCAGCGTGCTGCGCACCCCCGGCGCGCGATCCCCGCCCTGCACGGCATCCACCCGTGACGCAGGGTGCAGCGTGCGTCGTTCGAAGGTCGCTGTCTCCCCATTGCGCACCCGCAGCGCCACGGCCCCGTCCTCCATCAACGTTCCCGCTGATTCGGTCGATACGACATAGCCTGCCGCCATCGCATGGGGCCGCAATTCCACCAGCAAATCACCGGGGGCCAGCGGGGAGGTGGGCGCAGCGTGGACATGCCATGCCACCATGCAAGCTGCGATGCGCAGGGTTTGGTGGAATGTGCAGAGCAATGTGGGGGATAAGAATCGCATAGGGGAATGGCTAGGGATTGCCTACCTACTGCTCTATTGCTCTATAGCACATTGCTCCACTGCCCACTGCTCCACCGCCCATTGCACGGCGGCTTGCAGATGGGCCTGGGCGCTGGGGCTTAGGCTTTGCCCCAGCTCGAACTGTTCGCCCCGGATGGCCAGCAGCGTACTCGGCGGCGCGGGGTGGCCTTGCAGGGTCAGATAGACCTGGAGCACCGCCTCTGGCGACAAAGCGTGGGTGGTGTGGCTGGCATCCTGCGCGGCGTGCAGGGGGCGTGTGGTGAAGGGGGCGGCTGCGGTGGCGCTGGCATCGACGAACAACACCCGCTCCCTGCCAAGGAGATCAAGCGCGTGTTCGGGCATCAATTGAAAGTCTTCGAGCAGCTCGACCTGTTCTCGCTGCGGCAAAACGTTGTGCAGTGCTTCCAAAAAACTGGGGCCTAGCGCATCGTCGCCCCGGGCGGGATTGCCCCAAGCCAATACCAGTAACGGCGCTATGCGCATTGCTAGCAGCTTATATCGACGATTTATCGACTATCCATCGACTATCCGCCCCCCACCCTTACGCCGTCAGCGTATCGGCACAGGCCGCCGCTGTATACGCCCGATCCAGCACCGTGCCATCCGCGCCGACAAGGGTGACTTCGAGCGGCATCTTGCCCAGCGCGTGCGTTGCGCATGAGAGGCAGGGGTCGTAGGCGCGAATTGCTACCTCGATATGGTTGAGCAGCCCTTCGGTAATTTCGTGCCCGTCGAGGTGGTCACGCGCAACGCAACGCACGGCCTCGTTCATCGCCTGGTTGTTGTGCGTGGTCGAGACGATCAGGTTGCAGCGCGTCACCAGGTCGTCGTCGCCCACGTCATAGTCATGGATCAGCGTTCCACGCGGGGCTTCGAGTACCCCTACCCCGCTGCGATGGCGCGTTCCGGTCACCACTTTGTCGCCGGAGAGTAGGGCGGGGTCTTGCAGCAGGTCGCGGATGACTTCGACGCAATGGAGCATTTCGATCATCCGTGCCCAGTGGTACGCCAGCGAAGAATGGATCACCTCCCCCTGCCCCCAGGCAACGAAGGCTTTGCGTTCGGCTTCAGCGCGCTCGGTGGGGATGAAGTCGCAGTTTTGCACCCGAGCCAGCGGGCCTACGCGGTACCAGCCCTTTTCCGGCCCCAGGCTGCACAGGTGCGGAAACTTCATATAGCTCCAGGATCGCACGCCTTCTTCGATCAGGTCGAGGTATCGCTGGTCTTCGACGCCGTCGTAGAGGATCTTGCCGTTGTCGTCACGCACGCGCAGCAAGCCGTCGTACAAGTCCATCGCCCCATCGCTGCGGACGATCGACATCCAGTTCGAGCGGAAATGCGCAAAGTGCCGGTACAGCGAGGGGTTCATCGCGTGAAGCTGCTTGGCGATGTCCACCGCATCCTGCGCCCACTGCAACATCTGCCCCACGTCGCGCAGCAGGGTATCCCGGTCTTCGGCGGTCAGCAACTTGTTGACCCCGCCGGGAATCGCACCCGTTCCGTGAATCCGCTTGCCCGCAGTCATGCGGATGACTTCCTGGCCAAACTTGCGCAGCATTACCCCTTTTTTGGCGATGTCCGGGTGCTCCTGCACTACGCCGACCACGTTGCGCTTGGCCACGTCGGCATCAAAGCCGAAGAGCAGGTCGGGCGACGAGAGATGAAAAAAATGCAGCGCGTGCGATTGCAACATTTGCCCGTAGTGCATCAGCCGCCGCACTGCCGTGGCGCTGGCGGTGATGGGGGCCGCGCCCACCACGCGGTCGAAGGCTTTGGCCGCAGCCAGATGGTGCGAAACGGGGCAGATGCCGCACAGGCGCTGCACCATTACCGGCACTTCCCAATACGGCCTGCCTTCGATGAATTTCTCGAAGCCACGGAACTCGACGATATGCAGCCGTGCCTGCACAACGTGGTTGCGCTCGTCAAGCAGCAACGTGACCTTGCCGTGCCCCTCGACGCGGGAGACAGGCTCAATGGCGACCCGCCGCAATCCTGCGGGGCTGGGGGCTGTTTCCAGTGCAAAAACCATGGGGAAGTCCTCGTTGTCGGTCAATATTCGATCTTGGCGCCGTATTTCGCAGATTCGGTGCTGTATCGGGGCTAGTCGTAGCGAATCAGCGCAGTGGGCAATTGCGGGGTACGCCCAGCCAGCCAATCGTTCAGAAATGCCCAAAAAGCGTCTGCACTGGGCGGGCACCCAGGCAGAAAGTGATCGACCTGTACCACCTCATGCACCGGATGCACCCGGTTGAGCGGCAAGGGCAATTCCGGGTCACTGGGAACGCGGCTCCCCTTGGACACACCAGTTTGTGTGCAGTAGACGTCCCGCAGCAGCAGCCCTACGTCATGCTGGTTGCGCTGCGCGGGCAGCCCCCCGTTGACTGCGCAAGCACCTACAGCCACCAGGGTCTTGCAATGCGCCCGGAACTCGCGCAGCACTTGCACGTTTTCGGCATTGCACAGGCCGCCTTCGATGATGCCCAGGTCACAGCGCCCAATCGTTTTGATGTCGGTGAGTGGGGTGCGGTCGAATTCGATGTATTCCAGCAGATCAAGCAGGCGCTCGTCGATATCCAAAAAGGACATGTGGCATCCAAAGCAGCCGGCCAGCGATACCGTAGCCAACCTACGCTTGCGCGGCGCGTGTAGTGGGGGGGACTTGCGGTTCATTGCGGTGCCTCGTCGAATGGGGAAGACGCGGAAATGGGCTTCAGGTCAAACTTTCGCTTGCCAATCGGAACGGCAAAGCCTTGCCGCTTGGGCAGCAGCGCCCCGACGGGGCAAACCTTCGCAGCATGATCCGTGGCAAGGAGGGCACTGTCTCCCAACAACCCACTGGGGCTGTTGACGACTAGGTGCGCGTCGATGCCATGCCCGCTGACGGCAAAAACATCCTTTCCATCAAGGTCATGGCTGGCGCGCACGCACAACTCGCACAGGATGCAGCGGTTGAGGTCAAGCAGCAGGTCAGGGTGGCTGGCATCGACCTTGCGCTGGGGGTAGAACTCCTCGAAATGCGGGCCGGTCATTCCGGCCTCATAGGCTGTGGCCTGCAAACGGCAGTTGCCGCTCTTTTCGCAGGAGGGGCAGAAATGGTTGCCTTCTACAAAGAGCATTTGTAGCAAGGTACGGCGCAGGGTGCGCAATTCCTCGGTATCGCTTTCGACGATCTGCCCGGTGCTGGCGAGCACGGTACACGCCGCACCCATGCGCCCATTGACCTTGACGGTGCAGAGACGGCACGAGCCATGGGGGTGGAAGCCTTCCATCCAGCACAGATGCGGGATGTACCCGCCAGCGCGGGTGACGGCCTGCATGATCGTGTCGCCAGGGCCAAATTCAATGTCTCTGCCATCGAGCGAAAACACGCCCGGGCTTAATGCGTCGATACGGTGGCTGGTCATAGCATCGTCTCCAGGTGGGCACCATCGTCGTCACGTGCGGTGACCAGGCGGGCTTGGGATAGCTCTGCGTCCAAGTCGAAACCGGGGACGAAGTGCAGGGAATGCAGGTGCTTTTCGTACGCCGGGCGGAATTTGGCAATCGTGTCCCGCAAGGGGTTGCACGCCGCAGCACCCAGGCCGCAATGGGTGGCGCCATGCATCAGCTTGTCCAGCTCGCGCAGCTCATCGATGTCTCGCGTCGATCCATGGCCACGGGACAGTTTGTCGAGCCTGCGCACGACCAGCTCGTTGCCCACGCGGCATGGGGTGCAGAAGCCACAGCTTTCGTGCGCAAAGAAGTGCGCAAAGTTGCGCGCTACCTCGAACATGTCGCGCGAGCGGTCGAACACCATGAACGCCCCGGCGGTAGGAACGTCCTCAAAGCCGATGCGCCGCCCGAACTCCGACGCCGACAGACAAACCCCCGAAGGCCCACCGACCTGCACGGCCTGGGTATCTCTCGCTCCGCAGTCTTCCAGGATGCGGCCGATGCGTGTGCCGAAGGGGTATTCGTACATCCCCGGGCGCTCGCAGTCACCGCTGACGGAATGGATCTTGGTTCCGGTCGATTGCGCAGTGCCGATGCTGCTCCACCACGCCGCGCCATGCAAGGCAATGTGCGTGACTGCACAAAAAGTTTCGACGTTGTTGACCGTCGTAGGCTGGCCCAAGTACCCACATTCGACCGGGAAAGGCGGGCGAATGCGCGGAACACCGCGTTGGCCTTCGAGCGACTCGATCAGCGCGGATTCTTCGCCGCAGACGTAGGCGCCAGCGCCGAGGTGGATGACGATGTCGAACTCCGGCCCCAGCAGGCCTTTTTCGCGGCGGCTGCGCAAGACGGATTCCAGGTGATCGAGCAAGAAGCGGTACTCGCCGCGCAAGTAGATCAGCCCTTGTTTGGCGCCGACGATCATGGCGGCGATGGTCATTCCTTCGATGACGGCGTCGGCGCAACGGCTCAGCAGCACCCGGTCTTTGAAGGTCCCCGGCTCGCCTTCGTCGGCATTGCACACCACATAGTGCGCCTGCCCCACGGCGTTGCGACAAAGCTGCCATTTGGTTCCGGTGGCATACCCTGCCCCGCCCCGCCCACGCAATTTGGAACGCTTGATTTCTTCAAGCATCGCCAATGGCCCGCGTGCCCGCACGACAGCCAGCGCCTGGCCGGGGACGGGTTGCTCGCCGAGCTTGACATCGGCAAGGCGAATCGACTCGTCCACTGCAGACCACTGCGTCGGCCACTGCTGTGGCGGAACGCGCTGCTCGATCAACGCAGCAAGGTGCTCGACCCGCGTCGGCGAGAGTTGCGTCACCACATGCTGGTGGTTGATCAGCAGGGCAGGCCCTTGATCGCATAGCCCGGTGCAGGAGGTGGTGTCCACGCTTACCCGTCCGTCGGCACGCATCTTGCCGGGCACCACATGAAGCCGCTGGCATAGGTCGGCCATCAGGGCTTCGCTGCCGAGCATCCGGTCAGTAATGTTGTCACTGAACAGGATGCGGTACTCCCCCACGTTCTCGGTATGGAGAAACCGGTAAAACCCTGCAACCCCTTCCACATGCGCCAGCGTAAGTCGCAAGCCCCGGGCAATATCTTCCAACGCGGAGCGGGGAAGCCAGCCCTGTAGTGCCTGGTACTCGCGCAAAATTTGCACGAGAGCGTGGGGGTCGTGGTGGTAGTGCTCCAGCAGGGGCGCCGCATCCACGGCCTTCACAGCATCCACAGCATTCACACTAGGGGGGGTCGAAGCATGGTTCATCGCAAACATCCCTGGAAATGCCGGTGTACGTACCGGTGTTCGGAGTCGATGGTTCAGTGTAGCGAGACGGTTGACGGGGATTGGCGCGCAAAACAGGATGCATGATGACACCAACTTACGCATTACGCAGTACAGCGCTTTCACAGCGCGCCAAAGGCTCGAATGGCAATGCACCGTCATGGATATTTCCTGCTACACCGTGCTACATCGGGATACCATGAGGGGTAGACGGTCGTGCAACCTTTGCCGGTCACAGGTTGTACTGCAATGCGTGCGGCCATGGCCGTGTCTGCTTCTTCCTTCGTACGAACCGGCTCTCGTTCCTCTTTTTCCACCCCATTGAGCGATCAGGAAAGATACGTATGTCAAACACTGCAACGACTTGGAAAAACCTGGGGCTTGGCGCAAAACTCGCAATAAGCAATTTCGTTTTCGTCGCCATCGTTTTGTCTTTGCTGATCGGGAGCATTTCTTATTCCTTGATGGGAATGATCGAAGAACGCTCCATTTCCGATGTGACTGAGAAAACCAAGTTGTTGGTCGAATTGATCGATTCTGCCGACAAGGAACTCCAAAGCCGAACCGCATTATTAGCCAAAGCTTGGCAGTCAAGTTTGGCCGGGACATTCGAACTCGATCCTACAACCATGGATGTCGGGGGGCACCCAGCGCCTACGCTGCGGCTCAATGGCCAGCCCCTGAATGCCGAATTTGCGCTCGTGGATCAATACACTTCCAATACCGGAGCCGTGGCCACTGTATTCGCCAAGACGGGAGACGATTTCATTCGCATCACCACATCGCTCAAAAACGAACAAGGAAACCGCGCCATCGGCACCTTGCTCGGCCAGGCCCACCCTGGCTACAAAATCGTGAGCGAAGGCAGAACCTACGTAGGACTGGCAACGCTGTTTGGCAAACAGTTCATGACGCGATACGACCCCATTCGCGACGAGCAAGGCCAATTGATCGGGCTGAGTTTTATCGGCCTCGATTTCACTGATTACCTCGTGAGCCTGAAATCCACAATGCGCGAAATGAAAATTGGAAAAAACGGTTACTACTATGTCCTCGATACTGGATCGGGTGACCGCTATGGCAAGATGGTGCTCCACCCCTCACTGGAGGGGAAAGATATGCTCGATACCAAAGACACCGATGGGAGAGAATTCATCAAAGAGATTTTGGAAAAGAAGAACGGCATCATCCGCTATCCCTGGATCAATCAGGAAATGGGGGAATCGCAAGCACGCGACAAAATCGCAGCGTATGCCTACTTGCCGAGCTGGAATTGGGTGATCGTCGGCAGTACCTATTTGGACGAATACACGGGCGCAGTCACCACCATGCGTAACAGTTATGCCTTGGTGGGCTTGGTATTGATTCTTTTGCTGTCCAGTGGATTGAATTGGATGATTCGTCGAATGATCTTCACGCCCATGGGGCGGGTCATCTTGGCTGCCCAAGCGATCGCCAATGGCGATCTGCAGACGACGCTGCGCGTCGAAAGCGAGGATGAAGTAGGCCAGTTGATGCTCGCGATCAACAACATCGGACAAGGGTTGAGCGGCGTCGTTCAGTCTGTACGCGAAATCTCCCACGGCATCGCTACTGCCAGCCATGCTGTAGCGCAGGACAACAGTGACTTATGTGCCCGAACCGAAGCCCAAGCCAATTCCCTGGAACAAACCGACGTTTCGATGGAAGAACTACGGCAAGCCGTCCAACACAATGCCCATGGCGCTCACCAAGCCAATCAACTCGCCCTGGGCGCCAGTGAAGTCGCCGCCCAAGGCGGTACGGCGGTTTCCGAGGTGGTCAATACCATGCAAGGCATCAATGCCGCTTCGCGCAAGATTGCCGACATCATCGGCGTGATCGATGCCATTGCCTTCCAAACCAATATCCTGGCCCTGAATGCCGCCGTCGAGGCAGCGCGCGCCGGGGAACAAGGTCGCGGCTTTGCCGTGGTGGCGAGCGAGGTGCGGTCGCTGGCAGGCCGCGCTGCGCAGGCGGCCAAGGAAATCAAAGCCCTCATCAATACCAGCGTCGAAAGGGTGGAACAAGGCATGGTGCAAGTCGACCGGGCAGGCACCACGATGACCGAGGTAGTCCACAGCATCCGCAAAGTGACCGATCTGATGGGCGAGATCAGCGCCGCCAGCGGCGAGCAAAGTCACGGTGTAGAGCAGGTGGGCGGAGCCATACACCACATCGACCAGGTGACGAAGGAAAACGCAGCCTTGGTCGAAAAAATGGCTGCCACGGCTGTCGAACTCCAAAACCAGTCCGACGAGCTGGTACGGATGGTCTCGGCATTCAGGGTCGGAGATAGCGACCATTCCCGCCCCAAGCTGCGTGCTTTGAGCGCCTAGAAGCCTATCCCCTCACCCCCAACCCCTTTCCTGCTGGGCAAGGGGAGCTTCGAGCAGCCGTTTCGCGACTAGCACAGTCACCCCATGATCGGAAAACTCACCGGCATCCTTGCCGAAAAAAACCCGCCAGACATCTTGCTCGATTGCCACGGGGTAGGGTACGAAGTGCAGGTGCCGATGAGCACGTTCTACGTGCTGCCCGCCTGTGGGGAGACGACGAGCCTGCTCACGCACCTGGTGGTTCGCGAAGATGCGCACACCCTCTATGGCTTTGCGACGACTGCGGAGCGTCGCGCATTCCGGGAACTGCTGCGTATTACCGGGGTCGGGCCGAGAACGGCGCTGTGCGTGCTGTCCGGCATGTCTCCGGACGATCTTTCGCGCGCCGTCACCACGCAAGACACCGGCCCTTTAATGCAGGTGCCGGGAATCGGCAAAAAGACCGCGCAACGGCTGTTGCTCGAACTGAAAGGCAGGCTTGGCGATGCCGCCACTGCGCCCGTACCCGGAGGGGATGCCACCAAGTCGGACATCCTGCAAGCGCTGCTCTCGCTAGGCTACTCCGACCGCGAAGCCAGCACAGCCTTGCAATCGTTACCAGAAGGGGTATCGGTCAGCGACGGGATTCGCAAGGCACTCCAAGCCTTGGCGAAGTGATGGGGCCGAGTCAGACAGTCCCTTAATCCCCTCCACAGCCCATCCTCCGCCGCTCCACATTTACGCGCCTTCCCCCTGCCCTACGCGGCTGGCACGCTTGCGTTCGTGCTCCTTAAGGTAGCGTTTGCGCAGGCGAATCGACTTTGGCGTGATTTCGACAAGCTCGTCGTCCTCGATGAACTCGACCGCGTATTCGAGCGTCAGCAGGATCGGCGGGGTCACTTTGATCGCGTCTTCCTTGCCGGATACGCGGAAATTCGTCAGTTGCTTGGCTCGCACGGCATTGACGACGATGTCGTTATCGCGGTTGTGGACGCCGACGATCATCCCTTCGTAGACGGCATCTTGCGGCTTGACGAACATCCGGCCCCGGTCGTCGAGCTTGCCTAGCGCATAGGTCATCACTTCCCCGCTTTCCGCGCTGATGAGCACCCCGTTTTTGCGGGATTCGATATCGCCCTTGTACGGCTCGTAGCCATCGAAGATGTGGCTCATCAGCCCCGTTCCCCGGGTCAGATTCAAAAACTCGTTTTGAAAACCGATCAGCCCCCGCGCGGGGATGCGGTAGTCCAGCCGGGTGCGGTCATGGCCTTCACTTTCCATGTGTACCAGTTCCCCCCTGCGCTGGCCCAATGCCTGCATCACCCCGCCCTGGTGGGCGTTTTCGACATCGACAGTCAGCAGTTCGATGGGTTCGTGCCGGTCCCCGTCTACCCAGTGGTACACCACGCGGGGCTTGGAAACGGCCAGCTCGTAGCCTTCACGGCGCAGGTTTTCGAGCAGGATCGTCAGATGCAGTTCGCCCCGGCCACTCACTTCGAAGATGCCTTCTTCATCAGTCTCCCGCACGCGCAGGGCCACGTTCGATTCCAGCTCTCGCCACAGCCGGTCGCGCAACTGGCGGCTGGTGACGAACTTGCCTTCCTTGCCCGCAAAAGGCGAGGTATTGACGCAGAAGTTCATGATCAGCGTAGGCTCATCGACCGTGAGCATCGGCAACGGCATCGGGTTGGCGGGGTCGGTCAACGTCACGCCGATATTGACCCCCTCGACTCCACTGACGAGGACGATGTCTCCCGGCCCGGCAGACTCGGCGGGAACACGATCCAGCCCCTCGAAGGTCAAAAGCTGCTGCACGCGGGAGCGGCTGCTTGCGCCATCCGCCCCTTCCATGACCAGCACATCCTGCCCTGCGCGCAGCGTGCCCTGGGTGATGCGCCCAATGCCGATACGCCCGACGTAGGTGGAGTAGTCGAGGGAGCTGATTTGAAGCTGCAAGGGAGCGTCGGGGTCGCCTTGGTTCGGCGGGACGTGCGCAAGGATGGTGTCGAACAGCGGGTCGAGGTTCTCGCCCCACGGTTGCCCCGGTTCGCCCTGCGTGAGCGACGCCCAGGCTTGCAGCCCCGATGCATAGACGACGGGGAAGTTGAGTTGTTCTTCGCTCGCGTCGAGCTTGACAAACAAATCAAAGGCCGCGTTGACGACGTAATCCGGACGGGCGCTGGGGCGGTCAACCTTGTTGACGACGACGATGGGCAACAGCCCACGCGCCAGGGCTTTTTGGGTGACGAAGCGCGTCTGCGGCATGGGGCCTTCGACGGCATCGATGAGCAGGATGACCCCATCGACCATCGACAGAGCGCGCTCGACCTCGCCGCCAAAATCCGCGTGGCCGGGGGTATCGACGATGTTGATGTGCGTGCCTTTCCATGCCACGGCGCAGTTCTTGGCAAGGATCGTGATGCCGCGCTCGCGCTCAAGGTCGTTGTTGTCCATGACGCGCTCCGCCACTTTTTCATTGCTGCGGAAGGCGCCGCTTTGGCGCAAGAGCTGATCGACCAGGGTGGTTTTTCCGTGGTCTACGTGGGCGATGATGGCAAGGTTGCGTACAGTGTTCATAGAGTGGAATACGGCCCAAGTTCTTCAAGATTGAGCAGGCGCTGGGGCAAGAGCCTGCCATCGACAACACTGCCCGTACCCAATAGGACGCGGGCCAAAGAATAGACAGCGACGAGTACTGCGTCTGGCCATGGCCCGGAGCGGGGCAGGCCATGGAGGAAGCGGTCTGCCTCGTCAGCGTCAAGCAGGATGACCGGCAACCCGGTCAGCAGCGTATCCACCGGGAGCAGGCACGCACCACGTTCCGCTGCAGGCGTGGCTTCGAGGGCATCAAGCGTGATGCACTGCGCCACGTCGTACCCCCCCGCCTGCACCCGGCGCAGCGAGCGCAAGTGCGCCCCACACCCCAAGGCCTCGCCAATGTCTTCGGCCAAGGTACGTACATAGGTGCCTTTGCTACAGCGCACGAACATCGACAGCGTGGGGAAATTCCCTACTGCCCCTGCTTCCCCGAGCGGTTCGCCGGACTGGAACGTCAGATCCAGCGCATAGATGTGTACCTGGCGGGGGGCACGGTCTACCTCGACCCCTTCCCGAGCGTACTGGTACAGCGGCTTGCCCTCTTTTTTGAGGGCGCTGTACATCGGTGGAATCTGCGTGATCGCACCCAGAAAAGACGCCCGCACCCTGTCCACCTCATCGGGCTGCACCGCCACCGGGCGTGTGCGCAGAACGTCGCCTTCCCTATCGCCGGTGGTCGTGGTCTGCCCCAGCAGCAGCTCGGCTTGGTATGCCTTGTCGGCGTCGAGCGTGCGTTGGCCGAATTTGGTGGCCGCGCCCAAACACAAGGGGAGCACGCCGCTGGCCAGGGGATCAAGGGTTCCCGTGTGCCCAGCCTTGGCAGCGCCCAGCAACCACCGTGCCTTTTGCAGCGCGGTATTGCTGCTCATCCCGACAGGCTTGTCCAACAACAACACCCCGTGGACGGGGTGCCTTTCCCGACGCGGGCGCATCCTACGCAGACGCGGTGGCAGACGCAGGGTCGTCGTCCGTGCCCTCGCTGGGGGAGGAGCTGGCGCTGGGGGAGTCTGCGCCAGCAGGGCTGTCGTCATGGGATGACAAGGCCATCGCTTCGGCGATCAACTCTTGCAAGGCTGCGGCGTGCCGGGGCGTTGCGTCGAATACGAAGTGCAGCGTGGGAACGGTGTGGATGTGCAGACGCCGAAACAATGCATTGCGCAAAAAGCCCGCAGCTTGGTTCAGCCCCGCAGCACAAGCCACAGGGTCGCCTTCAAGCTGGCTGAAATACACCTTGGCGTGGGCGTAGTCGGGAGAGACCTCCACGCCCTGGATCGTGACGAAGCGCACCCGAGGGTCTTTGACCTCGCGCGCAATCAGCTCCGCCAGGTCGCGCCGAATCTGGTCGGCAACGCGGGAAGAACGATGAGGGGCTGCGGGCTTGGGGCGCACGGGGGTATTCAGGTGGGCAGATGGGCGGGCTGAGCAGGCAACTGTGTAGGGCGACTGAGTAAGGCGACTACAGCGTCCGGGCAACTTCGCGAACCTCGAAGAATTCGAGCTGGTCGCCTTCCTGAATATCGTTGTAGTTGCGGATGTTTAGCCCGCACTCGAAGCCTTCTCGCACCTCCCGCGCATCGTCCTTGAAGCGCTTGAGCGAATCCAGTTCCCCGGTGTAAATCACCAGGTTGGCGCGTAGCAGACGCAACTGCGCAGTGCGGCGCACGATGCCCGAAGTGACCATGCACCCCGCCACCGCGCCGACCTTGGCCACGCGGAAGATTTGGCGAATCTCCGCCGTGCCGATGATTTCTTCCTTGCGATCCGGAGAGAGCAGCCCGGACATGGCAAGCTTGAGGTCGTCGACGGCGTCGTAAATGATGTCGTAGTAGCGGATGTCGATGTCTGCGGATTCAGCCAGCTTGCGCGCTGGGGCATCGGCCCGGACGTTGAAGCCCAGCACGACAGCCTTGGCAGCCAGCGCCAGGTTGACATCCGATTCGCTGATTCCGCCAACGCCGGCGTAGACGACCTGGACGCGCACCTCGTCGGTGGAGAGCTTTTGCAGCGACTGCACCAGCGCTTCCTGCGAGCCTTGCACGTCGGCCTTGACGACAACGGAGAACACCTTGACCTCGTCGGCAGACATCTGCGCAAACATGTTTTCGAGCTTGGCCGCCTGCTGCTGTGCGAGCTTGGTGTGGCGGAAGCGGCCAGCACGATAGGTGGCAATCTCGCGGGCACGGCGCTCGTCGGACAACACCATGAATTCGTCGCCAGCATGGGGCACATCTGACAACCCCTGTATCTCGACCGGAATCGACGGCCCCGCAGCTTTGACGGCCTTGGCGTTCTCGTCGAGCATCGCCCGTACCCGGCCATAGGTCTGGCCAACAAGGACGATGTCCCCCGTTTTGAGGGTGCCGCTCTGCACCAAAGCCGTGGCCACTGGCCCACGACCACGATCCAGGCGTGCTTCGATAACCAGCCCCTTGGCCATGGCATCGACGGGAGCCTTGAGTTCGAGCACGATGGCTTGCAGCAGGACTTGCTCCAGCAATTCGTCAATGCCCTGCCCTGTTTTGGCGGACACGGGGACGAAGGGAGAGTCGCCACCGAATTCTTCGGGGATCACCCCTTCGGTGACCAGCTCGTTTTTGACGCGCTCGGGGTTGGCGCCGGGTTTGTCGATCTTGTTGAGCGCAACGACGATCGGCACCTTGGCGGCACGGGCATGCTGGATGGCTTCGCGGGTCTGCGGCATCACCCCATCGTCGGCGGCGACGACAAGGATGACGATGTCTGTGGCACGTGCGCCCCGGGCACGCATGGCGGTGAAGGCCTCGTGACCAGGGGTGTCGAGAAAGGACACCACGCCCCGGGGGGTTTCGACGTGGTAGGCGCCGATATGCTGGGTGATGCCCCCGGCCTCGCCGGAAGCCACTTTGGTTCTGCGGATGTAGTCGAGCAGCGAAGTCTTGCCGTGGTCTACGTGGCCCATAACGGTAACGACGGGGGCGCGGGGCAAGGCTTCTGCATGTTGGCGTGCGACTTCTTCATCGGTGAACGCCTCGGGGTCGTCGAGCGCAGCTTGCACGGCCTCGTGCCCCATTTCCTCGACGAGGATCATCGCGGTGTCCTGATCGAGGGACTGGTTGATGGTGACCATCTGCCCCAACTTCATGAGCTGGCGAATCAGTTCCGAAGACTTCAGCGACATCTTGTGCGCCAGTTCCGCCACAGTGATCGTTTCGGGAACGTGAACGGTCAGCACACGGAATTCGGGCTGCTGCGCAGGAGCCTGTTCGACTTCACGTTCATTGGCATGGCGCTTGCCACGCGGCCCGCCACGCCAACCTGCTGCTGCACGGCCCGCGCCCATGCCGGTATCTCCCCGGGTGGGTAGCGCTTTTTTGCGAGCGGGGTCTGCCGCCCAACTGCTGGCCAGCTTGGCAGATTTGACTTCCTTGCCAGGCGTCGTCGTCGAGGTTCCGGTGGAGGATGCAGGCTTAGCTCCCGCTTTGGCCGGGGGCTTGTGCAGCGTTCCCTTGATGCCGGGCTTGGGCGCCGTCGCAGGGGTTGCCGCAACAGGCGGTTTGGGTTCCTCGGGCTTTTTGGGCGCGACTTTCAGCCCCGGGGACAACATCATCCTGCGAATTTCTGCGGCTTCCGCCTCCGCCTTGCGGCGGCGATGCATCTGGTCGGCCAGGGTGCTCTTGGGCGCTGGCTGGGGCGCTGTTGCCTGTGCAGGAACCGCAGCAGACAAGGTTGCCGCTGCTTCTTTTGCCTGTGCCACTGCATGGGCTGCGGGCACTTCCGGCAGACCGGGGGCCGTAAGTGCCGATGGTGCATCGACATCCGCTGCCATCACTGCACCAGGGGTTGCGTTGGTGGCTGCGTGCGCTCCTGCATCCTGGGCTTCGGCGCCAGCTTCGGCTTCGGCTCCACGATCCACCGCTTCCGAAGCCACGGGATCGATAGTCATCGCACCAGCAGCCATCACACTAGCAGCCATCGCATCGACAGCCGACGGCGAGGAAACAGACGCTTGTTGCTCGCCAGCGCCAGATTCCCGAAGGGCTGGATCACTCGTCGCCGCTTCCGCAGCAACCGGGATGACGCGCTGTCTTGCTGCTTCCTGCGCCTGGCGCCGCTGGGCCAAATCTTCCTGCTGCCGACGGACGAGATCAGATCGGTGTTGCACTTCTTGCGAGCGACTGGACTGCTCTTCCGTGTCTGTGGCTATAGACGAAAGGGGCGCAACAGGGGCAGGAGCAGGAGCAGGAGCAGGAGCAGAAAACGCTACAGGCTCCGGGACCATCGCAGGAACGGCAGGTGCAGCAAGTTCAATAGGTGCAATGGGTTCCACAGGTGTGGAAAACTCCGGCACTGCGCTAGGCAGTTCTACAGAAACAGGAGCGGGAGCAGATTCTGCAACGTCGTCGCGACGGATGAACGTCCGCTTTTTGCGCACCTCGACCTGGATCGTATGCGCCTTGCCGTTAGAGTCGGAATGGCGGATCTCCGTGGTCGATTTCCGCACCATCGTGATTTTCTTGCGCTCGACAGGAGCCACGCCGTGGCTCGATTGCAAGTACCCCAGCAACTGCTGCTTGTCGGATTCCGACAGCGTGTCCGTGGCTTGGGTCTTGACCACCCCCGCCATCCGAAGCTGTGCCAACAAGGTCTCAGTGGACTTGTGCAGTTCTTTGGCCAACTCGGCGACCGTCATGCTGGACATTGGATCTCATTCCCTTTCCGTAGTAATTCACCAGCCCATCACCAACCACACGGGAGTGCTCGCGCACCCCTCAATGGCTCATTTCCCCGGCAGAGGGCCTAGCTACCTCGGGGGAAAACCAATGCTCCCGCGCCCGAAGAATCAATTGCGCCGCTTCTTCCTGGGATTGTCCGGTGATTTCCATCAGCTCGTCCGCAGCCAGATCGGCAAGATCGTCAATGGCATCAATCCCCTGATCGTGCAACGCTGCCTGCAACGCCGGGGTCATTCCTTCCAGCTCTTCGAGGGTATGGGCCACGTAGTGCTGGCGTTCCTGGTTGGCAATTTCCATGTCCAACAGCGCATCCTTGGCGCGGGAACGCAGTTCCAGCACCGTGTCTTCGTCAAGCCCATCGATTTCCAGCATTTCTTCGAGTGGCACGTAAGCCACGTGCTCCAGGCTGGTAAATCCTTCGTCGATCAGCAGGTCTGCCATTTCTTCGTCGACGTCGAGCTTCTTCATGAACATCGTTCGAAAAGAGTTGACCTCGTCTTCCTGCTTCTTCGCGGATTCCGCAAGGTCAAGGATGTTGATCTTCCACCCGGTCAACTCGCTCGCAAGGCGAACGTTCTGCCCCCCGCGCCCAATGGCCACGGCCAAGTGGGTCTCGTCGACAACGACATCCATGCAGTGGCGCTCTTCATCGACGACGATGCTGGACACGATGGCCGGCGCCAGGGCGCTGATGACGAATTGCGCCGGGTTGTCGCTCCACAAAACGATGTCGACGCGCTCCGCAGCCAGTTCGTTGGTCACTGCCGCCACGCGAGAACCGCGTACCCCAACGCAGGTGCCGATAGGGTCAATGCGCTTGTCGTAAGAAAGGACGGCGATCTTGGCGCGCGAACCGGGGTCACGGGCGCAGGACTTGATTTCGAGCAATCCTTGCTGGATTTCCGGCACCTCGTTGCGGAATAGCTCGATCATGAACGCCGGGGCTGCGCGCGAAAGCAGAATGGCCGGGCCACGCAAGGTGGGGTCGACTTCTGTTATGTAGGCACGAACACGATCCCCCAGACGAAAGTTTTCTTTCGGGATCATTTCGCAGCGACGAATCCGCCCTTCCACCCTGCCGGATTCGACAATCACATCCCCCTTGTCCGTTCTTTTGACGGTGCCGACGAAAATCTTCTCGGCCCGGGAAAGAAAGTCGTTGAGGAGCATCTCCCGCTCTGCATCACGAATCTTCTGCAAGATGATTTGCTTGGCCGCCATGGCGCCAATCCGCCCGATAGGGACGGATTCGACACGGTCTTCGATGTACTCGTCCACTTCGATATCGGGGATTTGTTCGCGTGCCTCGAAAAGCAGGATTTCCTGCTCCGGCATTTGCAACCCGGCTTCGTCCGGCACCACATGCCAACGCCGATATGTTTCGTATTCCCCAGTATCCCGGACGATCGACACGCGAATGTCCGCATCGACGGGGAACGATTTTTTGGTTGCCTGCGCCAAAGCCTGCTCGACAGCGCAAAACACCACTTCCCTGTCGACGCTTTTCTCGCGCGAGATGGCGTCGATCAACATCAACATTTCCCGATTCATGGCCCCTCCCACACTCTCACCATTCTGATCGTCGTTCCGACGCTTGATCACGACGCTGCCTTATTCACGACACTGTCACTCACGACGCTGTCACGACGCTGCATCATGCACGACGCAGCTTTATACCGATCCAAAGGACCGATCCGATGGCGCTATAGCGCGCCGCCGGAAGTCGGCCACCGACGCAAGCCGGGCTTCGAGCACCTCTCGCCATGCAAAAGCCACGCGCTGCACAGGCGCGTTGGCCGCCGCCTTGGTGCTGACTCTGCTCCCGGCACGGCCAGGTTTTGCCTGGGGTCGACGTCCGTGGTCGACGGCTTCTTGCCATTGCACCTCCCATAACATTTCCGGTTCCGAATGCACATCCTGCACAACAGCCGTTGTCTGTGTATGCATCCCGTTTGCATTCATCCCGTGTGCAGTGGCTCCTGACATGGGAGCAATGTCCGCAACAACAGTGGTATCGGAAGAGACAGCAATATCGGGAGCAGAAACTCCGACATCATGGCGACTCTCCTGACAACTCTCTTGACGACTCTCGAAACTCTCGTGACTCTGATGGCGATGCAATACTCCCCGGTATTTCCTGCGTCCCCCCGGTGGGGAACCCTCTACAGGACGGAGCACGATATCGACGACGCTGCCTTCAAACCGGAACAAATCCCGAAGCTGGCGCAAACGCCGATCCATCCCCGGCGAGGACACTTCGAGCCGCTGATAGTCCACGTTTTCGACTTCGAACAAATACTGCAACTGCCTTGTCACCCGCTCGCAGTCGTCTACCGTGATCGACCTAGGGATCGATGGTGTAGCGGAAGGTGACGTGGAAGATGAAGTAGAAGTAGAAGTAGAGGAGGACGAGGAGGATGTCTGCGCTCCGTCGAATTCCCATGCGGTATCGATAGTCACGCGCAGCAACCCACCCCCCAATCGGGACAACTCGACCAAGTCATAACCCAGCCCGGAAACGGTCTGTGCCACCTTGCTTTCCAACACTTGCGATACCACGATTCGTTTGCAAAAAACCGGAATGCGAAAACCAAAAACCAAAAAAAAGGGGCGGAAATCACCCGCCCCTTTGGTCGTAGTCCGCCATTCTAGCGGAAGCGTTTTTTTCCATATCCGGCCCAAAGCTGGCATCGAGCAGTGCCTGGGTACAGGGGTGGCGCGGATGGTGCAGCAGGTTTGCGATGGGGGCGGATTCGACGATCCTGCCGGATTGCATCACCAGAACGTGGTGCGCCATCGCGCGGATAACAGCCATGTCGTGCGTGATCAGCACATAGGCCATGCCTCTATCCCGCTGGAGGCGTGCAAACAATTCGAGGATGTCACGGGCCACGCCTGCATCAAGGGCGCTCGTCGGCTCATCGAGGACGAGGATGTCCGGGTCGATGACCAATGCCCGCGCAATCGACAGTCGCTGACGTTGCCCGCCGGAAAACTCGTGCGGATACCGTTCCAGCATGGCCGCATCGTTCCCGGTATCGAGTCCCACTTCCCGCAACGCTGCGCGCACCTTCTCCCTGCGCTGGCGGGCATCAAGGCCCGGCGCGTGGACCCGCAGCCCTTCCGCGACCAGTTCCTCCGCAGTCATCCGCGAAGACAGCGACGAATACGGATCCTGAAAAACCACCTGGATGTGGTGGCGCAGGTTTCGGTCCTCCAACCGGGAACGGTTCCATGGCTGGCCGCAAACACGCACTTCGCCCCTATACCCCACTAGCCCGAGCAGCGCCAAGGCGAGAGTCGATTTGCCGCTGCCCGATTCCCCAACGATGCCCAGCGTGCTGCGTGGGAGCAAGCGAAACCCGACGGCATCGACAGCGCGCACAACGCCACTGCGAAACCACCCCCGCCATCCGGCGATGCGTGTGGCGTATTCCACGCATACCCCTCTAGCCTCCAGCACAGGGGGCGTTTCCGGGGCATGGAACTCCGGGATAAGGGCTTCTTTGGCGGGCACTACTGCGGGGGGCCTCTCGTTGCCAGGCGTAGCCTCAATAGGCACAACGTCGGCAAGTCGCGGCGGGAGCTGCCCCGCAAGCAAACGCTGTGTCAAAGGGTGGCCGGGCCGTTGCAGCACATCCTGCGGGCGGCCTGCTTCCACGATGCGGCCTGCGCCCATGATGAGTACGCGGTCGGCAAAACGCCGCACCAAAGGCAAATCGTGGGTGATCAGCACGATGGCGATGCCATGCTTCTGCTGCAAGACCGAGAGCAGATCAATCATCTTGCAGCGCAACGTGGCATCAAGCGCCGTCGTCGGTTCGTCGGCAAGAAGGATGCGCGGACTCCCAGCCAATGCCATCGCAATCAACACCCGTTGGCGTTGCCCCCCGCTGAGCTGATGCGGGTAGGAACGCGCACACCGTTCGGGATCGTCGACATCGACCTCGCGCAACCATTCAACTGCGGCTGCGCGGGCCTGCTTTCGGGAATACCCCGCAATGGGTACCAAGACTTCAGCAATCTGTTCGCCCGCAGTCCATAAGGGATTGAGCGCGGTCATCGGTTCCTGGAAGACGACCGCGATCTGCGACCCACGCACATGACGCAAAGCGGCCTCGGGCAAGGCCAGCAAATCCTGCCCGGCATACCAGGCGCTGCCGTCGATCTGGGCATCGGCCACAAGTCGCAATAGCGATAGTGCAGTGAGCGTTTTGCCCGATCCCGATTCGCCGACCAGTGCCAGCCTCTCCCCAGCTTCGAGAACAAAAGAGACATGATCGACGACTGTCTGGCCGCCAAACCGCACCGTCAGGCCACGCACATCCAGCAGGGGAGCCGTCACCGCATCGCCTTTCGGGGGTCCAGCGAGTCCCGCAACGCCTCGCCCACAAAGGTGAGCAGCAGCAACGTCAGCACGAGCACGGCAAAGGCTCCCAGCGAAATCCACCATGCGTCGAGGTGGCTTTTGCCCTGCGCAAGCAATTCCCCCAGCGACGGTGTTCCCGGCGGGGTACCCAGCCCCAGAAAGTCCAGCGAGGTCAACGCCAGAATGCCCGCGCCCATGCGGTACGGCAAAAAGGCGAAAACGGGGGACAGACAGTGGGGCAGCAGATGCCGCAGCGCAATACGCCATGGGCCTACCCCCAGAGCCTGCGCAGCGCGAACGTAGTCCAGCCTGCGCTGGCGCAGAAACTCCGCACGAACGTAGTCCGACAACCCCATCCAGCCAAACAGACTCAATAGCAACAGCAATAGTCCCACGCTGGGGGTAAAGAACGCGCTCAGCAGGATCAGCAGGTACAGCTCGGGCAGAGAACTCCAAATTTCCAGGAACCGCTGGAAAAGCAGATCGACTTTGCCCGCCAAAAAACCTTGCAAGGCTCCCGCCGCCACCCCTAGGAGGGTGCCGACCACCGTCAGCGCCAGCGCAAAAAATACGCTGGTGCGCAACCCATAGAGCAACTGCGCGAGCAGGTCACGCCCTCTGTCATCAGTGCCCAGCCAATGTCTGGCGGAAGGCGGCGCAGGGAATGGCTGCGTGCAGTACACGTCGATCGTCCGCGCTCCATACGGGTTCGGCGCGTACAGCGCCCAATGGCCACCCTGGGTGATGCGCGAACGCACATAGGGGTCGAGGTAGTCGGCAGGGGTATCGAAGTCCCCTCCGAACGTCTTCTCGCTGTACTCGACAAATACCGGGAAAAACCACTCCCCTTGGTAGCGCACGAGCAAGGGCCGGTCGGTGCTCCACAGCTCGGCCACGCTGCACACCACTAGCAGCATCGCAAAAATACATAGGCTGGCGTATCCCAAGCGGTGACGCCGGAATCGCTCCCAAGCGCGTCTACCGGGACTGCGCCCCACTGCGGCAACTTGCTGCGCAGAGGCCTTTTCGCGGCTTGCACCGCTCTTGTCCATCCAGTCAGTTGCCATCGAATCGAACTCGCGGATCGACCCAGCAATAGGATAGGTCGGAACATAGCTTGGCCAGCAGCCCCAGCAGGGTATAGAAATACAGCGTTCCCAATACGACGGGATAGTCCCGGCGGATCACGCTTTCGTACCCCAACAAACCCAGCCCGTCGAGGGAAAACAGCGTCTCGATCAGCAAAGACCCCGTGAAAAACGCCCCCACAAACGCGGCGGGCAGCCCTGTCAACAAGGGGATCAGCGCATTGGGCAACACGTGTCTCCATAACACCTGCCGTTCCCCCAGGCCCTTGGCGCGGGCGGTGACCACATACTGCCTGCGAATCTCGTCGAGAAAGGCGTTTTTGGTCAGCATGGCCGTGGTCGCGAAGTTGCCAACGACCATCGCGGTGATGGGTAGGGCGATATGCCAAAGATAGTCTGCGATCCGGGCGCCCCACGATAGGGACTCCCACCCTTCGGAGACCAAACCGCGCAGCGGGAACCACTGCAACCCTCCCGCAAACACTACGAGCAGGACGACACCCAGCACGAAGCCCGGAATCGCGTACCCGACAGTCAACAGCAGCGTACTCCCCACATCGAAACGCGACCCTGCGCGCACCGCTTTGGCGATACCCAGCGGAACGGCGATGAGATACGTCAGAAAAAACGTCCACATGCCCAGGCTGATCGACACGGGCAGCTTCTGCCACAACAGCCGCGCAACGCTCTCGTTACGGAAAAAACTCTGCCCCAAGTCGAAGCGAACGCACTGGCCGAGGAGGAGGAGGTACCGCTCCCCTACCGGTTTGTCGAAACCATACAGGGCACGAATCTGCTCCAGCCGCTGCGGATCCACGCCCGAAGCGCCCCGGTAGCCCATCGCAGTTGTTTCCGCCCCCGGCACAGCACGCGCTTCAGCCAAATACTGCTCTACCGGCCCACCGGGAACGAACTGGATGATGACGAAGGTCAGCGTCATCACCCCCAACAGGGTGGGAACCATCCACAGCAGCCGGGTCAGGACATAGCCCCACATGGTTGTGGCTACCGGGTTCCTGCTGGCGATGCAGCATCCTGGTCCGGCACCGCCCACCAGGTATCGATGGCCCAAGCTTCTCCCGGGGAATACGGGGGAATCTGCGCCGGGTGCGCGAGCTTGCTGCGGTCATACACCACCCGGTGTGCCGAGGCAAACCACTGGGGGAGGAGCACGTGGCTGTGGGCAATCACCCGATCTAGCGCACGGCAGGCGGTGCGCATCGCTGCTTGCGAGGGCGCGTGGATCATCTGGTGCAGCAGGGCATCGACAGCAGGGTTGGCGATACCGGAAAGATTGCCCGAATGCTCCGTCACTGCGGCAGCCGAGCCAAACAGATCTTCGTACTCCTGACCAGGGAAATGGGAACCAGCATAGGCCAGTGAAACGATGTCGAAGTCGAACTGCTGCAATCGCTGCTGGTAGATGGCGAAATCGACGAACCTGGGACGCAGCGTAATCCCCAGCTTGTCGAGGTTGCGCACCCATGCCGACACGACGCGCGCGCTGCCTTCGCTGCTGTCGAGGTACTCGACCTCGAACGGTACCCCCTCGGCATTGCGCAGCCTGCCCTGGCGCACCATCCACCCGGCTTGCTGCAAGAGATCCCGTGCCTGGAGCAAACGCTGGCGTAGCGGCACTTGGCCTTCCCCTTCACCCGGCATCGTGCCCCACGTGGCAATGGGGATATGGCTGCGCCATGGCCCCAGCACAGCGCGTTCCTCGGTAGTGGGCGTACCGGTGGCTTGGCAGTCCGTGTTACCGAACAGCCCTTGCACCCGCTGGTACGCGCCATGGAAAAGCTGCCGATTCATCCATGCAAAGTCCAGCGCCAACCCCAGCGCCTGGCGCACGCGAACATCGCGAAACCAGGGACGGCGGGTGTTGAGCACATAGCTCTGAAACCCGCTGGGCAACCGGTGCCCGAACTCCTGTCGAACCAGCTCGCCCGCATCAAAGCGCCGGCCCCGCATCCGCCGCGCCCAGTCCGCAGCGGAAAAGACACGCATCCAGTCGATTTCCCCTGCCTGAATCGCCTCGATCCTGGCAGTGTTGTCTTGGTAAATCTTGACGACGATCCGGTCAAAGTTGGCCGTACCCCGGCGTATCGGCAGGTCGCGGCCCCAGTATTGGGGGTCGCGCACGTACACGATGTCGCGGCCTGCACGCAGGGCGCCGATCCGATACGGCCCACTACCGACCGGGGTATCCATCACGATCTGGTCGAAGGGCTTGGTCACGCCCGCGACCCTGCCCCAAGCCGGGCTGAAGATCGGCATGCTGCCGATAGTCAAGGGCAATTCCCGGTTGGGCTTGCGCATACGAAAACGCACCACCCGCTGCTGCACGACGTCGATCCCTTCCAAGTCAGCGAGCACCGTGCGGTAGACCGGGGAGGCATGGGGCCCGAGCAGCATCTCAAAGCTGTAACGCACGTCGGAAGCCAACACAGCATCCCCGTTGTGGAACCGCGCCTGCGGTCGCAGCGTGAAGGTGACGGATCGGCGATCCAGCGCAATCGTCACATCTTGCGCCAGCAAGCCGTATCCGGTTCCCACCTCGTCATACGTTCCGGCAAGCAAGGTATCGAAAAGCAAGGTGGACAGGTATGCCGGTGCGCTGCCCCGCAAGGTAAAGGGGTTGAGTTTGTCGAAGGACGAGACACGCAAAGGGCTGGCCAGCCGTAGCTCCCCCCCTTTGGGCGCATTGGGCTGTACATAGCCGACATGGCTGAAGTCCGGGGGGTACCGCAGCGTTTCCCACCAGGAATAGCCGTGCCCCGCCCATGCGGTGCCCAGGGTGAGGAGCAACGGCCCAATCCAACGGTACATGCGACAATTCTGCACCAGCATAGGTCATGCATCGCCCGCCCCGCATAGCGCGGGGAAGCGCCCCCCAAGCGCTGTTCGCGGAGGTGCCACGCCGGGGTTTCCCTGGTGATTCCACGCTCGCTCCAGAGATTGAAAGAGGTCGAAATGGGTTTTCTCGTCGGCAAGAAGTTGTTGATTACCGGGGTTTTGTCCAACCGATCGATCGCGTATGGCATCGCCAAATCCTGTCATGCCCAGGGCGCCGAGTTGGCTTTCAGCTATGCCGGGGAACGATTCGAAGATCGCATCCGCGAATTTGCCGGGGAATTCGGTTCCTCGCTCGTTTTCGATTGCGATGTCGGCGACGACGCGAACATTGATCGCCTATTTCGGGAACTGGCCCAGCACTGGCCTACCTTCGACGGTTTCGTCCACAGCATCGGCTTTGCCCCCCGGGAAGCCATCGCCGGCAATTTTCTCGATGGCCTGAGCCGCGAGAACTTCCGCATTGCGCACGACATCAGCACCTACAGCTTCCCCGCCATGGCGAAGGCTGCCCTGCCTTACCTCAGCGACACGGCTTCCCTGCTGACACTGACGTACCTGGGCGGGGTGCGGGTCGTCCCCAGCTACAACACCATGGGGCTGGCCAAGGCTTCGCTGGAAGCCTCCGTGCGCTACCTAGCCGATGCTCTGGGTGCGAGGGGGATCCGCGTCAACGGGCTGAGTGCCGGGGCCGTCAAAACTCTGGCCGCCAGCGGTATCAAAGACTTCGGCAAGCTGCTAGGCATTTCCGCCGCCGCGTCCCCCATGAAGCGCAACGTGACCATCGATGAAATCGGCAACGTCGCGGCGTTCTTGCTCAGCGACCTTTCTTCCGGCATGACCGGTCAGATTTCCTACGTCGATTGCGGGGTCAGCCAGATGGCCGTCGCCGTCGTCGACGGTTGATGTCCTCCAGGCGCTGATCGCGACTTCCGTCGCCCCTACAGCATGCACCCATCACGGTGCATCAGGCGCAGCGCAGCCATGCGTTGTAAGAGCGACAGCAGTCGCGATGTGGCCCTGCCCATGCACGGCCCAGAGACGGGTACATCCCGTAGCCCCTTCCCTCCCTTCCACACCGTGGGTGTCTCCCATCGCACCCTTTTCCTCTTCCCCTCGCCATGAGCACCATTCTGCAATCTCTTCCCATCGGGCAAAAAGTCGGCATCGCCTTTTCGGGTGGTCTTGATACCAGTGCAGCCTTGCTGTGGATGCGCAACAAAGGCGCCATCCCCTTCGCCTACACGGCCCATCTGGGTCAACCCGACGAAACGGACTACGACGACATCCCGCGCAGAGCCATGGCTTATGGGGCCGAAAAGGCGCGGCTGGTCGATTGCCGGAGCCAGCTTGCCAGCGAAGGCCTTGCGGCGCTGCAATGTGGGGCTTTTCACATCTCCACCGCCGGGCTGACGTACTTCAACACCACACCGATCGGCCGGGCAGTGACGGGGACAATGCTCGTCGCCGCGATGCGCGAAGACGGGGTGTCGATCTGGGGCGATGGCAGCACCTTCAAAGGCAACGACATCGAACGCTTCTATCGCTACGGGCTGCTGACCAACCCTGCGTTGCAAATTTACAAGCCCTGGCTGGATGCAGCGTTCATCGACGAGCTGGGCGGGCGTGCAGAGATGTCGGCTTTTTTGGCCCAGCACGGTCACTCTTACAAGATGAGTACGGAAAAAGCCTATTCCACGGATTCCAACCTGCTTGGGGCCACGCACGAGGCCAAAGATTTGGAGCGGCTCGACCATGGCATCCGCATCGTCGAACCGATCATGGGCGTACCCTTCTGGAAAAGTGACGTGACGATCGCCCCCGAGGAAGTCACGGTGCGCTTCGAAGCAGGCCGCCCTGTTGCGCTCCAAGGCGTCGAATACCCCGACTTGGTGGCGTTGCTGCTCGAAGCCAACCGCATCGGCGGCAGGCACGGCTTGGGGATGAGCGACCAGATCGAAAACCGCATCATCGAAGCCAAAAGCCGGGGCATCTACGAAGCCCCTGGATTGGCCCTGCTGTTCATCGCCTACGAGCGGCTGATCACCGGCATCCACAACGAAGACACCATCGAACAATACCGGGAACATGGCCGTCGGCTGGGCAGGCTGCTGTACCAGGGACGATGGTTCGACCCGCAGGCCATCATGCTGCGGGAAGCCGCGCAGAAGTGGGTGGCCAGCGCCGTAACCGGGGAAGTCACGCTGGAACTACGCCGGGGCAATGACTACTCGATCCTCGATACCCGCAGCCCCAACCTCAGCTACCAGCCCGAACGGTTGACGATGGAAAAGGGGCAATCCTCCTTTTCCCCGGCAGATCGCATTGGCCAGCTCACGATGCGCAATCTCGACATCCAGGACACCCGCGCCAAGCTGGGCGCCTACGCCAATGCCGGACTGTTGGCGCAAGGTAGTGGGGGCGCCATTCCATCGTTGCATTGGGAGTAGTGCTAGGGTATGCACACATCTTGGCTGCCGTGGAAAACCAGAAAACCACCGCAACTACCGTTCACTTGTACACTCGCGCGCCCTTCGACGCAAGGCTGCCTGCAGGGTTCGTGGTTTGTGCATCGATAAGCCTGCCACGGTTCCTTTCGCGGTCTTCCTTTCGCGCACTACGCACTATTGGAGCGCCACGATGAAAGCACCCGCTCTTCCTGAATCCGACGCCATTGCGCCTGCGGTGCGTACACCACGCACACGCGCCAAAGCTGTACCCCCAGCACAGGTTGTCACGCCCCCCGACCCTATCGCTGTGGAGGTTGCGCCAGTCACCGCGCCTCCGGCCCAAAAGTCTGCATCCAAGCCCAAAGCAGCAAAAGCCGCCAAAACAGCCAAAGCGCCGGTAGTGCAGGCAACGCAGACCAGTACGCCGCCTGATACGCCCCCAGATACGCATCCTGATACGCCTCTCACCGCGCCTGCTCCAGAACCGCAGCCCGAGGTTGCGACTGCTGTAGCCGCTACAGCCGATGCACCCTCTACCAAGAGCAAGGCAAAGGGCGCATCCGCGAAGGCTCCCACCAAAGCCCCACCCAAAGCACCGGCGCGCAAAGCGAAAGTACCGGCTACAGCCCCCGTTGCTGTCGAGCCAGAACCTGCTGCACCCGCTGCACCCACATCCCAACCCAAGCCCGCACTCGCGCCCAAACCTGAACCGAAGCCCGTGCCCGTGCCCGTGCCTACGCCGGAGCACAAGCCCGAACCTGTCCCCCCTGCCAAAGCTGCGCCCCGCAAAAAGCCTGCGGCCAAACCCACCGCGCCGCTCTCCGATAGTTGGAAGACCAAGCCCGCGCAAGAGCTGAGCGATGAGGAAGTGCTGGCCATGCCCGAGGCGGAATACATGAACGACGTACAGCTCGCGTTCTTCCGCCACAAGCTGTCGCGGATGAAGGCCGATGTCCTCAGTAACGCTGGGGAAACGACCGAGCACCTGCGGGAAGAAACCGTCATCGTCCCTGATCCGACCGACCGGGCGACGATTGAGGAAGAGCATGCCTTGGAACTTCGCACCCGTGACCGCGAACGCAAATTGCTCAAAAAAATCGAACAATCGATCGCGAGCATCGATAACGGGTCCTACGGGTATTGCGAAGAAACCGGAGAACCCATCGGGGTGCGTCGTCTGCTTGCACGGCCCACTGCGAGCCTGTCCCTCGAAGCGCAGCAACGGCGGGAACTCAAGCAAAAGATGTTCGGAGACTGAAACTCCGCCGCGCATGCATCTTTGTCCGCATCGCCAGCATGGCTAGCCCTGCCAATCCTCCGGGACTACTCGCCAAAGTTGCCAAGTTCGTCCGCAACCCCACCACGGATTGGGCGGATCTCGACAAGATCCAGTCCCAGGTGGATTCTGTCCCCACGTCGACTATTGACCCCCCTGCCGTCAACCACCGGCAGGCGCTCAAGGACGTTGTCGAGCGCAAGCGCCACGACGACGCCATCCGCAAACGCGAGTTCGACTACTTGCGCAAGTTGCGCCGCAACGATCCCGGTTACACCCCGGAGCTGGTTGCACAAGCGTCCTTTTTCCAGAACAGTACGGACTTCTCCGATCTCGACGGCAGGACGAGCACCCTCAAGAAGATCGACGAAATCGAAGCCCAGATGTCCCGGCAATGGTGGAAAGCACAGCCCACACAGCCCGACGCCGCCCCGCAAAATGCCGCGCCCCCTACGCGCCCTCCTGCAACAAGCCCACCCGCACCCCGCCCCGCGCCCCATTTCGAACCGAGCCTCACCCGCGATACCTCGCAAATCGCGCTCGACACTTCCGCCATTTACGCCTCGACCCAATTCCACCCCCCACAACCAGATCCCGAGGCCGATGACATCCCGACAGTCATGGGCAGTGCCACCTTGGCACAGGACATCCAATTCGAGGAACCAAGCCCAGCCCGGAATATCGCGACAACACCCCCTGCCCCAGCAACCCCGCCACGCGAACCCCTGCCATCCCATCCCCCCCCCATCGTCACCGATCCCGAGCTGGAGGAAGCCGCAGTCCGCTACGCGAACGGCGACGACGATGGAGCCATTGATGTTCTGCAAGCGGCGCTGCGCTCGGGCAACCGGGACGCCCAGCGCAATGGGTGGTGGTTTGCTGCGCTGTTCGATATCCACCGCTGTACCGGCGCGCGCCACCGTTTCGAATCGTTGGCCATCGACTACGCCCGGCAATCCGGGCAAACTGCGCCCACGTGGTTTTCCGTCCCCGACCGTTGGAACGATGCTTGCCAAACCCGCCACGCCGTTTCCTCCCCGGTTGCCGGGTCACGACATGTCACGCGCTGGCGCTGCCCCCCCTTGCTTGATACCGATGGAGTGGCCGAGCTCCATGCCATGTTGACTTCCGGCGCGGTGCAACACGTGCTGGACTGGACAGGACTGACGCAGATCGTCCCTGCCGCCGCGCCACAGCTTGCCCAGTACTGTGCATGGCTGTGCGAGCAGGCGTTTGTCGTGCATTGCGTCGCTGCGCAACGCCTGCTACAGGTGTTACAGCAAAACACCCCTTCTGGTGCCCCAGACATCGACCCATGCTGGTGGAACCTGCGACTCGATGTCCTGCGCATCCTCGGCAAACAGGATGATTACGAGCTGGTAGCGCTGGACTACTGCGTGACCTACGAGCTATCCCCGCAGCCGTGGGCAGAGGCTCGGTGCCAACATGTCGACACCATGCCGACTTCCGAATCCGGGTTTTTGCTCGCAGGCGCCGAAGCACAGCGACACCGCGCCACGCTACAACCAGGCAAATCCCCACAGGGACAACATCCTGCATCCTCGCCTGCGGCTGCCACCGTCACGGTCGAATTGGGCGGCGAACTGTCCGGGGACATGGCGCAAGCGCTTTTGCCCCTGGATGACGACCTGCAACCGGGAACCACGCTGTACGTGCGGTGTTCGCACCTCATCCGCGTCGATTTTTCTGCGGCTGGGAGCATCCTCAACTGGGCTACCTCCGCACAAACAGCGGGGTGCCGTATCGTTTTTCAGGACGTGGCCTGCCTCGTTGCCTCGTTTTTCTTTCTCCTGGGCATCCACGATCACGCCCAGGTGCATTCCCGCTATGTCCGTAGCGCGTGAGTACCCACGATGCATGGGCCACAGGAAAAACCCTGCGCCCCTCTCCCGCCGAACTTCACCACCTCTCCAACCCCAATCCCCCAGAGACACAAGGATTTTTCTCATGGAAGCATTGCATGGCACCACGATCGTCGGCGTGCGCCGCACCGGCCCGGAAGGGGTGCGCGTCGCCCTCGGTGGGGACGGCCAGGTCACCCTGTCGTCGATCGTCGTCAAATCCACTGCGTGCAAGATTCGCAAACTGCACCACGGCAAGGTGCTGGCCGGTTTTGCTGGCGCGACTGCCGATGCCTTCACGCTCTTCGAGCGTTTCGAGGCCAAGCTGGAAAAACACCAGGGGCACTTGCACCGTGCCGCCATCGAACTCACCAAGGACTGGCGCACGGACCGCGTGCTGCGTCGGCTCGAAGCCATGCTCGCCGTTGCCGATACCTCGGCATCGCTGATCATCACGGGCAACGGCGATATCCTTGAACCGGAACACGGCGTCGTCGCCATCGGCTCCGGCGGCGCCTATGCGCAGGCTGCCGCGCTAGCGCTGTTGCACAACACGAGCATCGACGCAGCGGACGTAGTGCGCAAATCCCTCGAAATTGCCGCCGGGATTTGCATTTACACCAATATGCACCACACCATCGAAACCCTCTAACAGCCCCCTATCAACCCAGCCCGTCTTTGCACGGGCCTGCCTTGCCATGTCTGCTTTGACCCCCCAAGAAATCGTCACCGAACTCAACCGGCACATCGTTGGCCAGCAAAAGGCCAAGCGCGCCGTCGCCATCGCACTACGCAACCGCTGGCGCCGCCAGCAGGTGGATGCCGAGCTGCGCGCCGAGATCACCCCAAAAAATATCCTGATGATCGGCCCCACCGGCGTCGGCAAAACCGAAATCGCACGCCGCCTTGCGCGGCTGGCTGAGGCCCCCTTCATCAAGGTGGAAGCGACCAAATTCACCGAAGTCGGCTACGTCGGCAAGGACGTGGACACGATCATTCGTGACTTAGCCGATATCGCCGTCAAGCAAACCCGGCAACAAGAAGCGGCCAAAGTGCGGGAACGCGCCGAACAGGCTGCCCGCGAACAGATTCTCGACATCCTGGTTCCCCCGCCGCGAGAGCAAGCCAGTGCGGATACCGAAGAAGACACAGCCTCTGCCCAACGTGCGGAAAGCGTGGCTCGGTCACGCCTGCGCAAAAAGCTGTCTTCCGGCGCGCTGGACGACCGGGAAATCGAAATCGACGTGGCCCAGGCTGCGCCACACCTCGAAATCATGGGCCCCGCAGGCATGGAGGACGTGACGGAACAGTTGCGCAGCATGTTCGGCCAGCTCCATCAAAACCGCAGGCAAACGCGCAGACTCCGGGTTGCCGACGCCTTCAAGATGCTTGTCGAGGAAGAAGCCGCGCGACTGATCCACGACGACGACATCAAAACGCAGGCCCTGCAGATGCTCGAACAGAACGGCATCGTTTTCATCGACGAAATCGACAAGGTCACCTCCCGCAACGAAAGCCACGGTGCGGAAGTGTCCCGCCAGGGCGTGCAGCGCGACCTGCTCCCGCTCGTCGAAGGGACGACCGTATCGACCAAGTACGGGATGGTCAAAACCGACCATATCCTGTTCATCGCTTCCGGCGCCTTTCATCTGAGCAAGCCCAGCGACCTGATCCCCGAGCTGCAAGGCCGGTTCCCCATTCGCGTCGAGCTGCAATCGCTATCCGTCGACGATTTCGTCGCGATCCTGACCCAGACTTCTGCTTCCCTGGTTCGGCAATACCAGGCGCTGCTGCAAACCGAAGGGGTGGACATCGTCTTCACCGACGACGGCATCCGCCGACTGGCGCAGATCGCCTACGAGGTCAACGAACGCACGGAAAACATCGGCGCACGCAGACTGGCCACTGTGATGGAACACCTGCTCGAAGAGCTGAGTTTCGGCGCGACGGAACTGCGCGGGCAAACGATCACGATCGACAACGCCCTGGTCGAATCCCGCCTGGCAGACCTGAGCCGCGACGAGGATTTGAGCCGGTACATTCTTTGAGGGAAGCCCAAACGCCATGCGCTTCGCATTCGGTTTTTTCCGATTCCTGGGCCGGGGGATCCTTGGGCTGGGCCTGTTCATGCTGCTGTCCGTCTTGTGGACGATGGTCATGTTCGCCTTCAACCCATGGCTTGATGCCAAGGCGGGCCAGTGGAGAAAAATGCAACCCATCATCGTCGGCGACGCCGAGGCCGGGACGACACGAGTCGTTTTGTATGGCACCTGGATCGAAGAACGATCGAGCAAGCCCCATCTCGTTCCCCTTCCACTCGATGCAGAGGGAACACAGCGTGCAGCCCATGTTTTCACGGCATGGCGCAAAGTTGCGGACCAGCCCTGGCAGTACGAAGCGACCTGGGACGATGGGGACTATCTACTGCAAAGCCGATATCGGGTCGATGCCCGTGGGATTCCCGTCCTCATCCAAGCCCGAGGACGCGACCCCAGCCTGGCATTTTTGGGAATGATTCTGGCCGTGGTGACGCTGGTGATCTGGAAAGGCTACGCCCGGTGGCGTACCCATCGGGTCTTTGCCGATAGCCTGCGGGATGCAATAAAGGGTTGACTATGCAATTTGCCGACCGTCTGCAAGGGGTGGAAGCCTCTGCAATCCGGGAACTGTTCAAACTGCTAGGCAAGCCCGGCATCGTCAGCTTTGCGGGGGGGTTTCCCGACCCCACGCTTTTCGACGCAGAAGGCATCGCCCAAGCGAGCGCAGCCGTCCTGGGCCACGATGCGGGCGCGGTGTTGCAGTACGGGGCTACCGAAGGCTACCCTCCACTGCGTACTGCCATCGCCGATATGCTTCGATCCCAAGGTGCCGAAGTGGACGCTGCCGATTTGCTCGTCACCACCGGCAGCCAGCAGGCCATCGAACTCCTGGCCCAGACGCTGATTTCGCCTGGGGACTGCGTGCTCGTCGAATCTCCGACCTTCCTTGCCGCGATCCAGTGTTTCCGGCTCCATGGCGCGAACGTCGTTGGCGTACCCATTGATGGGTATGGCGTGGACGTCGACCGGCTGGCAGCCCTCCTTGCCACGCACCGGCCCAAGCTCGTGTACCTGATCCCCAGCTTTGGCAACCCCAGTGGGGCGACGCTCACCCTGGAACGACGGCTGCGCGTCCTCGAACTGGCTGCGCGCACCCAAACCATCGTCGTCGAGGACGACCCGTACAGCGCGCTCTACTTCGACGCCCCGCCCCCAGCCAGCTTGCTGGCCCTCAGCGCCCAGGTTCCCGGCAGTCGCGAATGGCTGGCCTACTGTGGCAGCTTCAGCAAGGTGCTTAGCCCCGGGCTGCGCGTGGGCTGGCTCGTCGCCCCCCGCGAATGGCTGGCCAAAGCGACGATGTGCAAACAATTCGGCGACGTGCATACGAGCAACCTCTCCCAGGCGATTTGCGCGCAGTACTTGGCAATGGGCAGGCTGCCCAGCCAACTGGAGCGGATGCGCAGCAGCTATGCCCAGCGGGCGTATGCCATGGCCGATGCCCTGCAAACCCGGTGCGGCGCGGAACTGTCCTTCCTGGCCCCGCGCGGCGGGCTGTTCTTCTGGGTGCGGTGTGCCGGGGCCATGCAAGGCCGTGCGCAGGAGCTGGTTCGTGCTGCCCTGGATCACGGGGTAGCCATGGTTCCCGGCGCCCCCTTCTTTGCCAACGACCCCGACCCCAGCGCACTACGCCTCAGCTTTGCCACCAGCGATACCGCGACGATCCAGGAAGGGGTACGCCGCCTCGCTGCTGGTCTGCACGCATTGCGTGATGCCGACTGCCCAACAGATGCAACCAATGCGGCAGACTCGGCCCACGGCGCTGCATCATCCCCGGCGTGACGGCCACACCCCACCACTGCCAGCTCGCCACGCCCATCATTGCCTGGCGCACCGAAATCCGAGAGCTACTGCGTCTGGCATGGCCGCTCCTTGTCGGTCAGCTCGCCATGGTTGCTATCGCCGTTGTGGATGTGGCCATGGCTGGTCATGCCTCCGCCACGGACTTGGCTGGGGTCTCGCTGGGGGCCGCAGTCTGGAATTTGCTGATGATTACCGTGATGGGTGTCATCATGTCCGTGCATCCTGCGGTCGCTCACCTCTCCGGTGCAAACAATTTTGGTGATATTCCGGGCACAGTACGGCAAGCTCTGTGGATGTCGCTGGGCGTAGGCGGCGTGGCCGCAGTGTTGGCCAATGCTTTTGTCCCGCTTTTCGCAGTGATCATCCCCGACCCTGCAATGCAGACGATTGCTGCCGGGTTTGTCCACATCACCAGTGCAGCCTTGCCCCTGCTCGCCATGTACCGGGTACTCGTGGGCTATAGCACCAGCATTAATCAGACTTACCCCCTCATGGTCGTCGCGCTACTTGGACTCTTGTTCCACTTCATCGCCAGCGGGTTGCTGGTGTTCGGGGTAGGCGGCTGGCCGGGGCTGGGGGGGCTGGGATGCGCGTGGGCCACGCTATGCACCGTGGCGCTGGAACTGGCCATGCTGTGGTACTGGATGCGCCGCAGCCCCCTCTACCGGGATACCTGCGGGTTGGATCGCTGGGAAGCGCCCCGATGGGCAGACATCCACCCCTTGCTGCGCTTGGGTTTGCCGATTGGCGTGACCTACTTTGCGGAAGCAAGCGCTTTTAGCCTGATCGCCCTGCTCATCGCAGGGTTGGGCAGCATCGAAGTGGCAGCACACCAGATCGCGCTCAATTTTTCCTGGCTCATCTTCACCGTTCCCCTGAGCTTGGGGCTGGCCTTGCTCACGCGCGTGGGCCAATCGCTAGGCGCCAACGATCCAGACCGCGCTGCGTACCAATCCGCTCTGGGCTTGATCCTTGCGCTGGGCCTTGCAACACTGGGCGCCCTGCTGGTTGCCTCCTTGCGCATGCCCATCGCCCGGCTCTATACAGACGACGCCGCAGTGGTACTCCTTGCCGCAGATCTGTTGCTTTTGGCAGCGTACTTTCAATGGCCGGATGCCTTGCAGGTCGTGGCAAGCTGCGCCATTCGGGGGTACAAAGTCACCAGACCGGCGATGGTGATCCACCTTGCCGCATTCTGGGGCGTGGCCATCCCCCTTGGATACTTGCTAGGTCTGGTCGGAGTCTCTACGGTCGCGGGCCTGGAACAGCCTTTGGGCGCCCGAGGGTTTTGGATGGCGCTGATCTTCGGCCTGACCACTGCCGCGCTGGGGCTGCTCGCGTTGCTTCGCCATGTGTCCCGACAGGCTTCGGGCTACAAGGTTTGCCCATGTGTCTGAATCGTTACCGTAACTTTTTTCTTGTATTGCCGTCGATGCTGATAACACTGATAACACTGATAACACGAACAACACAAATCATCTATAGACTTTTTCGGTGCGTTGGTGCAACATGCCCCGTTGTACTGGCTGCATTGGTCCACCAAGTCGTCTCGCACGAGCAGTGGCGATGGTTCTCTGGGCGTTTTCTTCTGGCCATTTTTTTTCGTCAATGCGGCTCCGGTTGCCGCCTCGCATCCCTTGCCCGCGTGTCCGATTTTTTCCCGTGTCTTCTGCGTTCTTACGCTGTACTGGGAGTAGCCTTGCCATGAATTTGCTTCATCGATCTTTCTGCCGGTATTTGGTCACGCTACCCACCGTACTGGTGCTCCTACTGGGGTTGGTGTTGACCGCAGTGCTGTGGCGTAGTGCCGTCCGGGTCGAACAAGACCGACAACGGGAAGCATTGCAACAACATGGAGCCGAAATTCGCAGCCGCATCGTCGACCAACTCTTGGCCCAGGCCGCCATGCTCCAAAGCTTCGCGCCACTGGTAGACAGGGCCACGGTGCCCACGGTGCCTGCCCAGGAACCCTTCCACGCCCTCTATGCGCACATCCTGCACGAACCCCCTACCCGTGGATGCGGCGCGGTGGGGTACTTGGAACCGTTGTCGGCAGAGCGGTTTGAACAAGCTGGCTCCCTTCGGCGGGTGACCGCAGCCCATTACCACGTACACGCTACCGGCAACCACGATGTGTATTCCCTCATTCAGGATCGCACTTCCACCACATTGCGGGACGAGGGGGGCTTTGAAGAACACACCCTTGGCCAATTACGCAGCGCGCTGGAGCGTGCGCGAGATACAGGGGAAATCACCCTCTCCCCCCGGCTGGGCCACGCCATAGGAGAGCGCTCTGCCACCGCTTTCGTGCTGTATGCCCCGGTCTACGATAGCGCCAGCACCACCGATTCCGTCTTATGGCGGCGCGCCCACCTGCGGGGCTGGGTCGATCTGCCTATGTCGATGGCTTCCTGGATGGGCACGCTGTTTCCGCGCGGCATTCCCGGCATCGACCTGGAAATTTACGATAGCGCCACGCCATGGGACGGTGCTTTGTTGTTCGATTCCGCCCCCGATGCCATCCCCAACAGGGGTTTGCGTAGCGTCGATACCCTGCGCTTCGGAGGACGCACCTGGACGCTGAAGTTGCGCGCACTGCCGGAATTCGCCACCACAGCCACCGCCGACCGCCCCATGATGATCGCAGCCCTGGGCGCAACGCTCAGCTTGCTACTGGCTTGCGTGGTGGCCCTGTTCAATCTTGCCAAACATCGCCACTCCGTGGCGCAGAGTGCGATAGCTCCCCATGCAGTGCTCATGCCTGCCACGCAGCAAGAAACAGTGCAGACTTTGCTCCAAGAGTACGACGCACGCTGGCAATCCGCCGTACAAAGTATGTCTGACGGGCTATGGATTCGCGAGCCTGCCAGTGGCGCGATGTTCGTCTCCGACTCCTGCAAGCGCATGCTGGGCATGGCGCAGACAGACGAGCTTGACTCCGTCCGTGACTGGGAAGCACGCATCCATCCGGAAGACCTGCCCAGGGTGCGCGAAGCACTGCGCGATGCGGAGGCAGGGCTCCACAACCCGTATTTCTGCCAATACCGCATGCGCCACCAAGATGGAAGCTACCGTTGGGTCTTCGACCGGGGAGTGATCTTGCGTGGATTCCAGCCCGGGGAATCGTTGCGGATGATCGGCAGCACCAGCGACATCAGCGAGCGCCAGGAAAATACGCAGGAATCAACGCAGTACCGTTCCCACCTCGAATCGCTGGTACAGGAAAAAACCCTGAGCTTGCAACGTAGCGCAGAAACTGCGCAACGTGCGCTCGACGAACTGGAGCAGCAGAAGCATGTGCTCGACCAGCACGCCATCGTCACGATCACGGACTCCTTGGGCCGCATCCTCTACGGCAACCAGAAGTTCACCGAAATTTGCGGGTACTCGCAGGAAGAGTTCCTAGGCAAGACACACCAGCTCATCCACTCCGGCCAGCATCCCAAAGGGTTCTTCCGTGCGATGTTCGATGTCGTCAACCAAGGCAGCGCATGGCATGGCATCGTCTGCAACCGCGCCAAGGATGGCCACCTATTCTGGGTCGATACCACCGTCGTGGCTTTCCAGGGGCCTAACGGCGAACCGCAACGGTACTTTGCCGTGCGCACGGATGTGACCGAGGCCAAACTCATCGCCAGCGAACTCCGAGCCAGCCACCAGCGCTTGCGAACGCTGATCGAGAACCTCGACGACATCCTGTTCACGATGAACACGGGCGGCGTTTTTGAATACGTTTCCCCGCAATGGACAAAGATCATCGGCCATGAGGTCGAGGAAGTCGTCGGCAAACACCTGGCTTGCTTCATCCACCCCGAAGACCTGCCCCACTGCATGACTTTCATGCAAAAAATCGTCGAAACCGGAAAGCCCCAAGGAGGCGTCGAATACCGCGTCCGCGCCAAGGACGGCAGCTACCAATGGGGGTGCGCAAACGGTTCGCTTCTGCGCGACGAAGCCACGGGCACTGCGCTACTGGTGGGCATCGGGCGCAACATCACCCAAAGTAAACGCAACGAAGAAATACTGCGCAATACCGTATCGCTGCTGGATGCGGCCATTGAATCGACCGACTACGGCATCCTCGTCATCGGCAACGATGGGCATATCACGCGAACCAATCAGCGCTTCCTGACCATCTGGCAGATTCCGCCCGAGTTTTCTTCCACCCCCAACCGCGACATCATGCTGGGCTACGTGGCGGCCAAGCTTGCGCACCCGGAACAGTTTCTGGTTCATCTGGAAGCCATGTTTGGCAGGCCAGAAGGCCGGGGTACCGCCACCTTCGAACTGATCGACGGCAGGGTGGTGCGCGTGACCTCACTGCCGCACCGTGTGGGGGAAAACATCGTCGGGCGGGTCTGGTCCTTCGATGACATTACCGAGATTCATCGCGCCGAGCTGGCTGCGCGCCAAGCCAACCATGCCAAGTCAGAATTCCTCTCGACGATGAGCCATGAGATTCGTACCCCCATGAACGGGATCATCGGGATGATCAACCTGTTGCTCGGCACCGATCTGAGCAACGAACAGCGCGACTACACCCAGACTGTGCATGAGTCCTCCAACACCCTGTTGCGGATCATCAACGATATCCTCGACTTCTCCAAGATCGAAGCCGGCAAGCTCGACATCGAAACCACCGATCTGCCCCTGGTACAAGTCGTCGAAGGAACCGTCGATTTGCTTCATGCCAAGGCACGGGAAAAATCGTTGTCGCTGTGCTCCTTCATCGACCCCCGCATCTCTTCGCATTTGCGTGGGGACCCCACCCGATTACGCCAAGTTCTGTTCAACCTCGTCGGCAACGCGATCAAGTTCACCAATCAGGGTGGGGTCGATATTCGCGTCACCCGATGCCCGGACAGTACGACGCCGATGCTCCGCTTGGCTGTGCGCGACAGCGGCATCGGTATTGCGGCGGATATTCAACACAAACTGTTCCAGTCATTCACCCAGGCGGACTGCTCCACGGCGCGCAAGTACGGGGGAACCGGGCTGGGGTTGGCCATCAGCAAGCGTCTCGTCCAACTGATGGGCGGAACGATCGGCATCGAGAGCGCGGAAGGAACGGGTTCGGTGTTCTGGTTCACCCTGCCCATATTGCGTGAACCCACCGCGCAGCCCACCTGCCCCTACGGCACGCTGGAGCCTAACGCTGCGCGCTGTGTCCTCGTCGTCGATGACCAACCTCTCGACCGCGACGTACTCACCAGCTATCTGGAAGCCTGGGGAGTAGCCTATGCCGCAGCGGACAACTCCGCAGACGCCATCCAAATGATGGATAGCGCGCTACGTTGCCAGTCGCCCTACTCCCTGGTGCTCGTCGGGCTGATGCAGAAGGACGATGCCAGCCTGGCCTTTGCAGCCGAAGTTCGCGCCATCTCCGCGCACGCACAAACCCGGCTGGTGTTGCTGAACCCGCCCAACCACCTTTCGCGCTGGGATGCGGCCCGGCAACAGGGTTATGCCGCGTGCCTGATTAAGCCGGTACACCAGGCGCAGTTGTTCGACTGCCTCAATGGCAAGACCATTGCCGATCTCACGCCGAGACCGGTGCATCCTCCCGTTCGGATTCACCACACCCGCCCTGGCGAGACACACGGCAGGATCCTGCTGGCGGAAGACAACCTGGTCAACCAGAAGGTTGCCATGCTCCAAATTCGGGAAATGGGGTACACAGTACACATCGTCAACAACGGGCACGAAGCCGTGCTTGCCGTGGAAGCGACCTACGCAGGCGAAACGCTGCCCTATGACTTGATCCTGATGGATTGCCAAATGCCAGTGCTCGACGGCTTCGACGCCACGCAAGCCTTGCGCAAGCTCGAAGCCCAAAACGGCCGCAAAACCCCCATCCTGGCGATGACGGCCAGCGTCATGCAAGAAGATCGCGACCGGTGTCGGGCTTGCGGCATGGACGACTTCATCACCAAACCCATCGAACCCGCCAAATTGCGGGCAGTATTCGAACAATGGATTCAACCCCATTGCGAACAACCCGCTACCGATTCCGAAGGGGCGCAGGAGTAAGGTGACAGCTTGCACCTACCAAGAGCCTTTGTTCTGGCGTAGACTCAGTCATTACGGGTGCAAGCCCTACGTACATGGGCGAAAGCCCTTTTTTCTTGGGCGCTAGTCACGTGCTTCCCCGTGTGTGGCCCCTTTTTTTGCGCAGCACTTTTTTCGATTTTTTCGACCTCAGGAGTATTAACCGTGACGTTCTCTCTCTCTTCTCCCACGCAAGTTTCCCGCCCCATGCGCACTGTTGCACTATCCGCCATCGCTGCTGCTGCATTGGCCACGGTGGCCGCCCTTTCCGGCTGCGGTGGCGGTGGATCGGGCCGAGCCATTCACGTCGTCAACGCGGGTAACAGCCCCTTTGTCGGGGTGGCAATGACAGCATCTTGCAGCAACGGGGATACGGGTTCCGCGACCATAGGCGAGCAGACTCCAGGTGAAGGGACGATTTGGGTTCCGGTCACTTGCACGGAACCTGTGCAGCTCAAGGCTACTGGCAAGGGCAAGATGCGGCCATTGGGCGCCAAGGCCGATGGCACGCAGGATGTGGCCTATAACCCCGCCATCAATCTGCCTATTGCCAGTTACTTGGAAAAACTGCCGACTGAAGAAGAAAGCGTAACGGCGAATCCGGTGTCTACCGTTGTGCAGGCTTTGGTGACCCAAGGGTTGACGGTCGAAGCAGCCCGCACAAAAGTGGAAACGGTATTGGGCATGAATACCGGTGATGCGCAAAAAGATTACCTCGACCCCGATGTCGCGGAAGCATCGGCCAGACTGGTTGCCGTAGCAGCGCTGGCTACGCAGCAGCTCGCGCAGTCGGTTCCCGAAAAACTTGGCGAATCGTTGGTTACCGCGATGGCTGCAGTGGTGGGTAGCCCCACCAGCGTCCAATCTACCCAGAACATTGCCTCGGCCATCTATACCAACCTCAAGCTAACTGGGGCACTGCCTCCCGATGCCATTGCTGCTATCGATACAGATGCCATCTTGGTCTACAACGCCGTTGCAAAAACCAATGAGGGCGGCGAAGCGACCCTGGATGCAGTCAACAAAGAACTGGCGGCCGATTCCAACGCGCAGTTCCATTTGGCAGCCGTGAACAAAACCTATGCTGTCTTAGAGCAGACGGAGGCAATCCTTGCCAAGGACACTGCAAAAGCTGCTGCCTTGCAGCAAGACATAGCGAAGCTCGATGAAACTTTGCAGTCTCCCCCTTCTGTGGCCATGACCAGCACCACATCGACCACGACCACCACTGCCAAACCTACGACTACAACCAAAGCCCCAACCACCACAACCGCTGCGGCTACAACTACAACCAAAGCCCCAACCACCACAACCGCTGCGGCTACAACTACAACCAAAGCCCCAACCACCACAACCGCTGCGGCTACAACTACAACCCAAGCCTCAACCACCACAACCGCTGCGGCTACAACTACAACCAAAGCCCCAACCACCACAACCGCTGCGGCTACAACTACAACCAAAGCCCCAACCACCACAACCGCTGCGGCTACAACTACAACCAAAGCCCCAACCACCACAACCGCTGCGGCTACAACTACAACCCAAGCCCCAACCACCACAACCGCTGCGGCTACAACTACAACCCAAGCCCCAACCACCACAACCGCTGCGGCTACAACTACAACCCAAGCCTCAACCACCACAACCGCTGCGGCTACAACTACAACCCAAGCCCCAACCACCACAACCGCTGCGGCTACAACTACAACCCAAGCCCCAACCACCACAACCGCTGCGGCTACGACTACGACCGGAGCCACAACCACAACAACTGCGTCCGTAACAACTACAACACAGCTTCCCCTTTGTGATCCTTTGGATCCCCCTCCCGCACCCGGGCAAACCGCCACTTGCCGTCAATAACCAATCGGTTTGTGCTTCTAAACCCCCGCTGGCCCCTAGGCCAACGGGGGTTTTTTCATTCCCCAGGCCCTGCCCAGTATGACGGGCACGTCCCACGCTGTGAGCACAGGGCGGATACGCCAGCTCATGCATCCCATGGCCTCAATCTTGTCTAGGATGCGCAGGCCCCCTTGCACCACGCAGCGCAATTCCCAGCCGATGCGCCCCGGTAGCCTGTGGCATAGCGGGCTGCCTGCATCCATCATGTGGCGCGCCTCCTGCACATAGGCTGCGACCATGCATGCGGCGGCGACGCTATCGCTGTCGGGGGCCAAGTCGGCGTCGGTCACGCCAAAACGATCCATCGCAGCAGCGGTGGGGTACCACCGCCCACGTGCGATGTCGACGCGCAAATCCTGCCAGAAATTGATGCATTGCAACGCAGTGCAAATCTGGTCGCTTTGCTGCAATGCGTCCAGTTCCTCCACCCGGTACAGGTGCAACAACAGCCTGCCAATCGGGTTCGCAGACCGGGCGCAATAGTGCAACAACTCCGCATCGTCGGCATACCTGCGCCCCGTCGCGGTGTAGACCACGTCTTGCTCGAAGGCATCTAGCAAGGCATGGAAGGGCGCTACGGGGATGGCCCCGCTACCCAACAACGGCGCAAGCGCCGCCCATACCTGCTGCCAGCGCCCGCCGGGGGGGGAACCGGTTGCTGTGACTTCCAAGGCCGCACGGTAGGCGGCCAGATTGGCCAGGCGTTCCCTGGATGCGCACGCGCCCTCGTCGGCCAGATCGTCCGCAGTGCGCGCAAAGTGGTAGATCGCCCGGATTGCTGGGCGCAGGGAACGGGGGCAAAGCCACGACGCAACGGGGAAGTTCTCGTAGTGCTGGATTGCAGGGGCCTGCTCGGTTGGGGATGGGGCAGCCATCGTGAAGCAACAAATACAGAAGCTCTAGACGGATTTCAGGCCATTGCAGGTGGGAATGCGGAAGCCACCGTGAAAAATGGAGAAAAAAGGGAACAACTGCTGCCCCAGCACTGCGGTTCTGATCACACTGGTGCCAAGGCACTGTTCTTCTGATCAAACCACTGCCCAAGCACTGTGTTGTTGCACATTGTGGGAGCCTATTGGCTTGTTTGCATTTTCCCCAATCGGCGTCTACACCAACGTCTTTTGCATCAAGGTTCCCGACTCGTCGGCCTGCTCCGCACCCATGCCCAGCATCGCCAAAAATTCGGCTTCGTCGATCACCCGGACGCCCAGCGAATGCGCCTTGGCGAGCTTGGAACCGGGGTTCTCCCCAGCCAACACAAAGTGCGTGCGCTGGCTTACCGAGCTTGATGCCTTGCCGCCTGCGGCTTCGATGCGGGCGTGCGCGTCTTCCCTGCTCAGGGTAGGCAGCGTTCCCGTCACTACGACTGTCTTTCCCTGCAAAGGCAGGGCTTGTGCTTGCACCGGCGCGCCCTCTTCCCACGTCAGCCCACACGCCCGCAGCGCCTGCACTACGGTCAGGTTGTGGTGTTCGTCGAAAAACGCTCGCACGCTCCGGGCCACGGTAGGCCCCACGTCGTCAACAGCCTGCAACTGCTCTACGGTGGCACGCAATATCGCATCCAGCCCGCCGAAGTGCCGAGCCAAGGCTTTGGCCGTCGATTCGCCGACATGGCGAATGCCCAGGCCGTACAAAAACCGCGCCAAGGTCGTCCGCTTCGACCCTTCGATGGCCGTGCGCAAATTCGATGCCGAGAGTTCCGCCATGCGTTCGAGTCCGCACAGGGTGTCCAGATCGAGGCGGTACACGTCTGGCAAGGTGCGCACAAGGTCCCGATCCACGAGCTGGTCGATGAGCTTGTCGCCCAGCCCGTCGATGTCGAGCGCACGCTTTTGCGCCCAATGCGCCAGCGCTTGCTTGCGCTGCGCGCTGCAATGCAGGCCGCCGGAACAACGGTGATCGACTTCCCCGTCCTCGCGCACCACGTGCGAGGCACACACGGGGCACAGCACCGGCATGCGGAACGGGTTGGCACCCCGTTCGCATGATGCCTCTGCCGGGTCATCAAGGACGACATAAGCCACTTCGGGGATAACGTCCCCCGCCCTGCGCACAACGACGCGATCGCCGACCCGCACATCCTTGCGCAGTACTTCGTCTTCGTTGTGCAGGCTGGCATTGGTGACTGTCGCACCGCCGACGAACACCGGCGCCAAACGCGCAACGGGGGTGAGCTTGCCTGTGCGCCCCACCTGTACGTCGATGGCCTGCACTGTCGTGATCTGCTCCTGGGCAGGGAATTTGTGCGCCACGGCCCAACGGGGTTCGCGGGTCAGGTACCCCAGCCGCTCTTGCAACGCCAGCGCATCGACCTTGTAGACCACGCCGTCGATGTCGAAGTCGAGCGCATCGCGTAGCACACCCAACTCTTGGTAGCGCGCAGCCAGCTCGCCATGCCCATGGGCACGCTGCACCAACGTGGATACCAGGAACCCCCAGCCCCGCAGCACTTGCAGCAGTTCCCACTGGCTGGTACATCCCGCCCAAAAAACGGGGGAAACCTCGCCTACCCCATAGGCAAAAAAACTCAATCGGCGCGATGCAGCGATCGCGGGGTCGAGCTGGCGCACGGCACCGGCAGCGGCATTGCGGGGGTTGACGAACACCTTGGCGCCGTGGGTTCCCGCAGCGGATTCCTGCTGCGCGCGGGCATTGAGTTCGCGGAATACGCTGCGCCGCAGGTAGACCTCGCCACGCACTTCGAGTACTTCCGGCACTTCTTGCACTTCCGCCCCCTCCGCCATAGGCTGCGGGGCAACGGCCAGCCGCAAGGGAATCTGCCGGATCGTGCGAATGGTGTGCGTGACATCTTCCCCCATCTCCCCGTCTCCGCGCGTGGCGGCTTGTACGAGCACTCCATGCTCGTACCGCAGGTTGATGGCCAGTCCATCGAATTTGGGTTCGACCATGTAGACCACTGGCGGGTCGGCATCGCTCAGGCCCAGTTCCTTGCGAATACGGAGATCGAACTGCGCCGCACCCATCGGGGTGGTGTCGGTTTCGGTGCGGATGCTGCGCATGGGCACGCGATGCCGCACCTGCCCAAAGCCTTCCAGCGGCTTGCCACCGATACGCTGGGTGGGGGAATCCGGGCTGACCCACTGGGGGTGCGCTGTTTCCAACGCTGCCAATTCCGCGTAGAGCCGGTCGTATTCAGCGTCGGGGACGATGGGGTCGTCCAACACGTAATACCGGTGCGCATGGTCTTGCAGCACCGCACGCAATCGCTCGATCCGTGCTGCGAAGTCTGGGGTATCGCCCATGGTGCGGTCGTCTCTCTGCACGACAGGAGTCAGGAGCGTAGGGTAGGTAAACCGGTGTGAGTTTTCCATCAAAACCAACACTTACCCCGTGAACAAAAAGTTCAGCACGTCGCCATCACGCACGATGTATTCCTTGCCTTCGGCGCGCATCTTGCCCGCAGTCTTCGCTCCAACTTCACCCCGGTTGGCGGTGAAGTCCTCAAAGGCAATCGTCTGCGCACGGATGAAGCCTTTTTCAAAGTCGGTGTGGATCACCCCGGCGGCTTGCGGTGCGGTGTCACCGACGTGGATCGTCCACGCACGCACTTCCTTGATCCCCGCAGTGAAATAGGTCTGCAACCCCAGCAACTGGTACGCACCACGGATCAGACGATGCAGCCCAGGTTCGTGCAAGCCCATGCTTTCCAAAAACACCAGCCGGTCTTCCACGCTCATCTCCGCCATGTCGGCTTCGATCTTGGCGCAGATCGGAACAACTGGCGCCCCATGCCGTGCGGCATATTCGCGCAGCCGATCGAGCAAAGGGTTGGCTGCAAAGCCGTCCTCATCGACGTTGGCCACGTACATCGCAGGCTTGGCCGTCAGCAGGAAAAAAGGGCGCAACAGGGCCAGTTCCTCCTTGCTCAGCTCCATCGCACGTACCGGCTTGCCTTCGTCGAGCGCCACCTGGCAGCGCTCCAACACAGGCACCACTAGCGCGGCTTCCTTGTCATGCCCACACTTGGCAGACTTTTGGAAGCGAGCCAGCCCCTTTTCGACGGTGGAAAGATCGGCCAGACATAGCTCGGTCTGGATGACTTCGGCGTCCGAGACGGGATCCACCTTCGCGGCCACGTGTACGACGTTCTCGTCCTCGAAACACCGCACCACGTGGACGATCGCGTCCGTCTCGCGAATGTGGGCCAGAAACTTGTTGCCCAGCCCCTCGCCATTGCTGGCCCCCGCGACGAGGCCGGCAATGTCAACGAACTCGACGACCGCCCGCACAATGCGCTGCGGGTGAACGATCGCAGCAAGTGCGTCGAGCCGGGGGTCCGGCACTTCAACGACCCCGACATTGGGTTCGATCGTGCAGAATGGGTAGTTTTCCGCAGCAATGCCTGCTTGGGTCAAAGCATTGAACAGAGTGGACTTTCCCACATTGGGAAGCCCGACGATGCCGCATCGCAGACTCATAAATTGCCTATCCGAAGTAGAGGATGGATGAGAGATATGGCACGCATCGCACCAGCACTGCGGGCTGCGCGGCCTATGCTACAAAATTCAGAAAAGCGCGCAAAATACCCGAAAAGCCCAAAAAAAATGCGCCCGAGCGGCGCATCGTAAAAAATGGTCGGTGTGAAAGGATTCGAACCTTCGACCCCTTGCACCCCATGCAAGTGCGCTACCAAGCTGCGCCACACACCGAAAGCACTGCATTGTAGCGACTGCCCCTGGGATGGAATCATGGCCACTAGCCCCTGTCTACCTTATGTGCAACACAGTACCGGCGCATCCCGATCCAACAGCGCCGCACATGGCAAACACCATGGCTACGCATCCCTTGCTCTCTTTCCGAATAAATTGGGATTGCTGCAATGGCGCGATTGCAAGATGATGGGAACAAGATAGCACTCTATCCTCTCCCGCACAAATATTTTCATTCTGACTAGATCAACCCATGAAATTCCTCGACGTCAAAACAGACTACGCTTTCAAAAAGGTTTTTGGTAGTGACAACTCCAAAAATATCTTGTTGAGCTTCCTCAATTCCCTCGACTTGTTCCACGGCCTAGGTGTCATCGACGACCTCACCATCGTCGACCCCTACCAAATCCCCCTCATCCAGGGAATGAAAGACACTTTCGTCGATGTACGGGCCACGCTCTCCAACGGCACCTCCGTCATCATCGAAATGCAAGTGCTGAACGTGCCAGGATTCGAGCAGCGCGTTTTGTACAACGCCGCAAAAGCCTACTCTACGCAGTTGATCAAGGGAGACCATTACCACCTCCTCAACCCCGTCGTCGCTTTGACCATCACCGACTTCTTGATGTTCGCAGACTCCGCCGAATACCTGAGTACCTTCCAATTGCTCGAAAAAGACCGGCTGATGCGCTACAACGGGGATATCGAACTCGTCTTCATCGAACTGCCAAAATTCCACAAAACCGAGTCCGAACTGGCCGATGTCGTGGACAAGTGGATCTACTTCATCCAAAATGCAGGCAGCCTGGCCTATATCCCGGAAACCCTCGGCTGCTTGCCAGAACTCTCCCAAGCCTTTTCCATCGCCAACGAGGCTGGCTTATCCCCCGAAGAACTAGCCATGCAAAGCAAGCGCAAAGACTTTATTATCTTGCAAAAAGATTCGATTTCCTTGGCCTATGCCAATGGCATGCAAGAAGGAAAATTAGAAGGAAAAGCAGAAGGAAAAGCAGAAGGAAAAGCTGAGGGAAAATTGGAAGGCAAACTGGAAGTAGCACAACGATTGTTACAACACGGCATGCCTATCCAACAAGTGGCGGACATTGTTGGGCTGGACGTGGACTCATTGCAAACTTCTACCAAATAGGGTGTAGTTGTAGGCTGCTGGCGCTTGCATGGCGGCTCATCACGTACTCTTGGACAATCTACCCCGTTATTACCTCCACGAAGACCCGCCATGCCCTCTACCCCACCCCCCTTGCCTGAACGCGAATCGATGGAATACGACCTCGTCATCGTCGGTGCCGGGCCTGCGGGGCTGGCTGCGGCAATCCGCGCCAAACAAGCTGCGGCGCAGCGTGGGTGCGAGCTCTCCGTCGCCGTGCTCGAAAAGGGGTGCGAGCCGGGGGCACACACACTGTCTGGCGCAGTGCTTGACCCCCGCGCCCTGACGGCGCTGCTGCCAGATTGGAAAGACTGCGGCGCCCCCTTGCACCAGGCCGTGACCGAGGAATCCATGCTATTCCTCGGCGCCCAGTCTGCACGCCGCGTTCCCGACTTCCTGCTGCCCGAATGCAGCCACAACGCGGGCAATTACTTGGTCAGCCTTGGCGCGCTGGTACGGTGGATGGCCAAGCAGGCGGAAGCGCTGGGGGTCGAAATCTACCCCGGCTATGCAGCATCCGAGGTGCTCTATGACCAGTCCGATACAGTGATTGGCGTGGCAACTGGCGATCTGGGCATCGCCAAGGATGGCACCCGCAAGCCCAACTATCAGCGCGGCATGGCATTGCTGGGGCGCTACACCCTGTTTGCCGAAGGATCACGTGGGCATTTGGGCAAGGCGCTGATCTCGCACTACCAACTCGACGCCGGACGCGACCCCCAAGGCTACGCGCTGGGAATCAAAGAGCTATGGGAAGCCCCCCCACAACGCCATCAACCAGGGTTACTCGTACATACCACCGGTTGGCCGCTCGACAACAGCACCTATGGGGGGTGCTTCCTGTATCACCTCGCCGACCGTCGCATCGCTGCGGGGATGATCCTAGGGCTGGACTATCGCAACCCCCATCTCGATCCATTCGAAGAATTCCAGCGGTGGAAAACGCACCCGCAGATCCGCCAGCACTTCGCAGACGAGACTGGCAAAGTCTGCGCACGCAGGCTCTCTTACGGCGCACGCAGCATGACTACCGGCGGGTGGATGTCCCTGCCCCGTACCGTATTCCCCGGCGGGGCGCTGGTGGGATGCGATGCGGGCTTTCTGGATTCCAGCCGCCTCAAGGGCATCCATTCCGCGATGGAATCCGCCATGATGGCGGCTGACGCCGCTGTGGACGCCGTGGCACAAGGGCGGAGCAGCAACTTGCTCAGCGCCTATCCCGAAGCCATCGAGCGCAGCCCGCTACGGCAGGATTTGGAACGTTCCCGCAACTTCAAAACTTGGTTCCAGCGCGGGATGTTGCTCGGAACCTTGATGAACGGGCTAGAACAGCGGGTGCTGCGTGGCTCCATACCGTGGACGATCCACCGCAAAGCCCCGGACCACGCCCGCCTGCGCCCAGCCCAAGAATGCACCCCACCGCAATACCCCAAGCCGGATGGACAGCTCACTTTCGACCGCGCCAGCAGCGTCTTTCTCAGCCGCACGCACCACGAAGAAAATCAGCCCTGCCACCTTCGTCTGCGCAACGCCGACACCCCGGTCACAACCAACCTGCAACGCTACGCAGGCCCGGAAGCCAGGTACTGCCCTGCGCAAGTCTACGAATTCCACACCGATGCATCCGGGCAGACCACGCTGGTCATCAACGCTATCAACTGCCTGCACTGCAAGACCTGCGACATCAAAGACCCCACCCAGAACATCGAGTGGGTCACCCCGGAAGGCGGCGAAGGCCCGCTTTATTTGCAGATGTGAATGGCTGATGTGGATGGCAGATGTGAATGGGCCGACTTTCTATCGGCCCCCCGGTACAGACCCGCCCCGTTCGCCTTACATGCAGTCGATCAGCACCTGCCCGAAGCCCGAGCAGCTCACTTGCGTGGCCCCCGGCATCAGGCGGGCAAAGTCGTAGGTGACTTGCTTGCTCAGGATCGCACGGCCCATCGCGGCGATGATCGTGTCCGCAGCCTCGACCCACCCCATGTGGCGCAGCATCATCTCTGCAGAGAGGATTTCCGAGCCAGGATTGACGTAATCCTTGCCCGCATACTTCGGCGCGGTGCCGTGCGTGGCCTCGAAGCATGCCACCGTATCCGACAGATTGGCCCCGGGCGCAATGCCGATGCCCCCGACCTGCGCGGCCAGCGCGTCCGAGATGTAGTCCCCATTGAGGTTCAGCGTGGCGATGACGCTGTACTCTTCCGGGCGCAACAGAATCTGCTGCAAGAAGGCATCGGCAATGCAATCCTTCACGACGATCTGCCGCCCTGTACGGGGGTTGGGGAATGCGCACCACGGGCCGCCATCAAGCAATTGGGCACCAAACTCCTTGCGGGCCAACGCATACCCCCAGTCTCGGAAAGCGCCTTCCGTGAACTTCATGATGTTGCCCTTGTGGACAAAAGTCACGCTGGGCTTGTCGTTGGCAATGGCGTATTCGATGGCCTTGCGGACAAGGCGCTCGGTACCCTCGCGAGAGACAGGCTTGATCCCGATCCCCGACGTCTGCGGGAAGCGAATCTTGGTCGTTCCCATCTCGTTGCGCAAAAAGTCGATGACGCGCCGAGCCTGCTCGGTTTCCGCTTCGTACTCAATCCCGGCATAAATGTCTTCGGCGTTCTCCCGGAAGATCACCATATTGGTCTTCTGCGGGGCCTTGACCGGGCTGGGCACCCCGTCGAAGTACTGGATGGGGCGCAGGCATACATAGAGGTCAAGCTCTTGGCGCAGCGCGACGTTAAGAGAGCGAATCCCGCCACCGACGGGGGTGGTCAACGGACCTTTGATCGAGACAACGTACTCACGCAGGGCTTGGAGCGTTTCTTGGGGCAGCCAAACGTCCGGGCCATAGACCTTGGTGGACTTTTCACCGGCATAGACCTCCATCCAATGAATTTTGCGAGCACCGGCGTAGGCCTTGGCTACGGCTGCGTCGACGACTCGAATCATCACCGGGGTGATATCTATACCTGTTCCATCTCCTTCGATGAATGGCACGACGGGTTGGTCGGGAACCTGGAGCGAACCATCGTCGCGAACGGTGATTTTTTGGCCCGATGGGGGAACCTGGATATGCTGGTACATGGCGAAAGGTGGAAGTAGTCAGGGGAATTTTTCATTCTAGTTTGCGGCTTTGGCCCACCCATCGACCTCCATCGACCTGTTCCGCTAGCTTGGGTTGGTGTGCATCCGCTGCGCCGCTGCCTTGCCTCCACCCCATGGAAACACCCATAGTTCCCCCGATGGCCTTGTCAACCGAAGGAGGAACCGGCACGTTATGGCCCGGCCTTCCGGCTTTACGGAGGTTTTTCCACTTCAATCTCGTCTTTTTACAAAGGAAACGCAATGAACAAACTGCTCGCCGCTTTGACCGCCGGTCTTTTCGCCGCTGGTGCCTTCGCTACCGAAGCCCCCGCTCCTGCTGCTGCCCCCGCTGCCGATGCCGCCAAGGCAGAAGCCAAAGCCGAAGACAAAGCAGCCAAGCCCGCTAAGAAGGCTGCAAAGAAGGCGGAAAAGGCTGCTGCCAAGGCTTCCGAAGCAGCTACTCACTAATTTGGTGATAACCGGCCATGGCGCCGTGTGCGGAGTGAGTGCGCCAAGCGCCCTCGCACCGCGTTCGTAGCGCCGGGGTGGGCTGGGTTGCGGTAATCACCGCGATCCATGTTCCAGCCTACTAAAGCAGGTTCTTCGACGAAGAACCTGCTTTTTTTTTGCCAGCACGATAGCGCAAACCGCATCGTCTGCAATGTTTGCCCACAGACGACAGTGCCTAAGGTACTGCACTGCATTCCCTGCTTTGCGCTGCTGCCCCTGCCGCCTTGCCATAATCAAGTATCCAATCTGATGCATCGGTGCGGGGTTCCATGTCTGTTTTCCGGCCTCGTTTTGGCCACTCTACAGGCACTATCCACGCCAATGCAGCCAGATTCCGACCACGCTCCCGGTTTCTGCTTCGTCCCCCTGGAATTTCTGCCCATCACTTTGCTGTCGCTCCCGGCTAGATTTCAGCTTGGGTCAGGCTAAATCTGGGCTCGAGTACGCTATGTACGAACAAGTCCAGCCCATCCCCCCCTACTCCTGGCGCTCGCTCCAGACGCGGCTCACTTTGCTGACGCTGGCCGTCTTTTTGCTGAGCATCTGGCTCCTGTCCTTTTTCGCCGGCCGCGCCCTCCACAACGACCTGCGCGAGTTGCTCGGACAACAACAGCAAGCCGACATCACACTCCACGCAGAGGCCATCAACCGCACGATTGCAGAGCGGATTCATACGCTCGAATCCGTCACTCGGCTGATTTCCCCATCGTTGCTACGACGTCCTGCCACGCTGCAAGTCATGCTCGAAGAACGGCCGGCCCTGCCCTTCTTGTTCAACGGGGGGTATTTCGTTACGGATGCCCATGGCATAGCCATCGCTTCGGTGCCCATGAATGCCGCGCGCGTGGGGCTGAACTACGCCGATCGGGAACACATTACGGCTGCGCTGCACGAAGGCAAATCCACCGTCGGCCGCCCCTTGATCAGCAAGACCCTACGACTGCCCATCGTCCCGATGGCTGCACCGATTTGGGACGACCAAGGCACAGTAATTGGCGCGTTTGTCGGGGTGATCGACTTGGCGCGGGCCAATTTCCTCGACCAAGTTATGTCCAGCAACTACGGTACATCGGGGGGATATGTCCTCATCGCCGAGCGTTGGCGGTTGATCGTCACCGCCACGGACAAAACCTTGGTGTACCAATCCCTTCCTCCTGTTGGTGTACAGCCCCAGCTCGACCAGCTCTTGCAGGGTTCCGACGACGCCGTCATCATGGAAGATTTCCATGGCGTGCCTGCCCTGGCAGCGTCCCGCACTATCCCTGCGGCAGACTGGGTACTGGTCGCCACACTCCCCACCGCCGACGCTTTCGCCCCCGCCAACAACCTGACCCGGAACCTTGCATTGGCCACGTTGTTGGCTTCCCTATTCGCCAGCGCAATCACCTGGCTCCTGCTACATCGTCAGCTCCGCCCGGTACACAACGCCTTCCGTGCCCTGTTGGAAGCAGCGCAATCCCGTCGACCACTGTGCTCCCTGCCGCAAACCAGCGATGACGAAGTAGGCCAACTCATCCAGAGCTTCAACTGCCTGTTGCATACCCTGCACCAGCAAGAAATCTCTTTGCACCACAGCGAAACCGCAACGCAGACCCTGGCCACGCGCCTGCACGAGGCGCAACGTATTTCTCAACTGGGAAGTTGGGTACTCGACCATCACACCGACATATTGGAGTGGAGCCCAGAAGTCTTTCGCCTGTTCGAACTCGACCCCGCACGGTTCGTTCCCTCCTACGACGCTTTTTTGCAAGCCATCCACCCCGATGATCGCGAAAGGGTATCCCACACCTACACCGAGGGTCTTGCAACCCAATCCCCATACCAGATCGAACACCGGCTACTGATGCGAGACGGGCGCGTCAAATGGGTGCAGGAGCGGTGCAATACAGAATACGACGCCGTGGGCAACGCGATCCGATCGATCGGCACCGTGCAGGACATCACTGAGCGCAAGCGCGCCGAACTGGCCCTTTGCGACGCCCGCTCCCTGCTTGCAACGGTGCTCGACACCATTCCGATGCGGGTCTTCTGGAAAAACCTGGATCTCGTCTACTTGGGCTGCAACACAGCTTTTGCCCGCGACGCGGGGGAAACCGCTTCGGACGACGTCGTTGGCAAAAACGACTTTCAACTGGGGTGGGCTGCACAAGCCAGCGCGTATCGCCAAGACGACCAAAACATTATTCAGTCCGGCGTACCCAGACTGTTTTACGAAGAACCGCAGTCCACGCCCGATGGCGGGCTGATCTGGCTGCGTACTTCCAAGGTTCCCCTGCGCAATGAATCGGGAGACATATTCGGTGTACTGGGAATCTACGAAGACATTACTGAACGCAAGCGTTCAGAAGACCAGATTCGCATCCTGTCGATGGTTGCGCAACAGACCCTGGAAAAAGTCGTAGTGACCGACTTGGCCGCCAACATCGAATATGTAAATACAGCTTTCGTCCAATCCACCGGATACTGCCGCGAAGAAGTACTCGGGAAAAACCCTCGGCTCCTGCGATCCGGGAAAACCTCCCCTGCGGTGTACCAAGAGATGTGGCACACACTGCTGCAGGGCAAAACATGGAGTGGGGAACTGGTCAACCGCCATAAGGATGGCATGTTCTGTACCGAGTGGGCGACGATCACTCCGCTGCGCAACCACGATGGGATCGTCACCCACTACGTCGCGCTCGAAAACGACGTCACGGAAAAGAGAAAACTCGCCGACGAGCTGACCCAGCACCGTAACCACCTCGAGCACCTCGTCGAAGTCCGCACGACCGAGCTCCATCAGGCCAAGCTGCAAGCCGACGCCGCAAACCATTCCAAATCGGAATTCCTGGCCAACATGAGCCACGAGATCCGCACCCCGATGAACGGCATCATCGGCATGGTCGACATCCTTGATCAGACTGAGCTGACCTCCGAACAAAAAAGAATGCTCGCGACGATCGAGAAATCCTCCAAATCCCTGTTGAACATCCTCAACGACATCCTCGACTTTTCCAAAATCGAGGCGGGCAAACTTGATGTCGAACAAGTGCCTACACCGTTGCGCGAGGTGGTCGAGGATGCGGCCCAGCTCATGCTCAACGTCGCCAGCGGCAAGGACGCGCAAATCTCGCTCTTCATCGACCCCACACTGCCCGAATGGATTCTTTCGGATCCCACGCGACTGCGCCAGATCCTGCTCAACCTGCTAAGCAACGCGCTCAAATTCGTCTCGGGCAAGTCCGGCCACGCGGTCGTCAACGTACAGCCCGTCTTGCGCACGGAAGGCCCCTCCGCGTTGCAAATGTCGATCAGCGACAACGGCATCGGGATGAGCAAGGAAGTGATGGACAAGCTCTTCGAGCCTTTCACCCAGGCCGACAGCAGCACGATGCGCCGTTTTGGCGGAACAGGGCTGGGGCTATCGATCACCCACCGCTTGGTGGAACTACTCCACGGAAAGATCAAAGTGCAAAGCAGCGTGGGGTTTGGCTCCGAATTCACGGTGGAACTACCGTGCCTGGCTTCCGACCCTCCCTTAGGGTGCCAATCGCCCACGCGCCCCGACTTGCAGGGCGTACACGTCCTAGCCGTCACCCGCAACAGGGCACATGTGACGCTCTTCGAGGTCTACCTGCGCAGTGTGGGCGCGACGGTGGCGATGGCTCCCGACTGGGAGGCTGCCCGAGCGCGCCTACAGCTTGGTGGCGCAGACCGATCCCGTACCGTCCTGCTCCTTGATCTGCGCGATGACGGCAACGACGGGCCTGCCCCCGAACTGGAAGCGGACGATCTGCCACGCACCGTTCGCTTGGTGCGCCGAGGACGACATCGTCCCCACCATCAAGACAGCGTCGAAGTGCCCGCGCAACCCCTGCTGTACCACGACTTGCTCCATGCCGTTGCTGTAGCGGCACGCCGCATTCGGGAACCCCGCCCCGGTTCGTCCACGGCATTGCCAGTCCATGCGCCTGCGCTAGCGGATGTAATGCAGTCGGAGCGCCTCGTGCTCGTCGCCGAAGACAACGAAACGAACGGCGAGGTACTCCAGGAGCAGTTGCGCCTATTGGGCTACGCCAGCGAAATTGCCACCGATGGCTTGGCTGCACTGCAACTCTGGCGCACAGGGCGTTTTGGCCTCTTGCTTACCGACTACCACATGCCAGAGATGGATGGTTTCGCACTCACTGCAGAAATTCGCCGCAACGAACCCCCGGGGGTGCATTTGCCCATCATCGCCATCACCGCGAACGCCGTCGCGGGGGAAGCGCAACGCTGCCGGGAACATGGGATGGATGGGTACCTGTGCAAGCCCCTGCGTATCCGGGAACTCAGCGATGTGCTCGCACGGTGGCTTCCGCAGCATCAGTCGCCCGCACCCGTTTTGGAGCCTACCGACAACCATCCCGTGCATGGCCCGGTTTCATGGAGCGCCTCTGCGCTATACGAGATCGTCGGGCCTGATGTCGCTGCCCACCACCGTCTGCTGCGCCGCTTTCTACGCAATGCCCGCGAGCAAGTCGATGCAATCATGAGCACGCAAGGTGACTTGGGTGACTTGACTGTGCGGGCACACACCCTCAAATCGGCGGCCCGCTGCGTTGGTGCGATGGCTTTGGGGACGCTTTGCGCCGCCATCGAAGCTGCAAGCCAAGAATTGCATCGCGACCGCTGCAACGAGCTGGTTGACGAATTGCCTGCTTCGCTGGCCGAAGCAGAAACGCTCATCGGGCTGCATCTCGCCTCTACCGCCCCCCCTCCCCAATCCTGACCGACGCCTTGCCGGAGCACTCCCTGCCACCATGCCTGCAAACACTTTCGGAACCTGCTTTGCCGTGACGAATTTCGGCGAATCCCACGGGCCAGCCATTGGATGCGTGGTCGATGGCTGCCCGCCAGGGTTGGCGCTGAATGTGTCAGACATCCAGCCCGAACTGGATCGCCGCCGCCCGGGAACGCACCGCTACGTCACCCAAAGACAGGAACCCGACACCGTGGAAATCCTGTCCGGGGTCTACGAAGGACACACCACCGGAACGCCAATCTGCCTGCTCCTGCGCAACATGGATCAGCGTAGCCAGGACTATGCGAACGTGGCCCGCACTTTCCGCCCCGGTCACGCCGATTACGTCTACCTGCAAAAGTATGGCCTGCGCGACCCCCGTGGCGGGGGCCGATCCAGCGCCAGACTGACTGCACCGATGGTTGCAGCCGGAGCCATCGCCAAAAAATGGCTGCGCGAACGCCACAGCATAGGGTTCGAGGCCTGCCTGACCCAGATCGGCGAGCTGCCCATCCTCTTCGAAGGCTGGGAACACGCCAGGCACAACCCCTATTTCGCACCCACTTCCGACACTGCGGACATCGAACGCTACCTGGAAGCCCTGCGCAAAAGCGGCGATTCCTGCGGCGCCATCCTGCGGGTGCGGGCCACGGCAGTCCCGGTGGGGCTGGGCGCCCCGCTTTTCGACAAGCTTGATGCCGAGATTGCCTACGCCATGATGGGAATTAACGCCGTCAAAGGGGTGGAAATAGGCGCCGGGTTTGCCAGCGCCGCCCAGCACGGTAGCCAGCATGGGGATGCGATGTACCCCGCAGGGTTTGGCAGCAACAACGCCGGGGGCACGCTAGGGGGCATCACCACGGGACAAAACCTGGAAGTGCGCGTTGCGCTCAAACCCACAAGCTCGATTCTGATTCCCCGCCCGTCTATCGACCTGGATGGCCACCCGACGGAAGTCGTCACCAAAGGCCGCCATGACCCCTGCGTGGGCTTGCGCGCCGCCCCCATTCTGGAGGCCATGCTGGCGCTGGTGGTCATGGATCACGCCCTGCTGCACCGTGCGCAATGCGCCGATGTGCGCTGTGCGCTGGCGCCGATCGCTGGGGCCTTGCCTGGAGAATGGCCTGCATCTGCGTAAGGATGCCGGAACAATGCCGGAACCATGGACTGACGACACATGGGACAACACGTAGAACAACGCAGAATGATGCGTCTCCAAGACGTTGTGCCCTGTACCCCGTATCCCGTACCCTTTAGCCAGACCAGTTTTACCAAAGCACTATGAAAGTCTTTGATAAAAAAAGATATTTTTGGGGTGGTTGATGGGACTCGAACCCACGACGACAGGAATCACAATCCTGGACTCTACCAACTGAGCTACAACCACCGCAAAACGCAGCATTCTAGCGGGCGGCTACGCAATGTATCGTGGTGCCCGGTGTGTATGATCATCGGCTGCATTACCCAAGTGCCGGGCCGCAGAGTGTTGTTCTCTTACGCAGTCGGCTGGGATATGTTCCATTCTTGTTCCGTTCTTTTCTTCCTCCTCTGAAGGGATTTGCATGAAGATGAAATTCGTTGCGGCTGCCGTAGCCGCAGTTGTACTGGGTAGTCTGCATTCTGTGGCCTGGTCCCAAAATGTCGCCGTAGTCAACGGCAAGGCAGTGCCCAAGGCGAAAGTCGATGCACTCAGCCAGCAGATTGCCCGCTCCGGGCGAGAGATTACCCCTGACATCGAAAAGCAAATCAAGGATGAAGTGATCGTCCGGGAAATCTTCATGCAGGAGGCGCAACGCCAAGGCCTGGATGCCACGGAAGACTTTCAGACACAGATCGAGCTGGCCAAGCAAAACATCTTGATCCGCGAACTGTTCGCAAGCTACCAAAAAGCACACCCCGCGACCGAAGAAGAAATCAAGGCGGAATACGACCAGTTCGTCGCCTCCAACTCCGGCAAGGAATACAAGGCCCGGCATATCCTCGTCGAGACTGAAGAACAAGCCAAGTCCATCTTGGCCCAGCTCAAGAAGGGAGCGAAATTCGACGAGCTTGCCAAAAAGTCTAGCAAGGATCCTGGATCGGCAGCGCGGGGCGGAGACCTAGGTTGGTCACCGGCTGGAAACTATGTCGCCGAGTTCTCCCAAGCCATGACCAAGCTCGGCAAGGGCAAGACCAGCGATGCGCCCGTCAAATCGCAATTTGGCTACCACATCATCCGCGTGGACGACGTGCGCGATGCCCAATTGCCCAAGCTCGAAGACATCAAACCCCAGGTCGTACAGCGTCTGATGCAGCGCAAGCTATCCAAATACCAGGATGAATTGCGCGCCAAGGCCAAGATCGAGTAACACGAACAGACAGCCTAGCAAGATGGGCTGGTGGAGCATGTAGTACGACAAGCTCCATCTGCCCAGGAATGCCAGCCCCCGCACCCCGGGCACTTGGGGAACCACGCTGGCAAGGCGCGCAGACACCGTAGGCCGTCTGCCCAGCCAGGAACCTAAGGCCGCTCCCCACCACATCACCCCAAGCCAGGGAAACAGCGGGACGTAGTCTTCCGTGATCGGCTTATGGGTGATCCATCCTAGCCAGTTCCCCAATGGGCTGTGCAGCCATTCCCGCACAGCATCGCTGGCCCATGCCGAGAGGAGTTGTGGTGCCACCCACGCTACGGCTACGACCGCTGCGCCGCACCACCACAGGCGATACCCCCAAGGGATGCTCCACCGCACCAACAAAAGCATGACTGCCATGCCATGGAGCACGCCGAAATAGATCCAACTGTGCGGAAACATCCACCACGAGGACACGCTGACCAGCGCCGCACACCCTGCGATCTGCATCCACCTCCGCCCAAACCGGTTCCAGCCTACTCCCTGCGCATGGGCAATGGCTTGCCCCCAACCCGCACAAAAAAGAAAAAGGCCGACGATGCAGGAACGCTGCACCGTCCACACGGAATCCAGGTAAAAATTTTGATGAAGCAGCCCAAACTGCTGCAAATCGAAGGCCAAATGGTAGGCAGTCATCCAAACCATCGCCGCCCCACGCAGTGCGTCGAGTGCAACGAGTCGGGATGTCGGGATACCAGTGGCAGCAACCATCTCCAGCAAGACTTTGGTGATCCCTCCGGGGAATCAGCGAATCGGTGGATCCTTGGCGATGCCCCAGGAATCGCCGGGCGCAGTAGGCGGCTCGTAAAAGTCGAAATGGGACAGGATATACAGAAGACTTCCTATCACCACGATGATCACAATCGCGCCCAATACCAACCGCAACGCCAACAGCCACAGTTTTTGGTCTTCGTCGTCTTTAGCCATATCCGCAATATCCGTTTTGCTATTTGCACCAGCACTCTCAGGACTGAGAACCTATTTCAGTAGGCAGGCGAGCCGAAGCAGTGTGCGTGGCGCCGGAGCGCAGGAACCGGAATGTACTGACAGTACATGAGGATTCCGAGCACCGCCGCCGCGTGCAATGCGATGGCGTAGCCCCTATCACACCGTCCGCCCCAGCAACAAATACTCCAGCAGCGCTTTTTGCACATGCAGGCGGTTTTCAGCCTCGTCCCAGACCACGCTCTGCGGCCCGTCGATGACTTCCGCACTCACTTCTTCCCCACGGTGGGCGGGCAAACAGTGCATGAAGATCGCATCCGGGCTAGCCTGCGCCATCAATGTTGCATCGACACACCAAGATGCAAATGCCCGCCTGCGGGCCTCGTTCTCGGCCTCGTAACCCATGCTCGTCCAGACATCGGTCGTGACGAGATCCGCTCCCCGGCACGCATCCCGGGGATCTGCGAACGCCTTGTAGTGCCCGCTACGGCCCGCGCTGCATGCCATGTCCTCGCAGATATCGTAGCCATCGGGGGTACTGACATGTACGATGAAATCCAATAATTCCGCTGCCTGTAACCACGTATTCGCCATGTTGTTGCCGTCCCCGATCCAGGCAACGGTCTTACCACGGATCGACCCTCGGTGTTCGATGTAGGTGAAGATGTCCGCCAAGATCTGGCAAGGGTGGTATTCGTTGGTTAACCCATTGATCACTGGCACCCGGGAATGCTGCGCAAAGCGCTCGATCCTGCTTTGCTCGAAGGTGCGAATCATGACCAAATCGACCATGCGGCTGATAACGCGCGCCGTGTCTTCGATCGGCTCGGAACGGCCAAGCTGACTATCAGCATTGGTAAGGTGGACCACACTGCCACCAAGCTGGTACATCCCTGCCTCAAAGCTCACCCGGGTTCGCGTCGAAGCCTTCTCGAAGATGAGTGCCAACGTCCGGTCGATCAAGGTGTGGTGCCGCTCGTAGGCTTTGAACTTGCGCTTGATCAGGCCTGCGCGCTCGAACAGGTATGCGTATTCCTCCGCCGACAAATCCTTGAACTGCAAATAGTGTTGCATGGCAGAACCCAGATGTTGGTACGGCCCCCAGGGGCTGGTTACGGCAAAAGAAGGACAGGAGCAGAAACAGGAATGGCAATGCTCAGGCTGCAGCGCTCGTTGCGGATGCACGCAAGAAATCCCGCACCTGGGGAACGAGGATGCGTACGATTTCATCGGCCTCGGCACATGTCAACACCAGCGGCGGAGCCAATCGGATCACGGTCTCTGCCGTGACGCTCAACAGCAAGCCCTGTTCCGCGCACTGCTTCCACAACACACCGCAGGGATACGCCAGCTCGATACCGAGCAGCAGCCCACGTCCGCGAATCGCACGCACTGCCCCGGAGTGCAGCTCTTCGGCCAGCGCCGCCGTCAGCCCCCCCCGCAAATGGTCGCCCACCCGCGCAACGTTGTCGAGCAAGCCATCGCGTTCGAGGATGCGTAGGGTTTCCACCCCGGCGCGCATGGCCAGTGGGTTCCCGCCAAACGTAGTCCCATGGTTGCCGGGACGCAGGATGCCGCAAGCCTTCTTCCCTACAACCATCGCTCCGACGGGGACACCGGAACCCAGGCCTTTGGCGAGGGTCATTACATCCGGCACCACACCAGCCCATTGGTGTGCAAACCACTTGCCGGTTCTGCCCATCCCGCACTGGATTTCATCGACCATCCACAGCCAGCCCTGGTCGTCGCACAACGCCCGCACCGCACGCAAATACGCATCATCCATCGGACGCACGCCCCCTTCGCCCTGAATAGGCTCCAGCAGCACGGCAACGATGTTGGGGTTTTTCGCCGTGGCAATACGCAGCGCGTCGATGTCGTCGGGAGGAACGCGAACGAAGCCTTCGACCAGCGGCTCGAACCCAGCCTGGATTTTGGGATTGCCCGTCGCACTCAGGGTGGCAATCGACCGTCCGTGGAACGACTTTTCATACACGACGATTTCCGGGCGATCGATACCCCGGTCGTGGCCATATTTGCGAGCCAGTTTCAGCGCAGCTTCATTGGCTTCCAGCCCCGTCGAACAGAAAAATGCCTGTTCCATGCCCGACAACGTAGCCAAGCGTTGCGCCAATTCTTCTTGCAACGGGACTTGGTAGTAATTGGAGCAATGCACAAGACGGCCCAACTGCTCGCGTAGTGCAGCAACAAAGTCGGGATGGTTATGCCCAAGGGTGTTGACGGCGATGCCGCCGATTGCGTCGAGGTACGACTTTCCCGTGGTGTCCCATACCCTGCACCCCTGCCCATGCGATAGCGCGATGGGCAGCCTGGTGTAGGTATCCATGACATGCGAATGGGTGGCAGCAGTCATCGTCGGTATATTCATTAGCAAATTCGTCAGCAAACCCAGGCATCCACCCCCACAACGTGGTGCAGGCCCAAAACGAATCGGCCCAACAAGAGTTGGGCCGCGTTGAAAAACATTCTACGCCGAGTATCTACGCCAAGGAATCGGCTTAGAACCTATTCCAGTAGGGGCTGCGCCATCGCATTGCACGCGGCGGCGGTGCTCGAAATCCTCATGTACTGCAAGTACATTCCGGTTCCTGCGCTCCGGCGCCACGCACACTGCTTCGGCTCGCCTGCCTACTGAAATAGGTTCTTATCAACACAAAAAAACCACCCGAAGGTGGTTTGGCTGTACTGGCAATACCGCAATGCATTGCTGCATTACGGCTGCATACACCTTGATGACAACCTTTACTGCCGTTGTTGGATATGCCAGTCGGCACACCCAACAAAGGGCAGAAAGGTGTAGAAAGGTGTAAAACGGTGCCGTGCCTAGGCAGCCAATTGCTGCTCCAGGCGTGCCTTGGTATCGAGCAGCTCTTTAGGCATGTGGTACGCCAGCTTCTCAAACAGCTCGGTATGCAGCGGCATTTCTTGCGCCCAGGCAGCTTTGTCGATGCTCGTTACAGTCTGGAATTGCTCTTCGGTGAACTGCATTCCCGTCCAATTGATCGACCCATAGGATGGGCTGATCCCGAACGCATGTTCGACGACGGGCATCGATACCCCCTCGACACGATCAAGGATCCACTTGAGCACGCGCATGTTGTCGCCGTAACCGGGCCAGACGAACTTGTCGTTGGCGTCCTTGCGGAACCAATTGACGGTGTAGATACGCGGCAGCTTCGCGCCCTTGTCTGCCAGCTTCTGCCCCAGCGTGAGCCAATGCTGGAAGTAGTCGCTCATGTTGTACCCGGCAAAGGGAAGCATGGCGAAGGGATCGCGACGCACGACACCCGCTTGCCCAACAGCAGCCGCTGTCGTTTCCGATCCCATCGTCGCAGCCATGTACACCCCATCGACCCAATTGCGGGCTTCGGTGACCAACGGCACAGTCGTCGAACGCCGCCCCCCGAAGATAAAGGCATCGACAGCCACGCCATCAGGGTTGTCCCACTCGGGGTCCAACACGGGGTTGTTCGTCGCGGAGACAGTGAAGCGGGAGTTCGGATGAGCAGCCTTGACGCCTTTTTCCTTGGCCAGCTCGGGAGTCCAGTCGTTGCCCTGCCAGTCGATCAGATGCGCAGGCTTGGCGCCATTGGGATCGTCTTGTTCCATCCCTTCCCACCACACATCGCCGTCGTCGGTCAAGGCCACGTTCGTATAGATCACGTTCTTGTCCAGACTGCGCATGCAGTTGGGGTTGGTGAGCATGTTGGTGCCAGGAGCCACACCAAAGTACCCTGCTTCAGGGTTGATGGCGTAGAGCTTGCCGTCAGAGCCAGGCTTGATCCAGGCAATGTCGTCGCCGATCGTCGTGACCTTCCACCCATCGAAACCAGCGGGCGGAACGAGCATTGCGAAGTTGGTTTTGCCACAAGCGCTGGGGAATGCCGCAGCGACATAGCTCTTTTTGCCTTGCGGGCTGGTGACGCCCAACACCGTCATGTGCTCGGCCAGCCAGCCTTCGTCGCGGCCCATGTTGGAAGCGATACGCAGTGCAAAGCACTTCTTGCCCAACAAGGCATTACCGCCATAACCGGAACCGTAGCTCCAGATTTCGCGCGTTTCGGGATAGTGAACGATGTACTTCGTCTTGTTGCACGGCCAGGCAACGTCTTTTTGCCCGGGTTCCAATGGCGCACCGACCGTATGCACACACGGGACAAAGTTGCCGGTCGCCCCGAGCACACCGTAGACAGCCTTGCCCATGCGGGTCATGATTCGCATGTTCACGACAACGTAGGCGCTGTCCGTAAGTTCAACGCCGATGTGGGCGATCGGACTGCCCAGCGGCCCCATGCTGAAGGGGATGACATACATGGTGCGTCCCTTCATGCAGCCGTCGAACAGCGCAGGCTTGCCAGGCTGTCCGGTTTGCAAGAGAGCACGCATCTCGGCGGGGTCCATCCAGTTGTTGGTGGGGCCGGCGTCTTCCTTCTTGGCACTGCAAATGAAGGTACGGTCTTCGACGCGAGCGACGTCGCCGGGGTCGCTCCATGCCAGGTAGCTGTTTGCGCGCTTGGCAGGGTTGAGCTTTTTGAAGGTGCCCGCCTGTACGAGCCTGTCGCACATCTGCTCATTTTCCTGCTCGGAGCCATCACACCAATGCACGGCATCGGGCTTCGTCAACGCCACGACCTCGGCCACCCAGGAAATCAGCTTTGGGTTCGTGACGAAAGACGGAACTTGCAATTTCGCTTCTTGTTGCGTGGTCATGTTCATTGATTCTCCAGAATAGACGAGGATAGGGACAACACAGCAGAACCCGTGATCAAAATCCGCATTACCGGACTATCCACAAAAAAGGCTCGGATTGCCGAGCCTTTTCACCCCATTCAGGGGGGCCTGATGCAGAAAAATTTTAGCATCCGACCTCGCAGATCTTGAGCGTGTTGGTACCCCCCCTGCCGCCCAAGGATTCTCCGTAGGTGAACGCAAAAACATCGCCTGGTTCCACGATCCCGCGCTCCTTCAAATCTGACTCGGCGCGCGCCAACGCTGCGTCCCGATCCATGTCCTGGTCAATCAAAATCGGGTGAACATTCCTGCACAGCGTCATCCTGCGCTGCGCATTCTGGCTGGAAGTGAGTGCATAGATTGGCACACGGATCAGGTGGCGGCTCATCCACAGAGCCGTGGACCCTGTGCGAGTCAACGCTACGATGGCTTTGGCATTGAGATGGTGTGCGGTGAACAGGCCCCCCATCGAAATCGCACGGGCTATCTGATCGAAAGTCTTGCCAGTGAAATCGGCTTCCAAGTGGTAGGTGGCGCCACCCTCGACGGCCAAACAGATCTTGGCGACTTCCACGATCGTCTCCAACGGGTATTTGCCAGTCGCTGTTTCGGCGGAAAGCATCACCGCATCCGTACCATCCAGCACAGCGTTGGCCACATCGCTCACCTCCGCCCGCGTGGGAACGGGGTTGGAGATCATCGACTCCATCATTTGCGTCGCTGTGATCACGACACGGTCATGCTCGCGGGCCAGCTTGATCATGCGTTTCTGCAAAGCAGGCACCAGGGCATTGCCCACCTCGACAGCCAAGTCGCCACGTGCGACCATCAATCCATCGCTGGCCAGAACAATTTCTTCCAGATGCCCCACCGCCTCCGCACGCTCGATTTTGGCGATGAGGCCGGGACGATGCCCATCTTCCGCCGCCATGTGGCAGAGCTGGCGTGCCATTTCCATGTCCGTCGCCCCCTTAGGGAAGCTCACCGCCACGTAATCGGCATGGAAACTCATCGCAGTGCGAATGTCTTCCATGTCCTTGGCCGTCAATGCTGGCGCGCTGAGACCGCCCCCCTGCTTGTTGATCCCCTTGTTGTTGGATAGCTCGCCACCTACCTTGACCGTCGTGTGGATGGCGCTGCCACGCACTGCCACCACTTCCAGGACGATCAATCCATCGTTGAGGAGCAGCACATCCCCGGTTCTGACTTCGTTGGGCAGTGCCTTGTAGTCGAGGCCCACAGCCTCTGCATCTCCAGGTTCCGTGCGACTGGCGTCGAGTACAAAACGCTGCCCCGGTTGCAAGTCCACCTTGCCCTGCACAAATTTGCCCACCCGAATCTTGGGGCCTTGCAGATCGGCCATGATTCCCACTTCGCGCCCGGCACGCTGCGCCGCCTCGCGAACCAGCCGTGCCCGCTCGATGTGATCTTGGGCCTTGCCATGGCTAAAGTTCAACCGAACCACGTTGACCCCGGCACGGATCATCTGTTCCAGCAAAGCAGGGTCGCTCGAAGCCGGGCCCAGGGTTGCAACGATTTTGGTCGCTCGACGAGTCATACAAAAAAACCTTTTGGAGGTTGTAGCTAAGGGAAGTAGGGAATTTTCCCACGGTTCCCAGTACGCCCCTCGAACGTAGGGCGAACCCTCACGACGTCAATGAGCACAGGCTGCTTGGACAAGACATCGCAGCCCGTTCCGCGACAACGCAGCCGAACCCCATAAAATGCCCGTTGGATTTTTCCTGCCTCCAGGGTAGTGGCCCGCCACCCGGGGTTGGTGCATTGGGTGCCCGACCCCTCCCATCTCATGCTGAACGACGAAGCTGCCCTCTCTACACTGCTGGAAACTCCAGGAACCAAGGCCCGGCTCCTGGTAGTGGATGATCAGCCGATCAATATTCAGGTGATGTACCAGATCTTCGCTGGGCAGTACCAGGTATTCATGGCGACAAGCGGGCAACAAGCCTTGAATTTCTGCCGCAGAACTCCACCGGATTTGGTGTTACTCGACGTCGTGATGCCCGATCTCGACGGTTATGAAGTGTGTACGGCGTTGAAAGCCGACCCTGCCACCCGCAATATCCCAGTCATCTTCGTCACCGCGCACACGGAAGCAGCGCAGGTCACCCGTGGCTTGGAAGTGGGTGCAGTCGATTTCATTTCCAAACCCGTGAACCCCGCAGTGATTCGTGCCCGCGTCAAGACCCAACTGACACTCAAATTCCAGTCCGACCTCATGCGCAGGCTCGTCTTTCTGGATGGGCTGACAGGAGTATTCAATCGGCGGTACTTCGATCAGCAGCTAGGCATTGAGTTGGCCCGATCTGCACGGGTACAAACTCCCTTGGCGCTCATCTTGCTCGACGTGGATTTTTTCAAGCGCTACAACGACCGCTACGGGCACCAGGCTGGCGATGATTGCCTGCGCGCCGTTGCCCAGACCCTGAAAGGGGCATTGCACCGTCCGGCCGACCTCGTTGCCCGCTACGGCGGCGAGGAATTCGTCTGCATCTTGCCCGAAACGGCTTTCGACGATGCCATGAATATGGCGCAAGAACTCGAAAGCAAGATACACCAACAAGGCATTCCCCATGCCGACTCCGAAGCGGCGAGCGTCGTAACGATCAGCCTTGGAGTCGCCGGACACGACGGGCGCGCCAACATTCAGCCAGCAGTGCTCCTCGCGCTGGCAGATGAGCAGCTCTACAACGCCAAGCACGCTGGCCGCGCCCGAGCCTGCGGTAGCCTGCTTGGTTCCTCGTGATTGCTCCCTGAGCTTTCCCTCATCTCCACTGCAAGTTCCAGTCGATCCTTCGGCGGCGATCTTCCTTGACTCATTCCATGCTTCCACGCTTTGAGCCTCTGCTGCGTGCTGTGGCCCACTTGCTTCGGCGGGTGCTTCCCCGGTCACTCCAAAGCCAGGTATTGCTGCTGACTTCCGCGTGCATGGGCGTATCCATCCTGGCATACGGAGGCTACCGTGCCCAAGTCGATGTCGATGCGGAACGCACCGCCATCGACCAGCGCATCGCGGCCCTCGCCAAAAACATCGCGACCATCAGTGCGCACTTCATCGAATACCGGCACGAAAACGGTATCGAATCCGTCGTGTCCCAATTGGCGACTGTCGATGGCATCTATGCCGTCTCGATTACCGACATCACCGGCAAGCCTCTCGCGGAAGTTGTCAATCATGGGGGGGCTTGGTCAGCCCGCTATGGCCAGCAACGGATTCGCGTGCCCTCGCCTACCGGGCCAGCATCGTTCTCGCAGGTGCATCCACCCGATACGTTGCAGCGTGACTTCCTTGAGGGAGGCCACGGCAGTGTGATGATCTGGCAAAGAATCGACACCGACAGCCCCGTGGGATGGGTGCGTGTCAGCTACCGGCTCGACACCTTCGACATCATGGCTGCGACGATACGCTGGCGTGCAACGACAGCGATGGGAATCGCCATGTTGCTGACGATCGCCCTGCTGTGGTTGCTTCTGCGGCCGAGTATGCGGGCCTTGCGCCGTGCCGCAGACTTTGCAAGCCGCTTAGACCAAAGCCTGGGTGAAACATTGCCCCTGTCGTACCAGGCTGCAGAAATCGAAGCGCTGGAACGAGCGCTCAACATCGTTTCCGCCCGACTGTTGCGCCAGAACACCGACCTGATGAATCAAAAGTTCGCGCTGGATCAACACGCCATCGTGAGCATCACAGATCTGCAAGGCACCATCCTGTACGCCAACGACAAGTTCTGCGATGTCAGCGGTTACGCCGCCGACGAGCTGATCGGACAAAACCACCGGATCATCAAATCCGGTGAACATGCCAAGGGCGTGTACCGCGACTTGTGGCAGACGATCGGACAAGGCCGTGTGTGGCACGGCGACATCAAAAATCGCAAAAAGAATGGAGATCACTACTGGGTAAGCGCAACGATCGTCCCTCTGCTAGGCCAGGACGGTATGCCCTACCAATACATCGGCATCCGCACTGACATCACGGCCAACAAGGACCTGGAATACAAGCTACAAATCGCCAGCGACCAAGCGCAAGCGGCCACTTTGGCCAAAGGGCAGTTCTTGGCAAATATGAGCCATGAAATACGCACGCCGATGAACGCCGTGCTAGGAATGCTCAAGCTTTTGCACAACACGGATCTCACTCCCCGTCAGCACGACTACACCACCAAAGCTGAAAGCGCTGCGCATTCCTTGCTGGGGCTGCTCAACGATATCCTTGATTTCTCCAAGATCGAAGCGGGCAAGATGACGCTCGATCCCCATCCTTTCCGCATCGACAAACTCCTGCGCGACCTGTCCGTCATCCTCTCCACCACTGTAGGCAACAAGCCTGTCGAGGTTCTTTTCGACATCGACCCCAGCCTGCCCCGCGCCTTGGTCGGCGATCCCCTGCGTCTGCAACAGGTATTGCTCAATCTCTGCAACAACGCAGTGAAGTTCACCGAAGCCGGGGAAGTGCTCATCCGGGTGCGCGTACTGGAACACCAGCTCACGCAAGCCCGTTTGCAGTTTTCGATCCGGGACACAGGGATCGGCATTTCTCCCGAAGACCAAAAATCGATCTTCGATAGCTTTTCCCAGGCAGAAGGGACAACAACCCGCCGCTACGGTGGTACGGGGTTGGGCCTGCCGATCAGCCGCAAGCTCATTGAGCTTATGGGCGGGGAACTCACGCTGTACAGCGTCCCCAAGCAGGGGAGCACCTTCGGTTTCGAAGTCACGCTGCAAATCGACACGGCCCACGTTCCACCACCACGCACCGTGCGCCAATTGATGATCAGTGGACTCAAGATCCTGATCATCGACGACAACCCTACTGCACGCGAAGTCATTGCTGCAATGGCCCAGTCCTTGGGTTGGCATGCCGACATCACCGAAGATGGGGAAGAAGCCGTCGAGCGTTTCCAAGCCAATCTCAGTTCGGGCCAAGCTCCATACCAAGCATTGTTCGTAGACTGGCAAATGGCCCATGGTTTCGACGGCTGGGCAACGATCCGCAAAATCCTGGCGCTGTGCGAACCTTCACGGATGCATGGCATTCCTCCACCGGTCGTCATCATGATCACCGCTTTTGGGCGGGAAATGCTCAACCAGCGACCGCAGGAAGACCAGCAACTTCTGCATGGCTACCTGGTCAAGCCAGTAACTGCATCCATGCTGTTCGATGCTGTGGCGGATGCCCTCAGCAGTCGACAGCCCCCAGCGCCCAAAAAGCCCCCAGCAGAAATGGCGGAGAAGCCTTTGCAGGGCTTGCGTTTGCTGGTTGTCGAAGACAACCAGATCAACCAACAGGTGGCTCGCGAATTGCTGTCTTCCCGAGGTGCAGAAGTCACGATCGCTGACGACGGTCAACAATCCGTCGATCTGGTGCAAGAAGCGCTCCAATCCGATTCCTTGTTCGATGCCGTGCTGATGGACATCCAGATGCCTGTGATGGATGGCTACACCGCTACACGCATCCTGCGGCAAGACTTGGGGCTTACCCACCTCCCCATCATTGCCATGACTGCGAATGCTATGGCCAGCGACCGGGATGCCTGCCTGGCGGCAGGAATGGATGAGCATGTAGGCAAGCCATTCAATATCTCCCAGCTCACATCGCTGATCGTCAATTTGACTGCGGCCAAGCCTGATCCTGAGGAATTGGCGGTGACGCGGCAGGATGCAAGACTGGACGAACCCCCAGTCAGCGTCCAGGCCAACCGGCCCAAACCCGTCGAACTCCCCAAAGTCGATGAAGTCGACTTGGATGGTGCCTTGGAACGCTTTGGCGGAGACGAGGCGCTGTATGCACGAATCCTGCAATCGTTTCTGAGCGACATCCGCCGCATGCCCGACGAGTTCGAGTTGAGCATCGCGCAAGGAGAATTGCTTGCCGCTACGCGACTGGCCCATACCCTCAAGGGGTTGGCTGCAACCGTGGGAGCCAGTTACCTTGCCGCCGTGGCACTGCAAACGGAAACTTCCCTGAAGAACGCCCAGGAAAACGGCGCGCCTCCTGCAGAACTCAATATGCTGTGCGTACGTTTGCGCAACTCCATTTCTCTGACGGAATCCGTCATGGAACGCATCAGCAGGCGCTACACCTCAACTACGGAAAAACCCACCGAGCCCATCATCGTCAACACCGCCAACACCGTAACGCTTATGGGGGAATTGCGAGCGTTGTTGCAAACGTCGGACATGCGTGCCTTCGATGTGTTCGACAACATCCGCACCCACTACCGGAACCCGGAACACCCCGACTTCCAAGCGTTGGCTACCGCCATGGGGAGCTTCGATTTCGCTGCCGCCACGCAGGCTTGCGAAAAATTGATCGACGTCAAATAACGCCTCCTACCCCAGCGCAGGGTTCCACCCGCTGCGAATTGCTCTCGGCGCCTAGCCAGCTTCCGGGGTAGAGACCGACTCTGCAGAGCCAACGCGACACACGGCCTGGCTTGCAACAGCTTCCATCAGGCTGTTGCTGACCTTCTCCGGGGCAATTTCCGCCAAGGGAATCAGGACAAACGCCCGCTCCCACATCCGAGGATGCGGCACCACCAAACCGGGTAGCGCCAGCGCGGTATCCGCATAAAGAAGCAAGTCCAAATCGAGCGTTCGGGGAGCATTGCGATAGGTACGCACCCGATGTGATCGGTGTTCGATCTCGTGCAACGCCGCCAGCAAATCCAGTGCGGGTAGCGCGGTACGCACCTCTGCCACGGCATTGATGAAATCCGGCCCGGCGGCATCGACTGGGGTCGTCCGATAGAGGCTGGAAACGCGCTCGACCCTCGTCACCGCAATCCGGGCCAATTCCGCGACGGCGTGGCGCACCGCACACACCGGGTCCCCCAGGTTGGCGCCGAGTCCGACAAATGCGGAGACCGGGAAGGGTACGGATTCCAGGACGCCAACCACGTCCACCCCATCAAATACAGCAGGCCATCCCACTCAATCCGGACGATCCTGCAACTCCCCCGCCGCAGGTTTGGGCGGGCTGCGACGACGACGGCGCTTTTTGGGTGGCGCGGTACCTGAAGAGGAGTCGGAAGACACACCGGAGGATGCGGCAACCTCTGCGCTACCCATGGGTGCAGACACGTCCACCGCTACAGGTGGAGAGAGATCGGCAATGTTGCTCCCTTGCGGCGATGCCCCGTCCACTGGTGTATCTTGCAGCGGTGCGGCACGGCGAGGTTTGCGCGCTCGCGGGGGCTGTTTGCCACGTTGTTGTTCCAACCGTACCTCGTCGATCATGTCGCGGCGCAAACTGTCGTGCGCCTGGCTGAATTTCTCCCACCAGTCGACCAGCACTTCTTCGACCTCCCCCACCTCGGCACGCAAGCGCAAAAAGTCGAAAGCAGCGCGGAACCGAGGCTGTTCGACCAACCCCAACGGCGCCATCGTGGAACGGCGGTCAAAACGCGGTTGCATCGCCCACATCTCGCGCATGTCCGACGCCAGCCTGCCCCGTCCCGACACATCGCCGATACGGGCGTCGAACACCTCGTCGATCGATGCGAGCAAGGCCTCATGCACAGACTGTCCACTCCCCAGTCGACGCTGCCAGCCAGCGCGTACATCCTCCCACAACACGCACGCGAGCAAAAAACTGGGAGCCACGGGCCTGCCCCGTTCCACCCGACGATCCGTATCGAGCAGAGCCGACCGCACGAAAGCCCCCTGCGCACGTTCCACGATCAGATCCAGCAAAGGATCAATACCCCGCGCCAACCCCAATTCCTGCAACTTCTCGATCGAAGCCAGCGCGTGCCCGGTCTGCAAGAGCTTGAGCACCTCGTCGAACATCCGGCTCAGGGGCACTGTGCGCAGCAAATTACGGCACTGCGCCAATGGGGAAGCCGTGCCGGGATCGAGAACAAACCCGAGCGCATGCAACTTGGCTGCAAAACGCACCGCACGCAAGGCACGCACGGGGTCTTCCCGATACCGTGCTGTAGGGTTGCCGATCATGCGAATCACCCGATTGCGCGCATCGTCGAACCCCTTGTGGTAGTCCACGACGACATTGCGCTCCGGGTCGTAGTACATCGCGTTGATGCTGAAGTCCCGCCGGGCAGCGTCTTCCTCCTGCGTCCCCCAAACGTTGTCGCGCAATACCCTGCCCGTCGCATCGACGGCATGGTTCACCCCGGCCAATTCACGGCGACTGGTCTTTTCATTGCCTGCCACAGGCTCTGCGGAAGCGTGATCCAGATACGCACGAAAGGTCGATACCTCGACGACCTCATGATCCCGTCCGCGCCCAAACACCACGTGGACGATACGAAAACGCCGCCCAATGATGAACGCCCGTCGAAACAAGGCTTTGACTTCTTCCGGCGTCGCATTGGTCGCGACATCAAAGTCCTTGGGAGACAAACCCAGCATCAGATCGCGGACAGCGCCCCCGACGATGTAAGCCTCATAGCCAGCGTTTTTCAAGGTACGCACGACCTGTACAGCGCGCTCGTCAACACGGTCCAGTCGGATCGAATGTCCCTGTGGGCCAATTTCCACCCGCTTGCCCAACAATTTATTGCGGGAACGCCCAAAAATTTTCTGAATGAATGTCTTGATCATGCCGGGAACCTACGAATCGCTCCAAAGTTCAGACTTACGCAAAACCGCCACGACGTTGTTGTACCGCCTTGCCGTACCGTCATGCATTGCCTTTGTCGGTACGCTTGGTCGGAACACTTTTTCGTAAGTCCTACCAGTTTTTCCATTGCCACTGTGATGTCATACCCAGGATGCCCCTCTGCTACACCAACCCTCTCGGAACCTTCTCATACAAAGAGTTGCAGGGTGGGCCACCCCCGCTCTGCAGCCACTGCCGAAAGCCGTGCGTCGGCATTCGTCGCCACCGGATGGGCCACATGCTCCAACAACGGCAAATCGTTGATCGAATCGCTGTAGAAGGTGGTTTCGACACTGTCCCAACCCCAACCCCGACTCGCCAACCACTGGGAGACGCGCTCCACCTTGCCTGCCTGAAAACAGGGCGTGCCGTCGATCTCCCCCGTGAACCAGCCCGTCGTAGGGCTACGTTCCAGGCGGGTGGCGAGCAGTTCCTGAATCCCCAGCGCAGACGCAATAGGCCGGGTGACGAAATCGTTCGTCGCCGTGACCAACACGATTTCCGCACCCTCCGCACGGTGCCATGCCAATAGTGCCAAGGCCGCAGGCAACAACGCAGGCCGTATGACTTCATCCAGAAAGCGCTCAATAACCTCGCCCGCCTGCTGCGGCCCCACCCGGCACAGTGCCGCCGTGGAAAAACGCACATACGCTGCGATATCGAGCGTTCCATCGCGGTAGTCGGCATAAAAAGCATCGTTGCGATGGGTAAATTCATCGGGATCATTCCATCCCAGGCTCGTCGTGAACACCCCCCAGGCATGATCGGAATCCAGGGGAATCAGCGTATGGTCGAGGTCGAAAAGTGCCAACTGCATCGTCAAAGTCAAAGTCGCGAAGCGGCTTCTCAAAGCACTCCTCGCCCGCAGACGGGAGAGGAGTGGGGGGGAAGGGAAACTACCATGACTATCATGGTTCCGGGCATCTGTGCCAAGTCAAGGCAGTTCATCCATCAAGCCTGTGCCTGCTCCATCATCGAACGAACGAGGGGAATGGTCACGCACCGGCCTGTCTGTAAAGCGTAGCGATCCACGCGGTCGAGCAACGCCATCATGCTCGACAAATCGCGGCTAAACCTGCGCAGCAGAAAATCCATGACGCCGTCATCGATCTCGATGCCACGTACGTGGGCTTGCTCGTGCAGCACTGCCTTGCACGTGTCCTCATCCAGGGGACGTAGCGCCCAGACGTGCCCACCCCCCAAACGCGTACGCACGTCTTCGCGCAAGGGCAGATCCGCCGGGGGCCAGGCTCCCGCAGCCAGCACTGGCAAAGCCATCGACTGGGCGTGGACGAGTACCTGGAACGCCACCTGCTGCCGCGCTGCATCGTACGCATGCACATCGTCCAGCACCACGCCTGTCCAGGCTTGCGGGCAATCCAGCACAGAGGCCCACGACGGATGAACGGGATTGATCCACAGCAGCAGTACCCCACGCTCGCGCAGCCAGGCCTCTGCAGCCCGCAGCAGATGGGTTTTGCCACACCCCCGATCTCCCCAGAGATATATCGGCGCCCATCCTGCCTGCACATTCCATCGCTGCAACCACTGCCGGAGGTGGGCAACGACCGGCGCATTCGCTCCAGCCCAAAAATTGTCCAGACTGGGCACACGCTCCAAGCCCATGTCCAGGATGAGCTGCTCCATTCAAGACTCCCGGTACAGCGCACTGCGCAGATACACCGACCGCAAGCGGGTCATCAACACCTGAAGCACGGCACTGACGGGCAACGCAATCAGCACGCCCACGAAGCCCAGCACATGCCCAAACGTCAGCAAAGTAAAAATCACCGCCAACGGATGCAAACCGATACGGTCCCCCAGCCACACAGGCGTCAATACCAGACTTTCGAACACCTGCCCCGTGCCGTACACCACTGCAATCATCCACCAGACGCTGGGCGCTCCCGATTGCGTCGAAAACTCCAGCAAGCCTGCCAGCGTGGCCAGAAACAACCCCAGTCCAAATCCGACGTAGGGCACCGCGACGAGCAAGCCCGTCAATACCCCGATGGGCAGCGCCAAATCCAACCCAAACAACGCCAACCCCACGCTGTAGTACACAGCCAGCACACCCATCACCATCAGTTGACCACGCAGATACTGCCCGAGCACCGCATCCGCCTCGCGCGCAAAATCGAGGACGACTGCACGCACCTTCGTCGGCACCAGCTCCAGCAGCTTTTTCACCAAAGGATGCCATTCCAGCAAAAAATAATACAAGGCAACCGGAATCAGGATGACGTTGCCCAGCACGGCCAACAACACACTGCCGCCAATCTGGAGGGAAGACAACACAGAGCCCAGCGAACCCGCTGCATTCGCAGTCAGATGCTCGACGATATAGACGCGCAGCGCGGAAATATCCAGCTTGACATGCCACCCTGCCTCAGAAAGCATAGCCTGCACACTATGCACAAACTGGTCAAGCAGGATGGGAATCTGTGCCTGCAACAGCGGCAATCGGTGAACCAACACGGGGACGATCCACAGCATTGCAGCCAGCCCCAGTATCAGAACCAAAGCCTCGACCAACGAGACGGCAGCCCAACGGGGAAACCATTTCCCGCCGACGCGCTTGCCTACTGCATCTATGCGGTCTGTCAACGGCACCAATACATAGGCCAACACCGCTGCGGTGACGAAGGGAGAGAGCACGGGCGCCAGCCACCACAGCAGTACCCCCAGGCACAGAAGCACGGCAACCCAAGTCCACACTCTCGAACGCATGGCAATCCAATGCATCTATAGCAGTACCCTATAGGACGTACGCCAAACTACCCCGGCTAGGCATACCCACGCAGACAGTACAAGACAGTACAAAGTAGTACGGCAAGTGGGTATTGCGACGCTGGGACGGTTTGGCGTACGTCCTACCCTAGAATCTTTGGATTCTATGGGCCATGCCCTGAAGGCCTCCTGGGCCTACGTCAGGCATCTCTGGCTTCCACTCCCGACCACCCACCGCGCAGCACAGTCCCCAATCGGGTACGCCGGACGATCGCCACCATGACACCTTCCCCCACCCCTCTCAGCTACAAGGATGCCGGCGTCGATATCGATGCCGGGGATGCCTTGGTCGAGCGCATCCGTCCCCTGGCCCGGCGCACCTTGCGTGAAGGAGTGCTGGCAGGCATCGGCGGCTTTGGCGCCCTGTTCGAGGTGCCCAAGCACTATCGGGAGCCTGTTTTGGTCAGCGGCACCGACGGCGTTGGCACCAAGCTCAAATTGGCCTTTGCCTGGGACCGGCACGACACGGTGGGGATCGATCTCGTCGCCATGAGTGTCAACGACGTACTCGTTTCCGGCGCCAAACCGCTGTTCTTTCTCGACTACTTTGCCTGCGGCCACCTCGACGTGGACACGGCGGCCACTGTCGTCGGCGGCATTGCAGCAGGGTGTGAACAGGCCGACTGTTCCCTGATCGGTGGAGAAACCGCAGAAATGCCCGGCATGTACCCCGATGGAGAGTACGACTTGGCTGGCTTTGCCGTTGGCGTGGTCGAAAAGTCCCGCATCCTCACTGGCGCCGATGTGCAGCCTGGCGATGTGGTGCTAGGGCTTGCGAGCAGTGGCGCCCACTCCAACGGATTTAGCCTGGTTCGCAAATGCCTGGAACGCACGCCATCCCCCCCTGCCACCCTCGACAGGATCCCTTTCCGGGACGCCATCCTTGCGCCAACCCGCATCTACGTCCGCAGCGTGCTGGCTGCGCTCGAACGGCATCCCGTCAAAGCCTTGGCGCATATCACCGGGGGTGGCCTGCTGGACAACATCCCCCGCGTTTTGCCTGCAAATGCCACTGCGCATCTGGAACGCAGCCATTGGCCACGCAACGAATTGTTTTCCTGGTTGCAAGATGCAGCGGGGATCGACGATACGGCGATGTACCGCACCTTCAACTGCGGAATCGGGATGGTGCTCGTCATCGACCCCGCCCACGCCAATGCCTGTATGGCGACCTTGCGCGAATACGGCGAAACGGTCTACGGCATCGGCACCATCGCGCATCGCAACGCCAGCGACGCAGCAGTCACCGTTTGCTGAGAACGCTGCTGCAAGAAAGCCCGGACTCGTGAAGAAGTGCTACTGGGGTACTACTGGGGTTTCCGGGACAAATCGATACCCAACTGCTTGAGCTTGCGGTAGAGGTGGGTTCGTTCCAGCCCAGTTCTTTCGGCAACCCGTGTCATCGAGCCGTTTTCCTTGGCTAGGTGATATTCGAAATACGCTTTTTCGTATTCGTCACGGCCTTCGCGCAAGGGCTTGTTGAAAGAAAAGGTGCGTGTCCCTTCATCCAGAACCTGGGGCAAGGCTACCGGGCGCTCCACGACTGGGGAAGGTGGTGCCGGAGGCGCCGTCGGCGGAATATGCTGACGCAGTTGTGCCCGTGCCAGCGCATGCCGTACCGCATGCAACAGCTTGTGCATCGCAATAGGCTTTTCCAAAAAGGCCACCGCACCGATGCGTGTGGCTTCGACGGCGGTTTCAATGGTGCCATGCCCACTCATCATGATGACGGGCATAGTCAGCGTTCCAGAACCTGCCCACTCTTTGAGCAAAGTCACCCCGTCGGTATCCGGCATCCAAATGTCCAGCAGCACCAAATCGGGAGTCTGGCGTTGGCATGCAGCCCGTGCCTGTGCAGCGTTTTGCGCCAACTCGACGTTGTACCCCTCATCAATGAGGATTTCGGACAAGAGGTCGCGAATGCCAACTTCATCGTCCACCACCAAAATATTCGCCATGATCCCGTCGCTTTCCGTCGTACACCACAGTGGACAAGGCCTACGCGGCAGGCCCTGTTTGCCCTGTGGTGAACAGCAATGATACTTGTGCCCCCACCAACTCGGCATCCCGGTAGCGGTTACACGCCTCCACCCTCGCCCGGTGTTCGTCCGCGATTTTTTTGACGACGGCCAACCCCAACCCAGTGCCCTTTTCCTTGGTCGTCACGTATGGCTCGAACATCCGCTGTAGCAGTGCGTCAGCAAAGCCCGTTCCATGGTCCAGCACGCTCAGGCGCACTCGTTGAACGGAACCCAGCCATTGGGTTTTGACCACCACAGGGTGCGCTCCATCGGCGCGCCCAGCCGATGCAGTGGCGTCCAATGCGTTTTGCACCAGGTTGTGGAGTACCTGACGCAACTGCTGCGCATCCCCGTCGATGAGCGGGCACGCCGGATCCAGCTCTGCCACGACAGACACCCCGGACGGTTCCTGCGCATACAGCCCAAGGAGCTCCGTAACCAAAACGTTGAGGTTCGTCGGCCGTAGTTCCGCTGCAGGCAGCCGTGCGTAATCCCGAAACTCGTTGACCAACCTGAGCATCGCTTCCACCTGCGCGACGATGGTGCGAACGGATTTGGTCAGAATCGCCCGCTGTCCCTCGTCCAAATCGGCCCAGAGCTTGCGTTCCAGCCGTTCTGCAGAAAGCTGGATGGGGGTGAGCGGATTGCGAATCTCGTGCGCCAGTCGCCGTGCCACTTCCGCCCAGGCCTTGGTTCGCTGTGCAGAGATGACATGGGAAATATCGTCAAAAACGATGAGCTGCTGGTTCCCCGGCAATTCCGCGCCGCGCAATAGCAGCGTCACCGTATCGTGCCCAGGCGCCAGGGCATGCCCCATCGCCAGCTCGAAGGACTGCTCCCAGTGATCGGTCTCTCCCTCCTCACGTGGAGATCGCAACGCCTCGAACCGCTGCCGCACGCATACGGCCAGTCCTTGCAAGCTGAGGAGATCATCCAGGCTTGTTCCGGGCTGAATGGGGTGTGGAGTGCGCAAAATTCTGTTCGCGCCCGGGTTGAGGGTTTGGATCGTCCCCGACTCGTCCAGAACGATCACGCCCGCAGTCAGGTTGTCCAGGATGGTTTGCAGGCTCGCATGGGCCGCACGCACCTGCTCCATGCTTTGCTGCACAGCGTGCCGGGCATCGGCAAGCTGGCGCGTCATGTCTGCAAAGGATCGGGTCAGCCCGTCGAGTTCGTCCTTGCCATGCAACATCGACCGGGGGCTGAAGTCCCCGGCTGCCACGTCTCGCACCCCATCTGCCAAAAGCAGCAGGGGCCGCACGATGCGGTTCCCCATCATGATCGCCAGCAGCACGCTGCCCAACACGGCCAAAAACAGACTCAGGGTCAGCGCACCGATGTACATCCGGCGCAACCCCTCTCGCGCCAGGGCGCGTTCCTGGTACTCCCGATGCGCCTGCGTGACGGACAGGGCGTTGTGTACGAAGGTGGGCGGCAGTGTCTTGGTCGCCAGCAAATACCGCACACCGGGAAGGGTTCCAGGCTGACGCACGTTGACCGTCACCAGTACGCGAATGCGGGCCACAGGGGTACTGGCGGTCGCGGTCGCTGGCTCCTCCAGCCCATCGACCCACGTCGCCAACCCATGCGTCGCAGCGATACGCAGGGGTTCCGGCGGCGGTGGCTCCGGGCTGAGCTGGTAACGCAAAGGCCCTGCAGCAGCGATAGGCCGCCCATTGCCGGCCCACAGGGTCAAATCGTCCGCCCCCAAAGCATCGCGGATGTGCTCCATCCACAGCGGTGCGGTGGCATCGCTGGTCGTAGGTTGTGCGGAAACCTGCACGGCGCTGGCGCGCACCTTGGCCGTCCACTCTGCCGACCAGGCATCCAGCGTTGCGCGGCCCAGATGCAGCCCGGCTTCGAGCGCCCCTTCGACCTCGACATCGAACCAGCTCTCGATCGATCGGGCAACGAATTGGTACGACACCACATAAATCAACATTCCCGGAATGACCCCCGCCAGCGCAAAGACAGCAGCCAGCCGCACCAACAGGCGACTACCAAATTTCTTGCTGCGCCTACGCGCACCCAACCGCCAGGCGATCCCGCCGATGACCCCCAGCAGGGCAAGGGCGACGATGGCATTGACGAAAAAGAGCGGGGTGTAGTACGGCTCGTACAGATTGCGGTTGCCGGTGGCCAGAATCAGCAAAGACAGCAACACCAGCCCCACGGCGCCCAAAAAGGCCACCCCCACCCACAACGCCCAACGTGCAATGCGGGACGGCTCGTTCGCGCCACCCTCAGCGGGATGCAGGACATGGGTCATTGTTTGCGCGCAGTCAACGGCTTTTTCCAGGCTCAAGGCTGCGACGCAAGCGAACGCGTGGCGTAGAGCGAAATGTCCCAGTCCGACGTTCCTAAGGTGCCGATTTGCAGCGGCCTCGGAAGCTGGGTGGTGTCCAAATCAAATTGGAAAGCGACGTCGTATCTGGCTGTATCCGACAGCGCGGCCCCTTCGGCGATCTTCCACCTGGGGATGTTGCGGATCATGGCCAGCGCATCCGCCAAGGTATCGAAGCTTTGGCTGATCGAAGAACCCAGCGCCGGATCGTTGATTTCCCCAAAGCCCAGGTGGACCTTCCAACGATTGGTGAGCGGCTGATACGCCAACCGGTAGTAACGCATGGCCTCGGCCACGATGGGGTCGCTCCAATACCACCGGTACTGGCGCACTTGCGCACGGGCGACGAAGAACACTGCGATGCCACGCTGGAGTGCATCGACGATGGGCGCAGACAACTCGAAGCGAAGCTGCGCGGACAGCCATAACCCTTCCTGGTGCCGATCCAGCGTGATGGAGCACGGTTGTACCTGTGGGGACGGGGAGGAGGACGCTTGTGCCAACGAGACAGCAGCGCACCCAGCCAGCATGGCAGCGCACCCCCACCGCCCCAATCGCCCCCATAGCCAGGCCCAGGCGCACAGCGAAGGCTCAAGCCCCAGCACCTTGCGCCACCTTCCGCAGCACAGCATAAAAAAATCCATCGTGACCCCATGGGGCATCGTTCAACGCAGCCATATCGTCGCCCCACGACTGCATGGATGAAGGAACGCCGGGAAGCCAATGCCCCGGCGCAGGCATAGGGCATGCATCGGGGTGCGTGGCAACGAAAGCATCGATCCGGTCACTGCCTTCGGCACGAAAAACCGAGCACGTCGCGTACAGCAACCGCCCCCCCGGTCGCAACAGCGGCCACAGTGCATCCAGCAGACACGCCTGCACTTGCGACAAAGTCTGCACATCCTGCAATCGCTTGAGCCAAGGGATATCCGGGTGTCTGCGCACGACCCCGGAACCCGTACACGGCGCGTCCAGCATGATGGCATCGAAAGGCTGGCCATTCCACCATGCTGTAGGGTCGAGGGCATCGGCGCATAACACCGTTGCATGCAGCCCCAACCTGTCCAGGTTGTCCCGAACGCGGGCGCATCGTTGGGGGTCGATGTCGAGGGCCATCACCTCGGCATCCAGCCATTCGAGCAGATGCGTCGTTTTTCCCCCGGGGGCGGCGCAAGCATCGAGCACACGCCTGGGATGGAAATCCCCTTGCAGCAGCAGCGGAATTGCCCGTTGCGCACCCAAGTCTTGTACGGAAAACCACCCTTTCCCAAAGCCCGGCAACCCTACTACGGGCTGGTGAGCATCCAGTACGACGGCAGCGTCCCCCGCAGGGTGGGCGTCGATCCCCAGCGCTTGCAACGATGCAAGAAAGGAGGGTTGATCGATGCGGCGACGATTCCTGCGCAACACCATCGGCGCAGGCCGCACAGATGCATGCAAGAGAGCCTGCCAGTGCTGCGGCCAATCTTGCCGAAGCAAATCGATCCACCACTGGGGATGGTTCCAGCAAGCAGTCTCGACTTCCTCGGTCTGCGATTGCAGTGCCTCGCGCCGACGCAGGAACTGGCGCAAACAGGCATTGACGAACCCCGCTTGATGCTGCGTGGCGCGGCGGCTGCGCGCACAGCGCACGCACTGATCGACGACCGTGTGCGCCGGGTACGACGTGCCTTCCCAAAGCAGGGCTAACGCACTGCATAGCAAGGCATCGACCAAAGGCGGAGGGGTGCCCGGCGCAAGCAGGCCACGCAGCGCCCGGGCACGTCCCCAGCCCCGCAGCACTGTGAAAGACAACGCTTGCGCACCGGCACGCAACGGCGGTGCCACACGATCTGCTAACACAGCGTAGGACTGCCCCGCAAGCACCCCGGCAACGATGTCCGTCACCGGACACAGCAACTGCCACAGCGGCACGCCTCGCTGCGCGGGGGCGCCTGCGGTCATGGTGCGGTGGAGAGCAGCCACTGCGGGTTCACCCCGCTACGTACCACATGCCGCAACAACGATGCACAGCGGCCCCCAGCCGGGGATGCCTCCACACACGCTGCGCTCACCCGGGTCCTGCCGTTCAGACAGGTTCGCCTGCGCCTGCTGCATCGGCGTCGGAATCGTCTTTTTCCTCGGCTTCCGCCAACGCAATGGCGTCGCGCTCTTCGGCTTCCATCTTTTCGCGCACCTTGCGTGCATCGGCATACGCCAACCCGGTTCCGGCGGGAATCAGCCGACCGACGATGACGTTTTCTTTGAGGCCACGCAGTTGGTCGCGCTTGCCCATGATGGCAGCTTCGGTCAGCACGCGGGTGGTCTCCTGGAAGGACGCCGCACTGATGAAGCTATCGGTCGACAGCGAGGCCTTGGTGATCCCCAGCAACACATTGTGGTATGTGGCCGGAATCTTGCTATCTGCAAGCAGGGCATCGTTTGTATCGAGAATTTCCGACCGCTCGACCTGTTCGCCGGCGATGTAGTCCGATTCACCAGGGTTGTCGACGACAACACGCCGCAGCATCTGCCGGACGATGACCTCAATGTGCTTGTCGTTGATCTTGACGCCCTGAAGCCGGTACACGTCTTGCACCTCGTCAACGATATAGCGCGCCAGTTCCTGTGCGCCCAACAGCCGCAGGATGTCCTGGGGGTCGGCCGGGCCGTCGACGATGAGTTCCCCCTTGTTGACGATCTGGCCATCGTGTACCAAGATGTTCTTTTCCTTCGGTACCAGGATGTCCCATACCTTCCCGTCGGGGTCGGTGATCTGCAAGCGCAGCTTGCCTTTGGTCTCCTTGCCAAAGGACACGGTACCCGTCATCTCGGCCAACACACCTTTGTCTTTGGGCGAACGCGCCTCGAACAGCTCCGCCACGCGGGGTAAGCCGCCGGTAATGTCACGGGTTTTCTGCCCTTCCACGGGGATGCGGGCAAGCACCGTTCCCGGGCCGACTTCCTGTCCGTCCCGCACGTGCAACAACGCCCCAACGGGGAAGCCGATCGACACGGCGTGGTCCGTACCGGGGATGCGCACCTCATTGCCCTCGGCATCGAGCAGCTTGACTTGCGGACGCAGCGCCCGCGCTACACCGACGCGCTTGGGGTCGATCACGACGAGGGTAGACACCCCGGTGACTTCATCGACCTGCTTGGCCAGCGTCTGGCCTTCGATCAGGTTTTCGAAGCGCACCTGCCCGGCATATTCCGTGATGATCGGCCTGGTAAGTGGATCCCACGTCGCAAGGACGGCTCCCGCCTTGACGCTTTCATCGGGCTTGATGCTCAACACCGCGCCGTAGGGCACCTTGTGCCGTTCACGCTCACGCCCGTGCCCATCATGAATCAGTATTTCGCCAGAGCGGGAGATGACGACGAGATCACCCTGGTTGTTCGTCACATAGCGCATCGTCGCGTTGAAGCCGACGGTACCGCCGGACTTGGATTCGATGCGCGAAGCCACCGCAGCGCGGGATGCCGCGCCACCGATGTGGAACGTACGCATGGTGAGCTGCGTTCCCGGTTCCCCGATCGACTGCGCGGCAATGACGCCGACAGCCTCGCCCAGATTGACCACGCCCCCGCGCCCCAGGTCACGCCCATAGCACTTGGCGCAGATACCAAATCTTGTTTCGCACGTCAACGCCGTGCGCACCTTGACTTCGTCAACACCGGCAGCCTCCAGTTCGTCGAGCCAGTCCTCGTCGAGCAAGGTACCGGCATCGACGAGGACCTCGTTCGTTTCGGGGTGGGGAATGTCATCGGCAGCCGTGCGGCCCAGAATTCGATCCCGCAAGGATTCGATGACCTCACCGCCTTCCATCACCGCGCGCATGATGTACCCGCCATGCGTGCCACAGTCTTCCTGCGTGACGACCAAGTCTTGCGTGACATCGACCAGACGGCGAGTCAGGTACCCGGAGTTGGCGGTTTTCAACGCTGTATCGGCCAACCCCTTGCGCGCACCGTGGGTGGAGATGAAGTACTCCAACACATTGAGGCCTTCGCGGAAATTGGCGCGGATCGGGGTTTCGATGATCGACCCGTCAGGCTTGGCCATCAGCCCCCGCATCCCGGCCACCTGCCGAATCTGCGCGGCAGAACCCCGTGCTCCGGAGTCGGCCATCATGTAGATCGAATTGAAGGATTCCTGGGGAACCACCTTTCCATGCCGGTCAGTGACCATCTCTTTGGAGAGCTGAGCCATCATCACGCGCGAGACCTCGTCGCCCACCTTGCCCCAGATATCGACAACCTTGTTGTAGCGTTCCCCCGCTGTCACGAGACCGGAAGTGAACTGCTGGGCAATTTCCTTGACCTCAATCTCCGCACGCTCAATGACGGCAGGCTTTTCCGGGGGGACGAGCATGTCGTCGATCGAAATCGAAATGCCCGCGCGGGTGGCCAACCGGAACCCATATTGCAGCAGCCGATCCGCAAAAACCACCGTTTCCTTGAGTCCGCACTTGCGAAACGAGGCGTTGATAAGCCGCGAGATTTCTTTCTTCTTCAGTGCCTTGTTGATCAACGCAAAAGGCAGCCCCTTGGGGAGAATTTCCGACAACAGCGCACGGCCTGCCGTGGTATCCCGCAACTGCGTGCTGGCTTCAAGCTCCCCGGTCGCCTTGTTGCGGGTGTATTCGGTCAGCCGCACATGGATGCGCGTACCGGCTTCGACCTGCCCGGCATCAAAGGCGCGCTGCACCTCGCCGACATCGGAAAAGATCATGCCCTCGCCACGGGCGTTGATGCGTTCGCGGGTCGTGTAGTACAGGCCCAGCACCACGTCTTGCGACGGGACGATCGACGGCTCGCCATTGGAAGGGAACAACACATTGTTGGAAGCAAGCATCAGCGTGCGCGCCTCCATCTGTGCCTCGACGGACAACGGCACGTGTACGGCCATCTGGTCGCCGTCGAAGTCGGCGTTGAACGCAGCGCAAACCAGCGGGTGCAACTGGATGGCCTTGCCTTCGATGAGGATGGGTTCGAAGGCTTGGATACCCAGCCGATGCAGTGTGGGAGCGCGATTGAGCAGGATCGGGTGTTCGGTGATGACTTCTTCGAGGATGTCCCACACCACGGGGGTGCCGGCTTCGACTTCTTTCTTGGCCAGCTTGATCGTTGCCGCGATGCCCATGGCTTCCAGCCTGGCAAAAATGAAGGGCTTGAACAACTCCAGCGCCATCAGTTTGGGCAAACCGCACTGGTGGAGCTTGAGCGTAGGGCCGACCGTAATTACAGACCGGCCTGAATAGTCCACACGCTTGCCCAGCAGGTTTTGGCGGAAGCGCCCTCCCTTGCCCTTGATCATGTCCGCCAACGACTTGAGCGCCCGCTTGTTGGCCCCGGTCATCGCCTTGCCACGGCGGCCGTTGTCGAGCAGGCTATCGACGGCTTCTTGCAGCATCCGCTTTTCGTTGCGGGCAATGATGTCCGGCGCCTTGAGTTCGAGCAGCCGACGCAGCCGACTGTTGCGATTGATCACACGCCGGTAAAGATCGTTGAGGTCGGAGGTTGCAAAACGCCCGCCATCGAGGGGAACGAGAGGGCGCAAATCGGGAGGCAGGACAGGCAAGACGTCAAGCACCATCCACTCTGGCTTGAGGCCGGACTTCTTGAAAGCCTCCAGCAGCTTGAGCCGCTTGGTGTTTTTCTTGACCTTGAGTTCGGACCCAGTCTGGTCATTGCGGAGTTTCTCGATGGCATCGTCGATATCCATGTTTTGCAACAGATCCTTGATGGCTTCCGCACCCATCTTGGCCTGGAACTCGTCACCATACTCCTGCGTATGCTTGGCATATTCATCCTCTGTCAGGATGGCGTAGGGCTTGAGGGGAGTCATTCCCCCCTCGGTAACGACATAGGCTTCAAAGTACAACACCCGCTCAATGTCACGCAAGGTCATGTCCAGCACCAACCCCAGCCGACTGGGCAAGGACTTGAGGAACCAGATGTGCGCGCACGGCGCGGCCAGGTCGATATGCCCCATGCGCTCGCGCCGCACCTTGGTCTGCGTGACTTCAACTCCGCACTTTTCGCAGATCACCCCACGGTGCTTGAGGCGCTTGTACTTGCCGCACAGGCACTCGTAGTCCTTGATCGGGCCAAAAATCTTGGCGCAAAACAGGCCGTCGCGCTCGGGCTTGAACGTGCGGTAGTTGATGGTTTCGGGCTTTTTGACTTCCCCGAATGACCACGAGCGAATGGTCTCGGGAGAGGCCATTCCGATGCGGATCGTCTCGAAATGTTCTTCCGGTGCGACCTGCTTGAAAAAGTCGAGCAATGATTTCATGGCGGCTACTCCAATCCTTGAGTGACGGGGGCAAACCGGGCCGATGGGTTCCCGGTTTGCAGCACGATGACGGCGAGGGCAATCAGGAACGGTCGAGTTCCATATCCAGGCCCAGGGAACGAATTTCCTTGACGAGGACGTTGAACGACTCGGGCATCCCGGCCTGGATCGAATGCTCGCCCTTGACGATGCTTTCGTAGACCTTGGTACGCCCCTGCACGTCGTCGGACTTCACGGTGAGCATTTCCTGCAAGGTGTAGGCGGCACCGTAGGCTTCCAACGCCCAGACTTCCATTTCCCCGAAACGTTGCCCGCCGAATTGGGCTTTGCCGCCCAGCGGTTGTTGCGTGACCAGGCTGTATGGCCCCGTGGAGCGGGCGTGCATCTTGTCGTCGACAAGGTGGTGCAACTTGAGGTAGTGCATGTACCCGATCGTGACGGGACGCTCGAAGCGATCCCCCGTGCGTCCGTCATACAGCCAAGCTTGCGTGCGTTGCTCCGTCAAGCCTTTGGCAACGGCCACATCTTTGGGGTACCCCAATTCCAGCATCGACCGAATCTGCGTCTCGCTCGCCCCATCGAACACTGGGCTGGCAAAGGGAACCCCTTCCGTGAGCCGTTCCGCCATCGCCAACAGCTCTTTGTCGGAAATCGCATCGAGATCAGCCTTGCTCCCCGTTTTGTTGTAGACCTTATCGAGGTACTTGCGTACCTCTGCTACGCCGGCTTGCGCTTGCAACAAGTCTCCAATACGCTGCCCAATGCCCTTGCTGGCCCACCCGAGGTGGACTTCCAACACTTGCCCGACGTTCATCCGCGATGGCACGCCCAGCGGGTTGAGCACGATGTCGCAAGGAGTGCCATCGGCCATGTACGGCATATCTTCGACCGGAACGATCTTGGATACCACGCCCTTGTTCCCATGGCGGCCTGCCATCTTGTCACCCGGCTGCAAGTGCCGTTTGACTGCAACGTAGACCTTGACCATCTTGAGCACCCCAGCAGGCAGCTCGTCGCCCTGCGTGAGCTTTTTGCGCTTTTCTTCAAAAGCCTGGTCGAAACGCAAGCGGGTCTGCTCCAGCGAGCGCTGGACACTTTCGAGTTGCGCAGCAAGGGTTTCGTCGGTCACGCGAATGTCGAACCAGTGGAACCGATCGACAGACGCCAGATACTCACTGGTGATCTTGCTGCCCCGCGGCAGTTTTTGCGGCCCTCCCGTGGCAGGCTGGCCCAACAGCATCCTTTCGATCCGGGCAAAGGCATCGTTCTGCACGATCCGCAATTGGTCGTTCAGATCCAGCCGGAACCGCCGCAGTTCGTCTTCGATGATCTGCTGGGCACGCTTGTCGCGCTGAATCCCTTCGCGAGTAAAGACCTGCACGTCGATCACTACGCCTTGGGATCCTTGATCCAGACGCAGCGAGGTGTCTTTGACATCGCTGGCCTTGTCGTTGAAGATCGCCCGCATCAGCTTTTCTTCGGGGGTCAGGCTGACTTCGCCCTTGGGCGTCACCTTGCCGACGAGAGTATCCCCGGGCCGCACTTCCGACCCCACGAAGATGATCCCCGATTCATCAAGGCGATTGAGCTGGTAGTCGCTGAGGTTAGGAATATCCCGCGTGATTTCTTCCGGGCCGAGCTTGGTGTCCCGAGCCATGACGACAAGTTCCTCGATATGGATCGAGGTGTAGCGGTCGTCGGCAACCACCCGCTCACTGATGAGAATCGAGTCCTCGAAGTTGTACCCGTTCCAGGTCATGAACGCGATGAGCATGTTCTGCCCCAGGGCAAGCTCTCCAAGGTCTGTCGAAGCCCCGTCTGCGATCACGTCACCCTTGGCCAAGACATCTCCCATGCGAACGATGGGGCGCTGGTGGATGTTCGTATTCTGGTTGGAACGCTGGTAGTGGATGAGGTTGTAGATATCGACACCGACTTCCCCTGCGGGAGCCTCGTCGTCATGGACACGAACCACGACGCGACGCGCATCGACGAAATCGACGATGCCCCCCCGGCGCGCAGTCACGACCGTGCCAGAGTCAATCGCTGCGACGCGCTCGATCCCCGTGCCTACGAAGGGTTTTTCCGCACGCAAAACGGGAACGGCCTGCCGGGACATGTTCGCGCCCATCAATGCGCGGTTCGCATCGTCATGCTCCAGGAACGGTACCAGCGAAGCCGCCACCGACACGATCTGCGCCGGCGACACGTCCATGTACTGCACTTTGTCCGCAGTGACCATCACGGACTCCCCGGCCTCCCGTGCGGAAACCAGATCGCCGGTGAGGCGCCCGTCGTCATCCAGCGCGGCATTGGCCTGCGCAATGATGAACTTGCCTTCGTCAATGGCGGAAAGGTAGTCGATCTCCGTCGTCACCTTGCCATCGACGACGCGACGGTATGGAGTTTCGATAAACCCATAGTCATTGAGCCGTGCATACAGCGCGAGCGAATTGATCAGGCCGATGTTCGGGCCTTCGGGCGTTTCGATGGGACACACCCGCCCATAGTGGGTGACGTGAACGTCCCGCACTTCAAACCCTGCCCGCTCCCGCGTCAGCCCCCCTGGCCCCAGCGCCGACACGCGCCGCTTGTGCGTGATCTCGGACAGCGGGTTGGTCTGATCCATGAACTGGGACAACTGCGATGCCCCGAAAAACTCCTTGAGCGCCGCAGAGATAGGTTTGCTGTTGATGAGGTCGTGCGGCATCATCGGTTCCTGCTCCGCCTGACCCAGCCTTTCCTTGACGGCTTTTTCGATGCGGGCAAGCCCTACCCGGAACTGGTTTTCTGCCAGCTCGCCCACGCAGCGCACGCGCCGGTTGCCCAGATGGTCAATGTCGTCGACGACACCCTTGCCGTTGCGTAGATCGACGAGCAATTTGACAACGTCCAGAATGTCATCGTTGGTCAACACCATTGGCCCTTTGTCGTCGGGGCGTCCCATACGGGCATTGAATTTCATCCGCCCCACGCGGGATAGGTCGTAGGTGTTGGTGTCGTAAAACAAGCGATCAAACAACGACAGCACCGCTTCTTCCGTCGGTGGCTCTCCAGGACGCATCATGCGATAGATCGCCGTGCGTGCATCAAGCGTGGTTGCGCTTTCGTCGATACGCAAGGTCTGCGAGATATACGGCCCTTGATCCAGCTCATTCGTGTAGATGCATTCCAGTTCCTGCACCTGTGCGCTGCGCAACTTCTTGAGCAGCGTTTCGGTCAGCTCCTCGTTGGCCAAGGCAATGACCTCGCCAGTCATGGGATCCACCACTTTCCGCGCCAGAACCCGCCCAAGCAATACCTCTTCCGGCACAACAAGGTGCGTAGTCTGGCTTTGCATCAGCTCGCGGATGTGCTTGGCATTGATCCGCTTGTCTTTTTGCACGATGACTGTGCCGTGCCGATCGACGATGTCGTGCCGCGCCAATTCCCCGCGCAGCCGATCCGCAACCACCTCGATTTCCGCTCCGCTGTCGAGCAGGCGAATGCGGTCATTGACAAAAAAGGTGGCGAGGATTCCTTCGTTGTCGAGCCCGATGGCCTTGAGCAGAATGGTCACCGGCATCTTGCGGCGCCGATCCACCCGGAAATACAGGATGTCCTTGGGGTCGAATTCGAAATCCAGCCACGAACCCCGGTACGGGATGATCCGTGCGGAAAAGAGCAGCTTGCCCGAGCTGTGGGTTTTGCCCTTGTCGTGCTCGAAAAACACGCCGGGAGAACGGTGGAGCTGCGAGACGATCACCCGCTCGGTGCCATTGATGACGAAAGAGCCTTTGTCGGTCATGAGCGGAACCTCGCCCATGTAGACCTCTTGCTCCTTGACTTCTTTGACGACCTTGTTGTGTTGGGTCGATGCTTCCCTGTCGTACACGAACAATTTGACCCGTGCCCGTACAGGCGAGGCAAAGGTCAATCCACGAGTCTGACACTCGCGCACGTCGAATGCTGGCTTGCCGAGGGTGTATTCCTCGAATTTCATCTCGACATAGCCGTTGTGCGAGATGATGGGGAAGGCATTGCAAAACGCTGCTTGCAGCCCCGTCTCCGCACGCGCCCTGGGGGGGATGTCCTGCTGCAAGAAAGCGGTGTATGCCTCCTTCTGCATCTGCAACAGGTACGGGATGGCCAACACGTCTTCCCTGCTGCCAAAATTTTTCCGGATGCGTTTGCGCTCTGTGAATGAATACGCCATGACTTCCCCTTGCTTAGTAACTTAGTAATCCAGCTATACCTGCCCATACCGTGGCAGAACGGTCGTACTGCGAGGCGACAAACCGGAATCGCCCCAAATCTGGCCTTCGCCGACGCAAAACCCGCGAATGCACACATCTGCCCGGTGATTGGCCACTACCAATCGTTGGCTGACGACTGCACCTTGCATGCAGTCCGACCCGAGGCTGTAGAAGGGGTGCTTGACCCCATTGCACGGAAAAATGCCCATGCAGGGCACTTTTCGGTGGAATCTCATTCCAGGCAGCAAACAACCCCGCATCGGCCCGACATGCGGCCGAAACCAGGTTGCCGCACACATCCGGGAGGGTGTACCTACCGGGTGGTGCTGGCTGGCTATCTGCTGGCTGGCAATCGCTACGCGATCACTTGAGTTCGGCCTTGGCGCCCGCTTCGACGAGCTTCTTGACCGCTGCTTCGCCGTCGGCCTTGGAAACGCCTTCCTTGACGTTCTTGGGCGCAGCTTCGACGAGGTCCTTGGCTTCCTTGAGCCCCAGCCCGGTAAGTTCACGAACCGCCTTGATGACAGACACCTTGTTGGCGCCGATTTCTTGCAATACGACGTTGAACTCGGTCTTTTCCTCGACGACGGCCGCTGGGGCCGCCCCAGCGGCTGCAGGCGCGGCCATCGCGGCTGCGCTGACGCCGAACTTCTCTTCGATGGCCTTGACCAGATCGTTGAGTTCCATGACCGTCATGCTGTCGAGAGCGGTCAAAAATGCTTGTTTATCGAATGACATAGTGATTTCTACCTACATAAAAAAGAAAAAGAGACTGCAATCCATGCCAGGCAAGACAGCAAGGGAAGCCAACCTGCCTGCAACGCGCAACGCTGGCTAGGCTGCCGGTGCTGCGGTAGCTTCCGCACGCGATTCCGCCACCGCAGACAGCACGCGAGCCAACCCGGAGATCGGCGATTGCATCAGCCCCAGCAACTGACCAAGCAACACTTCCCGCGAGGGAATATTGGCGAGCTGCTGCACCCCTTCCACATTGAGCAGCGTGCCTTGGTAAGCGCCACCTTGCACGATGAACTTGGGCTGCTGCTTCGCGAATTCCGTCACGACCTTGGCAGCAGCCACGGCATCGGACGAAAAACCGTACAACAACGGGCCTTTCATCAGGCTGGACAAAGGCTCGAACACACTCCCTTGCACCGCTTTGCGAGCCAAGGTGTTTTTGACGACGCTGAGCGCCACCCCAGCACTGCGCGCATTCGCACGCAATCGGGTCATATCTGCCACCGATACCCCCCGGTACTCGGCAAGCACGACCGTTTGGGAACCGGTAACCAGGCGAGATACCTCGCTGATTACGGATTCCTTTTCACTTTTGCTTAATCCCAAAATTTCCTCCTGTAACGTTGTTTCCCCCCACCACAATGCACTTTGTGGGAGCAGATACGACGACAAGGCGACCAGCCAACCAGAGATCGGCAGGAACACCATCTGCGCTGACTCGCACACTTCGTACGGATTAAGCACACAGCAACCACCAGACCAGATTGGCTTGCGTGATGCCGTGTGCGCCAGCGGTCTCGGATGGTTCGGCTACCTTAGACAGCCGACCCACCAATGCAGGCTCCCCCCCGGGGTTGACCCGTTTTCTTGCGCTTTGCGTTCAAACCTTGACGGTCTGGACGTCCACGCGAACCCCCACACCCATCGTGCTGGACACAGCCAGTTTGCGGAGGTACACCCCCTTGCTGGTTGCAGGTTTGGCCTTGACCAACGCATCCAGCAGCGCAGCCAGGTTCTCTTGTAGCTTGGTCGGCTCGAAAGAACGGCGCCCAATCGTTCCATGGACGATCCCGGCCTTGTCGACACGGAATTGCACTTGACCCGCCTTGGCATTACGCACTGCCGTCGCGACATCGGGGGTCACGGTGCCCACTTTCGGATTCGGCATCAGCCCCCGAGGCCCGAGGATTTGCCCCAGACTGCCGACTACGCGCATGGCATCCGGCGAAGCAATGACCACGTCGAAAGGCATATCTCCAGCCTTGACGCGGGCCGCCAGATCTTCCATCCCAACGACATCCGCCCCTGCCGCTTTGGCTTCTTCGGCCTTCCCGCCTTGGGCAAAAACGGCCACGCGCTTGGTCTTGCCCGTTCCATTCGGGAGAACGACAGCCCCACGAACGACCTGATCCGACTTCTTGGCGTCGACCCCGAGCTGGACCGCCACATCAATCGATTCGTCGAATTTGGCGGTGGCACATTGCTGCACCAGTTGCAACGCATCCGTCACTGCATAGAGCTTGGTGCTATCAACCTTGCCTGCGAGGGCTTTTTGTTTTTTTGTCAAGCGTGCCATCTCACAAGCCCTCCACCACCAAACCCATCGACCGTGCCGACCCGGCAATCGTGCGAACCGCTGCATCCATAGTGGCAGCAGTCATGTCGTTGAGCTTGGTCTTTGCGATGTCTTCGAGCTGCGCACGGGTCACGGTGCCGACCTTGTCCTTGTTGGCGCGCGCAGACCCCTTCTCAATCTTGGCTGCCTTCTTGAGCAGTACCGTCGAGGGGGGAGACTTGATAACGAAGGTAAATGACTTGTCCGCATACGCCGTGATCACCACGGGCAGCAGCAAACCTGGCTCCATCCCCTGCGTCTGCGCGTTGAAAGCCTTGCAGAATTCCATGATATTCAGGCCGCGCTGCCCCAGGGCTGGGCCGATGGGCGGCGAGGGATTGGCCTTTCCGGCAGGCACTTGCAGCTTGACGTAGCCAACGATTTTTTTTGCCATGCATAACTCCTATCGGGTTCTACCGCCGCAGCGACGACTGGGCCGCCACGGCTCCCCGTGACAAACGGCTCTTTTCACATCTTTTGCACCGAGCCGTACAGTGCAAACCCAGGGTTGAATTGGGATGTTGCGGGTTGTTTTTGGGATGTTTTCCAACTTCCCTTACATCTTCTCGACTTGCGAGAATTCGAGTTCTACGGGAGTAGATCGCCCAAATATGGTGACCGCCACACGCACCTTGCTCTTGTCGTAGTTGACTTCCTCGACCGTGCCGTGAAAGTCGGCAAAGGGGCCATCGGTCACACGCACGCTTTCCCCCACGATGAATTCGACTTTATGCCGAGGCCGATCGCTGCCTTCCTGCATTTGGCTCAGGATTTTTTGCACTTCCCCCTCGGAAATGGGAGTGGGCTTGCTCTTGCCACCACCGACAAAGCCGGTAACACGGTTCGTTTGTTTGACGAAATGCCAGGTTTCGTCGTCCATGACCATTTCGACGAAGACATACCCCGGGAAAAACTTCCGCTCCGTGATCTTGCGCTGTCCACGCTTGATCTCGACGACTTCTTCGACCGGCACCAGCACTTTTCTGAACTTGTGCTGGAGATTGGCACGAGCTATCGCCTCGGCAAGGCTACGCTCCACCGCTCTTTCCATACCCGCATAGGTATGCACAACATACCAATGGAACTGCCCGGTTTCTGCGGGTTCCGGTTCTGGCAAAGGCAAGGGAGTCGTCGTCATTTTTTCCAGCCCAGCAACACGTCGTACAGAATCCACTCCAGGGATTTGTCCGTCAACCACAAGAAAAGAGCCATGAGCACTACGAAAGCAAAAACATAACCCGTCGTCTGCAATGCTTCCTTGCGCGTGGGCCAAACCACTTTCTGTACCTCGCGCAGAGCATCTGCGGCGAAAGCGATCAACTGTCTACCTGCTTGCGTGAACCACAGGAATACCCCTGCTGCCAGCATGAGGGACATCAACAGTGCCGACCACGCGAGCAAAGGGCCTTGCTTGATCAGCGCAAAGTAACCGGCAAAACTACCCACAGTCAACCCAATAGCTACTGTGGAAGCGATACGGCTCGAACGCACCCCGATCACCGAATCTTGCGGCAGGGTGTCACTTTTGGCCGAACGAGGTGCAGCATCCTGCACGGGAACTTTGTGGGACACGATAGTGGGCAATCAACGAAAAAAGCACGATGCGGACAAGAACACTTGTCCGCTCTACAGCATACAAAAACGAAAACCAGAATGACGAAAGCCAGAACACCAACGAGACAGCATCTGACACACCAGCCTCATTGCGCTGTGGCAACCCCAGCCACCTTTGAGAATAATTGTGGAACGGCCTATGTGGCAGGGGCAGTAGGAATCGAACCTACAACCTTCGGTTTTGGAGACCGACGCTCTGCCAATTGAGCTATACCCCTACGGCCTGACCACATGCCATGTACCAGCCTCGCATCCTTTACATCGGAAGCAAGGCCGGTAACGCCTTTGGATACTGTGCAAAGAACGATCAATCAACAATGATCAATCAAGCAATAATCTTCGTTACCACCCCAGCACCCACGGTCTTGCCCCCTTCACGAATGGCAAACCGCAACCCCTCTTCCATCGCAATCGGCGCAATCAACTTCACCGTGATCGTCACGTTGTCCCCAGGCATCACCATCTCCTTGCCTTCCGGCAATTCAATCGCGCCCGTCACGTCCGTCGTCCGGAAGTAAAACTGCGGACGGTAGTTGCTGAAAAACGGCGTGTGCCGCCCGCCTTCGTCCTTCGACAGCACGTACACCTCTCCCACAAAATGCGTATGGGGCTTGATGCTCCCGGGCTTGCACAGCACCTGTCCGCGCTGCACATCTTCCCGCTTCGTCCCACGCAATAGCACGCCCACGTTGTCCCCAGCCTGCCCCTGGTCGAGCAGCTTGCGGAACATTTCCACCCCGGTGCATGTCGTCTTCTGCGTGTCGTGAATCCCCACGATCTCGATTTCTTCCCCCACCTTGATGATCCCGCGCTCCACGCGACCCGTCACCACCGTTCCACGTCCGGAAATCGAAAACACATCTTCCACCGGCATCAGGAACGTCCCATCTATCGCACGCTCCGGCGTCGGGATGTAGCTGTCGAGAGCCTCGGCCAGCTTCATGATCGACCCTTCACCCAGCTCGCTCTTGTCTCCTTCCATCGCCATCTTCGCCGAACCATGGATGATCGGCGTCTTGTCGCCAGGAAAGTCGTATTTGTCCAGCAGTTCCCGCAACTCCATCTCGACCAGTTCGAGCAACTCGGGATCGTCGACCATGTCGCACTTGTTCAGGTACACCACGATGTACGGCACACCCACCTGACGCGCCAACAAAATGTGCTCGCGTGTCTGCGGCATCGGGCCGTCTGCTGCGGAACACACCAGAATCGCTCCGTCCATCTGCGCAGCACCCGTGATCATGTTCTTCACGTAGTCCGCGTGCCCGGGGCAATCCACGTGCGCGTAGTGCCGTCCAGCCGTCTCGTATTCCACGTGCGCCGTGTTGATCGTGATCCCCCGCGCCTTTTCTTCTGGCGCAGCATCGATCTGGTCGTATGCCTTCGCCAAACCACCGTACTTCGCCGCCAGCACAGACGTGATCGCCGCCGTCAGCGTCGTCTTTCCGTGATCCACGTGTCCGATCGTTCCCACATTCACGTGGGGCTTGGTGCGTGCAAATTTTTCCTTGGCCATTGTGCGACTCCGAAAACAAAGAAACGATCCAATCCTTCCCCACGCAACGCCCCGCCAACAACCAGGCACAGACCGCGAATGGTGCCCATTCCGGGAATCGGACCCGGGACCTCTCCCTTACCAAGGGAGTGCTCTGCCACTGAGCCAAATGGGCCTGAATAAGCGCACGTCGTCTGTGAAACTGGAGCGGGAGACGGGAATCGAACCCGCGTCATTAGCTTGGAAGGCTAGGGTTCTGCCATTGAACTACTCCCGCCTGGAGGCCAATATCGAATCCAGCATGGAACCAAATACCGATCCCGATTTCGGACCCAATATCGAACTCGATTTCTAGCGGCATGCACGATGCCTACACACCGCACACTTCCAGAACGTTCCGTGGTGGAGAGGGATGGATTCGAACCATCGTACTCGCAAGAGGGCAGATTTACAGTCTGCTGCCATTAACCACTCGGCCACCTCTCCACTGCGAACCGAAGATTATGCCACTGCCCACACAGTGCTTTTGGCACGCGGCACGATAGACACACTCTCGACGCATGTAGTACTCCCCATCCTAGGGGAATGCTATGAAGATGGAGGAGGGACTGGCGTCACAGCATCCTGGTTGTGCTGCAAACGCCAATCCCGAGCCTGAGAAAAATGTCCGCATCCAAGAAAAGGAATAGGTGGACGATGGGCCGACAGCGGAGAGGGATGGTTCGCACAAAGCACCAGATGCCGCGAAGCATCGATCAGCGGGCGCTTCCCTTGGGCGTGGCTGCCCCACAACATGAACACGACTGCGCTGGCCTGCTGCGATACCTCGCGAATGACAGCATCCGTCAAAGCCTCCCACCCTTTGCCCGAGTGACTGGCCGGTGCGCCTTCCTCGACGGTCAGACAGGTGTTGAGCAGCAAGACCCCATGCCTGGCCCATCGCAACAAACTTCCCCCCGGATTCGGAAATGCAGGGACAGGCTCTCCCAGATCGCGCTGCAACTCCTGAAAGATGTTTCGCAAGGAAGGCGGAATCGGTACCCCCGGGGGGACGGAAAACGCCAATCCTTCCGCCTGCCCGCGCCCATGGTAAGGATCTTGCCCAAGAATGACGACACGCACCCTCGACAGGGGGGTCAGCTCCAGCGCACGCAGCGGTTGCGGTGGAAAGATCGTCGCGCCACGTTCCAGACGCTCCCGCAAAAAGGCCAGCAACCGCTGCCCTGTCGTCGAAGCAAAAAATCCATCAACCAGTTCCCGCCAGTCTGGCGCAACAGGCCAGTCCTGTGGCTGGACAGACAGGAGCTGGCTCGCGTTCATCCGAACAACTCCGCCAAAGCAAGGCCTGGATCGCTCGCCGTCATGCATGCACTGCCCACCAGAAAGGCGTGAATCCCTGCATCTTGCATCCGCACGACATCCTGATGCGTCCGCAGACCGCTTTCGCATACGACAGTGCGATCGGCAGGAACCTGCGTGCGCAAGGAAAGCACCGTCCCCAGCGAGATGTCCATCGTCTTGAGGTTGCGGTTGTTGATGCCGACGAGCGGCGTGCGCAAGCGCAGTGCCCGTTCCAGTTCCACTGCGTCGTGGGCCTCGACCAGAACGGCCATCCCCAGCGCATGAGCCAGGGTTTCGTATTCCAGCAAGGCACCGTCGTCCAGACAAGCGACGATCAGCAAGATCGCATCGGCGCCCATTGCCCGGGCTTCGTACACCTGGTACGCATCGACGATGAAATCCTTGCGCAGCACGGGCACGCCGCACACCGAGCGCGCCGATTCCAGATCCTGCGGCTTACCTTGAAAAAAAGGCTGGTCCGTCAGCACCGACAGGCACGCAGCACCATGGCTGGCGTAGCGCTGTGCGATCCACGCCGGATCGAAGTCCTCGCGCAGTACCCCCCGGGAAGGGCTGGCTTTCTTGATTTCCGCAATGAACGCCGCATTCCCGGCTCGCGCCCGGCTACACACCGCGTCGGCAAAACCCCGAAGCTGTCCCTTCGCTTCGGCCCGTTCGCGCACGATGTGCAAGGGCACTTGCGCAGCGCAACGCTCCACCTCTGCGTGCTTGGCGGTGAGGATTCGCGCAAGGATGTCCGACATCGCACTACTCCTGCTTCGGATCCTGCGTGGGATCCTGCTTCGGCGCCAGCGACTGCACATAAGAAACCAATTGACCCAGCTTGGCTTTGGCCGAGCCGGATGCAATCGCCTCACGGGCACGACGCACGCCGTCCGCCATCGTGGGAACGACATTGGCAGCGTACAACGCCAACCCGGCGTTGAGGACGACGACCTCCCGTGCAGGGCTGGCAACGTTGTCGAGCACCCCTTGCAGCATCACCCGAGACTGCTGCGGTGAATCCACCCGCAACGCACGGCTGCTGCACATGTGCATCCCAAAGTCTTCGGGATGGATTTGGTATTCAGTAACCACGCCGTTTTTGTATTCGCCGACGAGGGTGGCAGCGCCTAACGATGCCTCGTCCATGCCATCAAGCCCATGCACCACGACTGCGTGCGCTACCCCTAGCCGTTCCAGCACCCGCACCTGGATACCAACGAGATCCGGGTGAAACACCCCCATGAGGATGTTGGGCGCCCCGGCCGGATTGGTCAGTGGCCCCAGCAGATTGAAAAGAGACTTGACCCCCAGTTCCCGCCGCACCGCAGCGACATACTTCATCGCGGGGTGGTGGTTCGGCGCAAACATGAAGCCAATGCCCACGTGTTCGATACACGAGGCGATGGCCTCCGGGGGCAAATGAATATCGATCCCGAGTGCCTCCAGCACATCGGCGCTGCCACTTTTGCTGCTGACACCGCGGCCACCATGCTTGCTGACCTTGGCCCCCGCCGCCGCCGCGACGAACGCCGAACAGGTCGAAATGTTGAACGTGCCCGCACCGTCCCCGCCTGTACCCACGATGTCGACCAGCTCGGTGCTGTCGGCAACGTCGACCTTGGTCGCGCATTCGCGCATGACCTGCGCCGCAGCAGAGATCTCGCCGATGGTTTCCTTCTTGACGCGCAACGCAGCAATGAACGCCGCCAGCATCACCGGAGACCATTCGCCATGCATGATCTGGCGCATGATCCCCAGCATCTCGTCGTAAAAAATTTCCCGGTGTTCGATCACCCGCGCCAATGCTTCCTGCGGGGTAAGCCGAGCATCGTTCTGCATGGCTTCCGTGCTTATGGTGGTCGGAGTCGTCATGGTGCGCCTCAGCTTCCCCTACGCATCAAATCGAAAAAATCGCTATTGGTCTTGGTGGCACGCATTTGCTTGAGCACCATTTCCATCGCTTCGATCTCGTCCATGTTGTAAAGGAACTGGCGCAGGATGCGCGTTTTTTGCAGGATGTCTGCTGGCAGCAGCAATTCCTCGCGCCGGGTTCCGCTGCGATTGAGCTGGATCGACGGGAATACCCTTTTTTCGTACAAGCGCCGGTCAAGGTGGATTTCGGAATTGCCCGTTCCCTTGAATTCTTCGAAGATGACCTCGTCCATGCGGCTGCCGGTATCAATGAGCGCCGTGGCGATGATGGTCAACGACCCCCCTTCTTCCACGTTACGCGCCGCGCCCAAAAACCGCTTGGGACGTTGTAGTGCGTTGGCATCGACCCCGCCGGTGAGTACCTTGCCACTGGAGGGAACGACGTTGTTGTACGCACGGGCCAGGCGGGTAATCGAATCCAGCAAGATGACGACGTCTTTCTTGAGTTCGACAAGCCGCTTGGCCCGTTCGATCACCATCTCGGCCACGTGTACATGCCGCGCAGCGGGTTCGTCAAAGGTCGATGCAATCACCTCTCCTTTGACGGTGCGCTGCATTTCGGTCACTTCCTCAGGGCGCTCGTCCACAAGCAACACCATCATGTGGATATGCGGGTAGTTGGCTGCGATCGAATGGGCAACGTGCTGCATCATCACCGTCTTGCCACTTTTGGGCGGAGCCACCAACAAGGCGCGCTGCCCCTTTCCGATGGGGGCGATGATGTCGATGATGCGGCCCGTGATGTTTTCTTCCCCCTTGATGTCACGCTCCAGACGCATTTGCTCTTTGGGAAAGAGCGGGGTCAGGTTTTCAAACATCACCTTGTGTTTGTTTTCCTCGGGGCCGCCTCCGTTAACCTTGTCGAGCCGGTTCAGAGCAAAGTAGCGTTCCCCATCCTTGGGCGTGCGTACTTCCCCTTCGATCATGTCCCCCGTGTGCAGGTTGAATCGCCGAACCTGGCTGGGGCTGATGTAAATGTCATCCGTACTCGCGGTATAGCTCGTATCGGGGCTGCGCAGAAACCCAAACCCATCCGGCAGCACTTCGAGTACGCCGTCGGCAAGGATTTGCTCCCCCGCACGGGCACGTTTTTTGATGATGGCAAACATCAGCTCCTGTTTGCGCATCCGTCCTGTGTTCTCGATCTCCAGGTCTTCGGCCTGTTTGAGTACTTCGGACACGTGCAGTGCCTTGAGTTCATTAATGTGCATGGATGAACCCTCGTTGGGGTGGGGAATACTGGAGAGAACACCTTCCGGAGAATGCGCTGCAGAGGATGCAGCCAACCTGGGGGGTGTGAAGAAAAGCAGCTCGTGGTAACCCCAAAAGGGCCACACGATCCACCGCTTTGGGGAACCGTCGCACCCACCGAGTTAGTACCGCAAGGTGCCGGAGGGATGGGAACAGCAATCGAAGCCGGTAATAGACAACACCGGGGAAAACGTAACCGCAGGACGAAACTGGTTAAAAAACCCGGTAAAAAACCCGGGCAACAAACCAATACACCATGCGGTACACCAAGCCTGCATTGTCAATGTCGCCGACGAACTTGCAGAAAGCAAAATCTTCGGTGCGAAGAAAGCGGCGCGAAAAAAAACCGGGGGAAGGATGGGGAGCAAAGGTAGGGCAATGCAACCCCAGCCCGAACCACCCCTCACCATCCCAATTACCGCGAGGCATTATGACAGTAAGGCTGCAATGCCATGCCGACTTGCCGAATAGGGCGGGCTGCCGAATAGGGAGCGCTATAGGACACGCCAGTTCGTCTGCGCCTATTTTTCCAACCCACAGGCAATATGCCTACCATGCTGCCCAAACAGTCAAAGCAAACAGACAAAACAATATGCGTAGGACATGCGCAAAACGGTCCCAGCCAAGCATGCCAACGCAGACTAGGCCAAGCAACGGCAAGTGGATATCACGACGTTGGGGCGGTTTTGCGTACATCCCAAGGTGGTCACCGCGACTTCCGTTGCTCCCACCAATGCAGCAAACGCTGGGCATCAGGATGCCGCACCAAACCCATCAGCCCGTCCCAACAAGCTCATGGACTTTTCGGTTCAGGACAAATGGGGTTCGACGAAAGCAAGGAGCTGGGCTTTGCTCATGGCTCCCGTGCGGGAAGCAACGAGCTGGCCGCCACGAAACACCATCAGCGCAGGAATACCGCGAATCCCGTACTGGGCCGACACCTTCTGGTTCCCATCCACATCGACCTTGGCCACCACCAACCGATCTTGCAATTCCGCAGCGACCTCGTCGAGCACAGGCCCCAGCATTTGGCAAGGGCCACACCACGGCGCCCAAAAATCGACCAGTACCGGGCTGGTTGCTTTCAGCACATCCTCTTCAAAGCTGGCATCGGTAACATGTTTGACAAATTCATTCGACATCGTTGTATTCCTTGAGCAAATTGAAACAAAACCCAAATCCGGAACCCAGTATTCCGGTTCATGGCAAGGCACTGCGCTGACCCATGGCACGGGGGAAAGATTGTCGCAGACCCCATGACACCCCACTGCAATGCACAAAATCGGCAGCCACCCCGTGCGCACAGTACGATGCCCTTTCCCGTTGTCTTTTTCCGATACCCTTTCCCACATCGACTTTTTTGGAGATATCTCATGCGCCATGCACTCTACCTCTCCTACCTTGCCGCCGCAGTGCTGGCTTGCACGGCGGCCTCCGTCTGGGCTCAGACTGCGCCCACAGCCAAGGAAGCCCGTGCCGCAGCCAAAGCTCGCCTGGAAGCAGACAAGAAACTCTGTGCCGATGAGAGTGCATCCGCTGCGCGGATGCAATGCCGACGCGATGCACAGACCGAGTACGAGCGTGCTCTCGCCGCCATTACCGCAACCCCCGCCAAACCTGCTGCCTCCGCGCTGCAAACCACCACTAGCTATTGCATCGATTGCGGGCGCGTGATCAGCGTGACGGTCACAGACCAGCCCTCCGACCACAACACCGTGGGAATGATTGCCGGGGGCGTGGCTGGCGCTCTGCTCGGAAGGCAGGTTGGTTCCGGACGAGGCAAGGATCTGGCCACGATCGCCGGTGCCGCTGGCGGCGCCTACGCGGGCAAAAAGATTCAGGAAAACCTCAACACCACCAAAGTGTGGACAGTACGCGTAGAGTTTGGTGGCGCTGAACCAAGCAACTACGGGTTCTCGGAAGACCCCCACCTCGTTGCAGGCGATGTCGTCCAGCGTTCGGGCAACACCATCGTTCGCTACGTGCCCCCCGCCGCAAAAACACCCCCTGCCAAGAATTGACGGGCCGACGACAAGGCGGCAAACACGCCCCTACGCTGTCTCCTTCCCTTCCCTCCCTATATCCTGCACTACCCCATCCTCGGCGCCAGCGGCTGCATTCGCATGCAGCCATGCTTCCACGGCCTGCACCCTGGCTTGGTGCAGGAGGGTGCCCACATGCTCCCCGCCTTGGGGCTGTGCCTGGAGTGCGATGGCCCGAGCATCCACGGCAGAGGCCGCGCTGTACACGTTGCGCAGCCATTCCCCCTGGGGATACGGCTGCGCAGCGTGCCCTTGTCTCCCCCGGGCATCGCAAGCACAGGCTTGCAGCACCTCTTCCAATCGCTGCGGTCTGCGGAAAGCGTCGATGCGCGCCAGCAGGCCCACCAAGGCTCCAGCATCCAGCGCCCTGCATCGATGGATGGCCCCATGTTCCCGCGCCACGACCAAAGCCAATTCCCTGCACCGCGCAGGCAGTTTCCATCTGCGTGACACAGCTTCGATCAGCTCCTTGGCGCGCTCTTCGTGGCCCGGATGATGAGGCAAGGCACGCACTGGCGTGCTGCCCTTTCCCACATCGTGCAACAGGCAGGCCAGCCGCACTTCCAGGGAACAACCCTGGGTGGCGCTGTCGTCGAGCACCATCCCCACGTGGGTTCCCACATCTCCTTCGGGATGCGCGACAGGACACTGCGGCACGCCCCACAGCCGATCCAGCTCGGGCAACACAATAGCCAGCGCACCGCACCGGTGGAGCACATCAAGCATTCGGGACGGCTTGGGCTGCATCAGCCCCCGCGCAAGTTCCTGCCACACGCGCTCTGCGACGAGGTGGTCTGCTTCCCCCCCTCGCACCATCTCCGCAAGGATGTTTCCCGTTTCCGGCGCGATCCGGAAGTCCGGCAATGCTGCTGCAAAACGTGCGATCCGCAAAATTCGCACGGGGTCTTCGCGGAACGCCTCCCCCACATGCCGTAGCAGCTTGCGTTGCACATCTCCCCGACCATCGAAGGGGTCGATGATTTGCATCACAGTGCGCTCGGGGTCGCAGCGAATGTCGGCCTCCCACTCGGGTACATCCTCCGCTGGTACGGCCATGGCGTTGATGGTGAGGTCTCTTCGAGCCAGGTCCGCTTCGAGCGTGACCGATTCCTCGGCATGGAACACGAAACCGTGGTACCCCTTGCCCACCTTGCGTTCGGTACGAGCCAGCGCATACTCCTCCCGCGTCGTGGGGTGCAAAAACACAGGGAAATCCCGCCCGACAGGCAAAAACCCGGCAGCGAGCATCTGCGCCGGCGTAGCCCCGACGACCACCCAATCGTGGTCGACGACAGCCTTACCCAGCAAGGCATCGCGTACCGCGCCCCCGACAAGGTACATTCGCATCCTGTTTTCTCCTCACACTGACTGCACCTGCTGCCCCCGAGATCGTTGGGTTTGGCGTGCGTCTCCACGATTCTCCCCATCCCGGGCAGGATAGTGCCCGGCACATCCATGGTTGCCTCTGAGTCCCCCACTGCCGACGCTCCCCATGCTGCTTCTTTCGGGGAACTTCCCGGCGTAGCCAATGCCTTGATTCGTGCAGGGCGCATCCAACCATCGCGAGCGCAGGAAATACACCGCAAAGCCTTGGCACGCAAAGTGCCGTTCACTGCGGAACTTCTCGGAAGCGGGGTGTTGACCCCTTCCGAACTGGCGCATTTCCTGTGTGTGGCGTTCTCTCTGCCTATGGTCGACCTCGATGCCGTCGACCCCACCCGCATCATCCGTGACGCCCTTGATACCCGACTGTGCCAGGAACAGCGTATCGTCGTCCTCGGCAGACGGCATAACCGCCTCGTCATCGCGACTGCCGACCCGACCGACAAACAAATGCTGGAAAAGGTCAAATTTGCCACCCGGCAAAACGCCGACTGGGTGATTGCCGAATGCGACAAGCTCCACAAGTTCATCGCGGCGAACCTGGCTTCGACGGTAGACACCATCGAGAGCCTGGTAGGGGACGAGATCGAGTTCGAGGACATGGTGTCCGAGGCCGCCACCGACGATGCATCCTCCACTACCAGTACCGAGGTCGACGAAGCGCCCGTGGTGCGCTTTTTGCAAAAGATGCTCTTCGACGCGTTTTCGATGCGCGCTTCCGACCTGCACTTCGAACCCTACGAGCACACCTACCGGGTACGTTTCCGCATTGATGGGGAGTTGCGCGAAATCGCCAATCCGCCGATCGCTATCAAGGACAAGCTCGCTTCGCGCATCAAAGTCATTTCCCGGCTCGACATTTCCGAAAAGCGCGTCCCGCAAGACGGCAAGGTGCGCCTGCGCCTCAGTGCAGACAAGGTCGTGGACTTTCGCGTGAGCACCCTGCCAACGTTGTTCGGCGAAAAAATCGTTATCCGGATTCTCGACCCCAGCAGTGCCAGGTTGGGCGTCGATGCGCTCGGGTACGGGGCGATCGAAAAACAGCGTCTGCTCTCGGCCATCCAGCGCCCGCACGGGATGATCCTCGTCACCGGGCCTACCGGCGCGGGCAAGACCGTCTCGCTCTACACCTGCCTGAACCTGCTCAATCAACCCGGGGTCAACATCGCCACGGCAGAAGACCCTGCGGAAATCCAGCTTCCCGGCATCAACCAGGTTTCGATCAACGACAAAGCAGGGTTGACATTCTCCGTCGCGCTCAAGGCTTTCCTGCGCCAGGATCCAGACATCATCATGGTCGGCGAAATTCGCGACCGTGACACAGCGGACATCGCCATCAAGGCCGCGCAGACTGGGCACCTGGTGCTCTCCACGCTGCATACGAACGATGCCCCGGCCACCCTCGTACGGATGCGCAACATGGGCGTAGAGCCTTTCAACATCGCTTCCAGCGTGATTTTGATTACCGCCCAACGGCTGGCGCGGCGGCTATGCCCCAGATGCAAGCAGCCTGCAGAGGTTCCCTCCAGCGCATTGTTAAGCGCTGGATTCAAGGCCGAAGATCTGGACGGTAGCTGGAAACCGTACCGCTCCGTGGGGTGCAACGCCTGTCACAACGGCTACAAAGGCCGCGTTGGCCTGTACCAGGTTATGCCCATCACCGAAGAGATGCAACGTATCATCCTTTACGACGGTAGTGCGCTGGACATCGCCGCGCAGGCGCAATACGACGGTGTCGCGACGCTGCGAGAGGCTGGCTTGGTCAAGGTGCGGGAAGGACTGACCTCGTTGGAAGAAGTGCTGTCGGTCACAAACCCTTGAGCCTGCTTGAGCCTTTGGCTTGAGCTTCTTTTTTACCCTATTCCTCCATCGTCCCTCATTCTTTCTCCTGCATCCTTCCTCCTTCGTACATTCAGCGTTCCGGTTCTCGGCCCTTTTTCTCCTCGTTTCTCAACTCCATTCCTATCATGGCAGTCAGCACCGAAAAGACCAAGACCACAGTCAAGGAATTCGTCTACGAGTGGGAAGGCAAAGATCGCGGCGGGAGACAAGTTCGCGGTGAAATCCGTGCAGCGGGCGAAAACCAGGCCATGGCGGCCCTGCGGCGCCAGGGCGTGACGCCCACCAAGGTACGCAAGCGCCGCATGAGCGCTGGCAAAACCATCAAGCCCAAAGATTTGGCCGTGTTCACCCGGCAGCTCGCCACGATGATGAAGGCCGGCGTGCCCTTGCTGCAAGCCTTCGACATCGTCGGGCGCGGCAACCCCAACCCCAGCATTACCCGCCTGCTGAACGACATCCGCACTGACGTGGAAACCGGTACCTCGCTAAGCGTCGCGTTCCGCAAATATCCCTTGTATTTCGACGCCTTGTACTGCAACTTGGTCGAAGCCGGGGAATCCGCCGGTATCCTGGATCAGTTGCTGGACCGGCTCGCCACGTACATGGAAAAGACCGAGGCGATGAAGTCCAAGATCAAATCCGCGTTGATGTACCCGATTTCTGTCGTCATCGTGGCCTTCGTCGTGACGGCGGTCATCATGATCTTCGTCGTACCGGCATTCAAGGAGGTGTTCGCCAATTTCGGCGCGGAACTTCCTGGCCCGACGCTGATGGTCATCGCGATCAGCGAAGTCTTCGTCACATACTGGTGGCTGATCTTCGGCGGCATCGGCGGAACGATCTATTTCTTCATGCAAGCCTGGCAACGCAACAAGAAAGTGCAATTGATCATGGATCGAGTCATGCTGAAGGTGCCAGTCTTCGGCGTGCTGGTGGACAAATCTTGCGTGGCACGGTGGACGCGCACGCTCTCGACGATGTTCGCTGCGGGGGTTCCGCTCGTCGAAGCGCTCGACTCCGTCGGCGGCGCCGCCGGCAACTCCGTCTACGAGTCCGCGACGATCAAAATCCAGCAGGAAGTCTCGACCGGTACTGCGCTGACTGCTGCGATGACGAACGCCCACCTGTTCCCCTCGATGGTGCTACAGATGTGCGCGATCGGGGAAGAATCCGGTTCCATCGACCACATGCTCGGCAAGGCCGCAGACTTTTACGAAGCCGAGGTCGATGACATGGTCGCAGGCATTTCCAGCCTGCTAGAGCCGATCATCATCGTCTTTCTGGGCACCGTCATCGGTGGCATCGTCGTGGCGATGTACCTGCCCATCTTCAAGCTGGGTCAGGTGGTCTGATGGATGTCTTTTCCGGCGCAGGCGCCTTGCCCGCTGCCCTGGCAATGGGGCTGTTCGGTCTGCTGTTGGGCAGTTTTCTCAACGTCCTCATCCTGCGCCTGCCGCAAATGCTCGAAGCCCGCTGGAAGAGGGAGTGCGCGCAAATCCAGGGCGATGCCAATCCCGTCGCCAATACCGAGGGCGCATCTGGAACCAGCTTGGGAACCAACACGGGCAATGCTTCGCCCTCGTTCAACTTGTTGTCCCCGGGTTCCCATTGCCCTGCGTGCAAACACGCGCTGGCGTGGTACCACAACGTGCCAGTATTCAGTTACCTGGCGCTACGGGGACGCTGTGCCTTTTGCGGAACACGCATTGCGCTACGGTACCCCGTCATTGAGCTGGCCACGGCAGCGCTGTTTTTCGCCTGCGGCTGGCGCTGGGGCTGGACCGCAGAAGGCTGGACATGGAGTGGCTTCTGCGCTGCCTTGCTGGCGCTGGGGATGATCGACTGGGATACCACCCTCCTGCCCGATGACCTGACGCTTCCTCTGCTGTGGGCTGGGCTGATCGCCGCCGCGCTCGGGGTCACGCCCGTCTTGCTGGCAGATGCCGTATGGGGCGCCGTGGCTGGCTATCTCGCGCTATGGAGCGTGTACTGGGGCTTCAAACTCCTCACGGGCAAAGAGGGGATGGGCTACGGCGATTTCAAGCTCTACGCCGCATTGGGCGCGTGGTTCGGGTGGCAGGCACTGATTGCCATCATCTTGCTGGCCTCCGTCATCGGCGCCATCGTCGGCATTGCGCTCCAGGCGCTCGGCGGCCTGCGCGACGGGCGGTACGTTCCCTTTGGCCCCTTTCTGGCCTCTGCCGGGCTGGCTACGCTGTGGTGGGGGCCTGCGGCCCTGCTGGGCCTGATTGGCCTGTAGCCACGCGGACGCTTGCCATCCGGCTTCCCCACTGCTCCCCCAACCCATCCCTCCCATGGCCGGGAACCACGCTTCCCACCGCCCTTTCCGGCTAGGCGTGACTGGTGGAATCGGTAGTGGAAAAAGCACGGTGGCGTCTCTGTTGGGAGCCTGCGGTTTCCCGGTGCTTGACGCTGATGCCGTGTCCCGTTCGCTGACGCAGGCTGGTGGCGCTGCCATCGCGCCCATCGCGCATGCCTTTGGCCCGACGCTGCTCACTCCACAGGGCGCATTGGATCGCCCTGCCATGCGCCGCCTCATCGTCACAAACCCCGAAGCCCGTGCGCGACTGGAAGCCATCCTGCACCCGATGATCGAGCGCGAATTGCGAAGTCTGGAACGCGCTGCCACTGCCAAAACCGTAGTGCTTGACGTACCGCTGCTGCTTGAATCCGCACACTGGAGCATGGACATCGACCATCTCATCGTCGTCGATTGCAGCGTCTCTACGCAAATCGAGCGGGTACGCCAACGCAGTGGCCTGAGCGACGAGGAGGTGCATGCCCTGCTCGCAATCCAGACCGACCGCGCCACCCGTCTTGCCCATGCAGACAGCATCCTCCTCAACGACGGCTGCACCATCGAAGCATTGCGCCAAGACGTCGAAGCCCTGGTATACCGCCTCGGGCTATCATCGCCACGCACCGCATGTACCGTGCCCCTTGCGCCCCAGGCGTGACGTTGCACGCCTCGTCCTTCTTCCCCGCCAGTCCATGCCCGCAATAGACGCCGCGTCGGTATACGAATACCCCCTCAACGAGCGGCTGCGTACCTTGCTGCGGTTGGAGCAGCTCTTCGACCGCCTCGAAGAACTCCTTGAACGAGATACTCCCACCGATCATCACTTCGCGCTGCTGACGCTGTTCGAGGTGCTGGATGTCACCAACCCCCGATCCGAACTCCGGCAGGATCTGCTCAAAGACTTGGGCGAGCACCTGTGCTTCCTGCAACCCTACGTGGGGGACGACCAATTCGACCAGACTTGGCTCACAGCCATGGTCAAACACCTGCAAAGCTGCCGCACTAGGCTGGAATCGACGACCAACCAAACGTCCAAGGCCTTACTGGAAAAAGACGCTTGGCTGGCCGCGCTGCGTGGCCGCATTCACATTCCCGGGGGTACTACCCCCTTCGATTTCCCGCAATACCACGCCTGGTTGCGCCGCAGCGTAGAGCAGCGCAGGCAGGATCTGCGCAATTGGATCGACGCGATGGATCCCTTGCCCGCTGCGGTTGCGCTCGTATTGCAACGCGTACGGGATTCGGCCATAACCTATGACGTGCTTGCCAAAGCCGGGCGCTTTTCCCAACCGTTTCCAGAAGACAGCGCCCCGTCACTCGTTCGCCTGCTGCTCGACCCTGCCACAGGCATGTTCCCCGAAACCACCGCAAACCGACTCCGCATCGCCGTGCGAATGATGCAGCTCAGCCCGGAAATCCAAGTTATTGCCGTGGACGTGGATACCCCCTTCCAAATCCAACTCTGCGCATGAACCGCTCTGCGTAGGAACGATCCCGCCAACGCATTCCACGCTTGCCACACTGCCATGAATACGGAAAAACGGGTGCCATGCCCTGCATGTCGACAACCCAGCGTCTATTCCCCCTCCAACCCGTTCCGCCCTTTCTGCGGTGCCCAGTGCCGTGCCATAGATCTGGCTGCGTGGGCCAGTGAAGGCTATCGCGTCACCGCCGTGAGCACTACCGAGGGGGAAGACTATGCTGTAGGTATAGCGTCCCGTACATCTCCTAGCAACCTGCCTCCACCTAAGAGCCTATTCCAGTAGGGGCTGCGCCATCACATTGCACGCGGCGGCGGTGCTCGGAATCCTCATGTACTACCAGTACATTCCGGTTCCTGCGCTCCGGCGCCACGCACACTGCTTCGGCTCGCCTGCCTACTGAAATAGGCTCTAAACCCAAGCTACTTCAGCCGTACTTCAGCATTGGGACTTGGGACTTTGGATTAGGGCGAGAATTTCAAGCTCCACAATGACTTACGAGAATTGATGGACTTATCAAATGGACAAACACAAACGGAATGAGAAAACGGCGGTTGCGACTATCTCCAATCCGATGGCAGTTGACGCCAACTCAAGGTAACTGCCGGATTTAGGTTCAATTTATCCCCCTCAATACACCAGAATTCTCTTATTGGCGTTGGAACGTTTAGGTATTCCTTTCACCCTCTTTTCCAAACCCTGCCCGAGGTCAGGAAATTGCGGAAACAATTCGGAATCAGTCGTATGGTTGTCATCGGTGATCGGGGCATGATCACCAAAAAATCCATTGACACAAACCGTACGCAGACAAAGACCAAACCGCCAAGAAGGAACGTGACCTAGTTGCGAAAGCCGAGCGTTCGATGAACTGTTTGACAAAGCAATGATTGCTATCATTGCAAAGAAATTACTTTTGGAGTCCGTATGAGCGATCATGTCACCAAAACACACAGAGCATGGCGTCCTGCAGGGCTTTGGGGGCCCGGCATGCGGTTGATGGGAAACTTACAGTTTTCTTCCAAAGCTCTGGTGATTAGCCTTGCCTTTGTGATCCCCATTCTCTCGCTGGGATGGTCTGCTACCCAGTCTTATCTGGAAAACCTGCGAACTACACAACACGAAATTGAGGGTGTGCGTGTTTTGCGATCATTTGTTCCACTCAACCAGCATTTGGTGATCGCCAGGAATGCAACCCGGGCCATGATTGGTGGTTTCCATGCCTCAGACGCCTATCAGGCCAGTCGCGGCCATGCTGATGCCATGTTTACCAAGCTGGATCAAGCACTAACCCAGACGGCAGACCCATTAAAGATTCGTGAGGCATTCAACGACCTTCGCCAAACATGGGATGCAACGGCCCAATCAGGCAACGGACTCGATGCCAGCGGCCAAAGCACAGTTTTCGTGCCTGTCACCAATGCCGGAATTGCACTGCTGTCACGCATATCCGACCGTTCAGGTTTGGTGCTAGACCCTGAAATGGACTCACTGTATCTGGGTCTGGTAGTTGTGCAAAAGTTGCCCATTATCCAAGAAAATCTGGGACAGATCAGAGCCTGGAGCACGTATCTGGCGTCCAAAGCCGGTAGCATCTCTGCTGATGATCGCTACAAAGCCTTATTTCGATATGTCGTATGGGACGCGCAGCTCCGCTGGGATATCAAAGACGTCATCGCCTATGTCGAAAAAATTGTCGCCTATAAGCCTGAACTCAAAGCGAAGCTTGATTTGTCAGCACTCCAGCGGGTTGAGGCCTATCGAGCACGTGCTTATCAATCTGTCATGGAAGAAAACATACATACCGCGAGCGCACTTTGGGATGACGGAGGTCAGGCTTTTGAAGATTTTACCAAAACCTTTGAGCAGACTGTACCCCTGCTTGAGGGTTTATTGAAGCAAAGACTGGATAACCTGCAAGTGCAAAACTTGACGACGACTGGTGTGATTACCGTGATTTTGCTATTGGCAGCTTATCTGTTTTACTGCTTCTATTTAGTGACCAGTGGTGGTTTGCGTCTCATCGACAAGCACTTGCAGCAGATTGCCGCTGGTGATGTAAGTGACATACCAGCGCATCCATTTGGGAATGATGAGCCTGCTCATGTGCTCAACTCGCTGATTGCAATGCAAAGTGTTCTGACGCGATTTCAGGCAGCACAAGACGAATTGGCACAACAGCATGGTGCTGGGATGTTGGACTACCGCATGTCTACCCAAGATCTGCCAGGTGCATACGCCACCATGGCTCATTCCATCAATGAGGTGGTGCAAACACATATCAGTGTCAAGATGAGAGTGGTTGAGGTAATGACTGCTTACACCGAAGGTCGGCTTGACGTCACGATGGATCGTTTGCCGGGGCAAAAGGCCCAAGTCAGTCATGCGATGGACAAAGTTCAACAATCGCTGCGTGATGCTGCCGAGGCTGCAGGTTTCAACGAGCGTATTCGCATGTCATTGGATAGCCTCCCAGTATGCGTAACGGTTTCCAACGCCCAGGCCATGCTGGTTCACGCAACACCAAAAGCCAAAGAGTTGCTGAAGCTATTTGGAGGTTGTACTTTTGATACCGACAGGTTTTACGGCAACAAGCTCTCAAGCCTGTTCAAGGAACCTGACCATGCAATACGCTTTGAACAGTCCGTACGTACCGGAGCAGCCACCGACCTAAAAGTTGGCGGTCACATGCTCAGAATAATGACCAGCCCGGTACACGACAGCAGTGGCCAGCCCATCGGACACATCACCCAATGGCTTGATCGTACCGACGAAATAGCATCGGAACAAGAACTGGATGACATGGTGAATGCCGCATCCCGCGGTGATTTCAGCGGCAGACTGACACTGGACAGCAAGACGGGCTTCTTTGCCAGAATTTTTGCTGGCATGAATCAACTCATGGATACCAGCCAACAGGGCTTAAGCGATGTGGCCGGCGTGCTTGCTGCCGTGGCTAAAGGCGACCTAACCCAGCGTATCACCCACGATTACCACGGCCTGTTTGGCAAAGTCAAGGACAGCGTCAATACATCTTCAGACAACCTGTCCCGGGTCATCGCGGAGGTTCGTTCGGCATCCGATGCGTTGACCGGCGCGGCAAACCAGGTCAGTGCCACTGCGCAAAGTCTGTCACAGGCCGCCAGCGAGCAGGCTTCAAGCGTTGAGCAAACCAGTGCTTCCATAGATGTCATATCAGCGTCTATCAACCAAAACAGCGATAACGCGAAGATCACCGATGCAATGGCGGCCAAAGCCACAAAAGAAGCTATTGAGGGTGGAAGCGCCGTCAGTCAGACAGTCACAGCGATGAAAAAAATAGCGTCCAAAATTGGTATTGTGAATGACATTGCCTACCAGACGAACCTTCTGGCACTCAACGCTGCCATTGAAGCAGCACGCGCTGGTGAACATGGAAAAGGCTTTGCCGTTGTAGCCGCTGAGGTGCGCAAGCTCGCCGAACGCAGCCAGGAAGCCGCCAAGGAAATCAGTGAATTGGCAGGGAGCAGCGTAACCACTGCGGAGATAGCGGGCCAATTGCTCAACGAAATTGCCCCAAGTATTCAAAAAACTTCTGAACTGGTGCAGGAAATTGCTTCCGCCAGTTCTGAACAAAGCGAATCCATCATGCAGATTGGCGGGGCCATGGGACAATTGAGCAAAGCTACCCAGCAGAATGCCAGCGCATCTGAAGAGCTTGCAGCTACCAGTGAAGAACTATCTGGACAGGCAGAACAATTGCAGCAAAGCATTGCATTTTTCAGGACGGATGACGATCCCATCCCAACCAGGGTTTCTACGCCATCATTCGAATACCGAGACAAGACAAAAATCTCAACAATCAGACCTTTGATTGCTGTCACTAATCGGTGAATTGGGTCCACCCGAGGATCAGCGTAATGGAGCCGGTTTTGGGTAACTGAGAGGCTTCAGAATCGATTATGAACCTATTTCAGTAGGCATGCGAGCCGAAGCAGTGTGCGTGGCGCCGGAGCGCAGGAACCGGAATGTACTGACAGTACATGAGGATTCCGAGCACCGCCGCCGCGTGCAATGCGATGGCGCAGCCCCTACTGGAATAGGTTCTATGCTGTTTTTGCCTGCAGGGGTGTTATCAACAGCGCGTCGCCTGATCAGTGACCCATGTTCGGCTGGCCTTGCCCCCCGGATGGGACTTGCCGTCTGGAGTTCTCTCCGGGCACGGTCGCGCAGGTAGCCTTCAGTACAGGTCCTTGCCATGCACCCTGTTGGCCAGCGGCGTTACACCGATACGCACGCAGAACCTTACATCAACCGTGCAGAGAATTCAGGCGCAAAAAGTGAGGGTGCGAACGCCCTGTCCCGTCCCAAGTAGGCAGACATGCGCCTTCTGCCTGGCAAATATCCCCACCGTAACAACCCCCGGCCACTGACTTACTTGGGCTTCTAACAAGAGGGGATCCGTGATTTGCAACCCACGAACGTCGACGATGTGCATGCCGTGGTTCGTCAGCAGCGCAGCCCCGCCGCATTGACGAATCGTGGCCTGCGCCCCCATGGCCTCGAACTGCCGGACGATCCTGCGCTCTGCGACAGGCAGCACTTCTACAGGTAAGGGGAATGTCCCCAGCAAGTCGACGAGCTTGGATTCATCGGCAATGCAGACAAAGCGCCGGGACTGGGCTGCGACGATTTTTTCGAGGGTCAGTGCGGCCCCGCCGCCTTTGATCATGTACCCGTGGTGGTCGATTTCGTCGGCACCATCGATGTACACCCCCAGTTCGTCGACGTCGTTGGGGTCAAGCACCGGGATTCCCAGTTCGCGCAGCAACGCAGTGCTGGCGGGCGAGGTGGACACAGCCCCCTTGATGCGATCACGAATCCGTTCCAGTGCGTGGAGAAAGCAGTTCACCGTCGATCCGGTACCCACTCCGATAATTTCGCCCCCGCTGACGTATTCCAGGGCGGCTTCGCCGACCAACGTCTTGAGTTGCTGCTGGGATAGTGCCTGCATGGGGGCCTCCTGAGGTAGGCATCGTCGATACACCAACGCACAACGAATGCAACGCGCAACGACTGCGCAAACAACGGAAAGCTTATCCGATGGCACCCTTTCCCTATGCGCTACTGCGGCCCTGGCTATTCCAGCTCGACCCCGAATGCGCCCACACGCTCATGATGGGGATGCTGGAGCGCACGCAGCACACCGTTTTGCGCCACTTGTATGCGCAACGGCGCGTCGAGGATCCCATTCGCATCGCGGGGTTGTGCTTTCCCAATCGGGTCGGTCTGGCTGCGGGGCTGGATAAGGACGCCCGCTGCATCGATGCCCTGTGCGCAATGGGTTTCGGCTTCGTCGAAGTGGGAACGGTGACGCCCGTCGCGCAACCAGGCAACCCCTGCCCCCGGATGTTCCGCCTCCCCACCGCGCAAGCGCTGATCAACCGGATGGGTTTCAACAACGACGGGCTGGCCGCCTTCGTCGACCACGTCACGCAATCCCGGCACTACCTGCGCAGGCTCACCAGTCATCCCACAGCACCCCCTTCGACGATCGTGGGCCTGAATATCGGCAAAAACGCCCATACCCCCATCGAACACGCAGTGCAGGACTATCTACGCTGCATGGATACCGTCTTTGCCCACGCGGACTACGTCTGCGTCAACATCTCCAGCCCCAACACGCACAACTTGCGCGACCTGCAACGCGATGCAGCGTTGGATGCGCTGCTGGGGGCATTGTGCGAACGCCGTTCACTTTTGGCGCAACGCATGGGGCGGCATGTACCGATCTTCCTGAAAATCGCGCCCGATCTCGACGCCGAACAGCTCGACGCCATCGCACGCACATTGCGGCAGTATGGTTGCGACACCGCAGGCAACGCGAACGACACGCTAGGCGTCATCGCGACCAACACCACCCTGGATCGCAGCAACGTCGCAGGGCTGGCGCACGCGCAGGAAGCCGGGGGGCTGTCCGGCGCTCCACTGCGCCACGCCAGCAACCAAGTTGTCTCCCAACTGCGCAAGCTGCTAGGCCCAACCTTTCCGATCATCGGCGTCGGAGGCATCCTGTGCGCGGAGGATGCTGTCGAAAAAATCGATGCTGGGGCAGACCTCATCCAGCTCTACACGGGGTTGCTGTACAACGGGCCTGCTTTGGTGGGCGAGGCAGCGTCAGCCATCCACGCAGCGTGCCGTGCGCGCCCCTGATCGAGTCAAGCGCCGGCAACCTTCATGCTACGCAGCAAGATCGACCCCGTCGTCTTGGCACCCAGGGTATAGGCATCGGCGCCAACCGCGACAAGCTCTTGGTACATCGTGCGCAGGTTGCCTGCAATGGTGACTTCGTGTACCGGGAAGGCGATGCGCCCCCGCTCCACCCAGTATCCGCAAGCCCCGCGTGAGTAGTCGCCGGTGACGGGGTTCACGCCACTGCCCAGCAATTCGGTGACGAACAGCCCCGTACCCAAACGTTCCAGCATCGCTTCGAGCGAGTCACCGGGCGTGGTGTTGCGCGAATACAGGCGCAGATTGTGCGAGCCGCCAGCGTTGCCCGTCGTTCGCATACCCAACTTGCGTGCCGAATACGAGCCAAGAAAGTACCCCTGTACCGTTCCGGCTTCGACGACGTTGCGAGGCTGCACGCGCACGCCTTCGGCATCGAAGGGGACACTGCCCCGTCCACGGGGAAGGAAAGGGTCTTCAGCAATGTCGATGTGTTCCGGAAAAACCCGCTGCCCCAACGCATCGAGCAAAAAACTGCTACGGCGGTACAACGCACCGCCGCTGACTGCCTGCACGAAGTGACCGATCAGCCCCACCGCCACAGGGGCTTCAAACAACACGGGGCATTCAGTGGTCGCCAGCTTGCGCGCCCCGAGCCGCCCCAATGCACGCTCTGCGGCACGCCGTCCAATGGACTCGGGCGATTCCAGGTCGAGCGGATGACGACGGGTACAAGACCACCCATCGCGCTGCATCGCATCGTCTGCACCGGCAATGACCCCGACAAACACGGAGTGCATTGAGCTGGCATATCCTCCCCGGAAACCGTGGGTATGTGCATGAAAAAACTGTGACTGCCCTATCGCAACGCTCCCCCCTTCACTGTTGGTGATGCGTGGATCCAGCTCCAGCGCGGCGCGTTCTGCATGCAATGCCAATTCCGTAGCGTCCGTAGTCGACATCAACCACGGAAAAAACAGTTCCAGATCGCCGCGCTGCTGTGCAGGAAGCACCACATCCGCCAGATCAGGCAAAGCCGCGCAAGGGTCTTCGGCAGTGAATCGGGCAATATCGAAGGCTGCCTGCACCGTTCTGGCAATGGCCGCAGCCGCCAAATCCGTGGTGCTGGCATGGCCGCTGCGGTGCCCTACGTAAACCGTCACCCCCAACGATTTGTCCCGGCTGCGCTCCACGCTTTCCAGCTCGGTATTGCGCACCGAGACCTCCAGCCCACAGCTCTCGCTCGCGTAGGCGGATGCATCGCTGCATCCCAAACGAGCTGCGTGATCCAGCGCAAAATCGACGGCACCCTCCAGGGCGGCACGGTCGTAGACAAAGCCCGATGCGCCGTCGAGAACAGGATCGGAAGCCGGAGGATGGGCAGAAATGGGGGTTTGGGAAGAATGCATAGGCAAAGATCATACCGACCCGCATCCATGGTCTGGAATCGGCACAGGCCACTGCGAGGGTTTATTCCTGGGGCATTGCCGGGAATGTCTTGGGTTGTACTCCCTAGGGCAGCGGGCGACCCACCCCGAGGATCAGATCCCACGACGAAGGCGGCAGCGCCGGGCTGACCAGCCAGCCTTGGAGGTAATCACAGCCCTTCGCGGCGAGGAACACACGCTGCTCCTCGGTCTCCACCCCTTCGGCGAGCGTGGCCATCCCCAGGTTGCGCCCCAGTTGCAAGATAGCGTCGATGATGCACTCGTCGTCCGGGTCTGTACCGATATCGCGAACGAAGCATTGATCAATCTTGAGTTTGTGAAAACCCATGCGGCGCAGGTAAGCCATCGACGAATACCCCGTTCCGAAATCGTCGATCGCAAAACGCACCCCCATATCGGCCAAGGCATGCATGGTTTTCTGCACCGCACGTTCGTCCCCCATCATCAAGGACTCCGTCACTTCCAGCTCCAACAAGAAGGGTGGCAATGTGTGCTCCTCCAGCACAGCGCGCACGGTAGACAAAAAACTGGGCTGCCGAAACTGCACCGGCGAGACATTGACCGAAACGACGATCTCCCTGCCCAAGTCGAGCCACTTTCTCGCCTGCCCTGCAGCCTGCCGCAGCACCCATTCCCCGATGCGAACAATTTGCGAAGCACTCTCTGCGACGGTGATGAATTCCGAGGGAGGTACCTGCCCCAGTTGCGGATGCGTCCACCGTAGCAAGGCCTCCGCACCAATCACTTCACGATTGGTGATCCGCACAATGGGTTGGTAATGCACCTGGAACTGCTCCCGTTCCAGCGCCAGCGCCAAGGCGTTGGAAATGGTCAAAGTGCGTGCGGAACGCTCCTGCATCGCGGTAGTGAAGAACCGGTAGCCATTGCGTCCCTCGGACTTGGCCTGGTACATCGCCGCATCCGCTCTACGCAGCAGCGCATCGACGTCCGTTCCGTCACGGGGGTACACAACGATGCCCAAGGACACGCTGATGCTGATTTCATGCGAGCCAACCCGAAAACTCGGCTGCATCGAGTCGAGCACCCGCTGCGCCGCCACGGCTGCCCCGGCAGCATCAATGCCCGGCAACACCAGCAGGAATTCATCGCCTCCCATCCGTCCCGCAATGTCGGCCTCGCGTCGGCTTTTGCCCAACCGCTGGGAGAGTTGCGTCAATAGCCGATCCCCAACGTCGTGCCCCAAGGTATCGACGATGGTGCGGAAATGATCCACATCCAGGTACAGCACCGTCACCTGTTTGCCTTCACGGTGCGCAGCCATCGTCGCCTGCTGCAAGAGCTGGCGAACGTAGGCGCGGTTGGGCAGCCCCGTCAATCCATCGAACCGCGCCAGATGTTGGAACTGCGCTTGCGCGTTGACCCGCTCGGTAATGTCGCGAGACAGGATGATGACGTTGGGCAACCCTCCATCCTGCAGCACCTTGCGCGCTGCGGATAGCTCGAACCAGTGCGTTCCCCCGGCCACTTCAAGCTCGATCACATCCCCATCGCAACGCCCACGGTCAATGGCGGCTCCGATGGTTTTGTGTACGGTCGCCGCAGCCTGTACGGGCAAGACATCGTCGATAGTGCTGCCAAGCAGTTTTCCCTTCGGAGCAGCAAGAAGTTCCTCCCTGCTGGCATGGACGTGCAGGTATCGCCCACGGTGATCGACCTCGAACAGCAAATCGGGGATCGCCTGCAACGTAGCCTCCAATTGCTGATGGGACAGACGCAAGTCGGCCACTGCCTGCCGTACACGACGGCGCAGCCACCATACCCCCGTTGCCAACATGGACCCGATGAACAATGACCCCGCCAACGCTATAAGGATGATGCGGGAATGGGGGCGCTGGGTGGCACGCATCCCCCAGCGATTCATGATCTGAAAGTACACCGACGCATCGTCGCGTATCCACTGTTCCAAGCGGTCGTCGATGGCACGCAGCACTGCGGCATGTCGGCCACGAGGCACGGCAAAGTAGAGCCGCGCGGGCTGGAACAGCACGGGCGTGGCTACCAAGCCATATTCGTGCGCGGTGTATTCGCCAAAGTGGTGGCCGACCGCAGCTACCTCGGCCTGCCCGGATGCAACCTTTTCAAAGGCCTCCCGCAAAGACTGCACCTCGATCATCTGTGCGTGGACGTTGAAGCTCGACAACAAATCACCGAGCGCAGCAGCCTGCACTCCCTGAGACAGCACGACGATGCGCTTGTCAGCCAGATCAAGCAGCGAATCGACGCGCACGCTGGGGTGGCGGTACAACTGCGACCAACTATGCATTGCGGGGACACGGTGGAAGTCGAATCGCGCCACCCGTTCCTCGGTGACGGCAACGTCGGGCATCAGATCGAGCGCGCCGGCTTCGACTCTCTCCAAGCATTCCTCCCACGCACAGCGCTCGAAGACCAGCGTCCACCCTTCGACCTTGGCAATCTCTTGGAGCAGCTCAATGAAGCTGCCGCTAGGGCGACCATAGTCGTCAGTGAAAACCTTGGGCGGGTTCTCGTACAAGCCCACCCGCAACGGAGCTGCCCAGACGGAAGTACCCATGCCGGCACACAGTGCCCAAGCACAGCACGCCCACCATGTTCTCCAGGAAGCACCCATCGTTGTCACCCCTTTGCAGACACTCCGACAGCGAATGCGCCGTACCCCTACATGCCCGGAAATAACTGCCATGACTGTACGCAGACGCCCTGCATTATGAAAGTCATGGCAGTGTCCCTCACCCCCTAACCCCTCTCTCGCTGGGCGAGGGAAGCTTCGAGAAGTCGCTTCGCGACTTTCCCATGAACGACGCTGGGGCGGTGTTGCATAAGTCCTACTTCCGATACCGTACCCAGCCAGGAACGGGGCTGGGCTGAGGGCACAACACGCACCGCCCCTGAGGCTTGCTTCGGCGACCGTCAGGGCACCACAGTCCCGGCCCGGCCCGTGTGCTGGAGCAGTAGCTCCACCACGGCGTCGGGGTGGAAGGGCTTGCCCACGTGGTCGTTCATGCCTGCTGCAAGACACTGTTCCCGGTCTGCGGCAGAGGCATTCGCGGTCATGGCGATGATCGGAATTTCGGACTGACCCAACTCTTGGCGAATCGCTCGGGCTGCGGCCAAGCCGTCCATCACCGGCATCTGCATGTCCATCAGCACCACATCGAAAGGCTCGCTGTTCAACGACCTTGCCACCGCCGCCACGCCCGCTGCGCCGTCGTCGGCCAGCTCGACCAGCGCCCCTTCCCGCGAGAGCAGTTCGCCAGCCACTTGTTGGTTGACGAGGTTGTCCTCGACGACAAGCAGTCGCATCCCCGTCAATCTGCCTCGGTTGGTCGTGCGGATGCGGCCCGGAAGGATGTGGGCATCCTGCCCGGAAGAATGCGCAACGGCCTCACACAACATGGATGCCGTGATCGGTTTGACGAGGTATGCATGCAAGGCTGCGCGCTGCGCTGCATCGCAGCGCATCAGAGCATGGTGGTCGTACGCCGTCACCATCACGACCAGCGATTCTTTGGCTGGTTCGGTGTTGTCCTTTCTCCATACCTCGCGAATTTTGGCGATGGTCTCCCATCCATCCATGCCCGGCATATCCCAGTCGATGAAGATAGCGTGGTAAGGAGGTTTGCTGCGGCGTGCCCGACGGTTCGACAAATCGACGGCCATGGCGCCGCTGTGCGCGCATTCCACATGCCACCCCAGCGATTGGGCCATCGATCCCAATAGTTCGAGCGCGACGGGGTTGTCATCAACGACAAGCACATCCAACACGGCTGTCGCATCAAGCGCGAGCACCTGGTGCGAGGCCGGTTTCGCCAGGGGAAGATCGATCTCGAAAAAGAAAGCGCTGCCCGCTGCGGGAACGCTTTCGCAGCGCAATGTCCCGCCCATGAGCGCGACGAGCCGCCTACTGATCGACAAGCCAAGCCCGGTACCCCCGAAACGGCGCGTGGTGGTCGTCTCGGCCTGCGTAAAGTCTTCAAAGATGCGTTCCAGATGTTCCGGGGCAATGCCGATACCGCTGTCCTGCACGCAAAAACTTAACGTACAGACTGTTTCGGACATAGATACCGGCCGCACGCGCAGGATGACCTGCCCGGTATGCGTGAACTTGATCGCGTTGTTGCCCAAATTGGTCAATACCTGCCGTAGGCGCAACACATCCCCGACAAGGTGGTGTGGGGTAGTGGAAGCCACGTCAAACAACACATCCACCGACTTGGTTCCCAGCGTGGCGGCCAGGACGACAGAGATTTCGCGCAGCAAGGCGTCCAGGTCGAAAGGCTGCTGGTCGAGCACCATCTTGCCTGCATCGATCTTGGAAAAATCGAGGATGTCGTTGAGCAGCCCCAGCAGGGAATGCGCGGCAATGTCTGCCTTGCGAACGTAGTCGAGCTGTCGCCGACTGAGGTCCGTATCCTGCAGCAATTCGAGCATGCCCAACACGGCATTCATCGGCGTGCGAATCTCGTGGCTCATATTGGCCAGAAACCGGCCCTTGCTTTCCAGTGCGCACTCTGCCTCGTCCCGCGCCTTTTGCAAGGCAGCTTCGTTGCGTTTGATCTCGGTCATGTCCCGAAAAAAGAACACCCTGCCTATGGTCTGCTCCCTGCTGCGCACCGGGTGGGAGAAGGTTTCGACGATCCGGCCATCGGCCAGAAGCAGTGTTTCCTGGGCGTCCCCGACGGGGTCGATGCCATGCATCACGACCTGATGGAGCGTGGTGCAACGCGCTGTAGAGCCTGGTGCTGCACGAAGCTGGTTTTCGATCCACGCGACGATGCCACGGTCGTTATGCTCATCCAGCAAGGTTTGCGGCAACGACCACAACGCAGAAAAGCGCCGGTTGATGTTCATGATCGCGCCGTGGGTGTCGGTCAACAACACCGCGTCTGCGGTCGATTCCAGCGTGGCTGCGAAATGCAACCCGACATCTGCCAGCACGATCCCCGGCTTTTGCGGTCCACGCGCCGGGCGCGAACGCAGCACGTAGTACGCAGGATCGAGATCACTGCGCCGGGCCAGCTTGCGAATATCGAACTCCGTGCCGTCTTTGCGGCGGTAACTACCCGAGGCCTCCAGAGGGGTTTGGCTGGTCGCCATTTCCTCCCAGAAAAAATGGTCGGACAACGCGGTTTCGATATCGCTGATGTGCTTGCCAAGCAATTCCCCGGTGGGATAGCCAAGCTGCGCATGGGAACCCGGGCTGGCTGCAACGATATGGAGACTGTGCGCATCGAGCAAAAAAAGCATCTCGCTCGATGCCTCCAAGAGCATGGCATCGGTATGCATGGCGGCAGTCTCCCTGTCAGTGTTAGGTGGTCAGTGGTCTGCGCTCGCTTCACCAGCAGCGTCTGCACCGAAAAAAAGGGCCATCCGCCTGCGCGGGTTGAGGTAAGAGCAGATATTGGGGGGGAGATGCTGAGGATGGATCGACTTGACGATGTTGATTGACGTTTCGGTTTCGAGGTTGAGGACGGGAGCCTCATCTCGGGGAACATACTCGCTGTACAGCATGACCCACGGTCGCAAGGGCTTTTGGGGGTTGACGGACGTCACCACCCCTACCGCATGATTGGAAAGCAAGAGTAGCGAACCAGGCGGATGCACCCCTAGGCTGCGGATCAGCGTATGGAGGATCTGGGCGTCAAACTTCTTGCGGTATTGCACAAACAGATGGGAGAGTGCCTCGTGCGGGGTCATACCGATCGTCGCATCGACAGGGTTGCAGAGCTTGTCGTAGTGGTTTACCAAGCTGACAAGCTTGGCTGCAGGAGTCATGCGGGCGCCATCAAGCCCCAGGGGGTACCCGCTTCCGTCGACAAATTCATGGTGCTGCGCGACCACAGACGATGCCAGCTCCGATAGGCCGACATTCCGCGCGAAATCCACCCCCAGGGCGACGTGTGTTTGCTGCAAATGCCGCTCAGCGGTCGTGGCGTCATTCGGCGATTTTTTGGCGACACGGTCGGGAATGTCGACGAAACCCACGTCATGCAACATGGCTCCCACGCCCAGTTCTCGCACGTCTTCGGGCGAGAAACGCAGTTCCCGTGCGACCATCATCGCCAGGATCGTGACGTTGAGGCTATGAAAGTACACATCCTCCCCCCCCACCTTTTCGCCAAGGACATGCAGTGTGACGTTGGGGATTTGCAAAAAAGTGTCCGTCATCTCGACGACCAAGGCGCGTGTTTCCTCGACCGTCTGGCGTGGCTGGGTGCGCATGCTGCGCTGCAAATTCTTGAGCACCCCTACGGTTTTGGAAAAAGCCAACTCGACTTGATCGACGCTCTGCAGGTACTGCCGAACCGCCGGGGGGCGCTGCGGCTGTTCCGGGGTGCCGGTGGCATGGCGGGTGCTGTGCGGGGAGGAAGCCTCTGCCGCCGATGCTGGCGGCAAGGGTGTCTCGGCGGGGGGATCGGTACGCTGGGGATCGAAGCGATACCGTTGCAACCCCAGCGCCTTAAGCTCCCGCAACTGCTCCCGCGTTTGAATCTTGAAGCTACTAAGGGGGAAGGAATGCCGGAACCAGGCGATGTCCAGGATGACGAACACACCGATACGCAACTCTTCCGCAGTGAGATAGTGCGGCTGGGTGTCCTCGGAAAGTTCGGAAGCAGAAGATGCCATGGCTCAACCAGTTGCCGCAATAGGTGGCAGCGGTGTTTGCACAGCCAAAAACGGTCGGCTGCGCAAGGGCATTCTAGGAGCCTGACGGGATGCTCACACATACCGCCAACGCATGGATTCGCTGTGCCATATCTATGGAATGGAGTCTTCTTATTTGCCTATGGGGCACTCTCTACAATGGCCATTCTTGGCTGTCGGCACAGGGAGATCAGGGTTGGGGTAGCACGACGGCTGTAGGTTGCAGCGGGGGGAATACTCTGCTCGAAGGGCGTCATGGAGTCCACTACACAAAATAGCGAACGTTTGTTGCGCCTCAAGCAGCGAGCCAAGGCGGTGCTCGATCAGGCAGACGCCGGGCGTATTGCGGGCATGCCCGACAACGTCGAAGCACTCCAATTGCTCGAAGATCTGCGCATTTACCAGATCGAGCTGGAACTACAAAACGACGAACTGCGTGCTGCGCAGCAAGACGCGGAAGTTTTGCGTGGCCGTTACCACAGCCTGTTTGCCCGGCTCCCGATCCCTGCCATCGTCATCGATACCAACGGCATCGTCGATGATGCCAACGAGCTGGCGGACAAACTTCTCGGCGTGCTAGGGCCCAACGTTGGCCTGGACGTGCGGCTCTGGAAGAGGCTCGGCAATGGCGAACGGGGGCGCCTGCACCGTGTAGTGCGCGATGTGCTACCCGGGCAAACGGCTTCCGTCCCCAAGGTAGTCTTCGTCACGATTGATGGGCAAGAGCGGGTATTCGACGTCTCGCTGATGTGCCTGTCGATCGACTACAAGCTCGACCGCAGGGTTCTGCTGACCCTCGTGGACCAAACCGCAGAAATCGCCCGGGAGCAGGATCGTCTGTTCTACGAACTGCTGCTGGATTCCAGCGACAGCAGCATCTACGCGGCGGACAAGCACGGCCAAATGCTCTTGGCGAACCAGTCTTGTCTACACATGTGGGGCTTGCCCCGGGAAGCAGTCGTCGGCCACAAGCGCGAAGAATTCTTGCCGCTGCGAGATGCCATCCTCCACAACGAGACCGACCACAAAGTCCTCTCCAGTGGCGAAGTGCTGACGTTGGAAGAGCAGACTTTCGCTGCCACCCAACGCGGCGAGCTGGATTTGTTCACCCGCAAGTTCCCGCTTCGCGACCGTTCCGGGACGATCTACGGCGTGGCCGGAATCTCTACGGACATCACCGTGCTCAAAGACCAGCAGCGGCAGGCGCTGTTGAGCGAGGCGGTATTCATGGGCGCGCAGGAATCGATCGTCGTGACCGACCCGCAGACGCGCATCATCCGCGTCAACCCGGCTTTCGTGAAACAGACGGGTTTTTCGCTGGAAACCGTGCGGGGACACAAAACCAACGTGCTCAAGTCTGGCCAGCAGTCGCGCGAGTTCTACCAAACGATGTGGCAGTCCCTCAACACCGTGGATCACTGGTCGGGGGAAATCCAGAACCGGCGGGCCAATGGCTCGCTGTACATCGTCTGGGCCAACATTTCCGCCATGCACGACGAAGACGGCAAGCTGCTGCATTACGTCGGCATCAGCCTCGACATCACCGAGCACCACCGTGCGCGCAAAGAGCTGCAACGCATCGAAACCCTGCTGCGTGCCGCCATTGACACGGTCGACGAAGCCTTCGTGCTCTTCGACGCGCAAGACCGTTTCGTGTTTTGCAACGACAAATACCGCGAGCTGTATGCGACATCAGCAGACTTGTTCGTTCCCGGCGCCGATTTCGAATCGATCGTGCGGGAAGGAGTGCGTCGCGGCCAGTACAAGGATGCTGTCGGGCGAGAAGAAGAATGGCTGGATCAACGCTTCGCGGTTCACCGTGGCGACGGCGAAAAAATGGAAGTCGAACTCGACACCGGGCGCATCCTGCGGGTCATCGAGCGCAAGATGCCCGATGGACACACGGCAGGGTTCCGGGTAGACATCACCGACCTGGTTCACGCCACGCAGGATGCCCAGGCTGCGAACGTTGCCAAGAGCCGATTTCTCGCGACGATGAGCCACGAGATCCGCACCCCCATGAATGGCATTCTGGGGATTGCCCAGTTGCTCATGGCGCCCGAGGTCACTGAAGACACGCGGCGTCACTACGCCAGGACGATCCTCGCGTCGGGGCAGACTTTGCTGACGCTACTCAACGACGTGCTCGACCTGGCCAAGATCGAGGCCGGCAAGCTCCAATTCGACACCATCGTTTTCGACCCCCACGCGCTACTGCAAGAAGTGTGCATGCTCTTTAGCGGCGCCGCAGACGCCAAGCATCTGCAATTGCACGGTGTGTGGAATGGCTCTGCTGGCCGACGTTTCCAGGGAGATTCCTACCGGCTTCGCCAAATGATTTCTAACCTGCTTGGTAACGCCATCAAGTTTTCCCACCAGGGCCAAGTGCGCGTGGAATGCCATGTCGTCGACGAAAGCGAGGACGTTGCGTTGCTCGAATGGGCGGTGACAGACACCGGCATTGGCATTGCGCCGGAGAAACTCGATCTCCTTTTTCAGCCATTCACGCAAACCGATAGCTCGACGACGCGCGAATACGGTGGCTCCGGATTGGGGCTATCGATCGTCGAACACCTTGCCCGGCTCATGGGGGGGGAAGTCGGTGTGGAAAGCGAAGTGGGCAAGGGGTCGCGGTTCTGGTTCCGCGTGCCCGTTCGCGCACTGCCCAATGGAGGGGAAACCCGCAACGTCAACCCGGAAGCCCCCGTGCAACTGCGCGGAGACATCGCGGAAATCCCCTTGCCCAAAGCACGCATCCTGGTAGCAGAAGACAACCCAGTCAATTGCCTTGTGATCGTATCGATGCTGCAAGCCATGGGTATGCAGGTCGATGTCGTGGCGGATGGCCAGCAGGCCGTCGACGTTTTTCAGCACGCCAAACAGGATAGTGACTTACCCGACCTCGTCCTGATGGACGTGCAAATGCCCGTGATGGACGGATGCACTGCGGTGGAGTGGATTCGTGCGTGGGAAGCGACGACTGGCAAATCGCGCACCGCCATCCTCGCCCTCACCGCCGATGCTTTCGAAGAAGATCGTCGGCGTTGCCTGGCAGTGGGCATGGACGACTTCCTCACCAAGCCCGTTGCAGTGGGCGTCCTCAAGGAATCCCTGCGCAAATGGTTGGCTGCCTTGCCCAGGATTCCGCACGACGACCAGTAGTCCCGTGGGGACATCGCGGCTGCCGTCGCTCCTACAACGAGAACGGACGCGTTGTGCCGCTCCCTACAATGCCCCATTCCAGTGCAAAACGGTATGGAAGCGTGCCAGAGCGGTCTAATGGACTGGTCTTGAAAACCAGCGGCGTCGCAAGGCGCCCGTGAGTTCGAATCTCACCGCTTCCGCCAGCAGTGATCGCAGTAGCAGTAGCACACAGGCTACGCCATCACCCCACTGGCACCCCACTATTCCCCACTGCCGCTGCGCTCTACCCTGGCCCGGAGCGCGCCACCAGCCTGCGCTCGGCTTCTTCCAACGCAGGCCCCTTGCCTGACAGCAGCAGGATATCCCCCTCGAAAAGACTCGTGGCATCCGCCGGGGACAACACCTGTCCCGTCTTGCGCCGCAGGCTCACAAGCTGCACGTGCAGCTCCGACAAATGCAGGGCATCGACCGTCCTGCCCAGGCAGCGCGCCCCCAGGGGCAGGCGCACGCTGTGCAAACGTTCCTGCTGCATGTCATCGCCATCCGGGGCGTCGTCCGCACCGCGAAAGTAGCCGCGCAACAGGGCATAGCGGGCATCGCGCTGCTCCTGCGTCCTACGGATCACGCGCCGCATCGGAACTCCCACCAGCGCGAGCGCATGGCTGGCCAGCATCAACGACCCTTCAATCGCCTCCGGCACGACTTCGGTTGCGCCGGAACGCTGCAACAGCTCCAAATCGTGGTCATCCTGCGTCCGCACGACGACAGGGACGTGCGGGGCATGTTCGCGAATGTGCCCCAACACCCGGATCACGCTAGGTGTGTTGAGGTAGGTGACGACGACGGCGGAAGCACGCGCCAGCCCCGCAGCCATCAACGCTTGCAGCCGTGCAGCGTCGCCGAAGACGACGGTATCCCCCGCAGCGGCAGCCAGCCGCACCCTGTCGGGGTCGAGATCAAGCGCGACATAGGCAATATGTTCTTCTTCCAGCATCCGCGCCAGGTTCTGCCCGCAACGCCCGTATCCACAAATGATGACGTGCTTGCGCACCTTCATCGACTGCCGGGCAATGCTCGTCATCTGCACGGATTCCATCAGCCACTCGTTTGCCGCGATAGCCATGACGATGTCCCCACTGCGCAAGACGATCAGCGGGGTCGCCAGCATCGACAACACCATCGCCGCCAGGACGGGGTTGAAGAGTTCCGCCGGAATGATCCCATGCGAGTGCGTCAGCAGCACAAACCCAAACTCCCCCGCTTGCGCCAGATACAACCCGGTTCGCAACGCCGATCCCGGCGTGGCCCCCAACAGCCGCGCCACCCCGACAACCACGGCAGCCTTGAATACGAAAAGCAGGCCCAGCAGCACGAGCACCACGGGCCAGCGTTCCAGCACCAGCCGCCAATCGAGCAACATCCCGATGCCGATGAAAAACAGACCCAATAACACGTCGTGAAAAGGACGGATGTCGGTTTCGACCTGCTGTTTGAACTGGGTCTCGGAAATGAGCATCCCCGCAATAAAAGCCCCCAGCGCCATACTCAGCCCTGCAAGCTCGGTCAGCCACGCCAGCCCCAGTGTGACGAGCAGAATGTTCAGAACGAACAGTTCCTCGCTCTTCCTGCGCGCAACGAGCGTCAGCCACCATCGCATCACGGCAGGCCCGCCAACCAGCAGCAACACCACCAACACAGTAGCCTTGCACACCGCCCATAGCAGGGTGGCGAACATATCCCCCGCCGGCCCACCCAACGCGGGAATCAGCACCAGCAGGGGAACCACCGCCAAATCCTGAAACAGCAGCACGCCCATCACGCGCTTGCCGTACTCCGACTCCAACTCCAGCCGCTCACTCATCAACTTGACGACGATAGCCGTGCTACTCATGGCCAAAGCGCTTGCCAGCACGAAGGCTGCCCGAGCGTCGATCCCCAATCCGACTGCCCACCCCAATACAAGCGCCACACCAGTGCCCAACAACACGGTGGCGACGACTTGCAGCAGCCCCAGCCCCAACACATGCTTGCGCATGGCACGCAGCTTGTGGGGGTGGAATTCCAGCCCGATGACAAACATCAGAAAGACCACGCCGAATTCGCCCAAATGCGCCACGCCCTGCGCATCGCGCGCCACGGCCATCGCATGTGGGCCGATGCATACCCCGACCGCCAAATACCCCAACATCGGCGGCAGCTTCAGGCTGCGGCACACCACCACCCCCAGCACGGCGGCCAAGAGATACAACAATGTCAATTCCAAGGAACCCATGCGGACTACTTTACTAGGACTTACGCAAAATTGTCCCGGCTAGGCCTCCCCACGCAGACAGTACAAAAAGACAGTGCGACAAGGGGATATAACGACGCTGGGGTGGTTTTGCGTACATCCCATTTCCCTTGGGACACTTTTCGGCCCACTCCTACAATTTCTCCATGTCTAGCGATGCCCCCCGCGCCCCGATTTCGCCCGACGATTCGCGCATCCTCACCTTGGCACGGCAGGCGCTGGATATCGAAGCCCAGGCTGTGCTCGGCATCCGTGATCGGCTCGACGAACGTTTTGCCCATGTCGTCCAAGCCATTCTGCACACGCCAGGTCGGCTTGTGGTCATGGGCGTGGGCAAGAGCGGGCACATCGGCAGGAAGATCGTCGCCACGCTCGCTTCCACTGGCACCCCGTCCCTATTCGTCCACCCTACGGAAGCCATCCACGGGGACTTAGGGATGATCCAGGCGCAGGATGCAGTGCTCGCCATGTCTTACAGCGGCGAGTCCGACGAAATCCTGGCCATCCTCCCCCCCCTACAGCGCATGGGGGTCTTGCGTATCGCAATGACCTCGCGGCTCCAGTCTTCCCTGGCGCAGTGTTGCGACCACGTGCTCGATTGCAGCGTCGCGCAGGAAGCCTGCCCACTGAACTTGGCACCCACCGCCAGCACCGTTGCCCAGCTTGCCCTGGGGGATGCACTGGCCGTGGCATTGCTTGATGCGCGGGGGTTCCGGGCCGAAGACTTTGCCCGATCCCACCCCGGGGGAACACTCGGGCGCAAGCTCCTCACCCACGTGCGGGATGTGATGCGCACCGGCACGGCCATCCCCCGCGTAGGCATGGATGCCACCTTTGCCGAACTGGTACAGGAAATGAGCGCCAAAGGGCTGGGCTGCAGCGCCATCGTCAATGCACAGGATCGCGTACAAGGTATCTTCACCGATGGCGACCTGCGCCGATGGATCGAACAAGGCATCGACCTGCGCACCCGCATTGCGCAAGAGGTGATGCACCCCAAGCCCTGGACACTAGGCCCTGATGCCTTGGCCGTCGATGCCGTTGCACTGATGGAAGAACGCGCCATCACCAGCGTGCTGGTAGTCGATGATCAGGGATGCCTGTGCGGCGCTCTCAATAGCAACGATCTGCTCCGCGCCAAGGTCATCTGACCAGCGCTCTCACTACCCTCCATCGCCATGACTACCCCTGTCCTCTCCTTCTCCCCGGAATTGCTGCTGCGCGCCCAAGGGGTACGCCTGCTGATCCTCGACGTCGATGGCGTCATGACCGATGCAGGGCTGTATTTCGGCGCGGGGGGCGAGGTGCTCAAGCGCTTCCATGCCCACGACGGCCTGGGCTTGCGGCTGCTGGCTGGGGTAGGCATCCACGTTGCCGTCATCACTGGCCTGGATTCGGAACCGGTACGGGCAAGGCTGCGTGCGCTGGGCATCGAACATGCCCACTATGGGCAGGTGCAAAAACTTCCCGCCGCCCTCTCGGTGTTGCAGGTCGTCGGCGCGACGTGGGAACAAACCGCCGTGATGGGCGACGACTGGCATGAATTGCCGTTGATGCAGCGTTGCGCCCTCTCCTGCGCGCCCCCCAACGCCCACCCCGAAGTGCTTGCCGCCGTGCACTACACCACCCGCCGTCGAGGTGGGGAAGGCGCCGTGCGCGAATGCTGCGACTTGCTGTTGACCGCAGGCGGCCACTACGCCCGCCTACTGCACGACGCCACGGCATGACTGGTTCGCCGCCTCCCCCGTGGATGCTGCGCGTACTCTCCCGACTTACGCTGTATTCCCCGGTGCTGCTGATGGGAACGTTAGCCTCGTTCTCGTATTGGCTCGTGCATACCTCGGCTGCGCCGACTACACCGGCTGCAAGCGAGGCCGCGTCCCCGCATGACGACTATTTCCTCCACGGCTTTTCGCTGCGTACCTACACCCCAGCAGGGCGATTGCGCAGCGAAATCGTCGGCGCACATGCCAAGCATTACCCCGACTCCGGCACGCTCGACATCGAAGGGGTACGCATCCGTTCCTTCGACGCGGCAGGCCACCCCAGCATCGCCAGCGCCAACCGTGCCCTGACAGATGCCGACGCGACGGAAGTGCGTCTCGTCGGCAACGCGCACATCCTGCAGGCTGCTGCCTCTGCTGCCTCTGCTGCCTCCAGCGGTCGCAAACATCCTGCCATGGAATTTCGGGGGGAGTTCCTGCACATCTTCACGACGACACGCCGGGTCATTTCCGACCGGCCCATAGCACTGAGGCATGGTGCCCACCGTTTCACTGCGGATCGTCTAGACATGGATGACCGCACCCAGGCCGTCGTGCTCGACGGCCATGTTCGCGCCACGCTGATGGCTCGCGCCACTCCCCACTCCCCATGAGTTCGAGTTCCCTGGTGCTGATCACCGGAGCGACCAGTGGCATCGGCGAAGCCTTGGCGCATCGCTACGCCACGCTGGGCCACCGTCTGGCACTGGTTGCACGGCGGGAGGATGCGCTGCAAACCGTGCTCAGCGCCCTGCCCACTCATCCTGCCGGCCACTGTGCCTACGCTGCCGACGTGCGTAACGCACCAGATATGGCCCAGGTCGCCCAGCGCTGCATCGAACGCCAGGGGCTGCCCGATATCGTCATTGCGAATGCAGGCATCAGCGCGGGGGTCGATACCGCAGAGGCAGACGATTTGCTCATCCTGCGCAACATCATCGAAACGAATGTGCTGGGCATTGCGCACACCTTTTCCCCCTTCCTTGCCGCGATGCGTGCCCGCGCAAGCGGGGTGCTGGTGGGCATTTCCAGCGTAGCGGGGATTCGTGGCCTGCCCGGCCACGGGGCGTATTGCGCCAGCAAGGCTGCGGCCATTACCTACTGCGAGAGCCTACGGGGGGAGCTGCGAGGAACAGGTGTCTCGGTCGTGACGATCTGCCCAGGATACGTGCGCACCCCGCTCACCGAGCACAACGGGTTCCATATGCCCTTCCTGATGTCGGCGCAAGCCTTCGCTGCCCAGGCAGTGCCCTGCATCGCAGCCAGAAAGAGCTACCAGGTCATCCCATGGCCCATGGCGATCATCGCCCGAATCCTGCACATCCTGCCGAATGCGGTATTTGATCGATTGGCACAGCGGCTGCCTGCAAGCCACGTGCCCGGCTTGGCGGGCCACCAGGGTAACCAATGCCTCCGTTCCCGTTGTAGGAGCGACGGAAGTCGCGAGGGTTGCACACGGCAAAAAAAAGCGTGCATCCTCTGCGCTCCTAGTACGCACCAAAAAAAACGGCCCACAAGGGGCCGTTTGTATTACGTCGATGAGCGCGGATGAACGCGGGTTTAGCGTGGCATTAGCGTGACTGCATCGTGAATCAATCGTACATTGATCGTGGTCTGACAGGAAATCAATACCCGCCGCCGCGCCCGCCGCCGTAGCCTCCCCGGCTACCGCCACCACCACCACCGCCGGATCGCCCGCCGCCGTAGCTTCCGCCACCGCCGCCACCACCATAACTGCCACCGCCGCCGCCACCACCACCGCTATAGCCCCCCCCACCACTACGGGGAGGACGCGGTTCAAGGGGACGGGCCTCATTGACCACCAGACCACGGCCACCCACTTGCTGGCCGTTCATCGCATTGATGGCGGTTTGCGCCTCGGCGTCCGTGCCCATTTCGACGAAGCCAAAGCCTTTGGATCGACCGGTATCGCGCTCCATCATGACTTTCGCGCTAGTGACGGAACCATGCGCAGAAAACGCCTGGTGCAAATCTTCGTCACGATAAGAATAGGGCAGATTGCCCACGTACAACTTGTTGCCCATAAAGAGGCCCCTTCCAAATAACTTCCCAATAAGACTGTGCAAAAACTGCACAAACACAGCGCGGGACGACGCGGAGGAAGAAGCCCTACACAAGGCCACTGCACTACCGACAGCCCGGAGAGGACGCAGCATTGAACGCCACGACCCATGTATCCACCTTTCCAGGCAACACGGCGCAGATGATACGCGAAGAACACGCAGTTTTCTCCGCTTTTTCTGTAGCCTGTTTGGTTCTTTGGCGTTGTCCATGTTGCAGGAGCGACGGAAGTCGCAAGACAGCGCCGTTTGCACACTCCCCGTGCCCCCATTCCCCTGCATTGATGCTCTCCATTCCCACCCACTACAGCAAAAAGTCGGTTTGATTACATTCCTCTCACGGAGAAAGCCCCGATGGGGGATACGTTGCGTTTGCTCCCGTCCCATAATGCCAAGCATCATGAGCAACATCCTGCACAGCCAGCATCGTGGTTTTACCTTGATCGAATTGATGGTGGTATTGGCCATCGTGGCTATTCTGTCCACCATTGCAGCCCCCTCGCTGCGTTCCATCATCCAGACAGGTGCCATTGCTTCGGGAGTCAATACCTTCCTGGCCGATCTGCGGTTTGCGCGCAGTGAGGCGCTTCGGCGGGGTGGGGGGGTCGTTATGTGCCGCAGTGATGCCCCCTTGGCGACCAGCCCGGCATGCAATACGGGCTCCGGTCCTGGTGGCAATGGATGGGTCAGCGGCTGGATCGTTTATTACGACGCGGACAGTCTAAACGGCCGATCCTCTTCCGACCCTATCCTGCGTAGACAAGAACCGTTGACTTCCTTAGATTCGATTGGCGGATCTTCGACCACCTCGATTGTTTTTACGGCCACTGGCCGGTTACGCAGTCTCAGTGGTGGAACGCTCTCCCTTCAATTCGGAGGCCCCAAATTTCCGATTCCCACCAGACGAATGGTCTGCGTCAGTGTCGGCGGCAGGGGCCGCGTTGCCGGTGATGGGTATGCTAGTTGCGCCTCCTAATGTGTACCTTAGCCATGTCTACCCTACCGTTTCCCCTCCCACACTGTCTGCGCCAAAGTGGTGCTTCGCTGATCGAAGTGCTGGTCACCGTTCTGGTGTTGTCCTTTGGTTTGCTGTCGCTCGGCAGCATGCTTGCGGTATCGGTGCAATTGCCGAAGATAGCTGGGTTGCGTGCCACGGCTTCGGTATTGGCGTCCGGCCATATTGAGCGGATGCGCGCCAATATCCCGGCCTTCATCGCGGGCAATTACAACGAGGAATTGACGTACAACGGAATGCGCAAGGGTCTTTCCAAACCCTCCAGCGACTGCGTGTACCCCAACTGCACCCCTGCGCTGCTCGCCACGCTGGACAGGAATTACACAAACTGGAAGCTCGATAGCGAACTGCCCGCCGGGGGTATGCGCGTGGAACGCGATACCTCTGCCGGAGTGACAGACGGGAATTTGTGGATCATCTGGAACGAGCCCCAAACTTTTGCCGCGATCAACCCCAGCAGCTCGGATCAATGCCCATCGCAAGTCGCCTCGTTCGAAGACCCCAAACCGCGTTGCCTGTACGTGCGTTTTCGGCTTTGAGTGTTTCGCTCTGCTCTCCCTGCAACCATGAACCTGTTCCCTTGCTCCCCTGCACCTAGCGCTCGCCAACGCGGGTTGTCCCTGATCGAAATGATGGTTTCGATGGCGCTGGGGCTGGTGCTCATCGTCGCAACGTTGGCAACCTACATGGGTTCGGCAACGACGGCACGCATGGCCGACGCCCAGGCGTTGATGAACGAGGATGCCAACGCCGTGCTGGCCATCCTGAGCCAACACCTGCGCATGGCGGGCAACAACCCCAAACAATCCAACCGTACCCTGGCGTGCCCTCGCAACCCCATTTACGCTCCGGGGGTCGTCCAGCCCACCGTCGTCGATGTCTGCGCGGTTGTCGGCACGCACACCTTCATCGTGCGCGGCTGCGATGGCAGGTTCAGCAATCTTGGGACGGCTACCGACCTCGACGCGCTAACCTGCCCATCCGGCACGACCACCTTGCCGGATTCGATTGCCGTCAGCTACGAGGCCGATACGTTCAATACGGAAGTCACGGGGGCTGGACGCCCCACCGACTGCCTAGGCCAATCTATACCCACCATGACTGCGCAAGTCACAGGAGTGGTCGGGACGCAGCAAACCACACTCACCCCCAACTTTTACCTTGCCGACAACCGGTTCTACATCGGCACGTCCACAAACATTCTTGCCCCCAGCCTGTATTGCCTGGGTAACGGCAACACAGTTCCTCAACCCTTGGTAGAGAACGTCGAAGACTTGCAGTTCAGCTACGGAACCGACATCGCCACGAACACCGGCACCCTGGCAGTTGCGGGGTATTTGGATGCGGCGGAAGTCCTTACGGCCACGGGCCTTTCCGGGCTGCCTAGCGATTCCGCCCGCTGGCAAAAGGTGTCCACAGTGCGCATCTGCGTCGTGATGCGAAGCGAAAACCCTGTGCTCGACAACCTGGATTCGGCCCGGTATGTTCGCTGCGACGGCACCTTGGAAAACAACCCGCCCGATTTGCGCTTGCGGCGTGCGTACTCCACCACCGTGGTGTTACGCAACCGCGTCATCTAGGGGGTACGCCATGCTTGGAACCTATCCTGCAAAACCACTGCAACGCGGCGTGGTGCTGATTGCAGCGTTGATCGTGCTGATGGTCGTCTCGATGCTGGCCACGTTTTCGATACGCAATTCCGCATCGACCGAATCTGCTTCCGGCGCGGTACGCACCAACAACCTGGCTGCGCAGGCTGCGGAGATTGGGCTGCGGTTTTGTGAAGATGTGGTCACGATGGCGTACGGCCAAACACCTACTCTCCCTCCTTCGCTCACCACAACCCCTACCGTCTTCGTCAATCCCAGTAGCCCCATGTGGCAAAGCCTGACGTTTTGGGATGCACACGACGCACTAACCAAGGGGGTATTTGCAGTCCCTGGGACCATCGTCAACCAAAGTGCTTTAGGCAGCACCTACCAACGCGCCCCGGAATGCATCATCGAAGCCGTTCCCGTGCAATTGTCGACAGGTCAGGCAGCCAACAACAGTACATCGTTCCTCATCACTGCCCGGGGCTTTGGCCCAGAAGTCGTAGGAGTTGCCACCGGTGCAAACCGTCGCCCCCAGGGATCGGAAGTCTGGCTGCAATCAACTTTCGAGCTTGGTGTCTCGATCACCGGCGGTGGCGGAGGAGGCGGGGGCAACGATGGAGATGGCGGCGACATGATCCGCTGACTGTTCCCTGCAGTACCCGGTGCTCAGGTTTTGTGACGACAAGGAGATTCCCATGCGCAACGCACTCATTGCATCGCTGCTGTCCTGGTTTTTGTGCCTGGGCAGCGCTGTCGCGGACATGGCGCAAACCCCGCTGCTGACCCAAAGCTCCGCCGCAGAGCCAAATCTCGTCTTCGTCTTCGACGACTCGGGTTCGATGGCTTCAAGCTACATGTACCAGTACGGTACCTCTTACAGCGGATATGGCATGGCTTCTCCGGGGGGCAACTACGCACCCAAATCGCCAGATGTCAACCTGATGTACTACGACCCGCGCATCCGATACAAGTTGCGGATCAATGCCAACGGTTCAGAGATGGACCCTGCATCCCCCGATGCCGTGACCTCATTCAGTGTGTACTTCTACAAGCCCGGCGTCGAAACCCTGCAAGTCGATAGCGTCAGTGTCACCAACGGTGGCAAAAAGTACCCGACCAGCGGGGTCACCATGTCCTTCTCCGCCCCTCCTTCCGGTGGTGTACGGGCCGAAGGCACCGTCACTGTCAACAGCAACAAACAAATCACAGCCATCAATGTCACCAACCATGGGTCTGGCTATGTCGCTGTCCCTACCATAACCTTGGCCAACAAGGGTAGCGGTTCCGGGTTCAAGTACAAAGTCATCATGGGAGTCGATCCCGCGTCGACAGTAGTCAACCGCAAATGGGATGGAACGGGTACCCCCAGTGCCCTCGCGGACTATTTCACTTCCGGCACCCCGGCAGGGTATCTCCCCGATGAAGCAAGCCCCTTGGCGCCGGGAGCCACCTCGATCCGCTACCCAAACACTGCTTCCAGCTCCGTCACCCAATACCCCAAATTCGCCGCCCGTACCGACTGTGCAGGCAATGTTTGCACGTGGGAAGAAGAAAAGCAAAACTACGCCAACTGGAAGCTGTACCACTCCACCCGTGTAGAACTGGCCCGCACGGGGATCGGCCTCGCATTCCAACCGTTGACATCAACGTTCCGCCTGGGGTGGGGCACCATCAACTGGTTGGAAAGCAAAAAAGTACTCCACGCAGGCGTGAGTCTGTTCACTACGGAACGCAAGCAGGCTTTCTACGACTGGCTCTATGGTTCTAGTACCAACGCTACTGGGGATACGCCCAACCGCCTGGCAATGCACTACGTAGGGCGATATTTCAGCAGATCGGATAGCAACGGCCCTTGGGGGTCGATGCCCGATTTTGAGTCGACCAGTACAGACCCCAGCACCACGGGGGGAACCGAACCCAAGAGCGACCATGCAACATGTCGACGCTCCAATATGTTGCTGATGACCGATGGATACTGGAACGGTGCTGCGCCCAATCCCACCCTTGGCAACGTCGACAAAACCACAGGCCCCTCGATTACTAGCGTCACGGGATCGACCTACCAATACACCCCCGCCTATCCTTACAAAGACGAAACAAGCAACACGCTTGCCGACGTGGCGATGAAGTATTGGGTCAACGACCTGCGCACGGATCTGACCAACAATATCCCCGCAATCAGCGGGATCAACGAGGCATTCTGGCAAAACGTGTCGTTTTATGGTATTGGTCTGGGCATTTATGGAACATTGCCCCAAACCCAGGCCACCCTGGCCAGCCTTGCCAGCGGTGACATCCTGTGGCCTGTGGCTACTGCGGACAGCCCCAGCGCGATTGACGACATGTGGCACGCCGCAATCAATTCGCGCGGGCAGTTCCTCAATGCTGCGGACTCCGATAGCCTCTCGGAAGCCATCGAAAAAATGATGACCGCGATCAACAAGCTCAGCTCGTCGCAGTCCGGCGTGGCGGTTTCCACGGCCAATCTGGTCGACGGCACGCGCAAATACACGCCGCAGTACACGACGGGGTCCTGGGTAGGCAACGTCACGGCGCGGAATCTCAACCCTGTGACGGGCAATGAGGTCAGCACTGCATGGCAAGTCGAATCCGTAGACGCCGTCTCCGGCGACCCCCTGAGCACCTTGCCCGACCCCAACGACCGCAATATCGTCGTGGGAACCGGTTCAACCACCTCTCCCAAAGCCGTCGAATTCAAGCTGGCAGCCATGACGACCGCTGGGCTGACCAGCAGAATGACAGGCACTGTGGATGCTGCGCTCATCGACTATTTGCGTGGGAGTGCAGCAGAAGAAGGGGACTTTGGCCGCTTCCGTACCCGCGAAGCCCGATTGGGCGATATCGTCAATTCCAGCCCGATGCTCGTCAAAAAAGGCGTGGATTTGCAGTACGACAAGCTCCCGAGCGGGGTGCCGGGCGCTAGTTCCTACCGCGAATTCGTCCTTGGGAACTCGACGAACCTGGAAGGGGTGCTCTTCGTCGGCGCGAACGACGGGATGCTGCATGCGTTCCGCGACGGCACGACATCGACCCCAGACGATGCTGGCACGGAAATTTTTGCCTATGTGCCCTATGCCGTGCTGCCCCAGCTTCACTTGTTGGCTGACAAGGCGTATGCGCACCGCTATTACGTAGACGGCCCGCTGATGGAAACCGCCAGCTACGATGGAACGCAGTGGCGCAACCTCCTGCTGGGAACCTCTGGCGCAGGCCCCAAATCCATCTTTGCGCTGAATGTCACCGATCCCTTGGCCATGACTGCCGACAGCGTGCTCTGGGAAATCACCCCGGCCCGCACGGGGTTTGCGCAACTGGGGCACATCCTCACCGACCTCCAGGCTGGGCTGCTACCAAGCGGTGACTGGGTTGCCATCTTTGGCAATGGGTACATGAGCGCCAATGGCTCGGCGCGGCTGTATGTCGTCAACCTCAACACCGGGGCACTCCTCAAGGAAATCGTCGCAGAAAACGGCCCTGGCAATGGGCTGGGTGGCGTTCGGATCGTTCGCAACAACTACCAGCAGGTGGTCGGCGCTTATGCGGGCGACCTCAAAGGGAATCTCTGGAAATTCGACCTCAGTGGCCCTGCCGCCTCCGACTGGAAGCTGGGGTTCGAAGGGCAACCCTTGTTGGCTGTAGGGAACACCAAACCGATCACTGCCGCACCTGCCGTCCTCCTCCGCCCCAACCCCTATACCCCCAATGAAGCCCCCACGACGGGGTACCTCGTCGTGGTTGGCACCGGAAAATTCTTCGAGACCAGCGACATCTCGACGACTGACCAACAAACTGCCTATGGCATTTGGGACAGCCAGCCTTTCGGGAGCGCAGTGGCTTCGACAGGCATTCCGCAGACTGGTACGGGCAATTTGGTGCAGCAGACCATTTCGGAGGCGCAAACCCTAAGCCGCACTGTCGTCAACAGCGATTTGTCGACTTCGGTGCAGGATGTGACCTATTACTCTGTCTCGCGCAATGCAGTGAACTGGGCCACCAAACGGGGGTGGTACATTGATCTGCCCCACACCGGCGAGCGCGTGGTGTATCCGCTGGAAGGCTTGCTGGGCCGTTATATCGCCGTCGATGCCATTTCCCCCAGCAATGTTTCCTCCAACGTCTGCGCGCAAAGCGGCCAGGGAACGGGCTACGTCTACATCATCGACGGGCTGACCGGCGCCGGTCCCGGTGAGCAGGTGCTTGATACCAACGGGGACGGGACGATCAACTCCGAAGACGCAATGGTCAGCGGGTTCACTGCCCGGGCGGACGGACGCAACACCTGGCTCAAGGTCAATGCGTTGAGCGACGCCACCCAAACCGTCTACACCGGCATCACCGGCGGCGATGGTTCCGGGATCACCGTCAAGCTGAGCTGCACACTGATGGGCAACTGCCAGCCCGCGCCCATTACCGGGGTTCGTTCCCGCGAGTGGAGGCAGTTGTTCATGCGATAACTGCCATGACTTTGCACAGACCCCCCTCACCCCCTGCCCCTCTCCCATTGGGCGAGGGGAGTTTCGTGAAGCCGCTTCGCGACTGGCACACGAAACTGCCACGCTGCGTCACCGAGAATGCCAGCCTTGTTGCACCACATACTCTGTACACCATGACTCGTCTTATGCCTAACCACCTTGGTGCTGCCCGGCCCGCACAGGCACGGCGCGACTATGGTTTCACCCTGGTCGAAATCATGATCGTCGTCGTGATCATCGGCATCCTCGCGGCCATTGCAGCACCTGCGTATACCAGCCACATCGCCAAAAGTCGGCGCGCAGACGCACGGGTGCAATTGCTGCAAGTAGCGCAATTCATGGAGCGGTTTTATTCCGCCAATGACCGCTACGACCAAGATCGCGGAGGCAACGGTGTCTTCAGCCAGATCCCCGACAAACTCAAGCGCGCCCCGGCGGAAGGCGAGCAGATGTATGCGCTCGTCACGCTCGATTCTTCCAACGTCAACGCGAGCAGCTACACCCTGACCATGCAGCCCGTCAGCGGATCGCCCATGGGATCTGACCCTTGCGGATCGTTCACGATCAACCAGGAAGGCATGAAGGGTGTCGTGGGGGCCACGCTCTCCCGCGACGAGTGCTGGAAGTAAGGAAGGAATTTTTCTGTGCAATACGGACTCGTTGCGCACCGGCTGCATCGCATCGGCCAGGATTGCGCTTTGTTGCAATGGGCACGGCTATGCGAACCTGGGCTGCGCGAACTCGGTCTCCATTTCCACGCCACGGGTGGAGCACACGATGTGCTGGTCGTCAACGGCCTACTGCGTGACCAACTCGTCTCCGTAGGCTATGGTCGCGACGGTGGGCTGATGCGCTTGGTGTCACGCATCGCCGGGGGGGTGGAACCTGGTACTGTGCTGGATGGCGTGGTATTTTTCATCGACCCGGTCAACCCTACGTCGATGTATCCAGAAACCCTTGCGCTCAAGCGCCAGTGCATCATCCACGCCAAGCCCTTCGTCGCCACCCTGGCTGGCGCAATCGAATGGATCGCCGTCGAGTTGATCCTGGCTGGGAAAGCTGATGCACTCTTTCCCCAGGCGCGTGCATGCTGGGAGCTTGAAGCGCAAACCATGGCCTTGGTTGCGCACGATGCGCTCAAGAACGAGATGCTTGCCTTTGCCGGGGACCATTTCGACACGCTCTCGCGCTTTGCCAGCCGTGTCGCCACCGGGACGACAGGGCGCAAGCTCAACGCGATGGCGTGGTCACGCGGATGGGACAGTTCGCGCCCCTGGGTAACGTGCTACCAAAGCGGCCCTCTCGGTGGGGACGCGCAGATTGCGGAGCGCGTGCTCGACTTGCAGTGCCAAAAAGTGATCTTCTTCGAAGACCCCCACGTGGCCCGACAGCACGAAGCGGACATCCAATTGCTGGAACGATCCGTCTACAGCACAGCCCACGCCACCACGTGCATCAACACGCCCGCCATGGCACGGCGCTGGGCCACTGCGGCGGCGGCGCTGGCGGCGCAACGCTCCCGCTAAGGTTTCACTCCTTGGTCGCAACAATGACCTGAAAATTGCCAAAAAAAGCCAGGTGCCGTTCGCACGTAACCCCGGGCATGGCTTCGAGTAGCGTGACGGGGTCGTGCGTATCCCACAAGGCCAAGCCATACGGCTCGAACACCTTGAAGTACACCCAGCTCAAGGCCCGCAGCAACCATGGCCCAGGGCGATGGAATTCCGCCAGGAAGAGCTTGCCCCCCGGCGCCAACACCCGAATGGCCTCTCGAACCACGTCCTCCTTATAGGCATGGGGCAGCTCGTGTAGCAGGAAAAACATGACGTTGGCACTGACCGAACCGTCTTGCAGCCGCATCGATACCGCGTTGTCACGCATCGGCTCGATGTACTCGCGATAGTCGGCCAGCTTGCGCATGGCGTGATCCAGCTCGTTCTGGATGATGTCGGCCACCAGCACCTTGGAAGCCCCAGCCTGCGCTGCAGCGCGCACGACACGGGGCATCACGTTGCCAAAAGCACAGGACGTGATCAATACCCGCCGACCATGCAAGTCAATGTGCTGCATCCCCTGCGTGATGATCGACACCAGTCTGCTGTACTGGAACAGCAAAATCGCCGCAATGATCGGCTGGCAATCGACCAACCGGATCAGCCGCATATCCGAGTACAGGGGGTACACATGCGCATCCTCGCCGCGCAACCGCCCCAACGCACCGCGAACCAGCAAGGCGCCCCGGGTCGCCGAGAAGAAAAACAGCCCCACAGCCGCCAAGGTTCCCAACAACAGCGCCACGCCGTACGACAACAGTGTCAACTTGCCTCTCCTATGCAATCCACAGCACCACTACCCGGACGTCGCCACCCTGCCGCACACGGCACGCACGCCCCGTGAAACCCCGGTAAACGGGAGCCTGGCAGTGTATCAATGGGGGGAATTCCGCGCAAAAACCCGCCTCCTACAATGCCTTGATGTTGGACGATCGCGCCAAGATGCTGCTCAAAGCGCTCGTCGAGCGCTATATCGCCGATGGACAGCCCGTGGGGTCGCGAACCCTATCGCGGGCAAGTGGGGTAGAGCTATCCCCCGCGACGATCCGCAATGTGATGTCGGATCTGGAAGAGCTGGGCCTCGTCGCCAGCCCCCACACCTCTGCTGGACGGATTCCCACCGCACGGGGGTACCGGCTCTTCGTCGACACGATGCTCACTGTGCAGCGCAATACGTTGGATGTGCCTTCGCAGCTCGCAGCAGATCAACCCCAAAAGGTCATGTCCCACGCTGCGCAGATGCTATCGAGCCTGTCGCATTTCGTCGGGGTCGTCGTCGTTCCCCGTCGGCCCTCGGTACTGCGGCACATCGAGTTTCTGCAGTTGTCCGAAAGGCGGTTGCTGGTCATCATCATCGGCCCGGATGGGGACGTGCATAACCAGGTCGTGCATACGGAAATCGATTACGGCCCGGCCCAACTGATCGAGGCAGCCCACTACCTCAACGCCCACTTCGCAGGGTTGACCCTGGAAGAGATGCGGGAACGGCTGGAACGAGAAATCGCTTCCCTGCGCGTGGAAATTGTCGGTCTGATGACCGCTGCGGTGCATGTCAGCGCAGATGTTTCCGCACAGACTGCGGATAACGTCATCATCTCCGGCGAAAAGAACCTGCTGTCCATCAGCGACTTCGCCAACGATATGAACCAGCTCCGGCAGGCTTTCGAGTTGTTCGAGCAGAAAGCCCAGCTCATCCGGCTGCTCGACGTCACAGGCCGTGCGCAAGGAGTGCGCATTTTCATCGGCGGGGAAAGCCAAGTCGTGCCCTACCAGGAACTGTCCATCGTCAGCGCACCCTACAAAGTCGACGGCCAGATCGTCGGCACCCTCGGCGTGGTAGGCCCCACGCGCATGGCCTACGACCGCATGATCGAGATCGTCGACATCACGGCCAAGCTCGTCAGCAACGCACTCAGCCATCCACGGTAATGCCTGCACGGTGGTATGTCCTGGTTTCCTACAATGCTTGGCTCTGCTGTGGCTTCTGAGCCGCAGTGGAGGCGGGCCTCTAGCTCATGCATGGTTAGAGCAGCGGACTCATAGATCGCGCAATTCGATTTGTGCCTTGCGCTCGGAAACGGCGCAAGGGATGGTGTCAAAGTCGGTGAAACCTGTACGCGCATTGCGCATGGCAACGCCGAGCCAAGCCCCGGAACAACCGTTCCGAGGAAGGTGTAGAGACTAGACGGCACCCACCTACAGCATTGCGCCATGGTGAAGGCATAGTCCAGGGAGTGGCGAAAGCCACGCAAACCGGAATCCGTTGGTGCGGGGTTCGACTCCCCGGGGGCCCACCAATCTGCATGGCATCCCGCCTTGCGCGGGTTGCAGTCATTCAGCGTACAGCAGCCGAAACAAGGAGATCGCAATGCAACGTACAACAGCCATAGGATACGCGCTGGCCGTAGCGCTCATGCTGGGGGCCTGTGCCACCAGCAGCCCCGACGTCATCTCGCGCGAGGATGCGCAGCGCATGTCCCAAATTCAGGACGGCGTCGTGGTATCCGTGCGGAACGTGGTCGTCGACGGAAGCCAAAGCGGTGTGGGCGCCGTCGTCGGCGGCATCACCGGCGCCGTTGCAGGCTACAGCGCCAGCGGCGTACAGCGCGAATCGCAAGTGCTGGGGATGCTTGCGGGCGTTGCAGGCGCCGCTGCGGGGAACGCCATTGAGCGCATGGCTACCCGTGAAGATGCCATCGAAATCATCGTGCGCCTCGGCAATGGGGAACAACGCGCAATCGTGCAAGCCAAGGGCAATGAAACCTTTGCTGCCGGGGAGCGCATCCGCGTCGTCACCAGCGGTGGCAAGGTGCGGGTGGCAAAGGCTCCGTAGATTTCGTAGCCGGACTACCGGGCCAATCCTTGCATCAGCAAATCCACGTTGTGGCGCATCATTCGCAAGTACGTGTCCCCTGCCGTTCCAGGCAGGGAGAGTGCGTCGGAATACAGGCTGCCCAACACCTTGGCCCCCGTCTCTGCAACGATCTGCCGCAATAGGGAAGAGTTGTCGAGGTTCTCCGTGAAGATGGCGCGGATCTGCTCTTTGCGAACCCGTTGAATGAGCTGGGCTACCGCCTTGGCGCTTGGTTCGGCATCGGTCAACACACCCTGCGGGGCCAGAAACGTGACCTGATAGCGATCGGCAAAATACCCAAAGGCATCGTGGGCCGTCAACACTTTGCGTTGTGCGACGGGTATCGTCCACAACCGATCCCGGATCCACGCATCCAAGGCGTGCAATTCCTTCTCATACGACTGTGCATTGCGCCGGTACTGCGCTGCACCAGCAGGATCGACCTTGGATAGTGCCTCGGCAATGTTGTGCGCATACTGCACGACGTGGAGGGGGTTCTGCCATGCGTGCGGGTCGATGCCACCGTGCCGGTGATGCCCATGGTGTTGATGATCATCATGATCGTCATGGTGTTCATGATGCGCACCCAACGTCACCGCATTGCCAAAACGACGCGGCTGCACCCCTACGCTGGCCACGACGACAGCCCCGCTGTACCCGCTGGATCGCAACAACTTTTGCGCCCAAGGCTCCAGTTCCATGCCATGCAAAACCACCAGGCGACTCGCCAGCAAGGCACGAGCGTGCGTGGGCCGTGGTTCAAAGGTGTGTGCATCTTGGCTAGGCCCAACCAGGTTTGTCACAGCAATGCGGTCTGCGCCGACCACGCGAACGACATCGCCCAAGATGCTGAAACTGGCCACGACAGGAATTGGCTCCGACATCGGTACCGGCTTGGAGGCAGCGCCCCATGCCATAGAGACCAACAAAGCGCATAGCCCCACCATCCATTGCTTCCAGCACTGCCACAACATCGCGAACCTCCCTGTACTGACCACACCAACTCCAGGTCTGCTTCACACATACTTCAGGCCACCCTGTGCGGGCGCTTCAGCAAGCGAGGCACATACCCCGATGGGGAACACAACAACGACACGCCATACAACACCCCCGCGCAGCCCACCATCGTCGGCCCACTTGGGGTATCCAGGTGATAGGACAGCAGCAACCCGCCCAAACTGGCAACCATTGCATGGATGCTCGCGTGGGCAAGCTGCGCACCCAAGGTGTCATGCCACAGGCGCGCACTCACCGCAGGCAACATCATCAGGCCGACAGACATCAGCGTCCCCATCGTCTGGAAGCCTGCAACCAGATTGAGCACAACCAGCAGCAGAAAACCTTGCTGCCACATCCACACGCTGCGCCCACTGGCTTGCAAATAGATGGGATCAAAGGATTCGAGCACCAACCCCCGGTAGCCCACAGCCAGCGCCAGCAGGCTCACACTAGCCACCGACGCGACGAGCACCAGTCCATCGACATCGACGGAAAGCGCGCTGCCAAACAAGATGTGCAGCAAGTCGAGCTGGCTTCCCTGCCGGGAGATCAGCGCCACACCTATGGCCAGCGCAACGAGGTACATCGCCGCCAGGCTCGAATCCTCCGGCAAGGAGGTGGATCGGCTGACGACCCCGGCAACTCCGGCAACCAACAGCCCCGCCACCACCCCGCCCAAAGCCATGGCAGGCAAAGAAAGGCCCGCCACCGCAAACCCCACCGCGACCCCGGGGAGCACCGCATGGCTGAGCGCATCCCCCAACAAGCTCATTCGACGCAGCGTCAACAACACCCCCAACGGCGCGGCCCCCAGGGAAAGCGCCATGCACGCGACGAGCGCACGGCGCATGAAGGCAAAGTCCGCGAAGGGATCGACGAGGACTTCCCGGACGGTCTGGATCATGGCGCAGACCAAGACGGGGGCGGATTGGAATGCAGATGCGAAGGCGAGGACGGAGATGCCATGGGCAAGGAATCGTCGCTATGGCAAATATCGGCCTGATCGTCCCAGGCTTCGGCCAGCAACCTGCTGCGTTCCAAGTGAGGCTGGGTCAGCACCTCCGTCGTGGCCCCCCACGCTACCAGTTCCCGCGCAAGCAGCACGGTTTGGGGGAAATGCGAACGCACCATGCCTTCATCGTGCAACACGGCAATGACCGTGGTACCGCGCCCATGCCAACGGTGGATTTGCGCAAGCAGCGCAGTCGTGGTGCGGGAATCCATGGCGTGGAACGGTTCGTCGAGCAAGACCAGGTCAGCCTCCTGCACCGACAGGCGCGCAAACAGCACGCGCTGTAGCTGCCCCCCGGACAACGACCCCAGGGTACGCTGCTCGAAACCGGCCAACCCTACTTCGCGCAGAGCCGCCAACACGCGCCCACGCTGGTCATGCCCGACCTTCCCCATGGCCCCGACGGTGTTCCACAACCCGAACGCCACGCAATCGAGCACAGACAGGGGGAAGTTCCGATCGATCTCCGCAAGCTGCGGCAAATACGCCACCCGCTCCCTAGGGACATGGACCACCACCCGCCCCCCTGCCGGGCGCAACAAGCCAACGATGGTTTTGAGCAAGGTGCTCTTGCCTGACCCATTCGGACCCATGACCGCCGTCAAAGAACCCGAAGCGAAACAACCGCGCAGATGGTGCAACGCAGGGTGCTGGCGGTAGCTGACCGTCAGATTGTCGAGAACGACCATATCCGCCGGAACGACCATCAGCGTCCCATCGCCCACCAGACTGCAAACCACAACGGGCAGAGCACAACCATGACCAAAGCCAAGCGCTGCGGCACGGACCACAGCAGGGGGTTGCGAGCCACATTGCCCCCCCACTGCGGGCGCAACCCTTTACCACGCTGCGGCTTGGCAGCGTCAGCCTGGGGGGCAACCTGGGCATGGGGCGCTGAGGGAGCGGAATGCATCGTGGTGCGGAACAGCGGCAGGCCAGTCGGGAACGAAGCGCGGGAGTGTATCGACCGGGGACACAGCATGCATTGCAGGGCATCCAGCCCTTGCAGGAGAGGGGAAAGCTGCGGTATGCAAACCTGTGGAAAGAGGGGGTTTTGGCGACAATGGATTTTTCTGGCCAATCACCTTACCCCCTGCACTGCATGAAGCTCTTATTGACCTTGACCATCGCCCTATCCCTGCTCGTCGGATCGGTATGCGCCCAAGAGGCCGTGCTCCGCAAAAACCTCCGCGAACGTCTGCCCCAATTGCCCCCTATTCAGGAAGTGCGCAAAACTCCCCTACCCGGACTGTTCGAGATTCGCGTCGACGATGCAGACATTTTCTACACCGATGCGCAAGGCAACTATCTGTTCCAAGGCCATTGGATCGACACCAGGCAACAGCGCGACCTGACGCAGGAGCGGACCGACCAGCTCACTGCCATTCGCTTCGATGCCCTGCCCGCAGCGGATGCGATCACGATCGTCCGAGGCAATGGCAAGCGGCAAATCGTGATCTTCGAAGACCCCAACTGCGGCTACTGCAAAAAGTTCGAGCGCGATCTGCTCCAGATCGACAACATCACGGTTCGCCTGTACCTCTACCCAATCCTCGGTGGCGCTTCGTTCGAACGTTCCAAAAACATCTGGTGCGCCAAAGATCGGGTCAAGGCTTGGCAGGACTGGATGGTTCGCGATCTCGCCCCCGCCACGGCGACCTGCGATACCTCGGCGCTGACTCGCAATGTAGCGCTGGGGCGCAAGCACAAAATCACCGGCACCCCCACGCTCGTTTTCGCCGATGGCTCGCGCATCCCCGGCGCAGTGGGCACCGCAGACATCGAAAAACGCCTGGCACGCATACGTTGATCCCGAAAAATCTACAGAGGCTTTTACGGGTTGCGCCCACCCTGCTCCGGCGCACGCTGCCGTAGCCGTTCCTCAATGTCCCGCTTGCGCGTATCGATGATCGCGGCTTCAACCAAGTCGCCTGGGCCGAGTTGCGCGGCGTTGCTGCGTACGTAGTCCTGCGCGGAGCGAAGCCGGTCTAGCGCGCCCTGTTCGTCGAATCGCGCCCAGCATGATTCGGCTTCGGCACGGGCGGCCTGGAGAGGACGGCTCAACCCTTGTTGCAGCCAAGCAATCCACTGCCACGCGCCTGCGTCGTCCTTGTTCGTTCCCACCCACGCATACAGGCGGCGCAACACGCCCTCGACATCGCTACGCTGCGCTCCAGTACGAACCAGTTGCGCTTGCAACGCCAAGGCTGCGCGGGAGTGGGCAGCATCGGCCATACCGCCTGCTGGAGCGCTCCCGGCAGGCAACCCCACCAAATGCCCCAGCGCCAACCGCTGTGCGGGGGTGCGGTCGTGCGCGGTCAGCGCGATGTCGACTTCCAGATACCCCAAAATTTGTTGCACCGCGTCGCCCTGCCCCGCCAGCACCGAGCGCAACCGCTCCAGATGCCGACGAGCGAGAGCAGGCTCTTGCAACAGGCTGGCGGATAGCACCGCCGCATACCAGGCAGGCGCTTGGCGGTCTACGGGATGGGCTGTGGGGCCTGCATCGTCAGGGCCCTTGCTCCAGCCATACAGCACATCGCGGCTTGTGTGGTCTGCCAGCACCCGCGCACGCGCTGCCATCAGCCCATGCACCAAGTCCGGGTTCCCTTTCGCCGCACCATGCACGGGAAAGCCCACGCGGGCTTGCATGTCTGCAATGCGTTCCGTCGTCAACGGGTGGCTACGCAAATAGGGATACGTTCCACTGTCGTTGAGCCGCGTTGCCTGCTGGAGCTTTTCGAACATCGACACGGTACCCTGGCCATCGAACCCGGCCTGGGTCATCATCCCCAGCCCCATGCGGTCTGCCTCGCGCTCCATATCGCGCGAGAAGTTCAATTGGCCCTGTGCAACCAATGCCTGGCTTCCCACCATCAGCGCATTGCCCGCATCGGGGCTGCGCGACGCAGCCACTGCGCCAAGCACCACCCCCGCGAGCAACCACGGCGCATTCCTGCGTTCCTGCGCAATGAGGCGGGAAATGTGCCGCTGGGTAATATGGCTCAGTTCATGCGCCAATACCGAGGCCAGTTCGTCGCGGGTCTCGACGACGGACAACAACCCCAGATGCACGCCCAGATAGCCCCCCGGCAACGCAAAGGCATTCACGCTGCGGTCGCGGCCCAGCAGAATCTTCCACGCAAAACGCTCATCCAGTTCTGTGGGAATGTCCCCCCGGCTGCGCGCCGCCGCGAGCAAGGCTTGCCACAAGCCCTCGACATAGTCGCCGAGAACGGGATCGTCGAGATAGTCGGGATCGCGGTACAGGCTGCGGACGATGCTGTCACCCAAAGCGCGCTCTTCCGCAGCAGACAAGGGGCTGGATTCGCCCAGCGCAGGCAACCCGGCTGCCCATGCGCCCCCCATCGCCCACATGCCAACCAGCACGCACAGCGCCCATCGAACCCTTTTGCAAAACCGTAGCCAAGGCAAAAAACAGTACAGCATCGTCGAACCTGCGTGGTGTGAGGAGGGGTTCATGGGCATAACGATGCTCATCGTAATCGGCTCCATTCGTCGCGATTGCTAACATCCTCTATGACATCTATCGCGTCCCCTGCACACACCTCGATCGGCCCTCCCGCCGACCTTCTTCCTGTGGATCCTTCTCTTTCCACCCCAGGCTGGCTCCCCAAGCTCAGCGCTTTGCTACTCGCAGCGCTTGCCACGGCGAGCATGGGCTATTGGGCTGCACGGTGGCGCGATGTGCCTGCGCCGTTCGACGCTGCCTCGACCGCAGAAATCCTGCCCACCCATCGCGCAGACCATGACGATGCCGCGCAGGGGAAACTGGCGCAATTGCTCGGGGCATCGCAGAACAAACCGGCATCGGCTCCCGCGCCCGCCAAAGCGGCTTCCACCCGGTTCAAACTGCTCGGCGTGATCGCCCAAGGCGCGAGGGGCCGGGCGTTGATCGCCGTCGATGGCGCGCCGCCCCAGCCTTTCGGTGTGGGACAAGTCGTTGCGGACACCCTGGTGCTGCACGCTGTCAGCCCCCGCACGGTGGACTTGGCCCCCCAAGGACAAGACACAGCCACCGTCACCCTGGAACTGCCGCCTTTGCCCACCGCAGCGACGAGCGCCCCGGCAGCCCCTCAACCGCGTTAAGCGTTGTCTACCCCATCACACCCTTATCGGCTTGTAGGCCGTGCATCCGCACGCATGGCCTCCCGCGCTTCGAGCAGCAAGGCATCAAGCAATAGCCCTGCGTGGTAGGGATGCTCGACGGTGCGGGCCGTGCGGGCAAGCGACTGCGCCCACGACGTCAGGCTCCCCCAAGTGCCCGCGCGGGGCAGATCTGCGGGGTCGAAGAACCGGGGCGCGGCGCCGCACAAGGTACGCAGCAGATCGTGGCAAAGCTTTTGCAGCAGATCAACCCACTGCGCTGCCGTCCACCCCTGCAGGGCTTGCACGGTGCCCAATTGCACCGCTCTCGGCAACGTAGGCCATACCCCTGCCAAGGCGGCAAAGCGCTGCGCCTCATGGGGCTTGTCGGCAGCCGCACGCAGCGCCACAGCGGCCTGCGAACGATCCAGCCCCTGCGCGCACAACCAATCGATGGCTTCGTCGGGGGCAGGCCAAGCCATCGCGTGGCGAACGCAACGGCTGCGCAGGGTAGGCAGGATTTGGTGCTCGGCCTCGGTTGCCAAAACGAACCGTACCCCGGGCGCGGGTTCTTCGAGCGTCTTGAGCAAAGCATTGGCGGTGTAGACATTCATGCGCTCGGCGGGATACACCACCACCACCTTGCCCCGGCCCCGCACGCAGGTTCGCTGGGCGCATTCGACGGCGCCGCGCATGGCGTCGATGCGGATGTCCTTGCTGGGTTTGGCGCCCCCATCCTCTTCGCCAGGCCAACCCAGCTCCACCCGCTTGACAGGAGACAACAGCGCGAAAAAGTCCGGGTGCGTATGCACCGCCATCGCATGGCAGGCCGCGCACGCGCCACACGCGCCGTCAGGGGTGCTGTGTTCGCACAACCAAGATTGGGCTAGGGCCATGGCCAAATCGAACTGCCCCAGCCCTCCCGGCCCCGCCAACAGCAATGCATGCCCACGCTGGGCCAACAACCGCTGCAACTGCCTGTGTATCCACACGGCCTCCGCACTCACGCCAGCACCCCCCGCGCAACGAGAGCCTGCAAGACCTGTTCGCAAACCACCTGCTGCGGCTGCCCTGCATCAATCGTCACGAACCGCGCCGGGTCACGATCCCGCCTCCAGCGGTAGCCTTCGACGACCAAGGCATGGAACGCCATGGGCTGCGACTCGAAACGGTCAGGAACGCGCACCCCTGCCAACCGTTGCGCCGCGACCTCTGGATCGAGATCGAACCACAGCGTCAGATCCGGCTGCAGCAACCGTGGGCCGGGCAACCCTTGCACGATGCGCTCCAACGTGGCAAGCACGTCGAGATCCAGCCCCTTGGCAAACCCCTGGTAGGCAAAACTGGCATCGGTGAACCGGTCGCACAACACGACTTCCCCGCGCTGCAAAGCGGGTTCGATCACCCGTTGCAGATGATCCCGCCGCGCTGCAAACACGAGCAGCGCCTCCGTCGTCGCATCCATGTCCTCATGCAACACCAACGCTCGCAAGCGTTCCGCCAAGGGCGTGCCTCCTGGCTCGCGCGTACACACGACGCTACGCCCTCGGGCCACAAAGGCTTGCGCAAGGGCGTCGATATGCGTGGACTTGCCCGCACCGTCGATGCCTTCAACGCTCAAAAACAGGCCGCGCACAGGCTTACCGGAAGAAGGCCGGCCAGAAGAAAAAAGGAGGGCAGCAGACTCAACGTCCACGTTGGTAGCGATTGACGGCACGGTTATGGTCGGACAGATCATTGCTGAATTGGCTGCTTCCATCGCCACGCGCAACGAAATACAGCGCCGCACTGCGCGCAGGCTGCACGGCAGCGAGCAATGCAGCCTTGCCGGGCATAGCGATGGGTGTCGGCGGCAACCCGGCACGGGTGTAGGTATTCCAGGGAGAAGACTCCTGCAAGTCACGTTTGCGCAGGTTTCCGTCGAAACGCTTCCACATCCCGTAGATGACCGTGGGGTCGGATTGCAAAGGCATTTTGCGTCGCAACCGGTTGTGGAACACGCTGGAAATCATCGTGCGATCGGCAGCAGTCCCCGTCTCTTTTTCGATGATGCTGGCGAGGATCAACGCCTCTTCCGGGGTGGACACCGCCAGTTGGGGCACTCGTTGCCGCCAAGCCTGGGCGAGTTGTGTATCCATCGCACGCAGGGCACGGCGCAGCAAAGCCAGTTCGCTGGAGCCTTTGGTGTAGTGGTAGGTATCGGGGAAGAACCGGCCTTCGGGGTGCTTACCCGGCCGACCGAGTTTTTTCATCAGCGCAGATGGTTCCAAGCCTTGGGCGTCGTGCTGCAAATGCTCCTCGCGCGATAGCGCTTGCAAGCACTGCCACAGATTCCAGCCTTCGACCAGGGTCACTGCCCGCACCGAAATGTCCCCACGTACCAGACGCGCCAGCAATGATCTGGGGGTGACGCCCGCCTCCCATTCGTAGTTCCCCGCCTTGAGCTGGGGCGCCTTGCCCGAAAGCCGGAACCATGCGTATAGCAGCCATGCGGGGGTCTGCACCCCGGCGTCGACGACGGCTACTGCAACGTCTCGGGGCGACATGCCATAGGGAATCAACACCTCGACCGTCGGCGTGGCCAGCTCAAGGTCGGCATCGACCCACCAGCGCGCCCATCCGGCCACGCCCAACGCCACAACGACGATCCACCCGACAACGATCCGCACTCTCACTCCTTGACCCGAAACCGGCACATCAACGCTGCGCCCCTCGCTCCCCACCCTGGTGGGGGGCAAAGATCATAATTCCCGAGGCTCCTGCCGGATCGCGCCATGGAGAAACAGACGCCGTGCATTGGGGGGCCACGCACAACCCTCCACCAAAACCGCAATCTAATGAATTTGTAGGCTTTTTAGGATGCATAACGGTGTCGTTCGGTGTACGAGACTCGGGGTATTGCGCTGCCAGGGACAGGATGCCGCCGCGTTTCTCCACAACATGTTGACCCAGGACGTGTTGCATCGGGACGCGAACCACGCATGCCTGGCTGGGTGGTGTTCCCCCCAGGGGCGGCTGCTGGCTAGCGTCGTGCTATTGCGCGGGACGCAAGTGGCGGTGCCCAACGCCACCCCGAATGCCACACCAGGTACCACGCAAAACCCGGTGCATGATGCAACGCAGGAGGCCGTGTTCCTGGTCGTGGCCCAGGATCTGGTCGCCACCACATTGCAGGGACTGCGCAAATTCGTGTTGCGCTCCCGAGTGATCCTCGAAGATTGCAGCCTGCATCGACCGGTATGGGGTCTCGTCGGTTCCGCAGTCGCCGCCTGTGCCCCGCAACACGCTGCCGACGATGCGGCCCCTTGGATGCGCTGGCGTATCAATGGCGCCGACGTGGTGCGCCTGCCCGATGCCGCAGGTGTGGCGCGTGCCCTGTGGATTGGTGATTCGCCCGCCACCCAGCCCCCCGCACCCGCGAGTCCAGACAACGAGGTAAATGAACCGAATGCGCTGGACGAAGAAACCTGGGAATGGCTGGCCGTACACAGTGGCATCGCGTGGATCACGGCGCGCACGTCCAACCTGTTCGTCCCGCAAATGCTGGGATACGACGCCCTGGGCGCCATCGACTTCCGCAAAGGTTGCTACCCTGGGCAGGAGGTGATCGCACGCAGCCAATACCGGGGCAAGGTGCAACGCCGCGCCTGTCTGGCACGCTGTGCCGTCGCACTCCATGCGGGGCAGGAGATCTGCGCCGACCCCGAAACCCCGTGCGGGACGGTGGTGCAGGCGGCGGCGTCCCCTGGCGGCGATGGGGGGTATGACGCCATCATCTGCATCCATGCCGATGCCCCGGCACGCATCTTTGCCACGACTACCGAAGGCAAGCCGATCGCGTTGACCCTCTCGCCACCCTTCCCAGCCGCATCGTCGCCGTAACCCGCATGGCTACCGCGCTCCATGCTTCAGCAACCTTGCTCCGGGGGTTGCCCCCGATCATCGACGAACGGTCGGTGGTTTTGATCCTCGGGTCGTTCCCGTCTACGGCATCCCTGGCCGCGCAGCAGTACTACGCGCACCCCCAGAACCATTTCTGGAAGATTCTGGGCGCGATCCTGGATCGACGGCAGACCGGGGATGCAGCCCATCGCCCCTACAGCCCACTCATCGCCATGGACTACGCCACCCGACGAGCTGCCGTGCAAGCGGCAGGCATCGCCATCTGGGATGTCTATGCCGAATGCGAACGGCAAGGCAGCCTCGACAGCGCAATCCGCAACGGCAGGCCCAACGATTTCGGCGCGCTGCCCCGGTGGGCGCCATCGCTACGGCGCGTCCTCTTCAACGGCCAAACGCCCGGCCGGTTCGCGCCGCAACTGGCAGCGCTCGGTTTCGACACCCGCATCATGCCTTCGACCAGCCCGGCCAATGCGGGCTGGAGCTTCGAACGCAAGCTCCAGGCATGGGAGGCGGGGTGCGGCAGTGCCGATTTTTCGGATAGTTGGCTCAGCGAACGCTGACTGGCTCCAAGGGATTACCGGGACCACCGCAACCGAATACCAAGACAAAACCGGGGCAACGCCGTGCAGTTGTGTGTGCAAACAGGCCCAGCTTATATTGACTGAAATTGACTGAAAAATTGTCTTGACACTGGGGTCCACTTTATGGGCAGAGCATGAAATCTGGCAAACCACCACAACCCTCCAAGAAAGCCGAGGCTTCCTTCGTTCGCTCCTCGGCAGCAGAATATCTGACCTTTGTCGCAGCGACCGGCAGTGGCAACGCCAGCGTGGAAATGCGCTATGAGGATGGAAACCTCTGGCTCACGCAAAAAATGATGGCCACGCTCTACGATGTATCCGTGTCGGCTATCAGCCAGCATTTGAAGCGCATCTATGCCGACAACGAGATGGAGCGCGACGCAACTATTAAGCAGTACTTAATGGTTCAAACCGAAGGCGAACGGGAGATTCAGCGCAAGGTCGATCACTACAGCCTGCAGGCCATCATTGCCGTCGGTTTCAAAATCGAAAACGAGCGAGCCGTGCAGTTCCGCAAATGGGCCAACCAGATCGTCAAGGACTACACGATTCAAGGCTGGGTCATGGATGTGGATCGCCTGAAGAGCGGTGGCAGCGTGCTGACCGACGATTTCTTCGAGCGGCAGTTGGAGAAGATCCGGGAAATCCGGCTCTCTGAACGCAAGTTCTACCAGAAGATCACCGACATCTATGCTACGGCGCTGGATTACGACTCCTCAGCCACGGCTACCAAACGTTTTTTTGCAGCGGTGCAGAACAAGCTGCACTATGCCATTCACGGGCAGACGGCAGCCGAGGTGATCGTAGACCGTGCGAATCACCAGAAGGACAACATGGGCTTGACCCACTGGGAAGGCACACCCCACGGCAAGATCCACAAATACGACGTGTCCGTCGCCAAGAACTACCTCTCCGAATTCGAATTGGCGCAGATGCAGCGAATCGTGTCAGCGTATCTGGACATGGCCGAACTCCATGCCATGCGCCGCATCCCCATGACCATGCAGGATTGGGAAGAACGCTTGGGTGGCTTCCTGAAACTCTGGGACCGGGAAATCCTTCAGGATGCAGGCAAGGTTTCTGCGGAAATCGCCAAGACGCATGCCGAAAGCGAATTCGAGAAATACCGCATCATGCAGGACCGCTTGTTTGAAAGCGACTTCGACCGACTGTTGAAACAGATTGAGGTGTGCAACGAGCGAGGTGATAACAATGCGTAACGCAATGCGCAGTGCCTATCGCATTGCCTTGCACATTGCCTTGCACATCTTCCCGTAAGCAAGCTGACTGTGCAGTTCACCACTGCTCCGAAGTTCCTTCGATTTTTTCAGGATCACTGCCACGACTTTCGCCCTGACGCATCTGTCCATCACGGTTTCCACTATGCCTACGCTGTTCACCTTCCTCACGCCCTACGCCATTCGACGCAGGCTGGCACTGGCCTTGCTAGCTGCCTGTACTGCTGGGTCAGCCTTCTCACTCGAAAGCGTCTCGCTACAACTGCGCTGGCGGCATCAATTTCAGTTTGCCGGCTACTACGCTGCGCTGCACCAGGGGTACTACCGTGAAGCTGGGTTGGAGGTCACGCTCAAGGAAGGTGGCCCCGACATCAACCCGGTGGTGGATGTACTGGAAGGTCACAGCGATTTTGGTATCGCGGTGTCGAGCCTCGTCATCGAGTACCTCAAGGGCAAGCCGGTATTGATGTTGGGGCCGGTGTTCCAGCATTCCCCCAACATCCTGCTCATGCATGGACACAACAAGCACTTGGCTGATCTCGCTGGCCCAGGGAAAGGAGCCATCGCACTCATGGGCGGCGACCAGGACGTCGAACTCAAGGCGATGTTTTCCAACGAAGGCATTGCGCTTGACAAGCTGCACATCGTGCCCAACGAGCGCCACCTCGACGACTTTCTCGACCGCCGCGTGGAAGCCCTCAACGCCTACGTGTCGAATGAGCCTTTCCTGCTCAATCTGCGCGGTATTCCGCACACCATCTTCAAGCCGCAAACCTATGGCATGGATTTTTACGGCGACGTGCTGTTCACCCGCAAAGCCATGGAGACCGAACGGCCCGATGTCGTCGCGGCCTTTCGCGCTGCATCGATGCGCGGCTGGCAATACGCGCTGCAACACCAGTCGGAAATCATCGATCTGCTTCTCACGCGCTACAACACCCAACACAAAAGCCGCGAGCACTTTGCCTACGAGGCCCAAGCGCTGTACCGTCTGATCGACCCCACTGTGATCGAGATCGGCCACAGCAATCCTGGCCGCTGGGAATACATCGCGAATGCTTATCAGCGTTTCGGACTAGTCAAGTTCGACCGACCTCTCGATGATTTTTTCTACCAGGAAAAGCGAGAAGTCGATCTTCGACGTTTGTATTGGGCGCTGGCGACGACTGTCTCGATCTTGTTGCTCGTTGGCGGTATTGCCTTCTACATCCATCGCATCAATCGACGCCTTGCTCTGGCTCTCGCAGAGAATAGGACTTACGCACAATTGTCCCGGCTAGGTATGCCCACGCAGACAGTGCCAAACAGTACGGCAGGTGGGGATGACTGCCATGACGTTGCACAGACACCCTGAATCAGGCAGGTGCGCGGCATCGTCTGACGAGTAAGGGGGCTATATCGTCATGCTCATCACGCACTTGGTCAAGGTAGCGTAAGGCCCGCAGCGGCGCCGGGCTTGGGTTCGAGGATGCGGACACCCAGTACCTGCCGCAGCACTGCGGAATAGGCTTGGCCTTCGGCATCGCTCCAGGCGCGGGCGTATTGTTCGCGGTCTTCCTTGGCTGATGCCGAACGATCCGCAGGGACGATGCGTGCGACGCGAACGACTGCGTAGCCCGTCGTTCCCAGCGCAACGCCTTGCACCACGGGCAGCGACGCCGCTTCGGCCTGCATCGCCGCCTGCACGAGCTGCGAAGGCACGTCCCCGAAAGACTGGCGCGAGACGAGCTTTTCCGGCGGCAATGCTACGGCGGGGTCTTTGTTGCGCAGCTTCGCAGCCAGCGCATCCCCTTCCTGCTGCGCCAGCGCCATGGCCTTGTTGCGGGCCACACGCGCAAGCAACTGCTTGCGCACTTCATCGATAGTCTGCTTGCGTGCCGGGGCATGGGCCAGGACCCTCCCTGCCACAAGCTGTTGGGGCGATAGCTCAATGGCTGCGGTGTTGTGTTTTTTGGCAATGCTGTCCGGGGCAAAGATGGCATCAAGGAATTTCTGGTTCGCCAACACGCCCCCGGCAGGATGCGGACGGCGCGCCAAATGCTGCTCGGTGCGAACTGTCAGGTTCCACTTTTCTGCAGCGGGTTGCAGGGTATCCGGCTGCTCGTACACAAAGTTGGTGAAGGATTCGGCGGCCTCGGCAAAGCGCTGCTGCGCCTGCTGGGTACGCAGTTCCGTTTCGATCGTGGAACGCACCTCTTCCAAACCGCGTTGCACAGGCTGGCGCTCGTCAGTCAGCATGATGAGGTGGAAGCCAAAGTCTGATTCGACCACGTCGCTCAGCTCCCCCACCTTCAGCGCAAAAACGGCATCCTCAAAGGGTTTGACCATCATCCCGCGCCCAAAATGGCCAAGGTCGCCGCCCTTGGTAGCCGAACCCGGATCTTGCGAATGCTGTTTGGCCAGCTCTGCAAATCGTGTCGGCGCCTTGCGCAAGGTTTGCAGCAACTCCTCAGCGCGGGCACGGGCCTGCGCACGCTGCGCCGCATCTTTGTCTGCACGAATCAAGATATGGCTGGCGCGGCGCTCTTCCTTGCTGCGGTAGCGGTCGATGTGCTGGTCGTAGTAGGCGCGAACGTCAACCTCCGGCACGTCAATCGTTTTTTGAATGGCTTCGATGTCGAGGACGACATATTCGATGCTGACCGTCTCTTCAGTGAGGAATGCGCCAGGGGTGGCGTCGTACTCCTTCTGCAGTTCCGCATCCGTCGGCTGCACCTTGGGCAAGTAGGTAGCGATGGGGAAGTTCCATACCTGCACCGCACGCTGCTCGTGGTACGCCTGCGTAGCCAAGTCCGCCAGAGCCGGTACGGGAAAAGCCGAATCCCGCACGGTGGATTCGATCTGCCTGCGTGAAAGATCCTGGCGAACGCCGTGCTCGAATCCTTCGGGCGTCATGCCGTGCATCGCGGCCAACTGCCGGTAGCGATCCATGTCGATCTGCCCATCCGGCTTGCGCAGCGAGGCGATGGTAGGATCATCGTGCAAGGTTTTGGCAAGCCGGGCATCGCTAACCACCAAGCGGTATTTCTCGACAGCGGCGGACAAGACCTTGTCGCGCACCAGTTCTTCAAGGGTGGCGTAGCGCGCAAACGGAGAGTCCAGCAGCTTGGCGTCGAATTCCGGGTGCGCGGCACGCAGACGCTCGGCATTGGCCCGGTGCGCGGCCTCCCATTGCGCATGGCTGATGTCGGTACCGCCGACCTCCGCCACGACACGATCCTCGTTCTGCATCCGCTGGTATCCATCAATACCGAAGAGTACAAACGAAGGAATGATCAGCAGGAACACAAAGAACATCATGATCCTGGTGTGCTTGCGGAAAACGTCCAACATGCGCAAACCCTGCTTTCGTTAGCGGTGAAAAATAGGCGATAAAAAAGGCGAACAAAAAGCAAACACTTCGTTCGCCCTTCTTCGTTCGCCCTTTATTGTTCGCCACATACTGGCCACGCCCTGGATTTTCTGCCCCTGCGGCGCAACACCGGAACGATTATGGCATCCCCCCCCCACCGTCGCGCAGATGCGCCCCAGCCCAATTCCCCAGCGGATCGGGCCATGTCTGCCGACGAGATTGCCGGGTTCTTCGCTGCCCTGTCGCGCACGCAACCCGAACCTCGCACCGAATTGGCGTTTTCCAGCCCCTTCGAGCTACTCACCGCCGTGGTGCTGTCGGCGCAATCGACCGATGCGGGCGTCAACAAGGCCACCCAGCGGCTTTTTCCCCTGGCGCGTACCCCGCAAGCGATGCTGGAACTGGGGCTGGAACGGCTGGAGCACCTCATCCGCACGATCGGGCTGTACCGCACCAAGGCAAGGCACCTGATCGAACTCAGCGCCATCTTGGTTCAACACCACGGCGGCGCAGTGCCCCGCACCCGAACGGAGTTGGAAGCCCTGCCCGGCGTGGGCCGCAAAACCGCCAACGTCGTGCTACACGTGGCCTTTGGGGAATCCACCGTCGCCGTCGATACCCATGTGTTCCGCGTGGCGAACCGCACCGGGCTTGCGCCGGGGAAAACCCCTCTGGCCGTCGAACACGCCCTGCTGGCGCGCATTCCCCCAGCCTTTTTGCACCATGCCCACCACTGGCTGGTGCTGCACGGTAGATACGTCTGCCTGGCCCGCAAGCCACGCTGCATCGAATGCCCGGTGCAGTCCTATTGCCGTTTCGTGGGAAAACCCTGCCCCACCACGCCTACGGGACCTACGGGATATTGACCCAAAACCCCACACCATGGCCCAGGGTCTTGCTGGCCGCAGTGAAATCCAGGTATCGCGCCTTGTCGATGTGCTGCTGCAAGGCATCGCCACCTTCTGCGTCGAGCGAGGGTGCATAGAAGTACCAGCGGTTCGAGGGGTGATCCCAAGCCCACAACGTCAGCAAATTGTTGGGCACGACACCGGGATCCATCGGCAGCGTGTTGAGCGCATGGTTGAACATGCGCGGCGTCATAGGCTGCCCTACCGCCGCCAGAGTAAAGCCCTTACGCAAAGCCAGAGTCTGCCCCGGCTGAAAGTCCTGCCCTACAACGGACGTCCCACTGGGTAGATTCAGAACGAACGATTTCGTCGTATTGACCCAAAACCCCTGCCCGGCATCGATCTGCGTGAGTACGTCATAGCCTTTGGACGCTGCATGACTGCGCAACGCCGCTGCATCCATCAAGGGCGTGTAAAACCGCCAACGCAATCCTGCTGCGTTCCATGCCCACACCGTGCTCACCGCAGTGTTCTGACCAAACAGGGTGTCGATGGCCAAGGGTTGGCGCGAGCCGTTGCCCAGCAGATTCCACCCGGCACACACGGGAAAAGCCTGCGTCGTCGTATCCGCTGCATGGAACCGCGCCGTGACTGTTTTCGATGCATCCAAGGTCACGGTACAGGTCGTAGCCGTTCCCGAACATGCGCCGCCCCATTCGGCCCAACGCCACGCTGGCTCGGCAGTCAAGGTGATGCGGGTGCCGGAGCTGTATTCCCCCGCGCACGTTTCGCCGCAATCCACCCCCCCCAGCGCCGAGCTGCGCACCGTGCCATCCCCTGTTTTCAGCACGGTCAGGGACACGATAGAAGCCTGTTTGCCGCCACGAACCATGCGCACCGCAGCAGACAGGCCTTGCGGATTGCCGTGGCTAGTGCCGTCGAATGCATCAACCACCCACGCGCTGTCGGCGAACCCTGTGACGGGTGTCGAAGAAAAAAACAGCGCACCTTGTGCGGTCGGCGCGTTCGGGAACATCCGGGGATGGAGCGCAGGCCCCAAACGTTCGTAATCGACCAAAGTCAGGAGTTCTGCGACCGTCGGGATACGCCAATCGGTATTCCCGCCCAAGCTACTGGTGAGTCCGCGTGCATCCTTCCACGCATATTGCGTCGGCGTCCCGCTGCAAGACCCCGCAGCCCACGACTGCCCCACAGCGCACCGCTGCCAGACCAGGCCCGTCGCAATGTCCGTGACGGTACCGTCGCCGTTCTCGGTGTATGCCGTATCGGACTTGGTCAAGGGCAATGCGGTTCCACGAACCAGGCGCGTGGCATGGACACTCGTTCCCGCACTCACAGCCACGCTGACACCGTAGCCAAAATTCACTCGCCAGAAAGGGTTGGCTTCCCACCCTTGCGGATGCCCGATGACGATCGGCGTGCTCGTCCAGAACCCGAGCGCAGGGGCTGCGGGGAAAGCCTTCGTGTCGATGGCCGGTGATGCCATGGTTCGATCGACGAGGGAAAGCAGATCCCGAATATTGGGCAAGCGCCAATCGCTATGCCCAGCAAAGGTCGTCGTCGTCACCGCCGTGGTCGCCGCTGTTCCCGTACAAGTGTCGTTTTGCCAGGTTTGCCCCATCGCGCAGCGCATCCACATCAACCCTGTGGTCGGGTCGGTGACGGTACCGTCGCCATGATCCGTGTACGTTTTGACCACCGCAGCAGCACTGACCCCCACGGTGAAACAGAGAAGACAACCCACGCTCCAGCGCAGGAAGCTCGACGCAGAAAGCTTGCTCATGTGTCCTCCTAGCTTGCAGAAAACCAAAGCAGAAAAGGCCTCCCAACCCCCTTGGGCATTCTGCCTCAACGGCTGCCCACGCCGGGAGGAGGCTCAAATTCCATAGCAGGAGTGGAAGTATTCCCCATGGATCCAGCGGGTGAGCCGGGTACAGGGGGCGCATTCGGCGCCGTCGACGCAGGCAGGGCGCCAGCGCCAGGGGCCATGCCACCGACTGCAGGAGGGAACCGGGGAGCGACCGGCATCGGCGCAACATACGGCACAGGCGCCATGCCCCCGGAAGACACCGCCGTCTCAGGCCCCGCGTTGAATTCGAGTAGATCGGCTGTAGGCCGGTGCAGATTGCGCAGGATACGCGGGGTGATCGACAACAGGATTTCCTTACGCCCCCCCTTGATCGCACGGCTTCGGAACAGATTGCCAAGCACGGGGATATCCCCCAGCCCGGGAAGATGGTGTCTGGTGTCCGTTTCATCCGCGCTGTACAGCCCAGCAAGCACCTGGGTCTCCCCATCCCGCAGGGTCAGCGTCGTTGCAGCGTTGCGGGTACCGACCTGGTACGCAGTCGTTCCCGTGTTGACGACGGTGTTCGTGATGGCACTCACTTCCAACGACGTCTTGATGACGACATCGTCGTCCAGGCCGATCCATGGCTCGAATTCGAGTTTGATCCCAACATCAAGGTAGCTCACCGACGAGGTAGTCGCCCCCGTGGTCGAACCTGGATAGGTCGTCGAGGTAATGACCGGAACCTTGTCGCCGATATGGAACTTGGCTTTTTCCCGGTTGCGTACACGGATGCGGGGATTGGCCAGGGTGTGGATGTCTCCAAGCTGGCGCTTGAGGTTCAACACCACGGCGGTGTCCAGCCCGCTGACGGAAACGGCCGCGTCATTGACCGCGCGCAAGGCTTGGAGCGTGATCGGACTGGCAACGCCAAACGTCACCTGATCGGGGAAGCGCACGCCAATCTGGTTGTCGGTCGTGTGGTTGAACTCGAGGATTTCGACTTCGAGCATGACTTCCGGCTCGGGCTGGTCGTGCGCGGCGACCATTTTTTCTGCGAGCGCGACCTGCTCCGGGGTATCGCGAATCACGATCAGGTTGCGCTTGTCGTCGGTATGGATGTCCTTGATCTTGAGCACGTTTTTGAGCAGAGCCGAAAGCTGCTTGACGTCCGCGTTGGCGACGAAAAAGTTGCGCACCATCAAATCCTGGTACTCCTTGATCTTGTCCGCACGCGCCGGATAGATCAAGATGGTGTTGGCATTGACCACGCGCTGGGCGAGGCCGTTGGAGCGGGTGACCTGCGCGAGCGCTTCGTCAAAAGCGACTTCGCGCAGAAAAACGCTGACCCGCGTATCGGGCCGCACGTCTCGGTCGAGAACGAAGTTGACCCCGGCATTGTTCGAGAGCGCGTCAAAAACCATCTTGAGCGTGGCATCGCGAAACACCATCGACACCGGCTTGCGCAACCCTGCTTCCAGCACCGGAAGCTGACCGGTATAGCCCATCTTCTCATCAAGCGCCCGCAGGGCTTGCCGGGCCGCCGCATGACCGGGGCGCTCCCCCAACAGTTTCTGGAACTTGGCGCGTGCTTCGCGATCCCTCCCCGCATCCGCCGCACGCTGCGCTTCATCGAACCAGTGCTGGTGGCGCTGCGCGGTCTCCACGCCCTGCAAGCCCTGTTGCGCACGGTCGTTGGCAGGGTCGAGCAGCAACACGCGGCGGTATGCCTGGGCCGCTTTGTCCCATTGCTGCTGGGCGACCGCCGAGGCTGCATCGCCCAAGACGGCTGCAACGGCGCGCTCCCTGCTCGACGTAACGGCAGCGCGTATTTCTACGTTGTCCGGGTCCAGCTCCCGCGCTTCCAGAAAGCTGGCCAAGGCTGGCTCCCAGCGCTGGGCAGCCAGGTGCTCCCGCCCACGGACAAACGCCTGCTGCGCTGCACAACCGGCAAGCCACACAACGAGGACACAGTAGCAAAAAATGCGGGTCATGGGGCGTTTTCCAAAGAAACGGTATGGAGGAATCCGGTACTGCGGTGCCGGAATTGCAAGAGATGGTCTTCGACCACGCTGAGTTCCCAGTCCCCGTCTACGACGTTGCCGACGGACTCCACGGTCGTGACCTGTTCCAGGGCATCCACCAGAAAGAACCGCCGCTGAACCCCATCGTGGTATTCGCCGACGTAGCGCAGCCGAAATTCCGGGGGTGGCGGGGGGGGCACAGGCTGCGGGGACAACGGCTCGACCCTAGCAGGAGCAGGCAGCGCAAAAAGGTCGTCCACCGGCACATCCTCTTGCGCGGAGGACGAAGCGCGCACCGGCCAAGACACGACGGGCACTTCCATCGGGGTTTTTGCAGTTTTTGCAGATTTGGCGGCTGTTGCAGCTTTCTCCGCCCTCGCGGCAATACGTTGCGCAGGCTGTGCGGCAACAGGGGCCACAGGCTCTTCCTGCCCCACCCACCACGTAGCCCACAAGGTCAGCACAGCAGCCACCCACAGCAGCACGCGACGTATCCGATCGGTCTTCTGCGTCATTGGCAATAGAACACGAATTGGGCCACGGCACACACCGTCGTGGCACAGCGATGCATGGCCAGCGATTCCAACGCTGCGGCTTCGTCCTGGCGCAACACATCTTGCAGAAATTGCCGAATCGCCGGGTATTCCCCCGCCAGATCGGCGCGCACTTCGCACTTCCCTACCGGCCCAACGGCCTCGGGCGAGCGGTATTCGGCCTTGCGGATCAACACGGCATTGCGCTGCGCGGCAAGATGCCATTGCGCAATGCGATTACGCCAACCGGGCTGTGCGCGCAAATGCGCGGCAATCGCGTCGAGCCGTTCCTGCGACGTGGAAGCCGCAGCACGGGGCGGGGCGGCACGAGCGCTTTCCAGAGCGACCTGCGCCTGGGCTATCGAACGCTCCATGGGCTGCGCGACGAAATGCTCGAAAGCCCACTGGCCCCCGACCATCGCACACAGCACCAACCCCACCGCCACCGAGGGGCGAACGCCCCCCTTCATTGCAATACCAATCCCGGCAACCCCGGCTGCGATGCCAACCCCGGTACACACATGGCATCCACGACGGCATCGATACGTCCCTGCTCGCGCAGCGACTCCGACACCAGAGATACCCGGCGCAACACAGGTTGCCCTTCAAGACGATGCAACCATTCGAGCACGGAACCGATATCGGGAGCGTGTACGCGAAGAATCACCCGGTGCCCTATTTCCTGCGCACGTTGATCCTGCGCATGGGAATTTTGCGTACGTTGCGGAGCACGCTGCTCCATGGCATCGACGACGACATCGGGTACCCGTGCCTTCTCCATCGCGGCCAGCACGGCGTCCCAGGGGAAAGCCAGACTGTCGATCATCTCGCGCACCTGCGTGACGACTTCAGCGGAGGCAGCGGACGTAGAGGTCGCCCCCTGCACTGGTTGCCGGAGCGCGTGCATCGCATCTTCGTGTTCCTGCAAGCTGGTCACCGCAGCCTGGTACCGCCAGGCACACACCCCCACCTGCACCCCCAACACCAGCCCCAGGCTGGCTACGGCAAGCTGCACGCGCCGCGCACGCTGTGCGCGATTCAGAGCAAAGTCGAGTTCCAGTTTCATCGAGCCAGTTCCCCCAGTCCGATGTCCTCGGAACCGGGGTATGTTTGCTAGCAATCAACAGCCCCATCCACCATCCCAAGCACAGCCCACTCTGGGTTCTCGATTCCGAGCCTCATGCCGGCCACGAGGACAAGGCCACCTGCCGCAACCTCCAGGCCAGGCTGCCACGAATCTCCCGCTGAGCGCAGTGATGCACCGACCATCCAGCATGGCGCATCCCCTCCCAGATCCGCGACGATTCGCCACCGCCGACTGTCTCGAAATCGACGAGGACGATATCGCGGCAGGTATCCCCACGGCGCGCGGCTTCTTGCTCCAACCGCAGGCACAGGGCTTCGACTCGCCCGCCTTCTGCCGGGTCGGGCAGTACGAACCAGTCGAGCAACACCCCAGAGCTCCACCGCATGACAGACAAGGTTGCCGCAGCAATGACGAGCCACATCTCGTCTTTGATGACGATCAATCCGCCAGCCAAGTCGGCGCCCATCGGCTTGGCGCTGGACAGCGTGCAACCCCGCTGCGCCATGCCTCGCGCCAAGGCCAACCATCCCGCATGAGGCCAAGACACGGCGACGAGGGAATCGGCCTGCGGACCCCAGCACCAGTGCCATTCCTGATCCTGATCGCCATAGGTGCGCCGTGCATATTCCCGCAGCGCAGTCTCCACTTCTTCCTCGGACAACGAACCCGCCGCCAGCGGAAGGACGACGGGGCGCGCCCAATCCTCCCCAACGACGAGCTTCCAAGAACGGCACCGGGCCTTGCTGCCGTCGATCGCACGAAACAACTCGGCCACCCCGGCTTCGAATTGCTCGTGCGGCCCAGCTCCCTGCACATTCAGACAACGCAAAAGCGTACTTTTGCGCCAGCCGAATTCCAAGACGAGGAAGCGGGATGTCAGCAGCGCGCACCCACCGGCTTCCAACCCGGGCATGTAACGCGCCCGAGGGGGGGCGATTGGAGGGCTACGCACCTCCCTTATTTGTTGATCCAGAATCCCTCCCCACGCCGCAGAAATAGGTGTTCTTCGAGGTCAAAGGGCAGATAACCCATCTTGCTGGCATAGTCAGCCAATTCGGTACCTCCCTGCGCAGCCTTACTGGGCGCAAAAAAGCGCCATTTCCCTTCTTGCCCTTCGTCCTGCACCCACGCCCACAGGGTGCGGAAGCCAAACGACGCCAACGTGGTGTCGGGCGTGGTCACATGCCAGCATTCCTCACTGGAATAGCACAGCGAGTGTCCTCCCACCGCGCCCGTAACCAAGGCTTCCTGGAACGCCGCCGGACTCATGGCCTCGCTGACGCCGAGCAAATTCCAGCCTCGCACCAGGGTCGTCGGAATGACCGAGGCAGGCACGCCGGTACGAACGGGTAAGTCCAGACTCGCTGTCGACTTGACCCAGAACCCTTCGCCCCCGCCAATGCGGTCGAGAACGATGTACCCCCTTGGTGCAGCAAACGCCGCCAGTTCTGCATCGGTCTTCGACGGGGTATAGAACGCCCATTTACTTTGGGACGCGACCCACTTCCAGACCGAAATCACCCGGTCGCTGACCCCAGCAATCGGCGCTTGCGGGGTGCCGAAACGCTCCCGCACCGCAAAGGATTCGAGCATGGTGTTGCCGACGAGGTTCCAGTCCTTTTGTAGGGAGATCGTTTCGGGCACGGGAACCACAAAATCGATGACAGCCTGCACGGTTTGTCCATCGCTGTCCTCGAACGTCACCGTGACTTCCGCTGCGGAAGCAACACGCACCTCGAAGACACCCGCAGAAACCATGGTCACAGAAGGAGCAGGCTCCGTGCCTTGGGCTGCACTCCAGCCCATGCGGGCATAGCGCACATCCCCATTGCCCCCAGTGACCTGAACACGAACCACGTCACTGGTGGCCACGCGCCGATACGGCATATCGACCACCATGCTGGAGTACGGCGCAGTCGTGAACGTCCAATCTTTGGTGAACTCTTCTCCATCGACTGCGCCCTGGAAATGCACTTGGTAGCTCGTTCCGTACTCAAGAACGTCTAGGGGAACGATGGCGGCTGCATTGCCAGGAACATGTGCATCCGTCGCCGCATCCAGCAATGTCGTAGCCAGCTCACTGCCCCCGACTGGGCGTACCGTGAAGGCATCGACCGTCAAGACAACACCAACCGGAACATGGATGCTGATGGGGTAGCCTACGCGATCCTTATTAGCCACGGGGTCCGGCACCTCCGTGTCAGAAGAAAAATCCCGCGTCACATCGCTTTGCCCATCGATCGGGTAGGTACCCACCCACCCAGCGGGCATCGTGACGATGTTGTCTTGCGTTGCCGCCAGATTGATGACGACGTTGGCATAAGCACCCACATCCCCGGCGACGCCCACACCGACTTCCGCGACTTGGGGGTTGAGCACGCCGAAGCGGTGGTAAATCGCCTGCACCAGCCCCAGGACGGCTTTTCGCCCCGTATCGATCCCGGAATCGGTGCCGCCATGAATCACTTCGGCGACAGTCTGCCAGGTGTACCCAGCCGCCCTCGTGCGATCTGCCACCCATTCGCCCGTAAACCCAGGCTTGCCAGGCGTCTCTTCATGCGCAATCGCATCAGTGAGATTGGTTTGCAGATAGGTCGAATGCGCCTGCGCCGCGACGTCAAGGATGCCACTGCGCGCTACAACCGGAAGCCCAACCAGCGCACGGATGCGATTGGTTTCCGCCACGACCTCTTCGGGTTCCGCAGCGGCATGCGCTACCGAAGCCGCCAGACACATCCATACGCCACACGCCACAAGCGCGGCCCCGACGATGCTGCCCCGGTACGTACCCATATAACCTCCGTTGGTAGGTGTTGCGCAAAACTGACAATTGCCTTGTCTGCGTCGGGCTATGTTACCCCTCAGAGCCGGGCAAAAAATCGACTCCCATGCAAGGCCATCACAGCTCGCATCGAACTGCCCCGTGTTCTGTCCAAAGACCATCGCGACTTCCGTCGCACCCATACCCACACCACGCTGGTCTACCCCAACGAGGGGTCGGTACAATCCAAAATCCGGTTTGCTCCGGAATCATCCGCTGTACCACTGGACATGCTGCAAGGCTCTGGATGCAGTGGTTACAGCCGGTCTGCATGCAGGGTATTTGCCATTCGTTCCCCTCGCGACACCTCGCGGTAGTGTCTCGGCCCTGCGCCCTGTATCTCTGGGTGCCGTGCCTCTCCCGTCTGCGATGGAAAAGCCCTGGCTTCCTCTCTTGCTCAGGATGCTTGGGATGCCCATCCTCGCTGATGCATCCAACCATCAACCCGCCAATCCGGCAACCTGGTTTTTCCGCTCCAAGCCTTTCCCATGTGCGCACGCAAAACCCAAAAATCCGACACCACCCCCAAGCCGGAAGCATCGTTGCAGCCAGCCCCTTTGCCTTCAGTCGAGCCATCAATCCAGCTTGAAGAAACCACCCCACCCGTCGCGGCTTCGGAGACACCCCGTGCTCCCAAGCCGTCTGCCCGCAAAACCGCAGCGAGCAACACCGTAGCGAGCAAAAGCGCCGGTGCATCCGCAGGCAAAGCGACAAAGACCGCCCCTGCTGCATCTGCTATCACTCCGAAGACTACTCCGCAGACCCCTTCGAAGATTCCTTCGAAGACTGCTGCGAAGACTACTCCGAAGACTATTCCCAAGATTGCGCCCAAGACTGCCCCAAAGACTGCTCTCGATGGGCCTGCCCCTACCGCCCCTGTCCACAACCCTGACACCCCTACTGCCGATGTAGTCGCCGACGCGCCCAGCACCCCCTCCCCTACTACAGCCACTGGCGACACCGCTGCGCCGCGTAGCCGCAAAAAAACCCCGGCACCGGCCAAGGCTGCCGCTCCCGTATCTCCGCCTACGGAGGCCCCCGCCCCTGCTGCACCTGTGGCTGCAGCCCCGGCCGCTCTTGTGGGAAAAAGCAAGATGCCGCCGCCCACACCGGCGGCTCCCCCTCCCGGCAACGCTGCGGGCATTCCCCACGCCGCCAGTGCTATCGATGACAAGAGCAAGCCACTGCGCGTCAAGATCAGCAAAGCCAAGGAACGTGCGCTGATGAAGGAATTCGGGCTGGACGAAACCGTTCTGTCCGAAGAAGACTTGGCCAAGCGCAGGCAACGGCTGAAGCTGCTGATCAAGCTTGGAAAAACCCGTGGCTACCTGACCCACGGGGAAATTTCCGACCATCTCCCTGACAAGCTCATCGACGCCGAAACCCTCGAAGTCGTCATTTCGATGCTGAACGACATGGGCGTGGCGGTCTACGAACACACCCCGGATACCGAAACGCTGCTGCTCACCCAAAACGGGCCGACTGCATCGACCGAAGAAGAAGCCGAAGAAGAAGCCGAAGCCGCGCTGAGCACCGTCGATAGCGAATTCGGCCGCACTACCGACCCCGTGCGCATGTACATGCGCGAAATGGGTTCGGTCGAGCTGCTGACGCGAGAAGGGGAAATCGAAATCGCCAAACGCATCGAAGGTGGCCTCATGGCCATGATGGCGGCCATTTCCGATTCCCCGGCCAGCATCGCCGAAATTTTGCAGCTCGGCGAGGACATTCGCGCCAACAAGGTTGTCATCACGTCGATCATCGATGGGTTCACCAACCCCAACGAAGCCGACGACTACGTTGCCGAGGAAGACTACGACGAATTCGACTTGGAGGAGGACGACGACGGAGGCACCAAAGCGCTGACCAAAAAGCTCGAAGAACTCCGTGCCGAAGCGCTCGTCCGCTTCGACCGCCTGCGGGCGCAACACGAACAGTTGGGTGCCATCCATGCGGAGCAAGGGTATGGAACCCCCGACTATGTTCGCGTCCAGAAGACCCTGTCCGAAGAGCTGATGTCGGTGCGCTTCACGGCCCGGTGCATCGAGAAATTGTGCGACATGGTGCGCGCCCAGGTCGAAAAGATTCGGCAGAAAGAACGCGAGCTGCGCAAAATCATCGTCGACCGCTGCGGGTACCCGCATACCGCGTTCATCGCCGAATTCAGCGGGCGCGACCGGCACCACCACCGCGTACCGAGCCACCTGCTCGACAAGCAGTGGATCGAACGCCAAGCCGCTGCGGGCAAGCCTTGGAGCGCGTCGCTCGCTCGACACATTCCCCCCGTGCAGGAGTTGCAGCAGGCGCTCATCGACCTGCAATCGCAGGTGGTCATCCCCCTTGATCAGCTCAAGGACATCAACCGCCGAATGATTGAGGGCGAGTCTTCCTCCCGCGCAGCCAAGAAGGAAATGATCGAAGCCAACCTGCGCCTGGTCATTTCAATTGCCAAGAAATACACCAACCGGGGTTTGCAATTCCTTGATCTGATCCAGGAAGGGAACATCGGCCTGATGAAAGCTGTCGACAAGTTCGAGTACCGGCGCGGCTACAAGTTCTCCACCTACGCGACGTGGTGGATTCGCCAGGCCATCACCCGCTCGATTGCAGACCAGGCACGGACGATCCGCATTCCCGTACACATGATCGAGACGATCAACAAGATGAACCGCTTCAGTCGGCAGCATCTGCAAGAGCACGGCCACGAACCCGATGCTTCCCAACTCGCGGAGCGCATGGACATTCCCGAGGACAAGATCCGCAAGATCATGAAAATCGCCAAGGAACCCGTGTCGATGGAATCTCCCATCGGCGACGACGAGGACAGCCACCTCGGCGATTTCATCGAGGACAGCGCCAACACCACCCCCGTCGATGCCGCATTTCAGGCCGGGTTGCGGGATGTGATGAAGGACGTGCTCGACACCCTGGCCCCCCGCGAAGCCAAGGTACTTCGGATGCGCTACGGCATCGAGATGACGAACGACCACACCCTGGAAGAAGTGGGCAAACAGTTCGACGTCACCCGCGAACGCATCCGCCAAATCGAAGCCAAGGCAGTGCGCAAGCTCAAGCACCCCAGCCGGTCGGACAAGCTACGCAGCTTTACCGACAACCTATAGCCCCCCATCTCCACCACCCCGCATCCATTCTTTGCAGGAGCAACGGGAGTCGCGATAGCGGGGGGGGCATTAAGAACCTATTTCAGTAGGCAGGCGAGCCGAAGCAGTGTGCGTGGCGCCGGAGCGCAGGAACCGGAATGTACTTACGGTACATGAGGATTCCGAGCACCGCCGCCGCGTGCAATGCGATGGCGCAGCCCCTACTGGAATAGGTTCTAAGCCGCAGCGCAGTACTGGTGCAACAGGCCAATCAGCTCGTCTTCGGGGTACGGCTTGCCGAGGTAGTGGTTGACCTGGAGATCATGGGCGTAGTCGCGGTGCTTTTCGGCGATGCGCGAGGTGATCACGATCACCGGCAGCGCACGCAAACGCTCGTCTGCACGGATATTGCGGATCAGGTCAAAGCCGTCCATGCGCGGCATTTCGATGTCGGAGAGCACGACAACGGGCCGCTGCTCCTGCAACAGCTCCAGCGCGTGCAACCCGTCGTGCGCGAGCACGACCTCAAAACCTTCGCGCCGCAGTAGCCGTTGCGTCACCCGGCGGACGGTGATCGAATCGTCGACGACCATGATCAAGCGCGAAGCCGTTGCCTCCGGCGCCACCATTGCTCCAGGCACTGCCCCCGGCGCCTGGGCTGCTGCCGCTGTACCGGCATGGGCACCCGCCGCAACAACCACGCAAGGCGGTGCAAACCGGGCACACTGACCATGCACCTTGGCTACAGCCAAGGGGTTGTAGATCAGGAACACCGTCCCCGAAGCCTGCACCGACATGCCAACCAACCCCGGCATCCGTGCCAGTTGGGGCCCCAGGTTCTTGACAACGGCTTCACGGTTCCCCAGCACTTCTTCGACATGCAGCGCCATGCGTTGCCCTGCGCTACAAACGATGGCGACCGAGGCATTGCGGCTCGGCGTCGATTCATGCCCTGCGCCCGGAACGCACTGCCACAGCGCATCGGCCCAATACAGGTCGATGTCCTGCCCCGCATAAGGAAAGCGGCCTGTGGCGTAGGCAGACTCCAGCGCGCTCCACGGCAGCCGCACGACCCGTTCGATCAAATGCGTGGGCACCCCGAACACCATGGCACCTGCACGCAACATCACCACCTGCGTCACGGCTGTCGTCAACGGCAACACGAGGTGGAAGCGGGTGCCTTCCCCACTGCGGGTATGCAGGTCGATGCGTCCGCCAGCGGCGTGGACATCGTTGCGGACGACATCCATGCCCACCCCACGGCCAGCGAGTTCCGTCACCGACTCTGCCGTCGATAACCCCGGGCTGAAGATCAACTGGGCGATGTCCTCTTCGGACAACACTTGGTCGGCAGTGACCCACCCCTTGCGAACGGCCCGTTCGCGAATGGCAGCGATGTCAAGCCCACCACCGTCGTCGGCAAAGGTGATCCGTACATCATTGCCCTGCTGCGCCAGCGTGATCGTGATCGTCCCTTGCGATGGCTTCCCACGCTCCAGGCGCGTGGCCTCGTCTTCCATGCCGTGGCACACCGCATTGCGCAGCAGATGTTCGAAAGCGCTGCCCATCCGATCAAGCACGCCCCGGTCGATGTCCTGCGCGCCACCGATGATCGTCAACGCAACCGATTTGCCGGCTTCCCTCGCAGCCAGCCGCACCACGCCGTGCAGGCGCTCTGCGATGCTGTCGAATTCAACCATCCGGGTACGCAACAAATCCCGTTGTAGTTCGCGGGCTTGGCGCAACTGGGCGGCCAGGGCGTCCTGCACCCCGGACACCGACTGCTGCACTTGCCCCTGTACCGTGCCGATGTCGTGTACGGACTCGGCCAACATCCGGCTCAGCTCCTGCACGCGGGTATAGCGGTCGAATTCCAAAGGATCGAAGCCCTTGTCGCTCTCGCGCGTCAGAGCCAGGCGGGACTGCAATTGGGTATCGGTTTGCAGTTCCAGATCGCGCAACTGCTGGTGCAGCCTATCGAGATTGGCAGTGAGGTCGTGCATGGCGCCGCGCAACTGGTCCACGTGCGACTCGATGCGCGCACGCGCGGTCAGCACCTCCCCGGTTTGCCCAATCATGCGTTCGATCCACTGCGAACGCACCCGCACCGTCTCCGTTCCCCCCTTCCGTACTGCAACAGGAGCGGGAGCAGCAGCCTCGGAAACATCGGCAGCGCCAGCCGTTGCCGGCACTTGTTCCGGAAAAACGATGGCCGATGCCGCAGCCGCACACACCCCCTCCATGCGGTGGACGATGGCATCGAACCCCGCAAGCAAGGCAGCCATGGCCGCAGGCGAAGCAGTGTCTACATGCTCCGCAGCGGATTCGAGCCGGTGGAGCATGTCCCCGAGCCGCATCGCCCCGGCAAGCCGCGCCCCCCCTTTGAGGGTATGCAAATCGCGCAATACGGACTGTCTGGCAGCCAGGTCTGCCGGGTTCGCGCTCCACTGGCGCAACGCGGCGCCCAGGCGAGGAAGCAGTTCGTGGGCTTCCTCTTCAAAGATGGAGAACAGATCGACATCGGGGGTATCTTGCAGCGCAGAATCTTCCCTGCTCTGTGGCGCGACGACCTCTGGTTCTTGGGCTTGCCGTGTTCCGACCGCCAGGGCAAGGTCCGACTGGCCTTGCGCCACGGATTCGGCAAGGGCTGCAAGGTGGACGGGTTCTTCCTGCATCGCAGCCATGTCGATTGATGCAGCATCGTCAGGATGCCCCACTCGCTCTGCCAAGGAGTCCGCTGACGATGGCGGAAACGGCTCCACGGCTGGCAGAGCGTCCAATGCATCAGCATCATTGTGTGCATCGACGGGCAAATCGAGATCCGGCAATTCCAGGGGAGGCAGGGCGGCAGGGCTCCAATCGCCGAAATCCAGCTCGATGGGCGCCAGGTCTTCTTCCGCCACTGTGGCGCCCGTGGCGATATCCCTATCGCTACGACCCATGGTGGGGTCCATGGCTGGTTCCATGGTGAAGTCCAAGCCAAGATCGCCGCCAAGGTCCATGCCAAAGTCGGCATCGAAGCCTGCATCGGCATCTTGCATGATGGGCCGGGACTCTTCCGGGGCATCCAGCTCGATGGCCAGCATGTCGTGCAAGGCGGAAAGCTGGGCAGGGTCGGCATCGGGCGTCTGCACTACACCAAAGGGCAGATGCCCTATGCCAAAACCATGCACCATGGCTCGCATGGATCGGGCCACCTGCACGAACAGCCCTTCCTGTTCCGCAGTGCGCACCCCGGCTGGCTGCAAATGGGCCAGCGCATGTTCCAAGGCACGGGCTAGCTCGGACAGCGCATGGAACCCCACTGTCGCCGAACTGCCTGCCAGCGAATGCACCAAACCGATGGTCGAATCCGGCACACGCTGGTGCGGCGCGGCGGCGCCCTTTTCCAGTTCGTCGACCAGACGCAAGGACCAAACTTCCGCTTCAGACAGGTAGACCTCATGCAAGGCTTTCCCAATGCCTCCCTCCTCTGTAGACGACGCCAGTTCCGGTGGTACTTCAGGCAAGGCTGCCATCGCAATGTCTTCGCCCGACGCTGCCCAGGGCGCCAGCGTAGGCAACTCCGCAAGCATGTCGCCCACTGCCTCGGTGGCGTCTGCAAGAACGTCCACGGGTGCTTCCGTCCATGCCGCAGCAGACGCAGTGTCTGCCTCCGCTGCCGGAATCAGGTCTACGGAAAAATCGAGTGCCAGGTCATCGGATTCCAGGGGCGCTTCAGCATCCCGCGATTCCTGGGGTTCTTGGAGTTCCTGGGGTTCCAGAGGCTGATCAAGGACATCGGGCGCATGGCATTCTTCGACATCCTCGGATTCGTCGACTTCCCCGAATGCAGCCAGCGCCCCGGCGTGCGCTGCTGCGTCGATCGGTGACGCAACTTCCAGCTCCGGGGGCAGTGCTGCATCCGGCTCCATGGCAGGAGGTTCCACCGCCAGCACCTCTGCTGCTGGCTGCTCTATGGAAAACAGCGGAGTCGGCGCAGTGTCTTCGGCATCGGATTCGTGCAGCAACTCCGGGGCCAAATCCGGGGTCGGCTCGGGCATCGGCGCGGCGACGGGTTCCGGCGCGGTATCTTCCCCCGGCAGTGGCAGAGCGATCAGCTCGTTGTCCATCCGCATCCGATCCGCAGCCTGGCGAAAGGGCTGTGCCGCCCACGCGCCATCGTCGTTCTCCGCGATGTCTTCAATCCACCGCGCAAAACCCTGCATGGCCCGCGAAGACAGCGTCAGCACCTCCGCGCCGATCGGCTTTTGCTGCGCGAGCCAGGCATTCATCAACTGTTCCATCGCCCACGCAGCCTCGCCAAACTCGACCAACCCCACCATCCGGGAACTGCCCTTGAGGGTATGGAACGTCCTGCGCAGACGGGTCTGCTGGTCGATATCCGCAGGACGGGACTCCAGATGCGAGATCGCGGCGATGCCGCTTTGGATGACATCGCGCGCCTCTTCGAGAAAGATGTCCCGTAGCTCATCCTCGTCTTCTTCGTCGCTAGGCGCAGGCTCGGGTGCAGGTTGCGGTGTGGGCGGGGAAGCAGGCGCCACGGGAGGCAGCGGTGAAGCGACCGGTGCTGGCGCAGGCGCCTCGTCTACAGGCGTTTTGTGGCGCCCCATCAGCGACCGGAATTCCCCCAACTGTTCGTCATACACGAACAACTGTTTGGCCAATTCCCGCTGATAGCCCAACATATCGACAAGGAAGCCCAGGGCGCCAAGACTGTTGCCGATCTTGTCGAAAACGCCAGTGCGGGCTGCAGCATCGGCATCGATATCGTCTTCCAGACACTGTTCGACACGAGAGCGAATCCGCACGGCAGCCATGGCTGCCTGATCAAGCCCCAGCACCGAAAACACGCCGCGCATCTGCGCCAGGCGCATCGGCACATCGTGCAGGGCAGTCTTGTCCACCGGATTGCGGAAGAAGGCATCCAGCGTCGTTTCGATCTCCGCCAGCGAAGCCGCCAGCTCTTGCACCACGCTGCCCATCACCTGCCGGTCGCTGACACGGCGATAGAGATCTTCCATCCACGCATCCAGCGGTTCCGAAGCCGCTCCGCCACACACCGCGTCGATGCGCTGTGCAAGCCGGGCACTGCGGTCCTCCAAAGCGTCTTCCGTGCCCAAATCTTCGTAGGCTGCATCCAGATACAACACCGAGGTCGCGACCTCCAGCGCCAACGCTGGCGTTGGGGGCTGCCCGGAACGCTGTACTTGCACCATGGACCGCAGCAAGGCATCCGCCAGATCCTTGCTTCCCGGATGCAGCCGAATCATCGAATCCGTGACCAACGTCATCTGATCCGCAGACTGCTTCATCCTGGTCATATCGCCACCGGACAACGCAGACCACGTCTCGGTCAGCGCCGCAATGCGCTTGCGCGCCTGCGCCACCAGTGCGGGGTCGAAACGACCCAGGCAAGGCCGCTCCACATCGCGAACGACAACCCCACGCAGCCCGTAGCTTTCCCGCGCCACCGACAAAATGCTCGGCGCAGGGCGCACAGGCTCGGTTTGCGCACAGTGGAACAGCAAGTCTTGCGCAAGCCGCTCGGAGATGTCCGGCACTCCCTTGGCCAGGCTACGAAATTGCGTCAGGATGCGCGAGGCGGAACGCTTTGCATACACATCCGCGCTCGCGCTGACGGTGGCCATCGCTTCGAAATACGCCGCGCACAGGCACCAGAATCCACGCGGGCGCGATTCCTGCTGCGCTGCGGCAAAGCCCAGGCTGATGTCGGAGAGGATCTGTGCCGAAGGCCCGTGCCCCGTCTTGACGACCTGGAGCACAAAGCTGTCGATGCGCGCACACACCGGCGCGTCATACGCCAGGGGGCGGATCGTCGGCGCCAGGGGAATATCCCGCCACCGCCACGGAAACACCCACAGGTCTGCGGGGTGGATGCGCTCTTCGCCCAGCTCCTTCAACACGTCGCGGTACTGCGGGAACAGCGCGACAGCCGAAGTCGTCCGCCCCTTGAGCAAGCCTTCCAAGTATTCGATGAGGGCAAAACTCGCGCCTTCGAGCTTTTGGGCAGCCCGCTCATTGCAAGTGCCCGGGCGCTGCACGAACTTCTGCGCGAGCATTTGCATCGCACGCAGTACTTTGGCTGGTACTTCCAACCCCACCATTTCTAGCGCCCCGACGGCTTGGTGCAACTGCTGCCGGGCAATGCGCAACTGGCTTGCATCCAGCGCGGCAATGTCCGACCCACGCGATGCCTCGGCATCGCGAACGAAACGCCGCAGAGCCGACACCGCGCTGTCGAGCGACTTGCGCAGTTCGTCGAGCACCCAGGCTAGGGGGCCTAGATCCGATTCCACGGGGGGAGAACTGCCGACAACGGCCACAGAAGGCTGCATACAGGGGAGATGAATTCAAAAAATGCGTGCAATCGGTGCGTACTGGATGGGTGCGTACGGAACCAGGTCATTCAGGCAATGCGAAATCGGGCAACAGACTGGCGCAATTCCTCCGCCATCTTGGAAAGCTCCCGCACTTGGGCTGCCGTCGATCGGGTTCCCTCGCTGGTTTGCTCGGTCACCGCAAAAATGTGCTGGATGTCCCCGGCCACCTCGTTGGCCAAGCTGGCCTCGCGCGAGGTCGATACCGAAAACTGCTCGATCATCTCTGCCAATCGGCGCGACACCTGGTCAATTTCCGTCAACGCAGTACCGGCGTTGTCCGACAACCGCGCCCCTGCGACTACGCCTTGCGTCGAGCGTTCCATCGCGCCGATGGCATCCTGGGTATCGGTCTGAATGGCTTTGACGAGCGCGGCGATCTGGCGCGTGGCGTCAGCAGAGCGTTCCGCCAGACGCTGTACTTCTTCAGCCACCACAGAAAACCCCCGGCCTGCATCCCCCGCCGAGGCCGCTTGAATGGCTGCATTGAGCGCAAGTACGTTGGTCTGTTCGGTGATGTCCGAAATCAGTTCGGTGATTTCCCCGATCTCCTGCGATGACTCTCCCAGCCGCTTGATGCGCTTGGAGGTCTCCTGGATTTGATCGCGAATCGCGTTCATCCCGCCGATCGAATTCTGCACGGCGTGCAGCCCGACTTCTGCGGCCTGCAACGACTGCCGGGCGACTTCCGCAGACGCCTGCGCCTGGGCAGACACGTCGTTGATCCGGCGAGCCATATCCAGGATGGCGCGGCCCGTCTCGCGAATCTCGTGCAACTGCTCTTTGGACGCAACGAGCAGTTCGGTGGAGGTGGCGTCCACATCACCGGTGGTCTGCGCCACGCGCGAGGCAGTGCCTTGCACATTGCCGACGAGCACACGCAGCTCTTCGACCGTGTAGTTCACCGAGTCGGCAATCGCCCCAGTGATGTCTTCGGTCACGGTCGCTTCCTGGGTCAGGTCCCCTTCGGCGACGGCTTGCAGCTCGTTCATCAATCGCAGAATCGCCGCCTGGTTGGCGTCGTTGACACGCTTGGCCTCCCGCTCCTGGCGCAGCGCCTGCTGGCGTTGCGCTTCGGCGTAGCTTTGGCGCCTACGGCTCTCCTGAAGCTGGGCATAAGACAAGCCCGCAGCAGCCAACAAGGCGATGACCACGCACAGCGCGAGCAGCAGGCCGAACAGCAACCCCGTCTGGGAGCCTAGGGCCAACTGCAACCCTTCGAGATCGCCGCGCAACCGCTCCGCATCGGTAGCCATGGAAGGCTGTACCGCACGCACCACAACGATGGCGGATGCCCCCTCTCGCAGAACCAGCAGTTGCTCGCGCAACGGCGCCACTATCGCTACCAACGCTGGCGGCACCCCGGCGGAATCGGCCTCTGCAGCCAGCGTTGCCAACAATTCGAGGTCCTGGCCAATGGCCGTATCCAGCCGCTCTGGCTGCGCCTGCACATCTTGCACCCACCCTGCGATACGCTGTGCCAACAGCAACCATCGCACGCTGGCCGCCAAAGGTACCGTCGTTTGCGATTCGGAGAGCAGCGCCGTCAGCCACTGCGTGGCGTTGCCTTGCATATCCATCGCCTGCCGACGCACTGCCTGCGCGGCATCAAGGGCGCGGGACATGGCCGCACGTTGGGCTGCCATCTTTTTGGCGCTTTCCTCCAAACGCACAAGTGTCGCCAACGATCCTTCCATCCGCAAACGGTACGGTTCGCGCAAGGCAGGAATTTCCTCGACGCCAGACGCCGAAGGCTGCACGCCGACTGCGCTCAACGCCCGCACGATGCGCCCAAGCTCCTCGACGCTATGCACCAGGTCGGCGGCAAAACGCAATTCCCCGCCCACCATGTGGGACAAGGCCTTGCCGACGCGCTGTGTGTGCATCAAAGCTTGTCCGATCACCGCCAACTGCTGGGCCACCATCTGGGTACGCCCCAACCCCGATACCGTCACCCCGGCCAGCGCCAGCAATGCTCCCACCAGCAAAACGGAAAAGAACCGCTGATGCTGCGCAACGGTTTTCTTGCCTAGGAAAGGGATGCGAACCAACTCCAAGGCGTCGGTCGATGCCTGCGGGGCATCGGCTTTCTCGGACTTGGGGTGCGAATCCGACCGGAGAACGGAATCCGACACGGGAATGGATCGGGCAGCATCTTCCCCCGAGATCAGCGTCGACTCGGGCGCCGAAAGACTCAACCGGGAATCCGGAGACGCTTCCCCCATCCAACGCTGTACCCATCCCCAAGCCATCACCCCCCCCTGCCCACGCATTGGGCGATGTCCAAAAATTGCGGACACGTCGCCAGCGCACGCAAATCCAGTTCTTGCCACACCACTCCCGCGCCATCTTGCCTGCACTTGCCATAGAACGCTGGGGCATTGGCGGGGGCATCCGCATCGCCCAGCGAATCAGCGCCTCGCAAACCGGCGAAGGCATCGACACGCAGCGCACACGGAACACCCAGATCGGGATGCAGGCTCAGATACTTTCCTGCTTGGATGCCGCCTGCACGCAGGGGAGTAGCGGCGTGCCCGGGCGTAGCGTCGTTCGGTATCTGGCTTGATGTCTGTCTCGATGACGGGTTCCACGCCGGGTTCGACTGCCCAACTGCCTGCCCCAGAAAAATGCCGAGATCGACCACCCCGTATAGCACCCCGCGAGCGTGGGCGACACCCAGGAACCAGTCTGCGGTATAGGGCACCGGGGTCAAAGCAGTAGCCAACAAAATTTCCCCGGACTGCGCCAACGGTAGCAGCAAAGGCAGAGAACCAGCCCGCACAGCCAGCCAAGCCGCGCAAGCCCCGTCGGCCATCGCAAGCCGCTGTACCAGGCGGAGCTGGAACTCGCGCAGACTCTCCCGTCCGCTCATGCCGTGCGCGCCGAAGCAACTGCCTGAATCTTGGTCAAGAGCTCCTCCGCGTTGATGGGCTTGACGATGTAGTCCCGCGCTCCCTGCCGCAACCCCCACACCCGATCCGTTTCCAGGCTCTTGCTGGTGCAGAGGATGATGGGAATCCCGGCGTATTGCGGATTGCGACACAACGAACGGGTAAGCTGAAAACCGTTCTGCCCAGGCATGACTACGTCCATCAGGATCAAGTCCGGCTTGTCGTTTTCCATGCAGCGCATGGCTTCCTCGGCGTTTTCAGCAATGTGTACCGTCATACCGTGGCGCAACAGAATGTCGCTGAGGAATAGCGAGTCGGTCTTGGAATCGTCGATCACCAATACCTTGCGAATCGTCATGCCAGGCTCCCTTGTGCGGCCCGATGCCCGGCCATGCCAAACTGCTGCACGGCCTGCAACAGTTGATCCTTGGTAAAAGGTTTCGTCAGGTAATCCTGCGCGCCGACCATGCGCCCACGCGCCTTGTCGAACACGCCATCCTTGGAGGAAAGCATGACCACGGGCACTCCGGCAAAACGCGCATTGCGCTTGATGATCGCGCAGGTTTGGTATCCGTCGAGCCGAGGCATGAGGATGTCGCAAAAGATGAGATCGGGCTCGTAATCGCCGACCTTGGAGAGCGCATCGAAGCCGTCCTCGGCCAACATCACCTCATGCTGACCCGCCTTGAGGAACAGTTCCGCGCTGCGGCGAATCGTATTGCTATCGTCCACGACCAGGATTTTCAAACTCGTATCCCCTATAGCCATCCGCCTCTCCCCGTGTCATTGCCACGCCTGGAGCCGAACTCCCCGACGGAACAGCCACCTGCCCGCCCACGTGAAGGCTTGCCTGCACAGGGAGCCTCCTACACATCGGCAGCCCACCAGAAATCGATCCTGAATCATAGAATAGTCGGCTTCCCTGCGGCCTGCGCCGTCTTCGTTGTTCTGTTGGTGGCTTCCTCGCTGCCTCGCTTCCTTGGATAGGTTCGCGCATGGATCGCAACGTTTTCTTGTACGAACGCGCCTCGGCGTGCATTCCCGGTGGTGTCAATTCCCCCGTTCGGGCCTTTCGCGCCGTGGGGGGCACCCCCCGCTTCATCGCCCGCGCCCAAGGCTCCGCCTTGTGGGACGCCAACGGACAGCGCTACATCGACTACATCGGCGCCTGGGGGCCGATGATTCTGGGCCATAGCCACCCCGCCGTTGTCGAAGCCGTCGAGCGCGCCTTGCGTGATGGTTTTGCTTTTGGCGCACCCACCGAGCGCGAGACCGAACTAGCCGAATTCCTCGTGGCTGCAGTGCCGTCGATGGAGATGGTGCGCCTGGTCAATTCGGGCACCGAGGCAGCGATGAGCGCGATTCGCCTGGCGCGCGGGTTCACGCAACGCAATCTGCTCGTCAAGTTTGAAGGCTGCTACCACGGGCATTGCGACCCCCTGCTGGTACACGCAGGCTCCGGCCTTTCGACGCTAGGGCATCCCTCCAGCGCTGGCGTGCCTGCGGAAGTCGCCGGGCAAACGATCGTGCTTCGGTACAACGACGTCGCCGGGCTGGAACGCGCCTTCGCCGAACACGGCCCAGCCATCGCTGCACTAATCGTCGAACCGATTTGCGGGAACATGAATTTCGTTCGTGCCAGCGTCTCTTTTCTGCGCCAATGCCGTGCGCTATGCACCCGACATGGCGCCGTGTTCATCCTCGACGAAGTCATGACGGGCTTCCGGGTGGCGTGGGGCGGCGCCCAAAGCCTCTATGCACGCGAGATTCCCGGCTTCGCCCCAGACTTGACGCTGCTCGGCAAAGTGATCGGCGGCGGGATGCCCCTGGCAGCGTTCGGTGGCAGGCGGGAGATCATGCGATGTCTCTCCCCGCTCGGGAGCGTGTACCAGGCTGGGACGCTCAGCGGGAACCCCGTCGCCACGGCCTGTGGGCTTGCCACGCTGCGCGAAGTTGCTCACGAAGGCTTTCACGACCAACTCTCGCAGACGACGCGCACGCTCCTTGCCGGGTTGCGCGCTGCGGCAGAGCGGCATGGGGTCCCCTTTTGCGCCGACTCCGAAGGGGGCATGATGGGATGGTTCCTGCTCCCCACGCTGCCCCACGACTACCCGGCAGTGATGCAAAGCAGTGGCGACTTGTTTGCCAGGTTCTTCCATGGCCTGCTCGACCGAGGCATCTACACCGCCCCGGCGCTCTTTGAAGCCGGATTCGTCAGCGCGGCCCACAGCGCGCAAGACGTCGCGGACACGATCCGCGCCGCAGACGAGGTGTTTGCGCTGCTGCGGTAGCCTTTGCGGGCCGCCCTCAGGCTCCCCGCAATGCCGACGGCTATAGTCCCCCGCTTCGTGTCGGGATCGACGCACACGCGCACACTGCCAAGCTGCTTGGTCTCGTGATCGTGCGCCTACCTCGATGCACCGCTGACAACAAGGAGCTTTCCATGCCCTTCCTCGCTTCGAGTGTCCGACTGTTGTGGGCTTTTTGCCTGGGTATGGCTGTATTGCTGTGGGGATGCCAACCCACTCCAACGCCTGTGACCACCCCAGCTTCCGCACCCGTTCCGCCAGCAGTGGTGCGCATCGGCCTGGTGATGAAAACCCTCACGAACCCCTTTTTCGTCGATATGGAAAGCGGGGCGCGCCGCGCAGCGAAGGAATTGCCCATCCAGCTCCTCGTGCGTACTGCTGCGCAAGAAACATCGATCGAACAGCAAATCCAGCTCGTCGAAGACCTGATTGCAGACAAAGTCCATGCCATCGTCATCGCCCCGGGGGATTCGCAGCGGCTCGTCCCTGCGCTGCACAAGGCACAGCGTGCAGGCATCCACATCGTCAACATCGACAACCGTCTCGACGACGCAGCGATCCAGCGCGCGCAAATGCAGCCCGTGCCATTTCTGAGCGTCGACAACGAAGCCGGCGCCTACAAAGCCGCCCAGTACCTCGCTCGCCATATCAAGGCCCCTACGCAAGCAGCCATCCTGGAAGGCATTCGCAGCGCGGACAACGCCCGGCAACGTGCCCAAGGCGCACGCAAAGCATTTGCGGAAAACCCGCACATTCACGTGGTGGCTTCGGAAACTGCGAACTGGAAGATCGACGAAGCCTATGCAGTGACCCGCAAAATCTTCGAACAGCACCCCGACATCAAACTGGTTTTTGCCTCCAACGACATCATGGCGATTGGCGCAATTCGGTACTTGCAGGAAAGGGGCCGTACCTCTGTGCAGGTCGCAGGCTTTGACGCCTTGGAAGAAGCCATCGCAGAAATCGCAGCGCGCAGATTGGTAGCCACCATCGACCAACAGGCCGCCGAACAAGGCTACCAGGGAATCCACCTCGCCTGGCGTCTGATTCAGAAACAGCCGGTATCGCCGTTGACGGTCATCGATACCCGCCTCGTCACCGCCGAATCGCTGCCGAAACAGTAGCATCCCACCGCGACATGCCGTTGCATTGCACCATGCACCGTCGCTTCGCCAGTCTCACCGTGCAGGGTTGACGTGCGGTGGCATTGCAGACTCTCGACCAAGCTGCTCGTCGGTTTGCTTGGTGCTGGGGTGTTGCCCCTGGTGCTGCTCGGCGTGGCAGCGTTCTACATCGCCCAAAACCTCGTCGTCGAACAAGCCAAAACAGAGAGCAGCCGCCTGCTCTCCAGCTTGTCTTCGTACCTGCTGCTGTACCAGGATCAGATCGACGACCTTGCCGCGAGCATCGCCGGAAACCTCGAAATCGGCCAAGCGCTGCGGCGTGCGGACGAAAAGGATGCGGACTCTTTCGACATCCTCGACACCCGCGCACGCATCGGCTACATCCTCAACAGCCACGTTCGCTCTCGCGGGTTGGTATCGATCAATGTGTATTCCCGAGGGGGCAAGCGTTTTCAGATGGGGGAAACGATCCATGCCCCACCCATCGACCCCGCAGAAGTCGATGCCCTGATCCGGGAAATCGAGCATTCCGGGCTGCCCACGCTGTGGCGCGGCATCCATGACAACCCCAATCGGCATTCGAGCCAAAGGAAGACGCTAGGCGTTGCCAGGCTCATCCAGCACTACTCGCCAACGACAGGCGCGTCGGATATCGTCGGTGTGCTCACCATCAGCCTCAATAACGCGGTCATGGACCGCTTTCTGGAAACCTCGCCCCTTCCAGAAGGAATGCAGATGATGGAGGTGGATCGACGCGGCAGTATTGCGCTGCATACCGACTCCACCCGGTTCGGTACTCCCCTGGATCCCACACTGCTCGAATCGATCTGGGCACAACGTCCTCCCCACAGTCTGCGACTAGGGCATGACATCATGCTGATGCGCATAGAACCCGCTCCCAAGCGCAATAGCACGTTGGTCGTGCTGTTGCCAGACAGGATCGTGACGCAGCAAATCCAGCGCCTGGCTGTTGCCACCTTTGGCTTCGTCCTCACGGCATTGCTGGGGGTAGTGCTGTTGGCATGGCACTTCGCACGTTCCGTTATCGCCCCCGTCCGTTTGGTTTCCGAAGGCTTCCTGGCCCTCTCGCGCGAACCCGAGGCAGCCCATGCCCCGTTGCCCATCCGGGACATCCCCGACGAAGTGGCCCAGCTCGTCCATGGCTACAACGACCACTTGCTCGCCCTCGATACCCAACGCAATTCGGCCAGGGAACTCGAACAGGCCAAGCTCGCCGCAGAGGCTGCCAGCGTGGCCAAGAGCAATTTCCTCACGACCATGTCGCATGAGATTCGCACGCCGATGAACGGCATTCTGGGCACGACGCAGCTCTTGCTACAGCCCACGCTCAGCGACCAAGATCGGCTGGAATACGCCCGCACCTTGCTGTATTCCGGGCAATCCCTGCTGAGTCTGCTCAACGACGTGCTCGATCTTTCCGCCATCGAGTCTGGCAATCTGCCCATCCACCTGTCTGCGGTCGAACCAGCGCGGATCCTCGCGGAAATCCACGCCCTCTACCTCGGTGCGGCACGAAGCAAAAACCTGCACCTAGAGCAACGCTGGGACGGCCCGCCCGCCGGGTACTACCTGTCGGACGGGTTGCGGCTGCGCCAAATGCTCTCGAACCTGCTGGCCAACGCCCTCAAGTTCACCCACAGCGGCAGCATTGGCATCGTCGGCAAGGAAGTGGAACACGTGGTGGAGCGCGGTGCAGACCATGCCATCCTCGAATTCCGCGTGCAGGACACAGGCATCGGTATCCCCCGGGAAAAACACGCCACCCTATTCCAGCCTTTTTCCCAATTCGATAGCAGCTCCACGAGGCGCTATGGAGGCAGTGGGTTGGGGTTGTCGATCGTCCGTCGGCTTGCAGCATTGCTTGGCGGCAGCGTCGGCGTGGAGAGCGACGTCGGCAAAGGCTCCACGCTGTGGTTCCGCATCCGGGCACAGCGCATGGAACACGCCGAACCGATCGCACGTGGAGAACAGATCACGACGCTGTTTGCCGACGACTCCTGCCGTGTGCTTGCACGCATCCTGCTCGTCGAAGACCACCCCGTCAACCGCATGGTTGCCGAGACGCTACTGACCCAATTGGGCGCCACCGTCGCGACGGCATCCGATGGCCAACAGGCAGTCACCCAGATCACCGGCGGCTCCACGCCCGATCTGATCCTGATGGATCTGCACATGCCCACGATGGACGGCTACGAAGCTACGGAAAGGATCCGGCAATGGGAAGCCATCCATGCCCGGGCACGCATACCTATCGTGGCGCTGACCGCCGGCGCCTTCGAGCAAGATCGCCAACGTTGCTTGGCCATTGGCATGGACGACTTCCTCACCAAACCGGTCAACGTCTCGCTCTTGCGCCAAACCATCCTGCGCCATGTTCCCCATGCACGCAGCGTCAATGAGGGATCGGCGACGCAAGCATCGACTCCCCCTCGCTCAACGCCTGTAGAACAGGTTGCCAGCGCCCCCATCCACGCCACAACGCCCCACTAATCGCCCACCCCCGGTATCTGACCAGTATCTGTAAGCGGCGATGGGATTTGCTACGATGCCCCGGCTACGTCTGCGGTGGTGCTCCCTGCCACCGGCTCCAGTACACCAACATGGATCAGCAGTCCCACCGCCCCAAAATCCTCGTCATCGACGACACCCCAGTCAACCTGCTGACCTTGGGCGCCGCGCTCAAGAACGAGTTTGATCTGCACATGGCGTCTTCCGGCGCCACGGGGCTTGCGTTGGCAAAGCAATCCCCGCCGGATCTGATCCTGCTCGACATCATGATGCCGGAAATGGATGGGTTCGAGACCTGTACCCGGCTCAAGCAGGATCCGCTGTTGCAGGACATCCCCATCGTGTTCGTGACCGCATTGCACGAGACACAGTCCGAGGTACGCGGACTCGAACTCGGCGCGGTGGACTACATCACCAAGCCCATCCAGGTCGAAACTGCCAGGCAACGGATCCGCAATCTGCTCGAACGCGAAAGGCTGCGCAAGGAAGTGCTGCGCCAGCGCGACCAGCTCGAAGCCGACATCGTCGAGCGCAAGGCTGCCGAAGCCAAGCTGCGCCTTGCAGCCAGGGTGTTCGCCAGCGCCTGCGAAGGCATCGTCATCACCGACCAGCACGGCACCATCCTGGAAGTCAACGCCGCGTTCACGAACATCACGGGCTACCTCCGTGAAGAAGTCCTCGGTCAGAACCCGCGCCTGCTCCAGTCTGGCCGACACAGTGCGGCGTTCTACCAAGCGATGTGGCGGGACCTGCGTGCCCGGGGAACCTGGAGCGGCGAGATTTGGAACCGCCACAAATCCGGCATCGCCTACGCAGAGCTGTTGACGATCACGGCGCTGCTCGACGAACGCGGCAACCCCACCAATTTCGTCGCGATGTTCAGCGACATCACCGCCTCGAAAAACCACCAACGCGAGCTGGAACTCGTCGCCCACTACGACCCCCTCACCGGACTACCCAACCGTACCCTCGTCGCAGAACGGCTGCGGCAGGGAATGACTCGTGTTCAAGGCGGTTCCCAACGATTGGCGGTGGCTTTTCTGGATTTGGACAACTTCAAGTCGATCAACGACGCCTACGGCCACCACTTCGGCGACCAGCTCATCACGACAGTGGCCAAGCGCCTCAAACAGACGCTACGTGACGGGGATACCCTCGCACGCACCGGTGGGGACGAATTCGTTGCAGTGCTGACCAATCTCGACACCAACGCTCCCAATACCCCCGTGCTGGCGCGCCTGCTGGAAATTGCCTCGCAATCGATCGACTTCGGCGACCACAGTGTCACGATGACCGCCAGCCTGGGTGTCACGTTTTACCCGCAGAACACGGACATCGACGCCGAGCAACTGCTGCGGCAGGCAGATCAGGCCTTATACCAAGCCAAGCTCTCCGGCAAAAACTGCTTCCATGTCTTCGACGCAGACCGGGACATGGGCCTACGCAGCCGCCACGAACAGGTAGACCGCATCCGCCAGGCGTTGTTGGGTGGAGAAATGCTCCTGCACTACCAGCCCAAGGTGAATATGCGCACCGGGCAGATCGTCGGCGTCGAAGCGCTCATCCGCTGGCAACATCCGCAACGCGGTCTGCTGGCTCCAGCCCATTTCCTGCCCCTCATCGACGAATCCCCCCTCGCCATCGACCTTGGCGAGTGGGTCATCGACACTGCCCTGGCGCAAATCACCCAGTGGCGCAGCATGGGCTTGCCCACCGGCATCAGCGTCAACGTGTGCGCACGCCAGCTCCAACGGGAAGATTTCGTCCCCCGGCTGCGTTCGGCACTCCAATGCCACCCCTTGGTGCAGCCAGGCGACCTCTCTCTCGAAGTGTTGGAAACCAGCGCGCTCGAAGACATTGCCGGGGTATCCGAGGTCATTACCCAGTGCAGCGCCTTGGGCGTGGAATTCGCCCTCGACGACTTCGGAACAGGCTATTCCTCGCTGACTTACCTCAAACGGCTCCCCGTGACGCTGCTCAAAATGGACCGCAGCTTCGTCCGCGACATGCTCGTCGACCCCGAAGACACCGCGATTCTCAAAGGGGTGATCGGCCTGGCCCAGGCTTTTGGCCGGGCGGTCATCGCCGAAGGGGTGGAAAGCATTGCGCACGGCACCGGCTTGCTGGAGCTGGGCTGTGAATTGGCCCAAGGCTATGCCGTTGCCAAGCCCATGCCTGCGGAGGAATACCCTGCGTGGGCCACCCAATGGCGCCCCGATCCCGCGTGGGCTGGCCACTGAGCCTTTCGTTCCCCTTGGCGCCTCGCGCCTCTCTCTTTTTTATCCCCGCAATCACGTACGGAGGTTTGCATGACGCAGTCCTATATGACGCAGTCCTGGAAGTTCGAGACCAAGTCGGTACATGCCGGCTACTCCCCAGACCCCACGACCAAGGCCGTCGCCGTCCCGATCTACCAGACGGTGGCCTACGCCTTCGATAGCGCCCAGCATGGCGCAGATCTCTTCGACCTCAAGGTCCCCGGGAACATCTACACCCGGCTCATGAACCCGACGACCGACGTGCTGGAACAACGCATGGCTGCACTCGAAGGCGGCATCGGCGCCTTGGCGGTCGCTTCCGGGCAAGCAGCGATCACCGCCGCGATCCAAACCATCGCCGAATCGGGGGACAACATCGTCTCCAGCTCGGCGCTCTACGGCGGCACGTACAACCTCTTTGCCCACACCCTTCCCCTTTCCGGCATCACCGTCCGGTTTGCGGATCCGCACGACCTGTCGGCTTGGGAACGACAGATCGACGACCGCACCAAGGCGATCTACGCAGAATCCCTGAGCAACCCGCAGGGTGCGATCGTCGACTTGGCCGCGCTCGCAGCCATTGCGCACCGTCACGGTGTTCCGCTCGTCATCGACAACACCGTTGCATCGCCCTACCTGCTACGGCCCATCGAACACGGCGCAGACATCGTCGTGCATTCGCTGACCAAATACCTGGGCGGGCACGGCAACAGCCTGGGCGGGGTGATCGTCGATAGCGGGACATTCCCCTGGGCGCAACACCCGCAGCGCTTTCGCCGCCTCAACGAACCCGATGCCAGCTACCACGGCGTGGTGTACACGCAGGCGCTGGGTCAGGCTGCGTACATCGGCCGGGCGCGGGTCGTTCCGCTCCGCAACATGGGCGCGGCCATCTCGCCGTTCAACGCCTTCCTGATCCTGCAAGGCATCGAAACCCTGGGGCTACGCATGGATCGCATCAACGCCAACACGCTGGCCGTGGCCCAGTTTCTGCAACGGCATGACAAGGTCGCCTGGGTGCAGTACGTGGGGCTGGCGGAGCACCCCGATCATGCGCTGGCACAGAAATACCTGGGTGGCAAAGGCTCCGGGCTGTTGACCTTTGGGGTACGCGCCGCTCCCGGTTCCGGGCGACAAGCCGGCGCTGCGTTCCTGGACGCGCTGCAACTCTTCACCCGGCTCGTCAACATCGGCGACACCCGCTCGCTGGCCACGCACCCTGCGTCAACAACGCACCGCCAGCTCTCTCCAGAAGAACTAGTCAAAGCAGGAGTACCGGAAGACGCCGTGCGGCTGTCTGTCGGCATCGAGCACATCGACGACCTTCTGGCAGACCTGGATCAAGCGTTGCGCACAGTGCCCGCATGAATCCGCATTCCCTGATGCGGCAGCGGGTTTCCTAGCGATGTTCAGCTACCGCCATGCCTACCATGTCGGCAACCATGCCGATGTCCTCAAACACCTGACCATCCTGGCGGTGCTGCGTCATCTGACGCAGAAAGACACTGCGCTCAGCGTCGTCGATACCCATGCCGGCGCAGGGCTGTACCGGCTGGACAGCTACGCGGCACGCCACAGCGGGGAAGCCGCTTCGGGGATCGTTCGCCTCGTCGAACGCATTGGCTCCGCCACCGTCCCACCAGCCTTGCGGGACTACCTCGATATGGTGCTGGGTTGTCAGCCTCGTGGCGCGGCGACGGTGTACCCCGGTTCGCCCTTGCTGATGTGGAAAGCGTTGCGCCCACAGGATCGCCTCGCGCTCGTCGAGCTGCACCCGCGTGACGCCAAAACGCTGCGCTCGACGTTGGGGAAGCAAGACAAACACGATGCAGCGAAGGTCACGATCCTGCAATCCGATGGCTTTGATGCCGTGCGCCAGTTTCTGCCCCCTCCCAGCCGACGGGGTTTTGTGCTGTGCGACCCCAGCTACGAAATCAAAAGCGACTACGACCGGGTGCTGGCGATGGTGTCCGACTCGCTACGCAGGTTCCCCACCGGCACCTATGCCATCTGGTACCCCATCCTTCCCCGGTACGAGGCCCACCAATTGCCGCGCAAGCTCAAAACACTGGCGCAGCGTGCGGGCATTCCCTGGCTCCACGCAACGCTGTCCATCGCCCCCCCTGCCCCCGGCGCGACGACGGGCGCCCACGGCCTCCACGACCACGGCCTACTTGCCAGCGGGATGTTCGTCCTACGTCCGCCGTTCACCTTGGAAGCAACCCTGCGGGATGCACTGCTCTGCCTGACCACGCTGCTACCCTGCACGGGCAAAGACGCTGTGACCGTGGAGACTTCTGCGCGGACTGACGGAACCACGCAGAAGGAGTAGGGAAAGCCCTACAGCTTTTGGCTCCACTTCACCAGGCGCTACTTCACCAGGCGCCAGTTCCACTGGAGCGTGCTTCCGTCCCCTCGGCATCAAGTACCCGCCGCGCGCCATTGAAACGATTGCGCCAGTACGACATCGACATGTCTTCGACCCGTACCGAAGAACCCGTGCGGGGCGAATGCACGAACCTTCCGCCCCCCAGGTAGATGCCTACATGGCTGAAGGCGCGGCGCATCGTGTTGAAGAACACCAAATCGCCAGGCTGCAATTCCGACTTGTCGATCCGCTGGGTCACCTGCGCCTGCTGCGACGCCTTGTGCGGCAACACCAAGCCAAGCGTTTGGGCGTACACGGTACGGACGAACCCGCTGCAATCGAAACCTCCATCCGGGGATTGACCACCCCGCCGGTATGGCACCCCGAGAAAACCCATGGCCGTATCGATCAGGGAAGCAGCGGAAGACCCAATCGAGGCCCCCAGCGTTGCGCTGGCCTGGTCAATCCGTTCACTCAACGCACCAAGATCCGGCAATGGCAAAGAGGAAGAGCCAGTCGGCACTGCCGGTGCCACTGGCGCCGCCGGTGCTACGGAAACCCCTGCATTCCCTGCATTCCAGGGTAGTGCTGTATCTGATACCGCAATATCCGGTACGGCTATCTTGGGTGCAGTCGTGTCCGGCACGGCTAGTACCGGTTCTGCTCCCCCCCCTTGCACGGCTTGGGTCGCTGTGGCAATCGCTCTGGGGTCCAGGTTGAACCCAGGCACTAACAAGCCGGTATTCGCAACAGCCAGATCAGGATCGGCATGCGCCACGGCAACCCATGCCAGGGCGCCAACGCATCCCCCAACCAGGATCGATAGCGTACGACGCACAACCTCCCCAACCTCGAAAAAACCCCAAAAGTTCTGCTCTGCCTTGATTAAATTGATTTTTTTCATCTTAAGATTTTACCGTAGCCCCCAAAAACCGGTTCAAAGGTAAAAAGCCTCCAGCCGATACCCTGACACAGGGATATCCAAAACCCCTGGCTCCACGCGCAACCCCAGGGAAACCGCCCATTCCGCGTGGGCTGCCATCGCAGCAACCGTGGCCCCCATGTCTTGCGGCGTCAGCACACGGCGCAAAACCGGGGTGTCTGCATGATCAGTCAGCGTGAGTTCGATATGGGTTCGCGCTACCTCGGTCGCTGCGGTGTTGCGTACCGTGAAACCGAGATGGAAATCCCCCCCACCCGTTCGCATAAAGGCTGCGGATTCGATCACCACCGCATCGATCCGACGCGGCGCGTCGATCTGGCAAGCTAGCACGCTGCACAAGGCACGCAATGCAGTGCGGGATGCAGGCCAGTGTGAGGCTAGGTTGTCGCGTTCCCAGTACGCGCCCTGCGCCAGCAGCCCCCCCGTGGCAAGTAGCGACACCAGCCCCCAGACCACGTGATACATCCACGTCTTGGCAGAAGGGCGATGCTGCAAAAAAGAGGGCGGCGGGTCGTCGTCGTCCATATCCAGGGGCAACGGCTCCCAATCCACATCCAGCGCAGGTTCCGCGCCAGGAATCACCGCTCCAGCATCTGGAACGGATGGCAAGGAGGGGTCGGATGCGTGGAATGGGTGGGATGCCATGGGTTGTACGCCAGCCGCTGGCATCTGCCTTGCAGGCAGAGTGGCCTGCTGCTCGATGTACGCCCCCCCCGGAGCATCCGGCTGGGATGCCAGCATGTGCAGCGCGCCATCGAACACTTCCCCGCAACGCCCGCAGCGTACCCAGCCTTCGGAAATGCGCAATTGGTCGGGAACGACCCGAAAGCAAGTCTTGCACTGGGGGCAACGTGTCACTGCGCCCATGCCGCCTTACCGCAGCGACGCGGTGTACGCGCTCTTCGTGACGGCCTGCCCGGTCAGCAGCACCCAGTCTTCTTCCTGGTCGGAAAGCGTCAGCGTGCAAAACGGCGCATACGCCGCGTGCAACATCTCCACCTGCGATGCCAACACTCCCGCCAACACCAACCAACCCTCGGAACCCAGCAAGGCTTGCAGCCGCCCCGCCAGTGCGACAAGGGGAGTCGCGAGGATGTTCGCCAGCACCACGTCGTAGACGCCATGCGCTACATCCGGCAAGCCGCAATTCAGCGCGATACCGTTTGCGCTGGCGTTGGCGCGGGTGGCATCCAACGCAGCGGGGTCGATATCGACGGCGCAGACTTCGCCAGCACCCCACAGCCCTGCGGCCATGCCCAGGATGCCGGAACCACAGCCGTAATCGAGCACGCGACGCCCCCGGACACGATCCTGCCAATTCGCAATCCAACGCAGACACATGCGCGTGCTGGGGTGGGTTCCCGATCCAAAAGCCAAGCCAGGGTCGAGCCGCAATACGGTACGCGCCGAAGCAGGCGGTTCATGCCAGCTCGGAACGATCCAAAACCCCGGGGTGATAGGAACCGGCGCGAACTGGGACTGCGTCCATCGCACCCAATCGACATCCGGAACGGGTTCGATGCCCACGATGTCGACTCCATCGGGCATTCCGCCTTCTCGTGGCTGCCTTGCATTACCCAAGTGATGCAGTCCTTGCAGGGCGCGCTCGGCTTCTTCCCTGTCGACGAACAGCGCCCCGATGCGGGAACGCTGCCACGCCTGCTCCGCCATGCCCGGCTCGCCGAAGACGGCTTGCTCGTCGAGCGTATCGGCGTCTGCATCTTCGACGCTGGTGCTCGACGCACCATGCTCTTCCAAGACCGAGCACACCTCCTCGACGAATGCGGCGGGACAAATCAAACGCAACTCGACCACGTCAGCCTTTGCGCAAAGTACCCATCAGCCACGGAAACTGCTACGAGGCCCGTAAGACATCGCGCAACGCCTGCCGCAATACCCGCCGCAACGACGGATGCAGAGCACTTGCTGCGCTTGTCCGCTCGCGCCCGGTATCGCAAAACGCTGTTCACTACTGGCGCGCCCGGTTTGCGAGCCATCCTTCCAGGTAGTGGATGTTTGCGCCCCCGGCCTGAAATTGCGCATCGACGACCAGCTCCCGGTGCAATGGCAGATTGGTGTGGATGCCCTCCACCACCGTTTCCCCGAGTGCAGTGCGCATCCGCGCCAGCGCCATTTCCCGCGTGTCAGCGTGGACGATGAGCTTGCCGACCATCGAGTCGTAGTACGGCGGTACGTAGTAGTTGGTGTACACGTGCGAATCGACGCGCACCCCTGGCCCCCCTGGGGGATGCCACATCGTGATGCGCCCCGGCGAAGGCAAACCACGGTACGGGTCTTCGGCGTTGAGCCGACATTCGATGGCATGGCCGCGCATGGTGATTTGGCGCTGTGTAAAGGGGAGCTTGTCCCCCGCTGCCACCATGATTTGCGTCTTGACGATGTCGATGCCCGTGACCAGCTCGGTCACAGGGTGCTCCACCTGCACCCGGGTGTTCATCTCGATGAAGTAGAACTCCTCGTTTTCGTACAGGAACTCGAAAGTGCCCGCGCCCCGGTAGCCAATTTTTTTGCACGCAGCCACGCAGCGCTCGCCCACCCGCTCAATGAGCTTGCGCGGAATATGCGGCGCAGGGGCTTCCTCGATGATTTTCTGGTGGCGACGCTGCATCGAACAGTCCCGCTCGCCTAGGTACACGGCATTGCGGTGTTTGTCTGCCAGCACCTGGATTTCGATGTGCCGTGGCCCCTGCAGGTACTTTTCCATGTAGACAGCGGGGTTGCCGAATGCAGCATCCGCCTCGGACTTGGTCATCGTCACGGCATTGGCCAGCGCCGCCTCCGTATGCACGACACGCATACCACGCCCACCGCCACCGCCCGCAGCCTTGATGATGACCGGATAGCCAATCGCCTTTGCAATGCGTTTGACTTGTACGAGGTCCTCCGGCAACTCGCCTTCGGAACCCGGCACACAAGGCACCCCCGCCTTGATCATGGCTTGCTTGGCGGCCACCTTGTCCCCCATGATGCGGATCGATTCCGGGGTCGGGCCGATGAACTGAAAGCCACTGCGTTCCACACGCTCGGCAAAGTCCGCGTTTTCACTCAAAAAACCGTAGCCGGGGTGGATGGCTTCCGCATCGGTCACCTCCGCAGCGGAAATGATCGCCGGCATATTGAGATAGCTTTGCGCAGAAGGCGCAGGCCCGATGCAAACGGCTTCCTCGGCCAGTTTGACGTACTTGGCCTCGCGGTCGGCCTCGGAATACACCATCACTGCCTGCACGCCAAGCTCGCTGCATGCACGCTGGATTCGCAGGGCGATTTCCCCCCGGTTGGCGACAAGGATCTTTTTGAACATGCGCAAGACCCCAGATCAATCGATGACGAACAGCGGCTGCCCGTACTCCACGGGTTGCCCGTTTTCCACCAAGACGCTGCGGATCGTCCCGGCATAGTCGGCGTCGATCTCATTGAGGATCTTCATCGCCTCGATGATGCACAGGGTATCCCCCTCTTTCACTGCCACGCCTACCTCGACGATGGGCTTGCCTCCGGGGGAAGCAGAGCGGTAGAACGTGCCAACCATCGGCGACTTGACGACGTGGCCCGTCTCCGGTTGCACCACCGGGGGCACCGGAGCATCGACAGCCAGCGTGGACACAGAAGGCATGGCTACAGTGATCGGCGCCGACACCGCTGCATGAGAAACGCCCCCCGCTCCCGAACCTTTGACAATGCGCACGCTCCCTTCGGCCTCGGTAATTTCCAGTTCCGAAACATTGGACTCCGATACAAGGTCGATCAAAGTCTTGAGTTTTCTCAGATCCATGCGTACTCCCGGGGAATATGGTTTTTCACCATGGAAAATGAATCAAAATACATGATCTTGTATTCATCTTCCATCAAAACTGCTCTATGCCGTCCCCTACGCCACAGGGAAAGGCCCAACGAATTCAGGGCATTGTAGGCGGGGCACTGCCACCCACCACAAAATCGTCCGCCACGAAAGGTAGGGGATCCACGTCGCACAACGGCATACCTTCGGCCGCAATGCGGCGGGTATATGTGGCGGGCATACCGCAGGCATATGGCGGGCAATTCGCAATCTTTAGTCTTGTTCTGCGAACCCCACAGGCTTTTAGAATCTCTTTATGCATCTACATATCCTCGGAATCTGCGGCACTTTCATGGCTGGGCTAGCGGCCTTGGCCAAGGAAGCAGGGCACCGTGTCACAGGCTGTGACCAAAACGTATATCCCCCGATGAGCGACCAGTTGCGTTCGTTGGGGATCCCCGTCACCCAGGGTTTCGGCGCCGAACAGCTCGACCTGCATCCAGACGTGTACATCGTCGGCAATGTCGTCAGCCGCGCCCGCCGCCCGGACGGTGGTTCGCGCTACCCGCTGATGGAAGCGATCCTGGATGCCGGTCTGGCCTTCACCAGCGGGCCCCAATGGCTGCATGACCATGTTTTGCAAGGCAGGCATGTCGTTGCCGTGGCAGGCACCAACGGCAAAACGACGACCACGGCAATGGTCGTCGCGATCCTGGAACATGCAGGCATGCGCCCGGGGTTTCTCATCGGTGGCGTTCCCCGGCAGTTTGGTGTCTCCGCCCGGCTGGGCGCAGGCCCGTTCGTCATCGAAGCCGACGAATACGACACCGCGTTCTTTGACAAGCGCAGCAAATTCCTGCACTACCGGCCCAGAACGCTCGTGCTCAACAACCTGGAGTTCGACCATGCCGACATCTTCGATGACCTCTCGGACATCGAACGCCAGTTCCATCACCTGATCCGGACGATCCCCGGCATCGGCTCGCATGGAAGTGGCAGGATCCTCGTCAATGCCACGCAAGAGAGCTTGCAGCGGGTGCTGGCGATGGGCTGCTGGAGCGAGGTACGCAGCTTCGGAACCCCGACGAGCGACTATGCCGCAGAAGGCGATGCCAGGGATTTCGCCGTTCTCGTTCGCGGTACCGCCAAAGGCCGCGTGCAATGGGATCTGTCCGGCTTGCACAACCAGCACAACGCGCTCGCGGCCATTGCAGCTTGCGAGCATTTGTGGGTGGCAGCCAGTGTGGCGTCGCAGGCGTTGTCCCAATTCCAGGGGGTGCTACGACGCATGGAAGTGCGCGGTGCCGTTGGCCCAGCAGATACGCCAATCACCGTGTACGACGACTTTGCCCACCACCCCACAGCGATTCGCACCACGCTCGACGGGCTGCGCGCTACGCTCCAAGAAGGGGAACGCATCCTAGCGGTTTTCGAGCCCCGATCCAACACGATGAAGTTGGGGTCGATGAAAGACAAGCTGCCCTGGAGCCTGGAGCCTTGCGATGCCGCCTTTTGCCTGGCTTCCGGGCTGGAATGGGATGCGGCGACAGTGCTGTCGCCCTTGGGAAACCGCGTCACGGTCTGTGCGGAAGCGGCTTCCTTGGTCGACGCGGTATGTAAAGCTGCCAAGCCAGGGGATCACATCGTTTGCATGAGCAACGGCAGCTTCGACGGTATCCATGATCGATTGCTGGATCGCTTGCATCAGCAATACCCCAGCGTTTCCTGAAGCGCTACGACTTGCCCCACACTGAGCCTTGCTGGGGATCGAGCGACAAGCCGATACATTCAGCGACACGGTAGGTACGCCCTTGCAACGGGGGCCATGGATGATTCCCGCACCCATCGAGATGCCATGCACTTCCTAATCCTTATCGTCTGGGTAGCGTACACGGCGTGTGCCGGGGCGCAGTCTCTCCCCACCGGGGGGGGGAATGCGATACCAGCCCACCCGAACGATTTTGCTACACATAGCGTTGCAGCGCGGCTCAGTGCCGCACTGCCCGCCGCGTCCAAGCAAGACGTGCGCACCAGGGACGATTCGGACGATGCGCAGCGGTGGCTTCCCTACGGATCCGGGTACGAAACCCGGATGCGCTCGGGAAGCGGATCGCACCAAGGTGCAGGGCGTGGAGGTGGGAGAGGCGGCTCCGGCCGCGGACGGTAATCTTCAACTTTCAAGGAAATCATCATGACAACCACCACGCAAAACAGCATGTATCGCACTTTGGCCATCCTCGCCACTTCCCTCGCCGTCGTTGGCGCCGTCCATGCAGCAGGCCCGAACGGCAAGGGCCGCGCCATGGGCGCTGGAACCGGCACCAGTGGCACCGCCACCCAAACCCGTTCCCAGATGCATACCCCCGGCACAGGATTGGGCACTGCTACGGGTAGCGCTGTATCGCGTGGCGCCCAGCGTGGTATCCACACGCCTGGAACGGGCCTGACGCAATCGACGACCGCGACGACATCGACCGCGCAGTAATCCTGCCCAGTCCGATCAGGCAGTGCCTGGTCGGACTGGGGAATCCTTCCATCCAGGAGACCGCCATGCGTCACGCCCTGCTTGCCCTTGCGCTCTGCACTGGCTGCGCCGCAGCCCAGGAAACCGGCGTCGTGTTGTCCTCGACGCCCATCATCGAAACCATCACCGTATCCCGGGAAGTCTGCACGACGACCGAAGAATGGGTGGCCCGACCCAAAACCGGCGCTGGCGCCGCAGCAGGCGCCGTGCTGGGCGGGGTGCTCGCCCATGCAACGGCCCGAGGCCGCGACCGCGCAACGACGACCATGCTCGGTGTCATGGGCGGCGCCGTGCTGGGTGACCAACTCGAACGCACGACGACGGAGCCACGCAGTGTGCAGCGCTGCGTCCTACAACCGGAGCTAGAGCAACGAATCGTTGGCTACGAGGTGGTGTACCGCTATGCAGGCAGACGCCACACTGCCCGACTGCCCCAGGCGCCGGGAGCCACGATTGCCCTCACCGTTAGCCCGACAGCAACGCTCGCACCGACACCCAGGCCTGCGCGTACCACCGACGCCACAACAACGACCGTCATCGTCCAAGCGCCGCCCCGCCCTAGCCGTATGTATAGAGAGCCATACACGCCATGGCGTGCGCACTATTCCCGTCCAGCCCCTCGGGAAATGCAGTACGAGCGCTGGCGATAATAGTTTTATGAACCAACTCGACGCCCTCAAACAGTACACCACCGTGGTCGCCGACACCGGCGACTTCCGGCAAATCGAAACCTACAAGCCGACGGATGCCACGACCAATCCGTCGCTGATTCTGCGGGCTGTTCGCAAGCCCGAGTACCGGGCACTGCTCACCGAAACGGCGGCCCGATACCGTGGGGGAGCCGTGGACGAAATCGTCGACCGCTTATTGGTCCGTTTTGGCTGCGAGATTTTGTCGATCGTCCCTGGCAGGGTATCCACCGAAGTCGATGCCCGCCTCAGTTTCGACGTCACTGCCACGGTGGCGCGTGCGGAACGCCTCATCGAGATGTATGAGGCCCAAGGCATCCATGCCAACCGGGTGCTCATCAAGGTCGCTGCAACGTGGGAGGGCATCGCCGCTGCCGGGCAGCTCGAACGCAAGGGCATCCACACGAACCTGACCCTGCTGTTTTCCTTCTGCCAAGCCGTAGCCTGCGCCCAAGCCCGGGTGCGGCTAATTTCCCCTTTCGTAGGCCGCATCTACGACTGGTACAAAAAAGCCGCAGGCCCCAACTGGGTTGAAGCCGACAACGCCGACGCCAACGACCCCGGCGTGCGCTCCGTTTCCACCATCTTCCATTACTACAAGAAATTTGGCATCGCCACCCAGATCATGGGAGCGAGTTTCCGCAACACGGGGCAAATCGCCGCGCTGGCAGGCTGTGATTTGCTGACCATCAGCCCGGAGCTGCTCGCCGAACTCGCCGCGAGCGAAGCGCCCTTGGGACGTGCGCTTGACCCCCAGCAAGCCAAAGGGATGGACATTGAGCACATGCACTACGACGAAGCAGCGTTCCGCTTTGCCCTGAACCAGGATGCCATGGCGACTGACAAGCTCGCCGAAGGCATTCGCGCTTTTTGCGCCGATGCCGAAAGCCTTGATCAGCTTTTGCTATCGGCTTGACCCTTTTTCTCCCCTACCCTGCCCTAGGCTCTGCGTCTACGTCTAGGGCACAGGACACCAACGCGCGGCACCTGCCGCGCGCTTTTTTTGTCGAAACACTTGGAGGAACCGTATGAACCAGACCCGTTGCGACCGTACCCCCGCCTGGATCGCCTTGCAAAACCACTATGCCGATGCGGGCCAAGGCTTTGATCTGCGCACGGCTTTTGCGCAGCAGCCCGACCGGCCCCAGCGCTTCGCCATCGAAGCGCCGCACGTCTTTGCCGACCTCTCCAAGAACTGGATCGATGAAGCTGCCTCTGCCCTGCTGCTCGACCTGGCCAGCCAAAGCGGGCTACCCCGGCACCGGGATGCCATGTTCGGCGGGGAAGCCATCAACCACACCGAACAACGCGCCGTGATGCACTGGTTGTTGCGCAGCCCCGCCAACGCCCCCGTCAATACCGGTTTCGTCGCCGACATGCTGCGGGAAGTCCACACCACGCTCGATGCCATGCTTGCGTATGCAGAGCGTGTCCGCGCCGATGCCACGATCACCGACGTAGTGAATATCGGGATTGGTGGCTCCGACCTCGGCCCGCAAATGGCCACGCTGGCGCTCGACGAATACGTCACCCCCACGAAGCGCTTCCATTTCGTCTCCAACGTCGATGGGCACGAACTGGCTGCCGTGCTGCGTCGCATTCGCCCCGACAACACGCTGTTCCTGATCGCCAGCAAGACTTTTACAACGATCGAGACAATGACCAACGCCCGGTCTGCCAAGGCCTGGTTCGAGGCGCAGGGCGGCAAAGACGTAGGACGGCATTTCGCCGCGCTCACAACCAACGTCGCCGCCGCGCGGGACTTCGGCATCGACACCACCTTCGGGTTCTGGGACTGGGTGGGAGGGCGCTATTCGGTCTGGTCGGCCATTGGGCTGCCACTCGCCATCGCCGTCGGTGCAGCGAACTTCCGCGCCTTCCTGGCCGGCGCGCACGACATGGACGAGCATTTCCGCACTGCCCCCCTCGCTCGCAACCTGCCCGTGCAATTGGGCTTGCTCGACATCTGGTACCGCAACTTCCATGGCCTGTGCAGCCGCTGCATCGCCCCGTACCACAGCGCACTGCGGCGCTACCCCGCCTACTTGCAGCAACTGGAAATGGAAAGCAACGGCAAGCGGGTCGATAGCGATGGCGCCGCGCTGCCTTTCGCGACCTCGCCCGTGCTGTGGGGGGAACCGGGAACCAATGGCCAACATGCCTACTTTCAGATGCTGCACCAGGGCACCGATGTCGTTCCGGTCGAATTCGTCGCAGTCAAAAAACCGCAGCATGACTTGCCTGGTCACCATACCCTGCTGCTCTCCAATGTAGTAGCACAGGCCCAGGCGTTGATGCAGGGCAAGGCAGATCCCGGCGGTCACCGCCACTTCGTCGGCAACCGCCCCAGCACGCTACTGATGCTGGAAGAACTGACCCCCGCCAGCCTGGGGGCGCTGCTTGCCTTGCAGGAGCACCGCGTTTTCGTCAGCGGCAGCCTGTGGGGGATCAACAGCTTCGACCAATGGGGGGTGGAATTGGGCAAAGTGCTAGCCAAGGACATCGAAGCCCGCTTGGTCAGCGGCGATGTAGTCGGGCTGGACGGTTCCACGGCTGCGCTGGTGCAACGCCTGCGTTCGTGAATCGCCTGCGCTTGTGACCCCCCCGGTGGCGCACATGACCCCCTGCAATCTCGTTCTCGACTTCGGCTCCGTCCTGTTCGCCTGGGATCGCGTCGGGCTGGTTCGCGAAGCCTTTGCCGATCTGCCCGACGACCGCGCAGCGGATGTGGCGCGCAGTCTGTTCGACCACCAAGACTGGCTGGATTTCGACCGGGGCGTGCTCGACGCTGACGGCGTGGCTCGGCGTGCGGTGGAACGCCTCGGCGTTACGCCCACTGCGGTGCTGTGGTTGATCGAACGCATCGGCGAGACGCTAACCCCCATCCCCGGGACGCTGGCCCTGTTCGAGCACTGGTGCGCACGGCGCGATGCAGGTGGCTGCGAGCGCGTGTACTACCTCTCGAACATGTCCACCGTCCATGCCGATGCGCTGCGGCGGCGTTTTCCCTTTTTGCAGCGCTTCGACGGGGGTGTCTTTTCGAGCGCGGAGCATTGCATCAAGCCTGACCCTGCCATCTACCTGCTACTGCAAGACCGGTACGCACTGGCTCCTGCCGATACCGTCTTCGTCGATGACGTACAAGCCAACGTCGATGCCGCCCGCGCACTGGGCTGGCACGCCATCCATTTCACGTCGGCGGCGCAGACGCAGCGCATCCTTGAAGAAGAATACGGATGCGCTTTGGACGTGCCACGATGCGCTTGAGGCGCGTACCTCCACATTCCTGGCAACGTCCCTGCTGCGTAACGCTTGATCAGCGGCACCCATGCCAGACATCCCTTATCTGGCGCTGACCGGGCCGACGGCATCCGGCAAAACCGCCGCCGCGCTCGCCATCGCCCGGCAGCATCCCGTAGAAATCGTCAGCGTCGATTCCGCGCAGGTCTACCGGGGCATGGACATCGGCACGGCCAAGCCCACTGCTGAAGAACGCGCGCTCGTCGTCCACCATCTGCTCGACATCCGCGACCCCACCGATCCATACAGCGCGGCGGAATTCGTTGCAGACGCCCGTCGCCTCATCGCGGATATCCGCCAACGCAACAAGCTGCCGTTGCTCGTCGGCGGAACGATGCTGTACCTCAAGGCACTGCGTGACGGGCTGGACGACATCCCCAGCGCCGACCCCGCCCTGCGAACCCGCATCCAAGCGCAAGCAGCCGATTTGGGCTGGCCCGCCCTGCACGCAGAGCTTGCCCGCGTGGACCCAGTGACTGCGGCGCGGCTTGCTCCCAACGATTCACAGCGCATCGGCAGAGCGTTGGAGGTCTACCAAGCCAGCGGACGGCCCCTGTCGTCCTTCCACGGCCAATCCAAACAGGATGCGCAACCCTTGCCGGGGATGGTGCTCGTATCGCTGGAACCGCGCAACCGCGAATGGCTGCACCACCGCATTGCGCAGCGTTTCGACCAGATGCTTGCTGGTGGACTGCTCGAAGAAGTCCAGGCACTGCGCTCATGCAGTGGCATACACGCCGACCTGCCCGCCATGCGCTGCGTAGGCTACCGCCAGGCATGGCAAGCGCTGGATGGCGCAATACCGATGGCAGCACTACGAGACCAGGGCATCCACGCCACCCGCCAGCTTGCCAAGCGGCAACTCACCTGGCTGCGATCCTGGCCTGATCGCCACGTCGTTGCCTGCGATGCAGACGATGGCGGCGATGCCGTGGAACGAGTTTGTGCGTTGGCTGGCAGGTTTTTGGGGGAACGATGACCGCGATGCCGAAGGTAATCTCTTCGTAAAAACTTGGCAAGAGCGTATTAGCTGTGATTTTGACGATCCCTGCCTTCTCGGACAGCATGAATGATGTCTTCACGGCTCCAATGCAATTGGACGCCTTGGACATCAAGAGGAGAGCAGCTTTCTTTTTCAGGCGATAGCAAGAAAGACCTTCCATCCCTGCGCGTAATACGGACGGCCCCCTCTAATTTGGCAATATCGAGAACGGAAGCGAATTTCTGACGGGCTTCTGACAATGTATAAAACTTCATGGACTCAACCTCTAGAATTTGAATCGCAAGATCGCTAGCTATTTTATTGAGTGGCTCATCAATGGAAAGCAAAGGCGATTTATATTGCAAAGCGCAAACCAATAAATCCATGATGTAAAGAAAAGTTTTTCGTTGTCAGACCATTTTCCAGGACTTCTGGAGAATTTACACCTCTACCACCTCCACCCTCTCCCCATCGCTCAACATCAACCAGCTATGCAGCTTCGCCATCGCCGCTATCTCCGGCAACGCACGGTATGCGGCAATTTGTTCCAGCCCTTCTTGTCTCTTGGCTGCCCATCTCGCTTCGCCTTCTTGCTTCTTGGCGTATTTCAATTCGATCAAATGTTGCCCAGCCAGCTCAAATGGGCTACGTTCCCACAGCAATACATCGGGGTAGCGGCGGTTCACTTCCGGTTCGCTTTGTAAACGCCATACGGAAGTTTGAAATAACAGCGTTACCAAGATGACTTTGAGGTGCTTTTCGTCCATCCTCATGCTGTCCCGGTTCGATAGGTGTTGTAGCACCCGTTCCAACTGGGAACGCAACGGTTCGATGTCATTGGCGCGGTACAAAGCGCGCAGGGCATTGCGCACTTCCCAGATCGGAAGATCAACGTGATTGCGTTGCTCCAATTCCACAAGAAAATACTGAAAGTACAACTCGCGAATTACATGATTCGGGATTGCATAGCGCATATCGTTCCCATCTCCCCCGGAAAGAGACGCAAAGCCCACATACGCCAGCAGGCTAATGAAGTCATCCCGCCCAAAGGTTTTATCCAAGTCAAATCGGCGCTGCTGCTGGGCTATCACTTCGCCATCGGTAACCAGTGCTTCTAGCACGCGATAGTTGTCTTCACGGTCTCCAATCGCAAATAATGCCATCAGCTTGCTGTAGTCGGATGCAATGTTTTCATCGAGCATTCGATCCGGGTATGCGCAATTCTTGTGGTCAAAGTTGTCCGCAAAATACAGCACCATATCGGAGTTATAGATGGCGTGGCCTCTACGGTGAAACCGGTACCCGTTGTACCAGTGGGTCACGTCTTCCATCACCGTCTCGGCATCCAGCTTGCATCCCTCTACCAAGGGCCGAATCAGTGAGAACGTCTCTTCGCGGGTAAAGCCGAGAATGTCGTGGAAATCTTCCTCGAATGTCAAGTTCTTGGCGATGTTGAACCCACTCGTCAAGCTATCGAGCATGATGGCCGTAACGCCGGTAATAAAAAACCGGTCAATGGTTCCCGCTTGCGTTGCAGACTTGATCGTTTCATAAAAACTCCGTACAAACCCACCTTTTCCGACTGCGGATCGAAATGCATCCATGTCTTCGGCAAGAAGGCTATTGGCAAAATGGTCGTATTCGTCAATCAATAGCAGAATCTTTTGGCTGGTTTGGGCCACATAGCGAAGCAGTATTCCAAGCTTGGCTTGTGGTAAAGATTGCTGTTGTACTGCGTTGATCGCGTCTTGGGGATACCCATAACGTTCCAGAAAAGAAATGGCCCCGTATTCGACCCTAAATGCGAATCCCTGCAATAGAACATCTATCCCCCGCGAGGTATCGATCCCACTAAAATCCAGCACCAACACTTGGTACGCATTCGCCAGCGATGTCGGGTTCCTGCCAACGTGCAGCTTGCCAAATAGTGCTTCAAATTCCGGCTTTCGACGCTGGTCGTAATAATGCTCCAACATCGACAAAAACAGGCTTTTGCCGAAGCGGCGCGGGCGCATCAAAACGTGGTAGCTGCCATGCGCTTCGAGTTGGACGATGTAATGGGTGCGGTCTACGTAAAAATGGTCTTCAGTGATCAATTTGTAAAAATTGCTCAAGCCATAGGGTATTTTTGGCAATGTAGTCATGATTCTTGAATCACACAATGAGGATATAGATCGAAACTTCCGTTGCTCCTTGCAACGCGTTGGAATTGCTAGGAAATGAATGGGGTTGTAACATCGACAAAAATTACGATCGACGCTGACATAAGCGATCTATGCATTGCCATACCTTGCAACCCTGCTCACGCCACCTCCATCACATCCACCCTTTCCCCATCGCTCAACATCAACCAGCTATGCAGCTTCGCCATCGCCGCTATCTCCGGCAACGCACGGTATGCGGCAATTTGTTCCAGCCCTTCTTGTCGCTTGGCTTCCCATCCCGCTTCGCCTTCCTGCTTCTTGGCGTATTTCAATTCGATCAGATGTTGCCCAGCCAGTTCAAAGGGGCTGCGTTCCCGGAGCAATACATCGGGGTAGCGGCGGTTCACTTCCGGTTCGCTTTGTAAACGCCATACGGAAGTTTGAAATAACAGCGTTACCAAGATGACTTTCAAGTGCTTTTCGTCCATCCTCATGCTGTCCCGGTTCGATAGGTGTTGTAGCACCCGTTCCAACTGGGAACGCAACGGTTCGATGTCATTGGCGCGGTACAAAGCGCGCAGGGCATTGCGCACTTCCCAGATCGGAAGATCAACGTGATTGCGTTGCTCCAATTCCACAAGAAAATACTGAAAGTACAACTCGCGAATTACATGATTCGGGATTGCATAGCGCATATCGTTCCCATCTCCCCCGGAAAGAGACGCAAAACCCACATACGCAAGGAGGCTAATGAATTCATCACGCCCAAAGGTTTTATCCAAATCAAATCGGCGTTGCTGCTGGGCTATCACTTCGCCATCGGTGACCAGTGCTTCTAGCACGCGATAGTTGTCTTCCTGATCGCCGATGGAAAACAATGCCATCAGCTTGCTGTAGTCGGATGCAATGTTTTCATCGAGCATTCGATCCGGGTATGCGCAATTCTTGTGGTCAAAGTTGTCCGCAAAATACAGCACCATATCGGAGTTATAGATGGCGTGGCCTCTGCGGTGAAACCGGTACCCGTTGTACCAGTGGGTCACGTCTTCCATCACCGTCTCGGCATCCAGCTTGCATCCCTCCACCAAGGGCCGAATCAGTGAGAACGTCTCTTCGCGGGTAAAGCCGAGAATGTCGTGGAAATCTTCCTCGAATGTCAAGTTCTTGGCGATGTTGAACCCACTCGTCAAGCTATCGAGCATGATGGCCGTAACGCCGGTAATAAAAAACCGGTCAATGGTTCCCGCTTGCGTTGCAGACTTGATCGTTTCATAAAAGCTGCGTACAAACCCACCTTTTCCGACTGCGGATCGAAATGCATCCATGTCTTCGGCAAGAAGGCTATTGGCAAAGTGGTCGTATTCATCTATCAATAGCAGAATCTTTTGGCCAGTTTGGGCTACATAGCGAAGCAACATTCCGAGTTTGGCCTGTGGTAAAGACTGCTGCTGCACTGCGTTGATCGCATCTTGGGGATACCCATAACGTTCCAGAAATGAGAGTGCCCCGTATTCCACCCGGAATGCAAATCCCTGCAATAAAACATCTATCCCCCGCGAGGTATCGATCCCGCTGAAATCCAGCACCAGCACTTGGTACGCATTCGCCAGCGGTGTCGGGTTCCTGCCTACGTGCAGCTTGCCAAATAGTGCTTCAAATTCCGGCTTACGACGCTGATCGTAATAGTGTTCCAGCATCGACAAAAACAGGCTTTTGCCAAAGCGGCGCGGACGCATCAAAACGTGGTAGCGGCCATGCGCTTCGAGTTTTGCGATATATCCGGTGCGGTCGATATAAAAATATTCTTCCAGGGCGACTTGCCGGAAATTGCTTAGGCCATAGGGTAGTTTGGGTAATGTAGTCATGGTTCTTGGATTACAAAATGAGGATGTAGATCGGTACTGCTGTTACTTCTTGCAACGAGTGGGCATTGCATGAGCATGAGGGGATGTATAGCCGCAACAGCAATTACGATGAACGCTGGCATACACAATCCCATGCCGTGCAGCTCACGCCACCTCCATCACCTCGATCACCTCCACCCTTTCCCCATCGCTCAACATCAACCAGCTATGCAGCTTCGCCATCGCCGCTATCTCCGGCAACGAACGGTATGCGGCAATTTGTTCCAGCCCTTCTTGTCTCTTGGCTGCCCATCCCGCTTCGCCTTCCTGCTTCTTCGCGTATTTCAATTCGATCAAATGCTGCCCAGCCAGTTCAAAGGGGCTGCGTTCCCACAGCAATACATCGGGATAGCGCCGGTTCACTTCCGGTTCGCTTTGTAAACGCCATACGGAAGTTTGAAATAACAGCGTTACCAGGATGACTTTCAGGTGCTTTTCGTCCATCCTCATGCTGTCCCGGTTCGATAGGTGTTGCAGCACCCGTTCCAACTGGGAACGCAACGGTTCGATGTCATTGGCGCGGTACAAAGCTCGCAGGGCATTGCGCACTTCCCAGATCGGAAGATCAACGTGATTGCGTTGCTCCAATTCCACAAGAAAATACTGAAAGTACAACTCGCGAATTACATGATTCGGGATTGCATAGCGCATATCATTCCCGTCGCCACCAGCAAGCGACGCAAAACCCACATACGCCAGCAGGCTAATGAAGTCATCCCGCCCAAAGGTTTTATCTAAATCAAATCGGCGTTGCTGCTGGGCTATCACTTCGCCATCGGTCACTAGCGCTTCCAGTACGCGATAGTTGTCTTCACGGTCTCCAATCGCAAATAACGCCATCAGCTTGCTGTAGTCGGATGCAATGTTTTCATCGAGCATTCGATCCGGGTATGCGCAGGCTTTTTGGTCGAACTTCTTGGCAAAGTACAGCACCATATCGGAGTTGTAGACGGTATGGCACCTGCGGTGGAACCGGTATCCGTTGTACCAGTACGTCACATCTTCCATCAGAGCGTCAGGATTCATTCCACAATATTCTGCCAAGGGGTGGAGTAGCGCAAGTGTTTCTTCCCGCGTAAAGCCCAGAATATCATGAAAATCTTCCTCGAAGGTCAGATTCTCTGCAATGTTGAACCCACTCGTCAAGCTATCGAGCATAATCGCCGTGACGCCGGTAATAAAAAACCGGTCAATGGTGCCCGCTTGCGTTGCAGACTTGATCGTTTCATAAAAGCTGCGAACAAATCCACCTTTGCCGACTGCGGATCGAAATGCATCCATGTCTTCGGCAAGAAGGCTATTGGCAAAATGGTCGTATTCGTCAATCAATAGCAGCAATTTGTGGCCAGAACGCGCCACGTATTGGCACAACACAGTGATCTGTTCTTGTGGAGAAGGCAGCCTACGCAATTCTTCCCGGGTAGACGCCGAATAGCCATAGCGTTCCAGAAAATCGAGCGCAGGCAGCGTCACTTTCGACATAAACCCCCGCCGCAAGGTATCGACGCCATTACCGGTTTCGATCCCACTAAAATCCAGCACCAGCACTTGGTAAGCATTCGCCAGCGGTGTCGGGTTCCTGCCTACGTGCAGCTTGCCAAATAATGCGTCAAATTCCGGCTTGCGACGCTGGTCGTAATAATGCTCCAGCATCGACAAAAACAGGCTTTTGCCAAAGCGGCGCGGACGCATCAAAACGTGGTAGCGGCCATGTTCTTCGAGTTTTGCGATATATCCGGTGCGGTCGATATAAAAATAATCTTCTAGGGCAACTTGCCGGAAATTGCTTAGGCCATAGGGTAGTTTTGGCAATGTAGTCATGGTTCTTGGGTCACAAATCAACCCTCCGCCTCGTGCCGCAGCGCGGGGAACAGAATCACATCGCGGATATTGGGGGAATCGGTCAGCAGCATCATCAGCCTGTCGATGCCGATACCACAGCCGCCTGTGGGGGGCATGCCGTATTCCAAGGCGCGGATGAAATCGGCGTCATAGTGCATGGCTTCCTGATCCCCACGCTCCCGGGCCTGCACCTGCGCACGAAAACGCACAGCCTGTTCCTCGGCGTCATTCAATTCGCTGAACCCGTTGCCGAATTCGCGCCCGGTGATGTACAGCTCGAAGCGCTCGGCCACCTCGGGCCGCTCATCGCTGGCGCGCGCCAGGGGGGAAATCTCGATGGGGTGCTCACACAGAAAGGTGGGCTGCCAAAGCTGTTCCTCGACCACTTCCTCGAAGTACAGCACCTGCAACGCCGCCAGCGAGCGCGTCGAAAGCTGGTGCTGCGCCTCGCTACACCCGTGGCGCAGCAAAGCCTGCCGTAACCACGACGCGCTATCGACGCACAAGCCGCTGCCGTCTTCCATCGCCACCCCGGCAGGGCTGCATTGGCAAATTGCCTCCCGCATCGTCCAGCGCGCAAAGGGCGCTTCCAAATCCACCGCTCTGCCACCGTAAGTCAGTTGCAGCGTGCCCAAGGTCTGGCGGGCAACGTTGCGGATCAATTCTTCGGTGAACGTCATCAGATCGCGATGGTTCCAGTACGCGGCGTAGAACTCCATCATCGTGAATTCAGGGTTGTGCCGAATGCTGATGCCCTCGTTGCGGAAGTTCCGGTTCAGCTCGTAGACGCGCTCGAACCCGCCGACGATCAAACGCTTGAGGTACAGCTCCGGCGCGATGCGCAAATACATCGCCTGATCGAGCGCATGGTGGTGCGTGGCAAAAGGCCGGGCATTGGCCCCCGAGGGGATGGGGTGCAGCATCGGCGTTTCTACTTCGAGGAAGCCCTGCGACGCCATGAAAGCCCGCAACTGCGCAATGGCCTGGCTGCGCAGCACGAAGCGTTGGCGCGCCGACTCATCAATCATCAAATCGACATACCGCTGGCGGTACTTGAGTTCCTGATCACTCAAGCCATGGAACTTGTCCGGCAGGGGCCGCAAGCTCTTGGTCAGCAGCCGGATGGACTGCGCGTGGACGGATAGCTCCCCGGTGCGGGTACGAAACAAATGCCCGACAACGCCAACGATGTCCCCCAAATCCCATCGACGGAATTCGGCGTAGACCTCTTCGCCCACGTCGTTGGATCGCACATAGACCTGGATGCGCCCGGTGGCGTCTTGCAGCGCGACAAAACTGGCCTTGCCCATCACCCGCTTGAGCATCATCCTGCCTGCCATGCGCACTGTGACCGATGCGCGCTCCAGTTCGTCGGCATCGCTTGCCTGGTGCGCAGCGGCGATTGCAGCGGCGCGGTCACGGGGCTGAAAGTCATTGGGAAAGGCAGGCCCCTGGCCCTCAGCCTGGCGCTGGCGCAACTGCCGCAATTTCTCCCGGCGTTCGGCAATCAGATGGTTTTCGTCGAGGGCAGCGGGAGTAACGGAGTCGGAATGGGAATCGGGCATGGGGCACCAAGGGGCAAAAAATGGACAAGGATTGGGATGCCTGAGAACCAATTTCAGTAGGCAGGCGAGCCGAAGCAGTGTGCGTGGCGCCGGAGCGCAGGAACCGGAATGTACTGACAGTACATGAGGATTCCGAGCACCGCCGCGTGCAATGCGATGACGTAGCCCCTACTGGAATAGGTTCTTCAGGGCAGCACTCGACAGGGAAAACCCAATAGGGAAAAACAGATAGTGGGCAGCCCATAAGGGCCGGAAATTCTACGGAGGGGGCTATGCGAAGGGGGCCTACGGGCCTACGACAGAGGCTCTATCTCTCTATCGCAAAGCGAAGTACAGCATGGAAAAGGCTGCATCGCGACTTCCGTCGCTATGACAACTGCTACAACTGCTGCCGTAGCAGCAGGCATTTTTCAGCGTGCATCCTTTCCCTAGCGGGGGAAAAGCCAGGGCAAGGGCAAGCGCCGTAGCCTACTGGGGACATTCCTGCCGTTGGGTATGATGGTTTTACCCCCCTACTCCCGCGCCATCCGCGCAACGTTCATGCTGTTCCAGATCGTTTCCCTATTGCTCGACGTCGTAGTCGGCGTGCTCAGTGGCGCCTGTTTGCTGCGGATGTACGCGCAGTGGTTGCGCGTTCCGCTATCTGCACGTTCCGGCAACCCTCTGGGGGGGCTGCTGGTCTCCCTGACCAATTGGATCGTCCTGCCCCTGCGCCGTGTGCTACCACCGATGGGGCCGATCGACATCGCTTCGCTGCTCGCCGCGTTCGCGCTGCAATGCGTCGAGTACGCGCTGCTCTGGGCGCTGGCCGGTGGTGCGACGGAAGTCTGGGTCATCCTCCTCCTCGCCCTTTTCGGACTGCTACGCACGGCCATCGCCCTGCTGACCGGGATCGTGATCCTCTACGCGCTGCTCTCGTGGTTCCCCGCCAATCCCGCGCTGTCGGACTTCGTCGAGCGTCTCGTCTCCCCCCTGCTGGCCCCGTTACGCAAGGTCATCCCCCTAGCCGGCGGGATCGATCTTTCTCCGCTAATCGTGCTGGTGCTGCTGCAAATCGCAGCAATCGTGCTTGGCGGGCTGCAAAGCGCGGCGTTGCACGGCTAGCGCTGCGGTCTCCCTATTCCACAGCACCGGCGCAGTCCCGCTCCCCCTTCCGCTCACACAGCACTGCCCCGCAGCCCTTCCCACACTGGCTTCACCCCGTGTGGCAGATCAGGCGCCTTGCCCACATCCATCCGGCTTTCGGCTGGGTCATGAAAATCGCTGCCGCAAGAGGCCCATAGCCCATGCTGCGCGGCCAGTCCAGCCCAGTAGGCGCATTCTTCGTCGTTGTGGTTGGAGGTCGCTACCTCAATGCCTTCTCCCCCGCGTTCCTGAAACGCCGCCAGCAATTCCAGCCCCGCCGCACGGCCCATGCGGTATCGCCCGGGATGCGCCAGCACGGCCATGCCACCTGCGCCTCGTATCCACCCGATAGCGTCTGCCATCAATGCCCATTCGTGCGGCACATAGCCCGGTTTGCCCCGCACCAGGTATTTTTTGAAGACGCCCGCCGGGGTACTGCACACCCCCAACGCGACGAGATACCGGGCAAAGTGGGTGCGTGACATCAGCTCGGGGTTGCGCACATACCGCATCGCGCCCTCCCAGGCTCCAGCAATGCCTACGCGGCCCAGTTCCTCGGCAATGGCCCGCGCGCGGTCGACACGCCCCTGCCGCAACCGCTGTAATCGACGCTCCAGCACCGTATCCCCGTCGTCGAACCCGAGTCCGACGATGTGGATCGTGCGGCCAGCGTGCGTCACCGATATTTCCACCCCACTGACGTACCCCACCCCATGGGCCAGCGCAGCAGCCCGAGCACGAGGCTGCCCGCGAATCTCGTCGTGATCGGTCAATGCCCACAGGGTCACTCCATTCGCTGCGGCACGCTCGGCCAACGCTTCCGGGGTCAGGGTGCCGTCGGAAAACATCGAATGGCAGTGCAGATCGGCGCGAATGGCGCCAGTAGCGGTGGCAGACACCTTTGCGCTCTCTTTCCCATCCATAGCTGGTTCCTCTTGCACGGTGCATTCCCGGGGTTGCCCAAGCAGGATCATGCGGATCGGGCGCTACGCAGGCACGGCGGCCTCGACCTGAAACCGCACCTTGCGCACGCCGTTCCAGGTGTCGATCTCCGGGCGAAAAGCCAGCGTGGCGCGGTTGGGCAGGGGGGTAGTGTGCTGGAACCACACCCCATCTACTGCCTTCCCATGGTGCCGCAACTGCAAAAACAAGTGCTTGCCCGCCACACAGCGTTGGGACACGATCTCCAGCTCCTCGCAAAACAACGGCGCGGGAAAGCCCTGGCCCCAGATGCCATCGCGCAAGGTGTCGATGAGATCGACGCGGCAAAACTCCGGGGGAAAAGGCCCGTCCACGTCGAGATAGCGACTGCGGGTCGCTTCATCAAGGCACTCCTGGGCAACGCCATCCATGGCATGGCAAAAATCGCCCAGGCGCTCGCGTGCGATAGTGCATCCTGCTGCCATCGCATGACCGCCGAAGCGCAGCAACACGCCGGGGTTGCGCTTGGAGACCAGGTCGAGCGCATCGCGCAGATGGAAGCCGTGGATCGAGCGCCCCGACCCCTTGAGCACGCCTTCCGCACCCGGCGCAGCGCTGTCGGCAAAGACGAAGGTGGGCCGGTGGTACCGTTCCTTGAGCCGCGATGCCACGATCCCCACGACCCCTTCGTGGAAGCTGGGGTCGTAGAGGCAAATCGCGTCTTGCGTCCCGGTTTGCTCCAAGGATTCGACAACCGCCAGCGCTTGTTCGCGCATCTGCCCTTCGATGCTTTTGCGATCCCGGTTAATGCCGTCGAGCATCCGGGCCAATTGCCGTGCGCGTTCGGCATCGTCAGTCAGCAGGCATTCAATGCCGATCGTCATGTCGGACAACCGCCCTGCCGCGTTGATGCGCGGGCCGAGGGCAAAACCCAGATCGACCGTGCTGGCGTAGCGGGGCGCGCGCCCGGCTACCTCGAACAAGGCCAACAACCCTGCCGGCGCGGCCATCGCACGGATACGCTGCAAGCCTTGGGCAATCAGCCTGCGATTGTTGGCGTCGAGGCAAACCACATCGCTAACCGTTCCCAACGCCACCAGACTCAGCAGCCCGTCGAGCTTCGGCTGCATTGCGCCCCCGGCTTCCCCAAACCGCCCACGCGCCCGCAACGCCGCACGCACAGCGAGCAGCAGGTACATCGCCACGCCCACTCCAGCCATCGACTTGCTGGCAAAAGAGCAGCCCGGCTGGTTGGGGTTGACGATGGCATCGGCTTCGGGCAAGACGATGTGCCCCTGTGGACTGGCGCAGAGGTGGTGATCCGTCACGACAACCTGCATCCCCAGCGCACGCGCTGCGGCAACCCCCGCAAAGCTGGCAATGCCGTTGTCGACGGTGAGCAGTACCTCGGCACCCATGGCATGTGCGCGGGCACTCAGACTTTCCGAAAGCCCGTACCCATCCTGTACCCGATCCGGCACCAGGTACTGCACCTTGCGCGCGCCCAGCAGACGCAAACCCCGAACAGCCGTCGCGCAGGCCGTCGCGCCATCGCAGTCGTAGTCGGCAACGACGCACAGCGTGCGATTCGCCTCAATGGCGTCGGCCAGGATTTGGGCGGCCCGATCAATCCCCCGCATTGATGATGGCGGGAGCAGGCTTGGCAAGGCAACATCCAACTCCGCCGGATCGCACACCCCCCTCGATGCATAGAGACGCGCCAGCAGCGGATGCACCCCGGCTTGCTCCAAAGCCCAGACTGCGCGTGGGGGGACATCGCGCACCCGCAGCACGAAGGAATGACCGCTTCCTTCTGCCTCAGCGGTGAAGGGAACGTCGCGTATGAGCGGCGCAATGGCCGGAGCATCGCGCAACATCAGGAATGCCGCACCAATCTCGACAACTCGTCCAGCAGCGCATCACGCAGCCCGTAGAGTTCTGGCAGCAATTCCTGGGCCTCGGCGTTGCTCCCCTTGTCGTGGTGGAAGCAAATGGCCGCGCCCAGGGTATGCACCTTGCGGTGCAGATGCACGATGCGGTCGAAGCAGGCTTTGTGCGCGTGCTGGTATCGCCCTTCCCCAGACAGCCAGCGCCCGAACCGGCATTCGAAAGGATTGAGTAAGGGCGGGTCTCCAGAGGTGTCCTGAACGTATTTTTCTAGCCGGATCACCCAGGCGCGATGATCTGCAGCGGCGTACAGCAAAGGCAGATCGCGGCGGTCGAGCACATGGAGATGCATCCAGGAAGGATCCATGCGCCATGTCTGCACCCAGTCCGGAACGGCGGCAGCGGGCATAGGCCGTGCAATGCCATAGCCCTGCCCCATATCGCACCCCAACTGCAACAGCATGGCCCCATGGGCGACGGTTTCCACGCCTTCCGCAATGACGGCGCGCCGAAACGCCAGCGCCAGCCCCAAAACACCGTCAAGGATCGACAAATCGTCGGAGTCGTCGAGCATCCCCCGCACGAAGCTCTGGTCGATCTTGAGCACAGACACTGGCAAGCGCTTGAGGTACGTCAACGAGGAATACCCCGTTCCAAAGTCATCCAGGGCAAAACGCACGCCCAACTGGTGGCATTGTTCGATGACCTGCGTGACGACACGGGTATCTTCGAGCGCGCTGGTCTCCAGCACCTCGATTTCCAGATGATGCGGGCCTACTTCAGGGTGTGCCGCCAGCAGCTCCCGCAGACGATCGACAAACCCGACCTGCTGCAACTGGATCGCACCGACATTGACGCTCACGTGCAGGTCCAGCCCTGACTTGAGCCATTCCTGCGCCTGCGCCAGCGCGGTATCGATGACCCACTCCCCAAGCTGGACGGCCAAGGGGTGGTTTTCGATTTCCGGCAGGAACAAGCCGGGGGCCAACAACCCTCTATGGGGGTGCTGCCAACGAATCAAGGCCTCGACCCCCAACACCTGCCCAGTGCGCATATTGACCTTAGGCTGGTAGTACAGGACGAACTCGCCATTGCGCAAGGCATACACGAGGCGGTTGACGCACTCATGGTGATCGCGAACACTGCGATCCTGATCCGCGTCGAAGATGTGGTACAGGTTCTTGCCAGCCTGCTTGGCCTTGTACAACGCCTGATCCGCCTGGCGAACCAGCATGTCGGCATCGACCACCTGGGACTGCGGAAACAACGACACCCCCAGGCTTGCCGTGACTTGCAAACGATAGCCTGCCACATCAATCGGCGCCGAGGCAGCATCGAGCAGACTGTCAAGCAGCGGGACGCACTCCGCAACACCCGGCACATCGTCGAACACTGCAACGAATTCGTCCCCCCCAAAACGGGCCAGGGTATCCCCTTCCCGCAAGATGCGCGCAATCCGATCGGCCACGACGACGAGCAATTGATCGCCCACTTCGTGCCCATAGCGGTCGTTGATCGCCTTGAACCCGTCGAGGTCGACATTGACCACCGCCAGCCCTGTGGATGATCGCTGCGCCCGATTCATCGCTTCCCGCAAGCGGTCAGACAGCAACACCCGGTTGGGCAGCCCTGTGAGGGAATCGAAGTGCGCCAGCTTTTCCAACTGGCTCTCATGGCTCTTGATCAAGGAAATGTCCGTGAACAGGCCCACGTAATGCTGCAAGGACCCATCGACCCCCGCGACGGCACTGATGCTGAGGATTTCCGGATAGATCACCCCGTTCTTCTTTTTGTTCCAAATTTCCCCTTGCCAGTGCCCGCACGCCAGCAACTCGTTCCACATCTGCGCATAGAACGCAGACTCGTGCCTGCCGGACTTGAGCACATTCGGTTTTTTGCCCAGGATGTCGTCTCGTTCGTAGCCGGTGATGCTCGTGAACGTTTCGTTGATATCGATGATCGTTCCATCCGGCTCCGCGATGAAGATGCCCTCCCGGGCATGGGTGAATACGCTGGCCGCGAGCTTGATCTTTTGCTCGCTCACCTTACGCAACGTCACGTCGCGGACGATGCCGACAAAGTGCGTCAACGTCCCTGCCGCATTCCGCACCGGGGACATCGTCGACTCGTTCCAGAACGGTCGGCCATCTTTGCAATGGTTCAGCATCTCGGCATGGAACATGCCTCCCTGCGCCAACGCACGATCCATCTCCGTAACGACATTCGGATCTGTCAAGGGGCCGATCAATAGATGCACGTCCTGCCCCACCACCTCGTTCCTTCCATACCCCGTGATGCGTGCAAAGGCATCGTTGACGGAGACGATCTTGCCATCGACGCTACCAATGAGCACCCCCTGCGAGATGGACTTGAGCGCATGGGCACTGATACGAAGCTGGTCTTCAATGATCCGGCGCTCGGTCACGTCGCGCATCGCCATCTGGTGCGCAGGCGCCCCGTCGTAGGTGATCGACAAGCCCTTGAGTTCGACGTCCATCACCGTGCCATCGATCTTGAGGAATTTCCCTTCCAGCAGCGGCGCAGCCTCTTCGTCACGCTGCATGTGCGACAACAACTCCATCGTGGCGTCGCGGTGATCCGAGTGAATATGCTCGATCAACTCGCTACCCAGCAGCTCTGCTTCAGATCGTGCAGCGAAAAGCTGTACTGCCGCAGGGTTGAGGTAGACGATCCTGCCCTCGCGGTGAACGATCAGCGCATCCGGCGACCAGTCGATCAACGACCGATAGCGCCGCTCGCTTTGCCGCAGCCGCGCACGCGCCAAGATCCACCCCAATGTCATCGACAGCGTGTGTGCAGCGTCGAGCTGCAAGGTGTCCCAGGGATCGGACTCGCCGCGACGGGTCTGCACCCAGCGGGCAAAGGAACTGCGCGGCTCCAGCCGGGGGCCGTCTTCGTCATCGACAAGCGCCTTTTGCTCATCCCCCGCCCACTCGATGGAACGCACTTCCTCTGATCGGAACCACAAGGCAAGCTGCGCTCCCGCATCGTCGAGCGAAATGGCCAGCAACCCCGCCGCACTGTCGCAGTACACAGCCAAGTCGGGGTGCTGCGCGGCCAATGCATGGGTCACGAAAGGGGTTTGCCCTGACCATTGGGCCAGCAACCGGGTTCGCAGGCAGCCCAGCATGGGCCGTGCCGGTGCTTCCCCGAACGACAGGGTTTCGCGGTCGGTGACGAGCGCAAGCCCCTGCGCCCCCACGGCAGCGAACATCCGATGCAGAAGCCCGGTGGGCAAATCCGGCAAATCGGCGGTGTGTTGCGTCCATGCCAGCAAATCCCGGGTCACGCTGCGCAGTTCCACCTGAAAGCGTAGGCTGTCGTCGAAGGCAATCGCAGACAAACGCATCGCGGCGGTACGTGCGATGAGTTCCAGGTTGTCGCGCATCCGCAAGGGAACCACCTTGGGAACGCGGTGATGGCATACGACCAACCCCCACAGCTTGCCATGCTGCAAAAGCGAAATCGACAAGGAAGCTGCAACACCAAGATTCTTGAGATACGTGCGATGCACGGAAGACATGCCGCGCAACACCGAGAACGACAAATCGATTCCTGCCCCCCCGGGCATTCCTCCCAACAAGGCGGCCATGGGGGCATCCCGATCCGGGAGCATGCGCACCAAATTCTTGGCATACAAACGCCGCGCAGGTTCGGGAATATCCGAAGCCGGAAAGTGATGGCCGAGGAACGACTCCACAGATTCATCCCGGCTTTGTGCAATGACTTGCCCGTTCCATTGATGATCGAACCGGTAAACCATCACCCGATCAAACCCCGTCAACGTACGAATCTGGCACGCCAGTTCCCCCGCAAAAAGCTCCATATCCCCCATCTCGGCCAACAAGGCATTGAGCACCCTGGCGGCAGCGTCCCGCTCTGTCTGCGCTGCCGAAAGATCAATGACCTCCGCCTCGATCTCGATGACCCGCACCGAACCGATGCGATGGACAAAGGCCTGTCGCAGCGGCACTCCTCTTGCCGTGCCGTCAGGGAAAGGCAGGAGCACTGGCGCTGGAGGGTTCTGGGCAGGCACCGCGCCTAGCGTCAGGATGGCCCGCCATGCATCCTCTCCAAGCACCTTTCCTACTTGCCGCCCCAACGCTTGCTCCGGTTGGATATGTAGTACCTCGCCAAAGTTGGCGCTCACGGCGCAGACGCGCAACGCAGCGTCCACCGCGACGAGCACGCCATGGCTTTGTATAGCGCCAATGAATTCGATGGGCTCACTCTCACACCGCCGCAGCGCTTCGCGAAACAGGGAAGATGCGAAATCCTGCATGGGGAACCTCGTGGGAAGTCAAACGAGTACGCGCAAACAAGTGCGTGATCGCAATGAAACCAACGCAGGATACCCAGCGACGATGCCAATATCGTTCACCCTTCTCCTACGTTTGGGTCTATCCTACAAGGAACCCATCCACCACCATGGAGCACGCATGAAGCAGGGTGGAACCCAAATAGTCCATGAGGCGCACCTTCTGTGCTGTTTGCGTGCAGGCGGCGCACTGACGGCCATTTTTGCCCTTCTTCGTTGTTCCTAGCTCAAGCTATGAACGCCTCAGTCAGGCCAAAACTGCCTCGCCACTGCATCCACCTGCCCTGCAAACCCTCATGGACTATCTGGGTTCAAGCTAGAATCTTTCGCTTTCGGCACACTGCATTGCGCCCCAAGGATTGGTTACTATGGCATCTGGAAAACCCAAGAAAAAGAACCCTCGTCTGGCTTCCGGGCGCAAGCGCGCACGCCAGGACATCAAGCGCAACGCGGCCAATACGGCCCTGCGCTCCCGCTACCGCACTGCCGTCAAGAACGTAGCCAAGGCGGTGCTTGCGGGTGACAAAGACACTGCCGTTGCCCAGCTTGCCAAGATGCAGTCCGTCGTCGATTCCATTGCTGACAAGGGAATCTTCCACAAAAACAAAGCAGCTCGCGACAAAAGTCGTATGTGCGCCAAAGTAAAGGCACTCGGTGCTGCAACGGCATCGGCTTGAATGTGCGGACGACAATGGTACGAAGACGTACAACAAAGACGTGCAAATATGCCAATCCGTAGACAGAGAAAGATGCGGTTTCAGGCAGTGGATTGAGTGGATTGATTTTGTCGGCCCTAAGGAAAGGGCGAAAGGTGGAGTACCCAGGCCAGTGCTCCGCACCACCTCGCAAGTGGTTGCCTGCTGCATATTGCTTTGTTAGCGTATGCCGAGCTTGGTGTAAGCATGCATTCCCTTTCTTAGCTTTCCTGTCAAGCTGGACTTCTAGCGTTGTTGCGTTTGCTGCCCCCCGCTTTCTGAAGGTTCGCCTTTTTTGGTGTGTGCCTTCAGCCCGGGGGTTTTTTGCGCACAAAATGTTGTGCAACAACTATCCAAAACCGGCCTGTTGGCCGAAGTCACGGCTTACCGCCCTGAAGTGCGAGGTTTCCAATCGGTGTTGATCGGTGTTGATTTATCGATGACCCATGAACATCGCATTGGAATGGATTCGTATCGGGTTCTTTTGATCACTCAGCCAAAGGAGACAGCAATGGCAAGACAAGCGGCAGGAAAGCATCAAGGCCAGCCTGGCTATGGTTCTGCTGACACAACGTACAGCGCAATTGCTGCCGACAAGCAGACACACGGCGTTTGGTCTCCGGGCGTACGGCTGATGGAACGCCTGCGCTTTGCCAACAAAGCGCTACTCATTACGCTGTGCTTTCTGCTGCCGATTACCCTGCTTGCTGGACTATTTCTGCAATCGTCCCTGTCTGCCAGAGCGGCTACCCAATTGGAAGCAGACGGCGCCAGATACCTTCGCACCCTGCTCCCGGTGATGCAATCGGGACAAGATGTACGCGCCATTCAAGATCGTGTCACTGCAGGGGAGCCTGTTCCCCAAGCCGAGCGCGATGCCGCCGTGCAACGGCTGGCTACCCGCCTGGAAGCGCTGGTCCCGATCGATCAGGAATTGGGTACACGCTTGCAAACCGATGAACTGTTCCAAGAATTGCGTTCCGGAGTCGAAGCCCAGGTTCGTTCTAGCGCGGGGGTCGCTGCGGCAGCATCGGTGCCAACGGTGTCTACGGCAGTCAAGATGGTCGGGCATATTGGCAACACTGCGGGTCTCGTCCTCGACCCGGAAGTTGCTTCCTTCCACTTGATCCGCGCCGTGGCCCTGGAATCTGCAGATCTGCTGCTGGCCACTTCGCAAACCCGGCGCCTGGGCAGCGAATTGATCACCCGCTTCGATGCTTCGAAGATGGACATACTCACAGATCGCTTGGCCCGGATGCAGATTGGCGCGAACCGGTTCCGCTCCGCGTTCGCAGAGGCTTTTGCGCACGATGCCACGTTAACTGCTGCCGTCAGCCCCGACGCCACCCTGAAAAATATCCAAAAGATGATCGACATTACCCGTGAGCACGTCGCCCGCAACTCGGGCACGCTTTCGGCCAGCGCCTATTACAAGGAAGCTTCTACCCATCTCTCCGACCTCTATGCATTGGTGGATCGTGCGCTAGTGAGCGTCGATCGCTTATTGCAGGATCGGCAGGCTCGCATCGCCAACGCGCTCATGTGGTCTGCACTTGCCATGGCGGCCAGCCTGCTGCTGGCTACATACCTCTTCTACAGTTTTTTCCTCGTCACCGAACATGGCTTGCAGCAAATCGCATCGCGGCTCGAAGAAATGGCGCAGGGGGATTTGCACACGGCGCCGGCCGTCCCCTCCGGCACCGACGAAACGGCGCAGGTACTGTGGTCGCTCATCACCATGCACAAGGTGCTTGCCCGGTTCCAATCCGAGCAACTCAAAATGGCGCGCCAGCACGATGCAGGCGCCATTCGCCACGTCATGCCCGTACACGAACTACCTGGGCAGTTTGGTGAAATGGCCCAAGCGATCAACGATTTGGCAGGCACCCAGAACCGCGTCACTTTCCGGCTGGTGGATTTGATGGATGCCTACTCCAATGGCAGCTTCGAGGAAGCGATGGAGTCCCTTCCCGGCGAAAAAGGTCGAATCTCGGAAGTGGCCAATGCGGTCCGGCTCAAGATGCGTACTGCTTCCGAATCCGCTGTCATCAATTTGCGTGTCGTCAATGCCCTCAACAAGGCCAGCACGAACATCATGATTGCCGACGCCGACCACAACATCATGTTCATGAACGATACGATCAAAAACATGATGGCACGCCACCAAGAAGCGTTACGCAAAAGTCTGCCTCACTTCGATGTCAACCGTCTCATCGGCCAAAACATCGACGTATTCCACAAAAATCCCTCGCACCAACGCCGCATGCTGGCCAGTATACACGGCACGCATCGTGCGCAACTCCAAATCGGCGCGATCCATTTTGGGGTGTCTGCCAACCCCATCTTCGATGAGCAGGGAGAGCGCCTGGGCACCGTCGTCGAATGGACTGACCGCACTGCGGAAGTCCTCATCGAAAACGAGTTGGCCAATGCAGTGCAGGCTGCTGCCCGTGGCGATTTCTCGCAACGCTTGAGCCTCGAAGGCAAGACGGGCATCTTCGCCACGCTGGCATCCAGCATGAACGAATTGATGCAAACGAGCGAAGTGGGCCTCGGCGACGTGGCCCAGATGCTCGAAGCCTTTGCCCGCGGTGACCTCGGCTACCGCATCGACCGCAATTACGAGGGCCTCTTCGGGCAAGTCAAAGAAGCCGGCAACAGCACTGCGGAACAGCTCGACCGCGTCATCGGCGAAGTGCGTGCGGCGGCGGATGCCCTCACCGGCGTGGCTAACCAAGTCAGCACTACGGCACAGTCCTTATCGATGGCTGCCAGCCAGCAATCGGCCAACGTGGATCAGACTGGTTCGTCGATCGACAAAATGAGCGTATCGATCACCCAGAACTCGGACAACGCGCGCATCACCAACGAAGTCGCGACCAAGGCCTCGCACGAGGCCACCGACGGCGGCAATGCTGTCACCCAGACCGTTGGCGCCATGAACAAGATCGCAGCCAAGATCGGCATCGTCGACGACATCGCGTACCAAACGAACCTGCTCGCGCTCAACGCCGCCATTGAGGCAGCGCGTGCCGGGGAACACGGCAAAGGCTTCGCCGTCGTGGCAGCGGAAGTGCGCAAACTCGCCGAGCGCAGTCAGGAAGCAGCCCGGGAAATCGGCGAACTCGCAGCAGCCAGCGTATCGACGGCGGAACACGCCGGGAAACTGCTGGATCAAATCGTTCCCTCGATCCAGAAAACCAGCGAGCTTGTCCAGGAAATTTCCGCAGCCAGCGCGGAACAAAGCGATTCCGTCGTGTACATCAGCGGTGCCGTCGGGCAGCTTCGTGACGTCACCCAGCGGAATACGGCTTCGGCGGAAGAGCTGGCGGCCACAGCGGAGGAACTCTCCAGCCGTGCCGGGCAACTCCAGCAGACGATCTCTTTCTTTGCCGGGGGCGCGCGGCTCGTTCCGGCCCCCGCCGCACTGCCCGAACGCCGCCAGCCCCAGGCTGCCCCGGCACCGCACAGACGACCCGCCCCTGCACGCCTGGCTGCGCCGAGCAAGCCGATGTCCTCCAATTTCCAGGAGTACTAAAAAGACCGTAACGGTTCACTCTCCCTCCCAGGCGTTTCCCGGATTCCGTTTCGGTGTAGAACCTATTTCAGTAGGCAGGCGAGCCGAAGCAGTGTGCGTGGCACCGGAGCGCAGGAACCGGAGTATGGACAGTACATGAGGATTCCGAGCACCGCCTCCGCGTGCAATGCGATGGCGCAGCTCCTACTGGAATAGTTTCTTACCCGGGCTACGTAGTTGGGGGGATGGCAACGGTTACGAATAGTCTTCTTGGTGTGCAGCCAGGAGCGTGCGCTGCCACCGCACAGAGCACCTTGAGGTTTTGCACTACTGCGCATGACTACCCCCACCACGCCGCATACCCCCGTAATGGCGCAATACCTGCGCGTCAAAGCGGAATTCCCCCAGACCCTGGTGTTCTACAGGATGGGGGATTTTTACGAGCTGTTTTATGAGGATGCGGAAAGGGCGGCCTCGCTACTCGGTATCGCGCTCACCCAGCGCGGACAGTCAGGGGGCCAGCCGGTCGTCATGGCCGGGGTGCCGGCTCATGCCGTCGATACCTACCTATCCCGGCTGGTCAAGCACGGAGAGTCCGTCGCAATCTGCGAACAGATTGGCGAACCAGCCAGCGCCAAGGGTCCCATCGAGCGCAAGGTCGTTCGGGTCGTCACGCCGGGCACCCTGACCGAAGGGGAATTGCTGGGCGAAAAAAGCGAATCCGTCGTGCTGGCGCTCCATGCCGGGACACGACACCAATGTGGACTCGCCTGGATGAGCATCGCCCAAGGGCTGGTGCATCTGGCGGAATGCGCTCCCGACGAACTGGAATCCTGGGTTTCCCGCACTGGGGCCAGCGAGTGGATCGTCAGCGACAAACTCCCCACGGTGTTCGAGGAACGATTGCGTGCATTCACGCAAACCGGCCCACGCGCTCTGGCACGGCGTCCGCACTGGCAGTTCGATACCGCACTGGGCTCGCAAGCGCTGCTACGCCACCTGCAAGTCGCCAGCCTGTCCCCGTGGCAGGCCGAAGGGCTCGATCCAGCGCATGCTGCGGCATCGGCCTTGCTGGCTTACGCAGCGCACACCCAGGGTCGCGAGCTGCCACACATCCATGGCATCCACGTCCACCGGGCGGACGAGGCAATCGATTTGCCTGCCACCACGGTGCGCAACCTCGAACTGGTGCGAACCTTGCGTGGGGAAGACTCCCCTACCCTCCTCTCCCTGCTCGATACCTGCATGACGGGAATGGGCAGCCGCGCTCTGCAACGATGGCTGCTCCATCCCCAGCGAGACCGCACCCAGGCCCGGGAACGCCACGAAGCCATCGCTACCTTGCGCGGCGGTGACTGGAAGTCCTTGCGTGACCGGCTCAAAGGATGTTGCGACGTCGAGCGCATCGCTGCCCGCATCGCCCTACGCCAGGCTCGCCCCCGGGAGCTCGTTGCGTTGCGTTGGACTTTGCAACGGCTTGGCCCCCTTTCTGCCACCGTGCTGGAGCTGGGGACAGTGTTCTCCCCCCTCGCCACCGACTTGCAGCCCCCCCAAGACTGCTGCGTCCTGCTCGAACGCGCCCTGTGCGAAGAGCCTGCTGCAGCGGTGCGCGACGGCGGGGTCATCGCCGTCGGCCACGACGCCGAACTCGACGAGTTGCGTGCGATGGGGACAGGTTACGACCGCTTCCTGCTCGACATGGAAGCCCGGGAACGGCAACGCACCGGCATCGCGAACCTGCGCGTGCAATACAACAAGGTGCATGGTTTCTTTATCGAAGTCAGCCAGGGACAGCTCGACAAGGTGCCCACCGACTACCAGCGCCGCCAGACGCTCAAGAATGCCGAACGCTTCGTCACCCCGGAACTCAAGGCGTTCGAGGACAAGGCACTCAGCGCCCAGGAACGCGCCCTTGCGCGGGAACGCTGGCTGTACGAGCGCTTACTCGACGAACTGGGCACTTCGGTTCTCACGCTCGTGCGATTGGGACAAGCGCTGGCCTCGCTCGACGCCCTCTGTGCCCTGACCGAACGCAGCGTGACGCTCGACTGGCGCCGCCCGGAATTCGTTGCCACGCCGTGCATCGAGATCGACGCTGGACGCCACCCCGTCGTGCAAGCCCGACTGGCCGAGCGCAATGCAGGCTCCTTCATCGCCAACGACACGCGCCTAGGGTCGAAGCACCGGATGCTCATCCTCACCGGCCCGAACATGGGTGGCAAGTCGACCTATATGCGGCAAGTCGCGCTGATCGTGCTGTTGGCAAGCATGGGCAGCTTCGTCCCTGCCCACAGTTGCCGACTCGGGCCTATCGACGCCATCCACACGCGCATCGGCGCTGCCGACGACCTGGCCAATGCCCAGTCCACTTTTTTGCTCGAAATGCTCGAAGCAGCGCAAATTTTGCACACGGCAACTTCCCAATCGCTCGTGCTGATGGACGAAATCGGCCGGGGCACCAGTACCTACGACGGCCTAGCCCTTGCCGGCGCCATCGCCACCCACCTGCATGACAAAGTCGGCGCCTTCACCCTCTTCGCCACCCACTACTTCGAGCTGACCGAATTCGCAGCCACCCACCACCACGCGATCAATGTGCATGTCAGCGCGGTCGAATCGGGTCACGACATCGTCTTCCTGCATGAGATTCAACCCGGCCCCGCCAGCAAAAGCTACGGCGTACAAGTTGCCCGCCTTGCCGGAATGCCCACCGTAGTCCTGAACCAGGCACGCCGCACCCTGGCAACGCTCGAATCGCTGGCCCAACGCGACCGGCCCCAGGCAGACCTGTTCACCCCCGCCGTAGAACCGGAATGCACGGAACCCAGCCCGATCGAACGCTGGGTGGAAGCCTTGCGCCCCGACGAACTCAGTGCGCGGGAAGCGCTCGAAGCACTGTACGCGCTCAAAAAACTGGCCAGCCGAGGCTAGGCAAGCCAACCTGCGCGCTGGGATGCATCGGCCCGCGTCACGACTGATTGCCCATAGCCGTTTACACCAGGGTTATGTCGCAATACATTGTTTTCTATATAAATTTCTTGTTACCTCCTAGTCATTTCTGGGAAAAGGGCCGCACAGCGCATCCTGCCCCGATAGAATGGAATTGGTCGGGAAAGCCCTTGCATGCCGATGTGCGTTCCGGGGCTGCTCCTGCACCACTCCCCCTCTCCCTTCCCCTTGCACCCTGATGAGTCCATCGCGGCTTGTTGTGGGTGATCCTTGTCCACACTCCAGAGGAGGCCCCCTTGGCTCACTTCGGTTTCCCCACAGAAACGATCATTCTGTTTTTTATCGTCATTGGCGTTTCGGTCTACCTCGACCTGTTTATGCACCGCAAGACGACGGAAATCACCATCAGCGATGCGGCCAAGTGGTCTGTGTTTTGGATCGCCCTGGCGTTGCTGTTTTATGGCTACCTGTGGATGCGCTTCGACAAAAACTGGGCAGATATGTACCTGGCCGGGTACGCGCTGGAAAAAAGCCTCTCGGTCGACAACCTGATGGTGTTCATGGCCATCTTTGCCTCTTTCGGCATCTCAGGCGCTCTACAACACCGCATCCTCTACTGGGGGATCCTCGGTGCGCTGGTATTCCGGGCCATCTTCGTCGCCGTTGGTACCAGCCTTTTCCTCGCCAGCCCGTATGTGGGCTTCCTGTTCGCGGCTTTCGTGATCTGGAGCGGGGTCAAGATGTTGCAGTCCGGCACCGACGAAACGGAAATCGAAGACTACTCGCACCACTGGAGCGTGCGATTGACCGGCAAGTTCATGCCCATTTACACCCGCTTGCACGTCGACCGTTTTTTCGTTCACCATGACGAAGTCATCGCGCAAGGCATGGCGTCTGCTGTCACCCGCAATGGCAGGCTGTACGCCACCCCCGCATTCCTGTGCCTAATGGCTATCGAGACGTCCGATATCGCTTTTGCCTTTGACTCTGTCCCGGCGGTCATTGCCGTGACCCAGGAACCTTTGCTTGTCTACTCCGCGATGATCTTTGCCATTCTCGGGCTGCGCAGTTTGTATTTCGTACTGGCGGCGTTGACCAAATACCTGGTCCACCTGGAAAAGGCCGTCATCGCGCTGCTCTTTTTCATCGGCGCCAAGATGGCGCTGCAATCCTGGAACCACGCGGTTTTCGATACCGGCTTCCACCTCGCTCCCAGCACCAGTTTGCTGATCGTCCTCGGCACCCTGGGGGCAGGCGTGGTGGCATCGTTCCTGTTCCCCGAGCGCGAGGAACCTGCGCAGTAGTCCAATTAGGCACGCGCGGCCATTCCGCATCCCAATGCGCTGCACCCGTGGGGGGTGCGGTGCGTTTTGTACTGTCCTGCCCCCACGCATTCATCCTGGAGGTTCACCCATGGCTATCAGTCTGCAAAAAGGCGGCAACGTCAATCTGAGCAAGGAAGCGCCCGGCCTGAAAAAATTGCTCATCGGTCTGGGCTGGGACGCCCGTGCCACCGACGGGGCCGAATTCGACCTCGACGCCAGCGCATTCATGCTGGCAGCCACAGGCAAGGTGCGCAACGATGCCGATTTCATCTTTTACAACCAGCGCAAGTCGACGGAAGGGTCCGTCGAGCACTCCGGGGACAACCTCACCGGCGCTGGCGATGGCGACGATGAATCGATCAACGTCGATCTGTCACGCGTGCCGCCGGAAATCGAAAAAATCGCCGTCTGCGTCACCATCCACAATGCAGAAGAACGTCGGCAAAACTTCGGCCAAGTCTCCAAGGCCTATATCCGCTGCGTCAACGCCGATACCAACACCGAAATCGCCAAGTACGACCTGTCGGAAGACGCATCGGTCGAGACAGCAATGATCTTCGGAGAGGTCTATCGCAGCGGTGCAGACTGGAAGTTCAAGGCCATCGGCCAGGGTTTCCAGGGCGGCCTCGGCCCCTTGGCCAAAAACTTCGGCGTCAACGTCTAATCCAATACGGCATGGTGCGTCGCCGGGGTTTTCCACTGCGGCGCGCACTATTCGTCAAGAACTGAGGAGCAGACCTATGCCCACCTTTACCGTTCTGGGAGACGACGATCCCTTTCTCCATGTCTCGCTACGCAAGGGGGAATCCATCTCCTGCGAGAGCAACGCCATGGTGATGATGGAAGACACCCTCGATCTGGCAGGCCGAATGCAGGGGGGGTTTTTGCAGGCCGTGATGCGCCGCATGGCGAACGGGGAAAGCTTCTTCCAGCAGCAGATCCGCGCCAGCCGTGGCGATGGGGATTGCCTGCTTTCTCCCACTCTGCCCGGTGCGCTCGAAGTGCTCGACGTCGGGTCGGTGCAGTACTGCGTGTCGGACGACGCGTACGTTGCCTCCAGCGACGGGGTCGCAGTCACCGCGCAGATGCAAAACATCGGAACGGCCTTGTTCGGCGGTACCGGAGGCTTTTTCATCGGTCGTTCGAGCGGGAGCGGCAAGCTCGTCGTTTCTGGCTTTGGGTCGGTGTTCACGCTCGATATCACCCCGGCCAAGAGCGTCCTGATCGACAACGGGCATGTCGTCGCATGGGATAGCGCGCTGCACCACGAGTTGTCCGTCTCCACCAACCAGAGCCAGGGTTTGTTGGGCAACCTGGTCAACAGCGTCACCAGCGGGGAAGGCATCGTCCTGAAGTTTTCCGGCATCGGCAAAGTCATCGTCTGCTCTCGCAACCGCAGCGGGTTTCTGGCTTGGCTCAGCGCCAAACTCATGCCGAATCGTTCCTGAATCTGCCATTCTCCACACGTCATCGCTCCACACGCCGTCGACCACCCGTTTTTCGCGATTCACTTTTCTCTATCACCATCACAGGAGGGAACCATGGGTATCAATCTGCAAAAAGGCCAAAAGATCAGCCTCGACAAGGAAGCCGGGGGTGCGCTCACGAGCATCATCATGGGGTTGGGTTGGGATGCCGTCAAGAAAAAAGGCATTCTGGGATTTGGGGGAGGCTCGGAGACCATCGACCTTGATGCCTCGTGCCTGCTGTTCGACGCAAGCAAGCAGCTCATCGATGCCGTGTGGTTCCGGCAACTGCGTAGCCAAGACGGGAGCATCCAGCACACTGGCGACAACCGCACCGGCGATGGCGAAGGCGATGACGAACAAATCATCGTCAACCTTTCTGTAGTGCCAGCCAGCGTGCAATCGCTGGTGTTCACCGTCAATTGCTTTACGGGGCAAGACTTTTCGCAAGTGGCCAACGCCTTCTGCCGAATGGTCAACAAAGGCAACAACAAGGAAATCGCGCGGTACGACCTGAGCGTACAAGGCAAGCATTCGGCCCAAATCATGTGCAAGGTCTACCGGCACAACAACGAATGGAAGATGCATGCGATCGGGGAAAACGGCGTAGGGCGTACGTTCCAGGAACTGCTTCCGCAGATCCTCCCCCATCTGTGACCTTAGGGTCGCTGCGGTACACCGCCCACGATTGCAGCGTATGCGCGTCTGGTTCAACAAAACCTTCTCTCTGGTTCACACGGCGCTGCGGCTCCTCCGCACCGCAGACCCTGACCAGACGTTCACGCTGCTCGCTTCGCACCCCAACCCGGATGCCATCGTCCGCCTCGCTGCGGACGAGTTCTCCCCCGAACCCCCGGGTCAGGGTGGGGCAGAGTATGTCGATTGGTGCCTGGGCTTTTGCCAGCAACACCGTGTCGACATCTTTGTACCCGGCAAGGAAGCGACCTTGCTTGCTGGCGCGCAGGATCGTTTTGCCGCACTGGGGGTGCGCATGTTGTGCTGTGCGGATGGCCCCACCCTTCAGCTTCTGCACGACAAAGCCCGGTTTTGCTCGACAGTACGGGTTCCCACAGCTCCCCCACCGCTGTGGCACCCATGCACGACGGTAGCCGAGTTCGACGAAGCCTGGGATGCGCTGCGTGGATCGGTGCCGACGTTGTGCATCAAGCCGTCTCATTCCGTCTACGGGATCGGTTTCCGCAAAATCCGGCAGGACACCACCGCGCTGGGGCTGTACCTCGGCGGCAGCGATTACCAAATCGACTTGCCCTCGCTGCGCGCCATACTGGCCTCGCAGGAACGCTTTCCCACGCTGTTGCTGATGGAATACCTTGCAGGGGACGAGTTCAGCATCGACTGCCTGGCTGAAGCCGGCACGCTGCACTACGCCGTGATCCGCTGCAAGCCCGCGAAAGGGGGATCCGTCCAGACTATCGTGGATCGCCCGGATTTGGAGGAAGCCTGCCGCGCCATCATTGCGCAATTCGGGCTGAACGGCTACGTCAATGTGCAGTGTCGGGAAGGGGGGGCCGGGCCGCGCATTCTGGAAGTCAACCCACGGATGTCCGGCGGCATTGGCATGTCTTGCCTAGCCGGGCCCAATCTGCCGTTTCTGGGGCTGGCAGGCTTTGCCCATGGGTATGCAACCCTGGCTCGCGTACCCGTTCAGCATGGTCTACGGGTCGTGCAGATCGACACTCCCGTCGTACTGCCGTGAATCTTTCCTCTCCCGCCGAATCCCCGGATATTCCCGGTCCTTCGTTGACAGCCCAGCTCCCACAAGGAACGATCACTGTTTCCATCGACTACGCGGAAATTCCTGCGCAACGACTGTTCAGCTTTGCCACCCGCGCCAACCCCAAACGCGCCTTTCTGTTCCTCTCCCACGTTCTGGGCAAACACCTGCCCGTAGACGTCGCCACGATGGGGGACGTACATACCCGCATCGCTGCGCACATCCCGGAACTACCGGATCCCATCGTCTTCGTCGGCATGGCCGAGACAGCCACGTGCCTGGGACAAGGCGTTTTCGAAGCCTGGTTGCGGGAGCATCCGCAACGCGAGGCCCTGTTCCTGCATACCACCCGGTACCACGTCGGTGGCGCCCACCGCGTCTCCTTCGAAGAAGCACACAGCCACGCTCCCCAGCAGTGGTTCTTCCTCCCGCCCGACCCGCACCGCCGCGCCCTGCTGCACCATGCCCGTTCCCTCGTCCTGATTGATGACGAAATCAGCACGGGAGATACCTTGGTCAACCTCGTGGGCGCAATGCAGTCCTGTTCTCCAGCCCTGGCGCATTTGCATCTGGCCGCCATCACCGACTGGATGGGGCCACAACGGCGCAAGGAGCTGACCAGCCGATGCCATATCGCCTGCTCGATCGGCGCATTGTTGTACGGCAGTTGGCACTTCACCCCCCACCTCAGTACTTTCCCGATCCCGGCACCCGAGCTATCGAATGATCCCAACGCGCCGACGATCCGCGATAGTGGCTACGGTCGCCTCGGCGTAACGTCTGCCATATCGCTCGAACCCAAATTCCTTCAGCATCTGGCCAAGCCGCTCGCACGTTGCGACCGCGTACTCGTGCTGGGAACCGGCGAATTCATGCATCCTGCCTATGTCCTCGCCCGGGAATTGCACGCAGCCAGCAAAGCCAAAGTCTGGATGCATGCCACCACACGCTCCCCCATCCTGACCTGGGGCCCGATTCGCAACGTCCTGTCGTTTCCGGACAACTACGGCGCTGGTGTGCCCAACTACGTCTATAACTACCAAGCTGGAGACTACGACTGCATCTTTCTTTGTGCAGAAATGGATGCCAGTGGAAGCCTCAAACACCTTGCGCGTCATCTCGGCGCACGCCTGTTCTTTTTTCTCCCCGGGGGACGCATTGCAGAAGATTCTCTTTGCTGACCTCGACGACACCCTGTTTCATAGCTACAGAAAGCACCATCCCGGCCCCGGATGGCTGGTGGCGGCGACCCTGCGCGACGGTTCGGCCTTTTCCTATACCTCCCCCAGGCAGCGTGCCGCCTTCGAACTCTGGCAAAGTGTGCTGACGATCATTCCCGTCACGGCACGCAACCACGACTCCTTTCGCCGCGTCACCCTGGCATTCCATGCCGAAGCGATTCTGGACTACGGCGCAGTGGTGCTCGACTCCGATGGCGCCCCCGACCCAGACTGGCTTGCACGCAGCGCCAGCCTTGCGCGGGAGCACGACGCAACGCTGCAATCCTGGTTCGACAAGCTATGCCAGCATTGCGAGGAGCAAGAGGCAGGGCTGCGTGTCCGTTGGATCGACGACTTCGGCGTGCGGCTGTACCTCGTCGCCAAATCGACCGTCGGCAATGTGGACGCAGTCAGTGCTCTGGCCCAGACTTGCCGTGCTGCGCGGGATGCAGGCCAACTTCCCGCCGACGTCACGATCCACTGCAACGCGAACAACCTCGCGATCCTGCCCAGGTGGCTCGACAAGCGGCACGCCGTGGAGTACGTGCAGCGCCGGTACACCCTCGACGGGGAACCGCCGCTAAGTTTTGGGATGGGCGACAGCCTTGTTGATCTGCCCTTCCTCGCAGCCTGCGACTACCAGATCGTCCCCACGCACAGCCAAATCGGCCAAGCCATCGACAGGATCGAGCGATGAGCCTGCACGGGTCCTACCGCCCGCAGGATGTGGAATTCCTGCTCAAGCCGATCACGATGGCGATGATCGACGACGTGGCCGACAAGGAGCGGCTGATCCAGTCCGGCGCCCGGCACTACAGCGAAATGCTCTCCCCTGAACGGCTACCTTCCACACGCTATCTGGAGCTGTTTCGCGCCGCACACGCCATGAATCGGGAACAGATGGCGCGGGACTGCCTGCTGCTTGCGCGCGCCATCGTCGAGCAAGTCGGCACAGCACCGACGATCGTTTCGCTGGCGCGTGCAGGTACCCCTATCGGCGTCATCTTGGGCCACACGTTGCAGCATCTCACGGGCCGTGCCGTTCCACACTATTCGATCTCGATCATCCGGGATCGGGGCATCGACACGAACGCCCTCGATGCCATCCTCGACCGGGGCGCCGACCCCGCTTCCATCGTTTTCGTCGACGGCTGGACTGGCAAAGGCGTGATTACCGAAGAACTCCACAAAGCAGTGACAGCGTACAACCACGCCCGTGGCACGGCCATCGCGCAGCACCTCTACGTGCTCAGCGATTTGGCAGGGTGCGCCCACTGCGCCGCCAGCACAGAAGACTACCTGATCCCCTCGTCGATCCTCAATGCGACGATCTCCGGCTTGGTCAGCCGCTCCGTGCTCAACGACGCCATCGGCCCGCAAGACTTCCACGGCTGCGTGGTGTACGAAGAATTTGCCCCGCACGATCTCTCCGTCTGGTTCGTCGAGGACATCCTCCGTTGCATCGATACCCTGCGCGCAGAGGGCAATGTCCCGGCTCTGCCACCCCGATACGACCGCAACGCCATCGCACGCGCAACCATGGGTTTTCTGGCCATCGAAATGGCTCGGTACGGAATCCTGGATCGCAACCTGATCAAACCCGGCATTGGGGAAGTCACCCGCGTGTTGCTGCGCAGACTGCCACAACGTATGATCGTTCGAGACCGCAATGCGGCGTGCGTCCAGCATCTGCTGGTTCTGGCGGAAGAAAAAAACGTCCCCGTCGATGAACGGCCCTCGCTCCCCTTCCACGCATTGGCCATCATTCGGAGTGCCCTCGATGTCTGACCGGCCCCGCCTCGGCGCGTCCTTGTACGTTCCGGCCACCCACAGCGACCTTTGCGCCATTGCAGCAGGCACCAAGCTGGCCGCCGTACGTTCGCTGATTTTCTGCACGGAAGACGCCGTTGCCCCCCACGATCTTCCTTGCGCCCTCGACAACCTGGCCACTGCGCTGGAGCATTTGCAACCCCGGGAAGGTTGCCTGCGCTTCGTGCGGGTACGTAACCCGGACGTGCTCGACCGGCTGCTGACCATACCGTCAGTGCATCGCCTCGACGGTTTTGTCTTCCCCAAGATCAGTTTGCACAACATCGACGACTACTTCGATCGCATGGCGTGCGGCCCTCAGAATCATTTTTGGGTGATGCCCACGCTGGAAACGCGGGAGGTTTTCCACGACGCTGCCATGCATGCGCTGGCCGAGCATCTGGATCGGGCACCCTGGCGCGCCCAGATCTTGGGTCTGCGCATCGGTGGCAACGACCTGCTGGCGCTACTACGGATGCGCCGCCCCAAGGGACGGACGATCTATGAAACGCCGCTCGGGCACGTCATCGCCCGGCTGGCGACGACATTCATTCCTTACGGATTCCCCCTGTCGGCGCCAGTGTTTGAACACTACGCCGATACCGCGACGCTGGAGCGGGAAATCGTGCAGGATTTGCACCACGGATTGACGGGCAAAACCGCCATCCACCCTACCCAGGTTCCCCTGATCGAACGGCACTACCGCGTAGCCCACCAGGATCTGGAAGCAGCAATGCGCATCCTTGGCGACGATGCCCCCGGCGTGTTCTCACTCCACCATTCGATGTGCGAACCATCGACGCACCGCCCTTGGGCCAACGAAATCGTCGCTGCTGCACGCCAATTCGGCTGCGTGCCCAATGCAATGGAGTCGATGGAATAGGCCAAATAGGCCCGATGCTTTTGTAGCCGAGTGCGTCTCGAAGCGCACCGGTCCGGGAGTACCCCCGGCGTGTCGAAGCGAAGGAGCTGCCATGGTCCCTCGCTCTACCGACGACGCTAGTCTTTGCTGCGGGACTTTTTGGCCTTGCGCTTCGTCTTTTTGGCTGGTGGACTGGCGGGTTCCGACCCTGGCACTTCAGCAATGAAATGCCCAGGCTTGGCGGGGCGCACCCTCTTGAGGGTCAGACGAACGGGTTGGTCTTGTGTAGTGGGGAAGGGCAGAGCCGCCGCACGCGCTGGAGTACGGCCTTGCATGGCTGCCTTGCGCTCCTGAGCCAACCGCTCCTTCTCCATGTCCCGCGCCAGCTTGGCAGCGGTACGCGCTGCGGCGTCGGTCTGCTTGCGTTGCTCCGGGCTGCGCACGTCTTCGACTTCCAAGGTATCTGCATCCGGGCAAGGAACCTGGCTATAGACGTTGCCGCAACGGTAGACGGTGTCCCCCACCGCAGCACAGACGCTCCCCCACCCGGCAACCAGAATGACCAGAAAGCGTAGCCAACGCTGGAGAACATGGGTAGCAGGGTGAGTAACAGGGTTCACAAATTCACCTCAGACGATGCATCGGTAGACAGCGCTGTGCGCACCTCGACTTGCTGTACAGGCTCGGCTTTCCGTGGATGCTCGGCTTGCCGCGCAAGGATCGGCTTTTCCTTGGGCACTTGCATTGCCTGCATCGCCAAGGTGGTGTGTCCTGCAAGCAAGTCTGGCAAAGCGGCCAACGACCTTTCGATAGCACGCTCAATGGCCACGCGATCGTCGGCTTCGGGTTGGTGCAAGACCCACGACACCACCTCGGACTTATGCCCTGGGTGCCCGATCCCTAACCGCAAACGCCAATAACGATCCGTGCCAAGCTGGGCATGCACATCACGCAAACCATTGTGGCCTGCGTGCCCCCCTCCCAGCTTGCATTGGACGCGCCCGGGTTCGAAATCAAGGTCGTCGTGTACTACCAGGATCTCCGTCGGGTCGATCTTGTAGAAACGCGCCAGCGATGCAACAGACCGACCACTGAGGTTCATGAACGTCTGCGGCTTGAGCAAACGCAAGGGATGCGCATCCACCGAAGCCGTGGCAACCCATGCCTGAAACCCTTTGTCTGCAGCCCAGACGCATCGCAGCGACGCAGCCAAGGCATCGACCCACCAAAACCCGACGTTATGCCGCGTTTCCTGGTACTGCGGCCCAGGGTTGCCAAGCCCGACGATGAGCTGGATCACATCAGCCTCCGCTGCACGTTGCCATCGCCGGGATCGGGAACTCCCCGGCTATTTTTTGGCTGCGGGCTTGGCTGCTGCCTTCGCTGCGGGTTGGGCCGCAGGTTTCGCCGCACCTTTACCGCCTTTGGCAGCAGGCTGGGCAGCAGCAGGTTCCGCAGCGGCTGGCGTGGCTTCCGCAGCAACCTGGGCCACGACGGATACCACGACCGGATTCTTATCATTGCCATGGGCGATGACCGATACCCCTTTGGGCAGCACCAAGTCGGCCAAATGCACGGAAGTGCCCTTCTTCAAGCTGCCCAGATCGACGGCAAGGAATTCCGGCAAATCTGCAGGCAGACAGACCACCTCGACTTCGGTGATGACGCGGTTCACGATGCACGCATCCAGCTTGACTGCCGGAGAATTTTCCTCCCCGCTGAAGTGCAGGGGCACTTTCATGTGCAGCTTGGTTGTGGCATCGACGCGCTGCAAGTCAACGTGCAGCACCATCGGGCGGAAAGGGTGCATCTGCACGTCACGCAACAGGGCTTGCCCTTCGGTGCCATCGACTTCCAAAGTCAGCACGCTGGAATGAAAAGCCTCTTTCTTGAGGGCATGCCACAGCGTGTTGTGGTCAAACTCGATAGGCTGAGGCTCTTTGCCCCCGCCGTACAGGATTCCAGGGGTACGACCCTGGATGCGCAAACGGCGGCTCGCACCCGTTCCTTGCGCAGCGCGCTGGAAAGCAGAAATTTTCACGTTGACACTCCTCGATAGGCCCTGCCGCGACCAGCGGGGCCTTTTTGCACAAGGGCCTGATTCACATCCAACGAACCGGCCCGCCTTGACTCCACCCGCCAAAGCGCCCTGACTGCAAGGCCAAAGCGCCCTGGCTCGGCTCAGAACAACTGTTCCTGGGCGGAAAAATAATCCCGTATCGACAAGCCCGATGCGATGCGAACAATCGATTCACCAAACAACTCTGCAACGCTAAGCTGGCGTATCTTGGTACAGGCAGCAGCCTGTTCCGACAGCGGGATCGACGACGTCACCACCACCCCATCAAGGGAAGCACTAGTAGCGATGCGCTCCACGGCGGGCCCGGAGAACACGGGATGCGTGCAATAGGCATACACATGCAATGCACCACGTTGCTTGAGCGCCTCCGCAGCTTTGACCAGGGTTCCGGCCGTGTCGATCATGTCGTCGACGATGATGCAGTTGCGGGATTCGACCTCGCCGATGATGTGCATGACTTCACTGACATTCGGGCGGGGGCGGCGCTTGTCGATGATCGACAACCCGCATCCCAACTGCTTGGCTACGGCTCGTGCCCGCACGACGCCCCCAATGTCCGGGGAGACAACGCACAAGTCAGGAATCTGGTTGCTACGCAAGTCATGCAGCAACACGGGGGATGCATAAATGTTGTCGACGGGGATGTTGAAGAAGCCCTGAATCTGGTCTGCGTGCAAATCCATCGTCAGCACCCGCTCCACACCGACGGTCTGGAGCATGTCCGCCACCACCTTGGCAGAGATGGGAACGCGGCTGGAACGCGGGCGGCGATCCTGCCGGGCGTAGCCGAAATAGGGGATCACCGCAGTCACCCGGCCTGCAGAGGCACGACGCAGGGCATCCACGATGAACAGTAGCTCCATGAAATTTTCACCAGCCGGAGCGCAAATGGACTGCACGACAAAAACGTCGCGCGCACGCACGTTCTGGTTGATTTCCACCTGCACCTCCCCGTCGGAAAACCGTCCGACGTAGGCATCGCCCAAACTGATATGGAGGTGCTTCGCAATTCCTGCCGCAAGACCGGGGTTGGAATTGCCCGCGAAGAGCATGAAATCGCAGTTCGGTTCGCTTTGCATGAAAAGCCCTCAGGCCGACGCAACACGTACCCCGGCTTGGCCGCAGGGACAACGATGCGGGATGAAGCAAAAAGGGGGAGTGGTAAAAAAGGAGGAAGGCCCAGCAAAACAGAACAGGGCAGGGGAAGAAGGATTCGAACCTTCGCATGCTGGAATCAAAATCCAGTGCCTTAACCAGCTTGGCGATTCCCCTACACGTGCAAGACCTGCGCGTCGCAAATGATGTATTCCTTCAATGGCTACCGTGTGACCGGCGAGCCGGGAGACGCCATTCGGACAAGGGATGCATGGATAGCCCACTACACATGCGCAGAACATAAGCATCCGGCGGAAGATCCACCACCGCTTCGCCGTGCGCCACAGCGAACACCGCACTCCCAGAACCGGTCATTCTAGCGGCAAATCCGTGTGCATGCAGCCAGCTTAGCGCTGTGTATACCTGTGGGCACAGTTCTTCGGAAACGGGTTGCAGGTCGTTGGTGCCAAAGCCGAAGGGATCGGCCAGGAAATCTTCCAGCCGGGCATGGGCATGGTCACGCACCAGCTTCGGGTGCGCATAGACCTGGGCCGTATCGACGCCCATCGGCGGCTTGAGCACGATGAAAGACTGTTGTGGAATGCGAATGGGCGTGAGCCGCTCGCCGATGCCCTGCACCCACGCGTTGTGCCCACCCAGAAAAAACGGCACGTCCGCACCCAATTCAGCGCCGATTTCTTGCAGGGTATCGATGTCCAAATCCAAGCCCCACAACTGGTTGAGCGCGAGCAGGGTCGACGCTGCATCCGAAGAACCACCTCCCAGCCCAGCGCCCAGAGGAATGCGCTTTTCCAAAGTGATATGCACCCCCAGGGTACATCCGGTTTTGCGCGCCAAGGCACGTCCCGCAGCCAGTGTCAGGTCGTCTGGTGGCAGCGAGACACCACCCAGGTCTGTACGGCTCATCTGGCCATCGCTTCGCAGCTCGAAGTGCAACGTATCGTGCCAGTCGATCAGCACAAATGCAGACTCGATCACATGGTATCCGTCCGCTCGCCGACCCAAGACGTGCAAAAAGAGATTGAGCTTCGCTGGCGCGGGGACATCGACGATCGATTTCATGGTGTACCCCGCTCCTTCACCTGGAGCGCATCCCGATCAGGAACGACGCGCACTTCGACGAACGGCTCTTCCTGCCTGGCGACGAGCAACTGCTCGCCACCCACATGCCAACCCATCGCAGGGGATGGCACCCCCCGCAGCCAGTCCAGCAATACTGCCACAGGCAGCCCAGCCGCCACGGTATCGGCCACCACAGCCTGCACGTCGTCGTAATGCTGGGTTTTGCCCTGCACGCGCCGTGTGGCGCCGTGTTGATCCCAACGCAATTCGGCCAACACGATTCCCAAAGGAGAACGGAACACCAGCGCGCCACGATCCACCCCCCCCTCCAATTCGTACCCCCCAGCCAATGCAGGACATTCGTTGTCGGAACCCGGACACTGCGCACGCAACGCCAGCCTTCCCGACCATTGCTGCGGCGCATCCAACACCGGCGTCGCGCATCCCACAAGGGCGCATGCCGCCCCGAAGACTGCGTAACGCACGGCACCAATCAAGGCTGCACCCCCAGACGACGAAGCGTCTCCAGCAACACTTCCCCCTCAGCGTCAAGCGCAAGCCCTTTACGCCAAACGTCGAGAGCTTCCTCCCGGCGGCCCAGCGTCCATAGCACCTCCCCCCAGTGCGCCGCGATTTCCGCTTCGGGTTTGCGTCCGAAAGCCTCGCGCAAGTGTTGCTCAGCCTGCTCCAGCTTGCCTTGCCGGAACTCGACCCAGCCCAGGCTATCTGAGATGTACGGATCCCCGGGCGCCAATTCGAGGGCACGGACGATGAGCGCATGGGCTTCGTCCAGCCGCAGGTTGCGATCAGCCAGCGCGTACCCCAGGGCGTTGTAGAGCAGGGGCTCTTCCGGATGATCGGCCAACCCTTGGCGCAGGCGGCGCTCCATCTCCTGCACGGCACCCATCTTGTCGAGCACGATGGCCATTTCGACAAGCAACGTGACATCGCCTGGCTCTTGCGCGATCATGTCATCCAGCAGGTCCCTGGCCTGCACATAGCGCCGATGCTTGCGCAGCAATTGCGCTTCCACACCACGAATCTGCCGTGCATGATCAGGCGACTGCACTGCCAAATCGCGCAACCATGCCAGCGCCGCGTCCAGCCCCTGCTGCCCCACCAACGCTTGGGCACGAAGGCGTTGGGCATCGAACCACAGCCCTCCATCCCCCACCCGCTGCAACCACGTTTGCGCCTGGTCGTACTCCTTGCGCGACAAGGCAATCGTCCCCAAAGCCAGAAGAGCTTGCGCCGATTCCCTCTGCTGCACTGGCTCCGCGCCAGTCAGCACGCCCACCAGTTTCAGGTATTGCAACAGCAATACGTGTGCATCGTCGAATTGGCGATGCTCGGCATACCACATTCCCAGCATCCATCGCCCCTGGGCATCGTCGGGGAACCGACGCACCATGTTCTGCAAAGCCGCAACGGCATCTTGCTCGCGCTGTGCATCGAAGAGCACGCGCACATACGCCCGGTGCAATATGGGCCTGTCATCGACTGCCAGCCTTTCGCGCACCAAGGCATCGGCTTGCGGATCCTTAATGGCGACCAATGCCAGCGCAACGATCATCGCGTGGTCGGCGGTGCCAGCGTCCCCGTCGGCCAGCGCACGCCGGGCGGCATCGAGCGCGGTGCGTGGTTCCCCGGCACGCAACCAGGCTTCGGCTACCCCGGCCCAGGCATCCGGGCCCCACTGCGGGTGCTCCAACCAGGGCGTGTAGGCTTTGTGGATGACCCGGGCTACGGCTAGACGGTCGGTGCATGGCTTGTAGAGCCGGGGAATGCCCGTCAGCGCCGAACCCATGTTCTTTGGCGGCGTGAGCGCCAAATCGCGCCGCAACACAGGCAAAGATTCCTCCACGCGATGGAGCTGGATCAGAACGTGCAACAGGGTGCGAACGGCCTCGTGCGAGGAGGGATGGGCGCTGCGCCACGCACGCACTGCCATCAGTGCAGATTCCCCCTTGCGGGCATGGATGGCGACCTGCACAGCACGGCGGTACAGCCTTTCGTCCTTCGTCTGGCGGGCTGCATCCAGCAACAACGAAAAGGCTGCGGCGGGGTTGGACGACCGGGCTTGCATCTCCCCCAGCAGAAGCTGGTAGAACAAAGGCCCGTCGAGCGGAACTTCCGCAGCGCCTTCCGGAGAATCGTCGACAACGATTTCCACGTCGCCGTCTGCAACGCGCTCCTGCTTGGCGGATGGATCCGCATGCGCCACAGACAGTGTCAAAGCACCCCACAGTACCCAAAGAAATATGCCACGCCAACTCATGGGGCCATAATAATCTAAGCCTCATCCCCACCATGCCACTGCCCTTGCCCAACGTTTTGTCCACTTGCCTTGGCAATGCCGCACGGCGCCCTTTTCTTGCGTAGCCCGTGCGATGACCACTTTCCCCGAAGAGTTCGAACGGCACAGCATCTGGCGGCGCGAATTCGCCTTGCACCTCAAACTGCTGGCGCAATGGCTCGAAGAACGTGACCTGCTCGACCCCGCCGTTCGCGAGCGTCTGAGCAGGCTCGAAGCGCAGATTCGCGTCGACAAGGTCATGGTTGCCTTCGTCGCCGAGTTTTCACGCGGCAAGTCCGAGCTGATCAACGCCATGTTCTTTTCGGAATACGGGCGAAGGATCATGCCCGCCAGCGCAGGATGCACGACGATGTGCCCCACGGAGATGGCCTACGACCCCGACATCCCCGCCTGCCTGCGCCTGCTGCCCATCGACACACGGTTGCAGCCGCAAACGCTGATGGAATGGCGTATGGTTCCGGAAAAGTGGCACCGCGTCGACCTCGACGTCAACAGCCCCAAGCAACTCGCCCAGGCGCTGAGTATGGTCGCGCAGTCCAAAAAAGTAACGCCCGAGGAAGCGCGTGCGTTGGGGTTTTGGGAAGGAACGGGGCCCAATACCGGCCCCGTGGTCGATAGCAGTGGCAAGGTGGAAATCCCCCGTTGGCGCCACGCCCTCTTCAACTTCGCACACCCTTTGCTCAAACAAGGGCTTGTGGTACTGGACACCCCCGGGCTTAACGCTATCGGCGCCGAACCCGAGCTGACCGTCAACCTGATCGCGCAGGCGCAAGCCATCGTTTTCATTTTGGGTGCAGACACCGGCGTGACGCAGTCCGACCTGTCGATCTGGAGGGAGCACCTGATCGACGAAGACCACGACCCCGCAGCGCGCCTCGTCGTACTCAACAAAATCGACACGCTCTGGGACGCCCTCGACACCCGCGAGGAAGTGCAGGAGCAGATCGAGCGCCAGAAGGCCCGCACCACCGAGATCCTCGGCATCCACGAAGAGCAGGTCTATGCGGTATCGGCGCAGAAGGGGCTGCTGGCCAAGGTCAACGACGACCCCCATCTCCTCCACCGCAGTTGCCTGCCTATGCTCGAAGAAGCGCTGAGCCGCCATATCGTTACGCGGCGGCGAAGGATTCTGAGTTCCACAGTCCACCGCAGCATCGTCGAATTGCGCCGAGAGATTCGCAGGCACATCCAAATCCGCTTGCGCGACCACAACGAGCAACTGCTCGAACTCAGCAGCCTGCTAGGCAAGAACACCCCCGTCATCCGTGCGATGCGTGCCCGCGTCCACCAAGAGCAAGCCGACTTCGACGCCGGCGGACTCAAGATCCATGCCGTGCGATCGATCCACATGAAGCTGCTACGGGAGATTTTTGCGCTGCTCGGTTCGCAACGGCTGCAAGCAGAAATGTCCGAATTCACCCATGCCTTGCAACAGGGTGGGATCAAACTGGGCATCCGCAAAATCTACGGTCAGACACTGGAACGACTGCGCGACAACCTGCGCACAGTGCAGGACAAGGATCAGGAAATTCGCTCCATGCTCGAAGCCAGCTTCGAACAGCTCAACACGGACTATGGTTTTTCCCTGCGGCTGCCCTCCCCACCGAACCTCGACACGTATTTGCACAACCTCGACGCCATCGAGCGCAGCCACGTGAAGTACCTCGGCCCCGGCAATGCGTTGCGGCTCATCCAGGACGAATTCGTCACGCGCCTCGTCCGCGCCTTGACGACGCGGCTGCTCGCCGTGCATGAAGCGGCCTTGGCGGACATCGAAGCCTGGAGCAAATCGGCCGCATCGCAGCTCGACATGCAATTGCGCGAACGGCGCAAAAACTTCGTTCGTCGGCTTGAAGCTATTGATCGCATCGGCCATGCCACGGAAGGGCTGGACGAGCGCATCCACGAGGTGCGCATGCAACTCGAAGCGCTGACCCAAACTCAGACCAAGCTCGAAGAGTTCCTCGACCAGCTCCGGTTCATGACCACCCTGACCCGCTTCGGCACACAGGATAGTGCGCCTGCCACCGTCTTGTCCGATCTCTGACGCCTGCGGCGTGGTGCCCCCGGCTATAGCAACGCCAGACTTTGCCGCCATCGTGCTGCGGTGGCAGGCTCATCACGGCCGCCATGATCTGCCTTGGCAGCACCCACGCGATCCCTACCGCGTATGGCTTTCCGAGGTCATGCTCCAGCAGACGCGCGTGCAGACGGTGCTGGCGTACTTTCCCCGGTTCTTGGAACGTTTTCCCGACATCACCACACTTGCCTGCGCGCCGGAAGAAGACGTGCTGGCCGCATGGGCCGGGATGGGGTACTACGGCCGGGCACGCAACCTGCACCGCTGCGCCCAGCAAGTGATGGCATGCCATGGAGGCGCGTTTCCCCGTAGCGCAGCGCAGTTGCGCACCTTGCCGGGAATCGGCGCTTCCACCGCGCATGCCATTGCCGCGCTGTGTTTTGGCGAACGGGTGGCGATCTTCGACGCGAACGTGCGCCGGGTTCTGGCCCGCTTTCTGGGCTTTGGCGCTGACCTATCGGTACGGATGCACGAACACACGCTGTGGGCCGAGGCCACGCGCCTGCTCCCCCAGAGCAACGATCCCACCGACCTGGCGCGCTACACCCAAGGGATGATGGATTTGGGAGCGACCGTCTGCACCGCTCGTTCTCCCCGTTGCGCAGACTGCCCGCTGCGTGCCGAATGCGTGGCCTATCGGCTAGGGACGCCGCAACGCTTTCCTCATCCGCCGCGCAGAATTGCCCGCGAGCTACTGACGATGTGGTTGCTGTGGGTGCAGGCCGACGATGATGCTCTCTGGCTGCTGCGCCGCCCTTCCCGGGGAATCTGGGCTGGCCTGTATTGCCTACCCACCTGTCCCACCCACGCCGCTGTGCTGGCCGCCCTGCCCCCGCACGCTACTAGCCACACCATCCCCCCAATCCAGCACGAATTGACACACCGGACGCTGTTGCTGCATCCCGTGTACTGCCGCTTCCCCTGCCGCATTCCCCTGCCGTTGGAAGGCCAGTGGATGAGCGCCACAGACTGGCCCACGCTGGGGTTTCCGGCGCCGATACGCAGGTTGCTGCTGGAACAACCTCCCGCCTGAGGCCAGGAAGAACTCCAACAGTTTGACGATCACCCGCTCAATGCCCCGACGCATCGTCGGCAATCTCCGCGTCGGGTGCCAGCACCTGGCACGGTTGCCGTGCAGCAAGGAGATCGTTGCAGAAAGCCGTAGCCGCTTCCCGGTCGGGCCAGCCTGCCACGGCCACGCGATACCACGCATCGAACACGCCGTCCTCGCGCTCCAGGTACCCGCTGCGTTCGGCAACGACGCTGCGCCCGCGCATCGCCTGGGGCCATCGCGCCCGCGTATCCCGCGCAGTGGCATCGACGGCGGCGCGGTGGTACATGCCCTGCAAACGCACCATCCACTGGCCCATGCGCCAGTCCTGGGCGCGATCCGTGGCCAAGGTATCGCCGGAAGCGAGGGCAACGGAGTAGCGTGTGTTGTCCTTCTCCCGCGCAGCCATCACCCCCAAAGCCTGGTGCAGATGCGCAAAGCCGCGCAAGGCGTCGGAGCGGGCGCGTTGCAGTTCGTCCTGGCTGTGCTGGAGGTTCCTGCGCGCTTCAAGCAGACCCCGGGCATCAATGGCGCCAAGTTCAAAAGACTCCGTGGCGAGCCTGAACAACGCCAGGCTGGCGCGAACAGCGCGTTTTTGCGCCTTCCACCGCACATGGGCAGAGCGTTGCAGGTCGATGGCGCTTTCGACCTCCCGCACCGACTGCGCAATGGTCTGCCGATACGTTTCGGTCATTTCCTCGTAGTACGCGCTAGCAAAGGCCTTTTCGCCCTCTCGACGCCCACCGTCGAAGAGTGTTGCCGTCAACGAACCCACGGTGTTCCAAAACAGGTTGTCCGGGTGTACCAACCCGGCAAGGCTCCATCCGCTGTACCCGGCTTGCACCCCCAATTCCACCTTGGGCAGCATCTGCGCCCGTGCCACGTCGATGTTGGCGCGGGCAGCCTGCATCCGCGCCTCGACCATGCGCACGTCGGGCCGATGCAGCAATAGCGAAGATGGAACACCGACATCCACCCTGGGCAGGACGAGCGCATCGACACTGGTTTCGTGCAACACCAGTTCAGCAGGCAGGGCACCCACCCAGCGGGCCACAGCGGTTTGGGCCTCGTCGCAGGTGTTTTCCATCGCTGCAATCGCCACCTGCTGTTGCGCAACGGCAGCATGCTGCTGCTCTAGCTCGTCCTGCGCTGCGTCGCCCAATTCCACACGCTGTTCGATCGTATGCAGGATGCGCTCCAGCAACGACAAGGTTTCCCGGGCCAGTGCCAGGCTGTCTTGCGCAGACAAGTACGCGATGTACGCAGAGACCAGATTGCCGACGATGCCCCGTTCCAAGTCGTCACGTGCATACACCGCACGCCACACTTGCAGAATGGCCGAATCCGCCGCTGCGCGTTGTTCCCCCCACACATCGACGGTGTACGAGGCCTGCAGTCCGATCTGCGAACTTTTCTGGGTGTCGCTCGTCCCGCTACTGCTTTGGTTGACGATGTGGATCGGCACTACCACGGCGGGCAAGCCATTCGCGGCAGTCTGGTCTGCGCGAATCTTGGCTTGCACGACTTGCGCCGTGGCGATGCGCAAATCGGGATGGTTCGCCAGCGCACGATCAACCAGGGCATCGAGTTCCGCGCTGCCGTAGCGCTTCCACCATTCTGTAGATACGGCAGACACTGCGTCCCCAGGCTCCCGATCGTCCCTGGCGCCGTCCGCATTGCGGTATGCCGTGGGCACCGGGGGCATGACAGCGCCAGGCAGCTCCAGCGTGCTGCTGCATGCAACCAGGCCCAGGCTCCACACCAATACGAGCACGATGGACAGGCATTGCGACCCGGCACGAAGCCGGTGGAAACAATTGCTGAAAACAGTGCGCATGGGATCAAGGCTCCCGGATCGATTCTTTGGCGGCCTTGGTTAGCGGCCATAGCAGATACGACATGACCGAGCGCTTGCCCACGCGAATCTCGGCGGTCAGTGTCATCCCCGGCAGCAGTTTGGCGTGGCGTGGCAGGTCGTCGAGGTGCAAATTGGGCATCGCCACCCGCGCCCCGTAGTAGGCCGATGCACCGACTGCACCACCCAGATCCCGGCGAAAAGCGTCCTGGCTGAGGGTACGCAAGGTGCCCTCCAACATGCCGTGCTTTTGGAAAGGGAAGGCATCGACTTTGACATGCACCTTGGAACCCACCTTGACGTAACCGATTTGTCCCGCATCGACTTCGACCTCGGCTTCGAGCACTTCACCAATGGGGACGAGGGTAAAGAACGTTTCCGCCTCCCGCACAATCGACCCAGGAGAGAGTTTGGCGATGTCCAAAACGATGGCATCCGCCGGGGCGGTGAGCACGATCATGCTCTGCCTGCGGCTGGCCTTCTGGAGCTGATCCCGGATGGAGTCTCGCTCGCGGGACACGGCCAACAAGTCCTCCAGGACCTTCTGCCGCCAACCCGTCTGGTACGCGGTTTTGTCTGCCTCGGCCACGGAGAGTTCGCGCCCGAGTTCGATCTGCTTATTGCGCGCCAGCTCCATGTTGCGCTCGGCTTCGAGCAAGCGATCCCGCGCGTCGAGCAATCGGCTTTTGACGGCCAGCTTCTTGGCGACGAGGTTCTCGACCAGAGTGAGCATCTCGCGCAAAACCTTGACCCGCTGCCTCAGTACCACCTCATCCTGCCGTGCCGTCTCCAACGAAGAGCGCAGCTTGGCCACCATCTCGGTCTGCCGTCGCAACTGCGACAAATGGCTGTTGAGGCGCTCGTCGGACAGCTTGGACTGAATCTGCCTATCGGAAGACGCCTTGGCCTGATTCGCCTGCACGCGCTCTCCGGCCAGTGCAGCGTCCAGACTCGCCCACTGCGTGTCGAGGCTCTCCAGCCGGGAACGGAGCTGCGACTCATCTGCCATCGTGAACGTGGCATCCAGTGCAGCCAGGCGGTCTCCCTTGCGAACGACCTGGCCCACGCGCACGTCGATCGACTGCACGATCGACGTTTCCAGGGGTTGCACGACGATGTTCGGCAGCGGTGTGACGAGTTTGCCCCGCGCCGTGACGATCAAATCGACATCGGACACCGCCGCCCACGTGAAAAACAGCACCAGCACCGTCAACACCAGATACATCATCGCCTGCGCGCCCAGCGGCAGGGGACGGCGCTCGATCTCGTCGGCGTCGGGCAGAAATTCGAGTGCGGGTTTGGCAGACGCGCCTGGGGCGGTATCGTCTACAGGTGGCTGGTTTGTTGATGCCATAGCTGTTGGTAGGGGGCGCAGCGTGCAAGCAATTCTTCGTGCCGCCCACTGTCGGCGATCTTGCCGCCTTGCTGCATGACGAGGATGGTGTCGGCATTGACCAGGGTCGACAACCGGTGGGAGATCATGAGCACCGTCCTGCCCACGGCCATTTTGGAGAGATTGGACATAAAGATCGCCTCACTCTCGGGGTCGAGGGCACTCGCTGCCTCGTCGAGGATCAGGATGCGTGGCTGGAGCAGCAGCGCACGTGCGATGGACAACCGCTGCTTTTGCCCACCGCTGAGGTTGGACGCGTTTTCTTCGAGTAGCGTGTCATATCCCTGGGGCAGGCGCTCGATGAACTCGTCCGCGCCAGAGGTTTGGGCTGCGACGACGATTTCCTCGAAAGTGGCCGTCGGTTTGGCGATAGAGATATTGGCGCGCACCGTTCCCCGGAACAGAAAGTTCTCCTGCAATACGACGCCGATCTGCCTGCGCATGTGGGGCAACTCCAGCTCCCGGGCATCAATGCCATCAAAACGCACCACCCCTTCCTGCACGGAATACAGCCCCTGGATGATCTTGGTCAGCGTCGACTTGCCGGAACCGCTGCGTCCCACGATGCCGACGATGGTTCCCGGCCTGACCGTGAACGTGATGCGATCAAGCGCAGCGACTTTGGAGCCAGGATAGCGAAAGGTCACGTCTTCAAAGGTGATCTCCCCCTGGAGGGTGGGCCGCAATCCGCCCACGCCCACCCGTCCTTCCGAAGGACGGTTCATAACTTCGCCGAGGATACGCACGGCCACTGCGGTCGATTGGTACTCGTTGATCAACGATGCGAGTTGCACCAGTGGCCCCATCACCCGCCCGGCGAACATCTGAAAAGCAATCAATGCACCAACCGTCATCTGTTGTTCGAACACGCTCTGCGCGCCAACGACGATGATGATGACGGGGAGGAGCTTTCCCAGCAATTCCGTCGCCGTATTGCCATACATCGCAGTCTTGCTGACCGCATAGTGCGTCTGAATCGCATTGGCCGAGAGCTGATCCCACATGCGGCGTTGCATCGGCTCGATAGCCAGCGATTTGACGGTGCGCATCCCGTGGATCGTCTCGACCAATAAAGCCTGCCGTGCTGCTTCCGCCTGGTTCTGCGCTTCGAGCTGGCGCTTGAACGTCGGCAGCAGCCCCGCGATGATCCCGGCCATCAACAACGCAAAGGCAATGACGATCAGCGACAGCGACGCCGAATAGGAAAACAGCAACGGGATGAAGATCAGCAGGCTAAAGGTATCGAGCATCGTGAACAACAGCCGCCCGGTAAGAAAGCCACGAATCCCTTCGAGCTGGTACATCACCCGGGCAACGACGCCAGCGGAGGTCGTGTCGAAATAGTCGATGGCCAGGGAAAGCAGATGCGAAAACGCCCGCCGGGTGATGCGCATGTCGATCTTGTTGATCGCCGCAAGCATCAACAGTTGTCGCACGTAGCCAAAGACCGACTCGAACGCAATGGCGATGAGCACCCCCACCCCCAGCACCCACAGTGTCGAGGAACTCTGGTGTACGAGTACCTTATCGATGACAAGCTGAAAAAAGATCGGCGATGCCATCGACAACACCGTCAGAGCCAGCGCAGCAACGATGATGTCGCGGAACGCGACCTTTTGCTGCATGATTTCCGGGATGAACCAGAAGAAACTGAAAGGCTGCTGCGGATCGGTCAACGCATGGTGGCGTTTGAGGAAGAGCACCGTCCCGCCCCACTGCGCCTCGAAGGTAGGTTGATCGAGATATTGCACCTTCGCATCCGCCGCCTGGGGGTCGAGCACGGCGATTTCGTTTTCGGCATCCTCCCCACCCGCACGTGCGCCGACGATGATCACCGCGCTGCCATCGCGCAGCAGCCCGATGAAGGGGAACACCCCCGTCTGCGCAAACAGGCCCTTCCACGTCAACCTTGCCTGTTTGCCCTTCAACCCCACCGCAGCAGCCATGCGAATGACCAACGCGGGGCGGGGCTCTTCCTTCGAGAGCGCGTATTCCTCGATCAACCGCTCTGGGTTGACCTGCAGGCCGTGGTGCTGCGCTATGGCAGACAGGCACTGGATGACGGAATGTTGTTTTTCCATGGAGATTCCAGACTCGACGATCTTGGCGGGCTGCTCCATGACACCGTTGATGGCGCCAAGACAGCTTTGCGGCTGCACCCCGCCTTGTCGCGCACTAGCCAGCAGCGGCTTCCTCGGTCATCGGCTGCGCGATGGGCACCCATTGCAAGAACTGCGCTTCCAGGTTCCGCACGAAGCGCAGGGTATCGAACAACGGGCCGCTTTCCCGCGCCAACCGCAGCTTTTGTCTGATCTGCTCCCGCAACGCAGGGTCGTTCGCAAAAGCGACTGCGGCTTCTTCGTAATGCTGCACGTCGTAGGTAATCATGTCGGAAAGCCCGGCAGCAGTCAGCAACGCCCCCGCCATGCGCGATGCGAAGGAACGGCCAGAACGTGTGAGCAAAGGACATCCCATCCACAGGCAGTCATTGGCCGTCGTTCCAGCGTTGAAGGGAAAGGTATCCAAAAACAAATCGGCACAAGGGTATTGGCCCAGATAGTCCTCGGGCAAGACACGCAACGCGAACACCAATCGCTCCGGCGCAATGCCGTGACGTTGGGCCTGCGCAAGCAGGTTGGCCTTGGCCGGGGGATTGTCAGCCAGGAGCCACAACACGCTGCCGGGCACCCTATGCAGGATTCGCATCCAGACGGCAAACATCTCCGGCGTGATTTTGAAAGTGTTGTTGAGCGAGCAAAAGACGAAAGAGTCCCCCGGAAGCCCGCATTGTTCCCGCGTTAGCCCAAGGCGTGCAGAGCGATTGCGGTCGCTGATCTGGTAGACGTCAGGCATGTAGAGCGGGCGTTCTGAATAGTACTGCGCGTATTCCTCGGGGATGAGGAAGCGGTCTGCAATGACATAGTCAATGGCCGGGATCCCGGTCGTTGCAGGCAGCCCCAGATAAGTGATCTGGATCGGCGCGGGGCGGTATTGCAGGATGTTGGGCCGCGCCCCTGCCGTTTGCCCTTGCAGGTCGATGAGGATGTCGATTTCGTGCGAGCGGATCAGCCGTGCAGCCTCTTCGTCGCTCATCGTATCGATCCGATGGAAATGGTCCATCGCCGCGACGACCCGCTGGCGCAGGCCCGAGCCGTCTTCCGGGCTCCAGCAATAGGCGTACACCTCGAACTTGCTGCGGTCATGCAATTCGTAGAGCTGCACAGTCAGCATCGACACGGGATGCAGCGTGAAATCCGAAGAGCTGTAGCCAATGCGAATCCGGTCATGGCGATAGCGCGCTCCCTCTGACAGGCAGGGCAAATCCAGCGCAAGTTTTCGTTGTACGAATCTGCGGGCAGCAGACAGTTGCGATTCTGGATCGTCAGAGATGTTCAGCATCGCCAATGCGGAAGTGGCAGCGCGCATCGCTTCCACGCTGACCCCGTACACGTCTTCATACACAGGCCAGATGCATTGACGCTGCCGCAAAAAGACCCAATGGTGCAGCACATCGGGTTGGTCGGGTTCGAGTTCCAGGCTTTGATTGAAAGCGTCGAGCGCACGGGCGACTTCGCGCTGCGGTTCGAGCACGCGCCCGATATGGTTCAGCGCGGCGATGACCGCCGAGCGCCCCAAGCCCTCGCGCTCGCCGTTCCGGGCAATCCACTCCCACTGCGCCAACGCTGCATCGGTCTGCCCTTGTCGTTCGAGCAGCAGGCCGAGATTGAGCCTGGGCTGCAAAAACTGGGGAGCGATGGCAATGGCTTGGCGGTACGCAGCTTCTGCCCCTGCAAAGTCCCCCACATGGCTGAGGGTTGCGCCCAGATTGAAGTAAGCAGCATGAATGTACGGGCTGACGTTGTGCGCCAGCCAAGTCTGGTACAGGATGACCGACAAGGGCGCTGCCCCTTCGTCTTCGAGCGCAGACGCCGTCGTCAGCAAGTCATTGAAACCGAGTTCCCCTTTCCACGCTGCAAGGGTTTGCTCGCCAAATCGTTCTATTGCGGCCATCTTGGTTTCACCAAAAAAAATCGCTGATGTGAGGGCATCACATCAGCGACCATCCCCCGCATTGCGCGGGGGCGGGGCCACCCCCTGGCTGTCCGCCAGGGAATGGGCCTTACTTGCCTTGGCCCAGGCTCGGTGTCGTACTCTGCGCCAAGACCCCGTCTTCCTGCTCGCCCAACTTCGGCTTCTTGAGCTGTACAGGCACTGCGGGGATACCCTGTGCATGCAAGGGCTGGCCGTTGGCATCAAAGTTCCGCATCACATCGACCACCGCCAGCAGGCCCGATGCCACGGTACCCATCGTTGGCGCTGAAGGATCGGCAAGCGTGGAAGCCGACTTGACTGACACGGACTCCCCTGCTTCGTAATCCTGCAGGGCAGCGACCATGCCTTTGACGTTGGCTTCGAGCAGCGTCTGCGAGCTTGCAACCGTACCTACGGGCCGTGTCTTGAACCAGACATCCGCCATCTCGTGTTCCTTGCCATCTACGGTGGTGTAGCTGGACACAAGTTTGCTCTCGTTGCCGTTCTCCACCTTGTCGGAAGCCGTCGCTGTGACGCTGAGGCTCGTGATTTGCAGCTCGTCCAGGGTACGGAGTTCCGCTTCCTGACTTTGTCCATCCGAATTCACGTCCACCCATACCCGCAGTTGCGAGTACGCCGAATCGGCAGCCGTGATAGACAGGTCACCACTGGTATCGAGTTGCGCCAACGCTTGGTAGCCGTTCTCGGCCTTCAGACCGTTGGCCAAGGTCGTGCCCGAACCGAACAGTTCGGAACCATCGTTGATCACACCATCACCATTGAGATCCCTGGCCAGCAAGCCATCGGTCGGCGCAACCCAGCCAGTTCGCACGGGCTGGCCCGTTGCTGCAACGTCGAACACCACGCCTTGCGTCAGGCCCAAGGTGGACACCCCGTCGCCATTAAGGTCGAGGACGAGCGGAGTGGTCGAGGTACCCAGTGCAGTCTTCTGCGCATCCGTCAGCCCAGTCGTTTGCGCCGTGGTGATGACACACACTTGGGCATCGGTAAAGGCTTGCAGTTGCGCATCGCTCAACTTCTTGAACTGAGCGTTGGTAAGTGCCTTCACTTGGTTGTCTGTCAAACCGTTGGTAATCTGGTCTGCAGTCAACGCAGCGATCTGCGCGGTAGTCATCCCTGCAATATGCGCAACGCTGAAGCCAGGAATGGAGGCAGTCGGCATGCCTGCGATCTGTTCTGGCGATAGGGCCTTCACATCGTTGAGCTCCATGCCGGCAATTTGCTTGGTCGTCAAAACATTGACCTGCCCTTGCGTAAGAGAGCGAACCTGCCCGGTAGTCAGCGACACCACTTGCGCCAAAGTCAACGCTGCAATATGGTCATTGCTCAACTGCACGACTTGCGCAGTACCCAATGCGGCAATATCCCTGGTCTCCATGCCTGCCAATTGGGTCGTCGTCAATCCACTGGCACCCAACTGGTCGGCTGTCAGGCTACGCACTTGCGCCGTATTCAACGCCACGATTTGCGCTACGGAGAAACCATCGCGCAGGGTGGCAGCAGGCAGGCCTGCCACTTGCTCTGTGGTGAGCGCAGCGATATGGTGCGTCTGCAAACCGTAGCGGACTTGCGCCGTCGTTAACGAAGCAATTTGATTCGTACCGATTGCACGGAGGTCAGCCACGTCCATGGCGCGCAGTTGCAGCGTGGAAAGCCCTTGCTGCACTTGCTCCACCGTCAAGGCACTGGCTTGCGCTGTGGTCAGCGCAACGATATGGTGCGTCTTGAGGCCGCCGTTGATCTGCGCGGTAGTCAAACGTGCGATGTTGTCGGTAGTCAAGGCCGCAACGTCTCGCGTTTCCATCGCTCCCAGTTGGACTGTAGATAGCCCCAGTCTCACTTGGTCACTGGTCAAGGCGCGAATCTGCGCGGTGGTCATCGCAATGATGTGACGACTGGTCAACCCGCTCAGGATTTGGTCCGTACCGAGCGCAGCCACTTGCGCAGTCGTCATCGCAGCCACCTGGTGCGTTCCCAACCCGTTGTACATCTGCGTCGTCGTCAACGCTACGACCTGTTCGGTTCCCAGCGCAGCGATGTCGTTGGTCTGCATGGCCCCCAACAGCGTGGTACTCAGCCCCTTCGACAATTGATCCGTCGTCAACGACCGTACTTGCGCGGTGGAAAGCGCCACGATATGTGCAGTGGTTAGCCCCAGGTTGACCTGCGTCGTCGTTAGTGCGGCAACCTGATCGGTAGACATAGCTACCAGATCCCTGGTTTCGAGATATGGCAATTGCGTCGTCGTCAGCGCAGTGATCTGATCTGTCCCTAGGCTGCGGACTTGGGCGCTATTGAGCGCTGCGATATGGTGCGACTTCAACCCTACAGCGAGTTGCGTAGAGGTGAGCACAGCAATCTGTTCCGTCTTCAACGCTGCGAGATCGACGGTTTGCATCGCATTGAGCTGCGAGGTTCCCAGACCCAGTTTGACCTGATCGGTACTCAATGCCCGCACTTGCGCCGAATTGAGTGCAATGATGTGCGCAGTGTGGAAGCTGTCCATCAATTGCGCAGTGGTCAAGGATGGAATCTGCGACGTGGACAGCGCTGCGATGTGATGGGTACGAAGCCCCTCTTTCACTTGTGTCGTGGTCATGGCCGCCAATTGATCGCCAGTCAATGCTCGAACATCGCGTGTTTCCAGATAAGGCAACTGCACCGTCGTCAACGCGGCGATCTGACTGGTCGTCATATTCTTGACCTGCGCAGTCGTAAGCGCCGCAATGTGGAGAGACTTCAGTCCTTGCGCAACCTGTGTCGTCGTCAACGCCGATATTTGGTCGGTGGTCAGTGCTGCCAAGTCCACTGTTTGCATCGCATTGAGCTGCGCCGATGTCAAAGCCTGCAACTGCGGCTCGGTCAAAGCCCGAACCTGCGCAGAGCTGAGTGCTACCACATGTGCCGTCGTCAGCCCCAGGTTGATCTGTGACGTAGTCAGTGCTGCAATTTGGCTCGTCTTGAGCGCAGCTACATGGTTTGTACGCAGACCGAGATTGACTTGGCTGGTTGTCAGCGCAGCCACCCCTTCGTCAGTCAGCGCAACGATGTCGCGGGTTTCCATGTACGGTAGTTGAACCGTCGTCAGCGCAGCCACCTGCTTGGTCGTCAAGTTCTTGACCTGCGCAGTGGTCAGCGCAACGATGTGCTGCGACTTCAGCCCTTCCGCCACCTGCGTCGTTGTCAATACCGCTATTTGATCAATCGTCAACGCAGCCAGATCCGCCGTTTGCATTGCATTGAACTGCGTCGTCGTCAACCCATGCTCGATTTGGTCGGAATTCAACGCACGAATCTGTGCAGTATTCAGCGCCACGATGTGCGCCGTCGTCAACCCATCACCCACTTGCGAGGTCGTCAAGGCACCGATCTGCTCGGTGGTCAGCGAAGCGATATGCGTTGTCCGCAGGCCCGATTGCACTTGCGTGGTTGTCAATACCGCGATCTGTTCGGGCAGCAACGTGCGGAAGTCTCGCGTTTCCATCGCCAGCAACTGCGTGGTTTGCAACGCCTTGACTTGGTCAGTCGTCAAGCTGCGTACTTGCAAGCTGTTGAGCGCAACGATGTGGTGCGTCTGAAGCCCAGATGCCAACTGCGTCGTGGAGAGCACGGGAATTTGTTCGGCCGACAGGGCTGCAAGGTCTACCGTCTGGATCGCGTTGAGTTGCGTAGTCGTCAACCCGAGCTTGATCTGGTCGGAATTCAACGCCCGGACGTGCGCAGTGCTCAGCGCCACGATGTGCGCCGTCGTCATTCCTTCGTTGATTTGGGCAGTTGTCAAAGCAGCAATCTGATCCGTCGTCAGCGCAGCAATATGCGTTGTCCGCAGGCCCGTTTGCACCTGCGTCGTAGTCAAAGCCGTGATTTGCTCAGGCAACAGCGTGCGGAAATCGCGCGTCTCCATCGCCAGCAACTGCGCCGGTAGCAACGCCTCGACTTGCTTCGTCGTCAAGCTGCGTACCTGCACACTGTTAAGCGCAACGATGTGGTGCGTCTTGAGCCCATCTGCCAATTGCGTCGTCGTCAGCACCGGAATCTGGTCGGAGGTCATCGCAGCAACGTCTACCGTTTGCATTGCGTTGAGCTGCGTCGTCGTCAATCCAAGCTTGATTTGGTCGGAATTCAACGCCTGCACCTGCGCAGTGTTCAATGCCACGATGTGCGCGGTAGTCATGCCTTCCTTGATCTGTGCCGTTGTCAAGGCCCCGATCTGCTCCGTACCCAATGCAGCGATATGCGAAGTCCGCAAGCCCGTTTGCACCTGCGTCGTGGTCAAAGCCGTGATTTGCTCAGGCAACAGCGTGCGGAAATCGCGCGTCTCCATCGCCTGCAACTGAGCGGTTAGCAACGCCTTGACTTGGTCAGTCGTCAAGCTGCGTACCTGCACGCTGTTGAGTGCAACGATGTGGTGTGTCTCCAGCCCATCCGCCAATTGGGTCGTCGTGAGATACGGCACCTGATCCGTCGTCAAGGCAGCGATATCCCGGGTTTCCATCCTGTTCAGTTGCGTCGTCGTCAACCCGTTCGCAATCTGATTGGAGTCCAGCGCACGTACCTGCGCAGTGCTCAACGCAACGATGTGCGCAGTACTCATCCCATCATGAATTTGCGACGTAGTCAGCACAGCGATTTGCGCCGTACCCAAGGCAGCGATCTGGTGCGTACGCATCCCGTCGTACAGATGGCTGGTGGTCAGCACCGGAATCTGATCGGTCGTCAAGGCCGCAACATCCCGCGTTTCCATCGCCCGGATGTGCGCAGTCCCGAGACCTTTCTGCACTTGATCGGTAGTCAAGCTGCGAATTTGCGCAGTGCTCAACGCAACGACATGGTGCGTTTCCAAGCCGTCCGCAACCTGTGTGGTCGTCAGATAGGGGATCTGATCCGTCGTCAACGCAGCCACGTCTACTGTCTGCATTCTGCCGAGCTGCGTCGTCGTCAAGCCATTTGCAATTTGATCGGAATTTAGCGCACGTACCTGCGCCGTATCCAGTGCAATGACGTGCGCGGTGTTCAAGCCTTGGCTGATCTGACTCGTCGTCAATACAGCAACTTGTGCCGTTTCCAGCGCCGCTACCTGGTGCGTACGCAGCCCGTAATACAACTGACTGGTGGTCAGAACAGCAACCTGATCGGTCGTCAGGGCCGCGACATCCCGCGTTTCCATCGCCCGGATATGCGCAGTATTGAGACCCTTTTGGACTTGTGCGGTAGTTAGACTTTGCACCTGCGCAGTGCTGAGGGCTACGACATGATGCGTCTTCAAACCCTCGGCTACCTGCGTCGTCGTCAGATAAGCAATTTGATCCGTCGTCAACGCAGCCACATCCTGGGTTTCCATCCTGTTCAGATTCGTCGTCGTCAACCCCTCCGCAATCTGGTCGGAGTTGAGCGCACGTATCTGCGCAGTGCTCAAGGCCACGATGTGCGCAGTATTCATCCCATCATGCATTTGCGATGTCGTCAGCGCAGCGACTTGCGCCGTTCCCAGCGCAGCCACCTGGTGCGTGCGCATGCCGTCGTAAATATGCGAAGTGGTCAGTGCCGGGATTTGTTCGACAGTCAGCGCAGCCACATCCCGCGTCTCCATGGCTCGGATATGCGCGGTATTCAACCCTAGTTTGATTTGGTCAGTCGTCAGGTTGCGAATCTGCTCCGTGCCCAACGCCACGATATGGTTCGTTTGCAAACCTTGTGCAATCTGGGTCGTGGTGAGGTTGGGAATCTGATCGGTAGTCAAGGCAACCACGTGGTGGGTTCCTAACCCACCCTGAAGCTGGGTAGTGGTGAGCGCGGCCAGTTGGTCGGCATCCAGCGCACGCAACTGCGCGGTTGTCAAAGCACGTACCTGACTGGTCAAAATTCCTTGCGCAATTTGTGATGTCGTGAATGCCGCAACCTGATCCGTAGTCAGGACAGCAAAGTCATGCGTTTGGATCGCCCCCACTTGCGAGGTACCCAGCGCTGCCAATTGATCGACGCTGAATGCACGCAACTGCGCCGAATTCAAGGCACCAATCTGGGCAGTGTTCAGCCCATTGCGCACTTGATCGGTGTTGAGCGCAGCAATTTGCTCCGTCTTAAGCGAGGCAATATGGTGCGTACGCAAGCCGGACTGCAACTGCGTCGTGCTCAACCCGGAGATTTGATCGACGGACAGCGCTACAACGTCCACCGTCTCCATCTTGGCAAGCTGATTCGTGCTGAGCGCTCCAACTTGGTCAACGGTCAGGCTACGCACCTGTGCAGTGGTCAACCACGGAATCTGGTTGGTCTGGAACCCATCATGCACTTGCGCCGTGGTCAGTGCAGCAATTTGTTCCGTAGTAAGCGCCGGAATGGCATGCGACTGGAGTACGGCAATTTGCGTCGTCGTCAAGCCTTGTTGCACCTGATCGGGTGTCAAGCTACGTAGCTGCGTGGTATTCAGGGCGCGCACGTGGGCCGTCGTGAAACCGCTTTGGAGCTGATCTGTACGGAGTGCAGCCACCTGCGCTGTCGTCAACGCAGCGGCATGTTCTTTATCCAGCCCTTCATTCCACTGCGTCGTCGTCAGCGCTGCCACTTGATCCGGAAGCAGAGCCGCCATGTCTACCGTTTCGAGCTTGGCAAGCTGCGTGGTACTGAGCACAGCGACTTGGGTGAGCGACAAGCTCTGCACCTGCGCTGTAGTCAACCAAGGAATCTGATTAGTCTGAATCCCATCGTGCAATTGCGTCGTGGTCAACACGGCGATGTGATCTGGCGTAAGCGCACCAAGAGCGTGCGACTGGAGCACAGCCAGTTGCGTCGTCGTCAGGCCTTTTTGCACCTGATCAGGTGTCAAACTACTGATCTGTAAGGTATTCAAAGCGCGCACATGCGCAGTCGTGAACCCCTTACTGATTTGGTCGGTTGTCAACGCAGCCACTTGCTCCGTCGTCAACGCGGCAGCGTGCTCCTGACGCAGGCCTTCATTCCATTGCGTCGTCGATAACGCGGCAACTTGCTCTGGATACAGGGCCGCCATATCCAAGGTTTCCAGCTTAGCAAGCTGGGCGGTAGTCAGGCCGTTCTCGATTTGATTGGCAGTCAGCGCACGAACCTGGCTGGTACTCAATGCAATGATGTGCTTGGTGCTAAAGCCTTCCTTCAACTGCGCCGTCGTCAGAATCGGAATCTGTTCGCCCGTCAGCGCCGCCACTTGCGCCGTCGACAACCCCACCGAAATCTGCGTGGTAGACAGCGCAGCGATCTGGGTAATGGTCATCGCAGCGATATCTTGCGTCTCAATCGCCCCAATTTGCTTTGAGGAGAAGACGGCGAGCTGACCAAGACTGACGCCCTGGATTTGATCGGTCGTCAGCGCAGCGACTTGCGCAATAGTGAATCCTTCTTCAATTTGCGTCGTCGTCAGCGTACGGAGCTGCTCTACGCTGAGGTAGGGAATGTCTCGCGTTTCGATGGCTGCCAATTGGGTCGAAGTCAGTGCCTGCAATTGCGCAGAGTTCAGTACAGAAATCTGCACGCTGTTGAGCGCCTCAATCGCCGCGACCTTGAACCCGTCATGAATCTGCGACGTGGTCAGCGCAGCCACCTGGTCCGCATTCATCGCGGCAATTTGGGCAGTGGTGACCCCAGCCGACAACTGCGTCGTGGTCAACACTGCCACCTGCGCAGGGCTGAGCGCAGCGAAGTCTCGGGTTTCGATCAGCGAGATGTTTTTGGTCGACAGCACGGGAATCTGAACTGATGTCAGCGCCTGGATTTGCTCGGTGCTCAACGCAACGATCTGCAGCGAATTGATCCCCTGCTCGATTTGCGTTGTCGAGAACGCGGCAATTTGGGAACCCGTGAGCACCGCAATGTCTTGCGTCTCGATCACCGCCACTTGCGAAGTCGTCAACGCCCCAATCTGGTTGGCTATCAACGCAGGGGTTTGCACTGTCGTCAGCGCGATGATGTGATCCGTCGTCAGCCCTTCGTTGATTTGCGAGGTCGTCAAGGACGGCAACTGGTCGACCGTCAGCGCGGCGATCGATAGGCTCTTGAGGCCTTGTTGAAGCTGGGTCGTCGTCAGGGCCGCAAGCTGGGTTCCCGTCAAGGCGGCAATATCGGCCGTATCCATCACGGCCAGTTGCGATGTCGTCAACGCTTGAATCTGCGTAGCAGAGAGAAGCCAGGGTACTTGCTCGGTGGTCAGTCCCTGGAACTGCGAAGGCGTTAACCCTTCTTTGATTTGCGTGGTCGTCAGGGCTGCGATTTGCGCCTGGGTCATCACCGCGATGTCGCGTGTCTCCATCGACGCCAACTGGGTGGTCGTCAAGCCTTCCACATGGTCTGCAGTCAGGTACGGAATCTGCGCCGTCGTCAACGCTTGCAATTGCGTGGTCGTAAACCCATACGCGATTTGCGAGGTGGTCAGCGCGGCAAATTGTTCTTCCTTGAGGGTAGCGATATGGCTGGTGCTAAACCCTTCACTGATTTGCGTGGTCGTCAGCACAGCGATTTGGGCCTGGCTAAAGACTGCTAGATCCCGCGTTTCCAACGCCGCCATTTGCGCCGTCGTCATTGCCCCCACCTGGGCGGCGGACACTCCATCCTGGAATTGGGAGACTGTCAACGACGTAATCTGCCCTTCCGTCAGCCCCGCGCTGAACTGCGTAGTGGTGAGGGAGCCAATCTGTTCCGCAGACAAGACAGCCAAGTCACGCGTTTCCATCGTGCGCAAGGTGGTCGTCGTGATCGCTTGCAACTGGCTTGCACTCAACCCCTGCACTTGTAGCGTGCTGAGCGCCTGCAATTGGGTGGTAGTCAAGCCCCCGTTGATCTGCGTGGTGGTCAGCGCGGCGACTTGATCCATGGTCAGCGCGGCAATCTGGTTTGCGCTGATAGCTTGGCTGAAATGCGTGGTAGTCAGCGCAGCCAGTTGATCGTTACTTAACCGACGCAAGTCCTGCGTCTCAATGGCCGCCACCTGCGCTGTCGTCATCACGCCAATTTTGGCAGCGCTTAAATATTCAATCTGCGCAGTGGTCAACGCAGTAATCTGCCCAGCGGTCAGGCTCTGCATCTGGGTCGTGGTGATCGCCGCGAATTGCTCGTCGCTCAACAGAGCAAAGTCCCGGGTCTCCATCGCGTTGATGTCGTTAGCGAGGTGCGGGATCTGGGCTGCCTCCAGCGCCATCACCTGGGCGGTGGTTAGTGCTTCGACTTTTGACGTGGTCAGCGCGCCGAGCTGAGAGGACGTCAGCGCACTAATGATGCTGGCGGGAATCCATGAAAACTGGTTGGTTGTTAGCCCGGCACTGGTGCTGTTGACATCTGACGCAAAGTGAAAATGGGTGCCATCTGTATTAAATCCAACCACCTGCTCAGCAGTCAGTGTCTGGAAGTCCGCCAGTTGCGCGGTAGTCACAAAATTACTATCAAGAGCCGCTATTTGTGTAGCAGTCAAACCGTCAAAAGCACCCATGGAAACTCTCCAGGTGAGGGGAAAAAAAAAGACAGCCAGCCCAAAAGGCGGCCAAGATTACGACGATCTTACTGCTATCGGTTCGATTGGGGAGAGCTTGATGGCCAGAGGGAGAGTGATTTGTGACAATTTGTGAATTTGCCCTCCCACGCTCTGGTAGCTTTGCCTACCTTACCCTGTCTATCCCTGCCTGTCCGCTCCCCTCCCCATGCTCCCTTTTTCCCACATCGCCCTGCGCTGCGCGGCTCTCCTCGCCTTCGCCTACGCTGCCACCACGCTCGCTGCTCCCAATGCAGCTCCAGCCGCGCCCTCTCGCGTGCCTGTTATCGCCCCCGCCATCGTGCTGAGGGTGCATCACTTCCTGCCCGCCACATCGGCCACACAGACGTTGATCCTGCAACCGTGGTGCGATGCCATCGAGAAAGACTCCGGCGGCCGGTTGCGCTGCCAGATCTACCCTTCGATGCAATTGGGGGGAACGCCCGCGCAGTTGTTCGACCAAGTCCAAGACGGTATCGTCGACGTGGCATGGACGCTGCCTGGCTACACAGCGGGGCGTTTTCCGCTGGTTGAAGCCTTTGAATTGCCGTTCATGATGCGCGACCCGGTAGCGACAAGCAAGGCGCTGTGGGACTATGTGCAGCAGTACGCGCCCGCCGAATTTCAAGGGGTGCGTGCGCTGGCCTTGCATGTGCATGGCAGGGGATCGATCCACACGACCCAGGCGCCGATCCACACGATGGCCGACCTTCGCGGCAAAAAGGTTCGCGCCCCTACCCGGCAGACCAACCGTCTGCTGGCCGCGCTAGGGGCTACCCCCGTTGCCATGCCGGTGACTGCTGTCAGCGAGGCGTTATCCAAATCCGTCCTCGACGGGGCGCTGGCGCCCTATGACGTAGTTCCCTCAATCAAGCTACAAGACTTGGCGCGCTTCCATGCCGATACCGACCCCGCAGAACCCGCGCTCTACACCGCGACCTTTATCCTGGCGATGAACCCCGCGACCTACGCACGCCTGCCCCCAGATTTGCAAAAGGTGATCGACGCGCACAGTGGCCAGGCGACTTCCGGGGCCTTTGGCAAAACCTTTTTCACCGCAGACGCTGCCGGGTACCGGCTGACCGCCCACAACGCCCACAACGTGATTGGCGCAGCGGAATTGCAGCGCTGGAAACAAGCCGCGCAGCCGGTGTGCGATGCCTGGGTGCGCGAAGTCGGCGCCAAAGGCTACGACGGGCGCCGCTTGTTGGAAGGGGCGCGCAGGTTGATTGCCGAGCACAGCAAGGCAGCCCCCGCGCAGTAATTGCAGCGCGGTTCGAGGGGTGGGTCTACACTGCGGATGGGCTGGGCTACCATCCAATGCACATCCCTATAGCAGGACATGACGACGATGAATCCCTCGTGAACACCCCACTATGAGCATCAACTATGAGCATCAAATGTGACCGATGGATTCGCCGCATGGCGCAAGAACACGGGATGATCGAGCCTTTCGAGCCTGCGCAGGTTCGCACCGACGCATCGGGCGAGCACATCGTCAGTTATGGCACAAGCAGCTACGGTTACGACATCCGCTGCGCCACGGAGTTCAAAGTCTTCACCAACCTGCACAGCACTGTCGTAGACCCCAAGAATTTCGATGAAAACAGCTTCGTCGACTTCCACGGCAGCGAGTGCATCATCCCGCCCAATAGCTTTGCGCTGGCGCGTACCGTCGAATACTTCCGCATCCCCCGCAACATCCTCACGATCTGCCTGGGCAAAAGTACCTACGCCCGCTGCGGGATCATCGTCAACGTCACCCCTTTCGAACCCGAATGGGAGGGCTACGTCACCCTGGAGTTCAGCAACACTACCCCCCTGCCCGCCAAAATTTACTCGGGGGAAGGGTGCGCGCAAGTGCTGTTCTTTGAAAGCGACGAGGTGTGCGAAACCTCGTACCGGGACCGCAAAGGCAAATACCAGGGCCAGTGCGGCGTGACTCTGCCCAAGACTTGAATCTCCTCCACGATGGCAACGACTGCATGAACGATCCTCTCCCTGCCCCTGTCACCCTCCCCTCCGATTCCGAATTGCCCCAGGATTTTTCTGGATTGGGGCTGGCAGAACCCCTCTCCCGCGCCATTGCAGAGATGGGCTACACCGCGATGACGCCGATCCAGGCGCAGGCCATTCCCCATGTGCTGCGCGGACGGGATGTGATGGGCGCGGCGCAAACAGGCACAGGCAAGACTGCGGCGTTCGCCCTCCCCCTGCTCCAGCGGCTGTTGGCGCACCAAAATGCCTCAATGTCGCCAGCGCGACACCCTGTCCGCGCCCTGGTACTGCTCCCCACGCGGGAGCTGGCCGATCAGGTGGCGCAACAGGTGCGGCTATTCGGCCAATACACCCAGTTGCGCAGCACCGTCGTTTTTGGCGGTGTCGATATCAAACCCCAGGCTGTTGAGCTCAAGCGCGGAGTCGAAGTACTCGTGGCCACGCCGGGGCGTCTGCTCGACCACATCGAAGCAAAACACTGCGCGCTCCATCAGGTGGAGTACGTCGTGCTCGACGAAGCCGACCGCATGCTCGACATCGGTTTTCTGCCCGACTTGCAGCGCATCCTGTCGTACCTGCCCGCGCAGCGGACGACCCTGCTCTTTTCGGCTACCTTTTCGCCGGAGATCAAGCGGCTCGCGGCCAGCTACCTGCAGAACCCCATCACGGTAGAGGTCTCGCGCTCCAACGCTGCTGCATCGACCGTCGAACAGCACTTCTACCGCGTGTCGGACGACGACAAGCGCCGCGCACTGCGGCAAGTGTTGCGCCAGCGCGGGTTGAAGCAGGCTTTCGTCTTCGTCAACAGCAAGCTGGGCTGCGCGCAACTGGCCCGCTCCCTCGTTCGGGAAGGGCTGCAAGCCACTGCTCTGCACGGGGACAAAAGCCAGGAAGACCGCTTGGAGGCATTGGACGCCTTCAAGGCCGGGCGCTTCGACCTGCTCGTCTGCACTGACGTGGCCGCACGCGGGCTGGACATCAAGGATGTGCCCGCAGTCTTCAATTTCGATGTCCCCTTCAATGCCGAAGACTACGTCCACCGCATTGGCCGCACAGGGCGTGCAGGGCTGGCAGGGCTGGCCGTTACCCTCGTGACCAAGGACTCGACTCGCCAGGTTGACGAGATTGCCCAGCTCATCAAAACGCGGATCGACATCGAACCTTTCGAGTTCGAGGAAGACCTACCCGACATCCGCAAGCAAGGCCACTTCAACGACGGCAAGCGCCTGTACCGCGAAGACCCTGCCGATGCCCCGGCCCGTCCACGCAGCAGCCCGCATCGTGCGCCACGCCCGCCTGCCGACCCCATCTTCGCCGCGCCCTACGAACCCCCTGCCACAGACGCCCCCGCACCTGCCTGGGAACGCGCCGCGCCATTGCGCACAGGGCGTGGGCTATCCGGCAACATCAAGCCCCGACGCAAGGTCGCCGCCTTGCTCCACCCCACCTCGCTCGACAACGTGTAGTCCTCCGTTGCTCCCACAGCAATACCCTGCAACCAAGGGTTCTGCGCAGCAGGCGCCATCAACCTTTTGCCGAACCGGGCCGTTAGCGGGCTGCAGCCGCGCATTCCACCTGCACCCGTTCTCCTTCCCGCACCAGCGCCCCGCCTTCGATGCATAGCGCGGTCAAACTCCCACCCCATACACATCCTGTGTCGAGCGCGATGGTGTCGTCGCGCCCCAGCCACCCCAAAGTAGACCAGTGGCCAAAGGCAATGCGCGTGCCCTGCGTCTTGCGCCCAGGTGCATCGAACCACGGCAAACACCCTGGCGGGGCACGGTTTGCAGACTCCGCAGACGAAAAATCCATCCGCCCCTGCGGAGTACAAAAGCGCAGTCGCGTCAAGCCATTGACGATCGTTCGCAGACGATCCATGCCTTGCAACGCATCGTCCCAATGGTCAGGCTGATTGCCGTACAAGCCGTGCAAAAAGCCGTGCAACGCATCACCTTCGCCCCTATCCCCCATGCCTCCACCCGGCCCGCGCAACACGGCGTGGACTTCGTCGGCCAACTCCAGGGTTTGTTCCACCGTCCATTGCGGCAACACCCCGGCATGAACCAGCAAGGCGGTTCCCGTTCCCCACGCCACCGTGCGCGCCAGGGGCTGTGCGCGCAGCCACGCCAGCAAAGCATCCCGATCCGGCGCAGCAAGTATGGAATCCAGCGTATCGCTGCGGGCAGGCTTGCGTGCCCCACATGCCACGACGAGCAGATGCAGATCGTGGTTGCCCAGTACGCACTGCACGGCATGGCCATAGCCCATCAGCTTGCGCAACACCCCTGCGGAATCCGGCCCCCGGTTCACCAGATCGCCCAGCGGGTACAGCGTGTCCCGGCTTGGGTCGAAATCCAACCGCTCCAACAATGCCGTCAGCGCCGCATCGCAGCCCTGGATGTCGCCCACCAAATACCTTGCCATCGCTGCTGTCCCGTTTCCCTCACCCCCAACCCCTCTCCCGCTGGGCGAGGGGAGCTTCAAGAAGCCGCTTCGCGACTTTTCCGTAAACCCATAGCCCGTTTTCGAGCATCGTAGCCGTACCATGGAAGTGCTCCTGATCCTTTTGCTCATCGTCCTCAACGGTCTCTTTGCGATGACCGAGCTTGCGCTGGCAGCCTGCCGCAGGGCGCGGCTGAGCGCCCTGGCCGCAGAAGGGGATCGCGGCGCACGCGCTGCGCTGGAGCTGCTCGACCAGCCCGACCAGTTCCTATCGACGATCCAGATCGGCATCACCTCGATCGGCGTGCTCAACGGCATCATTGGCGAGGCCGCTTTCAGCCCCCAATTCGCAGCGTGGATGTGCAGCCTGGGCACGCCGGATGCCATCGCGCATGTTGTTGCCACGGGGCTGGTCGTCACGATCGTTACGTTTTTGACGATCGTTTGCGGGGAACTCGTTCCCAAACGCATCGGCCAGCTCTATCCAGAGACCGTCTCCCGCTGGATGTCGCAGCCCATGCAATGGCTGGCGCGCATCGCACGGCCTTTCGTCAGCCTGCTTGCGCAGTCCACCGCCGCGATGCTGCGGCTGCTGCGTATCGACACCCAAGCCACCCACAGCATGACTGAGGCGGAAATTTCCGCTAGCCTGGAAGAGGGCTTGGATGCCGGCGTGATCGAAGCGCAGGAACACCAGATGATGCACAACGTGCTCGCGCTTGATGACCGTCCACTGACTTCGATGATGGTGCCACGCTCCGAAGTCGATTGGCTCGACGCAGATGCCACCGTGGAAGCAGCCCTGGCCCGGTTGCGCGACGATGCAGGGGGCAGCACCCATTCGTGGTACCCCGTATGCCGTGGTTCTCTGGACGAGGTGCTCGGCAAGATCAGCGTCGCACGGCTGCTGGAACTGGGCGCCGAAGCGCCGGGAACGCTGGCGAAATACGCTTCGGAAGTGGCCTTCGTCCCGGAAACCCTCAGCGGCATGGAATTGCTGGAACAACTGCGCCTGGAAGCGGGGCGCATGGTGCTCGTGGTCGATGAATACGGCGTGGTGCAAGGGCTGCTGACCCCGCATGACCTGCTCGAAGCGATCACCGGCGAGCTACAACCCGCTTCCTGCGCGGATGCCTGGGCCGTGGAACGCGAGGACGGCAGTTGGCTGCTCGACGGCGTGATGCCCGTGGCCGAACTCAAATCCCGCCTGGGGATCGACGAACTCCCGCTGGAGCAACGCCATCGGTACCACACCCTGGCCGGCTTTCTGATGGCCACCAGCGGGCACCTGCTCGCCACCGGCGAAACCGTGCGTTGTGGGGCCTGGCAATTTGAGGTCGTGGACCTTGACGGTCGGCGTGTGGACAAGGTGCTCGCCAGTCGACTGCCTACTGAAGATGCCCCGCCAAGCTGACCTGTACCAGGCTCAGGCGGCCTCGTACTCGGCGCTGAACACGGCTTCCGTCGCGCCTACATGGCAATGGGTACCTTGCACTTTCGCATGGAAACCATGGCACCCCCAAAAAAGCCAAGGGATTTTTTGGAATCAACGCCAGCACCTGCCCCATCCGGCACCCCCGGAATTCCCTCCCCCAAGCCAGGCATTGCCTACTCACCAAGCATCCCACCATGTTTACTGGAATCATCACCGCCATCGGCCATATCGTCCACGCTGCTCCCCCTGACCATCCCGAAGCGCAAGGGCTGCGACTGGTCTTGTCTTGCCCGCCAGGCTACCTGGAAGACGTAGTCCCCGGCGACAGCATCGCGCTGAATGGCGCATGCATGACAGTCTGCAAAGCCGACGCCACAGCCAGCCGTTTCACCGTCGATGTGTCTGCGGAGTCCCTGGACAAAACAACGGGCTTCGACAACGTGGGCACACCCGTCCACCTGGAAAAAGCGCTGCGTCTGCAAGACAGGCTGGGCGGGCATCTCGTCAGCGGGCATGTCGATGCCGTCGGGCGCGTGCTGCGCTGTGAACCTGTGGGCGAAGGCAGAGCGCTACACGTCTTGGCCCCGCCGCATTTGGGCAAGTTCCTCGCAGTGAAGGGTTCCGTATGCATCCACGGGGTCAGTCTGACGATCAACGGCGTAGCCGATCAACCCGAAGGTTGCGCCTTCCACGTTCACCTGATCCCCCACACGCTGCACGCCACCGCGCTGGACCGGTTACAGCCCGGTAGCACGGTGAACCTGGAAATCGACCTGATCGCCCGCTATGTCGAACGAATGCGATGGGAAGAAGCGCCCAGTCATGGATAGTCAATCCGTTGTCCAACAACGATATCGGAAAAGGGCGCCATTACCGATATACCTCCCACTGTATGCATTGCAATAACTGCCATGACTTTGCGCAGACGCCCAGAATCAGGAAAGTCATAGCAGTTTCCCTCCCCACCCAGCCCCTCTCCCGCTGGACGAAGAGCGCTTCGAGAAGCCGCTACGCAACTTTCACATTAACCAGCAAGAATGCGCTCTGAGAGGGCACAACGCTAGGAATATGCACTGAAGGCGTAGCGAAATCATGGCGCCAGCACCAAACTTTGGTGCAGTACCCAAATTTTGCAGACAAAAATCAAGAAAATCAATAAGTTGCAATCGTGTAAAAGTTCCATTTCCGATTGCTACGCGCCGAAGTCTTATCATGCGTCGTAGGGTACGATGCGTAGCAGGAGTACAGTGCATCCATGAATTGATCGACCGCGCACTACGATGTAAGTGGACAAATCATCCCCGTTGATGCCGCACTGGCAAAGGCTGGCATCCTCTTTCCCCCAGTCTATAAGGAACACCTTACCTCCCTAGCCTCGATTCCATTCTCCATTCCAATCTTTTTGAGTAAGACAGCGTGCAATATCTACAGGATTTGCATACGATACACATGCAATATATATGCGATATGAAATGATATAAATATAATCATTTTCATCGTGCAGAAAATTTTCACGTTGTTTTTTTCATAGTTAATTATAGTTTTTACTTGTCAAGGAGACAAAAATGGCCCTGTTGAAGAAACCTGCATCCAAGTCCACCACCGCAACGCCTACGGAGGGGAAATCGTCCGCCATGGCTGCGAGAGAAGCCGAAGAACAGCGCAAACGCGCTCGAACCCTCGCCAAACAACAACAAGCGGCGGAACGGATTGCAGCAGCAACCGGCCAATTGTCTTCCGGCATCAATGAAGCAGCATCTGCCGCAGAAGAACTAAAACGCGCATCGGACCAAATTGCTACCGGGGCAGCAGAAGCATCCGGTGCAGCCCAGGAATCTCTGGCAGCATTCAAACAGGTGGTGGATTCGATCGTCCGTCAACAGCAAAATGGGGACATAGGCCAAGCGAAGGGAGAAGCCGTTCAATCCCTGATTATCAAAACCAGCGCTGATGTCACCGGCATGGTCAGCAACGTTGGAGTTGCCGCACAACGCCAAAACGCATCTGTGGCCATGGTTGCAGAACTGGAAAAGCAGGCAGCCAACATCGGTGATATCGTCAAAGCTGTCGCACGCATTGCAGACCAAACCAATTTGTTAGCTCTAAATGCAGCCATTGAGGCTGCACGTGCAGGCAAACACGGTAAAGGCTTTGCAGTCGTAGCCGATGAAGTCAGAACGCTGGCAGAGACTTCGGAAAAGAGCGCCAAACAAATTCAAGACCTGGTCGGGCAAATTCAGCAAGAAGTCAAAATCATTGCAGAAGGCATTAGTGCTTCCGCCAAGTCTGTCGAAGGAGAAGTGGAAAACGGAAAAAACATCACCACACAATTGGAACAAATGCGCATCGATGTCACGGAAATTGTCAAAGGGGTGCGCGAGATTGCGGTAGGCGCGCAACAATCAAAAATTGCCGCGCAGCAAGCCCTAAAAGGTTCGGAAGACATTGCTGCTGCGGCAGAAGAACAATCCGCCGCTTCCGAGCAATCTTCCAAAACCGTTGCGGAACAAGCGCAGGCTCTGGCCGAGTGCGAACAAGCCGCACAAAGTTTGTCCGAATTGGCAGAGGATTTGAAAACCTCCACCGATGTGGCCAAGAGTGCCGAAGAAGTCGCTTCTGCAGCGGAACAACTATCTTCCGCAGTGGCAGAAATCAACAGGTCCGGCGCGCAGATCATGGAAGCCATCGATCAAATTCGCAAAGGCGCCGAAGTGCAATCCGCCGGCACTGCGGAAGCTTCAGCAGCAATCACGCAAATCGAAAAGGGCCTGGAACTTGCCCTAAAACGCGCCTCAGTCAATTCCGAGAAAGTGGAATCCATCAAAAAACTTCTTACTGTCAACAAAGCCGCAGTCAATGCACTCATCGCTGGAATCTTCGCCTCTGCAGAATCTTCCAAAGAGAGTATCAAACAAATTAAAGATCTTGCGTTGGTTTCCCGGCGCATCGACAAAATTGTCGATGCGATTACCACGGTATCAATTCAAACCAATATGCTTGCAGTGAATGGATCGATTGAAGCAGCGCGGGCTGGAGAATTCGGCAAGGGATTTGTGGTTGTCGCTACAGATATTCGAAATCTTGCTCATGATTCAGCAGAAAACGCCGACCGAATCAAGGATATGGTGAAAGCCGTGCAAGATCAAATTAGTGTAGTAGGCCGAGACTTGGAAGAAATTGTCGTGACGGCACAGGGGGAAGTGGAAAAAGCCAAACTCACTACAACGAATCTTATCACCATCGATACCGACATTAATGACGTCGAAAGCAGTACGCAAGAAATTTTGTCTGCAGCTAATGAAATTGCCGCAGCCACTGCGCAAGTCAAAAAGGGGGTAGAACAAATTGCCGCCGCAGCGCAAGAAGCCGACAAGGCCGCTACGGAGTCCGCGTCCGCTGCCAAACAGCAGGCGCAAGGTGCAGAAGAATTGGCTGCTGCTATTGAAGAAATCGCATCCCTGGCCGATGAGCTGCAAAGCAATTAATCCAGGGGCAGAACCATGACTATGGAAACTAGGGAATTGCCAGACGACCCGTCGCAAGTCGCGTCGGTCGACGCTGGTGATGACGAAGACAACATGAATAATCAAATGGCCGATATACGGCAATTTGTGACATTCATTGCTGGTGATGAGGTGTTCGCGGTCGATATGGCGCCGGTACAGGAAATCATTCGGGTTCCCGACGTGGTGCGTGTACCCATGTCTCCTCACACGCTGGACGGCCTATCGAATCTGCGCGGCAAGGTCTTGCCAATCATCAGTTTGCGTCGCATCTTCGGTTTTGATGAGCGCACACACGACGACGCCACCCGTGCTTTGGTCATCGACATTGGCCAGCCATTGGGCTTTGTGGTAGACAAAGTGGCGAGCGTCGTTGGCGTAGAGTCCAGCAAAATCGAAGGCGTTGGAACCATTCACGGCACAGTCAACACGGAACTGCTTTCAGGGATCATCAAAGACGTGGGCGGGCACGCGATGATCATGATCTTGGATTTCGCAAAGCTGATTGCACAAGAATTTTCCGAAATTGCAGCGATAAGCAAGACCAGTGTCATGACAGGTGGATTGTCTGCCAACACTGATAACCAAGGAAGTAGCGACGATACCTTGAGTGACGAGCTGCAATTGGTGAGCTTTGAAGTGGCTGGCCAAGAATACGCAATCACCATCGATGATGTGCAAGAAATCGTCCAGGTACCCGAGAACATAGTGCATATTCCGCGTTCGGAGTCTCACGTCCTCGGTGTGATGACGCTGCGTAACCGCTTATTGCCCCTGGTCAATCTGCGGCGTATGTTTGCGCTGCCTGCGCAAGATGCCGACGAACACAGCCGCATCGTGGTGGTGTCCTTGGGAACCTCTTCCGTGGGCATTGTCATGGACTGTGTCAATGAAGTGCTGCGCGTAGCAAAAAGCGATGTCGATGCTATGCCTGGACTCTTGGCGCGAGACGGCGATTTGAAAGATATTTCTGGCATTTGTCGCCTCAATAACGGTAAACGCCTTGTATCGATCATTTCCGCAAGCAATCTGTTCCGCCATTCCGCCATCAAGGAGGCACTGCATACTGTGGATAGCTTAGACGAGGACAAAACCAATCAGAGTATTGATGATGACGAAAAGTCGAATGACGACGATGAACAAGTCGTGGTATTCCGTCTCGACAAGGAAGAGTTTGGCGTTCCCATAGAGAGCGTGCAAGAAATTGTCCGCGTACCGGAAGTGCTCACGCATATACCCAAGGCCCCTTCTTTCGTCGAAGGAGTCATCAATCTGCGCGGTGCTGTGCTGCCTGTCATCGACCTGCGAAGGCGTTTGGGATTGCCGAATGTAGAGCGTTGTGACCGACAACGCGTCATGGTGTTTCTGATCGAAGGCTTGCGCACCGGTTTCATTGTCGATTCGGTTGCTGAAGTTCTGAAAATTCACAAGTCAGCCATTGAAGCAGCGCCACGTCTTTCAAGTACACAAAGCAAGCTGCTGGCACGGATGGCAAATTTGGAAAAACAAAACCGCATGGTGCAATTGATTGCCCCAGCGCATTTGATCGAAAGCCGAGAGCTTGCAGATCTTGCAGAAATAGCAACGTGACGCAATGCCGGCTTCGTGCTGCGCGAGCGGGCCATGGCATGTGCATTACTACAGAGTATTGCAGCAAGCGCCATGGCCCGTGCGTAAGCATGTTAGGAACGGATCCAGGCTGCAAGACTGCACCAGTGCATACCTTCGTCCCTCCAAAATGCCCTGCAGGGCTGTAGCGCGAAGTCGGATTCCGGTTTGGGCATTCCATCAAGCGTTGTACAACAGTCCATCTATTGCGGTATAGCAGATAGGCTTTGCTCTCAACTGTTTATAATTTATATATTTGTGCAATGGCATTTTTGTAAATAAAACGCAATAGCCACGTACATCTATATATATCTAAATTATGACAAAACTCCTCATCGTCGATGACTCTGCGCTAATGCGACGTCAGTTGGTCAGCTTGTTTGAAGAAGCAGGGGGCTTTCAAATTCATCAAGCAAGAAATGGACGTGAAGCAGTGGAAGAAAACCGCAGCTTCATGCCTGACGTCGTCACGCTGGACATCAATATGCCGGAAATGGACGGCATTACGGCACTGTCACTGATCATGGCAGAACGTCCAGTACCAGTAGTCATGCTTTCTTCCTTGACAGAAAAAGGAGCGCTGGCAACCTTTGAGGCATTGAATCTCGGTGCGGTTGATTACATCGCCAAACCTGGTGGAACCATTTCCTTGTCCCTTGGTGGAATCAAGGAAGAACTGGTCAACAAAGTACGGGCAGCAGCGCTCGCCAAGATCAAGGAGAAAAAAGTTTCCAGCGCCAGGGGGCTGGCGCAGCGTCTGCGCGATGAGCGGGAAAAGCCCGTTCCACGTCCGATGGCCGTTAGGCGCGGGGTAGCGGGTGAGGGACTGGTGATCATTGGCGTTTCCACTGGTGGGCCACGCACGTTGGAAGACATCTTGCCTCTATTTCCTGCCAACTTTCCGTGGCCAGTGCTAGTAGCCCAACACATGCCAAGCTCATTCACACGCCCGTTTGCGGAACGCCTCAACGCCATGTGCGAACTGACGGTGCAAGAAGCCGACCACCCGATGCCGATAGAAGCCGGAATCATCTACATTGGCAAAGGCGGTGCAGATATGCTGGTGGTGCAACGCGGCGGAAAGCTCACCGTAGTTCCCAAACCTGAAAACAAAGAATATCTATGGCATCCCTCTGTGGAATTGCTGGGGCGTTCTGTGTTGGAACATTGCGATCCCTCACGGGTTGTAGGGGTAATGCTGACAGGCATGGGATACGACGGTGCGGATGCTTTTGCTGAAATCAAAAAACGCGGCGGTCGAACCATTGCCGAATCCAGAGAATCAGCAGTCGTTTTTGGTATGCCAGCCGAACTGATAGAGCGGGGTGGCGCCAGCGTAGTGCTGGACAGCGACAAAATTGCAGCCCAAATCAATGTCTGGGCAGGAAGGTAGCAAATTCCATGGCTTTTGTAAAAAACCAATCGACGCAGCCTGTATTGGACGAAGAACGGCAACAACCACGTGATTGCAAACACCTGGTAGCAGAACTGGAAAATCCCAATCCTGGTGCCCGGCGCTGGGCGGCGCGAGATCTGATGGATTGCCCAGATGCTTCAGCAGCATTGATACGTCACTTGGAGCATGAGAAAGATATTTCTGTTCGAGAAGTGATTCTTACGACCCTGACTACCTTGGGGGACGACGTTGCAGTCGCGGGATTGGTGGAATGTTTGCGTAGCGACAGTGCTTTGGTGCGCAATGAGGCTATCGAAGCCATGAAGCAATTGCCAGACGAGGTTGCGTTGATCATGCGTGGCTTGCTGAACGATTCTGATCCCGATGTACGTATTTTTGCGGTAAATATTCTCGAATCTTTACGTCATCCTGATGTCGAAATGTGGCTGATCACAGTAATCGAAAATGATCAGCAATTGAATGTATGCGCTACTGCGGTGGACCTGCTAGGCGAAGTAGGTACAGCAGCATCGCGTGAGCCACTCCAGCGGTTGCAAAAGCGTTTTTCCGATGTTCCCTATATTCAATTCGCTACAAAGCTTGCGCTTCAACGAATCAATGGCGAATAACTTCCATTCCCCGAAGCAAAACACCAGATGAGCGAATCTATCATCAACGAACAAGATTTTGAAAAGTTTCGCGAATATTTTTATCGCAAAACTGGAATCCAGTTCGAGCAGACAAAACGTTATTTCGTCGATAAACGATTGGAAGAACGCATAGAAGCCACCAATAGTGGGAGCTTCCGAAATTATTTCACAATGCTGCGGTTTGAGGCATCCGGTGAAGAACTTCAGCATCTGACCAACCTGATGACAGTCAATGAAACCTATTTCTTTCGCGAGGAATACCAGTTTCAATGTTTAGTCAAATCGATTCTTCCAGAATTGACAAAGAGTAAAAGAGATAGGAAGCCGATACGTGTCTGGGTCATTCCATCTTCTTCAGGCGAGGAATCCTATTCGATTGCGATATATCTTCTTGAATATTGGAACGAGATCGATATATGGGATATCGAGATCATCTCATCCGATATTGATACCAAGATTCTTCGCATGGCACGGGAAGGCGTGTATTCGCAGCGTTCTGTACAACATTTGCCAACAAAAATTCTGAATAAGTATTTCACAGCAAAATCAAGCGAATATCAAATTTGTGAAAGTTTGCGCCAAGCTGTGGAATTCACCCGAGTCAATTTATCTGATCGCGCCGATACCAGAGCATACCGGGATTTTGACGTCATCTTTTGCAGAAATCTGTTAATATATTTTGATGATGTTTCACGCAAAGCAGCAGCAGAGACATTTTATGATGCCATAAAACCAGGTGGTTTTGTTTGTTTGGGACATTCCGAATCCATGAGTCGTGTTTCTTCTCTTTACAAAGTTCGGAAATTTCCCGAAGCTATCGTATATCAAAAACCTTTGGAGGCACGATGAAACGCATCTTGATCATCGACGATGCGGCAACGGTACGCATGTATCACCGTAACATTCTAGAGGCAGCAGGCTACATTGTCGAGGAAGCAATGAATGGCATTGAAGCTTTGGAGAAAGCACTACAGAATCCATTTCAATTGTACATAGTCGACATCAATATGCCGAAGTTGGATGGTTACGGATTTTTGCGTGAATTACGTTCACAAGATATCGATCAGGCGCCAGCGATTATGATTTCAACGGAAGCGGAAGCCCGTGATCGTACAGTTGCTTTTGCCTCGGGCGCCAATGCGTTTTTGGTCAAACCTGTCAAACCAGATCAATTACTGGTCAACGTCAAGCTGCTGATTGAAGGGGTGGCATGAATCCACTGATTGAACAATTTCTCTCAGAATCGCGAGAATGCTTGCAGGGCATTGGCGCACGCCTGATGCAACTGGAAAATGCGCCGGAAGACTCCACCTTGATGGTGTCATTATTCCGATTGGTGCATACCCTCAAGGGCAACTGCGGATTATTCGAGTACCCGGAAATGACGCGGGTACTCCATGCAGGCGAAGACCTCATGGATCAGGTTCGGCGGGGCCAGGTGGCGTATACCAAAGATCTGGCTGATCGATTACTGGATGCCATGGATTTCGTCGGGATGCTGTGCGATGAGATCGAGTCTTCTGGAAGTGTTGGTGCAGGTCATGCAGCAGATTCGGTTCGCTTGGCGGAATCATTGCGGGAATTGCTCTGTAATGCAGAAGTCACTTCTCCAGAATCACCCGTTGCCACAGCGCCCAACAATCCTGCAACACGGAACGGTTCTGCGAAGAGTCACAAAAAACTATTGCATCTCGATCAAATACCCGAAGCGGTACGAATGCAAGCCTATCGTAGTGCGCAAGCAGGCGCCAATGTGCATTGGATTGATTACTCGCCTGCAGAAGATTGTTTTTTTCATGGCGACGATCCTTTTCACCAAGCACGCAATACGCCTGGTACGCTATGGGGATGTATTTCTGCACAAAAGGAATGGCCCAAACTGGCCGAGATGGATCCATACCAATGCTTGCTAAATTTTCATCTGCTGACCATTGCCTCGCGTGAAGAATTGGATGAATACTACCGCTATGTTGCAGATCAAATCCACTTGACGCCTGTGACACCGTTGTTGCTGGTGATACCACAAGGTGATCCGAATGGTGGGCCGGTGTACGACGATTTTGTATTTGATGCGCTTCGTCTTCTGGACGAAGGAAAAATGGAAGGGTTGGCACGCGCAGTTCGCACCCTGTTGGAAATTTCTGGGCCAGATTTGTGGCTTTCTTCTGCCTTGCGATGGCTGCTGCTCGTCATGGAATTCGAGCCGACGAATACCCAGGCTTTACGGACCATTATCCAATCGATTCATACCTTGAACCCTCCGCAGTGGAATGACATTCCCCCTGCTCCACAACAAAATCATGCCGATGCCCATGCCGATAGTCCCCAGCCCGCAGGTCTATTGACTGCAGAAGAAGCCGTTGCGATGGCGGAATTGGTTGAGGTACAGCGAAAAATACTATCTCTTCCCATAGAAGAAAATTGGCAACTGGGTCGAATCAAGTCGGTAGGTACAACCATTGCAGGTTTTCTGCGAACGCTGCATTTGTTGGAAGTACTGCCCAGCTTGGAAGTGGCTGTGGCCACGGCCATCAATGAAGCTTCTTCTGCGCCTTTGTTGACTTGGTTGGATAGCAGTGATTGGGTTTCCAAGCTATCCAGCCTTGTCCAAGAGCCAAATACTGAGAATAAAGCGGATCCGGTTATTCCGGCTATGGATTCGATAGAAACATTGGCTTTCTCGGATAGTACTGCTCCGGCTTCTACCTCCACAGCAGCATTGGGAACCAAATCCAAATTCGGTCGCCGCGCCGAAGACGCATGGAGTGATCCAAAAAGTTTGCGGGTAGATCAAATCAAAATTGACCGCCTGATGAATTTGATTGGTGAAATGGTAGTTTCAAAGAATGCTTTGCCGTACTTGGCAAGTCGAGCCGAAACTGTATTTGGCGTTCGTGATCTGGCGCGTGAAATCAAAGCTCAATATGCTGTGATCAACCGGATAGCCGAAGAGATGCAAGACGCCATTATGCAAGTCCGCATGATGCCCGTGTCATTTGTATTTCAACGTTTTCCGCGCCTCGTTCGCGACATTTCCAGAAAACTGAATAAAGAAGTCAATCTTGTTGTGGAAGGCGAAACAACGGAGGCAGACAAAAACATTATTGAGTCGCTGAGTGATCCACTTATACATATTATCCGAAATAGTCTCGACCATGGCTTCGAGCAACCGGACGTTCGACGCGCCGCAGGCAAGCCTGCGGCTGGGACGTTGACTATCCGTGCAAGTCAGGATTCGGATCATGTGGTCATTGAAATACAAGACGATGGCAACGGGATCGATCCGCAGATCATCAAGCGCAAAGCTTATGAAAAAGGCATTATTGATGAAGAAGCGTTGGATCGTCTTAGCGACCAAGATGCTATCAATCTTGTTTTTGCATCGGGTTTTTCGACGGCAACAGTCGTTTCAGACTTGTCCGGCCGAGGCGTTGGAATGGATGTTGTAAAGTCTGCCATCGAGAAAGTGAACGGCACAGTAATTCTGGAAAGTGAAAAAGGCCAAGGCACTCGCCTTCGCTTGTCTCTTCCTCTTTCCATGGCTGTGACCAATGTAATGATTATTGAATCCGATAGACAAGTTTTCGGTATCCCCATGGATACCGTGGTGGAAACAGTTCGCGTGCCACGCAGTGCGATATATACAATCAAAAATAATCTGGCGACAGTATTGAGGGGAAGAATCGTACCTTTGAAGTCGCTCAACACTTTATTAGGATTGACGGCAGCACCAATCACCAATGCAGACGACGAGTTGGCTGTGCTGGTAATCCGGCACAATAAAGAGTCAGTGGGGCTTCTCGTTGATGATTTCCGCGAAACGGTAGACATCATCCTCAAGCCTATGACTGGTGTGTTGTCTGGACTATCAGCATACTCTGGATCGGCATTGATGGGTGATGGGTCAGTTTTGATGGTATTGAACGTCAAGGAGATTTTTTGATGGCCATCGAGTACAAAAAAAACCAGGCACTGTTCCAAGACTTTGTCAGCGTCGAAGATGCTGAAACCTTGCTGGAATGGCTACTCAAAAAGTCCACAGCGCGTGTGGATATGTCAGCATGCACCCATCTTCATCCGGCGAATCTGCAAGTGTTGATGGTCGCAAAACCTGTCATCAGCGCGTGGCCCACAGATCAAGTATTGGCAACGTGGATCAAGTCCGTACTTCCAGCAAAGTCTTGACAATATTTTTGATCGAACCTATAGCATATAAATTTATTTTTGGAGAAGCAACGTGGCGAAAACAATCATGATTGTCGATGACTCTGCAACCATGTCCATGAGCGTCAAGGTCAATCTGGAAATTGCCGGTTTCAAGGTGGAAACGGCACCGGATGGCGTCAAAGCACTGGCCAAACTCAAAGCCGGCCTAAAACCCGACTTGATCATTACAGACATTAATATGCCGAACATGGACGGATTAGAACTGATCAAAAATATCCGTAGTCTGCCTGGCTTTCGGTTTACACCGATTCTTACCCTCACCACGGAGAGCTTGTCGTCCAAGCGCGATGAAGGGAAAAAATTGGGCGCCACCGGTTGGCTGGTCAAGCCTGTAGGCGGCGCCGACTTATTGAAAGTCATCAAACAAGTACTCCCTGGATCCTAAATGAATGAAAGATAGGTAATTCGTGGACTCTCAGAATCTTCCCTTTCCTCGTGTTGGGTTTAAATACAAGTTGATAGGAGCTGCGCTGGGGGCGGTTGGCATTACCTGCTTGATCAGCACATTTTGTTCTACCTGGCTACACGTCAACATACTCCAACCAGCAAATTTGACTTATGCGCATGAAATCACGATCACTGTCGTGCTCTCCATGCTGACATTTATCCCATTGACGGCACTGATTGCATGGCCATTTGCCAGCAAGGAGCTGGCTGTGCTATGGCAATTCATGAATGGTGTCGCCAAAGACACCAAGCAGGTTATCGACACGCACATACGTGTTGATGAGGCTATCGATGAGCAACTCAAGGTGGTCGTTGCAGACACTGACTCCGCAGCCATGACATTGATTCATCACGTAAAAAAACTCAATCATACTGCAACCCAATTGGTCAAGTACCTAGGAAGCTCTAATCTTTCAGCTCAGAACATGGATGATGAAATCGATGCCAGCGTTGCATCGATTCATAAAATTAGCGATTTCGTCAACCAACTTCCAAAAATGATTCGGGAAGATGTTATTGGCATCCAAAAAACAGCCATCAAAGAGATTGGTTCCCTGGGATCTTTTATCAAGATTATTAAAGAAATCAGTTTGCAAACCAATCTATTAGCGCTCAATGCTGCCATCGAAGCCGCACATGCTGGAGAATCAGGGCGTGGTTTTGCAGTAGTTGCCGGGGAGGTTCGCAAGCTGTCTATCCGTGCGGCCGAGGCCGCTTCCATGATAGAAAATGGTCTGAATGGAGCAAAGCGCTCCCTACAGGAAGGTTTGGGGGAAAGCCCTATAGAGCAACAAATTCTTGATGCTAGTACAGTTGTTTCGTCGATTCGTCGATTGCAGGAAGTCTATGAAGATATTCGACAATATTATAAAACGCTATTTATGGTTGTGACGGACCACAACAACAATTTGTCCAAGGAAATTGCCGAGATGCTTGGGCAAATTCAATTTCAGGACATTATGCGTCAGCGCATCGAGCGTGCAACCGAAGCGATTAACAAACGCAATCAAGTACTTGTTGAATTGTCACAGAACCTGGTGCATTCCCCTTCCGATCTGGGTGAGTTACCGTCGAAGATGCAGGAAGTTCTCGAAGAATATCTTGCACAGGAAAGATGTCATGCACCGGTTGATGAGTCAGGGGCAGGCGATGGCGATGGCGATGGCTTACCCAAGATTCAATTATTTTAAAACCTGTTATCTGGAGGGATGATGGCAACGAAACTATTAGAACCTATAGATCGGATGTTGACAAAACACCGTTCTGCTGTTCATGATGTATGGATAAACGAGCTGCTAACGATATGGAGCCAACATTACCAAAATGACCTGGAGGAAAGTGATTTGCGTATGCATGCAAATCGTTTGCTCAGTGAGTTGACTACGCTGTTTGGTGAACACTCCGGGGATGGTTCTCCACGGGTTGGCTCAGGTAGCGCTGTGGCTACCACTGTTCGGGAAATGAGTGTGCATCGCACTAAGACTGGTTTCAAGCCTACCGACACTGCGAAATTTGTGTTGATCTTGAAACGTGTGATGATGAATCATTTGGTACAAGATTCAGGGCAGACACCGACGCAGCTTGCTGCTTGTCTGACGGCGCTCAATGATGTTCTCGATCATCTTTCGTTGTTAATACTAGATTCTTATGTCGATACCCGAGAAAAAATCATCACGCAACAAAGCGCCTCCCTCTTGGAGTTATCCACCCCCATTATTAGATTATGGGATCAGATTTTGATGCTTCCACTGGTTGGCGTCATTGACACATTGCGTGCGAGACAATTTACAGAACGACTTCTTGAAGCTATCGCGCATTATGAAGCCACTGTAACGATCATTGACATTACAGGTGTGCCAGTTGTCGATACCAGCGTCGCTCGCCACATCATGAAAACGGTCGATGCAGCGCAACTACTGGGTAGCCGCATCATTATGACCGGTATTAGCCCGGCTAGTGCATTGACGCTGATCAAACTTGGTATCAGTTTCGAGGGAATGATTACCCGAGCAACATTGCGTGCTGGAGTTGCCGAAGCATTGCATTTGATCGGCAGGAGAATCGTCTCCCATACTGGAGCAAGATGATGATCATCCCGATTCTTCGACTCGATAATGTGCTGCTGGCATCGATTCAGATTGACCTATCCGATACGGAAGTTTTGCAGTTTCAAACCGATGTCGTGAACAAGATTTCAGAATCTGATACTTTAGGAATTGCTATTGATATTACTGCTTTAGAAGTTGTAGATTCATTTATGGCGCGCGTCATCAATGAAACTGCGAGTATGTCACGCCTTCTGGGTGCCGAGGTTGTGATTTGTGGAATCAGGCCCTATGTAGCGATGACTCTCGTCGAAATGGGTCGCGACCTGATTGCTGCGGATTGTGCATTCAACCTAAGTCAGGGCTTGGAAATGCTGAAAAATAAAATTCAAGCCCGAGGTGACAAATATCTGGCTTCAGGAGACGATTATGCACAGCCAGATTCCGTCTGAGTCCGTGCGAATTTTGTCTCCCCCTGATATCGTCCAGGCACGCACTACAGCCCGACGTATGGCGGCGGGGATTGGTTTTGGTATTGCAGACCAAATTCGCCTTGCCACAGCGGTATCCGAGTTGACACGCAATGTTCTCCAGTACGCAGGAATAGGTGTTTGTAGCTTTGAAGATGCGTCGGATGGTACTCAGATCCGCTTGCGCGCCACCGTGGAAGATAATGGGCCGGGTATTCTGGACATTGGCATGGCAATGAAAGATGGCTTCAGCACCAGCCATGGTCTGGGCGCTGGATTGCCTGGAACCAGGCGGCTCATGGACGTCTTTTACATTGAGTCAGTGCCTGGACTGACGCGAATCATCATCACGTTGGAGCGCGAACGACTGCTGGAATCGTCAAAGTGAGCGATATTCTTTTGCTCATTGAATCCGAAAGTGATATCGCCCAAGCTGCACGATGCAGCAGGATGTTGGCGGAATCGATCGGTTTCAATCAAGTTGAAAGCTGCTATGTGGCTACTGCTGCGTCGGAGTTGGCTGCCAATACCTTGTTCCATGGTGGTGGGGGAATGTTTGAGGCCCATGTTCTGATCCCGAAGCCAGGCATCGAGTTGATTAGCTCAGATAATGGCCCTGGTATTAAAGATTTGAATTTGGCAATGCGTGAAGGATATAGCACTACCGGCAGTCTTGGATGTGGTTTACCGGGTGCTTTGCGCTTGATGGACGAAATGTTTATTTTGACCCAACTCGGTGAAGGTACATCGGTTTGCGTACGAAAGTGGTGCAAATAAAACCGCCAATTACAGCACGGAACAGGGGTTCTTTAGGGGATTTTTCTTGGCGATGATCGCTTACGCAACTCTACCCAAAGATGGTGAAACCGATTGTGGTGATCGTTGTGGTTGGTGGACCTCACAACCAGGATACATGCTTATGGCGGTTGCTGACGGGTTGGGGCATGGTCTAGAAGCTGCCCAGGCTGCTGACTTGGCGATGCGGTGTGTGGGGGCATTGTCGAACGCATCCATGGAACATATTTTTTCTGAATGTGATGCCCACTTGCGATCCACACGAGGAGTAGCCATGGCTATTGCCGTGGTTCATCTGGAAAGTGGACTGGCAACGTTGGCTTCGGTGGGAAATATTCGCATGGTATTGTCTGCTGCATCCAAAGATTATCGATTTGGAGCGGCCCGTGGCATTGTTGGTGGGGGGTATGCACGTTTGTCTACAGAGCATATCTCTCTCGTACCTGGTGATGTATTGGCCATTTTTTCAGATGGCCTGAGTGAATTTACCGACTTGCGAACAGCCCTTGCAGCATCGCCTGACATTTCGGACTTGCATACTGCGAATCTATTACGTCTATGGGCTAACCGTAAGGATGACGCCGCTTTGCTGCTGTATCGTCATGCATCGTTGTCCACAGAAAAACCAACACCGGTTTGCAACCCCACTCTTTAGTGGTAGTACGCTATGAAACCAGGAATGCAAAGCGATTTTCGAAAAGCCGCTTCACGACTTTTACACTAATAAAACTCCCATGCCGCAACGCATAGGTCGCTCCAATCTCCAGCCCTCTGCGGCTCCCTGCAACCCGCAGAAGGATACGCAGCACGATACCCGGCCCTATGCCAAGCAGTATGCCCACCTGCTTACACGTTTTGCTTTGTCCGATGGTGAAGAAGAAGGCGAGGTATTCTTGGCAGAGGCATTCGAGCTTGGCCGCGCCATGATGGATCAACAATTGCCGCCCGATGCAGTCACGATGATCCATCATGAGGCTTTGCTCAACTTTGCAGATACGCATCCAGCGCTCGTATCACCAGTGGTCGCCCATCGCTTGACGCACCCTTTGATAGAAATGACCATGGCGTATGGCATGGCTTTTCGTGAGCAAATGGAAAAGCAATATCAAAATATACTCAATACCCGCCTGGAAGAATCTCGCAAGTTGGAGGCTGTAGGGACACTGGCTGCAGGCATTGCGCATGACTTCAACAATTTGCTAGGAAGTATCATTGGTTTTGCCGAGATGGCGGGGGATTACTTGGGGGAAGACACGCCGGGAAAGAGAGATATTCAGCAAGTCCTCAAAGCGAGTTTTCGAGCACGTGATTTGGTGGCAAGGCTATTGGCATTTGCCAGACAATCTCCGCTCCATCCCACCCCCATGGACTTACTGACCGAAGTCAAGGAAACGTTGGACTTGTTGCGTGCCACTTTGCCACCTGGCGTGCAGACGTCTTTGGAGTCCGACATGGAGCAGGCTACCATCCTCGCCGATCCTTCGCAGATTCAACAAATCGTCATGAATTTGTGCATCAATGCTGCAGATGCGCTGAACGATAACGGATGCGTAGATATTCGAATCTTTGCCGTTCCAGAAAACGATGTATTGGATGCCATCCCCGTTCGCAAAGTGTGTTTGATGGTGGCTGATCATGGAACGGGAATGTCGCATGCAACGCTGGAAAGTGTCTTCAATCCATTCTTTACGACCAAGGCCCCTGGCAAAGGCAGTGGACTGGGATTATCGGTGGTCTATGGAATCGTGCAAAGCCTGGGAGGAGCAATCCAGGTAGAAAGTCGTACGCGGGGCGACAATCGGGGAACCGTCTTCAAGGTATATTTACCGCGTATAAATAATCCTTAATCTTCGTGAGAGAAATGATATGGCGAATATTCTTGTGATTGACGATGATGAACAATTCCGCGCGATGCTGACACAAATGCTAACGCAGGAAAGACATCGTGTGACTGCCGCAACGGATGGGAAGATGGGTTTGGAACTGCTTTCGCATTTTACCCCAGATTTGATCATTACAGATATTCTCATGCCCAACAAGGATGGGATTGAATTGATACTGGAATTGGTTCACAAGGGCTGTACGATCCCTATGATTGCTATTTCCGGTGGCCGCCGTTCCATTCATGCACAATTTAATCTTGATTCGGCTACCTTGATGGGTGTCAATGCAACCCTCACCAAACCTTTCACACGCGAAGACTTGCGAAATGCCATTCGTCAGGTTCTTGCTGGAAGTGGCTCTTGAGAGCATTGTGCTTTTTTGGTAAACATCCCTTCTGTGGTGACCAGGTATGACTGCGCTTCAAGTGATAGCAATTTCCAATCGCAAGGGTGGTACCGGGAAATCTACGGTATCGGTCAATCTTTCCGCAGAATTGGCGCGACTGGGTCGACGAGTACTCCTGATCGATCTCGATTCCCAAGGGCACTGTGCGGTGGGTTTGGGCGTCAAGGTGCATCGTGACGACACGGTAGTTCACAGCCTATTCACCGACCCCCATGCCAAGCTCTCCATGCTCGTTCGGCCCACTGCTTTTCCCAATCTTTCCCTGGCGCCGGCAGATCAGCGGTTTGAACACGGCAGTGGTGAGCGCGACGAGCTTCGGCTTGCGCGTGCGTTGGCGGAAGAGGACATTGCCCAGCGCTTCGACGTGGTGATTGTGGACACCCCGCCTTCTTTGGATTATTTGCTGCTGAATGCGCTGACCGCAGCAAACTGGCTCATGATCCCTTTTGTTCCGCATCACTTGGGATTCGAGGGGGTATTGCAGTTGATGCGGGTGCTTTTCAAGGTGATTTCTGGCCCCAATCCGCAATTGAAAATACTGGGGTTTCTCCCCACCATTGCTGCGGACCATATTCGTCAGCACCGTACCATTAGCGCCGAAGTCTCCCGGCAATTCGGCGCGAATCGCTTGCTTCCGGGTATTCGCAATGACATCCGTTTGGCCGAGGCGTTCGCTGCAGGGCAACCCATTTGCCAATATGCCCCCAAGTCCAGAGGGGCGGAAGATTTCGTCAAATTGGCGGCACATATCGTGCCCGCATTGGCCCCACAACGCATGGAATGACTGCCTTGCCACCATCGCAATCACCATCGCACTCGCACTCACGCGCTGTTTTGCCCCAGCCTGGTTCCCCACCCCATGTTTGACCTCACCAGCCTCCCGCGTGAACGCATCGCCCACCACTGCGTCTGCTGTGGCAGCAGTGCTTTGCTCTCTGCCCCGGCCATCCTGATGCCTTTCGTGGCCCACCGTGTCTTCGGATGGGAGCCTGTGCTGATCGACGAAAGCTGGGGATTGCAGACGATTCGGCAAGGCAATGCCTATGCCGTGTGCAAGTCCTTGCACTGCACGGTGTGCGGGCTGTTGTTTCTCGATATCCGATTCAGCGACCAAGAAATGTCCCGGCTGTACCACGACTACCGTGGCGAGGAATACACCAGTCTGCGCGAACGGTACGAGCCTGGCTACACCCAGCGTAACGACAACCTCAATGCGGGAATCACGTACCGGGAAGACATTGAGCAATTCCTTGCACCGTTCTTGCACGAACCCCTGCACGTGCTGGACTGGGGCGGCGATACAGGGCGGAACACGCCTTTTCAGCATCGCGCCGAAGTCTGGGACATTTACGACATCAGCGATAAGGCCGTGCTGCCCGGGGCGCGGCGTGTAGACCCCGCACAGCTTGGGGATCGCAAATACTCGCTCATCGTTTGTAGCAATGTGCTCGAACACATCCCCTACCCTGCCGATGTACTGGGGGATATTCGCCGCCACATGGACAGCCAGTCTGTGCTGTACATCGAAGTGCCGCTGGAAGACGTGGTGCGTTGCAATGCCGACAACCTGCATCGGCACAAAAAGCATTGGCACGAACACATCAATTTCTACACCGCACCGTCCCTGACCAAGCTGGTCGAAAACCTCGGGCTGCGGGTGCTGTCGTTGCGCCCCTTGCAAGCAGCCAATGCCGGGCGCACCGGGCATTGGTGGCAAATGGCTTGCGCCCTCGATTCCTGAACAGTGCAGCCTACCCCATGCCGATAATCGAGCAATGGCCTTTTTGCTCGTAGACGTAGGAAATACCCGCCTGAAATGGGCGTTGTACGCCGCTCCCCGCCGTGGGGCTTCGGTGTTGGCGCAAGGGGTGGCATTTCTGGACAACATCGAACAACTCCCGCACGGGGACTGGTTGGGGCTGCCAGCGCCAACTGGGATGCTCGGCTGCTGCGTGGCCAGCGATGCCGCGCGGCGTAGGGTCGCGGAACAGATGGAGCTGTGGGAAGTCTCTGCCCAATGGGTTCATGCCAGCACTGCGGAATGCGGCGTAACCAACGGCTACGACACCCCCAACCGCCTGGGTGCTGATCGCTGGGTGGCGATGATCGGCGCCTGGCACCGTTGCCAAGCCGATTACCGGCCCATCGTCGTAGCCATGGTCGGCACGGCAGTGACCGTGGATGCCATCGACCCGCAAGGGCGCTTTCTGGGGGGGTGGATCCTGCCCGGGCACGGGATCATGTTGCGCGCGCTGCAATCCGGCACTGCGGGGCTGCACGTCCCCACGGGCACGGTCTGCGACTTTCCCACCAATACCAGCGACGCGCTCACTACCGGCGGCACCTACGCCATCGCCGCATCCATCGGGCGCATGGTGTCCCAACTGGCGCAACGCTTTGGAACGCAACCGGCCTGCATCGTGGGCGGTGGCGCGGCGTGGAAGGTAGCGCCCAGCATCACGGTGCCCCATACCCTAGTGGAAAACCTCGTTTTCGAGGGGCTGCTCGACATCGCCGAAAAGCGCTGTGCCCATGCCCGCCCCTGAGAACACACGGCAGCCTGCCCCTGCGGGCAACCCCTTTCGGAGCCATGCATCATGACCCTGGCATTCCACCGCGTGGGGCTGGTCGGCAAGTACCACGACGCCAACCTGGCAGCGCGCGGAGGCAAGGCGGTGGAAGACTTGCTCTCCGTGGCACGGTTTTTGGAGCAGCGTGGCTGCGCCGTCGACATCGAAGAGGAATGGGCGCGGTATGAGGGCGTCACGGACTGCACCTCGCGCAGTCTCGAAGACATGGGCCGGGAATGCGATCTCGTCGTCGTCGTCGGCGGTGACGGCACGATGCTTGGGGTGGCCCGGCAGCTCGCGCCTTTTTCGGTTCCGCTCATTGGCATCAACCAGGGGCGGCTGGGGTTTATCACTGACATCTCGTACCGCGACTTCGCCTCCAGCCTGGCGCTCGTCCTCGAAGGCGAGTACATCGAAGACCACCGCTGCCTGATCGACGCACAGGTGCTGCGTGCGGGGAGCGTCGTCTTTGCGGCCCTTGCGCTGAACGATGTCGTCGTCAACCGGGGTGCGACGGCGGGGATGGTCGAGCTGCAAGTGCGCGTCGACGGCCATTTCGTCGCCAGCCAACGCGCAGACGGGCTGATCGTGGCCTCCGCCACCGGCTCGACCGCGTACAACCTATCCGCAGGCGGGCCGCTACTGCACCCTGCCGTGGCGGGCTGGGTGCTCGCACCCATCGCCCCCCACACCTTGTCCAACCGACCCATCGTCCTGCCCAATTCGAGCACGATCACCCTCGAAATCGTCGCCGGGCGCGATGCCAGCGCCAGCTTCGACACCCAATCGCTGGCCAGCCTGGCTGTGGGGGATTGCATTGCCGTGCGCCTCTCCGAACACCGTGCGCGCTTTTTGCATCCCCATGGGTGGTCGTACTTCGATACCTTGCGGCGGAAACTACTCTGGAATGAAAGGGGATTGCTGCCGTGAGCCTGAAGCGACTGGTATTGCGCAATTTCGTTCTCGTCGATGCGCTCGAACTGGACCTGGCGCAGGGGTTTTCGGTCTTGACTGGCGAGACGGGCGCAGGCAAATCGATCTTGGTCGATGCCTTGCAGTGGGCGACCGGTGGGCGCGCCGACGCGAGCCTGATCCGCGAAGGCGCAGACCGTGCCGAAGTCGCTGCGGAGTTCGATGCTGACGCAGCCCTCGAAACCTGGCTCAGCGATGCTGGGTTCCACGCCGAAGAATCGCTGCTGCTGCGCAGAACGATTGACCGCCAAGGCAAAAGCCGGGCATGGATCAACGGCAGCCCCGCGACCGCTTCCCAATTGCGCATGGTGGGGGAGCGGCTGCTGGACATCCACGGGCAGCACGCCTGGCAAAGCCTGATCCGCCCCGACGCTATGGCCGGGCTGCTTGATGCCTACGCGCAGACTTCCAACGCAGACGTAGCCGCGTGCTGGAGCCAGTGGAAACAGGCCGTGGAGCAGCGGGAAGCAGCGCGATCCCGGCAAGATGCGATCCAGCGCGAACGCCAGCAGCTTGCGTGGCAGGTCGAAGAACTGGAACGACTCTCCCCCGGCGCAAACGAGTGGCCCGAACTTAACGCCGAGCACCACCGCCTGGCGCACGCTCAAAGCCTGATCGACGCTGCCTCCGAAGCCGTGCGCCTGCTGGACGAGAACGAGGCCAACGCGGTATCGATGCTCGTTCGCGCAGCAGACCTATTGCAACAACAAGGGCAGATCGAACCCGTGTTTGCCGAAGTGGGGCAAACCCTGCACGAGAACGTGGCGCAGGTGCAGGACGGGCTACGCACCCTGCGCGCCTACTTGGCCAAAGCCGAACTCGACCCCGAACGGCTGGCCGTCGTTGACGAACGCATTGCAAACTGGATGTCCCTGGCGCGGCGCTACCAGCACCACCCCGAAGAACTGCCCGCATTGCTGGAGCGATGGAAGCAGGAACTGGCCGGGCTGGAGCAGGCGTGCGACCTGCGCGCGCTCGACGCTGCTGTCGCAGACACCCTGGCGCGGTACCACGAGGCTGCACGCACGCTCAGCGCCGAACGTGCCCACGCCGCGCCCAAGCTGGCTACGGCGATCACGGCCCTGCTGCAAGAACTGGGCATGCCTGGGGGATGCTTCGACGTCGCGCTACAGCCTATCGAGACGCCCGCACGCAATGGGATGGAGGAAGTGGGCTTTCTCGTAGCCGGGCACGTGGGCAGCACGCCCCGGCCCATCCAAAAGGTGGCCTCCGGCGGAGAACTCTCGCGCATCGCGCTGGCGATTGCCGTCACCACCAGCCAATTGGGCGGCGCGCAGACGCTGATCTTCGACGAGGTGGACACCGGCGTGGGCGGCGCCGTCGCGCAAACCATTGGCCGCCTGCTGGGCAAGCTCGGCGCCGAACGGCAAGTCTTCGCCGTCACCCACCTGCACCAGGTAGCCGCATGCGCGGATCACCACTGGGTCGTATCCAAAAGCCTGCACGGCGAGAAAACACGCAGTACCGTGGAACCCGTGGAAGGCGAAGCCCGCGTGGTGGAACTAGCCCGGATGCTGGGCGGCGCAAGGCAAACGGAAAGCACCCTGGCGCATGCGCGGGATTTGTTGGGGGAGAGGGGGGAGTGATGTTGTTGATGCAAAACGGCAATACGAAATGATTGTTGGTGTAAGTTTCTTTGCGACAGCGCGGCATCCCTGCCATGACTGTGCGCAGACACCCTGAATCAGGAAAGTTATTGCAGTGCATCGCAGCCCCAACCCTTTTTCCACTGGGTACGGGGCGTTTGGAGAAGCCTCTTCGCGACTTGCACAGGGCACAACATGGCAAACATCCTGATCCTTGGCGGCACGGGCCATACCGGCAAATGGATAGCAAGACATTTGCTCGAACAGTCTGACGTGACCGTAACCATCGCCGGACGACATCCAGAGCAAGCACATGCCGTTGCCGAGGAGTGGAATCGGCAATACCCTGGTCAACGTGTGGCTGGGGTGTATGCGAACACCGCCGATGCGCCCTCTTTGCGAGCGGCATTCGCAGGGCATACCCTCGTCGTCGTGGCCGCACCGACCACGAATCATGCGGAAACCGTGGTTCGTACTGCATTGGAAACAGGTGTCGACTATCTCGATATTCAGCTCGGGGCCAAAAAGTTTGCGTTGTTGCAATCCCTGGCCACAGAGATCCAACGCCAAGGCAGGTGTTGTATTACGGAAGCCGGATTCCATCCGGGGCTTCCTTCCGCATTGGTGCGTTACGCTGCCACCCAGTTGGATACGCTCGATAGCGCAAACGTCTGCGGCTATCTGCAAATAGGCAAAGATCTGCCTTATACGGAATCCGTAGAAGAATTGATCGAATGTTTCAAGGACTACCAGGGCCAGGTGTACCGAAACGGCCATTGGACAAAGACCGACGAATTCATCACACGCAAAACCGATTTTGGAAGCGATATTGGTTGGAAAAACTGCTATGCCATGTTTTTCGAGGAATTGCGCCCTCTGCCAGACCTTTATCCCTCACTCCAAGAGACGGGCTTCTATATCTCCGAATCGCATTGGGTGATGGATTGGATCCTCATTCCCATGATCATGGCATTACTGAAAATCATGCCCCATGCCGTGCGCCCAATCGGGAAATTGCTGTGGTGGGGCATGCGCACTTTTCACCAACCGCCTTATCGGGTCGAATTGCAATGGCAGGCATCCGGCCTCAAGGATGGGCAGAGGGCGACAGTCCACGGAACCCTTTCGCACCCCGATGGGTACGTGTTCACAGCCATTGCCGTGGTAGCCGCGTTGCTGCAATATGTGGACGGTTCTGCCAGAAAACCCGGACTGTGGATGATGGGGCACCTTGTGGAGCCGATCCGTCTCATGCAGGACATGGAAAGAATGGGGATTCAATGCAGAACCGGTACGCAATAACCACAGAACCAATGCGGACCATCCCGGAAACACAGCCCATACCCCACGTCACCCGCACCAAATGTGCCACGGAAGGGAGAACGATATGACGAAGCAGACCCCAGGCGATGCGCGCAGTACAGACGACGTGCTGGAGCTGGTGTTGATTACCGGAATGTCCGGTTCCGGCAAGTCCGTGGCACTCAATGCGCTGGAGGACGTGGGCTACTACTGTGTCGACAACCTACCCCCTGGGCTGATGACGGCCCTGGTCGAATGGCAACGTGCCGGCGCAGGGAGGTTGCTGGCCATTGCCATCGACGCCCGCAGCGCAGCGGCGTTGCCGGAAGTGCCTGCCCAACTGGATCGGCTGCGCACGCAAGGGGTGCGGGTGTCGTGCCTGTTTCTGGACGCATCCACCCCCACGCTGGTGCGGCGTTTTTCGGAGACACGGCGGCGGCATCCTTTGTCCGAAACCTCCCACGTCGGGCTGGACGGGCACCCGCAGCGTGCGTTGAATGAGGCGCTCGAACTGGAGCGCGGGCTGCTGGCCGCATTGCGCGACCAAGCTCATGTGGTCGATACGAGCGTGCTGCGCCCCACGCAACTGCAAAGCTACGTCAAGGCGCTATTCCCGGTGCAATCCCCTCGGATGACGCTGGTGTTCGAATCTTTTGCCTTCAAGCGCGGCCTTCCCAATGATGCGGATTTCGTCTTCGACGTGCGCATGCTCCCCAATCCGCATTACGAACCCGACCTACGCGAACTGACCGGACGTGACGAACCCGTGGCTGCCTTTTTGCGCCAGCAACCCGACGTCGGCAAGATGCTCGGGCAGGTGCGCGGATTTCTGGAAGACTGGCTTGGCGCGATGGAAGGCAACCACCGCAGCTACGTCACCGTCGCCATAGGCTGTACCGGCGGCCAGCACCGATCGGTCTATCTGGTCGAGCAACTGGCCCTGCACTTCGCCCCCCACTGGGCTACCTTGCGCCGACACCGGGAGCTCGACGCACAGCCCACGGGCGGGTAAGGATGCCAAGGGTGCCTTGCTACACTCATTTTTTCCCTGCCCACACCCTACTTTGCTGCCATGACTGACCCCCAGCACCCGCAGGAAACTGACGTTCCGCTCTTTGACGTGTTCGTGGAAGTGCCCCCCAACACGTCGCTGGAATCGATTCGCAAAGAGCCTTTGTTGCAGGCCGGGTTGCAGTTACAGCAGGTCGAAGCCCTGTTCAACACCTTGCGATCCACCCACCGGGCCAAGGTCGGCGCAGCCGTCACCCGCGAACGCAGCCATGCTGCCAGCAAAAAATTCGCGGGCACGGGGCTGAAAGTGTCCATCTCGCCTGTGCTGGCGCTCGAATCGCTCAACACGGGCGCCATCGACACGCGCTTTTTGTGCCCTGCTTGCGAAAAACGGGTGGTGTTGCCGGACAACCGCCAGTGCCCGGAATGCGGCGTGTTCGTCGACAAGGTCGATGAGGAATTCCTGCTCAAACGCAAGATCCTGCAACAAGAACGCGCCAAGCTGGAAATGCAGGCCGCGCGCGAAACCCAGGAAGCGGCAGAAACAACCCGCAAGGCGCTGGAAGACGCAATGCGTGCGCGCATCCGCGAAGAACTGGAAGCCGAATACGGCATCCGCCGCGAGCGCGAGGGGATATTCCACGGCAAAGCCGGTTTGCTGCGCGTTGCCGGGCTGGTCACGCTGATGGCGGCATCCTTCGTCGGCGGCCAAACCTTCACCAGCGGCAAACTGCCGTGGGAATCCGGCGATGCAGTCTCCAGCAGCGCTGCCAATGTCGACAAGATGCTCGACAAAGGCTTGGGGGCTGCGCCTTCCGGCGGCAGCATGGGCGACTCTGCGGCCACGATGGCCGCCGGGGGTGCTTCGTCGACTACGGGCGATCCCGACATCGACAACGACCCAATGATGCAAGCCATCGGCGGGAACCGCGTCGGCGCCAAGGGTCTGAGCCTGGAACAAGCACTCGGCGCTGCTACGGTCCTAGCCAAGGCTGTAGGCAACACCACGGCGGAACGAGCCTGGGGAGGCGGAGCGCCTGGCGCAGGGGTAGGCGCAATCCCTGGGGCGACTCCCGGCATCGGCGGGGAAGGGGCTGGTGGCGCAGAGCTGCCCACCGTTCCCGTGTCGGCCCGCATCAAGCTCGTGATGCAGTCCGAATTCGCGCAGACGCTGGCGGAACTGGGGCACCGCGCCCGCGCCCTCGCTGTGATCCGGTCGATCCGGGCCAACCCGGCATTGGCCAACGAGCCGCGATTTGTCGAGGAACTCGCCGTCATCGACATCGACATCCAGGCTCGGTCTTTGCAAGCGCAGTCCAACCCAGGGCGCAAAGCTATCGACGACCTGCGCGCCCGCATCGAAGCACTACCCTACTTGCCCCAGCGCGTGCGTTCTCTGGGGCGCGTGGCCGTGATCCTGGCACAGCATCCGGGGATGTCGCAGGAGGTGCCCCATGCTTTCCTGTCGATGGCTGGGGCCTCGCTCAAAACCGTGAACGACGATACCGAACGATCCACGCTGATGGGTGAATGGATGACAGCGATGGCACAGGTATTGCAGACGGAAGCGCAAACCCATGCGCGTTCCGGGCACTGGAACAAGGTACAAGCCCATGCCAACACCTTGCAGACGATGCAGAACGATGCCCCCGACCGCCCCACGGCCCGCATGGCTGTGCTGGCCGTGCGCTCCAGCTTGGCGCAGTGGATGGGACAAGACGCACCCGCCCGCGAACACCTGCAAGCCGCCATCGATTTGGCTGCAACACTGCCCAGCTTTGCGGAACGGGCCGCTGCATTGCGTACCGTCGCACGCCTCGCCGGCCCACATGCCTGGCCGGACATTCAGGCTGCAATCCAATCCTTGCTCCCGCAAATCGACCCCGCAGTAGGCCCGGACAAAGCCGCAGCGCTCACGCAGCTTGCCTTGCTGCACGCAGAACAAGGCGCGCAAGAGCCTTCCCTCCAAATGGCCCAGCGCGCCGAGGCCGCCACCGGGATGACCCCCCCGGAAATGCGCGAAATCAAGACAGACCTCAGCGTCCGGCGCACCCTGGCGCTGGCCCGGGCACAGCACCAGGCCAAGGCGTACGCGCAGTCCGAATCCTTGCTCCAACAAGTCAGTGACTATTTGTATTGATGCGTCGTTCCGTTCCCGCCCACCGTCGCATCCATGCCCCTCTCCCTCGCTGACTTGCCGGATCGATCCCGCGCCACGGTGCGGGCCGTCGTTGCCAACGACCCCTCCCTCGACGCCGGACATCTGCGCAGACTCGAAGAGCTGGGCTTTCTGCCGGGGGAACCTGTCTGCGTACTGCGCCGAGGCCCCGGAGGCCAGGAACCACTAGCCGTGGCCGTGGGTGGAACCCTATTTGCCCTGCGCCTGCGCGAATCGCGATGCATTGAGGTGGATCTCCTGCCGACCCGGAACGCGCCATGAGCGCAGCGGAAGGCCCCGCCCTGCACAGCACCACCCTGCGCAGTATTGCCCTGGTCGGCAACCCGAATTGCGGCAAAACCGCCCTATTCAACCTGCTGACCGGAGCGCGGCAAAAGGTCGCCAACTACGCCGGGGTCACAGTCGAACGCCGTACTGGCATGGCGCACCTCCCCAACGGCCATACGCTCTCGGTCATCGACCTGCCCGGCGCCTACAGCCTGCACCCAGCCACCCCGGACGAGCAGGTGATGCTCGAAGTGATCGAGGGGCGCCGTGCCGGGGAAGATGTGCCCGATGCGCTCGTCGTCGTCGTCGACGCGACCAACCTGCGCATGAACCTGCGCCTCGTCCTCGAACTACGCCGACTGGGCAGGCCGATGCTCGTCGCGCTCAACATGATGGATGCTGCCCAAAAGCGCGGGTTGCACATCGACGTCGAGGCCCTGTCGCGTGAGCTGGACTGCCCCGTCATCCCCACGGTGGCCGTGCAACCCCATGGACATGCCGCGCTGCTCGACGTGCTGATGCATTGGGCCTTGCCGGAAAGCCGTCACGATGTCACGCTCCCCACCGAGCCGATGGCCACCCCCGAGGAACTGCAAGTCGATGTCCGCCGCATCCTCACGCTGGCTTCCTGCAACGAATGCGGCCTGCAACGCTCGCAGATGCTGCTCGACGGCTGGGCTTTGCATCCCTTGTGGGGAATGCTCATCCTGCTGGGAATCCTCTTCCTGATGTTCCAAGCCGTGTTTGCATGGGCGGCGTGGCCGATGGATGCGATCCGCTCCGGCATGTCCTGGGCCGGGGATGCACTCCAGACATCGATGTCGCCGGGGCCACTGCGCAGCCTGCTTGTCGATGGTGTCATCGCCGGTGTAGGCAGCGTACTGGTCTTCCTGCCGCAAATCCTGGTGCTCTTTCTGTTCATCCTTGTTCTCGAAGAGTCGGGATACCTGCCCCGCGCAGCCTTCCTGCTCGACAGGGCAATGGGCAAGGTTGGCTTGTCCGGGCGCGCTTTCATCCCCCTGCTATCGAGCTTTGCGTGCGCCGTGCCGGGCATCATGGCTGCAAGGACGATTCCCCATTGGCGTGACCGCATCACCACGATCATGATTGCCCCGCTGATGACATGCTCTGCGCGGCTACCGGTCTATACGCTGCTGATCGGCACCTTCGTTCCGGATCGGGCATTGGGGCCGTTTAACCTGCGCGGTATGGTGCTGTTCATCCTCTACGCCGTCGGGGTAGCCGCAGCGATGGGGGTGGCCTGGCTGTTCCATCGCTTCCGGCGGGATCGGCGCTACCACCCCCTGATGCTGGAACTCCCCCCCTACCGCCTGCCCACGCTACGCACGCTGGGGCTGGGGCTGTGGGAACGCACGCGAATCTTTTTGGTGCAAGTGGGGACGATCATCTTCGTGCTCGTGGTCATCCTGTGGTTTCTATCAAGCTACCCCACCCCGCCGGAGGGCGCGACGGAACCGGCCATCGAGTACAGCCTGGTCGGGCAAGTGGGCATGGCCATGGCGCCGATCTTCGAACCGATCGGCTTCAACTGGCAAATTTCCGTAGCCATGCTGCCAGGGATGGTCGCCCGCGAGGTAATCGTCGGCGTATTGGGCATCGTCTACGCACTATCCGTGCCGAATGCAGACATCTCCGAATACCTGGGGCCCATCATTGCGCAAAGCTGGTCCTTGCCCACGGCATGGTCGCTACTGGCATGGTTCGTCTTCGCCCCGCAATGCATTTCGACCCTCGCAGTGGTGCGCCGGGAAACCGATTCCTGGCGCTACCCGCTCCTCATGGCCGCATACCAGTTCGCACTGGCTTACGGCGCGGCGTTCCTGACCTACCGCTGCTCGCTGTGGTGGATATCCTGAACACACTGCGCGGGCATTGGCAAGAAGCCACCGTTGCGCTCGTTGTCGTATTCGCCTTCGCCGGGGCACTATGGTGGTTGCTGCCACGGTCCTGGCGGCACAAGCTGCTGCGCAAACCTGGCCCAGCGCCAACGACGACATCGGCGTGCGAAGGATGCCCTATGCGGCGCAGTGGCGGCTGCGGCAAGGGGTACGGCAAAGGGTACGGAAATACAGCGCCGGGCGATCCGCCCAATCTGCAATGACTTCGACCCGCGCCGTTATTTCGGTCTAGCCCACCACAGCCGGAAAGCAGTGGACGACTATTGGGACTCTGCTTTTCTTTGGCCGTCTTGGTGCGCAATCTGCATCAACCAAGCCATATCCAACGGGTAGTTACAGGAGCCAGGCTTGCTGGGTGTGAAAGACCTGTGGTGCAAGGCACGGGGATACACGGGTAGGAAACGCAAGACTTCGTCGAGCGAACCGACTTGTTGAACCGCCCACTGCGGACCCGCACGGTGGGTGGTGTGAGAGCCGGGAGGTAGAAACTCCAAACTCTTGGCTACCCGATTGGGCCTCACGGCGTGCGAGAGAAGAGAATTGTTGCGTGCTGTTGCGAGACTTTGTCTGTGAGCGAGATGCCACCGTGCCAGTAGCTATTGCCATCACGATAGCGGTACTGGAGCGCCTGTAGGCGCTCGCCAAACTTGTCAGGCAGGCGTTCGTAGTGGGGGGAACAATGCGTGTGGTCGGTGAGTACATGCGACGCACAGCGCTGAACCGCGATCGGAAACAGTAATGTTGAACAGATGAGGTCGGCAAGTTGCAACCCGGCATGGTTATCGCTGTGCCCAAACGTGGGTATTTCGATAATGCGGCTGTAGGGATCACCTGCAGCCGCATATCGCTGCGTGAAGACAGAATGTGCGACGTTGGTGTTCTTTCCCTTGTTCCGACTATCTGCTATTACTATGCCGATGTCGTCATTCTGTTCAAGAAAGGTCTGGAAGCTGCGGCACACGGACTGGACAGAGGAGGTGTAGACGGCAGTACCGTCAAAGGCCCCGGGGATGGGCTTCACGAAGACACGACCAACGATATGCGTCCCGTGACGTTCCAAGAGGTCAAGCGCACTGCCTACGACTTGGTGCGCAAACCTGCGTTCGTTCCGAGCGTCTGCCCTTGCCATGCGCCTGATGTCTGAGCCTTTGATCTCAGCAACCATCCAGTCATGGATGTTGGATTCCTGTGGCAGGCGCTTGGGGAAATAGGTCTGCTTGAGCTGGATCCATGCGCGGGTCAGGCTCTCAATGCGGCCTGCTGGGACGATGAGCCCGTTGAGTACGAACGCTGGCTGGACGGCCGAGCCGGGCCCTGTCAGCTCGCCGGTACACCCGGCTTCATCGATGTAGCACACGTACATGCGCATTCCTCCTCGCAGAAACAGCTAAGGCCACTTGCGTGGCCTTAGGATTTGCCGCCAGTGGGCATTGCTGCCCGTTGTTCGGCGGAAACAGTGTACCCCAGGCGGCGGAAAGTGGCCCCCAATGTCAAGACAATTTTTCAGTCGATTTCAGTCAGTCGATATAAGCTGGACCTGTTTTTACACACCACTGCACGGCGTTGCCCCGGTTTTTGTCTTGGTATTCGGTCTCCCTTTCTTCCATCTCCAATGGCTGTTGGTAAGCGAAGCGCGCCAGGCCGAAGGCAAACCCTTATGGGTAAGCACAGGTAGGAACTGTGGAGCTGTGAGCAAGTAAGCGCCATGGCACAGGCTTTCGTACTCGTCATGATTCTGGATTACCTGGATTGAAAGACAGCTTCAATTTTTGTCTTGAATTCGGGGTCTACTTTATTATTCTGAGCGCTAGATGGATTCATATTTTTAAGCCCAAGGCAAATGATCTCATCGAGTAGCCAGGAGTTCTTACCTCCGGTGTTTGTCAAGCAGCTCCCCTCGCCCAGCGGGAAAGAGGCTGTGCAAATACCCGACGCAAAAAAACCGCATGCAAGTTGCCCTGCATGCGGCCCAAAAGGGGAACCGGGGTGGTTCCCCTCCGCCTTCCCACCCCATGCGGGGTAGGAAGGGGTACCGTTTTCAGTGCCCGTAGGCGGATTCGCCGTGGAAGCTGATGTCGAGGCCTTCGCGCTCGGACTCTTCCGGGGCGCGCAGCCCGATGGTCAGGTCGATGACCTTGTATGCAGCGTAAGACACGACGCCAGACCACAGGATGGTGATCAGCACGGCCTTGGTTTGCACCCAGACTTGGGAGACGATGGAATAGTCCGCAGCGCTGATGACGCTGGCGCTGACCCAGTCGGCCACGTAGCCAGGGCCACCCAGCGCAGGGCTGTTGAAGACCCCAGTCAGCACCGCGCCAAGAATGCCGCAGACACCATGCACGCCGAACACGTCGAGCGAATCGTCCGCGCCAATCATTCTCTTGAGGCCATTGACACCCCACAGCCCGGCCAGCCCGGCGAGGAAGCCGATCACAAGCGCGCCGCCCACGCCGACATTGCCCGCAGCCGGGGTGATGGCGACCAGCCCCGCCACGCAACCCGACGCCGCACCCAGCATCGAGGCCTTGCCGCGCATCAGCGCTTCGCCCAAGGACCAAGACAGCACCGCAGCAGCCGTGGCGCCGAAGGTGTTGATGAAGGCCAGCGCAGCAAAACCGTTGGCTTCCAGCGCAGAACCGGCGTTGAACCCGAACCAGCCTACCCACAGCAGCGAAGCGCCAACCATCGTCATCGTCAGGCTATGAGGAGCCATCGACTCCTTGCCGTAGCCGATGCGCTTGCCGACCATGAGCGCGCCGATCAACCCGGCAACGGCGGCATTGATATGCACCACGGTGCCACCGGCAAAGTCCAGCGCGCCGGATTGCCAGATGTACCCGGCCTTGGCATTCATCGCGTCGACGACTTCCGCTGCGGAATATGCATCCGGGCCCATCCAGAACCACACCATGTGCGCAATCGGCGCGTAGGCAAAGGTGAACCACAGCGCCATGAAGGCCAGCACCGCAGCAAATTTCATGCGCTCTGCAAAAGCCCCGACGATCAACGCGCCGGTGATCCCTGCAAAGGTGGCTTGGAATGCCGCGAAGATGATTTCAGGAATGACGACCCCCTTGCTGAAGGTAGCTCCATTGACGAAGGCACCCGCGACGTTGTCCCAAATGCCGGACATCAGCACCCGGTCAAATCCGCCAAAAAATGCGTTGCCCTCGGTAAATGCCAAGCTATAGCCATACACGAACCACAGCACGACGATCAGCGAGAACGTCATCATCACCTGCATCAGCACGGAGAGCATGTTTTTGGATCGCACCAACCCCCCGTAAAACAATGCCAGCCCTGGGATAGTCATCAGAATGACCAGCAGGGTAGACACCATCATCCAGGCGTTGTCCCCTTTGTCTGGCGTGGGAGCAGGGGGGGCCGCTGCCGGGGCTTCGACCTGTGTTGCCGTAGGGGCTGTAGTAGGGGCTGCCGTAGGGGCTGGCGCCACCACGGGTGCAGGAGGCGCCGTGGACTGCACTGCCGAGGCGGGCATAGCGGCAGTGGAGGCCGCTGCGGATACCGCTGGGGCAGCCTCGGATACTGCCGCAGAGGCTGCCTCGGAGGCAAGAGTTTGGGCGTGGGCGGTACTTCCCCAGACACAAAGGAAAGTCAGGCCCAGGGACACAAGAAGTTTTTTCATTGCTGGTCTCGATGTGGAAAACGGAAGGAAGAACGAAAAACCCGGGGGCGGTACGTCGAAGGTTTCAGGTCAAAAACCAAGTCAACAGGCATAGGCCGCGACGCAACCCGGGAAATCCATCGCAAGGCACGGAGGAATGCGTATAGGAAGGCTTACAGGGCTTCTTTGCCGGTTTCTCCGGTACGGATGCGAACGACCTGTTCGATAGGGGTGACGAAAATTTTTCCGTCGCCGATCTTTCCGGTACGCGCCGCGCTCTCGATCGCGTCGATGACCTGTTCGAGCAGCTCGTCGGCAACGGCAGCCTCGATCTTGACCTTGGGCAGGAAATCGACCACGTATTCGGCGCCCCGGTACAGCTCGGTGTGCCCTTTTTGGCGGCCAAACCCTTTCACTTCGGTGACGGTGACGCCCTGGACACCGACGGCGGAAAGCATTTCCCGCACCTCGTCGAGCTTGAAAGGTTTGATAATGGCAGTGACAAGTTTCATGCAGACTCCTTCGATGAATCAATGGGATAAAAGACCCGTGCGGAACCGCAGCCTTCGCGATTCCGACAACCTTCGAGGGGTTGACCCCGTTACTTAAGCAAGGTTCGTACCAGCCTATGCCCCCTACATTGTCCCCCCGATTGCACCAATGCGGTGCATGGCTATGTTCCTCACGTTGGGGGGTTCTCCCTCGAATGGGACAGCCCGGGTGAGCCTCGCGTTCGTACAAAGCCGGGCGCTGGTGGGGATGGCAGCGCCAGCGGTCACGGTAGAAGTCCACCTGTCCAACGGCCTGCCCAGCTTCACCCTGGTGGGGCTGGCGGATGTCGAAGTGCGGGAAGCGCGCGAGCGGGTTCGCTCGGCCATCCTGAACGCGAACCTGGAATTCCCGCACAACCGGCGCATCATCGTCAACCTGGCCCCGGCCGATCTGCCGAAAGATTCGGGCCGCTTCGACTTGCCCATCGCCGTCGGCATCCTCGCAGCGAGCGGGCAAATCGACGCTGCTCGCATCGCCGGCCACGAATTTGCCGGGGAGCTTTCGCTATCGGCAGAGCTGCGCCCGATTCGCGGCGCGCTCGCCATGGCGCTGGCGTCGTGCTCCGCGCAACCGCCCACGCGCCTGGTATTGCCAACGGCCAGCGCGCAGGAAGCCGCCCTCGTGCCCACGGCCTCGGTCTACGGCGCTGCGCACCTGCTCGACGTGGTGCAGCACTTTGCGGCGCAAGAAGGAAGGATCGCAACGGATGCTCCCATCGGGTGCGAACGTGTGTATCCCCTCCCCACGGCGACTGCGGCTACCTACCCCGATCTCGCTGACGTCAAAGGCCAGGCTGCCGCACGCAGGGCGCTCGAAATCGCCGCAGCAGGGGAACACAGCGTGGTGCTCGTCGGCCCGCCGGGGTCAGGCAAGTCGATGCTGGCCGAACGTTTTGCCGGGCTGTTGCCGCCGATGGACTTGGAGGAATCCTTGCAGTGCGCGGCCATTGCCAGCGTGGGGGGGCAGTTCTCGCTAGAGCACTGGGGTCGACGACCCACGCGCCGCCCGCACCACACGGCCAGCGCCGTGGCCCTGGTCGGCGGAGGTTCCCCACCGCGCCCCGGCGAGATTTCGCTGGCGCACCACGGCGTGCTGTTCCTCGACGAGTTCCCCGAATTCCCCAAAACCGCGCTCGAAGCGCTGCGCGAACCGCTGGAGACGGGGACGATCTCGATTTCCCGCGCTGCGCAACGCTGCGAATTCCCCGCGCGCTTTCAGCTCATCGCTGCGATGAACCCCTGCCCGTGCGGGTACCTGGGTTCGGCGCAAGCGCCGTGCCGATGCACCCCAGACCAGGTGGCGCGCTACCAGGGCAAACTCAGCGGCCCGCTGATGGACCGCATCGACCTGCACGTCGAAGTACCCGCCGTCGATGTGCAAGACCTGCTGCACGCACCCCGCTCCGAATCCAGCGCCAGCGTTCGCGCTCGGTGCCTCGCAGCCCGGGAACGCGCGCTGGCGCGGCAAGGCAAGCCCAACCGTTCTTTGCAGGGCGAGGAACTCGACCAGTCCCTGCAACTTGATGCCGCAGCGACCAAACTGCTGCACGCCGCTGCCCAACGCCTGCGCTGGTCCGCCCGCAGTACCCACCGTGCCCTGAAAGTGGCGCGCACTATCGCCGACCTGGCAGACAGCGCCACAACCCAGGCCGCCCACGTGGCCGAGGCCATTCAGTACCGCCGCGTGCTGCGCTCTGCGCCGTGAATGCCCCCTGCGGTGCCAAGATTTGCATCCATGTAGGAGCGACGGAAGTCGCGATAGTGTCTGACGGCTGCACCGATGTGTGAAAACCCTAGCCCGACCGGGGTCGTGGATGTCCACGTCCGCGTGCTGTTGCACCTGCCTGCCTACGGGGAACTGCCCGATGTGCTGACCTACCTGTACGACCGGCCCCTCCCCCCCGGAACCCTGGTGCGGGTTCCGCTGGGCACGCGCAACGTGCTGGGCATCGCGTGGGACGACGACCCCACGCAAGCGCCGCCCGACCGATCCCGGCTGCGCCCCATCGCCCATGTCTTCGACGCGATTCCGCCCCTGGCGGATGCCTGGCGCAAGCTCGTGCGTTTCAGCGCGGCGTACTACCAGCGCTCGATCGGCGAAGTGGCGCTGGGCGCACTGCCCCCGAAGCTGCGGGAACTCGACGCCTCCCCCAACGCACGCAAGCGCCGCAGCCTCGCCCTGTCTGCCGCAGCGCCAGCCCCTGCGGCTAAGTCCGCCGCAGAACTGGCAGACAACCTTGCCGAAGGACTCGCCCCAGAATTCGACGTGGCGCTCACCGACGAACAACGACACGCCATCGCGCAATACCACGCGCACTCCGGGCCGTTTCTGCTGTTTGGCGTGACGGGTAGCGGCAAGACCGAAGTCTTTCTACGCTGCACTCTCGACACCCTCTGCGCAGACCCTACGGCACAGGTGCTTGTGATGGTTCCGGAAATCAACCTGACCCCGCAGCTCGAAGAGCGGTTCCGCGCACGCTTTTGCCCACGCTTTGGCGATGGCGCCGTCGTCTCGCTGCACAGCGGGCTATCCCCCGTGCGGAGGCTGCAAAACTGGCTGGCCGCACACCATGGCGCGGCACGCATCGTCCTGGGAACGCGCATGGCCGTGTTCGCGTCGATCCCACAGTTGCGGCTGATCGTCGTCGACGAGGAACACGACCCCAGCTACAAAAGCCAGGACGGCGCCCGGCACTCCGCGCGCGATCTGGCCGTGTACAGGGGAGCTATCGAACCCGCCAAGGTGCTGCTGGGTTCGGCCACCCCCTCGCTGGAAAGCTGGCACCAATGCCGCCCGCCCGAACAAGGCGGGCGCTACCTGCGCATCGATATGCCCAATAGGGTTGGAGCCTTGCGCAACCCCGGCGCCGGGCTGCCCGTGGTGCGAACAATCGACATGGGCCAGCAACCACGAGGCTGCGTCATCGCCCTGCCCTTGCTGCAAGCCATCGAAGAACGCATCGCACGCGGGGAACAAAGCCTGCTGCTGCTCAATCGCCGTGGCTACGCCCCCGTGCTGCAATGCACGAATTGCGACTGGAAAAGCCAGTGCCCGCATTGCAGTGTGTTCCGCGTTTTCCACAAGAGCGACCGAACGCTGCGATGCCACCACTGCGGGTGTACCGAGCGCGTACCACGCACCTGCCCGCAATGCGGCCATCTGGACATCACCCCCGTGGGGCGCGGCACCGAAAGGCTGGAAGAACAGGTGCAAGAGCTGTTGGCCGGGCTGACCCGCCCCGACGGGAGCACCGTCTGCATCGAACGCATCGACGCGGACACGACGAGACGCAAAGGCGCCCTGGAAGAACGGCTACTGCGGGTGCATTCCGGCGCTGTCGACGTGCTGGTGGGGACGCAGATGATCGCCAAGGGGCACGACTTTCGGCACATTACCCTCGTCGCCGCGCTCCATGGCGATACCGCTTTGTATTCGAGCGACTTCCGCGCCTCGGAACGCCTGTTTGCCCTGCTGATGCAGGCTGCAGGACGCGCAGGGCGGAACAGCGACGCCCCCCACCCCAGCGAGGTGTGGGTGCAAACGTTCTCCCCCGACCATCCGCTATTCGCCGCGCTACAACGGCACGACTATGCGGCGTTTGCCAACGCCCAGCTTGCAGAGCGCCGCCGTGCGGGCCTGCCCCCCTTTGCGCACCAGGCGCTGGTACGCGCCGAAGCCCGCACGCAGGAAGCCGCGCAAGCCTTTCTGCGCACAGCCCGCGATGCCTGCAACGACCTGCCTCCGGCACTGCTGCACGCCGTCACGCTCTACCCGGCAGTGCCGATGAGCGTGGCACGCATCGCCAACGTCGAACGTGCGCAGATGCTGATCGAAAGCCCGCGACGTTCCGCGCTCCAACGCTTCCTTACCGCATGGCACCCACTCGCCCACGCGGCGCACCGCCATCCCGGATGCAAAGGGCTACTGCGCTGGGCAGTGGATGTGGACCCGGTGCAGATTTGACATCGTGCGCTTTGTTCACGCATTTCACGCATATTCCCCCGACGAACACGAATGCACCAATGCAAGCGCGACGTATACATAGAATGCCCTGCGTGGAGCATGTACTCCACGCCTTTTCCATTTACCTTTTGAGACAAACCATGAAGCTGTTTCCGTTCGCCCTTCTTCTTGCCTTCGCTACCACTGCAGCCTTTGCAGGCCCTGCCTGCCACGTTCCCAAAGACAAATGGATGAAAGAGGCCGACTTCAAGGCCATGATCGAAGCCCAAGGCTACAAGATCAAGACCTTTAAGGTCAGCAAGGGTGAGTGCTACGAAATCTACGGTACCGACAAAGAAGGCAAGAAGGTCGAGATTTACTTCGACCCGGCCACGGGTGCTCCGATTCAGCAACACTGAGCCTGGACCCAGCATGGATGAAACAAAGCGTCCCTCGCTGGGTGTCCCCGCTGCCGAAGCGGGGACACCCATCCCACCGATCCCAGAAAACGGGGTGTACGTGTGGGATCTTTTCGTGCGTGTATTCCACTGGAGCTTGGTCTCCTGCATTGCGCTCAACGAATTCGTGCTGGACGCAGGCGGCTTGGCGCACCGCTGGGCCGGGTACGCTGCCTGCGCCCTAGTACTGGCACGCATCGTGTGGGGGTTCGTCGGTACCTCCCATGCACGCTTCAACGACTTCTTCCCCACTCCTTCGCGATTGCTCTTCCACATCCAATCCCTGCTGCGTGGACAGCCCCCCCACTATGTGGGCCACAACCCCATCGGTGCGCTCGTGATGCTGGCCATGATGGGAATCGTCCTCTGCATGGCCGTCACCGGCTGGATGCAAGGGCTGGATGCCTTTTGGGGCGAAGAGTGGCTGATGGAAGCCCATGAAACACTGGCGCACCTATTGCTGCTCTGTGTAGGGTTGCACGCCACCGCAGCCATCGTCATGGGCCGCATCGAGCGAACCGCGCTGATTACGGCAATGGTTACCGGGGTCAAGCGCCGCTACTGAGGCTGGGGTTGCTGCGGGCGTTGTCCCCCACACACTACAGGCGTTTCACCCCACCCTCCCCCGCTGGAGGAGGGAAGGAGAAATTCAACCGCCGTGATACCCCAAAGCCGGTTTGCCGCGCTTTATCCCTGCCTCCGGCACCACGAAAAACGCCACGCTACCCTGTAGCCGTTTTGCCCGGTCGGTAAGCTCCTCGCTCGTGGCGGCCAGTTCTTCCGAGGCAGAGGCGTTTTGTTGCGTTGCATGGCGCAGTTGCGCCATGGCGATGCCAATCTGCTGCACGGATTCCTTTTGATCCTTGCTCGCCACGGCAATGTCTTGGATCAGCGCGCTGGTTCGCTGGATTCTGGGGACGATGGCGGTCAACAAAGTGCCTGCGCGTTCGGATTTCTGCACGCTCTCGCTGGCCAGTTCGCCGATTTCCTTGGCCGCAGCCTGGCTGTTTTCCGCAAGCTTGCGCACTTCCGCAGCCACCACCGCAAAGCCTTTGCCATGCTCGCCGGCGCGGGCGGCTTCGATGGCGGCATTCAGGGCGAGCAAATTGGTCTGGTAGGCGATGTCGTCGACCACGCCGATCTTGGCTGCGATCTGTTTCATCGCTGCCACCGTTTGATGCACTGCCTGGCCGCCCTCGATAGCTTCCGTGCTGGCCGTTACCGCCACGCCGTCAGTGGTATGCGCGTTGTCGCTGTTCTGGCTGATGCTGGCCGAGACCACCTCGATCTGCGAAGTAGTCTGCTCGACGCTGGCAGCCTGTTCGCTGGCAGCCTGGGACAGAGACTGCGCGGTGGTGCTGACCTGATGCGCCACGCCCAACAAGGCGTTCGTGGCCTCGCACACCTCGCCGATCATGGTGGTCAAGTGCTCTGCTGTCGCATTGACGCTGTCCTTTACTTTGGCAAACAGCCCGCTGTACTCTCGTTCCACACGACTGCCCAATTGACCGCCTGCGATGGCTGCCATGACCTCAGCGACGTCAGTCAAGCCCCGTTCGCTGGTTTCCATGAGCTGGTTCATCCCCAGCGCCATCTTGCGGAAGAACCCGGTTTTGCCCTCCAGGCACAGCCTACGGGCAAATTCTCCCCGGTTGGCGTCGGCAACCAAGTCGTCGAGTTCCTGCTCTCCAGCCAGCTCGTCGGTGCGATCAATCCACTGCGTGATGCGCCCAATGGCTTTCCCCTGCGCATCCTGCACGGGGCCGGACACCAATCGCAGCTTGCGCCCCCCTAGCTCCGCATCGATGGTCACTGGGGCATGCAACGCTTTTCCAAGGCGCTCGGCACACTCCCGATCCTGTATCAGCGCAGAAAGCTTGCTGCCATACAGCTCGTCAAACTTCGCAGGGTCTTTCGCAGCCACGCCGATCACCCGGAGCAACTCCTTGGCCCGAGGCGTGGCATGCACCATCTCCCCTGCCGCATTCGCCACGGTCACGCACACCGGCAAGCTATCGAGGGAAAGACGGATTCGCTCGTTGATGCCCGCAGCTTCCCGCGCTTCCTGCATGATGCGCCGCACCTTGTCCATGGCGGCACTGATGCGGGCCTTTTGGCCCGGCAGCCGATCCATCGCCTGCTGGAAATCCCCTTCGGAATACGCGGAAACGAGGCCGATCACCTTGGCGTTGAGCGCCACGTGCGCCCGAACCAGCTCGTTGGTCGAACGCACCATCTCCGCATAGCCGCCAGGAAAGTCTTGCTCCGCCATCTCGAAGTCCATCATGCCCACCTGGTGCTGCGCGAACATCCCGGCCTGTGCTTCCTGGAAGCGGGTCAACACCCCCTGCATCCTCGAAAACGCCAGCAACATGGCATCGATTTCATCGCCACCGGATGCACCGTCTTGCCCTGCGTCGCTGTGCTGGCCCGTCGCCACCGCAAACGAAAAATCGCCCAGGGCAATCGCCTCGGCAGCCTCCTGGGCATGACGCACCTGCAGGGAGATGCGGAGAGACGCCCGCCCGATCAGCGGTAACGCAATAGCCAGTACCCCCAACAACAACAACCCGCCCTGGATCAGCAAATCCCGCTCGACATCATCCCCCACTGCGCGGGAGACGATCGACACGACGACGGCATCGGTGCTCTCGCTCCGGCCCGGCACGGCCACTGCGGCAAACATGTATGACGTGCCGCCAAGCTCGAAAGATCCGGTGTGCGGAACATTCTTGGCCGCCTGTTCCACGATGGCGGCCGCAGCCCCCAGGTCGATCGTCGAAGCATGCAACTTGCCCTGGACGACGAATGCCACGTCATGCGCCGTGTTCTTTTTGAGATGGGCTGCGGTTTCTTTCCGCAGATAGCTGCCGACCTTGACCGTGCCAACAAGACTTCCCTGTGTCACAAGTGGCACCACGGCATCCTGCGCCAGCTCGTGCGACGTGGGGGACACTGCCAATCCACTGACGAGGTTGCGCTGCAACGCCTTTTTCACCAGTTCCTGCTCGGCCTTGTTGTCGCCTTTCAGCTCGGGTTTGTGCCCGCGCATCAGAACGATGCCTTGGGAATCCGTCACCTCCAGCGTCTGGATCGTTGGATCTTCGGAGTGGATGTCGGCGTATTCCTCGGTCAGCAACAGTTCGAGCCGTTCCGCATCTTGGTCTGCAACCACCGTGGCAATGTCACGCCGTCGGCCCAGCATATCTGCCAATAGCGTGACCTTGCCCTGTTGCGCCGCCATCATTTGCGACGCGGCACTGACCGAGGATTCGACCATCTCGCGAGATTCGGTGTCTCCCAACCTCGTTACGCCCCGATACCCAATGCCCAGGCTGATCGCCAACGTCACGACCAGTGGAACCAACGCCAACGCCAGCAATTTCGTTTGGATACGCATCGCCCCCTCCTCCACAAACAAAAGCACGACGTTACCCCAGAATCCGCACTCAAACGCAAGCGGTAGGAGCGACGGAAAACACGGCCACGCCAATGCTGGCCGAGCAATGGTGCTGAATGCACTGCGGGGCGCGCATATCCGGGGTCAGCATGTAGGGGCGCGAGAGCGCATCAAGGATTTTGTCCGCGATGGTGCGTGCCTGGCCCACCGAGGTAGCCGCATCCTCATGCAGACTGGCCAGCGTCACGACAAATTCGTCCCCACCCAAACGGGCGACGGTATCGACTTCCCGCACGCTGGCACGCAGGCGATCTGCCACTTCGATAAGCAACAAGTCACCCACGGCGTGCCCATACTGGTCGTTGAGCGGCTTGAAGTGATCGAGATCAAGCAACATCAGCGCACCGTACATCCCCGTGCGACGGCTGCCGGCAATGGCCTGTACCAGACGATCGTGCAGCAATCGACGGTTGGGAAGCTGCGTCAGGCTGTCGTACTAAGAACCTATTTCAGTAGGGGCTGCGCCATCGCATTGCACGCGGCGGCGGTGCTCGGAATCCTCATGTACCGTAAGTACATTCCGGTTCCTGCGCTCCGGCGCCACGCACACTGCTTTGGCTCGCCTGCCTACCGAAGTAGGTTCTTAGTCAGAGAGCACAGTAAACAGGCTAGAACCTGCGTCGTACCGTAGCAGATACTTGCCCAAGGTTTCGAAGGTCGCCGTGACGGGGGAGCCTGGGTGATCCGCCAAAAACACGTCCGCACTCATCGCAGCGCCGAACAGTAGTTTGACAGGATTGACCCGCACGGGCTGGGCCTCGAAATACGCTTTCTCGTTCGCTTTGAGGACGTCGATGTCGGCAGTCTGGTAGATGGCGCTGTGCAACACGTCCAGCACGAACTCGGTGCAGTTTTGTCTCCCCAAAGTAAAGGGGTTGGCGATCACCGAGTAGTGTGGTTCGTGGAGTCCAGCATACGCAGGCGTTCCGATAAGCCGCAGCAGACGATCTTGCAACGTTGGCGAAGGAACGAGCACCCCCGCTTCCAGCACAGCAACCCCCGAGAAGAAATCAAAGGGAAAGTCTTGCACCAGTGCGCTGCGATCGGGACGGTCGTCGAGCTGATACAGGTTGTGGATCGCGTACCCAGGCAGCTTGCGTCCATCCACCGTCGTGATTTCCGAATAGACGGCGAAGGCCACGTGCGTGAAGTGCATCCCCTGCGGCAATTCGGAAGACGGCCTGCCCATGCGCGCCAGGATGGCGACGCGGGCACCGCGCTCCGCCATCGCCTTCTCGACCTTTTTGGCAAAGGCCCGCACCTGTTCCTGCGTGAAGTGGGGCACTTCCCCCCGTGCGCTACCGGAACCTGACTCCCCCGCTGCCACCGCGACGCGCAACGCCCACAGCAGCGCCAAGCCACACCACAAAGCCCTACCCATACGCTTTTTCATCGGGGCTTCTCCCTCAAGGTGCGGTGGGATCGACGGACTTGTCCGCCGAGACCGGAACATGCAAGGCACGATTCGGCGGAACGACCGCCGTGGCCGTGAAAGTGTCCCCGGCGACAGCCAAGGGGCCGGGAGCTGCGGAACCCCGCACACCAGACACCACTGCTGCCCCCGCGCTGACCATCGCCGCTTCGTGCGCAGACGATGGCACTGCGGAAACAGCCATGGTCAGCTTTCCCGACGCAGCCACGCCATGGGCGGCGCTCGCGCTGCCGTCGGCGCTGGCCCCCCCCGCCAACACCGCCCCCACTGCCGAAGCACCCTGTGCGCCCACGGCGGCGGATGCCACCGCAAACATCGCAGCGCAAATCATTTTTTGCCCACTACACATCTCAGTTCCTTTCATTGAAAAACTAACACCGGTTTGCAACCCCGCCCTTCATAGCGGTAAGCCGTGCCCCCGGCCTGAAGGCCGGTTCAGGATCGTTGCTCGCTTTGCTGAACTTTGCTGAAAACTGCCATCCCGTCGGCGGGCAATGCCAAATCTTTCACGCCACTTCTGTCACGCAGGCTTTTCACGACAGTTGCTTGAACGCCATGATGGCCTGGTTGCGCAAGGTGCGCAGTAGCGCCAGCTCTTTTTCATCGACCGTCAGGCTCCCCTGCTTGGCCTTGTCGGCGTAAATCAACCCAAAGGGCTTGCCTTTGGTGAGCAGCGGAAGCACCATGAAAGTGGGCGCGTTGAAATGCTGGCGGTACCACGCAGGCAGACTGGAAGCGATGCGTGGATCGCTGGCATCGTTGATGAGCGTGTCGGCACCCTTCAGGCACACCGCAGAGAACAAATCCAGCTTGGCGCCTTGACGCAGGGGAACGGCAAAGTGCTTGACCACGCCCTCCACCCCCGCCCCAAGCCCAAAACGGCCTGTGAGCGTATCCAGCCGCGCATCGCGCATACAAAAAAGGATGCGGCGAAATTCCAATGCCCGGTACATGGCTTCGAGGATCATGCGCAGCACATCGACCAGTTTGAATTCCTCGACCATGACGTTGGTGATGTCCTGAATCCCGGCAGCGAGCAAGTCGGTGCGTTCTTCGGATTGGCGGAAGGCCGCTGCGGCCGCAGGGTCGATGTTCACGTGCGTGGCATGCAACTCATTGGCCTGGAATGCGTTGCCTCCCGCGACCTTGGCATCGGCCTTGGCTGGTTCGACGGTGAAATCCTGGAGCAAATGCGCCACCGGCGAGCTTTGCGGCACCACGATGTCCATCGCCCTCGCCAGATCAACCAGCTTGCCACGCGCCTGCTTCGTCATCGACCGCAACGCGTTGCTGGGTAGCCCCAGCACCCTGGTGTAGCGCTTGAAGGTGTGATCCAGGTTTTCCCGCACCGTTTCGGGGTCGGTGTCGAGCATGTCCTGCATCATCTCGTTCGAGGCAGCGGCCATCCAACGCAGTTGCTCGGAAAGATCCGGCATCGGCTGGGATGGAGGATCCCCCTCGGGCTTGAGGATGCAGCGCTGAATCACCTCCGGCAACCCCCATGCCTGTGCCACGCCGGATCCCAGCTCTTCGTAATCCAGCCCGAGCACGCGCTCCGAAGCCGCCGACTCGCTCATCGGATTCTTCTTGTCGTTCATCAACTCCCGAATCGCAGCCGCTTCTTCGGGAAAGTAGAACTGGGTCAGCATCCGCCCCAGGTTGTGGAACATCGCGCCGATAAAGGCTTCTTCGCCATGGCCCGAAGCCTGCCCCATCTCGGAAGCGATCGACGCGGCCATCAACGCACGGATGAATTCTTCCTTGAGGAACTGCGCGTTGTGGCGATCCTGCATGTGATCCAGCAAGACCAGGCTCAGCGCCATATTGCGGATGCCATTGAACCCGACGAGCGTGACCGCGCGCGAGACCGTGCCGACCTTGTACCCCCGCGAATAGTGGGCACTGTTGACCAAGCGCAGGAGCTTATTGGTCAAGGCAACGTTTTTGAGAATTTCGTTGGTGACGCTGCTGATGCTCTCCTTGTCCGAAGCCGCCATGTTCTGGATGCGGATGATCGAATCGGAGAGCGCGGGAAAGTCCGTCTTGTGGCGCATCTTGCGCAACAGAAATTCCAGCGTCCCGCTTGCTGCGCCAACGTTCGCGACCTCGGCCGCGCCCGGCGCAAGCTGGCTGTTGAGCCATTGCTCCAGCGCGTCGTGCATGATTTGCGCGCTGGGGTAGCGCCGCCCAGGCTCGAAGGCAATCGACTGCAACAGGATCGACCGCAACGTATCGTCCAGGCTTGCCAGCAACGGTGGGGGCAGCCGCAAAGGCTCGTGCGCCACCTTATAAATCACGCGGTACGGGTCGTCGTTGGGCACCAAAGGCCGGTCGGACAACGACTGTGCCAGCAGCAGCCCAGCGCCATACACATCCATCAGCGGGGTGACGGGTTCGCCACGCGCTGCTTCCGGCGACATGAAATTGGGTGTCCCCGCTGCGTCTTTGCCTTGGGCAGAGCCCGCTTCTTTGTTGACACGCGCCGCGATGCCAAAGTCCATCACCCTTGCACGCCCGGAGTCGTCGACGATGACGTTGGAAGGCTTGAGGTCGCGATGCACCACACCCAGCGCATGGGCGGCAATCAATGCGGAAAGCACGTCCAGGACGATACGCACCGCACGCTGCACCGGCAAGGAGCTTTTTTTGGTGAGCGCCTCCAGGGTTTTGCCCTGCGCGAACTCGAAGACGAGGTACGGCTGCTGATCCTGCACGTCGGCTTCGAACACGGGAACGACGTTGGGGTGCGTCAGACGGCTGACGCTGCGCGCCTCCTGCAACCACTGCGCGATAACTTGGGCATCGGCACCCCGGCCCATCTTCAACAATTTGATGGCAACTTCGCGCTCCAGTCGGGAGTCGAAAGCCAGCCATACCTGCGACTGCGCGCCTTGCCCAAGCAGCTTCTTGAGTTCGAAACGGCCCAAAGTCGTCCCTGGCTGTGCGTACATCAGCCCCGTACTCATTCGTCTGAGGGTGGAGAGAGGGGAGAAATCAGCCATAGGGAATGCAGCCTGGGTGTGCGGCGCGGCGAGGGATTCTCGCATCCACATTCCACGCCATATCGCGTGAAAAACCCCCTGTGTTCCCGGCTTTCCCATCGCATAGGCTCATATACCGTGTGATACAAAGAAAAACCCATTCAGCACGCTTCTCCACGCTTCTTTACGCTGTGCCATGTCTCCCGCCCACGCAGCCCATCCCCACACCGACCGCATCCTCCTCGTCGACGATGACTCCCGAGGCCGTGAACTGCTACGGCGCTATCTCATCCAACAAGGTTTCGACGTGCTCCAAGCGGAAGACGGGGCAGCCATGGCCCGCTTGCGCTTGCGTGAGACTGTCGATCTCATCGTGCTCGACCTGATGCTCCCTGGAGAAGATGGCCTCAGCCTATGCAAACGCATGAGGGCCGACGGCGATACCACGCCAGTCATCATGCTCACCGCCAAAGGCAACGATATAGATCGGATCCATGGCCTCGAAGAAGGCGCGGACGACTACCTTGGCAAGCCCTGTAACCCCATGGAGCTGGTGGCGCGCATCCACGCCGTGTTGCGCCGCCGCCCTTTGCAGGAAGACCCCGGCGCCCCAGCCACGCAGCAAGAAACCGTCTGCTTTGGCGCCTATGCCTTCGATGTAGGCGCACGGACCCTACACCGTGGGACAGAGGAACTATCGCTGACCAGTGGCGAATTCGCACTACTCAAGGTGCTGGTTCGCAATGCCCGCAAACCCTTGTCGCGGGAAAAGCTGTCCCAGCTCGCCCGTGGACGCAGCTTTGAACCGCTGGATCGCAGCCTCGACGTGCAGATCTCCCGCCTGCGCAAGCTCATTGAAGACGACCATACCCAGCCCCGCTATATCCAGACCGTCTGGGGCGTAGGCTACGTATTCATCCCCGATGACCTTGCCTGATTCGGCATTGCCCCCCACGCCGGGACATGCCGTGCGGCGGCGGGGCGTGGGGCTGTTTTGGCGTACCTTCCTGCTACTGAGCGCGTGGATCGCCATCAGCACGTTGGCTTGGGTGCAAACCCTGCGCGAGGCCGACCAAGGCCCCCATGCAGTGCATACCGCAAGACATTTGGTCTCCCTGGTGCGCGTGGTGCGTGCTGCGCTGGAGCATTTGCCAGCGGATCGTGTAACGCCTTTTTTCCAAGGACTGCAAGGGGGGGAGCATTTGCGCGTGGTTCCACACCATGCCGATGATCGGCATCAACCCCTGGCAGACAACGCCCTTGCGCAGCGCATTGCCGAGGCTGTCTCCCGATTGCTCGGCGCCCCAACACCACTCGCAACGTCGGTCAATGGTGCCCAGGGTCTCTGGATTCTGTTCGACACCCATGCAGGGTCCTACTGGCTGCGTGCCGACCCTGCACTGCTGCACCCCTTGGTTGACCCTGTGCGCTTGGCGTGGTTATGGACGGCGGTCGGGTTTTCGCTGGTCGGCGCGGTATGGCTGGCGCGGTGGGTGAATCTGCCTGTGGCGCGGCTGTCTTTTGCAACGAGCCGCATCCGCGAAGGCGACTTCGCCGCCAGCACGCTCGACGAATCCGTGCAAGCCCCGGAACTGCGCGACGTCCATGTCGGGTTCAACCGCATGGCGCAGCAGCTTGCGCGCATCGACCAAGATCGTGCCGTGATGCTCGCGGGCATCTCGCACGATCTACGCACCCCGTTGGGGCACTTGCGGCTGGAAATCGAGCTGGCCGTTCCCGATCCGCAGTCCCGCGCCAACATGGTGCGTGATATCGCGCAACTCGATGCCATCGTCGACAAGTTTCTCGATTACGCGCGGCCCGGGCAGCCTCACGCGCAACCCGTAGCGCTGCGCGAGGTGCTCGCAACTTGCATGGATCCGCTGCGCAACAACAAAGACGTGGGCATGGTGCTGGATATGACCGAGGATTTGCACGTGCTCGGAGACCCCGTCGAGCTGGCGCGCATCATCGCCAACCTGCTGGAAAACGCTGCCCGCTATGGCAAATCCGTCGATACGGGCATCGCACGCATCGCGCTGCATGCCCATGGCGAGGGAGACGACGTCGTGCTGTGCGTGCGGGATCACGGCATCGGTATCGCCGATGCGCAGATCGACCAGATCACCACCCCTTTTTTCCGGGGGGAAGCCGCACGCACGGCCACGACTGGCGCTGGCCTGGGGCTGGCCATCGTCGAACGGCTCGTGCTGCGAATGGCCGGTACCCTGCAACTGCGCAATGCGGAAGAGGGAGGGTTGTTAGTGCGGATCGTCCTGCCCAGCGCCACAAGGTAGGAGCGACTTCCGTCGCGATGCACCCTACCACCCCACCGTCAGCCGCAGATAGTAGTACGCGCCGTTGTACCCAAAAGGGGCGTACTGGCTGTAGGGAACGATATCGCCGGAGCTGATCACGCTCTTCGCGCCAGTCTCTCCCCATGCTTGGGGGTATGCATCAAAAAGGTTCGTGGCGCCGACGGCAAGGGTCACATCCTTGGCTAGGCGATAGGCCACTTCGGCGTCGAGCGTCCAGCGGGCGGCAAAAGTCACTTTGTCGTAGTTTGCGGTACTGGAATACTTGCCGAAGCGGTTCAGGTTGAGCACGACGTCGACGTCGCGCATCGAGTACTGCGTCCACAGCTTGAAGGCATCACGGGGCTGTGCGCCTTCAATCAACACCCGCACGAAGGGTTCGAGAATCAAATCCATCATGTCCACGCCCAGCACGGACGGAGCGGGGTTGACCTGCGTGATCGCCGTCTTGCTGTATTGGTACGCGCCCACCCATTTGAGCCGCGCACTGTTCTCTAGCGACTGCCGGTATTCCAGCCGCAAGTCGATGCCTCGCGTGCGCGTGGCGATGGCATTGGTGAAGTACACGGCACCCTCCACACCATGCTGTCGCAAGATCTCCACCGCCTGCGGACTGAGCGATTGCAAACTCCCCGCCGAGATGTACCCCGTCGGCAGGATACGGTCGGCGATGTCCGTCCAAAACACATCGGCGCTGGCCGTGAGCTGCGAGGAAGGCTGGAGCACTATTCCCACAGTCAGGTGTTGCGATTCCTCTGGCTTGAGCGCCGTGGCCCCCAGCGCCCGCGCAACGGGGTGATCGACCCCATAGTTGCCGAATGTCATGAGGGAATCCCCATCGCGGTAGGAAGCGGTCGAAGAAAAGTGCGACTGCGATAGCGATGGTGCACGGAATCCTGTGCTGGCGCTGGCGCGTAGCAGGGTATCTTCGTTGGCGCGGTAACGCAGGGCAAGCTTGCCGTTGAGCGTGGAGCCAAAGTCACTGTAGCGCTCGGCACGCGCTGCGGTGTCGATGCTGAGCCGCTCGGACAGGCTGTATTTCCAGTCTCCGTAGAGGGAATAGGCATCGCGGGTGGCAGACACTGCGTTCTCCGGGCTAAAGCCGCCAAAGCCTTGGGAACCGGCGTACCACGGCAAATCCTGGCCCAGCCTGTACGAGGCAGGCTCCCCTGGGGTAATGCGGTAGTGTTCCCGACGGAGTTCGACGCCGCCTGCCCAATAGTGGCGCCCCACTCTCTTGCTGATGTCTCCATTTAGGGTCTGCTGCGTATACCGCGTTGCCCCGGAGTCGAAGGACGTGGGAGAGGATGCCCCCATTGACCGGTTCAGCGAATGGTTGACGTAGAAGTGGTAGTCGTTTTGCCCATGCGTCAGACTCCAATCCCAGCGGGTGCCGTCTGCCCACAACCCCCGTACCCCACCTGTTGCGGTGGTATCGGTGATCTTGGGCTCGATCAACGGCAAAAAGCCGTCGGGATAGATCGCAGGGATATTGCGGTCGCTGTTCGCAGTGCGGTAAAAGGCCCCGGCGCTGCTGCGGCGGGTATCGTGGAGGACGTGGAAATAGGGGGTGACATCGCCGTGCGGCAGTTCGCCATGGATGGCCAACAAGGCATCCTGCGTGTCGGCATCGCCGAAGTGCGTGTTGATCCTGCCCCCGTCTGCGGGATCCGGGCCAGCGCGGTTCGTAGGCCCACGATCATGCAGCGCGGCTGTCAGGTTCAGAAAACCATCCCCAGCCAGCGGTTGGGAAAGGAACACATCTGCATGACGCTGGGTCCCATCCCCCTTGGTGGTGCGGCCAGCGCCGACCGTGGCGTGACTCCCGTACCCGTAGCCTTTGAGGACGATGTTGAGAATGCCGGCAATGGCCTCTGAACCATACTGGGCCGCAGCGCCGTCACGCAGCACTTCAACCCGCTCGACCGCGTACAGGGGGATCGTGTCGAGATCGACACCGGAACTACCCCGGCCCACGGTACCGTTGTTGTGCAGCAGCGAACTCTGGTGCAGCCGCTTGCCGTTGACGAGCACAAGCACTTGGTCGGGGTTGAGTCCGCGCAGCGTGAAAGGCGGTGCATGGTCTGTGCCGTCGGCAATCGACGGGCGGGGCGCGTTGAACCCCACCACCAGCATGGTCAGCGCACGTTGCAGAGAGCTTTGGCCCGTGGACTGAAGCTGTGCAGCAGTGATGACATCGATCGGCACCTCGGCGTCGAGCGCGTCGCGGCTGCCCCCGCGCGAACCAACCTCGGCCTTGGCCTGGGTTTCGATACGCAGCAGTTCTTCCAACGGACGGTCGTAATAGACCTTGCTGTCTTGCACCGCCCGGTCAACGGCCCACACGACATCCCCTGCTCCCATCCACATTACCGCGGACAGCAATACCAACGAAACCCTTTTCATGGCCGTACCCCCCGCAGCACCGTGGCAATCGACAACAACGGCGCGCCAATCCGCAACCCGGCATGCATTGCTGCATCGTGGTTGATCTTGATGCGGGCGCGCTGTTCCACGAAGTCGAGCTGGATGATCCCGCCGCTTTCGGCAAAACCCTTTGTACTGCCAACGGTCAAGATATGGTGCGCCTTGGCATACTCGATTGCCGCCTGGCGCTCGGCAGATCTGGCCAAGGTAAGGAACAGGATGTCGGTATCCGGCGGGACTTCCTCCAACCGATGCGCATAGCGCAGCACGATGGGCTTGCCGTGGATGCTCTTGTCCCGGTATAGATGATCAAGCAGGGAGCCGAAAGGGTTGTCGCCGAGCAGCGTGATGACGAAAGACTCGCGCTGTTGGACCGGCCATTCGATGTAGCTGGCCAGGCGGCCGATGAACACGGCTTGCAACTTGCGTTCCTCATCGCTGGCCCACGCACAGGGTATGCGCAGCAGCGCAAGCAGCACCAACAAAAAACAAAGATTTTTCACCGTGATCTCCTCCTGGGCCACCCCCGCGATCAACCCACGACGAACCGATTTCGGCCAGACTCCTTGGCGCGGTACATCGCCTCGTCCGCAGTCTTGATCATGCTCTCGATCACCCCTTCGAGGGCATCGTCTGCGCTCGGAGTCCGCGCATGCACGCCAAGGCTGACTGTCACGTACAGGAACCCGTCGCCTTGCAGATTGATGCGGTACTCCTGCACGCTGCTGCGAATGCGCTCGGCCACTGCCGCCGCCATCTCCACCGTGGCCCCTTCGCAGATCACCAGGAATTCCTCGCCTCCGAAGCGAGCGACGAGGTCGTACTCGCGTGCGCTATCTTGCAACACCCTCGCCACCGTCTGGAGCACCAGGTCGCCCGCCGGGTGTCCATAGTGGTCGTTGACCTTCTTGAAAAAGTCGATGTCGAGCATGACGACGCCCAGCGGTTCCCCTTTGCGTTGGGAACGCGCCAGCATCGTCGCCAACACATCCATCGCGTGGCGACGATTCGCCAGCCCGGTAAGCGCATCGGTCGTGGCCAGTTTGCTCAGACGCTCGTCACGTTCACGCACCTCGGCCAGCATCGCGTCGAACCCTTCGTATAGCTCGCCAAACTCGTCGCTGCGCTGCACGCTCAAAGCGTGGCGATAGTCTTTCGTCGCAGCCACCGAATGCATGGCCGCGACCAAATCCAGGATGGGGCGCGTGAATAGCGCTTGCAGCCGCACGGATAGGAACACCAGGACGACGAGGGTCAGTAGGGAAATGGACAACTGCACGAGGATGAAGTCCCGAATCTTGGTCCGCAGCCTCTGCGTATCGGAAATCACTGCAAGGACGCCAATCGGCTTGCCATCGAACCACACCGTCTGGAGCACCCCCATGCAGTCGTCGTGCAAGTGTTCGACGGTTGCTTCCTGGTCAAACAGCTTCTGCGATTCGGCAGTGATCGTGTCCCGCACATGCTGCAGCATGGCATCCCCTTGCGCTTTCGACAACGTGGGATGGCGGTACTGGCTCCATACCTTGCCAACATCGTCGGTGACCACGGCCAGCAGAATGTGCGAATCCACCCGGAGCGGCGCAAGGATGTTGCCCGCGCTGTGTACGTCATGAAACGCCAGCGCGGCGCGCATGTTTTCGCTGATGACGCTCGTGAGCTGTTGCAACACCCGCAGCGAGGCGCGCGATTCGGTCACGTAGGTCGTATACGACGTGATGAGGGAAGACACCAGCAACGCCAGCGCTGCACTACCAGCAAGCAACACGACCAATTTGAACCGGATCGACAACTTGTGGAACATAGTCAGAATGACCCAAAGGCTGCGATTCTCACTGACTGCCATGGCCTTTCGTAGGCACCCTGCATCAGGAAAAGCAGGAAAGGAAAGTCATGGGAGTTTTCCTCACCCCCAACCCTGCTCCCGCTGTGCCCCTACCGTATGCACACATGTAAGCGGCCACGATGCATTGCCAGATACGGCTGATGCAGTGCATTCACCCAACGTAGTTTCATGCCGGATGAAATACCCAGCGGCTGCACGTCGATCCCTGCCAGCGCAGGTGCGATGACCAGCACACCTTGGTCATCAAAGCTGATGAGGAAGCGGTCAAACAGCGCGTCCAGGTTTGCACTGAGCAGAAAGCCGTTGAACACATCCATCCGCTCTGCATCCGTCGCGCATTCGGCCCATGGCTTGGCGTGGCTTGCACGCAGCACCTCCGGTATGGCCATACCAGTTACGGCGCACGCACCTCCCCAGTAGTCCAACATTGCGTCACGAAACTTGTTTTGCCCAACGCGCTGACGAACCATGCGTTCGACCTCAGTACCTGCAATGCCTGCTGGAAGCTCTGCCAGTTCTGCAGCCACTGCCTGCTGGTAATCATTCGCGGCCTGACTAGGCAGTGCACGGGAAAGACTGGCCGCACGGCGCAGCAATGCTGCCAAATCCGACTCGGTGGCTACCCGGAACGCATCAGCGATTGGCATGACGCGCCGAGGCCAGGGTGACACCACGCACATCGGAGGCCACGACATGCTCGAAGCCATTGTCGTTGCCGGTTTTCTCGATGAGTATGCGTTGTAGAGGGTTCATTCCAGAGTCCCAGGTGTATCGACAATGGCATTCCACTCAGGCGATTCGCGGCGAATCACCGCCCCATCCTCTAGGCATTGATTGCCACCTTGATTTGTCATCGCGATACTCTCTAGAATGCAAAGACTCATCAGCCCAAGGCTGAAGGAGTTGGGCCAGCGCCATGTGCGCTGGCCTTTCTGTTTCTGGCTCATGGCAACCGCTTGCTGTACTTCTTGAGCAACGCCCTGCGCTTGCTCTCGTAGTCCACCCAATACGCTGTGATCAGGCGGCGACATCCATCGCGGTAGCGTTTCATCACGATCACGTAATCGAAATGCTCTAGCCACACGTAGGTGTGCATATCACCATCGCCCTCTTCGTAATCCCATGCCTTGATCTCGGGCTGCACACAGTTGTCCAGCATGGGGCGCGCCCATGGCAAGCGCTCTGAGCGCCGGAAATCTGGCAGGCGGTTGCCAGAGCGCGGAGGGTCTTCTCGCTCAACCAGATGCCAAAAAATCAACTCTTTACCCCGATCCTTTTCGGGGAAGAACCAAACCTCATGTCCGGCGTAGCACGCAGGCTGGCTCACAAAGTCGCGATGGAAATCGTGTACAAGGCTTCCATCACCTGTTCGCTCCACGGTGACATCGGGAACATGGCAGGCAACCATGCAGGCGGCTTCATCACGGTCATGACGGCTACACCTGCCTTGGGCTAAACAAGAAGATGTTGATCTTCTGCTCCCGCAACGGTGTGGAAAACGACAAACTACACCCCCATTTGCGCTCCAGATGCTCAAGCACCGCCACTTTGGCCGGGTTGCCCTGCAAATTGCGGTGACGGTAGGCCAGCGCCCCCGTCAAGTAATCCGCCACCTGCATCAACTCTGCTTCGTGAGAATGGATATTCTGGATATGCCCAATCATGTCGCTGGTAAAGTCATACACGTTATTACACAAAACCTCGCGCAATCGTTTCAGTTTCAGGCGGCTGCGCGTGTCTTTGATATCCAGATAAATCGCATACTGACTGTCGGGCGACAAAATTTTGTTAAGCAGGGAAAACTGCATCTTGTAATAAAAAAGATCATGATCGCCCTGATTGAATGCCGCATGGTTCAATGCTTGCTTGTTCAATACCACCAAGCCCCGAAAATGCAGCGGTGATTCAGCCAAGAACCAATCAATGATTTCCAGGTAAAACGGCAATCGGGATTCGGAAGTTTTTGACCATTTCAACTCCCCCCGCGCCCGATGCCGGGCTTTGATATCGCGTAGTTCTGCCCCCAAGCGGCGGGCATCGTCCTTCGGGCACCAGATCGCCCCCAGCACCATGATCGGTTGGCCGTCGTTTTCCAGATGGCAAGATTCATCGCAATACACGTTGTAGAGCGTTATCTTATCGATGGGCATCAGCGCAATTCTCCTGTTTCCAATCGACCCCACGCCGCCGCCAGCATCTGCCATCCCAAACAGAATTCGTGCAGCTCTTTATTTTTGAGGCCGATGGTGATTCGTTGCACAGGGGTCATTTCATCATCCCTGATGTATTGACAATGCGATTCCACTCCAGCGCCCGCTTACGCCAGTGGGTGTCGATGGCTTGCGTGAAATCGGGGCGAACCAGCTTGGCGCGGGCTTCACACCACTCGGGCGATTCCCGGCGAATCACCACACCCTCCAGGGAACCTTTGCGGTAATGACTCGCTTTCGTAACAACAAGCTGCTTGAGCGCGGTCACCGTGGTCTTGCCATGCAGCACTGGCGGCACAGTCACCAAACATGCGCTACTTGCCAGTGCATTGCGGCGCAGACTGCTCCAGAAACGGTCTGCAGAGCGGTCATACACATCAAAGAGCAGAAACCAGTCTGGCAGTGCCGCGTAATCCAGCGAATGGCGTGCGGCACACCATTCGCCGAACAGAATGAGGTTGGGTGCCAGTGCAGAACGCAGTGCTTCATCATGCTGCGCCAGCCATGCAGGCAAGCGGGCGAACTGCCCGGCGTGGGGCGCTGAAAGATACTGCCCTCGGTTCTGTGCTCGCAAACGGCCATCCGGGGAAAGAGACAGGCCGACGTTGGCCCCATCCAGCTTTTCCTCCACCGCCACATCACCAGCCAGAAGCGCCGTCACCTCATTGGGCAACAAGACCTTGTCGTCGCGTGGGGTGCCTTCGCCCAGCCAAGCAAGGTGCGGTGTGTGGGGGAAGCGGAAGAAGTCGGTCATGTTGTGCCTCCCGTTCAGCGAGCCTTCTTGTCTGCATGTTTTTGCCGTGACCAGTCTTCAATGATCGGCTCTAATAAAACGCTGTTTGCCAGAAGATCACCTTCCCAATCATGCCAATCAGTGTCCCCGGCAAAAGCAACACATCCCTCGCCGTACTGCCTATGTGAATCTAGCGCAGCGGCCACCATTTTCTTGTCTGCGTCGTCATGAATCACTGCCAACAACGGCGGCTGCAAGATTCCATGACCATGCTCGTCATAAGCAACATTGACGTTATCAACGGCTGCGGTACTCCACTTGTGCATGACCACCTGAATCCCGAAATCATTAAAACCGAGTTTATTGTTGTACTCTTCATAAATGCCACCAGCCAAATCCAGCACCATCCGCGATGGACTAGACTGAAATGCGTCGAGCCATTGCCATACCCGCATTCGCAGCTTCGGATCAGTGGGTGTTGCATCAATATCCTTGGGGTGAGTTGGGTCGGCCGCGCTGGCGGCAATCAGCACATTGGTATCCACCACATAACGTGCTCTCATACTTTGGCTTCCTGCTGACGGGTAAACATCAGGCGGGCTTGCTCACGGGTCTCGCCTAACGCATCGCCAAAGAAACCTTCCGGCCAGTTTTTCACACGACCGAATTCGTCCAGTTCCAACTGACGCATGGAGGCAGTTTTATCCTTGCATTCCACAAAATACATAGCAGAATCGCTTGGTGTAATCTTCTGTTTGGCCATTAAAGTTTGCATGCGTCGGAACAGGTGTTCGGAATGCGTTTCGACAATAAACTGGACGTTTCTTTCTTGGCTTAATTCCACGAATAGCTCGGCCAATACAGACTGCGCCAATGGATGAAGATGAATTTCCGGCTCTTCAAGCATGATGGTGCTACCGCTCGGTGCAAGGTAGGCCAACGTCAGCACCGGCAATACTTGTGATATGCCAATACCCACATCACGCAAGTTTGCTTCGACTTCAGCGCGATGTATGACAACCTCATAGCGTGTGGAACGCCCCAATTGCTTCACTTCCAGTTTATCGGCGATCTTCATTCGCACCAACCATTTGGAAACCCCTTCGATGATGCGATTTTGATCTTCCCTCTTCATTAAGGCACTGGCCAAAAGTACATCAACGGCGCGATGACCATCGCTACCTATTCCGCCAGGATTGGCCTTATTCCAGACATAGTCCCGCTCAGGCTTTCTGCGCAACGGGCCAAGATAGACAATGTTTTCCAACTCGCGGCGAATGGATAAGCTCAAATCCTCCAACGTGGTTCCATCTTGTCCCAGCTTGGCAATTGCCTCTGCCGACAACGATACCGAACGTTCAGGGGCCAGATGACGCCCTTTATCTCGTGGTTGACTCTCATCATTTACTGTGACCGAGTAGGCGCCTTTTTCGCGGCGAACGGCCCGGAACTGGTGTACATTGGTTTTGAGAAGCCAATCCTGGATCACAACCCCCCCAGCCGAATTTTGGCCGTAACTACAGAATAAATCACCTTCTTTAACACGCAAGTCTGCGTGTGATTGAAAGCTAAAGCTCAATGAAAACTGACGAGGGTTCGACGTACCCTGGCGCAATACATTGTCAAAATCACCAAAATTAAAGATGTCGTTGGTTTCGTCGCCACCCAGATTCAAATGAATGCTGCGATCGGGTGACTGCACCGTCTGTTTGAGTAGCAACAGGCTTTGAATTAACGTTGATTTGCCGGATGAATTAGTGCCTAGTAACATGGTGACGGGCTTCAATACAACGTCACCTGTGTCTTGCCACGCCTTGAAATTAGTCAGTCTTAATCGGTTAAACATAAGAGGAATTCTCCTTTTTCCAATCGATCCCACGCTTCCAGCACCAGCCTTTGCGTACGGTATTCGCCATATTCACGCTCTTCGTTTTTCTTCCACTCGTTCCCACGCTCCAGCGTGGGAATGCAGCCCGCACCGCTCCAGCGGTGCAGCCTGTGCATCGTGGCAACGCAGGATGCACAGGGCGATGGGGAATGCCATGTCTGGTATGGGTTGCCAAAGTTTTAAGGATGGGAGGATCGCCCAACCACCTTGCTGCGATGCCGAAGCTGTACCGGCGAACGCACACCCCGGATTCCGTTTCACTCCATCCGGGCTACGGGGTGGGCTGGGAGCGAGGGTGTATCGCCCTCGGGTATTTCGAGGGAAAGATGCCCTCGCTCCCAGGTTTTTGGCGCACATTCCACATCACTGTGCATTGCACCCGGGTTCGAGAACAAAAATTTGTAGCTGCTATCGTGTTCGGTTCCCATGGCCGAATAGTAGGGCGTAACGGGCAAAACTGCCTACCATGTACCGTGCATTGATTGCGAGGGTTCGGCAAGGGATGCATCACTGCCCTTACCCCGCCAAATACCAAAAAATGTATGCATACGGTAGCCTTCAAGGGTGAGGGGGGGCAAAGAGGCATAGGTCAATCTGGTAAGGCAGCAGCAGATCGTCAAGCTGTGCTGCGGTAAGTTGGGGTGCCATCAGGGCGATGTCGATGTCCGAACCGGGACGGTAACGTGAACCGAACACCAAGGCACGCAAAATGGCCGGAGTGCGGGCAAATTCGGCACAGAGTTGCTGACGTATGGCGGGACTCAGGCCGAATACGGAAGCGTCAGTCGGATTGAACATGGCGCAAGGCCTCCATGCGGTGCGCAAAGGCGACGAAGATCGACTCGTAGCAATGGTCAATCCATTCGACCAATTGGCGAGCAGTGACTTCATCATAGGTATAGGCCGATCGGTTGCGGCTTTTGATGGTGTCCATCCAGCCTTCGCCATCTTGTATCAATCCACGTTGGAAAGCTTCGCGGATGGCATCACGGGAACCTGTCAAGGTGACATTGCCCTGGTATTCAAAATAATCCTTCATCACCTTCCACCCGAGTTCCTGGGTGAATTCGAAGGCTTTGATCAAACCCAGTTGTTCCAGTTTGGAGAGAGATCGCTGGTGATGCAGGGCCACAGCGTCGTTCAGTTGCGCCAAGGCGCGGTTGTAGTTGGCCAGGCGTTGCTGCCAACGGATGTCTGGTACATCCATAGGTAGGGAATGTGTCATGACGTTCTTGCTATTAGGACTTACGCAAAACCACCCCAGCGTTGTTGTCCCGGCTTGCCGTACGTCTTGTACTGTCTGCGCCGGGACACCTAGCTGAACCGGCTTTGCGTAAGTCCTGAAACGAGCTGTACTCACTGACAAGTTGGTCACGGAAGCCAAATACGTTGTTCATCTTTACGTCCTTCCCTTGGGCGCACGGTAACCAAGCGCCGCCCCATCCGCTGCCCCCCTGCTACCGGTACACGTCCGGTTCCCCCACAGGGCGATTCTTGAAGCGCTTGTGTACCCAGTAGTACTGTTCCGGCATGGCATCGATATAACCCTGCAAGCGCTCGTTCATCTGTACGGTATCGGCAATGGGATCGCCGCCGGGAAAGTCCGTCCATGCGGGCAGGATATGGATGTCGTACCCGCGCCGCGTCATCTGGCTCACGACCGGGATGACCTGGGCCTTGGCCAATCGTGCGAAGCGGGACAAGCTGGGCACCGTCGCTGCGCTGACCCCGTAGAACGGAACGAAGACGGACTCTTGCGGGCCGAAATTCATATCGGGTAGCAGATACAGCGGGTGCCCCTGGCGCAGCGAACCGACGATGGTGCGCACCCCATCGGCACGCCGAAACAACCGCACCGTGCCGAAACGTTGGCGGCCCTGCTGGATCCACCGATCCATTCCCGGGTTGGACTGCTGGGTGTAGATCGTCGTCCAGGAACGCGGCAATTGCTGGGTCATCGCCGTCCAGCCTGCATCGAGCCCGACGAAGTGCGGGGCGAACAGCACAGTGGGTTCATCCCCTTCTAGCGCAGCGACTTCCCCACACAAGCGCAGCCGGTTGCGCACTACGCACGGCGAGCCGTGCCACAACCAGCTTCGATCCAGCCACGCCTGCGCAAAACGCACGAACACCCGCCGTGCCAACGAATGAATCTCGGCAGGGCTGCGCTGGGGAAAGCACAACCGCAGGTTCACGCAAACGATGTGCCGACGCTCACGCACTACCCCGTACAGCAGGTGGCCCAGCAGCCACCCCAGCGAACGGACCCAAGGCAAGGGGACATACGCCAACGCCCGCATCAGCGCAACCGTCAACCAGTTGCTCATGGCTTGGCGTCGGGGTGTGACACGTCTTCGGGCATTTTGTACCGTGCATATCCCCACAGGTATTGCCCAGGGCATTGCAGGATCAGGTGTTCCATCGCGACATTGATCTCGCGCACCGCATCTTCCAACGCTGCGGGCAGGCTGTGGAGTAGCGGGCACGCATGTACGCGGTACCCCCGCCCCCAGCCGAGCCGTTCCCCCCATACCAGTAAGACATGCGCGCCCGTATGCAGCGCCAGCCGCGCAGCCAGCGGGGACACATAGGCGTCACGCCCGAACACTGGTGCGATGATGCCCATGCCTGCCGGGGGCACCTGGTCGGGCAGCAGCCCCACGCACCCCCCACGGCGCAACGCCTGCACCAGTCTGCGCACCCCGGAAAGGTCGGTGGGCACTGCGCACATCCCCGGTCTGGTACGTGCCCCCTCGACGACTGCGCGCAGCCACGCCTTGCGCGGCGGGCGGAACAGTACTGTGATGGGGTGCTCTGCGCCAAAACGCGCCGCGAATGCCTGCGCTGCCACCTCGAAACACCCCAGGTGCGGCGTCAACAACAGCAGCCCTTGGCCAGACTGCAAGGCGGACTCGATATGCGCTGCCCCCGTCCATTCCACGGCAACGGGCTTGCCAAACCAGAGCCGAGGCAATTCCGCGACCATCTTGCCAGCTTCCCCCACCGCGCGCCAGCGTTCACGCCGCCCTACCCCAGCCTGCCCGGCATGAGAGAGATAGCGTTCGCGATAGGTGGCCGAACCCAGGTATGCAGCCCAACCCAACCCCCACCCCACGGCATGTAACAACCACAACGGGCAGTGGGACAGCAGTCGAAAAATGGCCTGCATCGCTGGACTACACTCGATTCGTCGCTGAGTTACGGAACTACTTGCAGGGCGACAACCCCACAAGGGCGGTGACTGGTGCCACTGCGCGGGCAGCCCCATCGGCTGCTTGGCAGGCTGTTTGGGCTAACCCCCTCAGGCAGCGCACCGGGGCCGCGATTGTGCCTTTCGGCCGGTTTTGCCGGCTTGCCTGCTAAAGCGTTCGCCAAAGCTCCCCGGGCCGTGGCAACGCCTGTTGCACCCCCCTCCATTCCAGGAGCTTTCATCATGGCGAACGACTACCTCTTCACTTCCGAATCCGTCTCCGAAGGCCACCCCGACAAGGTGGCAGACCAAATTTCGGACGCAATCCTCGACGCGATCTTCGAGCAAGACCCCCGCAGCCGCGTCGCAGCGGAAACGCTGTGCAACACCGGGCTGGTCGTGCTGGCCGGGGAAATCACCACCAATGCGCACGTCGACTACATCGCGGTGGCGCGTGACACGATCCGGCGCATCGGCTACGACAACACGGAATACGGCATCGACTACAAGGGCTGCGCGGTACTCGTGGCCTACGACAGGCAGAGCAACGACATCGCCCAGGGGGTCGATCACGCAAGCGACGATCCCCTCGACGCCGGCGCCGGAGACCAGGGCCTGATGTTCGGCTACGCCTGCGACGAAACCCCGGAACTGATGCCTGCGCCGATCTACTACGCGCACCGCCTCGTCGAACGCCAGGCGCAATTGCGCAAGGACGGGCGCCTGCCCTTCCTGCGGCCCGATGCCAAAAGCCAGGTAACGATGCGTTATGTCGATGGCAAGCCGCATTCAATCGACACCATCGTCCTTTCTACGCAGCATGCCCCCGAAATGAGCCTGGGCAACCGCATGACCGACGCCTTTTACGAAGCCGTGCGCGAGGAAATCATCCGGCCCGTGCTGCCCAAGGAATGGTTGACAGCCGACACCCGCTACCTGATCAACCCCACGGGGCGTTTCGTCGTCGGCGGGCCGCAGGGCGACTGCGGGCTGACCGGGCGCAAGATCATCGTCGATACCTATGGTGGAGCCTGCCCCCATGGCGGCGGCGCGTTCAGTGGCAAAGACCCCTCCAAGGTCGATCGTTCCGCAGCCTACGCTGCGCGGTATGTGGCCAAAAACGTCGTTGCTGCAGGCTTGGCGCGCAAGTGCCAGGTGCAGGTGGCCTATGCCATCGGCGTGGCGCGTCCGATGAACATCACCGTATCCACGCAGGGGACGGGAGTGATTCCCGACGAAGCCATCGCCGAACTGGTTCACCAGCACTTCGACCTGCGCCCGCGCGGGATCATCGCGATGCTTGATCTGCTGCGCCCCATCTATACCAAGACCGCAGCCTACGGGCACTTTGGCCGCGAGGAGCCGGAGTTCACATGGGAACGCACCGACCGCGCGGATGCCCTGCGCGCTGCGGCCGGGTTATGACCCCCTGCACGACATCCTGCGCCCCACAAAGCCCGCCGTGACCGACGACTTTCCCCCGTTCCCCGAAGCTCCCGAGCAGGATCCCGAATACGCCCAGTTGCGCGTTCCGCCGCATTCGGTGGAATCAGAATCGTGCGTGCTCGGCGGGCTGCTGCTGGACAACGCCGCGTGGGATCGGGTCAGCGATCTGCTTGGCGAGAACGATTTCTATCGCCTGGAACATCGGCTGATCTTCACGGCAATCCATGCGCTCATTCAGGCCAGCAAGCCCGCCGACGTCGTCACCGTCTACGAGCAATTGCGCAGCGTGGGCAAGGCCGATGATGTGGGGGGGCTGGCGTACCTGAACGCGCTGGCGCAATTCGTCCCCAGTGCGGGGAACATCCGCCGCTACGCGGAAATCGTCCGCGACCGCTCGATTCTGCGCACGCTGATCCACACGAGCGAAGAAATCTCGGCCATGGCCTTCCAACCGCAGGGGCGGCCGGTGGCATCCGTGTTGGACGATGCAGAACAGCGCATCTTCCGCATCGGCGAACAAAGCGCACGCACCCGGCAAGGGTTTCAGCGCATGGACACCCTGGTGTCCTCGCTACTGGAACGAGTGCAGGAGATGGCCGATCACCCCAACGACGTCACCGGCGTTCCCACGGGTTTTTACGACCTCGACCGGATGACCTCCGGGTTCCAGGCAGGCGATCTGGTGGTCCTGGCCGCTCGCCCTTCGATGGGCAAGACCGCGCTGGCAATCAATATCGCCGAACACGTAGCCTTGCATGAAGGACTGCCTGTGGCCGTGTTTTCGATGGAAATGGGTGCTGCGCAGCTTGCGGTGCGCATCGTCGGCTCGATCGGGCGCATCGACCAGGGCCACCTGCGCACCGGCAAGCTGACCGACGAGGAGTGGCCGCGTCTGCTGCAAACGATCGAAAAACTGCGCACGGTCTCACTACACATCGACGAAACCGCCGGGCTGACATCCGGCGAACTGCGCGCCAACGCACGCCGACTGGCCCGCCAATGCGGCAAGCTGGGGCTGGTGGTCGTCGACTACCTGCAACTGATGAGCGGATCGGACACCGGGGGCGACAACGAAAACCGCGCCACCGAGCTGGGCGGCATCTCCCGCAACCTCAAGATGCTGGCCAAGGAACTGAAATGCCCGGTGCTGGCGCTTTCCCAGCTCAACCGGGGGGTGGAAAGCCGCCCCGACAAGCGCCCGCTGATGAGCGATTTGCGCGAGTCCGGCGCGATCGAGCAGGACGCCGACATCGTGATGTTTATCTACCGCGACGAGTACTACACCAAGGATGCGTGCAAAGAACCCGGGGTGGCGGAAATCCTCATCGCCAAACAGCGCAATGGCCCCACCGGGGTAGTCAAACTCGCGTTCCTGAACAAGCTGACCAAATTTGAATCGCTGGCTTCCCCTGGGGACTATTGAGTAGCCTGTAGCCTGTAGTAGCCCCCGCCATCGCCCATTCCCATTCCGCCATTCCCATTCCGCACAACATGCCAGAGCCATCGCTACAAGGGGGACCGGGCAACACTCCCGCAGACCCCAGCCAGCGTGGCCAACCGGGTACCCCGATGCCTCCTATGCCTCCTACAAGGGAGGCCGGGCAGGCGCAGGAATAGGCTTGGGCAGTAGCTCTTGCAGCGCTTCCTCGCTCAGCAGCTCGAAAACGCGAACGACCTTCTGCACACCGGGAATCGAGCGTGCGATGTCCGTGGCGCGATCGGCTTCCTTCTGGGAGACGCGGCCCATGAGGTACACCGCGCCCCGGTCGGTGACGACCTTGACTGCATTGGCATAGAGATCCCGCGCATCAACGAAGGCAGCCTTGACCTTGCCCGTGATGAGCGCGTCGGTAGAGCGCTGCGCCAGCGTGGTATTCCCCAGCACAGCCAACTCGTTGACGACGGACTTGACGTTTTCCACACGGGCGACGAGCTGCCCCGCAAGCTGCCGATCCTGCACAGAAGGGACTTCTCCGGTCAGCAACACTAGGCGGTTGTAGCTCGTGACGTTGATGCGGACACGATCAGCAAACTGATCCTGGATGCGCTTGCCAGCGCGTGTCTCGATCCCTTCGTCTTCGAGCTGGATGCCCGAAGTCCGCCGATCCGTAGCCACCAGCGCCCCGCCGAAAACGGCACTGCCGACGAACATGGGCGCGCAGCCCCCGAAGGTCCCCAATGCAGCCAGGGAAAGCGCTCCCGCGACGGCGAGGCCCACGGCACGCAGCGCGGCACGGGGTATGGGGTGGTTCGGCATGGCTATCCCTTTCATGGCGTGGTATCGAACCCGGCATCGACCGCCTCGCACAGGCAATGCAGGATCAGCAGATGCACTTCCTGTATCCGCGCAGTACGGCCATGGGGGACGCAAAGATGCACGTCCGACGCGCGCAGCACGCTCGCCATCTTGCCGCCATCCCGCCCAGTCAACGCGACGATGGTCATGTCCCGCTCATGGGCGGCGTCAATGGCTTGCAGGACGTTGGGGGAATTGCCGCTGGTCGAGATGGCGATCAGCACGTCACCCGCACGGCCCAAAGCGCGAACCTGCCGGGCAAAGACCGCGTCGAAACCGTAGTCGTTACCCACAGCGGTCAGGATCGATGTGTCCGTCGTCAGCGCCACGGCAGCCAGCGCGGGCCGTTCTTTCTCGAAGCGACCGACGAATTCGGCAGCGAAATGCTGCGCATCCGCCGCAGACCCACCATTGCCGCACGCCAACACCTTGCCGCCATCGACCACGCAGCGGGAGAGCAACTCCGCAGCACGCGCTATCGGGGAACAAAGTAGGGGCGCTGCGCTGCGCTTGAGTTCCGCGCTATCGAGAAAGTGCTGGAGGATGCGATCTTTCATGATGCCTGCCAGGATCCCCTGCAACCACGTGCCCTGCATCGGCGCGCAGCAATATACGGCTGCGACGAATGCAATGCAGACAAACCGGGGAGAGGGGGAAAGAAAGAGGGGGGAGAGAAGAGGGAGAAGGTGGTGGTGATAGGTGGATTTGAACCACCGACCTCAGCGTTATGAGTGCTGCGCTCTAACCACCTGAGCTATATCACCACGTGGCGCAAATTCTAGCGTGGGCTATGAGGGGGATGTGGGCGATAAAGGAGGCACCTCGCCCCTACATCAGACCGATGGGGATGTTTTCAGCGCCAACACCTCGGTCACATGTGACCAACTCCATGGTGTCGCCAGGTCTTCCTCAGCCACCACGTCGGACCGGCAACGGGGAGAGATTGATCTCGGGGTCGAGGAAGTCCTCGATGAGGTAGCCCAGACATGGGCATCGACTAGCGTGGGAATCTGGTCGCGGAATTGGAATGTGGTGAAACCCCTGCCACGGTTACAAAGCAGACCCCACCCCCGCCAGCAGCCTCGCAGCATCAAGCGAAAAGTAGCTCACTACGGCATCCGCGCCAGCACGTTTGCAGGAAAGCAGGGTTTCGAGCATGACGGCGTCGCGGTCGATCCAGCCCTGGCGGGCCGCTGCTTCGATCATGGCGTATTCGCCGGACACTTGGTACGCAAAGGTGGGTACGCGGAAGGTCGTTTTGACGCGGTACACCACGTCGAGGTACGCCAACCCGGGTTTGACGAGCACCATATCCGCCCCTTCGGCAATGTCCATCGCCACTTCCCGCATGGCTTCGTCGGTGTTGGCGGGGTCCATCTGGTAGCTTTTTTTGTCGGCAGACCCAAGCTGCGCCGCAGACCCGACCGCATCGCGAAAAGGCCCATAGAGCGCGCTGGCGTATTTGGCGCTGTAGGCGAGGATGCGCGTATCGACGAAGTGATGCGCTTCCAGCGCCTGGCGAATTGCCTTGATACGGCCATCCATCATGTCGCTCGGCGCGACGATGTCGGCGCCCGCATCGGCCAGAACCAGCGCCTGGCGAACGAGCACATCGACCGTCGCGTCGTTGAGTACGTGCGACTGCGCGTCGATCAGCCCATCCTGCCCGTGGCTGGTGTAGGGGTCCAGCGCCACATCGACCATCACGCCGAGTTGGGGGAAAGCCCCCTTGAGCGCCCGCACGGTGCGCGGAACCAGCCCTTCACCACGCAGTGCCTCGCGACCATCGGGGGTTTTGAGGGCAGGATCAATGACCGGGAACAGCGCCATCACCGGGATGCCCAGCTCCACGCACTCCTGCGCACGCAACAGGACGTGATCGATGCTGAGCCGGAACACCCCCGGCATCGACGCGACGGGCTGGCGCTGGTTCGTCCCCTCGACGATGAAAACGGGGTCGATCAGGTCGTGCGCGCTGAGGTGGTGTTCGCAAACGAGATTGCGGATGAAACCATCGCGGCGCAGGCGGCGCGGGCGCCCTTCGGGATATGGGGCAAACAGGGGAATGGGCATAGGTTCACCAAAAAGAATGCATAGGACGTTCGCTCACACCCCGCGCAAACGATCTTGCGCAAAGCGGGTACGAAAGGATTCGACGCGAGATTCGAGGATCGCCGTGCGCATCTCGCGCATCAACTGCACGAGGTAATGCAGGTTGTGGATGCTCGCAAGCATCGGGCCGAGCATCTCTCCACAGCGGTCGAGGTGGTGCAGATAGGCCCTGCTGAACCCGCCGCGAACGCTGCTGTCCAGGGCCGTGCGCCCCGCGCAGGCGTAACAGGTGCAGCCTTCGTCGATGGGAGCGGGGTCGCTTTTGTAGCGGGCGTTGCGAATCTTGAGGTTGCCGTAGCGCGTCAGCAGCGTGCCATTGCGCGCATTGCGCGTGGGCAAGACGCAGTCGAACAAATCGACCCCCTGGAGCACCCCTTCGACCAAGTCTTCGGGGGTGCCGACCCCCATCAGGTAGCGCGGCTTGTGCGCTGGCAGCAGGCGTGGGGTGTGCGCCAGGATGCGCAGCATCTCTTCCTTCGGCTCGCCCACGCTGACGCCGCCGATGGCGTAGCCGGGGAAGTCCATCGCAATGAGTGCATCGACCGAGGCACTGCGCAGGTTCTCGTACATGCCCCCCTGCACGATGCCGAACAGGGCATTGGGGTTCTCCAGCGCACGAAAGGCGTCCTGGCTGCGGCGCGCCCAACGCAGGCTCAGCTCCATCGACGTGCGGGCCTGCCGTTCGGTCGTCAATCTCTCCGGGGCCTGGGGGTCCCGGTACGGCGTGCATTCATCGAGCTGCATGCAAATATCCGCGTCCAAGACAGTCTGGATGCGGATGCTCACTTCGGGCGACAGGAACAGCTTGTCCCCATTGATCGGCGAGGCAAAGTGCGCGCCTTCTTCGGTGAGCTTGCGCATCGCGCCGAGGCTCCAGACCTGAAAGCCGCCGGAATCGGTCAAGATGGGCCGGTGCCAGCCCTCGAAGGCGTGCAGCCCCCCAAACCGTTCGATCACCTCCAGCCCCGGGCGCAGCCACAGGTGGAAAGCGTTGCCCAGGATGATCTCGGCCCCCATCGCTTCGAGCGCGTTGGGCAACACCCCCTTAACCGTCCCGTAGGTTCCCACGGGCATGAAAGCCGGGGTATGCACCACGCCACGCCGCAAAGTCAGCACACCAGCCCGCGCTTGCGAACCGGTGTCGGTGGCCTGGAGGGGGTCGGTGGCTTGGATGTCGAAACGCAGGGGTGTACCGTCGACGCAAACGTTTGTGCCATGCATGATTTCCGCGCTCCTACGACACATGGCCCACCCCATGCTTCTGCATACGTTGATCGCGACTGCCGTCGCTCCTACAACGGGTTCGGAGTCACCGGGTTGCAGCCATGGCAAAGCCATAGCGTCCCGGTGGACCACCCACTGAACGAATCAGACGGAAAAGCTCGAACCGCAGCCGCAGGTGGTGACGGCGTTGGGGTTTTTGATGACGAAGCGCGAACCTTCGAGGTCTTCCTTGAAGTCGATTTCCGCGCCGACCATGTACTGGTAGCTCATGGGGTCGATCAGGAGCGAAACGCCGTTTTTCTGCATCACGGTGTCGTCCTCGTTGGTGATCTCGTCGAACGTGAAGCCGTATTGAAACCCCGCGCACCCGCCGCCTTGCACGAACACGCGCAGCTTCAGATCGGGGTTCCCTTCTTCCACGATCAATTCGGCCACCTTCGCGGCAGCGCGGTCGGTAAACACGAGGGGGTCAGGCACGAGAGGGTCAGGCACTGCTTCTTGCGCGGTAGTGGTATTCATGGCATTCCTCTGCATTGATCTTCGTCAGGAAAATGGGCATGGAATGTATCGTAAGGGCTGCACCACAATCGTCTCCCCCATCGCCACAAGGCCCCCCCCCATGATCCGCAGAAACCCCAGCGGGCACCTGCCCGTCATTGCCGAATCCGCCTATATCGATAGCACCGCCATCATCTGCGGCAAGGTCGTGATCGAAGAACATGTCTTCGTCGGCCCCTATGCGGTGATCCGTGCCGACGAAGTTAACGCGCAGGGCGATATGGAGCCGATCCGCATTGGTTCGCACTCCAACATCCAAGACGGGGTAGTCATCCACTCCAAATCCGGCGCCGCAGTCACCATCGGGAGCTATACCTCGATCGCGCACAGATCGATCATCCATGGCCCTTGCATCATCGGCAACCGCGTGTTCATCGGGTTCAACAGCGTGCTTTTCCACTGCACGGTGGGCGACGGGTGCGTGGTGCGCCACAACGTCGTCATCGATGGGTGCAACCTGCCGCCGGGCTTTGCCGTAGGCTCTACCGAACGCCTGGGGCCCAAAACCGACCTCAGCGCCCTGCCCAAAGTCTGTTTTTCCGCTGCGGAGTTCTCCGAAGACGTGGCACAGACCAATATTGACCTGATCAAAGGCTACAAGGCGCTACACAACGAGTTTTGAACCCAGATAGTCCATGAGGGTTTGCAGGGCAGGTGGATGCAGTGGCGAGGCAGTTTTGGCCTGACTGAGGCGTTCATAGCTTGAGCTATGAACAACGAAGAAGGGCAAAAATGGCCGTCAGGGCGCCGCCTGTACGCAAACAGCACCAAAGGTGCGCCTCATGGACTATCTGGGTTGAAGAGTTTCAGTCAGACACCTGCGGCGCAGCGGGAACGACGGAAGCCGCAGCGTCCTGCATCGGGCACAGGCGGCCGTTGACCAGGGCGCCCTGGTGCATTTCCAGCGCCTGGTACGTCACATCGCCCAGCACACGGGCCTTGGGTTGGAGTTCGAGCATGACCCGCGCACGCACCGGGCCATGCACGGCGCCGTTGACGATGACGTGGTCGGCCTCGATTTCGCCATGCACCGTCGCCGATTCGGACACGACGAGGATGCTCGCGCTACCAGGCCGCCCAAGGACGTTTCCGCGCAGCTCGCCATCGAGGCGCAGCCCATCCTGAAAAACCACGTTGCCTTCAATGGCGCAGCCCGGCGAAATCAGGCTTTTGATGGTGGGTTGCTTGTGTCCGAACATCGACGACTCCAGCCAAGGGAGAGGCAAAAAAGGAGGAATTACAGTGGGATGGTTCGCTCGGCGCGCACCACGCCATCGAGGTATACGCGGGCCGTCACCTGCTGCAAGACCGCATTCGCCGGCGGGCGGAACACACCCTGCCGACGCACGTATTGCACCACTTCCAACGGCACCAGGCCGCTAGCCAGCCCTGCAGACCACGGTTTTCCGTGCGCACGTCCCGAAAAGGTGAGCGCCAGTTGCACCCGCGTGGGGGAAGGATTTTTGGCCGACTGCATCACCAGCACTTGCCATGACCATTCCCCGCTGGCCAGCTTCTGCGCTTGCAGCCCGCGTATCGACAAGCCTGGCGCGCCGGAAGCCGGAATCAGCCGCTCGAAAAACGCCAAGTCTTCGCGCAGGCGGTGGTTTTCGGCTTCGATGGCCCGGTGTACGGCCAACCATTGTTCTTGCGCCGCGCGTTGCGTGGCTTGCAGCGTGCGTGCGGCATCCGCCGCTGCTTGCACGGTATGCAAGGACTGCTCCAGTTGCGTGACACGCTCGCGCAGCGCATCGCGCTCCTGCCGCAACTGCTGCATCGTGGCATCGCCCCAGCCCAGCCCCCACAGCGTGGCAGCCAACACCGCCGCAGCGAGCAGCAGCGCGGCCCACCGCCACGGCGGCGCCCACGCAGCGCACACCGACACCTGTACTGCACGGGGAGGATATCGACGGGGAACAGTGCGCCAAAACATGACAAAAAAACCCGGACAAAAAAAAGCCCCGGCACCCACCCTGTGGCAGGAACGCGGGGCCTGTGCAAACAGCGATCAGCGCTTGCTGAACTGCTTGCGTCGGCGTGCGCCGTGCAGACCGACCTTCTTGCGCTCGACGATGCGGGCGTCTCGGGTCACGAAGCCTGCCTGGCTCAGCGCGGGCTTGAGGGTCTCGTCATATTCGATCAGCGCACGGGTGATGCCGTGGCGAATCGCCCCCGCCTGCCCAGATTCCCCTCCGCCGGCAACGTTCACGACGATGTCGAAGTTGTCGAGGTTGTGCGTCAACACCAATGGCTGCTTGCACACCATGATCGACGTCGCCCGGCCAAAAAACTGGTCGATGGGCTTGTCATTGACCTGAATGCTGCCAGAGCCTTTTTTCAGAAAAACCCGTGCGACGCTCGATTTGCGACGCCCGGTACCGTGATTCCAATCCTTGATCATGCCGTGCTCCTAGATCACCAATGTCTTGGGTTGCTGCGCCGTGTGGGGATGACTATCCCCGGCATACACCTTGAGTTTTTTGATCATGGCGTACCCCAGCGGCCCCTTGGGCAACATCCCTTTGACGGCCTTTTCCAAGGCGCGGCCAGGATGCTTGGCCTGCATGTCGCGGAAGTTGATGGCCCGGATCCCCCCTGGGTACCCGGTATGGCGGTAGTAGACCTTGTCAAGGGCCTTGGTACCGGTGACGCGGAGCTTGGCCGCATTGATGACGACGATGTAGTCGCCGGTGTCGACGTGAGGGGTGTACGTGGGTTTGTGCTTTCCGCGCAGGCGACGGGCAACTTCGCTGGCTACCCGCCCGAGTACCTGGTCTGTGGCGTCGAGCACATACCACTCATGCACGACCTCTGCAGGCTTGGCACTGAATGTGGACATGGATGGACTTCGTTGAAAAAGAAAGAGAAAACAGGACTATTCGGGAATCTCTCTGACGGAAACCTCCGAATCGCCGCACCAGGTACATCTTTGCGCACCCCTTGCGACCCCGCCGCGCAGCCCCTAAGGCGCAACGGAACTGAGCATTATAGGAACGCAGATCCCGCTGCAAAATCAGGAACGCACCCTCCTTTCCACACCACCGCCCGGTGCGCACGACCACATTGCGCGGCATTCTCAAAGGCAATATCTGCTCGCACTTTTAAGGAATGCGATTATTGTCTGCAAAATCGTTCAAAACGACATTCAATGCTTTGGTGGAAATCAACACTTCCCACAAAGAGCATAGCAAGGATAACATCAACGCCAAAACACTCACGCCAAATAAAATCTCCCCAACATGGATCATGTTGATGAATATACAAAACATCGAACATGTGCAGATCAAAAAACTCAATACACCCAGCGCCTGCATTCCCTGGACAAGCTTTATTCGTAGGCGAAGACTGGGAATTTGCTTCCTATTCAATTCACGATGATCCTGTGATTTTTCGGAATGCATATCACGTATCAACTTTGCCAACACAAAGAATCTGTTGGTATAAGCCAACATGATCAACGCAATAGAACCAAAAAGAAGCGCTGGAGTTCCGAGTGTCATAGCTATTTTCCAATAAAGTAGTATTTGTTGCGCATAGTTCACTTTCCAGGGTAACAGTAGCACTCGCTTGCTACCGTCTTGTGCGCCGCAATGATGCGAATGACATGCGAATGACGTGCAAATGACGCATGACTCCAGTGTATGCACATGGGGAATACAGCGAAAAACGTTGCCAGCGAGAAGGCATATTGGCGCGGTCTCTCTATAGGCTACTTGCCCAGCCGGGGCGAATCAGCATCCATGCCTGTTTGCCGAGGTTCTGCCACGCAAGACAATGCCTCACTCCGCAAGGCCCCACCCCGTTTTGCTGCAAGCCCCCCATGCATGACCGCCCTTTTCTCGAACAAGCACTCCAACTGGCCCACAACGGGCTGGTTCTCACCGCACCGAACCCCCGCGTTGGATGCGTCCTGACCGACCCCCACGGGTGCGTACTGGGGCAAGGGCACACGCAGCGCGCAGGCGAACCCCATGCGGAAATCATGGCCTTGCGCGATGCCGCGACCAGGGGGCACGATGTTCATGGTGCCACGGCCTACGTCACGCTCGAACCTTGTTCGCACACCGGGCGCACCCCCCCTTGTTGCAATGCGCTGATTGCTGCGGGGATTCGCCGTGTCGTCGCCACCCAGCAAGACCCGAACCCCCTGGTGCGTGGGCAGGGCTTCGCAGCCCTGCGCAATGCCGGGGTCACGGTCGATGTCCTCCCCCCCGAAGACGCGCTGGCCCAGGCGTGCCGTGAGCTGAATCTGGGGTTTTTCAGCCGGATGCTGCGGGGCAGACCGTGGGTGCGGATGAAGTGCGCCGCGTCGCTCGACGGCAAAACGGCGTTGCCCGATGGGCAGAGCCGGTGGATCACCTCCGCCCCGGCGCGCACCGACGGCCACGCATGGCGTGCGCGATCCTGCGCGGTGCTGACCGGCGTGGGCACCGTGCTGGCCGACGACCCCCTGCTCGATGTGCGTTGGATCGACACCCCCCGGCAACCCGCGATCGTCATTGCCGACAGCACGCTACGCACGCCGCCCGATGCAGCCGTGTTCCGCACGGCGCGCCTGCGCTTGGTGTACACCGCATCGCACGACGCACAACGCAGCGCCGCATTGCAGGAATGTGGGGTCACCATCGTCCAGATGCCGAATCCGCAAGGCCAGGTCGATCTAGCGGGAATGCTCGGCGATCTGGCCCAAAGAGAAGTCAACGAATTGCACGTGGAAGCGGGGGCGCGGCTCTGCGGCGCGCTCTGGCAAGCCGGGCTGGTCGACGAGATGGTGCTGTACCTCGCCCCCAAGCTGCTCGGCCAAGGCCGCGACCTCGCCCACTTCGGCCCCTTGCACGATTTGGGCGAAGCCATCGCGCTCGAATTCCAGGACATCGAGCGCGTGGGGGTCGATCTACGCATCGTCGCCAGGGTTCGGGGGCGTGAGCTGTTTTGACAACGCGCAGACGGCGCACCCCTCATGACCCCATCACGCATCCCCCTCTTTCTGCTGTGCGCGATGGCAGCGCTCGCCCCTGCTGTGGGCGTTCCGTACGAAGAACTGTTGCAGGACACGCTCAAGTCGATCGTCGTCGCCGCAGGCACCCTGGCGGCTTGCGGGGGGTTTCTCTGGGCGTACCGCAACGGGCCACAGGATGCATGGCTTCCCCATGCCTTGCCTCACGACGCCCTGCCTCCCCTTGCCCTACCCCCTCTCGCCGTCCTGCCATTCGGACTGATGGCCTACGCGCTGGGGAGCATGGCGTGGTCGCATACCTACCTTGCTGGGGTCGAGGCGGTGCGATGGTTCCTCTTTGGCTCGATCGTCCTGCTGGGGACACAACTGTTTTCCGTTCGCCATGTCACGCTGCTGGCGTGGGGCGTACACCTGGGCGCGGTGGTGGCATCGCTGTGGGCAAGCTGGCAGTTCTGGTTCGGGTGGTCGTTTTTTCCCCAGGGGCCGAATCCGGCTTCGACGTTCATCAACCGCAATTTCCTTGCGGAATACCTGGTGTGCGCGCTGCCCTATTCCGTCCTGCTGCTGGCAAGGGTGCGGGACAAATCCACGGTGTTCGTGCTCTCTGCCTCGCTGGCGTGGGTCGTCGTCGCGCTGCTGATGACGGGTACACGCTCTGCCCTGACCGCACTGGCCGGGCTGGCCGTCGTACTGCCCACTGCGCTATGGATGCTGCGGCGGGAGGTGGTATCGCAAGGCTGGAGCCGGGGCCATGTCGTCGCGCTGGTCGCCACCCTGGGCCTGGTCATCGCAGGGCTGGGGAGCATCCCCACGAACAACACGACCTTGATCCAGGAATATGGCCGCATCGATGCGCTGCACCGCAGCACCCAGCGCGTGGCTTCGCTAACCCAGCCACAGGAATACACGGAAGGGTCGATCTCAATCCGATCCCGGATGTGGATGGCCACGCTGCGGATGATTGCCGACCACCCCTTAGCGGGAGTCGGCGCGGGTGCGTGGGAAGTCCACGTTCCCCGCTATCAGGACGACGACCTCTCCACCGAGCTGGACTACTACGCGCACCACGAACCCTTGCAGCTCGTAGCCGAATATGGCTTGGTGGGCTGGGGCTTTTTGGTGCTGCTGCTGGCATATCTGGCGCGCACTGCATTCCAGATTTGGCGCGAACGGAACGCTGGCGTAGCCATACCCGCCGACACGCCAGCAGAGATGCACGCCACGATGCATGACGCCACGCAAGCCGAATTGCCCACCACCATGCAAGCCGATGCGCTCATCCGCACTTGCGCCTTGGCCAGCGTGGCTGCGCTGCTATGGGTCAGCCAAGGGGGGTTTCCGTGGCGGATGGCCGCGACGGGGGCGCTATTCGCCTTGGGGCTGGCGGTGCTGAGCGCGGCGGATCGGGCTTCCAACGCCGTCATCCCCCCCTGGTTCCGCCCGCGCCCATGGACGATACAACGTCACCATGCCGTCGCCATGCTGTGCGCGATGGCCGTATGCATCGGCATGGCCATCGCCATCAGCACCCAAGCCGTGCGTTGCGAATGGTGGCTGGTGCGTGCGGGCAAAACTGCGCTGGGCATCGCCGCTACCCGCACGGCCCAAGACCCCCGGTGGGATGCCGAGAAGCAGGCCGTCGTCGGCTGGCTGCGTGAGGGCATCGCCATCCACCCGCACTACCGCAAGCTCAGCGTCATCGCCGCAGATGCCATGGCCCGGTGGGGGGACTGGGCGCACGCGACGTGGGTGTGGGAATCCGTGCTCGCGTCGCGCCCCTACGTCGTCTCGCTGCGGGTGAATGCCGCGCGTGGCCATCTCGCCGCCGGGGACATTCCGGGGGCGTACCGCCACTATGCACTGGCGCTGCACGTCAACCCGCATTCCCCGGCGCTGCAAGCGCTGCACGTCACCCTGCTGCACCGGGAAGGCCAAATCGGCCCAGCGATGCGGCGCGCACGTGCGCTGCTGGTTAGCGGCGTCATAGACCAAAACCTTGTGCAAGAGGCCTACGTGCTGGGGCGCAGCCATGACCTTGATCTGGCAATCCTGGCCATGCACGCTGGCATCCGCGCCTGGCCGCAACGCGCCATGGACGGCTGGCTGCGCCTGGGGCACCTGTACCTGGCCAAACACGACCCCGACCGCGCCCGCAAAGCCTTTGCAACCGCCCTGGCGCTTTCCCCGCCGATGACGCGGTGGCTGCTACAGGAACACATTCCCAAGGCGTACCGGCCGGTGGAGTAGGTGTGCCTTGCTGCCCTCACTGCCCGCCCGCGCAACCCTCCTCCCCAAACTCTTCTCCGGCGAATGGTCTGTTACTAGTAGCCCGTTCCGTCAAAAGGATGACAAGATGACATGGATGGATTTTTGTGTCTGGCTAGGCGAGAGAAGACGCAATTGCCGCAGCTATTGCAACAACAAACAACAACGCCAGCCCCCTTGCGGAACTGGCGGGTGACCGGCATCGCTTCCAGGCGGAGCTGGAACGGATTGGTGCTCGGCATCCTCCTGTACCTTGCGTACATTCCGGTTCCTGCGCTCCGACGCCACGCACACTGCTTCGGCTCGCCTGCCTACCGAAATTGGTTCTTCGTGCGACTCCATAGCAGAGGGCCGATCTGGTCGAGCCAGACGGTGTGGTCCGGTGTCACGCAGGCCAATGCAGCGCGGGGCATCTCCGGCGCTTCGGCGCTGTCGGGGTCTTGAATCAGAATTTCGCCGTGCGCTGCTTGCACTGCACACAGACCGTCGCTGCCATCGTCGTTGCCGCCGGTCAGTAGTACCGCCAGCAACGCCGGGCCGTAGTAGGCGGCGGCGGTTGTGAACAGGGGGTCGATGGCGGGGCGAGAATGTTTGACTTTCGGCCCGTCCGACAAACGCATGCGCCCGTCCTCGTCGATCAGCAGATGACGGTCCGGCGGTGCCAGATGCACATGGCCTCGTTGAGGCAATTCGCCGTCCCCGGCGAAGTCGACCGGCAATCGGCATTCGCGCGCCAGCGCAGTCAGTACGTATGCGTCGCTGCCCGGATGCTGGTGCCGTGCAACAAGAATGGGCGCGGCAAAATCGACCGGCAGCGGTGCCAGCATGGTGCGCAGGGCATCGAAGCCCCCTTGTGATGCGCCAACGACGATCAGCCTGGAAATGGGTCTCATGGGGCTGGGCGATGGGTTCACGCGGGGCGCTTGCGGTAGATGCGATGTTCGGCAGACACGATCGTGAAGTGCTGCGCCAGCGCGGAGAAATACAAGCCTTCGTGCGAGCCTAGGCAGAGGAAGCCGCTTGGCGCAAGGCTGTCGAGAAACAGTTGCAGCGCCCGGTTTTTCAGCGACTGGTTGAAGTAAATGAGTACGTTGCGGCAAATGATCGCTTGCATTTCGCCAAAAGGCTCGTCGCGTGCCAAGTCGTGGTGTGAGAAGACCAGGTTGCGCTTGAGGTGGGCCTCCATGGCGGCACCGCCGTAGCGGGCATGGTAGTAGTCTGAAAAGTCGCGTTCGCCGCCGGCAGCCTGGTAGTTCTGCACATTGCGCCGCATCGATTCGAGCGGGAAGATGCCGTTGCGGGCTTGTTCGAGTATGGCCGGGTTGAAGTCGGTGGCGTAGAGTTTGGCGCGTTCGTAAAGGCCGGCCTCCATGAGCAGAATGGCCATTGAATACACCTCTTCGCCGCTGGCGCAGCCAGCATGCCAAATCTTGATGTGATCTTCCTCGCGCAGCACCGGCAGCACGTCCTCACGCAGTGTGTGGAAAAAGACCGGGTCACGGAACATCTCGGTGACGTTGATGGACATGTCGCTCATCAGGCGATCGGCCAGCCGACGATCGTGCAGGGCACTGTGTTGCATCGCGCCCAGCGATGGCAGCCGTTCGATTTGCAGCCGGTGCAGAACGCGGCGGCGGGCCGAGTCGTAGGCATAGTTGCGGAAGTCCCGGCCATAGCGCCGGAGAATCGCCTCGAACAGCAGTTCGATCTCTAACCGTTCGACTTCCCCCTCTTCGCCGGGGGGAGCCGGATCATTGGAGCCGTCGGGTCTATCGTGGCTGTCGTGGCTGTTGTCCATGGCCGTCAGCGGTACAGCCAGACCCGCATCATCGAGATCAGCTTGGCGCTGTCGACAGGCTTCGCGAGATAGTCGCTGGCCCCGGCTTCGATGCACTTGCTGCGGTCGCCTTTCATGGCTTTGGCGGTCAACGCGATGATCGGCAGCGAGGCGAAACGATCCTGCGCACGGATGCGTCGCATGGCTTCGTACCCATCCATCTCCGGCATCATGATGTCCATCAGCACCAGCGAGACATCCGGGTGCTCGTCCAGCAGCTTGAGCGCTTCGATGCCGTTGGCGGCGGGGATCACTTGCATATCCTGCTCCTGCAGGGCTGCGGAGAGGGCGAAGACATTGCGCATGTCATCGTCGACCAGCAGCACTTTGCGACCCTTGAACAGCGTTTCGCCATCGTGCAGCATCCGCAGCATCCGCTGCTTCTCGGTGGGCAAATTGCTTTCCACGCGATGCAGGAAGAGCGCGGTGTCATCCAGCAGCCGTGCGGGCGAATGGGCGTCCTTGATGATCACGCTGCGCGCATACTGTCGCAGCAGGTGGCGTTCCCTCGGCTCCAGTTCCCGGCCGGTATAGATTACTACGGGCAGCTTGCTTGCTTGGAGCGTCGGGCCGAGTGAGTCGATCAGTTCGATGCCGTTCATGTCGTCCAACCCGAGGTCGAGCACCATGCAGTCGAATTCCTCGGCGGCAAGGAGTTCGCGCGCCTTGGTGCCCTTGGCAGTGGTGACGATCTCCAGGTCGCCGCCGCCAAGCATCTCACGAACGATTTCCTGTTGGGTCGGATCATCCTCCACCAGCAGCAACCGCTTCACCGGACGGTCGATGATGTGTTCGATGCGGGCGAATGCCGTATGCATGGCTTCGATCTCGACGGGTTTGACGAGGAAACCGACGGCACCATTGTTCAGTACGTCGATTTGCCGGTCGGCTGCCGACATGATGTGTACGGGAATGTGGCGTGTGCGGCTGCTTTCCTTGAGCCGTTCCATGACTTTCAGTCCCGAGATTCCAGGCAGGCCGATATCGAGAATGATTCCGCTGGGTTGGTGGTAGTCGGCCAGATACAGACCCGTTTCGCCATCCGTGGCCAGCAGCACTTTGAATCCACGGTCGTGGGCGGTATCGGCAAGAATTTCGGCAAAACGGATATCGTCTTCGACGATCAGAATGGCGCGATCACCCGGCTTCAGCTCCTGGCGGTCGTCATGCAATTCTGGCGCTGCATGGGATGTAGCCGACGCGGCCATGGACGCTGGTGGCACGGTATGCACTGCATGAGGCGCGGTTGCCGTTGCGGCGGCGGACCGTCCGGTTTGCGCGGTGACTGGAGGCGCAGTCACCCCTACCACCGGCTGGTGGTTTCGCGGAACCAGCAGATGGAATTGGCTGCCTTGCCCTTCCTGGCTTTCCAGTCGAATTTCGCCGCCGAGCAATTGCGCCAGTTCGCGCGAGATGGTCAGTCCCAGGCCGGTGCCGCCATATTTGCGGCTGGTGGTGCCGTCGGCCTGCTGAAAGGCTTCGAAAATCGACTGCCGCTTGGTAAGGGGAATGCCAATGCCGGTGTCGATCACCGCAAAGTCCAGGATACCGGCGTGGTCGGCATGGGCCAGTACGGCGCTGAAGGGCCGCAGGTCTGGCGGTGGCTGCCCAATGCGTAGCTCGACGCTGCCGCCGGTATCCGTGAATTTGATGGCATTGGACAGCAGGTTGCGAACGATCTGCGTCAGCTTCTGGGCATCACTCTGCCATTTTTCCGGTGCCTCGGCAGTCTCGATGCGGAAGGCAATGCCTTTGGCCTGCGCTAGCGGCAGGAATTTGCGTTCGATGTCGGCTACGAATCCGTCCAGCCGCATCGTTTCGGTATGCACTTCCATCCGGCCAGCTTCGATCTTGGACAGATCGAGGATGTCGTTGATGAGTTCGAGCAGGTCGCTGCCTGAGTCATGGATGGTCTGCGCGTACTTGATCTGTTGCGCGTCGAGGTTGCCGTGCTTGTTTTCGCCCAGCAGGCGTGCAAGGATCAGCACGCTATTGAGCGGCGTGCGCAACTCGTGCGACATATTGGCGAGGAATTCCGACTTGTAGCGGCTGGCCTGGGCGACTGCTGCGGACCGCCGTTCGATCTCGTGCGTGGCGCGTTCCAATTCATCGGCCCGTTGGGCAAGCTCTTCGTTGGCGACGCGCAGTTCCTCCTGTTGCACCCGCAATTGCTCGTTCTTTTCCTCGAGTTCCGTCTGGCTACGCAGCAAACCCTCTTCGGAAAGGCGCAAGTCATTGGCCTGCTGTGCAAGCAGGCGGTTGCTGTCGCGCAGCTCCTCTTCGCGTGTCTGAAGTTCCTCGGCTTGCGCCTGGGTTTGGTACAGCAGCCGTTCCGTCTGCTCGCGAGCCAGCGCTGATTGCACGGTGACGGCAATGCGGACATCGACTTCCGCGAGCAACTTCATATCGAGCGGACGCAAGGGGTGCAGCATGGCGAATTCCAGCAGCGCCAGCACTTCGCCGTTCCAACTCAGTGGGACGATAGCCAGGTGGCGCGGTTGCGTATTGCCCAGGCCCGAGCACAGATGAAAATAATCATCGGGCAGATCATTGATGATCCGGGTTTTGCGATCCAGCGCAGCCTGGCCGACGAAACCTTCACCCAGGCAAAACTCTGGGGGCGTGGCCTGCGCGCCAACGCCGGCGTATGCGCCAAACAGTTTGATGCGTGCGTTGCGGACGACGTAGAAGGCACCGGCGGCTACGCCCAGCGTATCGCACAGGCTGTCGACGATGGCGCGCGCCAGCACGGGCAGCGCCAAGTCGCCGCGCATAGCGTCATTGAGGCGGCCCATAGACTGTTGCAACCAATCGTGCGCGGCATCCTGTTCATGGGCTTCGCGCAACTCGCCGACCATGGCGTTGAACCCCTCGGCCAACTGGCCGAGTTCGTTGTGGACATCGAGGACGATAGGCGAATCGAGATAGCCGGTACGCACGCGTTTCACGCCGTCGGTAAGCGCAAGAATGGGACGAACGATGTTGCGGGTAATCGGGATCGTGGCCAGGGTGACGACCAGGATCGTCAGTCCAAGCAGTCCTATGGCCAGCCACTGGAAATGGCTGGCTGTGGCGAAGGCGGTGTCGGCATCGACTTCAACGACGATGGCCCAGGTGACTTCCGGCAGCTTCAGGGTATGGATCGCGCCGACCACTTCATTGCCCAGTGGGCCTTTGCACAGCAAGGTGAGAATGTCCCCATTGCGCAGAGGGGACTGTGCATTGGCCGTTGGGACCAATTGCTGGTGCCATAACCGCGTCAGTTCGGTGTCGATGGTCTTGCCGAGAAAAGAGGTGTCTGTGTGGGTGTCTGCGCCGGGACCGTGCGAGCGCAGTTGGAGGTCGCTCCCGATCAGGTAGTTGACGCTGCGGAGTTGGCGATCGTGGTTGATGGCGTTCAAGGCATTGAGCAGATTGCGGGAGGTGATCTGCAGAACGAATACGCCGATTTTTTGGCCCGTCGCGTCGATCATCGGTGCCGCCATGAAACCGCTCACCGCATTGTTGCTGGGCGCGTAGATTTCCAAATCGGAGAAGATGGGACGACCGTTGTCGAGGGCTTTGCGCACCGCGTTCGCTAGGCGCGATCCGGCCGCACTGCCGGAGAACAGATTGGCGCCAAGATTGGCCTCGACGGCCAGCGTGTACAAGATATTGCCTGCCGGATCGACGAACAGCGTGTCGTAAAAACCTTCGACCAAACGCAAGTCTTGCAGGTGGGACGCATATTGGTCGATGAGCTGCGCGTGCCGGAAGCTGCCGACGTAGCTTGACGCGGGCAGCCCACTGGCCTGAAAGTCGGCATCCAAGGCCGCCATAAAAGCAAGGTTGCGGTCCCGCCGCGCTTCCCGCAACAAGGTCGAGAGAATTTGCTGGCTGTAGGTTTGCATGGCACCGGCTTCGATGCGTGCCTGCGCGATGACCGTTTGCACAGCGGCGGAACGCAGGTTCTCACGCGCCTTTTGGAGGCCGAACAGCGTCACGCCCAGCAGCGGTACGAGGGCGACTACCAGAAACCAGAGTGTGAGACTGACACCGAGTCGGCTGCGGATGCCCATGCCCATCCACGGGCGGGTCGTGGCGGGCGCTGGCGAAGGGGAAACCCTCATTGTTTCGTGATCTCCGTGGAGAAGCTGTCGTCGGCCAGCGCATTGATGTCGATCTTGCTGTGTATGAAGCCGGCTTCGTACGCAAGGTCCATGATCTGGCGGAAGCTCTCCTTGCTGTTGAGATCGACATTGAGGTTCAGGTAGTTGATCTTGCTGAGTTCCATGCTGGCGATGATGGCATCGCGTGTGTGCGCCGGGATGTGGCGCTGCACCATGGTGACGATGTCATCCAGCGCCTTGCCGCCCTGCTTTCTGGCTATTTCGATGTCGAGACCGGCGCGATGGATGGCCGTGATCACCTCTTGCAGCGCGTCGCGTTTGTCGGCGATCACGCTGTTCTTGGCGATCAGGACGCATTCGACGTGCCCCTTGGGATACTTCATCACGTCCTTGGAATACCAGGCGACATGTCCGAAGCCGCTGGTCTCCGCAATCTCCGGCCATGGCAGCGATTGCTCGAAAGCTGCCGGCTGGTTGCGCGCCGTTTCCTGCTTGAGAAAGGCGGTGGACGCCGGCGGCTTGACGATACGCAGCAAGACATCCACCGGGTCGCCGTGGCGCAAGCCGAGCGTCATGTGGTTGTCCTTGAGGTACTTGTAGAGCACCGTGGCGTGCGTGGAGAGCGGCGAGGGGACGGCGATGATCGGCTGCCCGTTGCCGCGCTTCCATGCGCGCAGGCCATCGGCGACCCGTGCGTCAGGCATCCGTGCGGCCTTGTCGGGAGGCATTTGCACGTAACGACCGAGCGCCTCGTTGATCACCAGCGCATTGCCGTCGCGGTGTACCAGACTCACCCAGCGGAAGTCCGGCTTTTTGGCAAACATGTCCATCACCATCGGTGCCACGGTCATTGCAGCGTCGGCCTCGGGTTCGGAAAGGAAATAGGCGCGCACCAAGTCGGGGCCGGACAGAATCTTGAGACGGAAATCGGCGTGCTGCATCTGGCCGCGGTATTTCTCGTAAGCGACGATCGCGGCGTAGTGGTCTGCAAGGGGAATGCCGACAAGCTCGATGCGTTGCCGTTGCGCCATCGCAGGTGTGGCATGGGCCGCAGCGAGCCACAGCAGGATGGGTCCCAGCCAGCGCCGGAGGGGGGCGATCCGATGCTTCATGCCGATGTTCCAGTGGTCGTGTCCACGTCAAACGGAACGACGGGGACGACGGGGACGACGCGATTGCGTCCCGCGCTCTTTGCCTCATAGAGCCGCATATCCGCTGTGCGCATCATTTCCCTGGGTGTCGGTTCCTCGAACTCGTTCGAGCACACGACGCCGATGCTGACCGTGAGGCGCAACGTGCCCTTCGAGGTGGGGACGCTGGAACAGGCGACTGCCTGACGCACGCGCTCGCACACGTTCTGCGCAAGCGCGAGACGGGCCTGGGGCATGATCAGCGCGAATTCCTCCCCACCGTAGCGAAACACCGTATCCATGGCGCGAATCGAGTGTTCGAGCGATTGCGCAACGGACACCAGCACATCGTCGCCAGCCTCGTGACCAGCGGTATCGTTGATGGTTTTGAAATGGTCGAGGTCGAGCAGGGCAATGGCAACCGGTTCGCCAGTGCGTTGCGCGGTAGCCAGTGTCTTGTCGATCATTTCGTCGAACCAGCGGCGCTGGTACAGGCCGGTCAGGTGGTCGTGGATCGCCAGCTTGTGCAACTCCTCTTGTTGCTCCAGAATCTTGCGGTTGGCGGCCTCCAACTGTCGCATTGCCAGTTCGATTTCCTCGCGCTGGCGCCACAGGTCGAGGAACACGCGAACCTTACATTGGAGGATGAAGGGGTTGATCGGCTTGAAGAGGAAATCCACTGCGCCGGACTTGTAGCCCTTGCACTGATGAGGCTCGTCCTTGTTGATGGCTGTGACGAAGATGATCGGCGTGCCGCGCGTGGTGGGGTTGAGCTGCATCAGATCGGCCACCTCGTATCCGTCCATCCCGGGCATCTGCACGTCCAGCAGTACGAGTGCGTACCGATGTTTGAGCATGCTCGCAAGCGCTTCATTGCCAGAACGGGCCTGGTGCAGTGTGGCATCGACGTCGGACAGCAGCGCTTCCAGTGCGATCAGGTTTTCTTCACGGTCATCGACCATCAGCACATGGGGGTCGTCGTTGCAGGACGCGGAATGGGTCATGGGTGCGTAGAGAAGGGGAGAAGACCGGCGACATCCTGCGGTCGCGTAGAGCCGGGAACTGTATCGTGAATGACTATGCCTCCGGTAGGTTGGGGGTGCGATGCAAAGTGGTGTTCCAAGACCCTCACCACCACTACTACTAGTACAGCAACACGTAAGTTATGAAACATAATGATGTCCGAGCTTGCGAGCTGCATCTTGTCGAGTGAAATTCCACTCGATGGTGCGTTGCTGTGCGTTTCGCGCTTGTTGCCAGGCATCGACTTCGGTTTGCAAGGCATTGCGATTGGGGATGCGTCGATCCAAACACTGGCGAGCGAGGATGCCAATTTTCCGGCCTTGGGATCAACAGCCACAAACAGGTTGGTCGTGCCATTTCGCACGTATTCGTAATCCTGCTTGACTGGACTTTTCGGTGCCATGGGCAAGCGCTTGCGGCTGTCAGCGATGAGTTGCAGGCTCTTCTCATCAATACAGATCACCGGCTGGGCAACAGACATCGGTCGTGCGTACAAGTCAAGCAGTGCGTACATGCGTTGTCGGTACTCTTCGCTCAAGACACCGATACACCACATCAACCGGCACCAGGGTTTGATGTCGTTTTTTTTAGCATGCGCCGCACCGTTTCTCTGCTGACACCTTGCAGGCCAGGTTCCTGGCGGGCGACTCGCTCCAATTCGAGCATGGTCCAGCGCTGCCGACCCGCCGGAGGTGTCGAACACGCCAGCGCTGTGACCCGCGCTTGTGCATCCGTATCGTACTGGCGCGGGCGACCACAGCGCTCGAGATCGAAAAGCGCCAGATCCACACCGCCTTGCAGGTACGCCGCTCGAGTACGCCACACGGCGGTGCGTCCAACTCCCAGCACATCCAGAATCTGCGATTCTGGGATGCCTCGGTCCAGGCACGACAGAATGTGTGCTCGGTTGACCTCTCGCGACCGATGCACTCCCTTGGCTCGAATTCCATCGACGATTGAACGAGCTTCCTCGCTCAAGTGCAACTCTGTCTGGCGCATGACAACTCCCATGGATGCCGTTGGCGATATGGGAATTTTAATTATGTTTCGTTATTTATGTGTTGATGTACTAGGGGCCCGTTCCGCCCAAAACTACAGTCCCATTGCGGAACCTCGGATGATGACCTTGCAATCCCTTGATGACCTCGCTCTGCTACGCGAATCTGTGTCCCTCGAATGCAAGCTGGCCCAAGGCCGTGATGGCCAAAGCGCATTGCCGGAAGACTTCTGGCCCACCTACAGCGCCATGGCCAACACGATGGGCGGCGTGAGTGATTGCCGCAACCGCACCATGCAGCAAATGTTTCTGATGATTGGCTTGGGGGAACGGGCCGGGTCGGGCATGTCGCGCATCCTCCATGGCTGGAAAGACCTGGGACATGACATGCGATTGCTGGAGCGTTACGAGCCTCACGAGCACACGGTGCTGAAGATGACTTGGGTGTCGACTTCCCCCGAACCTGACGGGGTAAATGGCAGGGTAAATGACGGTCTGGACACGGTGGATCAACAAATACTGACGCTGATTCGCCAAAACCCGGCCATCACACTGCCCGAGCTGGCTCGCAGCATGGGCAAATCGTTGCGCACCATAGAACGTCGGGTAGGTAAGCTCAAAAAACACGCATTGCGCCGCATCGGATCAGACAAGACGGGGCATTGGGAAGTACTGCCATGAGGATCGAACAACAACTTGAAGACCGTTGCATCGGCTGGTTCTAGCAAACCGGCTGGTAGATGCCATCGTCGCCGCCAGTGCATTGCACGCGACTTGCAGGCTCTTGAACAGTCTTCTTGCAGGGACTCTATCCATGGGAACCTTATCTATCGAGATGAATTTTTTACACTACCCTTTATCCATTCTTGTCAGAATAATGCGAGCGCTGGAGTAGATATATGTACATTGACAAAATCACATTGAAAAATATCCGGGGCTTTGAGCATTTGGAGTTCGATCTTTGTCGCGGAGATTCCCAATATGCAGGATGGACTGTTTTTACCGGCGACAACGGCGCCGGGAAAAGCACACTCCTCAAAGCCATTGCGGTCGCACTCACTGGCCGTGATGTTGCTCGCTCGTTACAACCCAGCTTTCATCGATGGATACGGGAAGGTGCTGAAAACCAGGAATCAAAGATCGAATTGATGATCCTGCCCGAGATCAAAGCGGACGAATTCTCCGAGAAAAGGAAAACTGCATACAAAAAATTTCCGGCCACAGTTGTACTGCAATCCACCGGAAAAGATACATCCATTGAATTATCAAGTGACCTGGGACGCAAGGCTTCGCTCGCGCAGAGAGGGCTTTGGTCGGCGAATTCACGCGGTTGGTTTTCTTGCGGTTATGGGCCTTTCCGTCGGGTATTTGGCGCGTCACCAGAAGCCACGCGCTTGATGGTTAGCCCGACAACGGAGCGCTTTGTCACCATGTTCCAGGAAGCCGCATCACTTTTTGAAGTGGATCAGTGGTTACGCAACCTGAGCCACAAAAAGCTGGAAGGAAAAGTCGCGGAAAGTGAGCACTTGACCTTGCTGCTGGAAATACTCCGCGACGATCTGATGCCCAACCAGATCACCGTTGACCGGGTAGATTCGGATGGACTTTGGCTCAAGGATCGCAACGGGCTGCAACTGGCTTGGAGCGACATGAGCGACGGCTATCGCGCCGCCCTTGCTCTGCTCTCCGACATCCTTCGCCACCTCATCAACGCCTATGGTCTCGACGGTCTCGCCCAGCGGGGCGAAGATGGCAAGCTTCGAATCGTTCGCAGCGGAGTGGTCATGATCGATGAAATCGATGCCCATTTGCATCCTGAGTGGCAACGCGAAATTGGCTTCTGGCTCAAGGAGCATTTCCCGAACATTCAGTTTCTTGTCACGACCCACAGCCCCATCATCTGCCAAGCAGCCGACGAGAATGGTTTGTTCGTCTTGCCCGAACCCGGAAGCATGGCTACGCCGTGCGCACTGAGCACTGACGAGTACAAAAAAGTCATTGCATCGCGACCGGACACCATTTTGCTCACTGCCGCTTTTGGCATGCAAAACACCCGATCACCACGCGCTGTGGCGGGCCGGGCGGAGTACGCCAAACTCATGGCAAAGCAACGGGCTGGCGGCAAGCTGACCAAGGAAGAGCAAGGCAAAGTCCATCAGCTTCAATTGTTTGCAGCGACCGGCGAGGAGATATGAGCCATGCGGCGACTCCAACGTGCGGACTTGCCCAAGCCGATATGGACCTATCTCGAAAAGCGGCAATCGTCGGCCAACCAAAAGTACAGCCTGGGAACGCTGGACATCGAGAAAGAATGGAAATCAGCACGCCAGACCCAATGTCTGAAAGCAGTCCTCGCTACTTTGCAGCAAATGATGGGTACACGGGAAAGATGCATGTATTGCGTTGATTCGCACGGATCGGATATTGAACATTTCCGCCCCAAGATGCCTTATCCGCAACATGCTTTCCAGTGGCCTAACCTGCTGCTTTGTTGCACCGAGTGCGGCCGACTCACAGGGAGTCAATTTCCGATGCATCAGGGGCAGCCTCTGTTGATCGACCCTTGCGCCGAAGACCCGTGGCAGTATCTGGACTTTGACCCGGATACCGGCAATCTGACCGCTCGCTTTGACCCACAACAAAACGAATGGTCGACCAAAGGCAGCAAGACGGTCGAGGTGCTGATGCTCGATCAGCGGGAGGCTGTGGCGGCCGGGTATCAGACCAGTTTCCAGCGCTTGTCCGCCATTGTTCGGGCAGCCTTGGCAAACGGCGTTAGCGACGCACCAGCTCTCTTTGATGAATTGACTCAGGCCGATGATCATGGCCTTCTTGGCTGGTGCTTTGGTACGACAGGTCAAACCATTGCGCCATTTTCCGACCTCTTTCAGAGACACCTGGAAGCATGGAACTTCTGTCGGCAATCACTCTAGTGCGCGTATGAGCAGCAAACAAAAACTCGAACTGACCTGGATCGGGAAAGAAAAGCGCCCCAAGCTGGAGCCGCGCATCCTGCTCGAAGACCCGGACAAGTCCTATCACGCCCCATTCCGTCACTGCCCTCGCGCCCTGGAAAAGGAGCCAAGAGTCATGGGGGTTTGCCCCCCTCGCCCGCTTGCGGGAGAGGGGCCGGGGGTGAGGGAAGATATTTTTGACAACCGCCTGATCTTTGGCGACAACCTGCTGGCGCTCAAAGCGCTGGAGGCGGAGTTCTCGGGCAAGGTGAAGTGTGTGTTTATTGACCCACCCTATAACACCGGCAGCGCGTTTACCCATTACGACGATGGGTTGGAGCATTCCATCTGGTTGGGATTGATGCGGGATCGGCTGGAGATTATTCGTCGGCTGATGGCCGAAGATGGATCACTGTGGATCACGATTGATGACAATGAAGCGCATTATTTGAAAGTAATGTGTGATGAGGTGTTTGGGCGAGCAAATTTCGTTGCAAATGTGCTTTGGCAAAAGCGCACTTCGCCAGAGGCTAGGTTACAGCTCGGCGCAGCACACGACCATATTCTTGTCTACGGGCCATCCATTCAAAAGCTGCAATTCAACAAGCTGGCACTAACTGAAAACCAAGCAAAAAACTTCAAAAACCCTGATAACGATCCCAAAGGCCCATGGGCTTCGGCAGACTTCACCGCACAAGGCTGGCGTCCCAATCAGATGTACAAATTGATATCGCCAACTGGGGTTGAGTTCGAACCACCTCCTGGCCGCTGCTGGTCGAACATCGAGCCAGAGTTCAAGAAATTGCTTGCAGCAGGTCGAATGTGGTTTGGCAAAGATGGTGCAGCACGACCGAGGGTCAAAAACTATCTATGTGATGCAGAGGGTGTAAGTGCATGGACTTGGTGGTCGAACTCCGAAGTCGGCCACAACCAAGAAGCCAAGAAGGAAGTCATTCACTTGTTTGGTGCTGAAGATACTTTTAGTACTCCAAAGCCTGAAAGGCTCCTAAAGCGGATTCTGGAAATTTCCACCAACCCCAACGACCTTGTCCTTGACTCCTTCGCCGGCTCCGGCACCACCGGCGCTGTCGCCCACAAAATGGGGCGCCGCTGGATCATGGTCGAGCTGGGCGAACATTGCCATACCCACATCATCCCGCGCCTCAAAAAAGTCATCGACGGTGCAGACAAAGGCGGCATTACCGAAAGCGTGAACTGGCAGGGCGGCGGTGGCTTTCGCTATTACAAACTTGCGCCCACGCTCATCGTCAATGACCGTTGGGGCAACCCGGTCATCAACCCGGAATACAACGCGGCAATGCTGGCCGAGGCGCTGGCCAAGCTGGAAGGTTTTACCTATGCTCCGTCGGAAACCCGCTGGTGGCAGCACGGCCATTCCAGCGAGCGCGACTTTCTGTTCGTCACCACGCAAAACCTGTCTGCCGACCAGTTGCAGGCGCTTTCTGACGAGGTTGCCCTCTCACCCGGCTCCTCCCACGCCTACGGGGGAGGAGGGAATACGCTGCTGGTGTGCTGCGCTGCCTTTCGGGGCGTGACGGCGGAACAAGCCTCACAACGCTGGCCCAACCTGACGCTGAAGAAGATTCCCAAGATGGTGCTGGCCCGTTGCGAGTGGGGGCATGACGACTACAGCCTGAATGTGGCCAACCTGCCGATGGCGGCTCCTGAACCGGAAACTCCCCTCTTACCGGCACACTCCCGAGATGCGAGAGGAAGGAATGCAAGCAAGGTCGCAGGCACGTCTGATCTGTTTGGCGATGCCGGGGAGGATGCGTGATGGCGCAGAAATCCATAGCCTCCCCGTCTGCGAAAGCAGGCGAAATGGGACAGCAGTCCGCTGCCTCCATTGCCGGACAAGGCCAGTTCCTGCTTTACCAAACGGCAGATGCCCAGACGCGGGTGCAGGTGCGTTTTCACGAGGACAGTATTTGGCTAACTCAGACGCAACTGGCCGAGCTGTACCAGTGTTCATCGCAGAACATCACGCAACATATCCGCGCCATCTACGAATCTGGGGAATTGGAGGAAGATGCAACGTGTAAGCCGTACTTACAAGTTCGCATGGAGCGTGGACGGCAGGTACACCGCAGCCTCAAGCATTACAACCTGGAGGTGGTGCTGGCGGTGGGGTACCGGGCGAAATCGCATCGCGGTACGCAATTCCGCCGTTGGGCCACAGAGCAGCTCAAGGCATTCCTATCCAAGGGCGTATTGCTGGACGATGAGCGTTTCAAGCGTGGCGACGACGCGGAGTATTTTGAGGAGCTGCTGGCACGCATCCGCGACATCCGATCTTCGGAAAAGGTGTTCTGGCGCAAAGTGCTGGACATCTACGCCACCAGCATCGATTACGCCCCGCACACAGAAACCTCGCAACAGTTCTTCGCCACTGTGCAAAACAAGATGCATTGGGCAGCGCATGGCCATACGGCGGCGGAACTGATCATGCAACGAGTGGACGCACAAGCGCCGAACATGGGATTGACGAATTGGGCGGGGGCCAGTCAAGGTGCTCCGGTACGCAAAACGGATGTGGGCATCGCGAAAAACTACCTCAATGCCGAAGAACTGGACACGCTCAACCGCATTGTCACCGCGTACATTGAAGTGGCGGAGCTTCAAGCTCAGTCGCACCAACCGATGACCATGCGCGACTGGGCGCAGGAGCTGGATAACTTCCTGCGCATGACCCGCAAGGACATTCTGACCCACACAGGCAAGGTGTCTGCCGATACGGCGCTGGCGAAAGCACAGGCAGCGTATGCCGAATATCAGGCTCAGGTTCGCAATCTGCCATCGCCAGTGGAGCGGGATTTTGAAGCCGCCATCGCGCAATCGGTCAACCAATTTCAGAAAAGCAGGAAAGCATTACCGAATAAGAAAAAAGGGGAGCAGACATGAGCGCACACTTACAAAAACATATTACCGGTCGTTTATCACTGCGCCAACCCCAGTCCGAATCCCTTTCCCGGCTGGTTCGCGCCCTGGAGGCATCGCCAGAGCTGTTGGCCAAAGAGCGGGACGTTTCGGCCATTCTGTCCACGTTGCAGGCCGAATTTCCGACGCTTGCGGACTTCGAGCGCGAATTCCCCTCGCTGTGTTTTGCGCTGGCCACGGGTGTGGGAAAGACTCGGCTAATGGGGGCGTTCATCGCCTATTTGCATTTGGCGCATGGCATCCGCAACTTCTTTGTGCTGGCACCTAACCTGACGATCTACAACAAGCTGATTACCGACTTCACGCGCAATACGCCCAAATACGTATTCAAGGGCATTGCCGAATTTGCCCAACAACCGCCCTTGGTCATTACCGGCGATAACTACGACCAGACCGGCATGGCGGTGGATAACCATGCCATAGGCTTTGCCCATGATGTGCGCATCAATATTTTCAATATTTCCAAGATCAATTCGGAAGTGCGTGGCGGCAAGGAGCCGCGAATCAAGCGCATGCGCGAGGTGCTGGGCGACAGCTATTTCAACCACTTGGCCAACCTGCCCGATTTGGTGCTGTTGATGGACGAATCGCATCGCTACCGCGCACAAGCCGGAATGCGGGCGATCAATGAGCTACAGCCCCTGTTGGGCCTGGAGGTGACCGCTACGCCATTCGTCGAATCGACCAAGGGGCCGGTTCCCTTCCAAAACGTGGTGATGGACTACCCGCTGGCGCGGGCCATGGAAGATGGCTTTGTCAAAGCGCCTGCCGTGGTGACCCAGCGCAACTTCTCGGCCTCGGCGCATACGCCGGAAGACATCGAGAAGATCAAGCTGGAAGACGGCGTGCGGCTGCATGAAACGACCCAAGTGGAACTGTTGACCTACGCCCGCGAAAACGGTGTGCCAGTGGTCAAGCCCTTCATGCTGGTGATAGCGCGTGATACCACGCACGCGGCGCAACTCAAGGCGTTGATCCAGTCTGATGCCTTCTACGAGGGCCGTTATGCGAACAAAGTGATTCAGGTCGATTCCAGCCGCACCGGCGCGGAAGAGGAAGCGATGGTCACGCGCCTGTTGGCGGTGGAAAGCGTCGATGAGCCGACTGAGATCGTCATCCACGTCAATATGCTCAAAGAAGGTTGGGACGTGACCAACCTGTACACCATCGTGCCGCTGCGTGCGGCCAACGCCCGTACCTTGATCGAGCAGAGCATCGGTCGCGGCTTACGCCTGCCCTATGGCAAGCGCACCGGTGTTGCAGCAGTGGATCGGCTGCACATCGTCGCCCACGACAAGTTTCAGGAGATCATCGACGAGGCCAATCGTGGCGATTCGCCGATCCGCCTACAGCAGCTCATCCTCGACGCACCTTCTGCGGACGACAGGACAGTGAGTGTGCAAGTCGGTTCCAACACGATGGCGCGGTTGGGGCTGGCGGAAGCTCCAGTGGTTTCCCCTGCCATCGCCAACAAGACGACTGGCGGCAGCGTCACGCAACCATGCATGGCGCCAACCCACGCGCCAGTGTTTGCCACCGAAGCGGAAAAAGAGGCCGCCCGTGTGACGATGGATGTCATTGGCACGTACGAGGTCCAACGCGATCTGGTTCCGACCAGTGCTGCGCTACGGATGCCCGAGGTGCAGCGCATGATCGTTGCGGAAGTGGCCGAACGCCTGAAACCTGTCGCAGGAACAACGGGCAATCTGCTGGCAGGCGTGGACGAAGCCGCGCCTGCATGGGATTTGTCTGCCGTGGTCGCAAAGACGACCGAGATCGTGGTGCAGCAAACCATCGATATTCCGCGTATCGCCGTGGTGCCGAAAGGCGATGTCACCACAGGCTTTCACCCATTCACGCTGGATGTGCAACAGCTTCACCTGCAGCCCGGTAGGCGGGAAATCGTGATCCAAAACTTGCACACCAACGAGCAGGACACGCTGGCGACCGGAATCGGCATCCAGGAACAACGCCCCGAGGACTACATCGTCCACGCCCTGGTGGACTTTGACGATATCGACTACGTCACCCACGCCGCCCTGCTCTATGACCTTGCGGGCCAGATGGTGCGGCACCTGCAAAGCTACCTGACGGTGGAGGAGACGATTAGCGTGCTGGATCGGGAGCGGCGTTGGATTGCGCGGGAAATCCACGCGCAGATGATGGCGCACTGCTGGGAACAGGCCACCGGGTACGAGGTACAGGTTCATCGCGGTTTCACCCAACTGAAACCTTGCCACTACACCGCCACGGCAGGCCAGACGGCGCACCATTTCCGCGGAACCGTTGCCGAGACCAGCCGCATCAAGCAAATGCTGTTCGGTGGCTTCGCACGCTGCCTGTATCCGCTACAGAAATTCGATTCAGACACCGAGCGGCGCTTTGCCATCATTCTGGAACGCGATGCCAGCAAATGGTGCAAACCCGCCAAAGGACAGTTCCAGATCTTCTACAAGCTGGGCACCGAGCAGCCGGAATACATCCCGGACTTCGTGGCAGAAACCGATTCGACGATCTTCCTGGTCGAAACCAAGGCGCACAGCGATATCCACACGCAAGAAGTGCAGGCCAAGGCCGCCGCTGCCGTGCAGTGGAGCAAACATGCTGCCCACTTCACCGCAAGCGTCGGCGGCAAACCGTGGAAATACCTGCTGATCCCCCACGATGAAGTCCATGAATCGCGGCGGCTTATCGATTTTTTGCGGTTCGAGGTGAAGGATTGATGGCAGCCCTTCTCACCTCCGCCGTCACTTGCAAAATTGACGTGCGCCACTTTGAACAAACTACGAAGCCCTGAGCCATGCGCCTGCTGCACTATCTAGAAATCGAAAACTTCAAACGCTTTGGTGACAAGCAACGTATTGAACTGGATCATCCCGCAGTGCTGATCGGCCCCAACAACTGCGGCAAAACCAGCGCCATGCAAGCGCTGGCGCTGTGGTCGCAGGCGGTCAAAACGTGGTACGACGTGCGCAAGGATTCCTCAGCCAAAGAACGCACCGCAACCTCGATCAATCGGTTGAACATCGTCGCAGTTCCCGTGCAGCGCACACGGTTTTTCTGGCACAACACGCAGGTACGGACGGGCAACAAAGACATTCCGCTGATCATCACCGTGGGGGTCGAATTCCAAGGCGAAGTAGTGGCTTTGTGCATGCGTTTTCGGAACCATGGCGATGAACTGGTTTATTGCTCACCCGATCCTGGCATCGTCGGCAATGTGGAGCTGCTATGCCATGCCGCCACGCTGAAGGTGGAATTGCTGTATCCAATGTCCGGCCTGGAAACGGAGGAACCCTTGCTTCAGCCGGGCCGTATCGACGTTCTATTAGGGCAGGGACAAACGGCGCAGGTATTGCGTAACCTGTGCTTGATGGTGCTGAGCAAGTCTGCCGACGATTGGCAGCGTGTGACCAGTCTGATGAAGCGGCTTTTCAACGTGGAACTGGCTGCACCCAAGGAAACCACACGCGGCAGCATTGCACTGGAATACCGTCAACCTGGCGTCAAGGAGACGCTGGACGTATCTTCTTCCGGACGGGGCTTCCAGCAAATGCTGCTGATTTTTGCCTACCTGTATTCACACAAGGGCAGCGTGTTGCTGGTGGATGAACCTGATGCCCATTTGGAAATATTGCGGCAAAAGCAGGTGTATGTGCTATTGCGCGACATTGCCAGTGAGAATGCCTCACAGGTAGTGATGGTCACCCATTCCGAGGTGATTCTGGACGAAGCGCTTGACAACAACCTGACCTTGCTTCTGGATGGCAGAGCGGATGATTTGGCCAAGAAAAGCGATATTCGCAACAGTCTCAAACTCTTTGGCACTGCGCATTATGTAAAAGCTCGCGAGCGTGGCTATGTGCTGTACGTAGAGGGGAGCACCGATGTGGATATGTTGCGTGCCTTGGCCGAACGGCTGAACCACGCGGCGGCCCAGTTTTGGGACGAATGCATCAACTCGTTTTACGTACAAAACAATTACCCGGATCAAGACCTCAATGCCGAGCTGGAACGGGTAGAAGGCGGTTTTGGCGTGACGCCTCAACAGCACTTCAATGGGTTGCGCAACTTGTTGCCACAACTCCAAGGCCTAGCCATTTTGGACAACGATGGGCGGAGTCGCAATGGTAGACAAGATGGCCCGCTACAAATCAGCTATTGGAAGCGCTACGAGGCTGAAAACTATTTCATCACGCCCGATGTATTGCGCAATTACGCACGTACCCACTATGCGGATATGGAACTGTTTGGCGGTTTCCAACAAGATATTGATGCGGTGCTCGATAGATTGATTTGGGAGCAAGTGTTTGATGGCATGGAAGCAGACTTCCAAGCTTGGAAACAATCCGCGCCTGAAGTGGCGCGTGTGCTTTGGGAAGCCAAGACCGAGCGGCGCAAACTCAGCGCATTTGCCGAAGAGTTCTTCCGCCGGTTGGCAGACCAGCTCCATAGCCCAATGTTGCTCAAAAAAGGTGAATTGCACCGTTTGGTGCCATTCGTCAACCCGCAGTCTATTTCGTTTGAGGTAGTTGAAAAGCTTGATTTGCTGGTGGAGTTGTTCCGCATCTCTGGTCAACCTGAGGCGCTTGAAGGGGTTCCATGAGCACAACCAACGACAAAGCCTTCGAGAGTTTCCTGGAATAAATATTCACCGAAGATGGCTGGCTGTCTGGCACCAATGCCGAGTGGGACGAGTCCCGGGCGTTGTGTAAAGTGGACTGAAATAGGTTCTTATTCCCCCCGGTAACTGTCCAAACTACCGGGACCATCATACGGAACGAGCGAATGAATACCGACACCCACCATCAAATTGCCAATGACATCTGGAGTATCTGCAACCTGCTTCGCGGGCCGTATAAGCGCAATGAATACCGCAAGGTGTTTCTGGACTGCCTCAAGCACGTGGACCGCGAACGGAACGTCCGCCTGTCCACCCCGGAACACCTGCGTTTCTGCAGCCCGGTTTTTGCTGGCGCAAGGCCATGGCTTTGCGTACAATCATTTTCAACAACACCCCCCACGCCTCTCCACGATGCGCACCAGGGGGGTTATTTTTTGGGCTTTCGCCACGGGCGCAAGCCCGGTCACAACCCCGCCACGCTGCAAACATCTGCGCGTTCTGGCGGGTTTTTTGTGCCCGCTGTTTGGGCTGCCAGGGCCTGCCAATGAACCAGTACGGCAAGCAGGCGCTGACCACTGATCAGCAAGTTCACCTGCTCATCCGGCGCGGCATGCGCATTGCCAACCGCACACAGGCGCAGCAGCACCTTACCCACATCAACTACTACCGCCTGCGTGCCTACTGGCTGCCCTTCGAGCAGGCGGCGAGCAACGGCGATGACCACGCCTTTGCTGCCGGAGCCGACTTCGCCACCGTCTTGGCCATTTACGACTTCGACCGCGAATTGCGCCTACTGCTGATTGATGCTATCGAGCGGGTGGAAATCTCTCTGCGCACTCGTCTAGCCAACGTGCTCAGCCTACGCTACGGCCCGTTTGCCCACGAAGATGTCAGTCATTTCGCCAAGGCCAATCTGTGGCAACAAAGCCACGACGAGCTGGCCAAGGAATACGCCCGCAGCCGCGAAACCTTTGCCGAACACTACCGCAGCCAGTACCCGCAGTTGCCCAGCCCGCCGCTGTGGGTAGCTTGCGAGTTGATGACGCTGGGCCACCTTTCGCGTTGGCTGCAAAATCTTCGCATTCCCAAAGACCGGCAGACCATTGCCGATGCCTATGGGTTGGATGAAAAAGTGCTGGTGTCCTTTGCCCACCACCTCACCATCGTGCGCAACCACTGCGCCCACCATGGCAGGGTATGGAACCGCAAACTGTCACTGAAGATGCAGATTCCCGGCAAGAAACCAGCCAACTTATCGGAGCAATTCCACCCGGCCCAAGACCGCCGCATCTACAACACCCTGACCATGCTCGCTTACCTGATGAGTGTGATCAGCCCTGCCTCCACCTGGCGGCAGCGACTCAAGGCGCTGATTCAGACCACGCCACAGATTGCGGTGGCGGACATGGGTTTCCCGGCAGGCTGGGAGCAGATGGCAATCTGGCAGGAGAACACACCATAAATCAGATCTATCACTGGAGTGAGATCGAAGCCTTTGCTCGAATTTCTTACCGTCATCCGGATCGACAGAACCCCGCCGACCACGCTCTTTGCGGCAGTGCATGCGCAACAGCAGTTGGCTAGCAACGCAAGCACTGGAGACCCCATAGCCTAGACACGCACCATGATCAGCATCCACGAAGCCGCCGAATTCTTGGATGTCGCAGCGCCAACGCTGCTGTGCTGGGAGCGTAAGGGCAAGTTCATCCCGGACGAACACACGCCGGGAGGGCAGCCGCATTCCCCCATATAGCCGTACCCCCCTCCAACGCCCACGCCACATGCTCCCGCACCAGCGCGCTGGGATGCTCCGCGCGAGAGGCCAATGCCTGGCGCAGCGCATCCCAGCGCGCTGCTACGGGGATGCCAGACACCGATGCCCCCTGCACCAATTCCCCCTGCGTCGATGCCCCCTGCACGCCGCGCAAGGCATTGCCCAGCGCCACGGCCAGGTTGCGCAGCCAGCGTTCGTGGCCGATGCGGCGGATGGGGCTGCCTTCGGTGTTGCGCAGAAAGGTGGCTTCGTCCCATTCCCACAGTTCGAGCAAGGTACGCCCTGCCAGCCAGGGCCGCACCGCAAAGTCCGGCACCGTGGTGGGGCGGGCGAATTTGTTCCACGGGCAGGCAAGCTGGCAGTCGTCGCAACCGTAGATGCGGTTGCCCATCGCGCTGCGTAGCGCGACCGGGATCGGCCCCGGGTGTTCGATGCTGAGGTACGCCAGACAACGCCGGGCGTCGAGCCGATAGGGGGCGACGAGCGCCTGCGTCGGGCACGCAGCAATGCAGGCGTGGCAGCTTCCGCAACGGGGGGCCACGGGTTCCTCACAAGGCAATGCAATGTCGAGCAGCAACGCCCCCAGCACGAACATCGACCCTCCATCGCGATCGACGATCAGCGTGTTCCGCCCGCGCCACCCCAGGCCGCTGCGCACGGCCAGTTCCGCTTCCTGGATCGGCGCGGAATCGCAAACGACGCGGTAACGCACGGGGTAACGCACGGGGTTGCGTTCGGCGCATTCCAGGCATGGGGTGCAATGGGCACTGCGGGCGCACTCTGCGCATTCGGCAACAACCCTGCGCCCCAACTGCTCCAAACGGCTGCGCACTACCTTGTGGTAATCCCGCCCCAGCGCATACAGCGCGATGCTGGCTTGCAAGGGCTGGCGCAGGCGCTCCCGGGCGGCCTCTGGCCAACCGGGGGTGGCGTTCACGTCCAGATAGTCCATCCGCGCAAGCACCACACTCCGTGCGCCGGGCAATAGCGTTTGCGGCTCGCAGCGCGCCAGCCCGTGGCGCGCCATGTAGGCCATATCCCCGTGGAACCCGGCGGCAAGCCATGCCGATAATCCTTGCCGTGCCCCGGATAGATCCACCCCCGCCACGCCCGTGCGGGAAAAACCCAACTCCCTCCCCCACCCCTTCAAATTCGAGACCAATGCACTGCGTTGGAGGGGAGACATGGCAACGGTACAGGCGAGGGGAACTTCGAGCAGCCGCTTCGCGACTTGCACAGTCACAGCCACAGTCATCGAACGAGTGTAGGCAGTCCAGAATTCCGTCCAGCATCCCGGTAGTGCGCATCCCTTCCTCCCCCCTCCCTCCTTCTTGCACCCTGCACTGGCCCGATGAAAACGCCACGCAGCGTTTTGCCGTCGCCCTGGCGGGTTGCGAGGCGCTGCGCACCGCGACGGTGCATCTATTCGGCGGGCTGGGCGCCGGCAAAACGACGCTGGCGCGGCACCTGCTGCGTGCGCTGGGGGTGCGTGGCGCTATCAAAAGCCCTAGCTACGCGGTCGTCGAACCCTATGAAGTGGGCGACCTACGCGCCTGGCATTTCGACTTCTACCGCTGTAGCGACCCCGCCGAATGGGAAGACGCCGGGCTGCGCGAGCTGCTTGCCGCGCCGGGCCTGCACCTCGTCGAATGGCCACAGCACGCCGCGCTGCCCTTGCCCGATCTGGCCATCGATATCGAGGCCCTCGACGCAGACGCCCGGCAAGCCACCCTTCGCGCCTACACCCCGCTGGGGCTAACGCTCCGCGCTGCGGCCGCGCCCGGCAACTCTGCACCACCATGAAGCGCCGCACGTTGTTGCAAGGCGGTACCCTGGCACTGCTGCTAGGAACGCAGCACATCGTGCACGGGGCAGCGATCTTGGCCGTGCGGATATGGCCTGCGGAAGACTACTCGCGCGTGACGATCGAGACGGATACACAGCTCTTTTTTACGCAGCATTTCGTCCCGAATCCGCCCAGGCTGGCCGTCGATATTCCCGGCCTCGCGCTTGATGCCGCGCTGCGCGAGATCGTCGCCAAGGTCGTCCCTTCCGACCCGACGATTCTGGGGATTCGCGTCGGCCAATTCCGCCCCGGCATCGTCCGGTTGGTCGTAGACCTCAAGCGGCCCGTCGCGCCGCAGGTGTTCACGCTGTCCCCGGTGGCTGCATACCGGCATCGCCTGGTTTTCGACCTATACCCCTTGCAGGTGGCCGACCCGCTCGAAGCGCTGATTGCCGAACACCAGCGCGACACCACGCCATCGGCCAGCCTATCCACTGCCCCTTCCGCTGCCCCTTCCACGGACCCGCTGGGGGAATGGATGGCGCGTCGATCCAGCGCCGCGACGGCCCCCCGGCAGGCGATGTCAGAACCCGCCGATTTGATGGATTTGCTCGCGCAGCGCAGCACCAAAGCGGCTTCGCGCCCCGCGCCGCAGGGGCCTGCCCGCTCCGGCACGCGCCGACTCGTCATCGTTGCGCTCGACCCCGGCCATGGCGGCGAAGACCCCGGTGCCATCGGCCCGAGGGGAACGCGGGAAAAAGACGTAGTGCTGCAACTGGCGCGCCGCGTGCGTGAACGGATCAACACCGCGAGCATCGACGGCAACCCCTTGCGGGCGTACCTGGTTCGCGACGGGGACTACTTTGTCCCCTTGCACGTGCGGGTGCGCAAGGCCCGCCGCGTGCAGGCAGACCTGTTCCTAAGCATCCATGCCGATGCCTTCTACACCCCGCGCCCCAAGGGAGCCAGCGTTTTCGTGCTGAGCCAGCGCGGTGCATCCAGCGCGGCAGCGCGGTGGATGGCAGCGCGGGAAAACCAGGCCGATCTCATCGGCGGTATCAATGTCCAAGCCAAGGATGCACACATCACGCGCACCCTGCTCGACCTGAGCACGACGGGGCAGATTCGGGAAAGCCTACTGCTAGGGCAGACGATGCTGGGGGAAATCGGCAAGGTGGGCACGCTGCACAAGCCGATGGTCGAACAAGCAGGTTTTACCGTGCTGCGTGCGCCGGACATTCCGAGCGTGCTCGTCGAAGCCGCCTTTCTGAGCAACCCCGACGAGGAAGCACAGCTCAACAATGAAGCCTTCCAAGAACGGCTTGCGGAGGCAATCTTCCGGTCGATCCAACGCTACTTCGCCCAACGCCCCCCCACAGCGCGTGACCGGGTGGTGTAGTCGCTCCTTACAACGTCTACTGAAGCGCCGGGCATCTCCCCGCGTTGGGGGATGCACCGTGCCGTATCAAATCTCGATCTTGCCGCCAAGCTCCACGACGGCATTGCTCGGCAGGTTCAGAAAGTCTGCCGCAGCGCTGGCGTTGAGGTGCATCTGGGCGAAGATTTTTTCCCGCCACTGCGCCATGCCGCCCCCAGGGGTGGGGCAGACCGTGTCGCGGCTGAGGAAATAGCTCGTCGTCATCGGTTCCAGCTCACGCCCCAGGCATTGCAGCATTTGCAAGGCTTTGGGCAGGTCGGGGTCGTTTTTGTAGCCGTAGTGAACAACGACTTGCCAGCAATCGTGCCCCAGCGCTTCTACGTCGATGCGCTTGTTCATCCCGATCCACGGCACCTCGTGGTGGTGTACGGTCACGAACAAATTGACCTCGTGCAACACCTTGTTGTGCTTGAGGTTGTGCAAGAAGGCGTTGGGCACCGTTCCACGCTCGGCAGTCAAAAACACAGCGGTACCGGGAACCCGCACCGGGGGGCTGATGAAGATGGCTTCGAGAAAGCTCTGCAAATCGATGGCATGTTCCTTGAGTTTCTTGCGTATCAACCGCCTGCCGTCCTTCCACGTAAGCATCACGGTGTACACCCCGGCAGCGATCAGCAAGGGGAACCAGCCCCCATCGACCAGCTTGATGAGGTTGGACGAGAAAAACGCCAGGTCGACGAGAAAAAACACCCCCGTTGCACCAATGCACAGCCACAGCGGATACCCCCACGTATAGCGAACGACGAAGAACGTCAGCACGGTGGTGATCAGCATGTCCAACGTGACCGCAACACCATAGGCTGCCGCCAGGTTGCTGGAGGAGCGAAACAGCAGCACCGCCAGGACGATGGCGACGAACAGCCCCCAGTTGACGAAGGGCATGAAAATTTGCCCCGCCTGTTTGACGCTGGTGTGCCAAACCTGAAAGCGCGGCAAATATCCGAGCTGGATGACCTGCTTGGTCACGGAAAACGCGCCGGTAATCAGCGCTTGCGAGGCAATCACCGTCGCCAGCGTGGCCAGTCCGACCATCGGGAACCGCGCCCACGACGGAGCCATCATGAAAAACGGGTTTTTGACGGCAGAGGGGTCCTGCAACAACAGCGCCCCCTGCCCAAAGTAATTGAGCACGAGCGCGGGCATCACCAGCGCAAACCACGCAAGGCGAATCGGCTTGCGGCCAAAGTGCCCCATGTCGGCGTAGAGCGCCTCCCCCCCCGTGACGCAAAGCACGACAGCGCCGAGGACCAGAAAAGTCGTCATCGGCTGGTTCAGCAAAAAGCGCAGCGCGTACTGCGGCCCCACAGCCCAAAGGACCTCCGGCGTATGGGCAATGTGTACCACCCCCAGCACGGCAATCGCCGCAAACCATATACACATGATTGGGCCGAAAAAACGGCCAATGTCGGCCGTGCCGCGCTTCTGCACGGCAAACAATCCCAACAGAATCAGTAGCGTCAACGGCAAGATCGCCGAATGGAATGCCGGGGAAACGATCTCCAGCCCCTCGACGGCAGACAACACCGAAATGGCCGGTGTGATGACCCCATCGCCATAGAAAAGGCAGGTGCCGAATACACCGACCAGCATCAATACCTTGCGCACCGCCGGTTTGTCCTGCACCGACTGCGATGCCAGCGAAAGCATCGCGACAAGGCCGCCTTCGCCATGGTTATCGGCGCGCAAAACCAGCGCGACATACTTGATCGAGATGATGAACGTCAACGTCCAGAAGATGATCGACAGGATTCCCAGGACGTTGTCGTGGTGGAACGGCACATGGCCGGAACCAAACACTTCCTTGACGGCATACAGGACGCTCGTCCCGATGTCGCCGTACACCACGCCAACGGCGCCGAGCGTCAGCGCACCGAGAGAGCTTTTCTGGATAGACACCGCTTCAGGCCCGGCGCGTTGTGCCGGGTATGCAGGAAAAAGGGAGCCGGATTGTGCGCCACCCCTGCCTGGGAACCCCGGGCCTTGCTACAGCGCTGCATCGCGACTCCCGTCGCTCCCACAACGTCTACCGCACTTCCGTGCATCCTCTCACGCTGTGGGAACGACAGAAGTCGCGATAGCCCGTCATCTGACCCACCGGCTCCTAGAATGTTTCCGTCTCCCGCCCGCGCTGTCGAATACAGGCAAAGACTTCGGCACACTCCACCCCTTGCACGCTGGGCACGATGCGCACCACACCCCCTCCGCGCTCCACGCAGCCCCCTGCACCTACCAAGGGTGCGCTGTCCCCCTTCCTCTTCCTGCTGCTTGCTCCGGCGCTGGGGAGCATGTTGCTTGCGGGCGCCGTCGTCATGGCGTCCATCCACAGCATGCAGCGGGATTTGCGCCAATTTGCCTTAGAGCAAGAGGCCGACGCGCAATACGTCGCGGCGAATCTGCGTTTCGTCCAAGAACTGGCAACGGTGCAAAAGCTGGCTGCGCGCACCCTTGATACCGTCGTCGCCGGGAACGCCACCCCAGCTCGCCTTGACGAGGTTCGCATATCGATCTCGCAATCCCTGCGCACACTGCAACCCCAGTTGTGGGGAATGCAGCAGCCCAATGCGCCCCACCGTGCAATCCTCGACGCGCAAAGCGATTTCGACCGGTACCACACCCACATCCTGCAAGCCCTGCAGGCAGCATCGACAGACCGCTCCACGTCGATGCAGCATGCTTTTACCGCCGGGCAGCACTTTCTTTCGCTGACTGCGTGCAACCAAGGCCTGGCCCAAGACCTGACCAAGGCGATGGCCCGGCGCAACGAAGTCCAGGCGCGGTCTTTCACCACGCTCCTCACGCGGCTTGGAGTCAGCGCCGCGCTGCTGCTCGTCGCCCTGCTGCTGCTGTGGGCTGCCGTAGCCCGGCAAATGGTGCGCAAAATTGCGACCTTGGCCGAAGCATTGCTGGATATGGCAAACCACCGCGTGGATTCGTCCGCGCTCATCGACGTAGAACGCATTGCCCGCGATGCACGGCACATCTTTCGCGAACTGGCCCGCTCCGTACTGACGTTCCGGGACACGATCGACGCACGCCACACCGCAGAAACCAACCTGAGGGAACGGATCAAAGAGCTGTCCTGCTCCCACGATGTGGCCCGCCTGACCGAACGCGATGACCTGTCCGACGAAGCCTTGCTGACGCTGGTGCTCGAACGCCTCCCCGGCGGGATGCGCTTCCCCCACCTTGCTGCGGCCTGTCTGGATCGCGACGGGACGGTGCTCGGAGACCGCGCCGTGCTCGATACGGACGAGCGTCTGTCCGTCGAATTCGGCGGGTGCGATGGGGTGCCCCCAAGCCGTCTGCACATTGCCTACCTGGGTGCTTTGCCCCCGGATGCAGGCGCACCCTTTCTGCCGGAAGAACGGGCGCTACTCGACGCACTGGCGATTCGGCTACACAAAACGCTGGCATTGCGTGCGGTACGCGCCAGCGAGATCGAATCCCAAACACTCGTTCACGCCATCGTCAATCGCGCCGGCAACGCCATCAACCTTATCGATGCCGAAAGCCTGCGCATCGTCCTGGCCAATGACGCATGTTGCGCGCTGCTGGGCTACACCCGCGCAGAGCTGCTGGCGATGTACCTCAGCGACTTTCAGGCCCACCTCAACCCGCATGCGCTACGGGAACAGGTGCAACTTGTGGTCGCCACGGGGGCTTTCACTTTCGAGAACCGCTACCGCCGCAAGGACGGCTCCGTTCTCGACGTGCTCATCCGCGCCAGCACCATCGTTCGGCAAGGAAAGGTATACCTCGTCGTGCTGTGGGATGACATCAGCGAGCGCAAGCAAGCCGAATTCGCGCTACGCAAAATCAGCCTGTGCGTCGAGCAAAGCCCGCATGCGGTCGTTATCACCGACATTGATGCATGCATCGAATTCGTCAACGATGCTTTCGTCTCCCTCACAGGCTACTCGCGGGAAGAGGTGCTGGGCCACAACCCCCGGCTCCTTGCTTCTGGCAAAACCCCACGCTCGGTGTACGAGGACATGTGGCGCACCCTCACCGCAGGCCAGCAATGGATGGGCAACTTCGTCAACCGCACCAAGGAAGGCTGCGAACGCATGGAGTTCGCCATCATCACGCCCTTGCGTGACGCCCAAGGCCGAATCTGCAATTACGTTGCCGTCAAGGAAGACATCACCGAACGGCAGCGCACCGAAGATGAACTACGCAAGCTCTATCTGGCTGTGGAGCAAAGTCCGGAAAGCATCATCATCACCAACCTGCAAGCGGAAATCGAGTACGTCAACCAGGCTTTCACGCTCAACACGGGGTATTCCGCCACGGAGGTACTCGGCGCCAACCCACGTCTGCTGCACTCCAACAAAACGCCGCGATCCACCTTTGACGACATGTGGCAATGCCTGACTCGGGGCGAGGCCTGGCAAGGGCTGCTCCATAACCGCCGCAAAGACGGCAGCGAGTTCGTCGAGTTCGCCCACATCACCCCCGTGCGCCAGCCTGACGGCGTCATTAGCCACTACCTCGCGATCAAGGAGAACGTCACCGAAAAACAGCGCATGTCGCTGGAGCTGGAGGAATACCGGATGCACCTCGAAGACCTGGTCGAGTCACGCACCCTTGCGCTGGCCCAAACCACGGATGCGCTGCGCCGCGCCAACGAAGAACAAAACGCCGTTTTCGATGGCGCCACTTCCGGCATGGCGCTGGTGCAAGGCATGGTATTCGTGCGATGCAACCATCGGCTACACGAGATTCTGGGCTGGCCCCACGGCAGCCTGGTAGGACAAAACACAACCGTGTGCCGCGCCCCCGGGCAGCCAGACCCCCTGGGGGACGATTCGCTGCACGATACCCTGTGGCAGGGTGCATCCCTGCACCGCGAGCAGGTACTGCGCAGGCTCGACGACTCGACCTTCTGGGCGCGGTTGACGGGCCGCGCCATTGACCATCGCGCCCCGGAAAAAGGGGCGGTGTGGATCATCGACGACATCAGCGACGAGCGCGCAGCCGCAGCAGCCATGGTGCGCGCCAAGGAACTGGCCGAAGACGCCGCACGCACCAAAGCCGACTTTCTGGCCAACATGAGCCACGAAATTCGCACGCCGATGAACGCCGTCATCGGGCTGACACACCTGCTGCTCAAAACAGAGCTGCTGCCCCGCCAGCGCGACTACATCCGAAAAATCATGGAGTCGGGCCAGCACCTGATGGGGATCCTCAATGACATCCTCGACGTCTCCAAAATCGAAGCAGGCAAGCTCGCCATCGAACACGTTCCCTTCGACCTGGAAAAGGTACTCGCCAACGTCAGCGTTCTGCTTGGCGAAAAGGCTTCCGCCAAAGGGCTCGAACTGCTCTTCGACGTCGACCGCGAGGTGCCCCAGCATTTGGTGGGCGATGCCCTGCGGCTCAGCCAGATTCTGATCAACTACGTCAACAACGCGATCAAATTCACCACCAAGGGGGAAGTCGACGTCCTCGTGCGGGTGCAAGAACAGAGCGACAGCGATGTGTTGCTCTACTTTGCAGTGCGCGATACCGGCATTGGCCTGACCGAAGAACAATGCACCCGGTTGTTCCAGTCCTTCGAGCAGGCCGATACGTCGATCACCCGCCAACACGGCGGAACCGGGCTGGGGTTGTCGATTTCCCGCAGCCTTGCCGAACTGATGCACGGGCAGGTGGGGGTGCAAAGCACTCCGGGCCAAGGGAGCACGTTCTGGTTCACCGCACGAATGGACAGGGGGGAAACGCACCCCACGAACCGGATGCTCAGCACGCATTTGCGTGGTCGGCGCGCCCTTGTCGTCGACGACAACGATAACGCACGCTATGTATTGCGCAATCTGCTGGAGGTCATGGGCTTGCAGGTGGAAGAAGCTCCCGGCGGCGCCCGCGCCCTGCAAATGGTGGACCAAGTCGAGATCGCCGACAAACCCTTCGACGTCATCTTCCTCGACTGGCAGATGCCGGGGATGGACGGCATCGAAGTCGCGCTGCGATTGCGCGAACGCCCGCTGCGCAAGGCCCCGCACCTGGTGATGGTCACGGCCTTCGGGCGGGAGGAAGTGTTGCGCGCAGCAGCCGATGTCGGACTGGAGCACGTGCTGATCAAGCCGGTCAATGCTTCGATGCTCTTCGACAACGTCGTCAGCCTTTTGGGGGAATCCTTGGCAGAGCGGCGGGTCGCCAGCGATGCGCCCTCGTTGGCGCTGGAGGGACTGGCCCCGATCAAGGGGGCACGCATCCTCGTCGTCGAAGACAACGAGCTCAACCAGGAAGTTGCTGGCGAGTTGCTGCGCGATGCAGGGTTCCTCGTTGACATCGCGCCGAATGGGCAGGATGCGCTCGACAAGCTGTCCCACTCGACCTATGACCTCGTCTGCATGGACATGCAGATGCCCGTAATGGACGGCGTTACCACCACGCGCGAGATTCGCAAAATTCACACCCCGGCAACCCTCCCGATCATTGCCATGACTGCCAGCGTCCTGGCCGCAGACCGGGAACATTGCCTCGAAGCTGGGATGAATGATTTCATCTCCAAACCGCTCGACCCCAATCAGCTCTGGCACGTGCTCCCCAAATGGATAGCGCCCCGGCCCAGCCACACGGCCCCAGGGGTTGTCACGCAGGGGCCTACGTCGTCGACGGGCAAAGCCGCTTTTCCCCTGATCGAAGGATTGGATACGCAGAAAGGGCTGCGCCGCGCCTTGGGGCGAACGCAGCTCTACGAATCGATGCTGCGTCGCTTTGTCAAAAGCAATCGCGACTGGGTTGCCCAGTGCTCCGCTGCCATCGCCAACGAAGACCGCGCCACCGTGCAACGCATGGTGCATACCCTCAAAGGCAACGCCGGCAGCATCTGCGCCAACGAACTCCAAACCGCCTTCGCCGAGATCGAACAAGCCATCCTTGCCGGGGCCACTGTCGACCTTGTGCAGAAGCAAGTGCTGCAATGGGAACCCCTGCTGCTGCGGCTGATCGAAGCCATCGACACCGCGCTACCCGCCACGACGCAAGCTCCGCCTGTGGTCGATGCCGAACGGCTGCGCACGGTGTGCGACAAGCTCGAATCCCTGCTGGCATTCGACGACGCCAGCGTTGTCGATGTCATCGCCGAAAGCGCCGATCTGCTTCGCGCAGCCTTCCCTGCCCACTACCCCGCTTTGGAGCAGGCCATCCAATTGTTCGACTTTGAAACCGCCTTGGCTGCGCTGCGTGCAGCGCGTTCCATCGGTTGATGGGCACAGCCTTCCCCACACCTTGTCACGCCGACCATGGAACCCGTTCTCCCCAAACCCACCGTCCTCGTCGTGGACGACACCCCGGACAACCTCTCGCTCGTCAACAGCCTGCTGCGCGACATCTACACCGTGCGCGTGGCCAACCATGGCGACAAAGCGTTGCGCATCGCCGCCAGCGACCCGATTCCCGACCTGATCCTGCTCGACATCATGATGCCTGGGCTGGACGGATACGAGGTCTGCCGCAGACTCAAGAGCAACGAGCGCACCCGCGACATCCGGGTCATTTTTCTGACGGCGAAGTCCGACGTCGAGGACGAACGCATGGGATTCACGCTCGGCGCCGTCGACTACATCACCAAGCCCATCAGCCCGCCGATCCTGCTCGAACGCATCAAGATGCACCTCTCGCTCAAGGCATCGAGCGACTTTCTGCGCGACAAGAACCAGTTTCTCGAAGAGGAAGTGGATCGCCGGACCCGCGAGGTCAACGCCATCCAGGACGTGACGATCCTTGCCATGGCATCGCTTGCCGAAACCCGGGATACCGACACCGGCAACCACATCCGCCGCACGCAGCATTACGTGCGCCTCCTGGCAGAGCACCTACGCGCCCACCCCCGTTTCAGCGCACAGCTCGACGACGCGATGATCGCGATGCTGTTCAAGTCCGCCCCCTTGCACGACATCGGCAAGGTGGGGATTCCGGATCGCATCCTGCTCAAGCCGGGACGCTTCGAGCCAGAAGAATTCGACATCATGAAACGCCACACCGTCTTGGGGCGCGAGGCCATCGAGCTGGCAGAGCGCTCGCTCGGTGTGGAGGTCGCCTTTTTGCGGACTGCCAAGGACATCGCGCAATCCCACCACGAGAAATGGGACGGCAGCGGCTACCCCGACGGTCTACGCGGGGACGACATCCCCCTAAGCGCCCGGCTGATGGCCGTGGCCGACGTGTACGACGCGCTGATCAGCCGGCGCGTCTACAAAGAAGGCATGCCGCACGAGAAAGCGGTGGCCATCATCCGCGAAGGGCAGGGAACGCATTTCGACCCCGACATCGCCAGCCAGTTCCTCGCCCTGCAAAACGAGTTCCTCGCCATCGCCGCCCGCTTTGCCGATAGCGACGACGACCTGCGCAAAAAAGCCAACAGCCTGTCGCTGATGCAAAACGCGGAACCAGGCAAAGCGTAGCGAGGCAGCGCGCTCCTACGAACTGCCTCCCCCACGCGGCGCCGTCGCCAGCGCTGCGCGGACGTTGTCCACGGTCAGCCATTCGGGCAATAGCAACGGTTCCCTGCCAGGCACATAGAGCACATGCACCGGCACGCCACTGCGCCCCAACCGGGCCAGGGCTTCGGCAATCGCGGGGTCGCGCCTGGTCCAGTCCGCACGCAACGCGGCCACCTTGCCACCGGCCATCGCGGCAACCACGGCGGGGTCTTGCAGCACGCGGGCATTGCGCTGGCAAATCACGCACCAGGCTGCGGTGAATTCGACAAGAACGGGCTGGCCCTGCGCAAGCCGTTCCTCCACGCGGGATGGTGCCCATTCCTCCCAAACCACCGTCCGCGCATCCGCAGAAGCAGACGACGAAAACACCGCCTGCTTCCACCCCCCTCCCACTGCGGCCAACACGGCGAACACAGCCATCGATACGCCGACCCACCACCCCTTGCGCCTACGCCCCGTACACCACAGCAGCCACGCCAATGCCAGCAGCCCCGCAAGCAGCCAGGCTGCTGCATCCACACCCTGCTGCTTGCCAAAAACCCACAATAGCCACACGACGGTGGCGAACATCGGAAAGGCCATCGCGCTGCGAAAAGTCTGCATCCACGTTCCCGACCGGGGCAGATAGCGCGTCCATCCCGGCAAGATGCCCAAAATCAGGAAAGGCAATGCAATGCCCACCCCCAGCGCCAGAAAGATGGCCAAAGCAGGCATGGTGGGCAACGTCCACGCCAGCCCCAGCGAAGCACCGAGAAACGGCGCCGTGCATGGCGATGCGACGACGACGACCAGCACGCCCGAAGCCAGCGCCTGCGCATACCGGCTGCGCTGCCGGGGTGGCCCTGCCGCGCCAATCGATACCGCGCCGAATGCGAACACCCCCGCAAGGTGTAGCCCGATCGCCGTGAACAACGCCGCCAACGCAGCCACCACTGCGGGCGACTGAAGCTGGAACCCCCACCCCAATGTCGTCCCCACCCCGCGCAACGCCAGCACCGCCGCGCCCAATGCCAGCACGGTGGCCACGACGCCCACCGTGTACAACAGCGAAGCCGTCACCCGCTCGCGCAACGGCTTGTCGTTCCCGGCGAATTGCATGACCTTGATCGCCAGAACAGGAAAAACGCAGGGCATCAGGTTGAGCAGTATTCCCCCCAACCATGCGAACAGCAAGGCAATACCCACCCCCATTGAGGAAGACTGCGTGGTGGCGGTGCGCAGTGCATCGACAGGCAAAGCGCCCGACCGAGCCGCCACGCGGATGCCGATGCGCTGTCCCTCGACCTGCGCCACCAACAGCACTGGCAGCGTCTGCGGTAGCGCTGCGCCAGCGGTACGCACCCAGCGGGAGCGCCATACCTCCCCTTGCCAGCGCTGCGTCTGGGCCGTGGCTTCGAGCACACCGGGGGGTTCGACGAAGGCATCGATTTCCTGCCAACGCCATGCCTGCGGCAGCCCCCGAATGGCCATATTGAGATGCGCGCCCTCGGCCTGCATCATGGCCTGCGCTTCCCTTGGCGCTTCCTGATGTGCTTCCTGAGATGCCTCCCTTATTGCGTCCTGTAGCACAGGATGCTGCTCGTCCTTTTTCACGTCTCTCTGCACGGGCTGCTGTCGCAAGGCGTGCGCAAAGGCTGCGGCATCGTGTACCACGGCGCCCTGTGCGGGGACGCGCAACAGCACATCCCCTTCCTGCGGCAGGCATTCGTTGCGGCATGCCAGCCAGCTTGCATGAACGCGCAATTCCCATTCCGCAGCGGGCGCGACGAAGCCCTCGGCCACGCGCAAGGGCACAAGCAGCAGCACGGCGCCTTCGTAGCCGTAATTGACCAACTCCCCCGTCAGAAAGCGCTCTGGCAAAGGCCAGACGATGTCTCCCGCTTCCACCCCGGCAGGGATCGTCCACTGCAAGGCAGTCGGCAGCCCGGCATCGCCGGGATTGCGCCAATAGGTATGCCAGCCCGGCTGGTGCTGCAAGCGCAGCCCCGCCCACACCGTCTTGCCCGGCGTAACCCCGTCCGGGGCATGGAGCAGCAGCTCCGCACGCACCTGCGGCGTTTCGTATACCGGCCCGCGCAACGCGAACGATGCCCACGCGCACAAACCCCAGGCCCATAGCAACGCCCCCAGCGCCCAGCGCAGGACTGCGGAACGATACCCATGCAGCGCAAACAACGAATGCATAGCAAAACCTTGGTGTGAACCTAGATTTCTCCGTGGACCGCTTGTGTACTGCGTGCCATCGTGATGGCTATTGGTATTGGTTACTTCCATGGCGTGTTGAATTACCCACCGCGCACCGTCCCCCCCAGCGGCCTACCCGGCTGCTCCAGCCCGGCAGGCCAGCGCGTGGGGCATTGGATGCGGAAGCGCTTGCGCGGCGAGGTACGCCCAAATTCCAGCTCGACCTTCCCTACAGGCACCCCGAACTGCGCTGCCAGAAAGCGTTGCATCGCCTCCGTCGCACGCCCTTGCTCCGGCGCAGCGGCAACGCTGACCTTGAGCACATCGCCGTGGGGCTTGCCGATGGCGTCGCGCCGTGCGCCGGCATGGCCCAGGACGTTGAGCATCAGGGTATCGCCGTCCCAGGAACACCAGGCTGGCGAAGGCGGCTTGCGGTCTTGCATACAACGGGAAGCCCAAGACAGGGACGAAAAAAAACCGCCGAGGGGATCCCCAGGGCGGTCTGGTCATCAATGGAAACGACCGATTGGATTCGCGGTGGCCGCAGGAATCGCTATAACGAAGGAATCCCTTTAGCGAACGACCTGCGCCAACTCGCCGCGCTGGTAGCGCGCAGCGACGACGCTGAGGGAATCGCCCTTGATCTTCGGCCCTTGGCCTTCGCAACCGAATTCGAGATAGCGCTGCTTGCACAGGGCCTTGGCGGCCTCACGCGCGGGCTTGAGCCAGTCGCGTGCGTCGAACTTCTCGGGGTTTTTGGCCATGTACTGGCGCACTGCGGCGGTCATGGCCAAGCGCAAGTCGGTGTCGATGTTGATCTTGCGCACCCCGAAGCGGATCGCCTTTTGGATTTCCTCGACCGGAACGCCGTAGGTTTCCTTCATATCCCCGCCGTATTGGCGGATGATTTCGAGCGATTCCTGCGGAACGCTGCTGGACCCGTGCATCACAAGATGGGTGGTGGGAATGCGCTCGTGGATTTCGCGAATCCGGTCGATGGCAAGGATGTCGCCCGTGGGCTTGCGGGTGAACTTGTACGCGCCATGGCTGGTGCCGATGGCGATGGCCAAGGCATCAAGCTGGGTGCGGCGGACAAATTCGGCAGCCTGTTCGGGATCGGTCAGCATCTGCTCGCGCGACATCACGGCATCGGTGCCATGACCGTCTTCCTTATCGCCACGGCCGGTTTCGAGGCTGCCCAAGCAACCCAGTTCGCCTTCGACGGAAGCGCCCATGGCGTGGGCCATTTGCACGACTTCACTCGTGACCTGGACGTTGTAGTCGAAGCTAGAGATGGTCTTGCCGTCAGCCATCAACGAACCGTCCATCATCACGGAGCTGAAGCCGAGGTCGAGCGCGCCACGGCAGACGGCGGGGCTTTGCCCATGATCCTGATGCATGACGACGGGAACCTTGGGGTAGGCCTCCAGCGCAGCGAGGATCAGATGCTTGATGAAAGGCTCCCCGGCGTACTTGCGTGCGCCAGCGCTGGCTTGGAGGATGGCCGGCGCGCCGACTTCGTCCGCAGCAGCCATGACAGCCTGCACTTGCTCCAGATTGTTGACGTTGAAAGCGGGTATGCCGTACCCGTTGGCGGCGGCGTGGTCGAGCAATTCGCGCAGGGAAACGAGAGCCATGGTCAATCCTTCAAAAATGGGAAAAAACGATTCTAAACAGCGTCCCCTCCAGCCCTTCGAAGGCTATGGGCGCGCCGTGGGCACGCACCCGCCAGCATTGCAGTGCTTCAACGCCGCAATAGCACCTTGAGCGCGCCCTGCAAGCGCTGCGCGGCAGCGGCGTCGTAGGCCGAAGCCAGCACCACGGACACATCCTGCGCCCACGTGAGCGCCGGGGGCGGATCGTTGCGACGGGTCAGCATCTGCAATTGCAGAGCGCGCAATGCAGGCAGATGCGCAGCGGGAGTGGGCACCTGCGCTGCCAATTCGATACGCAGCAATGCGGTGTCCGCCTCCCCCGCAGGGGCGGAGGCAATGGCTTGCGCCCAAGCGCTACGCGCTGCTGCATGCACCCGGGAACCGATTTCCTGCACCGTGGGCACCTTGGCGGCATCGCGCTGCTCCCACGCGCCCAACAACTGCATCAGGGCTTCGCCATGCGCCTGCGCGGCCAGCTTGCGCAATGCGATTTGCGCTTGTTCGCCCGCATCGCGCTGGGCACGGAAGGCGGTGTCTCCCAACCGGGGAGGGCGCTGTTCCGGGCTGCGCGTGCGCGCTGGATATTCCTCCTTGCCCCGGACGGGGGGAGCACCCCGCCGCGATGCGTGCGGCGCATCGCCCCCTGCGCCACGCCGTGGCACAGGAGCTGGAGCGCCACCCAGCTTGGCCCCAGGCCGGTCGTCCCCGCGCACTGCGACGACTGGCTTGCGCGCAGGGATTGCTGCGGCACCAGACTGGCCCTCTTCCGCCGGGGACTGCGACGCTGCCGACTGCCCGATGGGGGGCGCATCCGATGCAGCGGCACCGGCGGCTCCCTGCACACATTCTTCCAGCATGGCCAGCGCAGCCCGAATGGCCTGCACATCGGCCTTGGCAATGGCGTCCTGCACGGCTTGCGCTGCATCGCACACTTGGCGGTCGCGCTCTCCCATCGCTTCCTGCGTGCGCTGGCGCTGTGCGGACTTTCGCGCAAAGGCGGCGTCGATCGGGGCGCGAAAGGCCTCCCAGAGTTTCTGTTCCAAGCGCCGATCCAGCGGCACCTGCGCTGCCTCCGCTTGCCAACGCTGCTGCAATGCCCGGATGGCATCGATACGCAGATCGGCCTCGTCAGCCAACGCCTGGGCTTCGACGACCATGGCGTTGCGCGCAGCCAGGCTGTCGTGCTGGCGGGCGCGCAACGATGCGCCGACTTCATCCATCGCCGCCTTCCACAGCGGCTGAAGCTCGGCGAAGGTTTTCTCCGAAACGTGGCCGGATTGCTGCCACCGCAGCGCAAACTGCTGCAACGTGCGGGACACCCCTTTCCAATCTTCCTCGGCCTCGGCGGTACGGGAACGCGCCCACGCTTGCACTTCCTCGATCAACGTCAGCCTCCGAGCGCGGTGTTCGGCGTTTTCGGCGCGGAGCTTCTCTTGCCACGCCTCGACGAGGCGATGGGCCTCGTTGCACGCCTCGTCGAAGCGTCTCCACAACGCATGGTTGGGCACTCCGCCCTGGTCGACGACCTTCCATTGCTCTCGCAACTGGCGCAGGGTTTCCATCAACTTTTTGCCTTGCAGCGGCGCTTCGCCCTGCGGAGGATGCAACAACCGCTGGGCCTTGGTCACCAACTCCGTGCGCAATTGGTCTGCACGCCAACGTTGCCAACCTTCCAGCTCGCTGGCTGCTCCCAACGCTGCGTGTACACGGCCAGCCAAGACTTCGTCTAGCCAGCGCCCGTGTTCCTTGAGCGCAGCGCGCAAGGCATTGGCAGCCCCGGCGCTGGCCTTGCCGTGGCCTTGGGCGATTTCTTCTTCCAGAATGTTCAACGCATCGGTAGTCGCCGCCACGGCGCGGGCCTGCACCGCAGGATCGACGGCTGGCCCAGGCTCGGCCGCCGCACCGCGCACCTGACGAAGCTCCTCCGCCCACAGGGGAACGTAGGGAACCGGGGCATCGACATCGGCACTGGCTGCCGTCGCCATGGCCAGGGCTTCCCGAAACGCCGTCCACACGACACGCAACTGTTCCTGCGAGGCAGCCAACATGGGGGGAAAACGGGGATCAATGCTCGCCCAGTCCGGCTCAGCAACCAAAGTGCTTGCCTCTTGATCCCACCGTGCGATGTCCACATCCAGCCCTGCCTGCGCAGCTTCCGCGTCTTTCCAGGATCGGGTCGATAGGGATTCGATCCGTTGCGCGAGCAAGGCGGCAGCTTCCCGCTGCACTTGCACCCGGTGGTGCAAATCTTCGATGACCTGCACACGCTGCTGAAGCCGCGCCCGCAACCCGGACAAGGGTTCCCGGCCCAGCGGGGCGCTGGCTCGCGCTGCATCGCGCTGCCACGCCATGGCATCGGCCAAATTCAAACGCGGTATCGCAAGCAAGGCTTCGGCCTTTTCTGCCCATTCCTTGGCCAAGGTTCCCTGCGCCTTGTCGCGCCGGATGTCGTCGAGGCGCTCGCGAATCAGTTTGGCTGCGCCCTTGTCCTTGGCACTTAGCTCTCGGAACACCTGCTGCATCTGTTCTGCGCCGGGGTCCGTGGCCAGCCACGCACCAATGCGAGCCAAACGCTCCGCAGACGTCGCCGCAGAAAAGGCGCCATGCGTTAGCTCGTCGAGCGGATGCCCTTCCTTGGCAGGATGGGGGGGAGTGACGGCCTGCGCTGTATCGGTCTCGGCGTCAGACGAAGCAAAGCGATGGAAAGGGAACATCGGAATTACCCCAATTACCCCAGAAAGGGCAGAAAAAATGCCACCAGAGCATGGTGGCCGGGACGCAAGCATTTTCGCCGTGATTCCCCCCATGGCACAGCGCCCGCCCTACAGCCCGCCAGCATCCCACTGTGCTGCGCCCAAGGCGCATTCGGTATCATCGTCAGCCCCTACTGCAACGGGTTCCCCACCCGCGATGAGCCTGAAAAAATCGGAACGCTACGCATCCCTGTGCAATGCCTGCGAAGAATTGCACTGTGGTGCCGATGCCCTGCAGTTCCGGGACTATTTGCTCGTCCTGCTGTTCCTCAAATTCCTGAGCGATGCCAGCACGGCAGCCTCCCAGCCATCGATCTTGGTTCCCCCCGGATGCAGTTTTGCGGATGTCGCCAAACTGCCGGGCAGCCCAGACGCCGGGTACCAATGCAATGCGCTGATTTCCCGGCTCGTCGCCGCCAACCCCGCGATCCAAGGCACGCTGGATTCCGTCCCTTTCCACGATAAGGAGCGGCTCGGCTACACCAAAGACGTGGCGGATCGTCTGGGAAAAATGGTGTCGATCTTCGAGGCCCTGCATTTCTGCGGTGATCCCGCAGCGATGCGTGACGATCTCAACGATGCCTTTGAACACCTTTGTCGCAGCTTCACCAACGAGCCTTGCAAGGCCCGTGTCCCGCTCTACACGCCCATTGAACTGTCTCGATTGATGGTGCAGCTCGCCGGGTTGGATCGGGCCACCACGCCAGAACAAAGCGTCTATGACCCCGCCTGTGGTATCGGAACGACGCTGGCGTGTGCATACGACTACACGCTACGCCAAACTGGCTACAGCCTGCGGCTGTTTGGGCAGGAACTCGACCCCCTGACTTGCGCGATGGCGCGCATCAATCTAGCGCTGCACGGCGGTTCACAGGTACGGGTTGGCAGCGGTCATACCTTCGCCAACCCGCTGTACTGCGCAAGCCCCACCCAGCTTGAGTCCTTCGATTACATCCTGTCCCACCCGTCTTTCGTCTACAAATCCTGGTCTGGCGCTCTCCATCCGTCCAAAGACCCCTTCGGGCGTTTCGAACTAGGCATTCCGCCGGACAAAAGCGGGGACTTCGCTTTTCTGCTTCACGCTCTCCACAGCCTCAAAAAATCCGGCAAGGCCGTGCTGCTGTTGCCCCAGGACGTGTTGTATCGCGGCGCGGTGGAAGGGAGCATTCGCGCACGCATCGTGCGACAAGGATCGATCCGCTGCGTGGTCGGCCTGCCCGCCAACCTGTTCCACGGCACGAGCGTGCCTGCATGTTTGCTCGTGCTCAATACCGAAGAAGGATCCCACCACTCGGGCATCCTGATGATCGACGCGAGCCACGGCTTTGTGCAGGACGGGTGCAAAAACCGCCTGCGCGACGAAGACGTGCAACGCATTGCCGATACCTTCCACCACCGCACGGAAGTGCTGGGGTATTCGAGGATGGTCGGCAGCATCGAACTCGAAGCCAATGCCTTCAACCTCAACCTGCCCCGGTACATCGAGGCCGGCACGGCATAGCCCTCCGTAGGGGGTTGGTAGCGACTGCCGAAGCTCCTACAACGAGTGTGGTGGGGGCACTGTGCTTCTTGTCACGTTGTGGGAGCCACGGGAGTCACGATAGTGGCGCTGTCAACGCCCTCAACGCCCATAAGCGTCCTCAAAGCGGACGATGTCGTCCTCCCCCAGGTACGAACCCGACTGCACCTCGATCATCTCCAGCGGAACCCGGCCTGGGTTCTCCAGCCGGTGCCGCACTCCCAACGGAATGAAGGTCGATTGGTTCTCGCTCACCAAATAGTTTTTGTCCGCGCACGTCACCCGCGCCGTTCCGCGCACGACGATCCAGTGCTCCGCCCGGTGGTGGTGCAGTTGCAACGACAGCACCCCCTGCGGCTGCACGACGATCCGCTTGACCTGGAATCGTTCCCCGGCATCGACGCAGTCGTACCACCCCCAGGGGCGAAACACCTTGCGGTGGGTCAACCCCTCGCTGCGGCCCCGGCTACGCAAGGCATCGACGATTTGCTTCACCTCCTGCGTGCGATCCTTGTGCGCGACGAGCACCGCATCCGCCGTCTCGACGACGACAAGGTCCCGCACCCCCACGCAGGCAACGAGCCGACTCTCCGACTGCACCAGCGAACCTGCGCAGCCATGAAGCAGCACATCGCCATGCACCGCATTGCCGTCGTCATCCTTGGGAGAGACCTTCCACAACGCATCCCACGCGCCTACGTCCGACCACCCTGCAGCCAAGGGCAAGACGACGCCCGGAGCCAACTCGGGTGTATCCACTAGGCGTTCCATGACGGCGTAGTCGATCGAGTCGCCGGGGCAGTGCGTGAACGCTTGTGCATCGACGCGAACGAAGTCTGCGGACACGGGCCGTTGCTCCCACGCAGCGGTACACGCTGCATGGATGTCGGGCCGACAAGCGGACAGCGCACGCAACCACACGCTGGCGCGCAGCACGAAGATACCGCTGTTCCAGAGATAGCCACCGTCATCGAGGTACCGCTGCGCAGTCGCCGCATCGGGCTTTTCGACAAACCGGGCAATACGCCGTGCGCCGCCTGGTGCGGGTGCGGGTGCGAATACCTCATCGCCCTCCGATCCATACGCCGCACCGACTTGGATATAGCCATAACCAGTCTCGGGGGCGTCAGGGCAGATGCCAAAGGTTACGACCGCACCGTCTGCAGCCAGTTTTGCTGCACGGGCCACGGTGCTACAGAAAGCAGGAATATCCTGCAAAAAATGGTCGGCAGGCATGACGAGCATCACCGGGTCTGCCTCCGCAGCGGCCAAGGCCGCCAACGTCAACGCCGGTGCAGTGTTGCGCCCGACAGGCTCCAGAATGACCGTGCCGGGTTTGCCCATTGCTCGCAGTTGCTCCGCGACCAGGAAGCGATATTCCTCGTTACAGACGACCACTGGCGCGGCGACTTCGATGTTCGTGATGCCCGCAGCGCCCGCAATACCCTCGGTACGGGCCACCGTCGCCTGCAAGAGGGTGCTATCCCCTGTCAGGGCAAGCAATTGCTTCGGAAATTTCTCCCGCGACAGGGGCCACATCCTCGTTCCCGACCCCCCCGACAACACGACGGGTTGCAAAACCATTCTTCCCATTTCTGGTCCCTTCTTTGATTCCAAAAAATCCCTGCGCCTGTGCCATCAACGGCAAGCCCCTGCAATGCCTGGGGCCACGGCGTAGACCGGCAATCAAGCCCTGGCGTCTTCCCATCGCAAAGGGGTCTGTTCGTCACCCCGATACAGCACGCGGCCTGCACGGTCGATGCCATAACTTGGAGCAACGGTCATGTCGGCAAAGTGCATCCCCGGGGAAATGCGGGTGTACTCAAACAGCACGCAGCGTTCGACGTGCGCCCCGGCGCAGAGATGGCTGCCATGTCCGATCCAGCATGGCCCCCGCACCACAGCCCCCGCTTCGATGCGAACCCCCGACCCGCAGTACACCGGGCCTTCGATCGTGACGTGGTCCCAGTCGATCGCCGTATTCAGCCCCACCCACACGCCGGGGCGGACTTCGATGCCGGGCATCCGCGCTTGCGGGATTTCGCCACGCAAGGCCCGCTGTACAACGACCCAAAGATCCCGCACCTGGCCAATGTCGTGCCATTGAAAAGGCCTGCACTGCGCGTAGAACGGCAGGTTCTGCGACACGAGCTGGGGAAAGAGCTGCGAACCGATGTCGTACACCTGCCCTTGCGGAACAAGATCGAGCACCTGCGGCTCGAACAGGTACACCCCCGTGCTGGCTTGGCGAGACAGGGCGTCGCGGGGGGAAGGCTTCTCCTGGAACGAGCGCACCCTGCCGTCTTCGTCGGCCACGACGATGCCAAAACGGGAAACTTCGGATTCGGGCACTTCGAGCGTGACCACGGTGGCGACAGCACCTTTGGCACGGTGCTCCTGCACGGCTGCGCGGATATCCAGATCGATCAGCGCATCGCCACACAACACGACGGTGGTGTCGTCGAAAAAGCCCCCAAGGTCTTGGATTCGCCGCATCCCCCCGGCAGAACCCATCGGCTTCGGCACGACGACGCCGTGCCCGAGCGTTCCCTCATAGGAATAACCGAGTTGCACTCCCCAACGGCGCCCATCCCCAAAGTACTGTTCGATCTTGCCGTGATCGTGCGCGACGTTCACCATGATTTCGGCAATACCGTGCCGTGCCAAATGCTCTACCAAATATTCCATCACCGGTTTGCCCAGGATGGGAATCATCGGCTTGGGGTAGTGCAACGTCAGCGGTCTGACTCTCGTTCCCTGGCCGGCAGCCAGAATCATGCCTTTAGCCATACACAGCAAGGAATTTCGTTAATAGGTGGAAGTCGCGAAGCGGCTGCTCGTAGCTTCCCTCGCCCAGCGGGAGAGGGGTTGGGGGACCAAGCCGTTGCCCGGAGCCTATGCACCGGGTGATCATTCATCATAGCGGGCGCCACCACGACAATGCTTTGGCCCCACCCACCCCAGCGTATCCCTCTTTTGCCTCCCTCTTTCCCTACCATGCCCCCCTTGACGCTGGAAGATGTCGACTTCGACCTGCCTGCCGACCGCATTGCGCAGTACCCTGCTGCGCAGCGTTCGCAGTCGCGTTTGCTCGATGCAAGCGGGAGCACTATGGTGGATCGGGTCTTCGACGAACTCCCCACGCTGCTGCGCGAAGGCGACCTGCTTGTCTGCAACGACACCCGGGTACTACGCGCTCGCCTCTACGGCCACAAGCCCACAGGCGGGCAGATCGAATTGCTCGTCGAGCGCGTACTCGGCGGGCAGGAAGTCGCAGCCCACTTGCGTTGCCGCCGCAAGCCCCAGCCGGGAGCGCAGTTTTCCCTCGTCAGCGCGCACCACCCCTTGGAACCGCTGCACGCCACGATGCTGGGGCGTTGGCCCGACGAGCACGGCCCCCTCTTTCGGCTGGCCCTGCACGATGAGGCAGACAGCGACCCCTACGCCATCCTCGAACGGCATGGCCACGTCCCACTACCCCCCTACATCGCACGCCCGGACGCCGCGCCCGACGACACCCGCTACCAAAGCGTGTTCGCGCGCAGCCCTGGGGCTATCGCCGCGCCAACGGCCTCGCTGCATTTCGACGAGGCACTGTTACAGCGGCTCGATGACCGAGGCATCGAGCGGGCGTTCCTGACGCTGCATGTCGGCGCCGGGACTTTCCAACCGGTGCAATGCACTGACGTATCCCAACACCGCATGCACAGCGAGTGGTACGAAGTGCCCGCAGCTACCCGCGAGGCCGTCGCCGCGTGCCGTCGCCGCAATGGGCGCGTCGTCGCCGTCGGTACCACCTGCGTGCGGGCGCTCGAATCATGGGCGCACACCGGCCAACCCCAAGGGGAAACCCGCCTGTTCATCCTGCCGGGGTTCGACTTTCGTACCGTCGATCTGCTCGTGACCAACTTCCATCTCCCCCACTCCACGTTGCTGATGCTCGTGGCCGCCTTCGCGGGGCTGGACCGTATCCGTGTGGCGTACCGGCACGCAATCGACAACCGGTACCGCTTCTTTAGCTATGGGGATGCGATGCTCCTGGCACGCATGTCCTCCACAACGCTGCCAACACTGCCATGAACCCCTTACACCGCCGCATTGCCTTGCGCATCGCCACCGTCAGCGTGTTGCTGGCGTGCGTGACCAGCCCCCTGGCGTGGTTCCTCTCCCGTGGAATGGCCGAAGACACCGTCGTAGCGATTGCCATCGAGGAATCCGAGAAACTATTGGGGCCGCTCGACGCCATGTACCTCACCGGGCCCGACGCAGCGTCGCACGCGCACGCTGCTGCCCAAAGCCTTGCCGGCGGGATCTTTGATATCGTCGAAATGTATGACGGGCAAGGCAACAAGCTGGCCGAGTCCGTCACAGACATCGGCAAAAAGGTCGAAGCTGCCATGGCGCACCACGACAGGCCCGACTACCGCAAACCCGGCTACGAAAGTCACGACTTGCCGGGAACAGGGTGGGTGTTGCGGGTGTTCGTCCCCCTGCAGCACCCGGCGGACAATGAGGGCGGATCGGTGATCGGCTACCTCGAAGGTGTTCGCGTCGTACCCCCATGGCAACGCCAGCAAATGCTGGGGCAATCACTGGGCGCAGCCGTGCTGGTGTGCGTCGCCTCGCTACTGTGTGGCGCTGTGCTCTACCCGGTAGTGGTACGCCTCTCGCGGGAAAACGAGCGCAAGACGCACGAGGTGCTCGATTCCCACATCCTGATGATGGAAGCACTGGGCCGCACCGTCGCCCAGCGCGATTCCGACACCGGGGCGCACAACTACCGCGTTGCGTGGATGGCGGCGATGATCGCCGAAGCGATGGGTCTGTCCGGCACATCGATGCAAGCGCTCATTGCTGGCAGTTTTTTGCACGATGTCGGCAAGGTCGGCATCCCGGACGCCATCCTGCGCAAACCCGCCCGGCTTCTGGACTCGGAGATGGAAATCATGCGCACCCACGTCAACCTGGGCAAGGACATCGTCGTCGGCGCTGGCTGGCTCGACGGTGCCCATGACGTGGTTGCTGCGCACCACGAAAAGTGGGACGGCAGCGGCTACCCCGCCGGATTGCGCGGGGAAGACATTCCCCTTGCAGCGCGTATCTTTGCTGTGGCCGACGTGTTCGACGCGCTGTGTTCCCAACGTCCCTACAAGGCCGCGATGGGGTTCGACGAAGCCATGGCGATACTCGAACGCGACACGGGTACCCACTTCGACCCCACGGTGATGGCCGTTTTCCGCCCCTTGGCGCGCAACTTTCACGACCAGCTTTCCACGTGCGGGGAGGACGGTACACGGGCCTTACTCGCAGAATGCATGCGCCGCCATTTCCGACAGTAAATGCCCTGCATGGGATGCTCAGAAGTTCGTCCGGGTGACAAAAAACCCAGAAAAAGCGCCAGCTTGCCCCCAAAATTGCTGGCTTTCCCGCAGGGGGGCTTCGGCTATGATCATTTGCACTTCCGGCCCCTACCCAAGGCCTCGCCCCGCATCACTTGGGGCATCTTCCCCCTTCCCCGCATCCCTGTTTCCGCTCCTGCCCTATGTTCGTCATCGTCGGCTGGCTGATCGTGATGGTGTGCGTCTTTGGCGTGTTCATCTTTCACGGCGGCAATATCGGTGTGGTGCTCACAGCTTTGCCCTTCGAAATGATCACGATCGGGGGGGCGACGATGGGTGCCTTCGTCGCCAACAACCAAATGAAGGTCATCAAGGCCAGCCTCAAAGGGTTGGGGACTTGCTTCAAAGGTAGCAAGTACACCAAGGCCCGCTATATGGAACTGCTGGCGCTGCTCTTCGACATCCTGCAAAAGGCCCGCAAAGAAGGGCTGATGGCCATCGAAAAGGACGTCGAAGAACCCCATTCTTCGGAAATCTTCAAACGGCACGGTGACGTGGGCCACGACCACCATGTCGTCGAATTCATCACGGATTACCTGCGCATGATGGTCTCCGGCAACCTCAATGCCCACGAAATCGAGTCGCTGATGGACAGCGAAATCGACACCCACCATCAAGAAGAACACGCTGCGGTGGCTGCATTGCAGCGCATAGCAGGCGGGCTGCCCGCTTTCGGGATCGTCGCTGCGGTGCTCGGCGTGGTCAACACCATGGGTTCGGTGGGGCAACCACCTGCCGTGCTGGGGGGGATGATCGCCTCGGCGCTGGTGGGCACCTTCTTGGGGATTCTGCTGGCCTACGCCTTCGCCGAACCCCTGGCCGGTCTGCTAGAACAAAAGGTCGAGGAAGCCGGCAAGGAATTCCAGTGCATCAAGACAACGCTGCTGGCCAGCATGCAAGGGTACAACCCGGCAACAGCCATCGAGTTCGGCCGCAAGGTGCTCTACTCCACCGACCGGCCGACGTTCCAGGAACTCGAAGCCTTCGTCAAGAAGAAATAACGAACGGCATAGTCCCACCCGATAGCCATGGCAACGGAGGCCAAGAAACTACAACCCATCATCATCAAGCGTGTCAAGAAAGGGGGACACGCTGCGCACGGGGGTGCGTGGAAGATCGCCTACGCGGACTTTGTGACCGCGATGATGGCCTTCTTTCTGCTGATGTGGCTGTTGGGCAGCACCACCGAAGGCGACAAAAAGGGTTTGTCCGACTTCTTCCAGTCACCCCTGAAAGTCGCGATGCTGGGGGGCAGCGGTTCGGGTTCGAGTTCGAGTCCCATCATGGGCGGCGGCTCCGACCTGACCCAATCGGCTGGCATGACGCGGAAGGGCGACGGCGAAATCAAAAAAACATCTACGCAAAAACAAAAAAAAGAGCAGCAGGCCAAGGATGACGCTCGCAAACTCGCCGAGCTCAGCGCAAAAATCAGCGCAATCATCACCAATACCCCCGCTCTTGCGGAATTCAGCAAACAGATCATTCTGCGCATGACGCCAGACGGACTACAAATCCAGATCGTCGATGAGCAAAACCGGCCCATGTTCGACAGCGGCAGCGCCGTCGTCAAACCCTATATGCGCGAGATCCTGCGTGAAATCGGCAAGGCGCTCACGGGTATCGAGCACCGCATCAGCCTTGATGGCCACACCGACCAAACGCCTTATGGATCCGGGGTATTCGGCTACAGCAACTGGGAGCTTTCCGCCGACCGCGCCAATGCATCCCGGCGGGAGCTGGTCAGCGCCGGGATGCCCGACGAACAAGTGGCCCGCGTGATGGGCTTGGCATCGAGCGTGCTGATGGACCATGAAAACCCGCGCGGCGCAGCGAATCGTAGAATCAGTATCACTGTGATGACCCGGGAGGCCGAGGAACGTCTTCTGGGCCCAAGGCGCACCGAGCAGGAGCCTGTGGAACCCGTCCACTGAGCCTCACGTCAGACAGCGTCGCAGCCCGGCCATGCCGGGTAGGGTCTTTCTCGCAGAGAATCTTCCATCCTCGAAAGGCTTTTTCATGGCCAGCACCCTCAAATTCCTGGTAGTAGACGATTTTTCGACGATGCGTCGCATCGTCCGCAACTTGCTCAAGGAAAGTGGATACACCGAAGCCGACGAAGCGGAAGATGGCGCCGCCGCCCTGCACAAGCTGCGCAATGGGCATTTCGACTTCGTCGTCAGCGACATCAACATGCCCAACCTCAACGGCTTCCAATTGCTGGCCGAAATCAAGAAAGACGAGAAGCTCAAGCATCTCCCCGTTCTGATGGTCACCGCCGAGGCCCGCAAGGAAGACATCGTTCTTGCCGCTCAGCAGGGGGCTGCGGGGTATATCGTCAAACCGTTCACCAAGGCCACGCTGGAAGACAAGGTCAATTTGATCTTGACAAAACTGGGAATGAAATGATGGGAGACACCATGCACGAGTCTGCCGAACCCGCGTCATCGCAAACTGCTGCGGATTTTCATGATGTGCATCTGCGGCTGGGGTCGCTGACGCGCCAGCTCCACGATTCTCTGAATGGTCTGGGGCTGACCGACAAGGTGCGCACCTGGGCTGGCGAGCTGCCAGACGCCAAAAGCCGCCTTTCGTACATCGCCCGCCTGACGGGTGAGGCCGCCGAGAAGGTGCTCAATAGCGTGGATCAGGCCAAGGTTCACCACGATCACATTGCGGAAGAAACCCGCCGCATCGGCGCACTCCTCGCCGCAGACCCCGCCGCCGCCGTGGCCCAAGGCCACGTGGCGCAATTCGTCGCCGAAGTCGACCGCACCAGCCGGGAAATCGATCAGAACCTGACTGACATCATGATGGCGCAGGATTTCCACGATCTCACTGGGCAAGTCATCACCCGCGTCGTGAGCCTGGCTGCCAACATCGAAGAACAGCTCGTCCAGCTTCTGATCGTGACCGCGCCGCCCGAAGCGCAGGGTATCCCTGCCCAGTTGCTTGCCAAGAGTACCGAGCACGCGCTTGATGGCCCCGTGGTCAATGCGGCAAACCGCACGGACGTGGTGCAAGGCCAGTCCGAGGTCGACGATCTGCTTGCCAGCTTGGGGTTTTGATTTCCAAGCCTGGGAAGCCGGATGTTGCCCCGCAAAGCCGGGGCTTTTTTTTGACGGTTTTTTGCTTGGTATGCCGGAATATGCATACGCCAAGTGCCCATACCCCTCAGTTTGCGCTGCGCATCACTCTTGTGCAAGAGCGACAGCAGTTACAAACCAGCGCCTGAAGTACCTCCCTTTCTCGCCTCTTTTCTTCCTTTAGCCCCCAGCAAGGGGTTTGGACAATGGGGAAAACCAGTTTTTTTCCCCATCATGGATTCCGGAAGTCAAGATCGCAATTTACCGGCCACGGAGCACAAGCTCCGCAAGGCTCGGGATGACGGACAGGTCGCCCGCTCTCGCGACCTCACGCACCTGGCCGTACTCGGCGCCGGAGCGGCATGCCTTGTCCTGCTTGGGCCGACGATCTTCCAGCACCTGCACAACGAGCTGGGAATCCAACTCACTTTCGACGTACACGCAGTCCACGACCCCCTGGTCATGACGCAACGCCTCGGAGCGATGGTCGCCGTCGGACTCACAGCCACGGTGGCGCTGGGCGCGATCATCTCCCTCGTCGCCATGCTAGGCAATGTGGCAACCGGGGGGTTGGTACACAGCCTCAAGCCGATCACTCCCGACCTCACCCGCCTCGACCCGCTCGCAGGCTTTGGCCGGTTGTTTTCCAAGGACAAGCTGTTTGAGACGGCCAAGATGGTCTTCATCGCCAGCATGTTGCTGGTTGTCGGCTACCTCTACCTGTCCTCCGGGCTCGAACACCTTCGCGGCCTGGTACTGCAACCCGGCGACTGGGCCGTGGCGTACCTCAGCCATTGGCTGTACCAGGGGCTGGGGATGTTGCTACTCATCATCCTTGTCGTCGCGGTGATCGACATTCCCTTGCAGCAATTCCTGCACAAGTCTCGCCTGAAGATGTCGCACCAGGAAGTCAAGCAGGAAAACAAGGAGTCCGAAGGCAACCCGGAAATGAAGGGGCACATGCGCAGGCGCCAGAGCGAAATCGCCAATGGCAACAGCATCCAGGCCGTTCCCAAAGCGGATTTCGTCGTGATGAACCCGACCCACTATGCCGTCGCGATCCGCTACGACGAATCCGCGATGCAGGCTCCCCACGTCATTGCCAAGGGCGCCGACTTGCTTGCTTTCAAGATTCGCGACCTCGCCCGCGAATGCGAGATTCCCGTCCTCCAAGCCCCGGTCCTGGCTCGCGCCCTGTACGCGCACGCCGAACTCGACCGCGAGATTCCCAGCACCCTCTACACCGCCGTTGCGCAGGTATTGGCCTATGTATACCGGCTGCGTTCGGCAATGCGCGGCAACGGCCCCATGCCAGACGAACCACCCCAGCCCTTCGTTCCGCCGGAACTGGACCCGCATTCCAGGGTGATCGGCGCCGCCATCGCCCAGTGATCCCCTTCCCTCGTTTTCGTCCCCACGACAACCATAACGCCTGCGTGATGCCATGAACATCTCCCTGCAATCCATCAAGCAATGGTTCAGCAACCACGTCTCTGCGGCCCAAAGCGCCGGAGCGCCGATTCTGGTGGTGGCCATCCTGTCGATGATGGTTTTGCCACTGCCTTCGTGGATGCTCGACACCTTCTTCACGATCAACATCGCCGTGGCGCTGATGGTGATGATGGTCGCGGCATACATGATCCGTCCGCTGGACTTTGCCGCCTTTCCCGCAGTGCTGCTGCTCACGACGCTGCTGCGTCTGTCGCTCAATGTCGCGTCCACCCGCGTCGTTCTGATCGAAGGGCATACTGGGCCTGGCGCCGCTGGCGCGGTGATCGAGGCCTTCGGCCACTTCCTGATCGGCGGCAACTTCGCAGTCGGTTTGATCGTGTTCGCGATCCTCGTCGTCATCAACTTCATCGTTGTGACCAAGGGCGCCGAGCGCATCGCTGAAGTGGCCGCACGCTTTGCCTTGGACGCGATGCCCGGCAAGCAAATGGCCGTCGATGCCGACCTCAACGCCGGGTTGATCGACGAGAAAGAAGCCAAGCGCCGCCGTGCGGAAGTCTCGGAAGAGGCTGATTTCTTCGGATCAATGGACGGTGCGTCCAAATTCGTTCGTGGCGACGCCATCGCCGGCATCCTGATCTTGCTGATCAACATCATCGGCGGCTTGGGCGTCGGGATGCTCCAGCACGACCTCAGCGTCAGCCAGGCCGCCAACAGCTACATCCTGCTGGCCATTGGTGATGCATTGGTCGCCCAGATTCCCGGTTTGCTGATTTCGGTGGCGGCTGCGATGGTCGTTTCCCGCGTTGGCAAAGATCGCGACCTGAGCGGGCAGATCATCTCGCAGGTATTCATCTCCCCGCGCGCACTGGCCATCAGCGGGACGATCATGGGAGTGCTGGGGCTGATCCCCGGGATGCCCCACACCGTATTTCTGGCCGTGTCTTTCGTGCTGGGCTACGCTGCCTGGTTCCTCTCGCACAAGAAAGAACCCGTCGACGAAGCGCCCGCCACACCCGCCCCCGCTGCCGATACCGAAGCAAGCTGGGACGACTTGCAGCCCGTCGATCAGCTTGGGCTGGAGCTGGGATACCGCCTCATCGCGCTGGTCGACAGGAACCGCCACGGCGACCTGCTCACGCGCATCAAGGGGGTACGCCGCAAGTTTGCGCAGGAAGTCGGCTTTCTGCCCCCGCCGGTGCATGTGCGTGACAACCTCGAACTCAAGCCAAGCTGCTACCGCATCACCTCACGCGGGGTCATCGTCGGAGAAGGGGAAGCCTTCCCCGGGCAATTCCTGGCCATCAACCCCGGCGGCATCACCACCCCGCTCGTCGGCACCCCAACGACCGATCCCGCCTTCGGCCTACCGGCACACTGGATCGATGAATCGCAAAAGGAAGCCGCACAAATGGCCGGGTTTACCGTGGTTGATTCTGAGACTGTCATGGCCACCCATTTGTCACACTTGATGCAAGTGCACGCCGCAAAGTTACTGAGCCGCACCGAGACCCAGCAACTCGTCGAGCACGTCGCGAAACAAGCCCCCAAACTCATCGAAGAAGTGGTACCCAAAATGGTTCCCATCGCCGTATTCCAGAAGGTGTTGCAGCTTCTGCTCGAAGAGTCGGTGCATATCCGCGATATCCGCACGATCATCGAAACCCTGGCAGAACATGCAACCACCGTGAGCGACTCCATCGAACTCGCCCGCCGTGTGCGCATCGCCTTGTCCCCGGCGATCGTGCAGCAAATCTATGGCCCCGTCGACGAACTCAATGTGATCGCGATTGATCCCCCGCTGGAACGGCTGCTGGTACAAGCCCTGGGCAATCCATCCGGGCCTGGACAAGCACTCGACCCCGGCGTGGCCGATCTGCTTTCGCGCAAAGCCGCCGAAGTGGCCATGAGACAAGAAGAAATCGGCATCCCCGCCTGTTTGCTGGTTCCCGACGCCATCCGCAACGCGATTGCCCGGCTCGTTCGCCGCGTCGCTCCCCGCTTGCAGGTGCTCGGGCACAGCGAGATTCCTGATACCCACTCCATCCGTATTGGTCCAGTCCTCAAAGGTGCTGCATCATGAACATCCAACGATTCACCGCCCCCACCTCCCGCGAAGCATTGGCCAAGGCCCGCATGACCTTCGGGGAAGGCACGCTGATCCTCTCCAACCGCTCCACCGCAGAAGGCATCGAAGTCATCGCCACCGGCGAGGACACGCTTGCAGCGCTCGACCAGGCCGATGCGGCGCGCCGCAACACCCGTGCGGTATCGACCAAGCCCGCCGCGCCCATGGCTTCCACAACATCGGCAGCGTCGGCATCCTCCGCAGGCGCGGCAGGATCGGAAATCGGCGGGGTCCCCGTCGACGACGCGACGAAGCTGGCGATGAGCACGCTCTCCTTCCAAGACTATGTGCGCGAACGCATGCTGCGCCGCCGCCAGGAAAGCCTGCGTGCCCAGACCGCTCCCGCCACGACTGCCCTGTCGGAGCGTGCAGCAGACCAGTTGGAATCCCGCACGGATCGGCGCTTTGGGACGATCCACTTCGCGCCCCCAACGCCCACGCCCGCCAAAACCGCAGCGCCCGCCGTCCACACATCCCATGCCGCCCCTGCGGCCCCCGCCATGGTTTCCTCGTCCATGCCCGCTGGGCTGGTCGACGAGTTGCAGGCCATGAAGACGATGATCGAAGAACGCTTCAACACACTCACCTGGCTGGGGCAGGCACGCCAAAACCCCATCCATTCCAACCTCATGCTCAAGCTGCTGCGTTCGGGCTATTCGCCCACGCTGGCCCGCACGATCCTGGAACGCATGCCCGAGCACCTAGAGCCTTCCGAGGCCATGCGCTGGATCATCGACGTTCTCGTTCGCAACCTGCGCACCGACGCCGCAGCCCCTGCCCTGCACGAAAAAGGCGGATGCTTCGCGCTGATCGGCGCCACCGGCGTCGGCAAGACGACAACAGTCGCCAAGCTCGCCGGGCTATGCACGCAAGCCCACGGCCCCAACAGCGTCGGGCTGATCACCCTCGATACCTACCGCGTCGGCGCACATGAACAGCTCCGTACCTACGGCCGGATGCTTGGCGTCGTGGCCCACCTTGCGCACGACCGCGCCGCGCTCCAAGACTTGCTGGGCCTGCTTTCCAACAAAAAGATGGTGCTCATCGACACGACCGGCATCGCCCCCAACGACCCCCGCAAGCGCGACATGCTCGACATGCTCGACCTGCCAGAAGTCACCAGACTGCTCGTCCTCAATGCCGGAAGCCACGGCGACACCATCGACGACGTCGTCGCCTCGTTCAAATCCGGCGGATCGCAACAAACGATCCTCTCCAAAATCGACGAAGCCGCCAAGATCGGCCCCGCGCTTGATGCGTGCATCCGCCACCAGCTCCTGCTGCGCGGCGTAACGACAGGCCAGAAAGTGCCGCAGGACTGGGAGCGTGCGGACGCATCGAAGCTCACCGCCCTGTCGATGCGTGCGCCGAACAAGTCTGCCTACGATCCCAAAGCCGCCGAGCTGAACTTTTTCTTCTCGGAGGCCACCCCTCTTGCTGCAGGGAGGTTCCATGCTTGATGCCGAACTCCACCAAGCCAGCGGGCTATGGGGCCTGGCCCGCCCGCTGACCACGCGCTGCACGGCCATCGTGCGCCACAGCAACCCGGAGCCTCACGAATGGCCCCTGCTGTGGAGCCTGTGCCAAGCTTGGCGGGATATGGGTCTCGACGTGCTCGTCCTCGACGGGCTGAGCGTGGAAAGCCCGGACAACCCCGGGCTGGAGCAGCTATTGCACGATCGGCACCTGCCCCCCAACGCTGCGCCGGGGGATGGATGGGTCGTGCTGCCTGCCCAGACAGGGATCGCGACGATCTCGGAAGTTGGCATGTCGCTCGACGGGCTGGGGAGCCTGCTGGGCGACTATGGCGTCGTTGCCCTCTATACGGACATCGCCACCTGGCCCAAAACCTTCACTGCGTGCGGGCTGTCTCCCCTCGTGCCGCTCCATGCGCACTCCACCTCTACCGTTCATGCGTACCTGGCTGTGAAACACCTGCTGGTGCAGGCGCAATTGCGCCCCACAATTGCTAATATCGCGCCCATTGTTGCGCCCGTTGCACACGCCGCCTCCCGCCTGACCGATGCCTCCCTTTCCGCTATGAATGCCGTTGCGCCCACCGAAGCAGCCTTGCGCAATTTGCAGCGCTGCTCCCGCGAGTTCTTGGGGTTTGAACCCGACGCGCTGACGGTTCGCCTACCTGCGCATGGCGACTGTTCCCGGGATGACGTGTTGCGTCTGGCGCTGCTGATGCTGGAAAACAGCGTGGAACTGGGCAGTGCCCACGCCGCGTTGCTCCACTGACTGCACTGACTGCACTACAGCGGCCCTAGCTTGGCCGCAGCCATCCATTCCGCTCTGATGTACACCGCCAAGGGTCAGCTTGATCGCAACGCGTTGATCCACCAGTACCAGCCACTGGTGCGCAAACTTGCGTACCACATGATGGCCAAACTTCCTGCGAATGTGGAGATCGACGACCTCATCCAGGTGGGGTTGATCGGCTTGTCCGAAGCGCTCGCCCGCTTCGAATCCACCCAGGGCGTGCAATTCGAGACCTTTGCGACGCAACGCATTCGTGGAGCCATGCTCGACGAGCTACGCGAGTACGACTGGGTTTCACGCGGGACGCGCAAAAGCCAGCGGGACATTGAAGACGCGATGCGCCACGTCGAGCATCGTCTCGGCCGCATTCCCCTGGAAAGCGAAGTCGCCGAGGAAATGGGCATCACCTTGGCCCAGTACCAAAGCCTGCTCACCAAGGTGCGCGGGAGCCAGCTCCTCTACCTCGAAGACCTGCAAAGCAACGCGGACGACGAGGAAGGCTTTCTGGACCACCACGCCGGCGACCCCGAATCCGACCCCATCCGCATCCTGCGGGACCAACGCCTGCGCCAGGCCCTCGTCGCCGCAATCAAGGGTCTGCCCGAGCGCGAACAGCAGATCATGAGCATGTACTACGAGCAGGACATGAACCTCAAGGAAATCGCTGCCGTGCTCGACATCACCGAATCGCGGGTCTGCCAGCTCCACAGCCAATCCGTGGCGCGGCTGCGGACCAAATTGCGGTCGCACTGAGAAATTTTGGCTTTGTGCATTCTAGGGTTGAAACCGGGTTTTGAAGCGAGGGCTGGATAAACGCCTGTTTTGTGCAAAAGTTGGTTGAAAACCCAACCAGTCGGTTACACTGTTTTGTGCAAACTAAGGTTGGAACAAAACATGGCAGAAACGACAGGAACAGCTTCCACGCTGGCGGACTTCATTTGGAAAAACGCTGAATACCTTTGGGGGGACTTCAAGCACACGGACTTTGGCAAGATCATCCTGCCCTTCACGCTGCTTCGACGGCTGGAGTGCGTGCTGGAGCCAAGCCGTCAAGAGGTGCTGAACAGTCACGCCACATTCAGGGATTCGGGTATCCACCTGGATGTGATCTTGAGGCAGGCAACCCGATACCCTTTCTACAACACCTCCAAGTACGCGCTGGGGAACTTGGGCAGCGGCAAGACAGCACAGAACCTGCTCGACTACATCTCCCATTTCTCTGACAACGCCAGAGTCATTTTTGACCAGTTCGATTTCTCGAACACAGTCTCTCGCTTGAACAAGGCTGGCGTTCTCTACAAGATTTGCCAGAACTTCGCCAAAGTCGATTTGCACCCAAATGAAGTGCCAGATCGCGTGATGAGCAACCTCTATGAACACCTGATTCGCCGGTTTGGTGCTGAGGTGAATGAAGGTGCTGAGGATTTCATGACACCACGCGATGTGGTGCATCTGGCAACGTCCCTGCTGCTTGACCCTGACGATGCCTTCTTTGCATCGCACCCAGGTTTGATTCGCACCCTGTATGACCAGACATGCGGCACTGGCGGGTTCCTGTCAGATGCGATGAATCATGTTGCCGATCACAGCAGCCATTACAAGGTGCCACCTGTGCTGGTTCCTTACGGGCAAGAGTTGGAGCCTGAAACGCATGCAGTGTGCCTCACGGCCATGTTGCTTCGCACGCTGGAAACCGACCCAGGTCGAGATCTGTCGAAAAACATCAAACTGGGTTCAACACTCTCTGCTGACCACTTCAAAGGTGAGCGGTTTCATTACAGCGTCAGTAATCCCCCTTTCGGAAAAAAGTGGGAAAAAGATGCCGATGCCGTCAACCTGGAGCACAAGGAAAAGAAGTACGAAGGTCGCTTTGGGCCAGGCTTGCCGCGCATCAACGATGGTTCCATGCTGTTTTTGATGAACCTTGCGAGCAAGATGGAGTTGCCTGCCAACGGTGGTGGCAGAGCGGCCATTGTTCTTTCTGGATCGCCTTTGTTCAACGGAGGCGCGGGGTCTGGTGAATCTGAAATCCGCCGCTGGTTGCTGGAGAACGATCTGGTGGAAGCCATCGTGGCACTGCCCACGGAAATCTTCTTCCGCACGGGCATTGGCACCTACCTGTGGATTCTCTCGAACAAGAAGCCAGAAAACCGCAAAGGACGGGTGCAATTGATCAACGCAACGGGCCTGTGGACTGCTATCAAAAACGAAGGCAACAAGCGACGCATCATCAGTGATGAGCAACGCGCACAAATCCTGGAGATTTACGCAGCAGCCCAAGACGGCCCCATTAGCAAAATGCTGGACTACCGCACGTTCGGTTACCGCCGCATCACGGTGGAGCGGCCCTTGCGTATGCGGTTTGAAGCCAGTGACGAATGGGTGGCGAACTTCAACGCCATGACCAACGGTGCCCATGCTGAAGCGTTTACCAAAGTCAGAGGCAACTTTGACAGCTTACAAACCTTGTTTGCAGCGGCTGGCATCAAGAAAATGCCCAAGGGACACCTGAAAGAGTTGATGGCGGTCATAGGCATCAAAGACCCAGAGGCTCAGCCCATGCTCGATGAAAAGGGCAACGTGATGCCCGACAGCGACTTGCGGGATAACGAAAACGTTCCACTGGGCCAAGATATTCGGGACTACTTCGCAAAGGAAGTCCTTGCCCATGTGCCGGATGCCTGGATCGATGAAACCAAGCGGGACGAGAAGGACAAAAAGGTCGGCATCGTCGGCTACGAAATCAACTTCAACCGATTTTTTTATCAGTATGTGCCGCCACGCAAATTGACTGATATTGACGCTGATCTTAAAGCCGTGGAAGCTGAGATAGCTGACTTGTTGGGCGAGGTGACGGAATGAGCCATTACAAACCATATCCTGCGTACAAAGAATCCGGTGTTGAATGGATTGGACAGGTGCCAGAGCACTGGGGGGTTAAGCCTATTTATTCCGTTGCATCACTTAGAAATGGCTTCCCGTTTAAGGCTGAGCTATTTAGAAAAGAAGGGGCGAAGTCGAACAGAATCTTGCGAATCCGTGATATCAGCGGAGATGATGAGGCAATCTATTCTGATGAACCATCCCCAAAGATGGCTGAGATCAAAAGTGGTGATATCTTAATCGGTATGGATGGTGATTTTAATGTTCATCTCTGGGAGCGTGGAAATGCAAAACTAAATCAGCGAATGTGCGCTGTAAATGGAAATACAAATGAGATTTCTTATTTTCTAAGTCATTCCGTAGCGATTCCTCTCAAGATGGTCAATGATTTGGCCTATGCAACTACGGTTAAACACCTGTCATCCTACGAAGTATTGCATACACGCGTTCCGATTCCGCCACAGGAAGAGCTGAAATTCATCAATCAAACGCTCAACCGCGAAACCACCCGCATCGACACCCTCATTTCCAAGAAAACCCGCTTCATCGAACTCCTGAAAGAGAAGCGTCAGGCGCTGATCACTCAGGCTGTCACCAAGGGACTTGATCCCAATGTGAAGATGAAGGATTCAGGGGTGGAGTGGATTGGGGAGGTGCCTGAACATTGGCAAGTAGCAAGAATCAAAAGACATGCGAAGATTCGCACAGAACGCAGAAATGACATTTCCAGTGGCGTAATTTATATCGGACTTGAGGATGTTGAAAGCAAGTCTGGTAAATATAAGCCAATCAGTAGAAATTCTCGGCAATCAGAAGACTCAACAGTAGGGGTTTTTTATAAAGATGATGTCCTTTATAGCAAGCTTCGACCGTATTTGCGAAAATCGATTGTGACTAAGATGGATGGCACCTGCTCCACTGAGTTCTTGGTTCTAAAGACAAATAACACAAATCCTCGCTGGCTGAACCAGTGGTTACTCACGACAGAGGTAACACATCAAATTGAGGCGGGTTGCGAAGGAGCCAAAATGCCTCGCGCAGATTGGGAGCATGTCGCTTCTATTGAGATGCCCGCTCCGAATGAAGAAGAACAAGTCCGCATTCTTGTTGCCCTTGACCGCGAAACCACCCGCATCGATACGTTAATTGAAAAATCAAAGCTCAGCATCGACCTCCTAAAAGAACGCCGCTCAGCACTCATAACAGCCGCCGTAACAGGTCAAATCGATCTCCGGGAGGCGGTATGAGCTTCGTCAAGCCATCAACTCGCGCAGTGCCTGTGGGTGGGTTTGTGCGATGCGCAGCAGAGAGCGTGCAGCACCCGAAGGTTCGCGCCTGCCTTGCTCCCATTCCTGCAAGGTGCGAACCGAAACGCCCAGCATGGCGGCAAAGGCAATTTGGGGCACGCCAACTTTGGCACGGGCTTCAGCCGCTGCTGTCGGGGTCACCACGGTGGTTCGGGCGGCTTTGCCCGCTTTCATCTGCCGCACCGATTCCAGCAAGTCGTTCTGGAACTGTTCCATCTCTTTATCCATGTTCTACCTCATATCGAAGTTTGGCTAAAAACTGGGGCGGCAAGTTGTCAAACTTGGCCTTGGCATACACGATCAAAAGCCATATCCGGCCCTCAACCTCAGTGAAATACACGACGCGCACACCGCCACGCTTGCCCATTCCACCTCGACTCCAGCGAATCTTTCTGCACCCGTTGGAGCCTGGGATGACATCTCCAGCGAATGGGTTCACCGCGATCCAGTTCACAAACGCCGTTCGCTCATCCGCCGTCCATACCGTTTCCGCATATCGCTGGAAGATTTCGGTTTCAGAAACGGTAAACATGCGCCCAATGATACGTCATTGCCGTAGTAAAAACAAGATTCAGGGAGTCAATCGATGACCTCGGCAGACACAGCGCACCAAGAAAAGCATTTCGAGTCCTACGTCATCTCGAAGCTGGCTGCACAAGGCTGGAAAGTGGGCGAGACCAGCCAGTACGACACCGAGCGGGCTTTGTACCCAGAGGACGTTGTTGCGTGGTTGCAGGCAACCCAGAAAGCCAAGTGGGACAAGCTTTGCAAAGACAACGGGGATCGTGCCCAAAACTTGCTATTGGACAAGGTGGCATCTGCCCTGGACAAGCATGGAACTGTGCAGGTGCTGCGCCAGGGGCTGCCCATCGCGGGGTGCGGCCACATTGACTTGTCCGAGGCGGCTCCTGAAGACAAGCGAAATGAAGACGTTCTGAAGCGGTATGCCGCAAACATCTTGCGCGTCGTGCCCCAGTTGCAGTACCACCCTTCACGCAAGCTGGCGATGGATCTGGTGCTGTTCATCAACGGCTTGCCCGTTGCCACGGTGGAACTCAAAACCGACTTCACGCAGTCCGCTGAATCGGCCATGGAGCAGTACCGTACAGATCGCTTGCCCTATGACCCCAAGAGCAAGCGCAAGGAGCCGTTGCTGACGTTCAAACGTGGGGCAGTGGTTCACTTTGCCATGTCTGATTCAGACATTCAGATGGCTACGAAGTTGGACGGTGCCAACACCTTTTTCCTGCCCTTCAACCAGGGCAACGCCGGACATGCAGGCAACCCTGCACGTGCGGACAAGGAATACCCCGTGGCCTACTTCTGGGAGCAGATTTGCCAACCCGATGCTTGGTTGCGCGTGTTTCACAGCTTTGTTTATGTCGAGAAGAAGGACGTTGTTGACCTCAAGGGCAATTGGTCGAAGAAGGAAACACTGATCTTTCCGCGTTTCCACCAGTGGGCTGCCGTCAACGGCATGATTGCCGACGCATACAAGAACGGCCCTGGCCTGTCATACCTGTGTGACCACAGCGCGGGTTCAGGCAAAACCAGCACGATCTCCTGGACGGCTCACGATCTGGTCAAGCTGCGCAAGGACAATGGAGAAGCCATCTTCAGCAGCGTCATCATCGTCACAGACCGCACCGTTCTCGATGGACAGTTGCAGGATGCCGTCAAGCAAATTGACCATCAATTTGGCGTGATTGCGGCCATTGACCGCCAAAAATCCTCCAAGTCAAAAAGCGAGCAATTGGCTGAGGCCATGCGCACTGGCGTGCCGATCATCGTGGTCACCATCCAGACCTTTCCCTACGCGATGGAAGCCATCGTCACGGACAAGAGCCTGAAGGGCAAAAACTTCGCGGTGATCATCGATGAGGCCCACGCATCACAAACAGGCACCACGGCTGCAAAACTGCAATCGGCACTCGCCATGAGTGGGGCCGGACAGATGTCAGGCCTGACTGTCGAAGAGTTGCTGGAGCAACTGCAAAAGTCCCGCGCACGCCCTGAAAACATCAGCTATTTCGCGTTCACAGGCACGCCCAAACATTCCACATTGATGTTGTTTGGAAGGCCCCCTGACCCCACGAGAAAAGCCGACAAAGACAACATGCCCCAGCCGTTTCATCGCTACACCATGCGTCAGGCGATTGAAGAGGGCTTTATCCTGGACGTGCTTCAAGGCTTCGTGCCGTACAAGACGGCATTCCACTTGGGTAAGCAGCTTGAGGACAAAAAACGGGTAAGCGGCAAGCAGGCCAAACGTGCGCTTGCGCAGTGGATGACCCTGCACCCAACCAACGTGACACAGAAGGTGCAGTTCATCATCGAGCACTTCAGCAAGAACGTCGCGCACCGTTTGGACGGGAAGGCCAAAGCGATGGTGGTGACCAGTTCCCGTGCGGCTGTCATTCGTTACAAAAAGGCCTTTGATGCCTACATTGCCAAACACACAGAGTATTCGAGCATCCGCTCGTTGGTGGCCTTCTCCGGCAAGATGACCGGAAAGCAGGTGATGCACTCAGACGATGAGCGCATCTCGGGCGAGACATTCATTGCAGATGAAGACGAGGAGTTCACCGAAATCAACATGAACCCCGATGTGGCGGGCCAGGATTTGCGGATTGCATTCGACCGCCCCGAATACCAACTGATACTGGTGGCCGACAAGTTCCAGACTGGGTTCGACCAGCCAAAGTTGGTGGCGATGTATGTGGACAAGAAGATAGCCAACGATGTCGAAATTGTGCAGACCTACTCTCGCCTGAACCGCATGGCTCCAGGCAAGGACGAGGTGTTCATCATCGATTTCGTCAACGATCCCGCCAATGTTCGCCGCGCCTTTGCCCTGTATGACCAAGGAGCGTTGATCGAAGAAGTGCAAGACCCGGATGTCGTCTACGTGATCAAGAAATATCTGGATGACCAACGCTTTTACGAAACTTCCGATCTCGAAAAATTCAAGGAAGCACGCTTCAGGACCATTCGTGACATCACACACGCACAGGAGCCCCAGCACAAGGCACTGTATGCGGCCACGGAACAGCCCACACGCCTGTTCCATCAACGGCGCAAGATGTTGCGCGAAGCGATTGAGACATGGGAGGGTGCATACACCAAAGCGCTGAACCAGGGCGACAAAGCTGGCATGAAGTCAGCAGACCATCATCGCAAAGAGCACGCCGAACAGCTCAAGTCTTTATTGGCATTCAAGTCGGGATTGGGTCGCTTTTGCCGCACCTATGCGTATGTGGCGCAATTGATCGATTTTGGTGACCCGGAGCTGGAGAACTTCGCTGCCTTTGCAAAGCTGCTTCAAAAGCGACTGAGTGGCGAACCGCCTGAAAACGTCGATCTGGTGGGCCTGGTGCTGACAGGGTTTGAGATCAAGTGCAAAACAGAGCCACAAGCCCCTGACGAAAAAACGCCGATCCTCAAACCTGTTGGGCCAGGAGGTGGCGGCGGTGGTGATGACCCCAAATTCCTGCAAGAAATCATCGCCAAGCTCAATGCACTGTTTGGTGATGTGGCACCGTTGAAAGACCAGGCCATATTCGTCAATCACATCACGTCCATCGCCCGAGAAAACGATGTGGTGATGGCGCAGGTGGAAAACAGTCCATCCCGCGAACTCGCTTTAAAGGGCAATCTGCCAGGTGCTGTGCAGCAGGGGGTGGTGCGTGCGCTTACGTCACATCAGAAGCTGGCTACCCTGTTGCTCAAATCCGATAAGCAGGCACTGGCTGGACTCACTGATGTGATCTATGACCTGCTTCGTGATCAAAAAGACATTGATGTAGGTGACATGGGTGTTTGACCTGCTGAACTTACCCGGTGTCACGCCGGTTGATCTGCGAAGCAGCCACAAGGAAATCACCATCGTTGCTGATGTCATTGATGGGGAGGTTCCCAACTGTCCTCAGTGCCAAAAGCCGCTGTATCGGCATGGCAAACGAGTCACCACGTTTGCTGATACACCCATACAGATGCAACCCGTTCGGCTGGAAGTTTCACGACCCCGTTACAGGTGTGCGGAGTGCGCCAAACTGTTGACCCCGGAGCTTCCATTTTTGGATGACCGGCGCAGGGCAACGGCCAGACTGGTTGATGCTGTGCGTGAACGATGTCTGGGACAGACGTTTCACAGCCTTGCTGACCAAACAGGGCTTGCCGTGAACACCATCAAAAACATCGCACATGACTTGATCGCGGAGTTGGAAGCGACTGTCAGATACGAAACACCTGTCATCTTGGGTATTGATGAAGTCATGATTGCTGGCGACTACCGCTGTGTCATGACAAATCTCGCAACGAACAACGTGTTCGAGATTCTTGAGGACAGGACGCAGGATGTCCTGAAGCCTTACTTCAAGACGTTAAAAGACAGAGAGAAGGTGGAATGGGTCTGCACCGACATGTGGAAACCGTTCAAAAACTCCTTCTCAGCCTATCTGCCCAACGCCAAACTGATCATTGATAAATTCCATGTCGTGAAGATGGCATCCGAGGCTCTGGAGGAAGAGCGCAAGGCTTACCAATCCCAACTGACCAAGGATGAGCGCGTTCAGGTCAAAAAGTCGGTTCGCTGGCTGCTTGTGAAAAGGCCAGCGAACCTGAGTCCCAACGAATTGAAGGCTCTGGAGGTTGTGCGCGAGGTAATGCCGGGTTTGGCACTCGCATACGACTTCAAGGAGATGTTCTTCAGGATCTACGACGACCCGGTTAAGGAGTCCGCGATGCGGGCTTTTGAAGCATGGGAAACCTCGTTGCCCGACAAAGAGCTACCCCTGTTTCACAGCTTGGCGAGAACCGTTCACAACCACTACGAAGACATCTTTACCTACTGGGACTCACCCAAGCGAATCACGAACGCTTACACAGAATGTCTGAATGGCCTGATGAAGATGTCCAACAGGATGGGCCGGGGGTACAGCTTCAAAATCATCAGGGCCAAGACCATGTACGCCAAACACGCACGCAAAGTGGGAAGCGGTGTGCGCCTTGCAGCGACAGGTGTGAACAGGGTTTCAACCAAAGGGGGCTTGGAAACGGTGGAGTACGGACCTCACATTCCAACCTTGGTTGAATTGGCGGAGTCGGGCGGTTTAGACTGAAAACTAAGCAGATTCCAACCTCATTTGGCACAAAGCCGAAATTTTTTCCCTGTTTCGGGAGGTTCCCGGTTGGCACTCCTGCCCCCCGCCCTTCTGCCACAGCGCTGTGCTGAGGTAGAAACGACGAGAACCGCGATAGTGCAATGCACTTGGCGATGGGTGTCGTTTACGCCCTTACGCCACCGCTGCGCGGAATTCCCCGCTGGATCGCCCCACGGAACCAAAGCCCCCTGCCCTGCCATACGCAGATCGACCGGCGGCGCCGTAGGTCGGCGCATTGCGTGGGGAAGGGGCGGCAGGAACGAGGATCCCCAACGCACGCACAGTAGCCGCGCCTTGGCGATGCAACACATCCTGGCATGTTCCCAGCATGGCGACGATACGGCGTGCTCGCTCATGCACCCCCGGCTCGGACGCGCTGCGCGGCATGGCGCGCAGCATCTGCGTCAGCGCCACGCAGCCATGTTGCAGGCGGACACTCGCCTGTTGCAGCTTGTCGGCATCCCGCGCCACGGCTGCTTCTCGCAGCTCCGCGACACAGGCTTCGGCAGCTTCCAGCAATCGCAACACTTCCCGATGCATGGGATTCGTGGCATTCATAGGGTTTATGGAGTTCATGGGGTTCATGGTCGCCTCCTGCTTTCCCCATTGCGGGGCCTAGCGCATTGCGTATACACACCAACGAAAAACGCCCCGCGCTCTTCTTGGAGAAGAGCAGTGCGGGGCGAGGAGAAACGGTAGTGGTAGGTGGCAGTCTGGAAAGACCGACAGTCCCTGAAAAGTACCAGCAGCGCTTACACCCGCGCCCGGCGCAAAGACTCCTGCGCCCCGGCAAGCAGCTTGTCCGCAATGACTTCCGCATTGACGGTGAAAGTGCCTTTGCTGATGGCTTCGCGCATCGCGGCGACCTTTTTCATGTCGATATCCCCGGCAGCGCTGGCGCCACCGGTTTCCATCGTGCGCGCCAAGGTGGAAACAGACACTGCCACCCCGGCGGATTGGGTGCTCTGGGTTGCAGAAGTTTGGGCCTGCGTGCTGGCGTTGGCCTGCTTGGCTTGCGTCTGGGTTGCCTGGGCGGCGTGGGTTGCACTCTCGTTGCCAACGGCATTGGCGGAGCCTGAACCAGTTCTGGCAGCACCGGCCGCCATGTTGCCGGCCATGTATGGATTGTCGGAAGACGAACTGACTTTCATGATGCTCTCCAAAACCTCGGTGGATGAAACCCCTTGTGGGCATCATCGGCAGGTTCCGGGCAGACTTTAGCGATTTGTGCCCTCCCGAACGGATCACGGGCGATGCAGGCAGCGCGCTCGGAGGCGATTTCGTGCCGAAGATCATAGCGTGACCCCCACGCTGCGATCAGGTTGGACGATGCCCGTGAGGATATTGCCGTTGGTCGTGCGCACCCGCGCCGACTGCCCCACCACCCCGGCAGACAAGGCTTGCGCACTGGTCGTCACCACAAAGCCCCGCCCCATGGCGCGAACGCGCACTTCGGCCCCGGCTGCAAACACCTGTGAAGCCTTGACCATATTCCGGCGCAGCGCCTGCCCAGTCTCCAGCGGGCGGGTCGTGGTAAGCCCCAGCCATTGATCTTGCGTGGCCAGAACCGGGCTGTCGTTGGCAGCCCAGTCCACCTCGGCCAACATGGCATCGTCCGGCCCCAGCACGGTGCCAGAGGCTACCCTGCCCTTAATGACCCATGCCGACCCCCAGGCACGCACAGTGACGGGGAGAAAGACATTCCAGCGCGTGGCGCCTTCCACGCAACGCAGCCCCACGCGGGTGCGGCCCCATAGGCGATTGCCCGGTGGCACATACGGTTCGACGCGATTGCAGGGCGCCAAGCGCAGACGCGGGTCCAGCGCGCCCACTTCCACGTCCAGGCGCAGGTTCTCCACTGCCATCTGCTGTGTCTGCGCAGCCAGCCATTGCTGCGTCAGGCTTTGCTCTGCCGAGGGCGCATGGGTCTCTGCCACTGCCGCCCACACCATGAAAGCGCTGCATACGCATAGCGTGCGCCATGACATACGCAGGGCAAGCCAACGCGAACGTAGAAAAGACAAACATATAAAAAGAAGCTGCCTGCTTTGCTTCATCGCCATGCTCCCTGGGTAGTGCGGGTCATGCCCAGCAATGTACCCAGCCCCTCGCGGCGCAAAGCCCGAAAGTGCGCAGCGAACCTGCCGTTGTTCGAGCTATAGAAATGTGGCCGTCTCTCCACAATCCGTCCGAAGCCGCTGCACCATCACCGCCCCGAGGCCCCTGCCCCGGCAGCGGTTCCCATGCAGCCTACTGATTAGAAGAAGCGAACTGCGACAACGACCTCACTGCCATAACGCCCTGCATCATGAAAGTCATGCCAGTTTTCCTCACCCCCATCCCCTCTCCCGCTGGGCGAGGGGAGCTTCGCAAAGCCGCTTCGCGACTTGCACAAGAAGGAGATGCGCCATGTTTGCCCATCTGACGAGTGGACTCACCCTACACACCGACGCCCTGGTGCTGCGTTCCCAACGCCAGCGCATCTTGGCTAGCAACATCGCCAATGTGGATACCCCTGGCTACGTTGCCAAAGAGTTCCGTTTTCAGGAAGCGCTGGCGCAGTCCCTGCCTTTTTCCGACAGCCAGCTTCCTGGCCCCCAGGTTCATGTCGCCCTACGGGAACCCGGCTTGCGTACCCATGCCAGCCACCTGACGATCCCAGGCGTGGAAGACAGCGAGATCAAAGGCCCCTCCGCGCTGACGTATGCCCTGCACAGCCAACCTAGCGCGGACGGCAACACGGTAGACCTCGACCGCGAACGCGCCAGCTTTCTGGATAACGCCGTGCATTACGAAGCCACGCTGCGCTTCATCAACGGCTCGTCCAAAACCATGCTCAGCGCGATCCAGGGGCAGTAAGGCATTGCCAACAACCATGACTTTGTGTACCCATTCACCATCATGAAAGTCATGCCCATTGCCCTCACCCCCAACCCCTCTCCCGCTGGGCGAGGGGAGCTTCGCGACTTGCACACCAATTGACCGGGAGGACGACCATGTCCATGTTTTCCATCTTCAGTGTCTCGGGCAGCGCGGTCAGCGCGCAGTCGCAGCGGCTCAACGCCGTCGCCAGCAACCTGGCCAACGTCGATGCCGTCGCCGGGCCGGACGGCCAAGGCTACAAAAGCCGCCAAGTCGTCTTTCAAACCGTGCCGATGGGTTCGGAAGCGACCGCCGGGGTCAAGGTACTGCACATCAAAGAAAGCGATGCGCCCTTCAAGCGCGTCTACAACCCCCACCATCCTTCTGCGGACGCCAACGGCTACGTGCAGTTTTCCAACGTCAACCCCGTGGAAGAAATGGTCAACATGATTTCGGCGTCCCGCTCGTACCAAAACAACGTCGAAGTCATGAACACCGCCAAGTCGCTGCTACTTAAAACATTGCAGTTGGGCCAGTGATCGTCGCGACCATCGCGAATTTCGCAACCATCGCGCTATTTTTGGAACATTTTTTCGGATAGGACCGCACCATGTTGACCTCCCTTTCCTCCGCCACCAGCGCCACCACCACCGATACCTCGTCCAAAACCAAGGTAGCGGACATGGACGCAGCGCAAGACCGCTTTTTGAAACTGCTTGTCGCGCAACTCAATAACCAGGACCCCATGAACCCCATGGACAACGCGCAGATGACCAGCCAGATGGCGCAGATCAACACCGTCACCAGCGTCCAGCAAGTCAACGAAACCCTGCAAAGCATGGCCCAGCAATTCAGCGCCATGCAGGTATTGCAGGGTTCTTCGATGGTGGGTCACGAGGTACTGCTCGAAGGCAATACCCTGTCGATCGTCGATGGCGCTGCCAAAGGTTCCGTCGATCTCTCCGCCCGCGCAGAAAACGTCAGCGTAGACATCCTCACCCCCGGCGGCATGGTGATCGACACCGTACACATGGGCGCGCTCGAACCAGGGCGGCACGACTTCTCCTGGGACGCATCAAACTACCAGGGCACCAGCGCCCCCTCCTTCCGCATCAACGCGACGCTTGGTGGACAACCCATTGCCAACACCGCGCTGACCCGCGCCAAAGTTACCGGCGTAGGCAGCGATGCAGGCACGCTCCAGCTACAGCTCCAAGGCCGTCCCACCGTGGCCTACGACGCCATCGCAGCCATCCTCTGATCCTTTCTGCTGTCTTCCTTTTTCCTTCTTTCAGAAACCCCGATCCGCAAGGAGAAATCATGTCGTTCCAAACTGGACTTTCCGGGCTGACTGCCTCCAGCCGCAGCCTCGACGTCATCGGCCACAACATCGCCAACGTCAACACCACCGGGATGAAAGCCTCCCGCGCAGAGTTTCACGAGCTTGTCGCCGCTTCGCTGGGGGCCTGCAAATCGATCAACCCCGGTATCGGGGTGAGCGTCGCGACCATCTCGCAGCAATTCGGGCAGGGCAGCATCACCAGCACCGGCAACAACCTCGACGTCGCGATCAACGGCGGCGGGTTCTTCCAGGTTACGCAGACTGATGGATCCCCGGCGTATACCCGAGACGGCTCGTTCAAGCTCGACAAAGAAGGCTTCCTCATCACCAACAGCGATGCCAACGTCATGGGCCTGCCTACGGATGCCACCGGCAAACCCACCAGCGCGACGCTGCAAAAACTCCAGCTCCCGACCAACTCCCCCATCGGCGCCAAGCAGACAACCAAAATCGCCGCCGAATTCAACCTCGATGCCCGCGCCAAAGTAGCCACGGACATCGTTCCCTACCCCCCCATCACCACCTATGGCACCTCCCTGGTGGCCTACGACTCGCAGGGGGTGGAAATCCCCGTGACGCTCAACTTCGTCAAAACCAGCGCCAACACCTGGGATGTGTACGACAGCACCACGCTGGCAACCGGTGCGCAGGCATTGGCCACCAACGCTGCCATCACGCAAACCAATGCCGCCAACGCGGAACTCCACACCAAGAACACCGCGCTCAATGCCACCAACGATGCGCTGGATGTCACCAACACAACGCTCAATGCCCCCAACGACACACTCGACGCGACCAATACGGAACTCAACGCCGCCACGGATGCACTCGACGCAGAAAACACCACGTGGAATACAGAGAACCCCACAGAAACGCCCCGCCCCACCTACGCATCGGGCGGGCTGACGCGGCTCCCCACCTATGCGACGGGCGGGCTGACCCGCCACCCCACCTACGCATCGGGCGGGCTGACGCGGCTGCCGACCTACGACGTCACCGGCCTCAACCCTGCGGAAGAAAAAATTCCCGCTGCGGCCGAGCTGGTTCCGACCGGGGCCACGCTGCAACTCACCTTTGACGCCAATGGCAAGCTCGTCACCCCCAAAGAAAACGTCGAGCTGACGCTCACCTCCCTCAACCCCGCTGTGGGCGAAAACGGCGAATTCACCGTCGAGCTTGACCTCAGCAAGGCCACGCAGTACGGCACGTCCTTCGCCGTGTCCGACCTCACGCAAGACGGCTACACCGCCGGAGATCTGACCGGGCTGAGCGTCGGGGAAGACGGCGTCATCAACGCACGCTACTCCAACGGGCAGACGCAGTCCGTCGGCAAGATTGCCTTGGCGGACTTCCGCAACGTCCAGGGGCTGATGCCCGCTGGCGGCAATGCCTGGGTGTCCACGATGCTGTCCGGCCCGCCCGTACAGGGCATGCCCAGCGTGGGCAAATTCGGCGGACTACGCCCGGGGGCGCTCGAAGACTCGAACGTGGACCTGACTTCCGAACTGGTCAACATGATGACCGCGCAACGCGCCTACCAAGCCAACGCGCAAACGATCAAGACGCAAGACCAAGTCATGTCCACGCTCGTCAATCTGCGTTAATGCCCTGAGACACTGAATCAGGACAGTCATGGCAATTTCCCTCACCCCCCAGCCCCTCTCCCATTGGGCGAGGGGAGCGTCGAGAAGCCTCTTCGCGACTGTCCCACTCATCTGAACACGCCAAGGAGTCCACGCCATGGATCGCATCATCTACACCGCCATGACCGGCGCCAACGCCGCAGCGCACCGGCAAGCCTTGCTATCCAACAACCTGGCCAATGTCTCGACCAACGGCTTTCGCGCAGAGCTTTCCACATACCGCTCCGTTCCCGTGCGGGGAACGGGCAGCACCACGCGGGTGATGGCGCTTGATGCCACGCCGGGCTTTCTGGATTTGCCCGGCACCCCCCACCGCACAGGGCGTGCGATGGACGCGATGATCATGGGCAATTCCTGGTTCGCCGTCCAGGGGCTGGACGGCACCGAAGCCTATACCCGCAATGGGGCTTTCGAGGTATCGCTTGATGGCACCGTGCTGACCAACACAGGGCTGACGGTACTGGGCGACGGCGGCGCGCCCATCACCGCCCCACAGGGCGCGGAAGTCACCCTCGGCGTGGACGGTACGGTGACAGCGCAGGTACCAGGCCAGCCAGCCGCAGTGGTGGGCCGACTCAAGATCGCGACCCCTACTCCCGAAGACCCCCTCAAGCGCGGAGACGATGGCCTCTTCCGCACCACCTCCGGCGACCCCCTTGCCAACGATGCCACCGTGCGAATCCAGCCGGGAACCATCGAAGGATCGAACGTCAACGTGATCGAGACGATGGTCTCGATGATCCAGTCCGCGCGGCAATTCGACGCCCAAACCCGCCTGATGCAAACTGCCGAAGCCAGCGACCGCGCTGCGGCGCAATTGCTCAACATGCAAGGCTAAGGCCTATACCCCACCCACCACCACCTAGGAAACGACCATGATCAATTCGCTGTGGATCTCCAAAACGGGCATGGAAGCCCAGCAGATGCAGCTCGACGTCATCACCAACAACCTGGCCAACGTCTCGACCAATGGGTTCAAGCGTTCCACGGCGGTGTTCGAGGATCTGATGTACCAAAATCACCGACAGGTGGGCACGAACAGCACCGAACAAGCGCAGCTCCCCACCGGATTGCAAATCGGGCTGGGGGTGCGCACGGTGGCGACGAGCCGATCCTTCACCCAAGGCGCGCTGCACCAGACGAACAACCGCCTCGACGTTGCGATTCAGGGGGACGGGTTCTTCCAAATCACGATGCCCGATGGATCGACTGGCTACACCCGGGACGGCGCCTTTCAGGTCAACTCCGCCGGCACGCTCGTCACCTCCACGGGGCTGCCCGTGGCCAATGGAGTGACCGTTCCGCCCAATGCGACGAACGTCACGATCGACGGCAACGGCACCGTGACTGCAACGATCCCTGGCGACCCCGCCCCGCAAAACATCGGGACGATTGCGCTGGCACGCTTCGTCAACCCTGCGGGCCTGACGCCGCTGGGGCAGAACCTGTTTGCCGAAAGCGCTGCGTCGGGCCAGCCCAACGCCGGTACCCCCGGCGCGGATGGAATGGGTTCGCTGTTGCAGTGCTATGTCGAATCATCGAACGTCAACGTCGTCCAGGAACTGGTCACGATGATCCAGACGCAACGCGCCTACGAGCTGAATTCCAAAGGCATCCAGACTTCCGACCAGATGCTGCAGAAACTGACCCAGATCTAAATCCAGTCCTTGACCTGATCCTTCCTGATGGCGTCCATCTTGGCTCCTTCCTCGGCACCACACCTCTGCCCTCATCACACCAGACCATGAATACCCTTGTCCGCAACCGACAGCGGGACGCTCTGCGGCGCCTGCTGCAACACGGCGCGGTGGCTGCCTGCCTGGGCACGCTCGCGGCGTGCGGCAGCTTGCCGCAGTCCGTGTCGGTGGATTTCCCCGATCCACCGCCGCCCAAGCCCATTGCAGCCCCTGCCTCTGCCCCCAACGCCACGGGCAGTCTGTACCAAAAGACCACGTACCGCCCTGCTTTTGAAGACCCGCGTGCGCGCTTGGTGGGCGACCAGATCACGATCAACATCGTTGAAAAGGTGACTGCCAGCCAGAAGTCCTCGTCCACGGCAAACCGCAGTTCCTCCAATTCGGCCAGCGTCTCTGCCTTCCCGCTCATTTCCCCGCCCGACATCGCCAATCTCAATATGGGCACGGAGTCCAGCCAAGACTTTTCCGGCAAGGGGGGGACAGAAAACGCCAACACTTTCTACGGCACCATCACTGCGACGGTCGTTGACGTCCTCCCCAACGGCCATCTCCTCGTCGCGGGGGACAAACAGATCGGCGTCAACCAAAACGTCGATGTGCTGCGGTTCTCTGGAACCATCGACCCCCGGGTGATCCAGCCCGGCAATGTGGTCAATTCAACGCAGGTAGCGAATGCGCGCATCGAGTCCAAGGGACGGGGTGCGCAGGCCGAAGCGCAAACAACTGGGTGGTTAACACGGTTCTTTTTTAGTTTTCTGCCGTTCTAAAGGTTTGCAGAATCGTGCCGAGGGGGGAAACCACCATGCACGATTCCAAGAACCACCATCGCACTGCTTGCCAACACTCCTCTCCCGCTGTGGGAGAGCGCCCATTTCTCTCTCCCAGCGGGAGCGGCCCTGTACTCCCCTCTCCTACCGGGAGAGGGGCAGGGGTGAGGGCAAAGTTCCGCATCCTGCCGCATAGCCTGCTGGCGCGCTGTCTGGCCATACTGTGCGCAGCCGTTCTGTGCGCAGCCCCTGCGCACGCCCTGCGCATCAAGGAAGTCGCCGCCGTCGAAGGCGTTCGCAGCAACGCGCTGACAGGTTTTGGCCTGGTCGTCGGCCTCGACGGCACGGGGGACCAAACCACCCAGATGCCCTATACCTCGCAGGGCATGGCCAACTACCTCCAGCAGCTCGGCATTTCCCTGCCTGCCGGGAGTGCCATGCAACTCAAAAACGTCGCAGCCGTCCTCGTCACGGCGCAGCTTCCGGCCTTCGCACGGCCTGGGCAAGCCATCGACGTCAGCGTCTCCTCGGTCGGCAACGCCAAGTCCCTCAAGGGGGGAACGCTCATCGCCACCCCGCTCAAGGGCGCGGATGGCGAGGTGTATGCCCTCGCCCAGGGCAACCTCGTCATCGCCGGTGCTGGCGCCGCTGCGGGTGGTAGCAAGGTGCAGGTCAACCACCTCAGCGCGGGTCGCATCCCCGGTGGGGCACAGGTCGAGCGCATCGTCGAAACGCCCTTGCAGCAGGGCGAGGCCGTCACCCTCGGCCTGCAATCGAGCGATTTCCAAACCGCGCGCCGCGTTGCCCAAGCCATCAACACCCGCTTTGGCGACGGCGTAGCCCAGGCGCTGGACGGACGCACCGTCCGCGTGACCGCGCCCACCACCCCGAACGAACGGGTCAGCTTCCTCGCCGAACTCGAAGAACTGCCGATTGACGCCACCAAGCCATCTGCCAAGGTCGTGATCAATTCCCGCACGGGGTCGATCGCGCTCAACCAGGCCGTTACGCTGGGGCCCGTCGCCATTGCGCACGGCAATCTGTCGATCAGCATCAGCAGCACCCCTACTGTCAGCCAGCCCAACCCCATGTCTGGCGGGCAAACCACGGTGACAGAAAAAACCAATATTCAGATTCGCAGCGAGCCGGGGATGCTCATTGAGCTGCCCCCCTCGGCCCAGCTTTCCGACGTCGTTCGCGCCATCAATTCCCTGGGCGCCACCCCCCAAGACCTACTCGCGATTCTGCAAGCCATCAAGGCTGCTGGCGCGCTCCAAGCCGAGCTGGAGGTGATCTGATGAGCCTCGATTCCCTTTCCTCGTACTCGCCGTACTCGTCGGCATCCGCCGGGCTGGCTGCGGACATCCATTCGCTCGACGCCCTCAAGCGCAATACCGGGCAAGCCACCCCCGAATCGATCCGGGAAACGGCCAGGCAGTTCGAATCGCTGTTCATGCGCGAGCTGATCAAAAGCATGCGCGAGGCCACGGCTTCGATGAAATCCGACATGTTCGATAGCCCGACCGGCAACATGGCCACCGACATGCTCGACCAACAGTTTTCGGTACAAATGTCCGGGCAGCCTGGCGGCTTGTCCGACCTGATCGCCGCGCAGCTTTCCAAACAAGCCGGGCTGCAACCCGAATCGTTCGAGAAAACGCCCCCCAGCCAGACGGACACGCCCCTGCTGCGCAGAAACAGCTCGATTGCCGCGTACCGCGCCAACCAAACGCAGCCCCCCACCCAACCCACAACGCGCCAGACGGATTTCGTCCAGCTCCATACCGAAACAGCGGCGCGCATCGAAAAGGACACGGGCATCCCCGCGAGCTACATGGTCGGCCAAGCCGCGCTGGAAACCGGCTGGGGGCAGCGTCAAATCAAGGCCCGCGATGGATCGCTGTCGCACAACCTCTTCGGCATCAAGGCCGGCCCGGGGTGGAAAGGCAAGGTTGCCGAAGTCACGACGACCGAATACGTCAACGGCGTCGCGACCAGAAAGGTGGCCAAGTTCCGCGCCTACGGTTCTTACGAGGAATCGTTCCGCGACTACGCCCGTCTGATCACCAAATCCCCGCGCTACGCCAAAGTGAACCTGCAGGATGGCTCCGCCCACTCCTTCGCCACGAGCCTGCAACGCGCCGGGTACGCCACCGATCCCCAGTACGCAACCAAACTACGCCGAACCATTGAGGCCACGCAACGCTTGCAACGTGGCACCCAAGTGGCGGCCCAAAGCGTATGAGCGGCGTCCTCAACGTGGCCACCAAGGCGTTGCTGGCCAACCAAACCCTGCTGCAAACCACGGGGCACAACATTGCCAACGTGAACACCCCGGGCTACTCACGCCAGTCCGGAGTGCTGCACACAACGCCAGGACAAGTCACCGGGGGTGGGTACGTCGGCAAGGGCGTGGACATCGTCGACATCGCCCGCACCTACAACGAATTCCTCACGCGCCAGTCTGCGATGGCCGGTTCCATCAGCGCCGGGGATGCCACCCGCGCAGAAAAGATGCGCATGTTGGAAGACATCTTCCCCAGCGGGGAAAGTGCCCTGGGCGCAGCCGTCAGCGACATGCTCAATGCCTTTGCCGATGTGGCCGGCGCGCCTACCGATCTGACTGCCAGAACGGTGGCGCTGACCCGTGTCAACGAAGCTGCTTCGCGTATGCGCAGCGTCTCGCAAAGCCTCGACGACCTGCAATTGCGCGTTTCCCAGGAAATCTCCCAAAAGGTCGATACGGCGAACAGCATCGCCCAGTCGATCGCAACGGTAAACCGCCAAATCTCGGACGCACGGGGCAACGGCCAAACGGCCAACGACCTGCTCGACCAGCGCGACCAGCTCTTGCGCGAACTGGGCGAATACGTCCAGGCCACGACGATCGAGAACGACGACGGGACGATGTCCGTGTTCATCGGCGGCGGGCAAACGCTCGTCTACGGCAGCACGGTATCCACCCTCTCGGCAGGCTCGGATGACTTTGCCGACCCCACGAAGTCCAAGCTATCGATCCATCGAGGCGATCAGGAACAGATGCTCGACGAGAACCTGCTCGGCGGCGGGCAAATCTCCGGCCTGATTCGCTTTCAGAACAACGACCTCAACGAAGGGCGCAACCTGATGGGCAGGCTGACGCTGGCAGTGAGCACGAGCATGAATGACCAGCACCGGCTTGGGCTTGACCTTGACGGCAACAAGGGCGGGGATTTGTTCACGCCGACGGTCTACGGCCCCCGCAACATCCTCACCCCCCAACCCCCTGCCGTGCCCAACAAGGGCGACGCAGTGCTGGGAATGGCTGTGTACGACGTGACGAAGTTTTCGGGGTCGGACTACGAAATCGTCTTCACCGGCGACCACTCGGGAACGATCAAGCGCAGCATGGACGGGGTGACGACGGCTTTCGACCTTGCCAGCGGGCCGCTGATCATCGACGGACTGAAAGTGACCCTCGACAGCGGCACAGCGCAAGTCAGCGACCGGTTTTTGCTCAAGCCTTTCAGCACCTCGGCAAGCAACATCCATGCGGAGTTTTCCACCCCGCGCGCGTTGGCCGTTGCCAGCCCCGTTGCCGGGGAGATGGGCCAAGCCAACCAAGGGAGCCTGCAACTGTCCCGTCTGGTGGCGCGCACCAACCCGCCGACAAACATCCCCGTCACGCTGACGTTTCAGGGGGATGGCACCTATACCCGCAGCGATGTGGCAGGCACTTTTGCCTTCACTTCGGGCCAAAGCATCGAAGGCGCCGTGCCGACGGTCTTCCCCTTGAGCCAATGGTCCGTCGTGCTTCAGGGCGAACCCCAGGCGGGGGACACCTACACGATCCTTGCGCAGCCTGCTGCCTTTCGCAATCTCGATGCGGGCAACGCCCAAGCGCTGATGGACTTGCGCGACGTGGCCATGTTCGACGGCTCCGCGCTGACCGACGGCTACGCCGGGATCATTGCGCAGGTTGGCATCCGCGCCCAAAGCGCCAATTACGCGGCGGACGTCTCCGGCCAGATCTCGGAAAACCTCGAAACCGACCGCACCGGCGTATCCGGGGTCAACCTCGACGAAGAGGCGTCGAAGCTGATTCAGTTCCAGCAGGCTTATCAGGCTTCCGCCAAGGTCATCCAAGTCGCCCAAGGGATCTTCGACGCGCTGATCCAGGCCGTCGCACGTTGATGAAGGGGAGTCACCATGTCCATGTTCATCCATCGCACCGGTACCGCACACGCCTACGGCAACGCATTGCGCAACATTGGCCAACGCCAATCCGATCTGAACAATCTTCAGGCCAACCTGACGTCGGGCAAAAAAATCATCCGCACCAGCGACGACCCCACCAGCGCCGCCAACGCCGAACGCGCCCGCATGCGCATTAGCCGCACCGCCACGGACATGCGTATGCTCGAAACACAGCGCAATGCCATTGCTACGGCGGAAAGCACACTCGGCGACATCACCGATTCCCTGCAACGCTTCCGCGAACTGGTCGTCAATGCCGGCAATGGCATCAACCGCGACACGGAACGCCAATTCATCATCAATGAACTCCAGGGCTTGCGAGACCACATCTTCTCGATGGCCAATACCAAGGACACCAACGGCATGCCCCTGTTCAGCTCGCTGGGCAGTGCCTTGGCGCCCTTCGTCGGCCCCCTGCCCACCGCGCAGGACTACCAATTCAACGGTCTGCCCGGACAAACGGCGAGCACGGACGTGTCGATACCGTACACGCTCGACGGCGACGGCGCCTTCATGTTCGACCACGATATCGACATCGCCTACAACGTCGAAATGGGCGACCGGCTCACCCCGCTGATCGCCAGCACCGTATCGCTGGCGGATGCATCGAAACTCACGCAGGCTTCTTACACGATTAGCGACATCTCCCTTGGCCCCGGTTCCGTTGCGGACAGCCAGCGTGCGACGTACACGCTCACCGAAACCCTGCCCGATGGCACCGAAAGCACGAATATCGCGACTGGCCCGGACTTCCCCACCACCAGCAACAATATCCCCATCACTTTCGGCGGCCTGACCATGACGCTGACCGGCACCCCGAGCGCGACGGACACGATGACGGTGGAACCCGTGGTCAGCATCTTCAGCGTGCTCGACCGTGCGATTCAGGATCTTGCCCTCGCGCCCAACAACAACAATGCCAATCTGGCCGTGGCCCAAACCCTGCAGAACATCGACATCGGCATGGGCCGCGTCTCCGCCGTGCGGGGGCAGGCTGGCGAACTGCTCAGCCGCGCCGACCGCATCACCACCAACCAAGGCAAGCGCACCGAACAGCTCGAAGCCGACAAATCCCGCGCAGAAGACTTGGACATGATCCAAGGCATCTCGGACTTCAACAACAAGCAAACCGGCTACCAAGCCGCACTGCAAAGCTACGCCAAGGTGCAGCAGCTTTCGCTGTTTGAGTACATGCGGTAGGGGCTGGGGGGTAAAGGACGCGCCTTGGTGGCGTGGCGCAGGGGACGGGAGTCAGTACAGTCATGGCAGAGTACCTTTCTCTTCCACTGGACGCGACAGGCTTCCCAAAACCGCTTCGCAACTCTCCCATTCAGAAGGGAATGCAATGACTGCCATCGCCAAAATCACCGCCCAAGGCCAAACCACCATTCCGGCCGATGTACGCCAGGCCCTGCGTGTGGGGTCGGGCGACTTGCTAGCCTGGGAAATGCTGGAAGACGGCGTGGCGTGCGTGCGCCGCGTTCCGCGCATCGATTCGGATTACCTACAAGCCATCGAAGGCACGCTGACCGAATGGAATTCGGCGGCAGACGAGGAGGCCTATCGTGACTGATGAGCGTGGCCAAGTCGTGTTAGCGATGATCACCTCGGCCAAGAATGCCCCCTGGCCGCTGGACATCCACATCAAAAACTTGGCCGTAGCTGGGCTACCGGCACCCTCGGTGGTTCGATGCAAGCTGTTCACGCTGGGATGAACAACTCGTCCGTGGCGTGCTCGGTCACTTGGCCGAAGTGGATGCGCATTGCGTCGATACAGCCCTGATCTGTCTACTTGGGAGGGCACCCAATGATGACCTTCATCCATATCCCGCGCAGAAGACCTCGACATGATCCAGGGCATCTCGGACTTCTACAACAAACAAACCGGCTACCAAGCCGCGCTGCCAAGCTACGCCAAGGTGCAGCGGCTTTCCACTGCTGTGCTCATTGCGCAGGAATCAGAGATCGAAAAACGCCATGCCCACGTTGAATTGGATCGGCAAGGAAGCCGTCGTCAAACACCACAAAGAGGTGCCGTTCCGCATGTTGGAACCAGCACCGGAGCTTTCCTGCGGGGGCAGCGCCGATGGGAACCTGATCGTGCAGGGCGACAACCTGCACGCACTCAAAAGCCTGCTTCCGCGCTACGCAGGCCAGGTGCAATGCATCTACATCGACCCGCCGTACAACACCGGCAACGAGGGATGGGTCTACAACGACAACGTCAACAGCCCGGAAATTCGCAAGTGGCTGGGAGAGGTAGTCGGCAAGGAAGGCGAAACGCTCGACCGGCACGACCGCTGGCTTTGCATGATGTACCCGCGCCTGGTGCTGCTGCGGCAGTTTCTGCGCGAGGACGGGGCCATCTTTGTGTCGATCGACGACAACGAAGTGGCGACATTGCGGTTATTGATGGACGAGGTGTTTGGGGCGAGAAACTTTGTGGCCAATTTTGTGTGGGAACACCGAAAGTCCAGTCAAAACGATGTTGATGTTTCGCTCTCTCATAACTACACATTGTGTTTTGCCAGAGATCGCAGAGTATTCAGGCTATTGGCTCTAGCGATTGATGCTACTAAATTTTCCAATCCTGACAATGACCCACGGGGCGAATGGGTCGCTGACCCGATGGACGCGCCGAATATTCGGGAAAACTTGCAGTACCCAATTAGTAATCCGAAGACAGGGAAGATTTACTATCCCCCGCCTGGCAGACATTGGCGTTTCACTCAGGAAAAATTTGAATTAGCGCTCGCAGATAGCCGGATTTTGTTTGGGAAGAAGGGAACTTCCAAACCCCAGTTCAAGCGGTTCAAATTTGAGGCGCAAGAAAAAGGCGTCAATCCATCAACTATCTGGACGGATGTTGGTACGGCTACAGAAGGCACTAAAGATCTGATGGAAATTTTTTCTGGAAGTAAAGCATTCGACACACCCAAACCCACCCGCCTACTCCAACGCATCCTTCAAATCGCCACCGACAAAAACTCGCTGATCCTTGATAGCTTTGCCGGTTCCGGCACCACCGCCCACGCCGTGCTGAAGCAAAACGCCGAAGACGGGGGCCATCGCCGTTTCCTCCTCGTCGAAATGGACGAGGGCATTGCACGCAATGTCACTGCAGAGCGTGTGCGCCGCGTGGCGCGGGGCTATACCAACGCCAAAGGCCAGCAAGTGCCGGGCCTGGGCGGTGGCTTCCAGTTCTGCCGCCTTTCCGCAAAACCGCTGTTCGATGCCGAAGGCCAGATTCGCAGCGACGTGCGCTTTGCCCAGTTGGCCGAGTTCGTCTGGTTTGCCGAAACCGGCACCGGCTACACCGGCCCAGCCCACTCGCCGCTGTTGGGGGTACACCAGGGCCGTGCGATTTATCTGCTCTACAACGGCATCCTTGCAGATCGATCGGTCGATGGCGGCAACGTCCTCACCGGCGCGGTGTTCGACCTGTTGTCCCCTTTCCCAGGCCCGAAAGTGATCTACGCCGCAGCCAACCGCATGGGCAGCCGCACTGCGCGGGAGGGCATCACCTTCAAGCAAACCCCCTACGCGCTGGATGTTTGACGATGGAACCGCCGCGCAAAACCTATCTGCATCACATCCCACAATGGCAAGCCGCCGGGTACTGGGTGGAGCTGATTTTTCTGCGCCTTGCCAATGCCGACGAGGCCGTTGCCCGCGTAGCCCTGCGCGTCAAGCAAGGTGGGCACAACATCCCCGAAATGGTGATTCGACGACGGTTCGATGCCGGGCTGCACCACTTCACCCACCACTACTCTCGATTGGTCAATGCCTGGGCCTTGTATGACAACTCAGGCGAACTCCCGCAATTGCTGGACTGGAGCGAACGATGAACAATCCACAACCCATTGAGTTGGCCCTTACTGCGGACTTGCGTCTGTCACAAGCCGCCTTGATCCGCGCCGCCCAACGCGCACGCGAAGTCGCCATGCAAACCGGTACGGCCATCGTTGTGCTACGACATGGTGTCCTTACGTATGTTCAACCCACGATTTCCCCACAACCACCTGCTGTGGTGGATGAGTCCGAAGCACCGTAGAGACAGCAACCGTGACCGGATTTGCCCCCAAAACCTACCAACAGCAGGTGCTTGACAGCATCGAGGCCTATTTCCATGCCTGCCATGCGCTGCCTTCGCCTGCGGTGGCCTTCACCGCCACGACTGAGCGCCTGTGGGGGCGCGGCAACCCCTACCACCCGCTCTCGGGTTTTCCTGCCGACATGCCGTACTTCTGCCTGCGGGTTCCCACCGGCGGCGGCAAGACTTGGCTGGCTGCCAGGAGCATCGCGCTGGTCAATACGCATCTGCTGCGAACCGAGCACAGCGTGATCCTGTGGCTGGTACCAAGCAAGCCCATCCGGGAACAGACGCTGCGCGCCTTGCGTGACCGGCTGCATCCTTACCATGCCGCGCTGCGCGAGGCTGGGCCAGTCACGGTCCTGGATTTGGAAGAAGCCAAGAGCGTCCCCCGCGCCACGCTGGACACGTCGACGACCGTCATCGTCGCCACCCGCCAAGCGTTCCAGGTGGAAGACGAAGAATCGCGCAAGGTGTACCAAAACAGTGGCGCGTTGATGCACCACTTCGACAACCTGTCGCCCACCCAGCGCGACGCGCTGCTGCACGAAGGGGAAGGCGCCGAACGCACCGCCCCCTGCTCGCTGGCCAATGTGCTGCGCCTGCGCCGACCGTTCATCGTGGTGGACGAAGCGCACAACAGCCGCACGCCGCTCGCTTTCGACACGCTGGCGCGATTCCGCCCCAGTGGAGTGATGGAGCTGACTGCCACGCCCGACCTGGAACGCACGCCGAGCAATGTGCTCCACAGCGTCTGCGCCGCAGAGCTGAAGGCGGAGGAAATGATCAAGCTCCCGGTGGTACTGGAAACCGAGCCGAACTGGCAGCAATGTCTGGCGGATGCCATCGCCAAGCGAGAAGCCCTGCATGCGCTGGCCGACCAAGAGCGCCGCGTAGGCAGCCCCTACCTGCGTCCGCTCGTGCTGATCCAGGCAGAACCGCGCCGCGCCGGAATCGATACGCTGGACGTGGAACGGGTTCGCAACGAGCTGAGCGCCAACCACGGCATTCCCGCCAACGAGATCGTCGTCGCCACCGGCGAGGAAAAGGGCTTGGAGCAAATCGATGCAGACTACACGCTGGGAATCGCCGACCCCGCCTGCCCGGTCAAGTTCGTCCTGACCCAACGGGCGCTGGCCGAGGGGTGGGATTGCCCTTTTGCGTACATCTTGGTCAGCATGGCCTCGCTGACCTCTGCCACGGCTGTCGAGCAATTGCTGGGGCGCGTGTTGCGCCAACCCGGCGCAGTCCATCGGCAGGCCCTGGAGCTGAACAAGTCGTATGCCTTCGTGGTGTCGCGCAACTTCAGTGAAACCGCAGCCACGTTGCGGGAACGACTGGTCGCGGGCGCTGGATTCGAGCGGCGCGAAGTGGCCGATTTCGTCGCCGCAGCGAAGACAGAACAGGCATGGCTAGATTGGGCGGGACATGCCGGGCGCGTGGCTGTTCCACCTGTGACCATCGCGCTGACCGAACAGCCCGACCTCCACGACATACCCAAGCCGGTTCGCGACAAGGTGCGCTGGGACAGCCTGCTCCAAACGCTAACCATCACCGTGCCGCTGACCGAGGACGAGACTGCATTGCTACAGGCGACGGTCACGGGCGCTTCGGCAGCGGCGGCGCTTGCCCAAGCCGCCGAAACCAGCCGCACCACGGCCATCGATTTCTTCCAGACCCCTGCAGAACGGGGCGAGAGACTGCGCGTTCCACAACTTGCCTTGCGGGTGCAGGGCAAGCTCCAGTTGTTCGACGACCCGGAAGTGCTCGACTACCCGTGGGACTTGCCGACTTTTGATGCCGTACCGACCGGCGACGATCTGCGTGCGCTGGGTGCTGGCATGAAGGTGGCGGAATTTGGCGAGATCGATATCCATGACCAGAATGGAACACTGATCCCATCCTTTCTGCCTGGGGTGCAGCGCGATCTGGGGTTGGTCTATCGGCCCGAGCACTGGGACGAGGTGCGTCTGGCCACATGGCTGTGCCGGAACCTGCCGGAGCCTTCTCTTACGCACGCCAGCAAGCAAGCCTTCGTCGCCGCGTGGGTGACTGCGTTGCTGCGGACGGAAGGCTTTACGCTGGCACGCGCCAATCTGCAAAAGTTTCTGATCCGCAGCCTGCTGGAAGCACGCATCCGTGCGCTGCGCCAACGGGCCGTCAGCAAGGCGTTCCAACAAACGCTGTTTGGCGATGACGCGGCTGTGCGCGTGGCGGTGACCGATCAGTACGCTTATGCGTTCCACGCACAGGCTTATGCGCCGACCCGCGACTACGACGGTCAATTCGGGCGCTTCGACTTTCGCAAGCACTATTACGGGCGCATCGGCAACTTCGATAGCAACGAAGAATTCGAGTGCGCATGCAGGTTGGACATTCTTGCGCAGCAGGGGCGAATCCAGTTCTGGGTTCGCAACCTGGTTCGCCGCGAAGGTTGCGCTTTCTTCCTGCAAAAGGCCAACGGCCGTTTCTACCCGGACTTTGTTTGCCAACTGCCCGGCAAAGGGGACCAGCCTGGCCCGATCCTCGTCGTCGAATACAAAGGCGGGTATGGATGGGCCAACGCAGAGGACGACCGCCTGATCGGCGGCCTGTGGGCGAGCCTTTCCGAAGGACGATGCCGGTTCGTGATGGTCAAGGACAAACAGTGGGAGCGGATCGAGGAGCAGTTGCGATAAGCCTTTGCAATGCGCGAAAGCCTATGCTTGTAGACACTGATGAGATTCGCCGTTCGGGCGAATATGTCCGTGCGTATCGCATGCACCGTCACCGGCATCTCGGACTTCAACAACAAGCAAACCGGCTACCAAGCCGCACTGCAAAGCTACGCCAAGGTGCAGCAGCTTTCGCTGTTTGAGTACATGCGGTAGGGGCTGGGGGGCGCTGGTGAGCTTGGCTGGGCGTTTGGCTGGGCTTGGGGGCGCTTGGGCAGGTTGCTGGCGAAGTTGCGACACGTCGCAGAATGGGTACTCCCCGTCACCACAGGGTAGCGGGCCATCGCGACTTCTATCACGCCTATCCTCCCACCCACAGCGCTGCGCATCCCGTGTGATGCAGTGGAGACATACCATGCATGCCCTTGTTATTGAAGACGAATTGATCGAGCAAGCCATCCGTGTCAGCGGTGTTCAGGACGAACGCCAGCTTGTCGAAACAGCATTGCGGGAATTCATTGCCCAGCGTCGAAAAGGGGAAGCAGCGGCACCGGTAGACGCGCTTGCGGCAGTCTTTGGCCAGTTGCACTGGGAGGGCGATCTCGACGCAATGAGGAGGGATCAATGATCCTCGTCGACTCTTCCGTCTGGATCGATTACTTCCGTGGCATGACAACGCCACAAACCTGCTTTTTGCGCGACGAGGCCGATCGTTCCACACTCGTCGTTGGCGATCTGATCCTGTGCGAAGTTTTACAGGGCTTTCGCCACAACGAGGAACGCGAGCGGGCACGAATGCTGCTGCTGGGGTTTCATTACCGCGACATGGTCGGTCAGGCAGTTGCGCTGGAGGCTGCGAAGAATTATTCCGCGCTGCGTGTGCGTGGCATCACGATACGCAAAACCATCGATGTCTTGATCGGCACGTTTTGTCTGCGTAATGGTTTTGCCTTGCTGCATGCGGATCGCGATTTCGACCCGTTGGCCGAACACCTCGGTTTGCACGTCTGGCGCTCTCCATCGGGGGATGGGGCCACATAGCCAAAGGTGATGACCTTCACGCACGTGATGAAGCGGACAACAAACAAACCGGCCACAAGTCGCACTGCAAAGCTACGCCAAGGTGCAGCAGCTTTCGCTGTTTGAGTACATGCGGTAGGGGCTGGGGGGCGCTTTTATTCCGTCTTGCCGTTTTGCATCATCAACATGACCTCCGCCTCGGTCAGCCCGACCAAGCCAGCGACTTGTTGCGGCGTCAATCCACTCTGAAGCGCCTTCCAGGCAATGGCCGCTCGTTCGGCCTGCCGCCCTTCTTGCAGCCCCTTTTGCAGCCCTTGTTGTCGCCCTTCTTGCAGCCCTTGTTGTATACCTTGTTGTATACCTTGTTGTATACCTTCTTTCAACCCATCATTGCTCGCTTTTTCCAAGGCGCCCCGTTGCAAAAAAATGAAGTCCATCCGTTTGTGCTGCATTTCCAGTTCTTCTTGACTCATCCCCGCTTTATTGATGATCGTGAATGCCTGTTGGAGCATCGGTGATGCCATGGTTTCCGGGATGTAGTCCAGCTTGCCGGCATTTTTGATGAAGTAAATCCATTTATCCCGAATGTTTTCCAGTTCTTCAATTGTCTTGGTGAACTTTGGCAATTCCACAAAGATCAGCTCGATATCCCCGGTGTATTCGATAAACCGCTTTTTCTCAATCAATTTGAAGTGGCTGATGACTGTATCTTCGTTATCATGGAACATCACAAAGTCTGCCAGGGTGAGCGCAATGATAGGACAAAGGCTCGTGTAGCATTCTCCTGCTTGCAGTTGGTCCGCATAGTGCTTGGCCGCGTTGTATAGGACGCGCGCTTCGAAGCCCTTGACGTTCAAGACCTGCATTTCAATGATGACAGCGCTGCCATTCGCCAAAACGGCCTTGACATCGACATAGGTGTCTTTCATCCCCTTGAGCATGGGGATTTGGTACGGATCGACAATGTCCAAATCCGTGATAGCCCGATCACCGGCGTAATCGAGCATCGCGTTGAGAAAATCGATCAGAACAGGTTTGGACTGCAAAGATCCAAAGACTTTTTTGAATGCGTAGTCGGTTTTGACATCAAGAAATCGCATGCTGTTTCTCCGTAAAAAATAATGACGATTGACGACTTGGAACCTATTTCAGTAGGCAGGCGAACCGAAGCAATGTGCGCGGCACCGGAGCGCAGGAACCGGAATGTACGTACAGTACATGAGGATTCCGAGCACCGCCGCCGCGTGCAATGCGATGGCGCAGCCCCTACTGGAATAGGTTCTAAAAGGCAGGCCCACTTGAACGAAAGGCCCCTTGCACCAGGCCTCTTCTTCGTCGTGTACGAAGCGGCTCATCAATCCGTGGCTGAAGGCATCCGCCGGTTCGAATGCCGAAACCAGAAATTGCGTGAGGCCGAACTGGATGCTGCGGGCGAGTAGCGATGGAAGCATGCAGGTTCTTTCTTGTGCTCTCAGCGTCTGCCAGGCCCCCAGCGTGCGGTGAGTTCGGCGGCCAGTAGTCGTTCATTGAACTACACTTCGCCGATGCAATTCGAGTGGGATGAAGCAAAAAGCGATTGGAGAAGATCGCTACCCATTGCGCGGCAATATTGATAGGTGTCTCTACGTGTTGGTTTATACGCCGCGCCACGGTGTGATCCGCATTATTTCCGCACGAAAAGCCAATCCACGGGACAGAAAGCAATATGAAAACCGTACGCATGAGGATTGACATCCAGAACCCGCCAGCCCAACCCACAGGGCGCATCGACACCAACGTGGTCGATGCCACGACCACTGCGGACATTGCCAGGTACAAAGCGGCTGACGATGCCGATGCCTTGCTTGATGCAGCGACGTTCGCACGCCGTATTCGCAAACGACTGGGATGGAGCCAGGCTGAGTTTGCCCAGCGTATCGATGTGTCGCTCGACACCATCCGCAACTGGGAACAAGGGAAGCGCTGCCCAACCGGCGCGGCAAAAGCCCTATTGAAAGTGCTGGACAAAGCCCCCGAGGCAGCGCTGGCAGCGCTGCAATGAACCGTCGACATGACGGGTGGGTCAGGTGACGAAGAAGGACCAGGCGGCGCGGTAGTCGGCTTCGCGGTTTGCGCGGGTGAAGGGGGCGGTGTAGATGCGTTCGACCTAGCGGGAGCCGCCGGGCAGGGTGTCGTCCATCACCCACTGGGTGATGGTGGCGCCGTCGGGGACTAGCGGGGTTCCGCCGCGTTGTCGTGTTGGCGATGATCACCTCGGCCAAGAATGCCCCCTGGCCGCTAGAGCAAGAAATTAGCGACAGGCCTTTAGGCCAGGATTCCAAACCGAAGTTTGTTTTACGATGAAAAAGTTCAACACCGCTGGCCCCAGCATTGCCGCAGACCATTACCTGATCGACCCGCTGGCGCGCATCGACTTGCCGGAAATCGAGACCTTGATTGCCGACAAGCGGTATTTCGTCCTCCACGCCCCACGTCAAACCGGCAAGACCACATCGCTGCTCGCGTTGATGCACTATTTGAATGCGCAGGGAACATACCGTGCGCTGTACGCCAATATTGCGGCAGCGCAAACCGCACGGGGCAATGTGGCAAGCGGGTTGTCCGCAATCACCCAGGCGCTGGTTCGTCAGGCGGCGTATTACATCCAAGACACCGCGCTTTCCGCATGGCTGCGTCAGAACAAGGACATGGACCCCAACGAGCTGCTGACGGCGCTGCTTTCCCACTGGGCACAAACCAGCGACCGGCCTGTGGTGTTGCTGCTCGATGAAGTCGATGCGCTGGTCGGCGATACGCTGATTTCGTTGCTGCGCCAAATCCGTGCAGGCTATGCGCAGCGCCCAGAAGCATTTCCGCAGGCGATGATCTTGTGCGGCGTTCGGGACGTTCGCGACTACCGCATCCACACTGCGCACCATGAAATCATCACCGGCGGGTCAGCATTCAACATCAAAGCCGTGTCATTGCGGCTGGGGAATCTGAGCGAACAGGAAACGCGGGAACTGTGGCAACAGCATCAGGACGCCACCGGCCAGCACATCGACCCTGCGATCTACCCGGAACTCTGGCAAGACACAGCAGGCCAGCCGTGGCTGGTCAACGCCCTGGGGTATGAGGTGACGTGGCAAGACCGCGAAGCACGCAACCCCCAGGTACCGATCACGCTGGAACGGTACAAAGCAGCCCGCGAGCGGTTGATCCAAAGCCGGGCCACGCATTTGGACCAGCTCACCGACAAACTCCGGGAACCCCGCGTGCATGGCATCGTCGCGGCGCTGTTGCAAGGCGAAGCAGTGACAGAACAATTCCCGACCGACGACCTGCAATACGTCGAAGACTTGGGATTGATACGCCAAAAGCCGATGTTGGCCTTATCCAATCGCATTTACCAGGAAATCATTCCCCGCGAACTCACGTGGTCTACGCAAGTCGTCCTCACCCACGAACAACCTTGGTATCTGGACGAAAACCGCCGGATTGATGTGCCCAAATTGCTTCGTGCCTTCCAACAATTCTTTCGGGAGAATGCGGATGCCTGGCTGGAAAAATACGACTACAAAGAAGCCGGGCCGCAATTGTTGTTGCAGGCTTTTCTACAGCGCATCGTCAACGGCGGCGGGCGAATCAGCCGCGAATATGGGCTGGGAAGAAAACGCACCGATTTGTTTTTGGAATGGCCGCTGGACGTACAACAAGGCTATTTGGGGCCGGTACAGCGCGTGGTGATAGAAATCAAAATCGTCCACGACCACCAAAGCCTGGACACATTACAAAAACAGGGCATCACCCAAACGGCAGGGTATGCCGACCAATGCGGCGCCCAGGAGGCGCATTTGGTTCTTTTTGACAGAAGGCCGGGCAAGACCTGGGAAGAACGGATATGGCAATCCGAAGCCACCGAAGGGCTACGCACCATTGTGGTGTGGGGGGCGTAGTGCCTGCTGGATTACTGCAGTTCTCTCATGGACAGAATTATCTCTTTCTAGGTTCCCACACCTTCCCCAATCGGTGTACTGTGCATCGCATAGCGGGCATGGTGATCGATGACATCCATGACTTTGGAGGGTTCGCCGTTCACCACATCCCAACACCACGTACCAAACCCACCGCGCGAATTCACCGCATGTACCCAGGCATCCAGCGCCAAACGTTTATTGCGGTTTTGGTCAGAATCCTCGCCTTTGATTTCCAGCACCAACAATTTTCCATTGGCCAGACGAATCAAAAAGTCAGGCACAAAACGCCGCTTGCTGCCACGCCAAAGGTAATAAATCTGAAAACCCAAATGGTCGTTTTTGGCAAATGCAGCCACATCCAAGCGCTTTTCCAGCAGGGTCGTGGTGTACGGCTCCCAGGTACTGTCGGCCACGGCGTGACTGATTTGAGACTTGGTAGTTTCGATGCAGGGCTTGGTGGAGTACCAGGTGCGCATCAGTCGGGTGGAGCCAATCGGAAATTCAGCGTCAAACACCGGTTCCAGCTTTTCGCTGTTTTGCTGATGGATTTGGGCGATGACGTGTCCCACCAGCGTGTCGATGGACAAAGCAACCAGAATGCGTTTGCGCAGGGGTTCCTGATGGAATAGCGAGGGAATTTCCAGCCGGTCAGAGGCCAGAAACTGCTCAACAAGTCGAACCAGTTGAACGATCAACAACTCCCGCCCCCCGGTAAAGCCATGTTCTAGTGTCTCCAAAGCCTTGCGCGCAGCCAAAAACAGCAAGCGCTGCAAGCGAAATTCATCAGGAAAGGCTTCCAGGTCGATCGACACTGCTTGGGACAAATCCGCAGCACCATCCAGTGCGGGGGCCAGATCGGCACTCACACGCACCTGGGCGGGGTCAATTTTGAGGCGCGGCATCTTGGACCAGTCCACCGTCAGGTCAGGACGAACGATCACATCCACGCGCAGCACAATAGGCATCGCCCTGGCGAAAGTAATGCTCTACACGAGCGGCCGTTTCGGTTTTGTTGCACACCGTCAGCATCACCGGCGGTGACAGATGCCCAGCTTTTGCCCATGCGCTCTGCGTTTCGCGCCAGTCTGCGCCCAGCAGGGTGTAGGCCTCCTGGACGATTTGCGGCAAAGCCTCATGCGGTTCCGCGCCACGCCGGTTCAAATCGTCGGCCACCTCGGGTTCGCGGTACAAGTGGTACAGCTTGCTTCGGTACGTCTGCGCGTTGGGCAAAGCACTGTCACGAATCACCACACGCGGCGTTTTCACCAATCCGGCTTCAATAGCATCATTCAAGCCAAAATCAGAAATCACCCATTCAAACAGCGATGCCTCGGTGCTGGTTTTGCCAGTAGGCGCAAACGGCGTGGCCGATAAATCAAAGCAGCGGATGATGCGCTGCATTTTGTGAATCCGGTCCAGGCCCTCGATCCAGCGCGTCGCTTCATCCAAGTCAAGGCCAAGTTCTTCGGCCTGTTTCTTGCTCACCTTGCTCTCGGCGGGTTTGCGGTACGCATGGTGGGCTTCATCATTGATGATGATCAGGTCTTTGTGACTGGCAAGTTTGCCCAGTACACGGCGCACATACGCTGCATCGCTTTCGGCCCCTTTTTTGACCACCGAGCGATCTTGCATTTTGCGTGGCATCAGGCTGTGCCAGTTGTCGATCAGCAATACCGCCTGATTGAGCTTTTCACGCAGCGCCTCGTTGGGGCATAGGGAAAACATGTCGTAACAGTTGTCGGGATGACCGGGCAACAACACCTGCAAGCGCTCTTTGACGGTCAGCCCCGGTGCCACGACAAGCACCGCCCGAGAAAAATCCTTGTTTCGCCTGGGGTAGGTCAGCGCGTTGAGTACCTGCCAGGTGATGATCATCGCCATCACGACAGTCTTTCCGCTTCCTGTGGCCATCTTGTTGCACAGGCGCTCCCATGGGCCGCCATCACCCGGCACGGCAATACCCTGTTTGAATTCAGGTTTGGCCTCCACAGACCAAATCAGGGTTTCTATCGCTTCCAGTTGGCAAAAATAAAAAGGATAAGTGCGGTTGGTTTGTGGGTCTTTCCAGTGCGCCAGCAGTTGCTCTGTTATCGCAGTAATACCGGGATAATTTGCGATGCGCCAGGCATCCACCCGCTCGCGTATGCGTTGCACCAACTCCAGTTCAATGCCGCGCACAGTATTGTTGCGCGTATCAAAAATTTCATAGCCTGCCGGTCTTCTGCCCGCAATCAGGGTCAGTTGGCGGTCACTAACGCGCTTCCAGTGATGGGTGGGGCGCTCAAAAGGCGAATTGATGATGAGGGATGTGCTCATGCACGTGATAACCCGCAAAGCGTTTGAAACAATACCCGAAAACTGTTGGAACGGTTTCGATCAGGTACCAAATAGGCCGTAATCCTGCGCGCACCATCGCGCTTTTGATAATGGGGAATCGCACGCCGCAACTCTTGCGAGGGACTGCCCAGTACGTCAGGATTGCGAAATTTGGCCTTGCGGTCATTTGCGGCCAAGTTCGGCTTGTCAAATGCCTGTGCCACGGCTTGCCAGTCACCGGTAAAAAAGGCTTCCAACTCTCGACAGGCAATCCGGACCACCGTCTCAGGTCGGCCTGCCAAGGTGCATAAGCTTTGCAAACGTTGTTTGATGACAGTGCATTCACCACTGTCTTGATCACGCATCACGATGAATTGACTGTTGGGCAGCAGCCAGCCCTTGATGCGGCGTACAAGCTGCTTTTCCAAATCCTGCTTGCCCTCGAATACCAAAAAATGCACTGTCGTGCCACCAGGCAGGATGCCCGACAGAATGCCTTCAAGAAAATCTTTCGCCGAAGGCTCTTCGAGCAAAAAGACGAGATGCCCTGTCACGGCTGCGCCCCTGGAAAAAGCCCCTGCTTCCAAAGATAGCCCATCTGGTCGCCTTCTCGCATATAGGCGCAGAGTTGTTCGTTATCGGCCGCACGATGCACTTGCGATTGGCCTTTGTCTTTCACAAGCCAGAATACTTCGCATAGTTCCACTGCATTCAAAAAATCAGGCGAATGGGTGCTGAGGAAAACCTGCCCACCACGTTGCGCATAAGCGCGAAATTCTTCGGCCAGTTCCCACAACAAAGAAGGGTAAATCTGGTTTTCAGGCTCTTCCACGCACAACAGGGGATAGGGGTGGGGGTCATAAAGCAAAACCAGGTAAGCCAGCATTTTGATCGTGCCGTCAGAGACGTAACGGGCCAGAAACGGGTCTTGAAAAGCGCCATCCTGAAATTTCAACAGCACCCGGCCTTCTTCGGTCGTCTTGGCTTCAACCTGTGTCACACCCGGTACACGGCGTTGCAAGCGTTCCAGTATGTCGTTGAATACACCTGGATGGTGCTTGTGCAGATACGCTACGACCAAAGACAGGTTGTCACCTTCGCGTGACAAGTGCTCGGCATAGCCTGCATCGGCCTCGGGGCGCGCACGGCTGATATGAAAGTCAGACAAATGCCAGTTTTCAATCCAATTGCCCAGGGCCACCACGGCTGGAAAACGCGCAAATTGCGCCAGCCCTTTGATGGCAAGAATGTCCTGGCTTTTCAGCGTTTGTTGTTCACGTTGAAGCAGACTTTCCTCCGTCACGGATTCCAGCTCGTTGGTAACAGCTTCCCCTTTGCCATACGCAAAATCCAGAAGCCGCCAGGGCCGCCCACGGTTGCCACGCCGGTATTGCAACACCTCTTTCACAACGACAGGTTGCCCGTGATCTTCGTCAATGTGCAACTCGTAAGTCATCAACCGCGATCGTCCTTGCGACAGCTCTACGCGGAGTTTGATTTCAATCTCGATGGCCCCGATGCTCCCCCGACTTCGCACCTCTGCCAGCCCTCTGCTGCCGCCCAGCCGCCCCAATGCAGCGGTGACATTGGTCGTCATGGCATCACGCAAAAAAGCGAACACGGAAAACAGGGTGCTTTTGCCAGTGCCGTTGGCACCCACCAGAACACAAAACTTGGGAATGTTTTTCAGATGCACATTTTGAAATGCCCGAAAGTTTTTCAATCGTATCGACTCTATTGGCATCATTTCACCCTTCCAAATTCATAACCTTGAGCGACTCGATTCCCCGGTCATCCACAATCTTCACGGCAATTTTGCGGTTGTCGCCCGCCGCAAACGGCAGACTCACCGTGCCATGAAATGCCTGCAAGAGGGATTCATCCAATTCGGCGCGAATATCCTTTTTGAGCTTTTCCCAGCCTTCGCCTTTGCCCGCCATCGGAAAGAACACCTGTTTGGGGAACAGGCTGCGTTCGTCGTAGTCGGTATCCAGCGCCCACATCGCAATGTTGTTTTTGCCACCAGAGACCAGTTCCCCTTTCACGGTGTCAAAGTAATCAAAGCCGTGGACTTCGACTTGATAGTACTTTTCCTCCCCCTCTGCCCCTTTCCCGCCTGCGGGCGAGGGGAGAAATACACGGCGCACCTCCACCTCAGGCTGTCCCATCAGCCAAAAGCTCTGGTTGCTGGTTCGGGCTTTTTTCAGGTCTTCGGTCAATAGGTCGGTGTTCATCTGCGCTTTCAAGGCGGTAATGCCTTGGATGGCATCGATATCCTTGGCGGCTTCGGGGTCGAAGGCAAAGGCGCAAAACACCAGCATTTTGGGCAGCGGGAACAAGGTGCCTGCCTCGTACATCGCATTGCTGACCTGCCTTGGTTCGAGTGCCCCATGTTCGGGGCCAAAGCTCACCACCACCCGTTCCCCCGTGTCCAGGTGACCGCTGGCGTGCAGGTTGCGGATGCGGTCGGCCGAAGGCAGTGCTTCCAGATCGGCAAATTGCAACCTCTGTCCGCCCTTGCCGCGAATGCCTGTTTTCAGCAATTCGTCACGCCACTGGTGCTGGCGTCCGCTCTCCCCCGTGCGGGCAATGCTCGCATCGGCCTGTTCCGGACCGCTGGCCTCATCCAGCGATTTGACGCTGGGGAATGGAACGGCCTCGACGGTGAACGGGCCGGTGATGCGGAGTTTGTCTTTGGCCTTTTCAGGTTGGTCGAACAGGGTTTCCTGGTCGGCATGTGCGGCGATGGAACGATCCATCTCCGCCTGCATTTTTTGGCGTGCGGCGTGCAAGGCAGCCCATAGAGGCTGGATGGATGCAGGCCAGTCTGGAGGGAAATCAAAAGGCACTTCCCATTCCAGCAGCGCGGTGCCTTCGGCTTCGCCCTCACCCCCCACCCCTCTCCCGCAAGCAGGCAAAGGGGGTGACATACCAAAAACCAGCTTTTGCCCTTTGCGAACGCCTTCGGTCACCACAAACGGCCGGGTGGGTGGACAGGCTGCCAGCGCCGCGTTGAAGTTCGCCAGCGCAGCCTCGATGCCCGGATGCAGCCGCCCGTAAATGGTGTCGATCTCAGGGTTGTTGGCAATACTTTTGAGGGTGACGTGCGGAACGGTTTTGTAGACAAAGCCGCCTTTCAATCCTTCGTGCGGGTATTTCAGCGCGTAATAGTCAAAGCTGGCGGTCATCAACCGCTGCTTGGCCAGGGTGACGGCCACGCGAGAGGTATCGCAGGTAATCCAGCGCCGGCCCCATTTTTCGGCGACATACGCGGTGGTGCCGCTACCGCAGGTGGGGTCGAAAACCAGGTCACCGGGGTCGGTGGTCATTAGGATGCAGCGTTCGATGACCCTGTCTGCGGTCTGGACGACGTAAGTCAACTCCTTACCGATTTGCATGGATTCCCAGTGGTCATCGACAGGTACGACTGGAAAATCATCAAGATATCGTTTGTACCGAATCGTGGTGTCAGCCTCAAAAATCCTTCCTGTTTTCGCCACGCGGTCGAGTCCAGCCACAGATGTTTTCCAATGCGATGTGGACTTTGGTTGGAACTCACGACTATGGAAAGTGAACACCTGTCCCGTATTTGACTGACCATCAGAGATTAAGCTAGTAAACTGGTAGGCTCTGCCTACCGGTTTACTAAATGGGTCTAAATGTTCGGCTTTGGTGAATCGCCGGGATGCGCCGCTTGGAAACTCAACTTGGTCATAGCGCGTTAAAGACTTATCGCCAGTTTGACGAGGTAAATAGAGTTGGTGATATCTAACGTGACTTTTATCCTTGGCGTACCAAACCAAAAAATCAACAGTAGCGCCGAGTAGTGCGCCTTCCTGACTGCCTGTTTTTTGAACTTGTATGGTTGAGCAATAGTTGCTTTCACCCATAACTTCATCCAGAAGATTTCGTATCAAATGCAAGTTTTCATCCGAAATCTGGACAAACACGCTTCCCGTCTCACTGAGCAATTCCTTGGCCAATAGCAGCCTATCCCGCAAATAGGTCAAGTACGAATGAATCCCCAATTCCCAGGTATCCCGAAACGCCTTGATCATTTCAGGTTCTTGGGTCAGGTCGGCATCTGCGCGGTCTTTGACATCGCGCTTGCCTACAAAAGGCTGGAAATTGCTGCCGTACTTGATGCCGTAGGGCGGGTCGATGTAGATCATCTGCACCTTTCCAGCCATGCTTTCTTTTTGTAGCAGGCTGTTCATGACCAGCAAGCTGTCACCGGCAATCAACCGATTCGCCCATCCGCGCTCGTGGCGGTAAAAATCGATTGCATCGCGCAGCGGCAGGTTTTCAAACGGCGCATCAAACAAACCGGGTTGTATGGCTTGCTGCATGGCTTTTATCGCACCCTGGCCTTTCCCGTTGGCGGCCATGGCTTTGCGCACGGCAGACAAAATGCTTGCAGGGTCGATGCGCTCATGCACGTGCAGGCTGACGGTGTCGATGTCAAAACTGGTGCGCTCGGCCTTGCCTGCCCAGTCCAAATAGGGGCGCTGCAATCGCTTCAATTCCTGAAGCGCATCACGCAGATCTGACGGGTTTTCCGATGCCAACGCATCATCAATCAACGCCTCAATGCGTGTACGTTGGGGGTCAAACTGCAAGGCAGGGTCCAGATGCGGGTCGTAGGCCCAGCGGTTTTTGCCCGCTTCAGGGTCAGTGGCCGGCGAGACCATGCCCACTTCGGGGTTGTTCACCCTTTTGTCCGCATGGCGATAAGAAATGATCTGCGCTACCGTGGCAACACGTGGCATGGGCGCTTGCACCGCTGCTGTGGCTGCTGGCAGGGTGGCGGCTTGGGCGACGACCTCCGGTACAGCTTGGGGATGCAGCGCCAATGCATCCGCGCCATCCGCCAGATCAGCCTGTGGTGTTGGCGGTGCAGCGCGCCGCACCGAGCCGCCACGCCCCTGGCCCTTGACCAGCAGACCTTGTGTGACAAGGGCGGCATGCGCCTGCCAGTAAGCGCCTTCGGTGAGTGGCGTACACCCCATGCTGGCGAGCTTGGCTTCCAGCGCACGTTGGAGTGTGGTGTTGCCAATGGGGCTGCCGTCAGAGTGCACCAGGGCCAGCAGCAGCTCGGTCAAGGGCGGATCGGGATGGGTTGGTGGTGTGTCGGGATCGCTCATGGATGCCTTCTTGGTATACCCATTGTGCGCGTTGGGCCAGTGGTCTGACATTGGCCGACAGGTGGTGGGTACAGGAATGGGATTAGGGAATGGAAAGTATTGGGCAGCGCGGTTCATTGTAAAACTGCATGGCGCATATTCCTTGCATGGCACTAGATTCCCAAAAAATATGTGCGCATATCGTATGCCTGATAACGTAGCTAGATAACGTAGCCTGTTTAGGGGGGGATGCTACCCAGCTTGGAAAGCATGAATCAAAATAGGCTTTGCATCATGGCAGCCAATACATCCCATAGAAAAAAGATGTTTCTCATTGCCAAGGTTTTGTGCTTTATGGAGATATTTCCATGCTCGGCATAGCCGATGGAAAAATGACCATTTGAACAGTTACCATGCGCCCATGAAAAAGTTCAACACCGCTGGCCCCAGCATTGCCGCAGACCATTACCTGATCGACCCGCTGGCGCGCATCGACTTGCCGGAAATCGAGACCTTGATTGCCGACAAGCGGTATTTCGTCCTCCACGCCCCACGTCAAACCGGCAAGACCACATCGCTGCTCGCGTTGATGCACTATTTGAATGCGCAGGAAACATACCGTGCGCTGTACGTCAATATCGAGGCAGCGCAAGCATTGCGCGGGGATGTGAAGGCGGGAATGGCCGTCATCGGCAGCGCAGTGGCCCATGCGGCGGGGCTGTATCTGCAAGACCACCGGTTGGTCGAATGGCTGGGACGAGAGGGGCAATCCATCCCAGAAGGAGACATTCTGTCGCGCCTTCTTGCTTACTGGTCCCAAACCAGTGACCGCCCAGTGGTGTTGCTGCTCGATGAAGTCGATGCGCTGGTCGGCGATACGCTGATTTCGTTGCTGCGCCAAATCCGTGCAGGCTATGCGCAGCGCCCAGAAGCCTTTCCGCAGGCGATGATCTTGTGCGGCGTTCGGGACGTTCGCGACTACCGCATCCACACTGCGCACCATGAAATCATCACCGGCGGGTCAGCATTCAACATCAAAGCCGTGTCATTGCGGCTGGGGAATCTGAGCGAACAGGAAACGCGGGAACTGTGGCAACAGCATCAGGATGCCACCGGCCAGCACATCGACCCTGCGATCTACCCGGAACTGTGGCAAGACACAGCAGGCCAGCCGTGGCTGGTCAACGCCCTGGGGTATGAGGTGACGTGGCAAGACCGCGAAGCACGCAACCCCCAGGTACCGATCACACTGGAACGGTACAAAGCAGCCCGCGAGCGGTTGATCCAAAGCCGGGCCACGCATTTGGACCAGCTCACCGACAAACTCCGGGAACCCCGCGTGCATGGCATCGTGGCGGCGTTGTTGCAAGGCGAAGCAGTGACAGAACAATTCCCGACCGACGACCTGCAATACGTCGAAGACTTGGGATTGGTACGCCAAAAGCCGATGTTGGCTTTGTCCAATCGCATTTACCAGGAAATCATCCCCCGCGAACTCACGTGGTCTACGCAAGTCGTCCTCACCCACGAACAACCTTGGTATCTGGACGACAACCGCCGGATTGATGTGCCCAAATTGCTTCGTGCATTCCAACAATTCTTTCGGGAGAATGCGGATGCCTGGCTAGAAAAATACGACTACAAAGAAGCCGGGCCGCAATTGTTGTTGCAGGCTTTTCTACAGCGCATCGTCAACGGCGGCGGACGAATCAGCCGCGAATATGGGCTGGGAAGAAAACGCACCGATTTGTTTCTGGAATGGCCGTTGGACATACAACAAGGCTATTTGGGGACGGTGCAGCGCGTAGTAATAGAAATCAAAATCGTCCACGACCACCAAAGCCTGGACACATTACAAAAACAGGGAATTGCCCAAACGGCAGGGTATGCCGACCAATGCGGCGCCCAGGAGGCGCATTTGGTTCTTTTTGACAGAAGGCCGGGCAAGACCTGGGAAGAACGGATATGGCAATCCGAAGCCACCGAAGGGCCACGAACTATTGTGGTGTGGGGGGTGTAGGCGTTGCCGGGTATTCCAGTGCAACGCCGCGCACGATCTACCCCTGATGTACGTCCAAGGCTTGAACACCTTGGAGCGCTCGCGCCAGACTGGAGGAATACCGCGCCGCACGCCAGGCACTCCAATGGCTGCGGACAAAGGTTCCCAGATGCAGGTTGTACCCCGTGCCCGGTTTACCGGGGTCGGTCGCAGCAATCACTTCGTCGCGGAACATCCGAACTTTGGAACGCCGCATCAGGTTCAGTATCAATCGCTTAGGGTCTGGTTCTGCATCAGGATGGTGTGGCAATTTGTTCAGCGGTACCGCCAGTGCCTGGGCAAAACCCTCGCGGTCGGCCAGCAGCCAGCTTTCGGCTTCGGTCTGTGCCAGTCGCAGAACGAAGCGATCAGGGTCAACGCCTTGCAACCATGAAGAGCGAAGCGCCACAGCACATTGGCCATCGGTATCGGCGATACAAAGCACAGGCTGAACGTACTTGGCCTGCTCGATGTACCGAGGCAAAGCGGGCTTGAGCTTGGTCACACCTTGCGTATCAATCGATGTTCGCGCCAAGCTCCAACCGGGCAAACCAGCCGCTACCAGGCGTTCTCCCAGCGCACAACACAAGGCATCTTCACCTACCACCAGGATGCGCTTCATGCAAAAAGACCCAACTGCTCCAGCGCTTGCGGTCGAGTTTTGGGTAGCAGGACTTCGGACGGATGAAGCCCATGTGCCATGGCATTCGATTCATCGGGGTCAGGTACACGAATCGTTGAACCATTGGCACCCGGCTCAATCAGCAACATGGCCTGTGGATCAGCGACCTCGGTGAGCAGTACCGCGCTGTGCGTACTGACCAAGACCTGCCGTGGCGACAAGCGTTTTTTGCGGTCACGCAGGATACGGTCGATCATCAAGGGGATATGTGCCACGATACCGTCGTTGAGCGACAGTTCCGGCTCCTCCAGCAACAACAGGCCATCACCCTCCTGCAATGCCCACAGCAAGCCAATCAAGCGCAGCGTTCCATCAGACAACTGATCTTCTTTTTGCCATGCACCATGTCCACGCCAATGGGAAAAGTTGGCCGCCAGGTGCCATAACCCCGTCACAGCGTCTTGTTCAAAGCGCAATGCTGAAAACAGCGGCACAGCTTTGGCCAAAGTACTGGAAATGCGGCGGAGTCGTGCATCACGGGTTTTGGTGGGTGTTTTGGCGATGCGTTGCATCAATCCTTGCCCAAAAGGATCGCTCTCCAGCATTCGGCTACCAATTTCGTCGCTGAACTTCAACAATTGGGGTACCAGATGCAAATACGTTGTGCCTGATAAATGCTCCACCAAAGGCCGGAAACTTGCGTTATTGTTGATTTGTTCCAGGTGGGTTTGCGTCAAGCGGTCAGGGTCTGCCTGGTCTTCGGGGTTGGGGCGGGTAAAAACTTCCTTGCCATTGCACTCTACAGATTCGTGTAATACCAGCGCCCTGTGTAAGCCAGTACTTTCCGATTTGATGGCCAGCACATAGCGCCAGGCCGTGGGTTGATCAGGGGTGGAGTCTGTCATCTCCACCTCAATGCGCACTCCCGGGTCTTTTCTTGCGTGCAGACTGCGAATCTTGCCCAGCCCGCCACGCTCCTTGATCGCTTTCTGCAGCCCACCGCCGTCCGTTTGTGCCAGCGTGCGCAAAAACCGAAAAACATCAAGCAGGTTGGACTTGCCCGAGGCATTGGCCCCAATCAGGTACGCCCTGGGCCCGAGGGGAATATCCACCTCGCGGAAATTGCGCCAGTTTTTCAGTTTGATTCGGGTGACCAACATCTTTCAGTCCTTTTGGGCAGCAATGGTTCGCTGTGATATGGGCCTTCGCTGTCGCATATTCCAGCAATGTGACCGCTGATTCTGGGAGGCGTAACCAAGGGGTCGGTGTTGTGCTTGAGATTTTTTTCATAAACCCCTACCAGGCCGCCGGATGTTCCCCCTGACCGGGTTGGCTTGGTCGTCGATTCTCCCTGTTGCGGCCCGATTATTTCTGTGCATCGACGTTCCGGTCAGCGTACAACGCTGGTGGTTTTTTATCAGCCGATCCAGCAACGTATCGGCAAAAGTTACCATGCACCGATGAAAAAGTTCAACACCGCTGGCCCCAGCATTGCCGCAGACCATTACCTGATCGACCCGCTGGCGCGCATCGACTTGCCGGAAATCGAGACATTGATTGCCGACAAGCGGTATTTCGTCCTCCACGCCCCACGTCAAACCGGCAAGACCACATCGCTGCTCGCGTTGATGCACTATTTGAATGCGCAGGGAACATACCGTGCGCTGTACGCCAATATTGCGGCAGCGCAAACCGCACGGGGCAATGTGGCAAGCGGGTTGTCCGCAATCACCCAGGCGCTGGTTCGTCAGGCGGCGTATTACATCCAAGACACCGCGCTTTCCGCATGGCTGCGTCAGAACAAGGACATGGACCCCAACGAGCTGCTGACGGCGCTGCTTTCCCACTGGGCACAAACCAGTGACCGGCCTGTGGTGTTGCTGCTCGATGAAGTCGATGCGCTGGTCGGCGATACGTTGATTTCGTTGCTGCGCCAAATCCGTGCAGGCTATGCGCAGCGCCCAGAAGCCTTTCCGCAAGCGATGATTTTGTGCGGCGTTCGGGACGTTCGCGACTACCGCATCCACACTGCGCACCATGAAATCATCACCGGCGGGTCAGCATTCAACATCAAAGCCGTGTCATTGCGGCTGGGGAATCTGAGCGAACAGGAAACGCGGGAACTGTGGCAACAGCATCAGGACGCCACCGGCCAGCACATCGACCCTGCGATCTACCCGGAACTCTGGCAGGACACAGCAGGCCAGCCGTGGCTGGTCAACGCCCTGGGGTATGAGGTGACGTGGCAGGACCGCGAAGCACGCAACCCCCAGGTACCGATCACGCTGGAACGGTACAAAGCAGCCCGCGAGCGGTTGATCCAAAGCCGGGCCACGCATTTGGACCAGCTCACCGACAAACTCCGGGAACCCCGCGTGCATGGCATCGTCGCGGCGCTGTTGCAGGGGGAAGCGACAAACATTGATGTCACCACCGATGATCAACAGTACGTCGAAGACATGGGCTTGGTCATCACCCGCCCCCAATTGCGCATTGCCAACCGCATTTACCAGGAAATCATCCCACGGGAACTGACCTGGATCGCCCAAACCCGCATCACCCACGAACAACCCTGGTATCTGGATGAAAACCGCCGGCTCAAACTGCCCAAATTGCTTCGTGCATTCCAACAATTCTTTCGGGAAAACGCGGATGCCTGGCTGGAAAAATACGACTACAAAGAAGCCGGCCCGCAATTGTTGTTGCAGGCTTTTCTACAGCGCATCGTCAACGGCGGCGGGCGAATCAGCCGCGAATATGGACTGGGAAGAAAACGCACCGATTTGTTTTTGGAATGGCCGGTGGATATACAACAAGGCTATTTGGGGCCAGTGCAGCGCGTGGTGATAGAAATCAAAATCGTCCACGACCACCAAAGCCTGGACACATTACAAAAACAGGGAATCACCCAAACGGCAGGGTATGCCGACCAATGTGGCGCCCATGAAGCGCATTTGGTTCTTTTTGACAGAAGGCCGGGCAAGACCTGGGAAGAACGGATATGGCAATCCGAAGCCACCGAAGGGCTACGAACTATTGTGGTGTGGGGGGTGTAACATGACTTTGTTGAATGTTCTTGGCTTCGAATGGGATCGTTCTATCGTTCCGACTTCCGTTCCTGTGTACTCGATAGAACGGGTTTGCTTCCGCTTCCACAAGATGCTGCCGGAGTTCGTCTGGGACGCTTCAATGCTGGAAGGCAACCCCTTCACTTTTCCAGAGGTCAAGACGCTGCTGGACGGCATTACCGTCGGCGGCCACAACATTTCCGATCAGGAACAGGTGCTGAATCTGGCGCAGAGCGCCAAGCGACTGCTGGTCATGGTCAAGAGCGGCCAGTTTTCGCTTTCCAAGCCGGTGTTCACGGAACTACACAGCATCGTTGCCCGCAATGAAGCCTTGGAATGGGGCGTGTTTCGTGGTGAAGGCCAGGAGACGAACTACACCCCGGACGTGGGACTGGGTGAGCGTGGGCGTCATACCCCTTTGCCGACGCGGCCCGGCGCGCCAGAACTCAACCAGGTATTCGATCAAGGCGTGACCGCGCTGCAAGCGTGCGCACCATTCGAGCGGGCAACAGCCTTCTTTCTGTTCGGTGCATTGCAGCAGTTCTTTTTTGACGGCAACAAACGCACGTCGCGCTTCATGATGAACGGCGTGCTCATGTCGCAGGGGATCGACGCGATCAGCGTTCCCGCCGCCAAGGCGCAGGAATTCAACGAGAAGATGGTTCGTTTTTATCTGTCGAAAGATGCGACAGCAATGATGGCGTTCCTCGTCGGCTGCCACCCGGAAGCGGAGGCGATTTTGCGATGAGATCACGCAAAGTTGCGTGAACGGTTTCCGCATTGGGGAATGCAGCGATCACCTCAGAAATCAAGTTCGAGGCGAACCGTATCGCAAAATTTTTTGCGTATTGGGCATGCAACATCCTTTGCCGCCTCAATCCTCATCGTTATCGTCATCCCTCATCGATCCAGAATTCGGGTCACGCTGGCTGGACCAGCCATTCGGTAAAGAGGATGGTTCGGCCTTCGCCAAAACCTCTAGCAAGTCTGGAGCCGGATTCGGTGTTCCTGTACGCTTCAAAAAACGAATGACCGCTTCCGTCTCCGCCTCCGTCACAAATGGCGTCTGCACCCGCGCCAGGGAGTGATTCCCCGGGACCAGCAGCAGGCCATCCCCTTTGCCAAGCAGGTTTTCAGCACCTTGCTCGTCCAGAATGATTCGCGACTCCATGCTGGAAGTCACCCGGAACGCCAAACGCGCGGGCATATTGGCCTTGATGAGTCCCGTCAACACATCCCGCGAGGGCCGCTGGGTAGCCAAAATTAGATGGATGCCCGCAGCCCTCCCCATCTGGGCCAGACGCACCAGGGGCTCCTCGACGGCTTTCCCGCTTTGCAGCATCAGGTCAGCCAGTTCGTCGATCACCAGCAGGAGCAGCGGGGGCACCTCGACCGCCGGGGCCGGGTCTTGGGGCGAACGTCTGGCCTCCAGCATTTGCAGCCCTGCACGATTGCGCACCCCCAGGCTGGCCATGTGGCGATAGCGGGCCTCCATCTCCCCAACCAGCCACCCCAAGGCAGCCATCGTCTGGCGCGTCTGGGTGATGACGGGCGCCAGCAAATGCGGAATCCCATCGTAGATGGTGAATTCGGAACCTTTGGGGTCTACCAGCAACAACCGCACCTGACTGGGCTGCGCGCCGAACAACACCGCCCCCAGCATCGCATGCAGCGCCACGGACTTGCCGGAACGGGTGGTGCCAGCGACGAGCAGGTGGGGCAGTTCCTCCAGATCCTCCCATTGGGGATTGCCCCGGGCATCCACTCCGATGGGCAACAGCAGGGGTTTGTCGTGCGCCCGGCGGGGCGACCCCGCTTGGAGCAGCCTGCGCAAGGGCACGACCTGCCGTTCCCGATTGGGGATTTCGATACCGATCACGCCATGTTGAAACATCGGATCGACCCGGAGTCCAGGACTCGACAAGGCAAGCGCCAGGTCAGTCTCCAGGTTGCGGATGCGGGAAACCTTGACCCCCGGCGCGGGACGTAGCGCAAAGGTCGTGACGATGGGACCCACCTCCGTGCCCACCACGGTGGCCTTCACCTTGAAACCTTCCAACGTTCTTTCGATCGCGTCCGTCTGCTGTTGGAGACTGTCTGCATCGTCGGCAGTCGTCACCATGGAATCCGGCCCCAGCAACGCCAACGGTGGAATGGGCGGCGATGTCACACTGGCATCCGAAGACTGGGCCTGGATACCAAACTCGGTGACCAGATCCGCCATGCCGCCCGCAAAGCCCTGCCCCACCGCAGCCACCCGCCAATCGGCATCCTTGCGGTAGATCTCCAACAAGATCAACGCCTTTTCCCCAGCAAGCGCAGCGCCATCCAAACGAAAAATCGCGGTCACGCAATCCCCCTGCAGCAGCCGTGCATGGCCGCCCCGCATATCGGCGAAGCTGGATTCATCATCCACGGTCATTACAAACAGGAACCGGACGATATGCGCAGGCACTGCGTCGAGCAGCAGCTCGAAACCTTCCTGATCCCCCCTTGGGGAGGCAAGCTGTACGCCACCGCATGGCGTCATCGGCTGGTTGTAGTACGTCACGTAACGCTCGTCCGCGACCCGCCCGTTCCCATCCAGCCCAAAGCAAGCGCCATCCACCTCACCCTGGGGTACAGGGGTTTGCATACCGACTACGAACGGTTGATGCAGGTCCAGCACCTGCGCCAGGCTGATCCGCTGACCCTTTTGCAATTCCATATTCGTACCTTCCCGGATTTGTGGTCGGTATTCTGGCCTACGATTTCATTGATCGCCGATACCGCGGCACCTCCGCACACAGACGTTCGTCAATGGCCCACTTCCTTCTGGTGCCGAACGGGAAGCGAGCGTGTAATCGGAACACGGCTGCGCGGCGGTGGGAAAAGGCCCTTGAGATCGTGGTGATTCATCTGAACATGCGTTTCCAAAGATGGCTCAAGGCTACTTGCGAAGCGGCTTCTATGTGTCTACAATGTAGAAACATTTCAGGAGGCATCTATGGAAGCAGTCATTCGCAAATGGGGTAACAGCCCCGCCCTGCGCCTGCCAACCACCGTTTTGAGGGAGGCGGGTTATCAATTGGAGCAGAAGGTCGATTTGATCGTCTCGCGTGGTCGCATCATCATTCAGCCATCTGAAAAAGTTGAATATGACCTTGATGCACTCATCAGTGGCATCAATGCGACCAATGCTCACGATGAAGTCAGCTTTGGTTCGCCCGTTGGCAATGAGGCACTCTGATGCCACGTGCTTATGTCCCCGATACAGGCGAAGTGGTTTGGCTGGAATTTGATCCACAGGCTGGGCATGAACAGGCCGGCCACCGGCCTGCGTTGGTCATCAGCCCAGCAAGCTACAACGGGAAAACCGGACTGATGGTGTGTTGCCCAATGTCAACCAAGATCAAAGGGCACCCCTTCGAAGTCGTCACCAAGGTCGATGGCGTGGATTGCGCGGTGCTTTCAGATCAAGTGAAATCCCTCGACTGGAAGGTCCGGCAGGCCAAAAGAAAATCTGTCGTCAGCGCCGATGTGATACTGCATGTCAAAGCAAAGATGAAGGCCTTGTTGCAGATTTCATGAGGAACGACGATGATCCTACATTCCAGATGCGTTGGGGGTCATTGCCCGTGCGCGAGGCATGACAGAGGTTGCCAAAGCCAGCGGTCTGACCCGCGAAGCCCTGTACAAAGCCTTGCGCCCCAATTCACAGCCGCGCTTTGACACCATTGCCCGGGTTTGCGCGGCGCTGGGTGTGAAGCTGGTGGCCCAAGTGGCGCATCATGCGTAGGCTGGACCAAATTCAGGCCCAAACTGCCTCGCGATTGCATCCACCTGCCCTGCAAACCCTCATGGACTATCCACGCATTCCCTCACCATCAACCCCTGCGGACCGACAACCATGCTGCTGATGATCGACAACTACGACAGCTTTACCTACAACATCGTCCAATACCTAGGCGAGCTGGGCGCGCAGGTGCGGGTGGTGCGCAATGACGAAGCGACGGTCGATGAAGTCGCCGCATGGGTGGAGGCTGGAGAAATCGACAGGATCGTCATCTCCCCCGGGCCTTGTTCCCCTGCGGAAGCCGGAATCTCGGTGGGGACGATCACCCGCCTGGCTGGCCGGGTTCCAATGCTGGGGGTATGCCTGGGGCACCAGGCCATCGGCGCGGCATTCGGGGGGAATATCGTCCGTGCGCAACAACTGATGCATGGCAAAACGAGCGACATCACCACGACGCAGCAAGGCGTTTTTGCCGGGCTGCCCGAGCGGTTCACGGTCAACCGCTACCACTCGCTAGCGATCGACCGCCCAAGCTGCCCGCCATGCCTGGAGATCACGGCATGGACCGACGACGGGGAAATCATGGGCGTTCGGCATACGCAATACCCCATCGAAGGGGTGCAGTTCCACCCCGAAAGCATCCTGACAGAGCACGGGCATGCGCTGCTGAGGAATTTTTTGTCTATTTGATACAGCCCTGTTGGATTCGGGCCATACCGCAACCACTGCAATCGACCGCTGTGATGCCAGCGGCTAGCCCCTAGCGGCTAGGCCGAGCACGCCAGAGCTGCGCCGCAGCGGCCAGTACAAACCAGGTATTGGTGCTCAGGTACCGGCGCAACAGCAGGATGGGGTTGGCCGCGAGCCGCCCCAGCCACTCCAGCCCATAGCGTTGCATCCACTGCGGCGGGCGCTTGATCTGACCGGAGTGGTAATTGAACGCAGCCCCCACCCCCAGCATCACGGCGCGAATTTCGCCGCGATGCGAGGCCATCCAGCCTTCCTGCTTGGGGCATCCCAAGCTGACCCACAACGTCTGCGCGCCGGAAGCATTGATCTTGTCGATGATGTCGCGGTCTTCTTCGAGCGTCAACGCACGGTACGGCGGGCAGGAATACCCGGCGATCACCAGCCCCGGGAACGCAACACGCAGCTTTTTTGCCAACGTTTCGACGGTACGCGCACTGCTGCCGTAGAGGTACACACTTTCTTGGCGCTCGGACGCTTGAGCCAGATAGCGCCACATGAAATCCGGCCCATTGATCCGTTCCTGCCCGGCAAAACCCTGTTTGCGCAGCATCCACGCCACGGGAGCGCCGTCAGGCAGCGCCATGTCCGAACGGGCAATGACCTGGCTGAAAACCAAATCGCTATCCGCCGTCACGACAGAATGCACATTGCAAAAGCAGACGTAGCGGCTTTCGCGCCGATCCGCCCATTCCGCCACGCGAGACAACGCCGTATCCCAGTCAATGACGTCGATCGGGGAGCTCAATACACGGGCAACGGTGCGGTGGGGAGTAGTCATGGACAAGACAAAGAAGGCTGGGTTGGAACAAGTTGCAAATTGTTACACCTGCCCGGTACTGCACTGTTACGCCTGATACACCACAACACACGCAGCGCACAGGCACCTTGGCTGTTCTTGTGCTGTTCTCGCGCCGTTCTAATGCTGAAGAAGGAGGTAGGACGTACGCAAAACCGCCCCAGCGTCGTGATACCCACTTGCCGTACTGCTTTGGACGTTCCCTACACCCCCCGCCGGTACGGCGGTGCTTCCAACGCAGAAGCAATGCCATGCGCAAAGCGTCGCACCATGTTGTCCAGCGTATAGCGGTCTGCATCGGCCAGTGCTTGCGTGCGCATACGCTGCATACGCTGGGGGTTGGCCAGTAGTTGTAGGACTGCATCGGCGTAGGCGCTGACATCGTTCTCTGTCAGCAAGCCGTTATCTCCATCGCGTAGGTAGGCGATTTCCGGCGAATGTCTTGATGCGCGAAGAGAAACCATCACCAGCCCCGCACAGAATGCGTCGACGATATGCAGCCCCACCAACCCAGGGTTGAGCACCACATCGGCCATCCGAAAGTACAGAGCCTTGTCCCGGCCCGTGCGCACTCCCATTGGCCGGATATGCGCACGGGTTGCCGCAGCTTCGCGCAGCCAAGGCATCTCCGGCCCATCGCCGACGACCAGCAACACAAACCCCGGCATACGTTGCCGGATCCGATCCACCGCATCGACAAGGACATCGAGCCGCTTGTCCGGGTACAACGATCCACAGTACAGCCCCACCGGCGCATCCAGCGGAATATGCATATCCCGCCGAGCCTGCGCTACGTCAGCATCGGCCCAAGATGCCAGATCACGGCGAAAGCTGGTTGTATCGATGGCATTGTCCAAACAGGTGATGCGCTGCGCGGGATAGCCTGCCTGCGCAAGCAAATCGACCGTCGCATCGGTGTAAGCAAACCACCAGTCGACACGATGCATCAACCACGATTTCCACCGCTCGCGCAAGCCAGTCGGTGCGTCGCTCTGGAAATTCTTGCCATGCCCCCAGTACGCCACCTTCGTAGGCGACCCTAGGCGGCGCATCAACACGGGGTAGTTGGAAAGGATGCGGTTTTCCTGCATCACGATAACCAGATCGGCACTGCGCAGCCCAGGCGGCAAAGGCTGCCAAACCCAGTCCCGTTCCCCCACTTCCCAAAATCGATTGACTACCCGGTGCGCCCAGGGGAGTTGGCCTTCGTCCTTTTTATTTTTTTCTCGTCTTGTAGCTTGCCCATGTACTAACTCCAACTCGATACCTTGGGCACTACATATTTGTCGAAGACGATCAAAAAGAGCAACGCGATAGTGAAGGAGACGATGTTGAAGAATGACTACCTTTTTCATCGCAAGCATTCATTGATTTAATAATGCAGGTTGGATTACACAATAATCATACCCTCGTTCAGAAAATGTGAATTTTCCATTTTTTATCGCCAATTCGTGTAATACGATGGATGTATCATCTTCAAACCGTCGGCCAATGACCCGTGCGGGAACTCCGGCAGCAATAGAGTAAGGAGGAACATCGCACGTTACGACGCTACCTGCTGCGACTACACTGCCCTTTCCTATCGTAACTTTCGTTAGCAAAATAGCTCCAAACCCAATCCATACATCGGATTCGATCACAACTTTTTCATTGACATGCGTGTTTTGCATACGCAGACTACCCACCCATGGTGCATAACGAACAGGATAACCAACTGCCATGAAGTCATGATCGTTTCGACCAATGATGGCAACACGGTTCGCAATCAAGCAATAATCGCCAATATCACAATTTGCCTCAATATGGACCTGTTTCCCGATATATACATGGTTTCCAATGTTAATCGACTTTGGTGCCCAAAGGCGTGTACCCCATCCAACATGCAAGTCACGACCATGACACAAATAACTTTTCTTGCCAGAAGTCAGGATGTATGTCTGAAAACGTCGCAAAATTGTAAACATCATGAAAATTTAAATAATTATTTCACAAAAATATGTCATTCATTTTCTCAACGATTAAACACAAATATATTATTCAATTCTTTTACCAATGGCGATACTACTTTCGATGCTTCGCATAATACAAACACCACCCAACTCAGGAACGATGTCACCTTTCACCTACTCTTTCACGGCATTAACCACGTTCGCTGCTGCAAACGACCATCGCGCCGGGTATAGCTGCATGTCCATTCCCGGCCCCGCTGGGAACAACGCAAGCCTGTGGCGCCTTGCAGTTCTTGGACAACGCTGCGCCAACGATCCACGATAGGCTTGGGCTTGCCGGAGGTGGGTTCGATCATGCCGAGTCCATATTGGTTATCCCATCCATACCAGTAAAAACGTTCCACGCCCTCCGCACGCGCCAGCATCAGCGCACGCTCCAGTACATCGCCGGATTCTTGCGACCACTCCAGTTTCTTCCAGCCCCCTTTGGCCACCATGGGGTGGTCGGGAGTGCCATCGCCGTTGGCCAGCCACCACCCGGTTTCCGTGTTCCATAAGGGTTTGTCCCCTACGCCGTTTTTTTCCATGACTTGGCGGACTTGACGAATGAAGGGAACCATTGCCTCGGGGCCTTGGCGAAAGACATAAAAATGGTGCGCGACGATGTCCACGCACTTGTTGGCCCCCGCCGCCAAGTAGCGATCCAGGTACTCGATGTGCTTACCCCCGCCAGCAGAAGCGGCAGACACAACGGCAATCGTCGGGTCGATCTGGTGCAACACCCGCTTGGCCTCGCACGTCAGCCGGACGATGGCATCAATGTCACCGGAAAAATGCGCTTTGTCGCTAGGTTCATTCCATATCTCATAGTGCCGAATCCGCCCCCGGTAGCGGTTGCCGATGACTTGCACATAGCGAATCCAGTCTTCGATCTGCGCCGGTTCTGCGGCCCACCCTGGCTGGTAGGCGCTGGGTTCGTAGGGCCGTGCCGACGCCCATTGTGGGCTGGCGCCCAGCGGCAGGACGATATCCACATTCGCTATCGACGCCATCGCCACATAACGATCCAGCCGACTGAAGTCCCAATAGGCCTTCTTGGGTTCCAAATACGCCCAGGTTACGCCGGCATCCCACAGCCGCCAGCTTCCAAAGGGAACATTGGGCCAGGCTGTGCCCCGATCCGCACGGTGAAGATGCAAACCGAAATAGCTCAAAGGGATCGGCCCCATCGCATCTTTGGCGCTACTCGCCGCACTGCACCCTATACCGCACCCCACCGCAGCCGCCACAGCGACCGCAAACCACCACCGCTTTAGCCAGCTTTTTTGCATGGTTCTGTGCCCCTTTCCTGGATCATCCATCGCAGCCAACCTTCGAGCCTGCCCAGCGCCGTACACGCACCCACCACCGCCGTACGCACCTGTCCCCGCAGCAAGGGGATGCACACCGGAGCCAACAACCCCCGCCACACGACCCATGCACCCAAACGATGCTTGGCATAGAGCGCACCTGCCCCCCGGCCACGGATGTACGCCCCTTGGCATTGGTTCGACCATAGGCTGGATGGCGTAGCAGACCAAAGATGGTGTACCCGTGCCTGTGGAATATGTTCAATGCATGCCCCCGCGCTGAGCGCACGGAGTACGAGATCGGTTTCCTCTCCGCATCCATACCATTGCCCCACGCCCAGCCTCTCATCAAAGCCTTTCAGACCGTCCAACAGTTCCCGGCGCAAAAACAGGGAGATAGAACTCGCATCACCCCCCCGAAACCTGCGCCACGCCTGCAACGACAAAGTCCCCACAGACGTTTTGCCACGTGCTTGAGCCTGTTCCACCCACTGCGCCACCACACCCCCCAGCCCAAGCCGATCAGCAAATGCCCGCCGAATCTGCGCCACCGTATCCGGCTCGTACCAGCAGTCGTCGTCAGGGAATCCGACGACATCTCCCTGCGCATGGCGCAACCCAAGATTCCGTGCCTGCGAGAGGTTGGCAACCGTCATACGCACATGCTGGATGGTCAACCCTTGCGCCACGGCGCGTTCGACGACGCTGGACAAACGGTCATCAGGGTTTTGATCGACGAGGATGACATCGAAACCCTTTTCCGTCTGCTGCACGAGCGAATCCAGCATACGCACCACGTCATCGCGGCGATGCACCGTGGCCAGAACCAGGGAGATGTGCATCACAGACCCTGACGGATCATGCGGTGCCGCCGCACCCCATAGCGCAGCCACGATTCCAGCCACAGCCAGGGCCGTCGGCCGCAGTGTGCAAGCCGAACCTCCAAGTCTTCCCGCAAGGCAGCAAGACGGTTGGCCGACGACAGGCTGCCTGGGTGAACCCGAAAAACCGTCAGTGGCTCATCCAACTCGTATGGCGCCCCCAGTCGAGCCAATTTCAACCACAGGTCGTAGTCCATCGCGTACCGCAGGTTTTCCTCAAAGCCCCCTACCCGCTCCAGCCAGTCCCGCCGCACGAAAGCTGCGGGGTGAGGAATGAAGTTGCCTCGCAATAAACACTGTGCCGAATAACGAGGAGCAACAAAATTTTCAGGCATCCGTTTCTGCTCACGCAGGGATTCGATCCTCCCATAACACCAGCCTACGTCGTGTTGTTCCATGGCGCGCACCACCTTGGCCAGCACAGCGCCATCGAGATAAAAATCATCCGAGTGCAGGTATGCGATGACATCCCCTGTAGCTTCCGACAACCCGACATTCATTGCGTGCGAGATCCCCCCACGCACCTCATGCACGACACGTACAGGCCGTTCGATGGCAGCAATGCGCTGCAACGTCCCGTCTGTGGAACCCCCATCGACGAAGAGGTAGTCGATATCTGGATAGGTTTGAGCAAGCACGGAAGCAATCGAGTCTGCCAAAAACGGCTCACTGTTGTACGTGCAGGTGATGACAGAGACTTGCATATCGGCCATTCTCCCACCCAGACGGATACATCTGGAGTCCCCCACGCCCCCCCATAAGCATCAGCTCCACACCCTACTTTCCGACCAACTTCCCGTCGGCAGCACAATCCGCAATGGAATTTCTTGGCGTAGAGTGGGGATGTGCTATGCACGCTGGTACCCCCGCACACTGCGCTTGGGGTCTACCCTAGCCTGCGCATTCCCATACCTTGCTCATCCCCGCCGCCGCACCGCACTCGGAGCAGCCATGCAAGCCTTATCCCCCCTCCCAGCGCCTCTGCGAACCACCATCGCCCGCGTGGTCGTTTTGCTGACCGCCGCAGGGGTACTGCTCGCTACGGCATCCTGGATGCATGCCCTGCAGTTACATACGGCTTGCGAGCTGGTGTCCCTCTCGTTCGGGGTGGCCATCTTCCTGCTGACGTGGGCCAGCTTGCAACGGCGGCGCACCAACTATTTCGTCGTACTCGGCGGGGCCTGGGCAACGGTGGGGCTGCTGGACTTGCTGCACACCCTTGCTTCCGGTGGATACCTGCCGAGTAGCAACGCCACCTCCACCACGCTGTACTGGCTTGCCTCTCGGTGGATCGGCGCCTTGGCGTGGCTGCTGGCCCCATTGTGGGCGCTGCGCCCGATGCATTTTCTGCACGTCATCGCTGGATTTGGCCTATGTGGTCTGGCTGCCATTGTGGTCATCGGGGCGGGTTTTGCACCCCCTGCGGCATTCATGCTGTACGGCGGATACCTCACCCTGGCTTTGCTCGCAGGCGGTCTGCTCTTGCTCCAGCGCATCCGCCACACCTATTCCCCTACCGTATCGTGGCTGCTGGTGTGGGCCATCCTCTCTGCCATAGCTGCCGAGGTCTTTGCCCTGCACAAGGACGTTACCCACGATTTCTTCGATGCGCTGGGGCATACCTTCCAACTTTGCAGCGTCGTGCTTGCCTTTCTGGCTCTCGTCATGTCTGAGGTACGCAGCCCGGCGGTGCTGCTGTTCCAGCAACTGGCGCAACAGGAACAGACCCTCCTTACGCTGCGGCGCCGTATCCTCGGTACCGATCCTGGCAGGACACCCGATATGCCCGGGATGGGGACCTGGTACCTGGACGTACCTTCGGGAATGCTGACATGGTCTGACCAGACGTACCAGATTTTCGGCATCGCGCCCGGCACTCCCCTGTCGTTGGACGCATCGATCAAGCTCTTGCATCCCGATGACCGGCAGCCAGTGCTTGATGCTTGGCAGGCAGCCTTGCACGGAGCACCTTTCGATATCCGCCACCGCATCGTCGTCGATGGACACATCCGGTGGGTACGCGAGTGGGCCGAGCTGCACTTTGGCCCCGACGGTGAACCCATCGAAAGCATCGGTCTGGTGCAGGACATCACCGACCAAGTGCTCATCGAAGAAACCCTGCGCGACCGGGAAGAGCGCCTGCGCTGTCTTTTCGAGAACATGAACCTCGGCGCAGTGATTTATGAAGCCGTGGACGATGGTGCCGACTTCGTCTTCCGCGAGGTCAACAAGGCTGTCGAGCGCTACGAAAACCTCGATCGCGCAACCCTCATTGGCAAGCGGGTCACCCAAGCCTTTCCCGGAATCCATGACTTCGGCCTGCTTGACATATTTCGCCGTGTTTGGCGCACTGGCACCCCGGAACACTTTCCCATCGGGTTTTACCAAGACAACCGCATCGCCGGCTGGCGGGATAACTTCGTCTACCGCCTCAGCAGCGGGGAGATCGTCGCGCTCTACGAAGACATCACGCCACGCAAACAAGCGGAAGTGGCGCTGCGCGAAAGCGAAGAGAAATTCCACCTTGCGATGTTCCATGCCCCCATCGGCATGGCCATCGTCGCGCCGGATGGGCGGTGGCTGGATGTCAACCCGGCACTGTGCAAGATCGTCGGGTACAGCGAAGCAGACTTGCTGGTGACCGACTACCAGCGCATCACCCACCCCGATGACTTGGAAGCCAGCCTGGATCGCGCCCGCCACATGCTGGCTGGGAAAATCGCCACCTTCCAAAGCGACAAACGCTATCTGCACAAGGATGGGCGCACCGTTTGGGTACAACTGAATGTGTCGCTGGTGCGCGATGCAGCGGGAAAGCCCCGCCACTTCATCTCACAAATCCAAGACATCACCGAACGCAAGCTGGCCACGGAAGCACTCCAAGCCAGTGAACGACGGTACCGCGCCCTGATTGAGGCCACCGCCCAAATCGTCTGGAGCTGCGACCCCACGGGAGCCGTCATGGACGATTCCCCAAGCTGGCGCGCTTACACCGGCCAGAATTTGGAGCAGTGGCAGGGCTACGGCTACGTCAGCGCCATCCACCCCGACGATCGGACAGAGGTCATGGAAAGGTGGCGCAAGGCCCTGGCCGCAGGAACCACGGTGACCAATGTGTACCGGCTGCGCCATGTGTCGGGGCAGTGGCGCTGGAATCTTGCGCGCGGCGTTCCTATCCTTGATGACAGCGGCACGGTGTTGTCCTGGGTCGGAATGAACGCGGACATCCACGACCAACGCATGGCGGAACAAGCGTTGCGGGACAGCGAAGAACGCTACGACTTGGCCGTGCGCGGCAGCAACGACGGTATCTGGGACTGGAACCTCCATACCCAATCCTTCTATATGGCCCCACGATTCAAGGAGATTTTGGGGTTCCAGGACGAAGAACTCCCCTCCACCTGGGAAGCCTGGCATACCCGCCTGCATCCCGACGATCAAGCATCGGCCATGGCGACCATCGAGGCGCATTTGCTCGATCCCTCCCCCTACGAGGACGAATACCGCCTGCGCCACAAATCGGGCGACTTCCTGTGGATCCACGCGCATGGCATCGCAACGTTCGACCCAGACGGCCACCCCATCCGCATGGTCGGGTCGATTCGCGACATTACCGCGCAAAAGAAAGCCGAATTGCAGCTCGCGGAAAGCGAAGCCCAGTTCCGGCAACTGTTCGAGCGCAGTCACTCAGTCATGTTGCTGATCGAACCGACCACGGGCCGCATCGTCCGCGCCAACCAGGCTGCGATGACTTTCTACGGCTACGACGCACCCACCCTGACATCGATGTCGATCGATGCCATCAATACCCTGCCCCAGCAGGAGGTCACCAACGCACGGGAACGCGCCGCACGGGAACAGACCAGCCATTTCCACTTCCGCCACCGGTTGGCCAGCGGCGATATTCGGGACGTCGATGCTTACGTCACCCCCATTCCCGTGCATGGGGTTCCGATGCTGTTTTCCATCATCCATGACGTAACGCTACGCAGGGCAGCAGAGCAAGCGCTGGCGCTGGCGAACGCTAGCCTGGCCGAGCGAGAAGAGCTGCTCACGAAGATCTTTGACACGGTCAGCGTAGGCATCTTCCTCGTCGACCAGCGAGGCACCATCACGCACGCAAACCGTCGCATGGAAGACATGTTTGGAATACCGCTGCGCATGTTGGTCGGCACCGAGTACGGCTCCCTGGTACACCCTGCCACGCGCGGGGTGGAACGCGACGAAATGCATGCGTTGCTGCAAAGCGAAGGCACACCCATCGAACGGATGTATTGGCGTAGCGACAGCACCCAGTTCTGGGGCCGTATCTCCGGCAGAAAACTGGCCGATGCCAGCGGCAAGGAACGGGGCCTCGTTGGCGCGATCGACGACATCTCGCAACAAAAGCAGACGATGCAGGCGCTGATGATGGCCCGGGATAAAGCCGAAGCGGCAAGTCGATCCAAATCGGAATTCCTGGCAAACATGAGCCACGAAATCCGTACCCCGATGAACGCAGTGATGGGGCTGACCGAATTGCTGTTCGACACCCGCCTCGACACCCGCCAGAGCGACTACTTGAGCAAGTTGCGCAACTCGGCGCGTTCGTTGTTGGGGATCCTCAACGACATCCTCGACTACTCCAAGATCGAAGCCGGAAAACTCGATCTCGAAAAGGTCGAATTCCCCATGGCCGAGCTACTCGAAGACGCTGCGGACCTTTTCGGCCTTGCTGCGGCGGACAGAGGGGTGGAACTGGTTTTCGACATCTCGCCAGCCCTGCCCCCAGTGCTGGTCGGCGACCCCTTGCGCATCAAACAG